>NZ_HG315684.1:0-1190 GCF_000455365.1 Halopiger djelfimassiliensis
ACGCGACTGGCCACGTCGATGTCGTGGTGTTCGATGTACTCGGTGAGTCCCTTCGGCGTCTCGACCGACTGGACCATGTCCACCAGTTGGTCTTTCGTCAGTCGGTAACGCTTGGTCGTCGATTCGTCGACTTTCTCCGTCCCCGTCTCAACGAGCGCTTTGGCCTTGCTCACCAGTTCTTCCCCTGACATCCGCTGGACGTGAACCTCCGTTTTGCGCATCCGGAACAGGCCGAGTTTCCCCCCGCACATCACACGATCGGCGGTCTCGTCGGCTTCACGTTCTAACTGCGGGTCGGGGTCGATCTCGAGGTCGGCGTCCGATTTGGGCATCATGCTGATCGCCGCGCCGGTCTGCTGGCGGACGTGAGCGAGTTCGTGCGCGAGCAGGAACTGGCCCTCCGCGCTCTCGGGATCGTACTCACCGGAATTAAAGACGATGTCGTTGCCGCAGGTGAACGCTTTCGCGTCGATAGCACCACCCTCAGCGGCGGTTGCAGCCTTCCGACCTCGCCGCCCGGAACGGGAGCAATCGGCTACTGTTGGTCCGTCAGAGGGAAGGTGTGCCCACCCCATCAGCTTACGACGGATTCGATTCGATGTGAGTACCGAGTTCGGGCAGTGAGTAACCGTCGACCGGAGCGGACGTCGAGTGGACCGGGTCGTACATCGGAAGGTGTTCGTTGCGGACGGTCTGGCGGTACTTGCCGAGGCCGAGCACGCGCAGGGGTTCAGGAGGTTCCAGCCCCATCTGGAGGTAGCAATCCCGGGCCTGACAGAGCAGGTGATGAACGACCAGCACCTGAAAGCCTTCGATCGGGAGATAGCCGTCGCCAGGGATCTCGGTGGGAGAGAGTTCGAGGCGAGCGTCGGCCGGGCCGGGGTGGGGATCGTCTCCCTCTTGTTCGACTTCTCTGGTCGCCTCCTGGTAGAGAACGCCGATATCGGAGACACCAGCGATCGACAGCACGTCGGGACCGAGTTGAGCCCCAGCAAGCTGGTCGGAGACCGCCTCAATGAGGCCGTCGGGTTCAGCGTCGGTGTCGAGTACTGTTGCCAACGATGCCAGTTGGTCCGCGTCGAGACGCTCTTGGGCGTCGATGCCGAGATGCACGTTCAGCAGGTACACCCGGAGGCCAGCGACGTCGTCTTCCGGCACGTCGACGATCGGTTCGACATCTCCTTCGACGA
>NZ_HG315684.1:2349-4685 GCF_000455365.1 Halopiger djelfimassiliensis
CCTCTCAGGAATCGTCTCAGGCACGTTGCTCTGGATTGTATCGGTGCTGGCAGTAGCACACTGGATGTGCTGGTTTCGTGTATTAGCTCCGGGGCAGTCAGGTGTGACGAATGGATGGCTTTCACTGAGTTGGCTATCAGCCTGGTCCCTCGCTCGTGTGACGGTCATTTAGGTTAGGAAACTGACAGCATTATGGTCAGACGAGGTTCCCGAGTTGGAAGGGGCCGCCGGTTTCGAAGTCGAAGTAGCCGTCGACATCCGCCGACGTGTAGTGGTAGTTCTCGTAGAGCGGGCGGTGTTCGTAACGCATCGATGCCTCGTAGGAACCCATTCCGAGGACGCGGTATTCTTCGGGCGGTTCGAGTCCCATCAGGAGGTAACAATCCCTGACCTGACACAGCAAGTGGTGAACGACGAGTGCCTGAAATCCCTCGATCGAGAGGTACTCGTCATCCCCGGGATCGACCGGCGAGAGTTCCAGCCGTGCGTCGGGCTCGCGAGCGCGGGGCGAACTCCCGCCGACGTAGTGTTCCTCGGTCGTACCCTGATAGAGCAGTTCGACCGCGGAGGTGGCGTCGAGTTCGAACGGCTGGACATCGTCGACGCCCAGCGAGTCGGCCAAATCGCGCAACTGATCGAACAGCCCGCCGGTCGAACCCGCGAGATGATCCGCCGCCTCACCGAAATACGTGATCACGTCCTCATCGAGCAACGCTTCGGCATCGAGATCGAGGTAGACGTCGGTACAGTAGGCGACGAACGTCTGTTCGTCGACCGTCTCGGGGAGTTCGACCTGTGGCTGCCCCTCCCCAGTGACGTGATACCTGAACTGCTGATAGTAATCACCGAAGTACGCCTCGAATTCCTCGGGTGAGAGATTTCCTACAACCCCGCCGACGGCGGCGATCCAACCCGGATTCTCCGCGTTCGAAAGCGTGTCGTACCCCCGCTCGCGATAGACGTAATACCTGGCGTATCGACGGGCCTGTTCGACATGTTCATTACCCTCGTCGGATCGCTTTGTCGGATCGTCTGGGTATCCATTTTGTTCGTGTGCATAAATTTCACCATTCTGTTTATGCATCTCGATTTGATGGATTACGCCACTGTTGTCAGTTATCTTAGTGCCGACATCTTTTTTATCTTCACCGATGATTTCTCCTTTCATCATTGATTTCAGAACTTAGTATTCTTCCCACTAGTCTCAGTTCCATCAACGATTAGATCCTGCAATTGCGCAGGCAAGTTATCGAGGCTGGCGAGATCGTCGATGGAGTCGAGCAGGTCGCCGCCGCCGTCTTTGAACAGTTGCTTCCAGCTATGGACTGCGAAGCCGCCGGCAGCGGTAAGTCCCAAAAGCGGCAGCAGGGGTCCACTGGCCATCTCTGCCATCATCATGCCGCCGGTCGTAATCGTCGACATCGCCGTCAGAACGGCAGCGTTCTCCGCTCCTTCTGCCAGAACCGACCCCATCGAAAGTTCCTCGTCTCCGTACAGACTCTCGTAGAGCTGCTGTTGGTTATTTTCCAGCGCCTCGACACGGTCAACCAGCGACTCGTGATCGGTCCTGGTCTCGGTCTCGAGAGCGTCAGGATCGATCCCCTGCAGATCGCTCGCCGAGACTTCGTCCCCGCCGAACAGCGCACTAACTGTGCTGCTTATCGCACCTCTCATCGAGCGCTGGATATGCACCTCCGTCCCCAGCCGATTCACGGTCAGCGGTTCGCCTCCCGACAGCGCATCCTCGGCAGCCCGATCGGCTTCCCGCTCTAACTGCGGGTCGGGGTCGATCTCGAGGTCGGCGTCCGATTTGGGCATCATGCTGATCGCCGCACCGGTCTGCTGGCGGACATGAGCTAACTCGTGCGCGAGCAGGAACTGCCCCTCCGCGCTCTCGGGATCGTACTCACCGGAATTAAAGACGATGTCGTTGCCGCAGGTGAACGCTTTCGCGTCGATCGACTCAGCCGCTTCGGCGGCTTTCGCGCCCGTGTGGATGCGGACGTTCGAGAAATCCGCGTCCATCCGTTCCTCGAGCGTGCGCTGCAGGCCGGAGTGGAGGGGCATACCGCCGCTGCCGATGACGTCCAGTACCTGCTGGGGGACTTCGTTCGCGGTCGTATCCGCGCCCTTGAGCGCGCTTTGAATCCGGTGTTTGATTGGGGGCCGGAAAATCGAACCGGGACTGAGGAGGCCGTTCCCGTCGATCGGGTCGGGAACTGGTGAAGGAGTCCCGGCAAGCGTGTTCCAGATGTGAGTTGGCCGGTTGGTCATCGTGGGCGATGTCGTCGACCGAGCGGGCGATCGTTTTCGAGTGGGCGGACACAGTATTCGAT
>NZ_HG315684.1:5116-6521 GCF_000455365.1 Halopiger djelfimassiliensis
AATCGGCGGGCTTGTGAGAAACTTTCGTCCTCCTTGTTAGTACGTTCTTTAGGGTTAGAAGGATATCCATCAATCTGTTTGTGGTGCTGTATTTCCCCATCGAAGCCGGAAGCAATCTGGTGCTCAACACCGTTATTGTCAGTAACATTAATTCCTATACCTTTGTCGTCTTCACCTACTATCTTGGCTTCCATAGTCATCGGTTCCAGAACCGGCCACCAGATTCGTCTTGGTTCTCCTCCATCTCCTCACGCTGGCCCTTTTCGTCGTCGTTGAAGATAGAGAGGCGATCTTTGAGACTCTTGTAACCGTCCCCGAGTTTTTCGAGGATTTCCGCGCCGTCGATGGCCTGCTGGAGGCCGTAAGTACCGCCAGCGAGAACCGCCGTCAGACCGGCAGCAGCCACCACATCACCGTTCTGGGCGAGCGTTGGCAAGAGATCCATCAGCATCTCGTTGCCCGCGATGGCATTACCGAGGTCAGTCTCGGTCGCCGCTCGTGTCCCAGCAGTGATCCCACTGGCTCCGACAGCCGCAGCGGCACCGGCCGTCTTATCTGCCCATCCGCTGTGTACTTCATCCTCGAGCGCACTCAAGTTGGATTTTGTGTCTTGAATCTCTCGCTGGTTTTCAGTGACGGTTTCCCGCAGATCGGCCACCGCTTCAGTGAGCGTGTCGAGTCCTTCATAGGTCATCGACTCGGCGCTCTTTGCCACTCGCTGGACGTGAACGTCCGTCCCCATCCGATTGATCGTCAGTGGCTCATCCGACAGCGCGTCGTTGGCTGCCTCGTCGGCCTCCCGCTCTAACTGCGGATCCGGATCGATCTCCAAGTCAGCATCCGACTGAGGCATCATGCTGATCGCCGCACCGGTCTGCTGGCGGACATGAGCTAACTCGTGCGCGAGCAAAAACTGCCCCTCCGCGCTCTCGGGATCGTACTCACCGGAATTAAAGACGATGTCGTTGCCGCAGGTGAACGCTTTCGCGTCGATCGACTCAGCCGCTTCGGCGGCTTTCGCGCCCGTGTGAACCCGGACGTTCGAGAAATCGGCGTCCATCCGCTCTTCGAGGGCACGCTGAATCGGCTTGTCCAGCGGTTGTCCGCCGTCGCCGAGGACGTCTAAGACCGTATCAGGCACGTCACCTTGGGTCGTATCGGTACCGGCGAGTGCGCGCTGGATCTGTTGCTCGCGTGGAGTTTGATAGCCGTGCACGTTGCCGGCCAGTGTGTGTTCGGCGATGGGACCAGAAGGCGGCGTCGCGGTTTCGGCCGCGGCCCCTTCGCCGGGGACTGGCCCGGCGACTGCGGCCGGGTTCCTCGCTCGAGACGATCGACCGGCCGCCGATCGAGACTGATCAGCGTCCGCGTTCGAGGACTTCTTGTCGCGTTCGCGCTCGCGCTT
>NZ_HG315684.1:6754-23596 GCF_000455365.1 Halopiger djelfimassiliensis
ACTCGACGGTCAACGGCCGTTCGTGCTCGAGAACGCGGCTCTCTCGCTGCGGAGTCCTCGAGACGACGGCGGCGGGGGTGGGCCGGAAGCCACGATGCCCTCACGGTCGGCGGGCGATCAGCCGACCGCGGCTCGCGGTCCAGCGCATCGGTCCGGATCGGTCGTCACCATGACGCGCTCGCTCGAGCGACCGCGGCGAGGTGCGACCTCGCGGGAATCCCCCATCGACCCCCGCCGACCGCCGGACTCGAGCGGGCCGGTTCGGCACGACCGCCGAACGCGGCCCAAAAACGCACCTCGGACGCGCCGCTATCCGTGTCGAGCGAACGGAATGTCGTGCGAGACGTTTATGTCTCGGGAGCGGGTACGCAATCATGGCTTCGACCTCACCGGGTTGGAAGCCACGTCTCGGGTGTCCTAGCACCCGGGGCATTTCAGCGCATGCCCCCTGCGACGGTTCTGGAGACGATAGCTTCCAGTGAGAACTATCACCCAGACTAACTTATATCTAGTGTCGTATCGAGTGCAATATATTGTGCAGCGACTCCAACGACCTTCGCTTCCCGGCAGGGAGACGCCCGATTGCGTTCGATGGGATCGAACGGAATCGGCCGGTTCGGGAACGACGACTGCGGACTTCTCATTCCTCGAGCCGATGATAGCCGGTTCGTACCAGTCGGCCAGCGCCGACGAGGGTCAGAACGGCTGTGCCAACCACGACACCGGTGTGGACAAACCCGAACACCGGGACGAACGAATACCGACCAAGGACGAGCAATACCACCAGCAGAAGCCACAGAATATACAACCCGACGCCGATTCGATAGCCGATTTCGTGCACGTTCCTGTCTCTGTATAGCAGGTTACTTCCCGCTGTCGGGACTGTTCATACTGTTACGGGCGTCGTCGCCGGCGTTCGCTCGGCCGTCGTCCCGTCTCCCCGTTATCGGCAAGCGGTCGACGTTCGCTGTCCGTGACTTCGTGAGCGGCCGCCGCCTCGAGCACCGATCAGTGATGGGTGCTAGCAATTATACCGATCAGGGTCGTAGTCCCGCTCGAGAGCGACACCGACGATGGACGCAACGACAACGGCGTGTGCGAACTGCGGGGACGAAACCCTGCCGGTGAGCCGGTACCACATCTACCTGTCGACGGACGAAGTCATCGAGGTCGTCCTCTGTGAGGGCTGTCGGTACAAGTTCGCCACCGCCGACTGGGTCAACGCGGTGGTCTGACGGGGTTCGTGCGCGGCCGCGTCGGTATTTTACGCATCGACCGCGAAGGCCCGCGTAATGTCCGGGGCCGACCGCTACAAGCTATTCGGCGTCTACGTGTCACAGCCAGTCGTCGACGCGCTCGAGGAGTACGTCTACGACGAGGCCGGCGTCCTCGATCTCGAGACCTACTTCGACGAGACGGCGGATTCGGTCCCGCGTGGCGATCCGGGGGCTACGGCGACCGACGAACTGGTCGCGGCCGTGGTCGACGACTTCGCGGCCCTGTACGACGCCGCGGACTTCGAGGCGGCCGCGCGGATCGATCCCGACGCGTTCGTGCTCGTCCGGCTGGCCGCCGCACCCCGCCGGGTGGCCCGCGTCCGCGAACGGTTTCAGGCCGCAGCGACAATTCGGGAGACGGACCTGCGAACGGTCCAGACCGCGATCCTGTCGGCATCCGTCTCCGTCGCTCCGAACCCGGAGTCGAAGCCGGCCGACCGGTAACGTCCGTCAGGAGTCCGCCGACTCCGCGTTCCGCCGGGCGATCATCCCGAGTCCGATCCAGGAGAGGACGACGTCCCCGTCCCCGGTGCGCCCCTCGAGCCGTTCGTCGACGTACCCCCGTCGCGGATCGCTTTCCGAGACCCGCTTGTCCAGAACCTCGGTGCGGATCGACAGCGTGTCCCCCGGCGTGACGGGCCGTTTCCAGCGCAGTTCGTCCACGCCGCGGGCACCCATGCTGGCTCGGTCCTGCATGGGGCCGGTCACGAGCAGGCGCATACAGATCGCGGCGGTGTGCCACCCGGACGCGACCAGTTCCCCGAACGCGGAGTCCGCGGCCGCGCTCTCGTCGACGTGAAACGGTTGCGGATCGTACTGTTCGGCGAACTCGACGATTTCCTCCTTGGTCACGTGGTACTCGCCGAACTCCTGGGTTTCTCCGATCTCGATGTCTTCGTAGTACCGCATCGCCGGAACGTGTGGGTGACGTGAGCAAGAACCTATGGAATCCGGAACCGTGCGTGGCCGTTCCGGGTCGGTTTTTCGTGACTCGCGGTCGACGCGTCCCGTATGCACGTCACCGTGCTCAGTACGGGCGGGACCATCGCGAGCACCGCGGCCGAAGACGGTGCGCATCCGACGAAGCGGGGACAGGACCTCGTGGCGGCAGTTCCCGAACTGAAGGAGTACGCCTCCCTCACGGTCGAGGAAGTCGCTCGCGTCCCCAGCTACGAGATGGACGCCGAAACGCTCGAGACGATCGGCGAGCGCGTCCGGGCGATCACCGACGCCGACGGGAGCGACGCCGCCGACGCCGTCGTCGTCACTCACGGCACGGACACGATGGAGGAAACGGCCTACTACCTCGACGTCGCCGTCCAGCCGGAGACGCCGGTGTTCCTGACCGGTGCCCAGCGCCGGCCCGACGAGGTCAGCCCGGACGGCCCGGCGAACCTCCTGACCGCGGTCCGGGCCGGCCGCGCGTTCGCCGATCGAGGGGCCGGGGGGACGTTCGTCGCGTTCGACGAGGCGATCCACGCCGCCCGGACAGCGACGAAGGTTCACACCTCGCGGCTGGACGCGTTCCGCTCCCGGGACGCGGGACCGGTGGCGACCGTCGACCGCGAGGGCGTGACGATCCACCGGCCGCCGCAGCGCGAAACGCGTCCGCTCCCGGCGACGTCGCTCGAGCCGGCCGTCCGCACGATCAAAAGCGGCAGTTGCGCGACCGGCGAGCTGGTCGAGGCCGCCGTCGAACGCGGCGCTGACGGCCTCGTAATCGAGGGAACCGGGCTCGGAAACGCGACGGCGGGAATCGCCGATGCGGTCCGGGCGGCCATCGACGACGGCATCCCCGCCGTCGTCACCTCCCGCTGTCTCGAGGGCCGAACGACGCCGGTCTACGGCGGCGTCGGCGGCGGCCAGCGGCTGCGAGCGCACGGAGCCGTCTTCGCCGGCGGCTTGTCGGCCCAGCAGGCCCGGATCCGGCTGACGCTGGCGCTCGAGGCGTTCGACGACCCGGACGTATCGACCCTTCGATCGGCGTTTGCCGACGACGCGGCCTAGACGTAGTCGCCCTCGCTCTCGTAGACCGACGGATCGTCCGCGAACTTCTCGGCGACCGTCTCGAGGGTGACGAACTCGGCGCGGTCGTGGCCCTGCACGTACCGGATGAACTCGTCGAACAGCGGGATCATGTGCGGCAGCCCGTGGATGTCGGGATGGATCGTGAACGTGTACACGCCGGCCCCGCGCTGGTCGTAGAGGAAGTCGAACTGCCGTTTGTAGTACTGCTCGTACATCATTTCGGGGTCTTTGTACCCTGCGTGGTAGATCGGCTGCTTGATGAACAGCATCGGGGGAATGTCGTCGCGGTACCAGCTGATCGGGATCTCGACGACGTCGGTTTCCTCGCCGTACTGGTAGGGTTCCATCCACGTCTCGGGGTCCCTGTCGTACTGGATCTTCTCCCAGTCGTCGCCCTTGCGCATCCAGCCCGGCTCGAACTCCCGCTCCATGAGGCTGCTGTCGTACTCGAAGCCGTGTTTCTCGACCAGTTCCGGCGTGTTCTCGCTGAACTCCCACCAGCTGGCGCGGTGGCCCGCCGGCTCCGCCCCCGTAACGTCCTCGATCAACTCGATCGAAACCTCGAGAATCGCGTCCTCCTGCTCCCGCGAGAGGTCCGTGGGGTTCTCGTGGGAGTAGCCGTGTACGCCGAGTTCGTGGCCGGCGGCCGCGACGGCTTCGATCTCGTCCCGGAACGTTTCGATGGTGTGGCCGGGGACGTACCACGACGTGTCGATCCCCGTCCGTTCGAACAGCGTCACCAACCGCGGAATGCCCTCGTTCCCGGCCGAAAGCCCGCGGGAGAGGTCCGCCGGGGAGTCCTCGCCGCCGTACGAGCCGAGCCAGCCGGCGACGCAGTCCGCGTCGACGCCGATGGCAACGTCGATGTCTCCCATGGTGTACTCGAGTCCGTCACCGACCAGCGGTAAAGTGGTATGTGGCGGCTCGGCCGGACTGTGTTACGGTTCTGGCGGTTGGCTCGAGAAACGAATCGGAGCGCGTCGGCTCGCCGGCGGGTGGCCGTGGACCCGGCTGGAGCCCCCGCTCAGTTCAGGCCTCCTGTAAGTCGTAGATGCTCACCCAGTGATCGACGTACTCGGCCTCGTGCTCGCTCGCATACCGGTTGGCTTCGGCCCAGTCCGTACACTCCCGGTCGAGGTCGCAGCTATCGCACCGGAGCTGGTATGCCATATGATGGCATACTACTCGAGCGTGCTTAAACGTTCGTCGCGGCTTCGAGGGGTGCTCCAGCCAACCGCCGTCCTCTCGGCCAGCATAGGAGAAAGGGGATTGAGAGCGGACGCCTTAGCCAGTTGTCCGCTCCCGGAGAGCGGTGCCGTCCGGGGAGACCGTCCACCAGATGTCGCTGATACCCTGTCCGGTAGCGTCGCCCGGTGTGTCGTCCTGCACGAAGTAGTACAGTGGCCAGCCGTTCGCCATCACCTGTAACTCGCCAGTATCCCGTCGTTCGAAGGTCGTAAGCGTAGCCGTGACGCCGTCGCCCGCGACGGGGTCGTCGTCGATCGTATACGGCGGCCAAGTCGCGACACAGGAGCCTTGACAGGCACTCCCGTCTTCGGCCTCGTCGGGGAGGAACAGGTACACCGTCCGTCCCTCCGAATCGACCAGAACCTCGCCGAGTTAGTCGTGTTCGTGGACCTGCACGGTCGGTGTCGTCGCTGCACCGGTTTCGTCCCGGGTATCGTGCCTCGGACCGTGCCCTCCGACGCGATCGACATCGGCAAACACCTCCGCAAACGGGACCGACCCCTGCGTCTGGATGTGCATCGGATCCAGCGCGTCCGCGCTGAGTACTTCCTGTGGCGTCAGGAACGGCCACTCACAGCCCTCGTTTCGATCGCTCGGTGCGTTGAGGTCGTGCTCGAGGAACTCCTTGCTGAACGGGGCGAGGAGCGGCGGGTCCTCGCTCCCTTCGAACGTTTCCACGTAGTCCGGCAGGTCCGTCTCGGCGATGTCGCCGACGACGATCCGCATGTTCATTCCGAAGACGTGATGCGGGCCACAGTACAGGTCATAGACCCCCTCTTCGCCGAACCGATAGAGCCAGGCCGCGCCGACGCTGAGAACCGGCGACGAGAACGGTGCCACTCCGTCAGGGACCCGCTGTTGGAACCCTTTCGCGGGGTGATAGGTCGTGATGCTGTGATCCGGCTCGTCGAGAACGAACGCCACGATATCACCGCTGTCCAGGTGCAGGCCGGTCGGTTCGAAGTGGAAAAGCGGTGGCCGGTCCGGGTTTTCGGGGTCTTCCGGCGGGGCCGAGTGAAGTTCGACGACGGAGTCGGGCGCGAGCGTTTCGGGGATCTCGTCGGCATCCGGCGTTGCAAAGCCGTAATACGGATCGATCTCCGCAACGTCCCGGTCGGCGGCATCACCGCTGTAGCCGGTGGCGGGAACGTCGTCATCGCTGTGAGCAGTCGCGACGCTACTGCCCAGCGAGAGCACGCCACCGGTCCCGAGCACGCTCAGCAGCGGCCGCCGCTCGAGATCGAGCCATCCGTCTCTTTCAGGGGGGTCGGTATTCTTGTCGGCTGTCGGCATTTTGTCACCTCGGATTCGGTTGCTGGCGCGTTGCAGCAACTCCATCCACCGACCCGGCCATATACCGACTCGATTGTTTCTCCCCTAGAAACGAATTTTCCCGCTCCTTCTACCGCGGTATGGTGACTTTCTATACCTGTTCGAGAGATGTGGAATGCGCCGTGAACGCGATCGTTGTCCCGGGGTAATGGGTGACACACAGCGTCCGGTACAGCAAAAGGGTCCGTTAGGCGAGGGGTGTTCACGGAACGTCGGATCGGTGTTCCAGCACCGCTGTGCCCGCGTTTCTTCGGGGCCGCATCAGCGGTCGTCCCGTGACACGTCTCCAACTCTTCCGACGATTCGGAAGGCTCCGTTTGCGACTCGAATGCATCGAGCGGGTTCGAACCGCCGTCGTACCGATCGGTCCGACTGGCCAGCATCACCGTCACCCGGAGCGTTACGGAAGCCCCGCGATCAGGTCCCGCATCGCCTCCCTCGAGAACGCCTTCACCGTCTCCGAACTGACGTTGCCCTGCTCGGTGACGGCGAGAATCGCCTGTGCAGCCGTCTCGTCGTCGGGAAACCCGCTGATCGTGATCGTGTCGAACCGTCCCAACAGCAGATAACACTCCCGGAGTTCGTCGCCCATCTCCTCGAACTGCTCCGCGATCCGATCGACGCGGTCGGGGCTCTCTTTGACTGTCTGTGCGCCTTGCTGGGGAATTGCTAGCTCGTGACGCACGTTGACATTCAACAGCTACCGCCACCGGCAGGGAACAGTACCCGCTCCGCTGGACGAGCCCGGCTCGACGGCTATGACTCGTGGACGATTGAACGAGGCCGATTATCGTCGACGGCGAGAATCATCGCCTATGTCCCTCATCGTCCTCGGAGCAGTGCTGTTGCTCTGTCTCCTTCCGTCGCTCCTTTTTCTCGGATTCTGGCGCGGACTCGTCGCCATGCAACGACGGTCGCTCGTCACTCGAGCCAGTTCCCGTACCGGCGACACCGACCCGGCGGTTACCTGGGGTGACGTCATCGATGCGTACGCCGATCCGGAAAAATCCCTTTTCACCCCCTCGTCCGAACCCCACGCACAGCCCGACGACGGTCGGTGTGTCGCCTGCTCGGCGACGAACGATCCCGTCGCGACGTTCTGCCGTCACTGTCTCCGGAAACTCGAGTGACGGAACTCGCCGCCCCGGCCTCCGACCGTGATCTCTCGGGGTGCTCGCTTCGCTGTGCGTGACTCGTCCGGTTCGAACTGCGATACCGGTTTTCGAGCGACGCGCTCGCCGCGTCGCTCCTCACGAGTTGTGGTTCGAAAAATGGGTCGGGGCAGATTTGAACCGCGGTCGTTTCACTCACTGGATCGAATCCGTTCCAACGTAACGGACTTGCGCCTCACGGAATTGTTCGGCGCAAAATCAGTGGGTTGGGACAGATTTGAACTGCCGACTTCCTCCGTGTGAAGGAGGTATCATAACCGGACTAGATCACCAACCCGCACGGAGTTGTATCCGTGCGTTCGACTTAAGGCTTCCTTTCACCGCTCGGCCGACGCCCCGTTCGAACGGGATGCCCCCAGCGTCCGCCGAGCGCGCTTGACGGCGTCGCGAGCCCGGCCCTCCGCGTTCTCCTCGAGCGCCGTCAGTTCCGCCCGGAGCGTCTCGAGTCGATTCGGTTCGGGCTCGGGTTCCCGACCGGTCAGTTCGCGGACGCGTTCCCGGACCGATTCGAGTGTGGTCCTGATGCCGAGTTTCGCGTGTTCGCCGGCACGCGTGAGGTAGTACAGGCTGTCGTGGAAGTGCTTGTTCATGGGTGGTCATCACACACATAGGCCGCGACCGAATATAGTCCTTTCGTAGGCGACAGAATCCATCGGCGGCCGGAGCCGTCCAGTTCCCACCGAAAGCCCCGCCGTCGACCATTTCGAACGCGTTGTAAGTGGAGTGGTTTTTATAAGTGGTGGGTAAACGATTAGGTGTGTTGGTCGCCGAATTCGCAGTCGGCCAAACGATTCTCCACAGCACGCTCGAGGCGTTTCCCGATATCCGAATCGTTCACGAACAACAGTACCGGACCGGCGACGACGGCATTCGATTGTTGTTCCGGATGTCCGGCGTCGACGTCTCGCCGTTCGAAACCGCCGTCGACGCCGATCCAACGGTGACCAACCGTCGCCGGTTGGCGGCGATCGAGTCGGCGTCGTTCTACCGCGTCGACGTTACGGAGTACGGGCGGGCCAGATCGACGTTTCCGCGCTGGTGCGACGACGATGTCGTGCTTCTCGAGGCACACGCGACACACGACGGCTGGCAACTCCGAATGCGGTTTCCGGATCGGGAAACGCTGCTCGAGTACCGCGAGGCCTACACCGCCCGGGGCTGTTCGTTCTTTCTCCTCTCGCTTTGCCGGAAGACCGACGGTGGCGACGAAACCGCCCTCACCGCCACACAGCGCAAAACGCTGGTGAGGGCGTACGAACTGGGCTATTTCGATGTTCCTCGCGGGGTTTCACAGTCGGAGCTCGCAGCGGAACTCGGGATCTCGTCGCAATCGGTCTCGGAGCGGTTACGGCGTGGGGTTTCGGCGCTGATCGAATCGACGCTCCACTACGACTGACACTTAAAGGCTTGGATCGTCAGGCCGGGTGCTGACTGTACCGTCCGGTGGAGACCGGTACTGCATGGCAATAACCGATATCGATCCGGTGTTTAACGCACTGGCCGATCAACAGCGCCGACGGATCTGTCGCTACCTCGACGAGCGACAGTCACCCGCATCATCGGACGACCTCGTGGCGCATCTGGTTTCGGACTCGGCAACCCGGGGCCAACCCGCGACCTCGTCGCGTCGTCGTCTCGAGATCAGCCTGCATCACACCCACCTGCCGCTGTTGGACGACGCGGATATCGTCGAGTACAGGCCGGCGGCCGATCGTCTCGAACCGGATCGGAACCTGTCGGTCGCAGCGACGATCCTCGAGACGGCCGCCGAGGAAACAGCGGAAGCCGTCTAGACGGCTACGAGACACCGCGACGCTGCCCTGACCGCGAACGACGACTCCCCGTTCGGCGGGTATCGCGTCAGTACTGCGGTTGTTCTTCCGGTTCTCCCTCGCGGCTGTTGACGACGCGGCCGAGCGTAAACAGGCCGTCGGACAGCCGGTTCAGGTACTGAACTGCCTGCTCGTTGATCTGTTCTTCACCGGCGAGTGCGACCGCTCGCCGTTCGGCGCGGCGACAGACGGCTCGGGCGTGGTGTAACTGTGCGCCGTGTTCGCTCCCGGTCGGCAGGATAAAGGTGGTCAGCGGCTCGAGTTCCTCGTCGTACTCGTCGATCCACGCTTCGATGGTCTCGACGTGGTCGGCCCGCACGACGGGATCGTCCTCGTCCGGGTCCGGATTCGCGAACTCCGCCTGGACGATGTGGAGGTGGTTCTGGACCGTCCGCAACCGCTCGTCGATGTCGTCGTGGCCGGTGGGTCGAATCGTCCCGAGCAGGGCGTTGAGTTCGTCGACGGTTCCGTAGGCTTCGATGCGGGCGCTGGTCTTCGAGACGCGAGTCATGTCCCGGAGATCCGTCTCCCCGTCGTCACCACGGCCTGTGTAGATCGACATATCCGAACCGACGGAAGGCGCTCACTTAATTGCTGTCCGGAATCGGATCGGTACGAACCGCCGATGCCGTCGTCGCGGGCTCGAGCGCCCGAACCAGTTCGGACGGCGTCGCTGTGCAAACCAGTACGTTAAATTCGCTTCACCCGAAACGGTCGCCTATGGCGCTGGAACTCGACCACGACTGTCCCGACTGCGGCGAAGAGCGCACCTTCTATCGCGCCGCGAGCACGACGGTACACCTCGGCGAGAAAGTCAAGTGGCACTGTCCGGACTGTGACTACGGGTTCGTCCGGATCTCCGACAACGGAGCGACCGTCGACTCGAGCGCGGCGGACGCCTGAAGACGACACCGTTCGACTGGAGAATCCCGAACCCGGATGTTGCTTCCGTTCTCGTCCGACCGCGGTCCCTGATCGCGTCTCCGTCGCCGCCGGTCCCGGTGAAACCACCACACCCATAAGCGGACCGGCCCGACGCAATCACCAATGCAAGGACGCAGGCTCGCGACGACGGACGAGATCATCGCCATCGTCAGTCCGGACAGCGACGACGTCGTCACGCAGCTGACGGCCTGGACCGACGACCGCGGCGTCGATCTCTCGACCGTCGACGTGGGCGACGACATCGACGACGTCTACGACGAGAACCGGGCGACGCTCGGGGTCACTATCGGCGGTGACGGGACCTTTCTCGAGGGTATCAAGACGTTCGCCCCGCGGAACGTCCCCCAGTTGGGGGTCAACACGGGGACGCTCTCCTTTCTCGCCCGCGTCGAACCCGAAGACCTCGAAGCGGCCCTCGACGAGGTGATCCGCGGTCGCGCGGCGGTCGACAGCCGCCAGCAGGTTGCCGTCGAGGGACCGGGGATCGATGCCACGGGGATCAACGACGTGATGATCGAGCACGTTCCGCCGGAGAACCCGATCGATCGCAAGATCACGCGACTCGACGTCTACGCCGACGACGAGTACGTCGGCGAGTTCGAGGGGACCGGCCTCGCGGTTTCGACGCCGACGGGATCGACCGGCGTCTCGCTGTCGGCGAACGGGCCGATCCACTACCCGGTCAACAACCACACGCTCCAGCTCGTTCCGTTACACACCCACCAGCTCGGCGTTCGTCCCATCGTCGTGTCGCCGTCGACCGAACTCCGGATCTTCACCAAGGGACCGGCGAGTCTCCTCGTCGACGGCGGCCGCGCTCACAGGATCCTCGAGACGGGCGAGGAGATCCTGGTGACGGGGGCCGCCAGACTCGCACACGTCGTCCGGACCAGCTACGACGACCACTTCTTCACCGCGATTTCGAAGAAACTCGGGTGGGACATTCGCGACGTCGACGATCCCCCGATTTCGGCGATCAGCTCCGCGAGCGTTCCCGATTCGGCCGCGGCTCGGCCCGGTTCGCCGATCGACCCCGATACCGCCGGCTCCGATACCCTCGAGCGCGCGCTTACGATCGCAACGGAGGCCGCCGAGGCGGCCGGCGAGCCCCTCCGGGAACTCCACGGCCAGGTCGAATCGATCGCCGTCAAAAGTGACAAATCCGACATCGTCACCGAGGCCGATCACCAGGCCAACCGGATCATCACCACCGTCATCGACAACGAGTTCCCCGAACACGGGATCGTCTCGGAGGAACAGCCCCGCCGGAAGGGCGAGGACGGGTACACGTGGGTCGTCGACCCGCTCGATGGCACCGGGAACTTCGCCCACGGAAACCCGAACTACTCGATCTCGATCGCGCTGCTCGAGGACGGAACCCCCGCCATGGGCGTCGTTTACGTCCCCGAAACCGACGAACTGTTCAGCGCGATCGCGGGACAGGGAGCCTGCAAGGACGGCGAACCGATCGAGACGACCGACCGGGACCGCCTCGACGAGAGCATGCTCATTTCGGGGTACGATCCCGACGGGACGTTCCTCTCCCATTTCTATCAGGAGTCCCGCGGGGTTCGGCGGCTGGGCTCGGCCGCGCTCAATCTCTGTTATCTCGCGAGCGGCAGCGCCGACGCGACCTGGGAGCACGACACAAACCCCTGGGACGTCGCCGGCGGGCTGGTGATCGCCCGGGCCGCCGGCGCGACGATCACCGACGAACGCGGCGAGCCGTTCGACTTCGATCTCGACGCCGATGGCCGGACCGCGTTGCTCGGCTCGAACGGGTCGCTTCACCCGGCGTTGCTCGATCACCTCGAGGACGGACTGCCGACCCCGGTGCAGTAACGCGTCGGTTGTCGGCGAGTCTACTCGGATTCTGACTCGCCGTCGTCCGCAAGCGCCTGCCACGACAGCCGCGGGCTTCGGGCGGCGCTCGTCTGGTCGATCCGGCGTGCGGCCGTCCGCTCGGGCGCGGCTTCGAGCGTTGCCTCGTCTTCGGCGGCGACGGCGTCGAACGCTGCGGCGAGTTGGTCGAGCGTCGCCTTGCTCTCGACCTCCGTCGGTTCGGTCATCAGCGCCTCGGGGACGATCTCGGGCCACTTGGTCGTCGGCGGGTGGACGCCGTAATCGAGCATCCGTTTCGCCACGTCGGCGGCGTCCTGTTCGCCCGCGCTGGCGACGAACTCGTGGTGGAACGGCTCGTAGGGGACGTCGTACTCGATCCGGCTGGCGAGGTAGTTCGCGTTCAACACGGCCTTCGCGCTTGCGTCCGCGAGTCCCTCGTCGCCAAGCCGCGCGATGTACGCGAAGGCTTTCACGAGCACGAGCCAGTTGCCGTAGAATCCGTGGACCTTGCCGATCGTGTGCTCGGGCTCGAACAGTTCGTACCCCGGTTCGCTCTTGCTCGCGCCGTCCCGTCGGACGCGAGGCGCTGGCAGGAACGGAGCCAACTCCTCGACGACGCCGACCGGGCCAGCACCGGGGCCGCCGCCGCCGTGTGGCGTCGCGAACGTCTTGTGGACGTTGTAGTGCATCACGTCGAAGCCCATGTCGCCCGGCCGGGCGCGACCGAGCAAGGCGTTGAGGTTCGCACCGTCGTAATAGAGCAGGCCGCCGACGTCGTGGACCATTTCGGCGATCTCCTCGATGTCCCGCTCGAACAACCCGAGCGTGTTCGGATTCGTCAGCATCAGCGCCGCCGTGTTCTCGCCGAGGGCGGCCTCGAGCGCCTCGAGATCGACGCGGCCGTCGTCGTCGCTGGGCAGGGAGACGACGTCGTACCCGCCGAGTGCGGCACTGGCGAAGTTCGTGCCGTGGGCGCTTTCGGGAACGATGACCTCGTCGCGGTGGCCCTCGCCGTTGTACTCGTGGTAGGCCGCGGCGACCCTGATGCCGACGAACTCGCCGGCCGCGCCGGCGGGCGGCTGGAGGGTCACCGCGTCCATCCCGCCGATCCGCCCGAGGTAGTCCTGCAGCCGATACATGAGCTCGAGGGTCCCCTGGACGGACGTTTCGGACCTATCGGGGTGGACGGCCCCACCGGGCAACGCCGCCACGTCCTCGGTGAACTTGGGGTTGTACTTCATCGTACACGAGCCGAGCGGGTAGGGGCCGCTGTCGATCCCGTAGACCATCTGGGAGAGGCGCGTGTAGTGGCGGGCCAGCTCGGGTTCCGACAGTTCGGGTAACTCGAGGGAATCGCGGGTGAGGTCGTCCGGCAGCGGCGAGTCCGAGCCGTCGCCGCCGATCTCGACGCGCGTCTGGTCTTTCTCGGAGAGCAACGGTTCGTACTGGCCGTCGTCGACGTACCGGGCCTGATCGTAGCGGACCTGTCCGGCCTCGTCCGCGCGCTCGTCGCTCATCGAACCACCTCCCCGACGGCTTCGACGAACGGATCGAGCCGCTCGTCGGGGACGCCGGCGACGCAGACCTGGATCTCGTGATCGCCGACGACGTGGACGGCGAACCCGCGTTTCTCGAGGTCGTCTGCGATAGCCCGCGCGGGCTGATCGACGTGGGCGACGAACTCCCGGAAGTGGTGGCGGTCGTGGACCGGTGCCGTGACGCCGACGAGGTCGTCGAGTCGCGCCGCGAGGTCCTCGGCGCGGCTGACGCCCCGCTCGGCGAGATCGACCATCCCGCTCGGACCCAACACGGCGGCGTGCATCGCGGTACGGAGCGCGACCCACGCCTGGTTCGTACAGATGTTACTCGTCGCTCGCTCCCGCCGGATGTGTTGCTCGCGCGTCTGCAAGGTGAGGGTGAACGTCCGTCGGTCGGTCGCGTCCTCGCTCGCGCCGACCAGCCGGCCCGGAACCTGCCGGAGGTAGTCCTCGCGACAGGCGAACAGCCCAAGCCCCATCCCGTAACTCGTCGGCAATCCGAGAACGCTCGCGTCACCGACGACGACGTCGACGCCGACGTCGGCCGGCCGCTGGAGCAGCGACAGCGCGATCGGATCCGAGCCGAGCGTAAACAGCGCGTCCGCTTCGTCGGCGAGTTCGCCGACCGAAGCGAGGTGTTCCTCGATCGTCCCGCGAACCGTCGGGTTCTCGGCGTAGAGCATAACCACATCCTCGTCGACCGCCTCCTCGAGCGCTGTCAGGTCGACGTTCCCGTCGTCGGTCGGATACTCCTCGACGAGCAGGTCGGTTCCGGCGACGTAGTTCTCGAGCGTGCTCCGTCGCCCCTCGAGCAGGAGGTCCGGAATGAGCACGCGGTGGCCGTCGGTGTCCCGCACCCGATCGGCGAGGGTGGCGGCTTCGCCGAGCGCGGTCGCGGCGTCGTACATCGAACAGTTGGCGATCTCGAGCCCCGTCAACTCGACCAGCAGCGACTGG
Source organism: Halopiger djelfimassiliensis (assembly GCF_000455365.1). Lineage (GTDB taxonomy): Archaea > Halobacteriota > Halobacteria > Halobacteriales > Natrialbaceae > Halopiger_B > Halopiger_B djelfimassiliensis. Next base: position 20,926 of record NZ_HG315684.1, read on the forward strand.
TATTCGAACAGGGCCTGCAGAAAGCCCTGGGAGACCTCGGGCTGGTACTGGGTGTAGGAGGTGAGAAACTCCGACCGATCCGCGAGGTGGTCGACCAGCGACGGGACGTAGTAGCCGTAATGACCCCGCCCGAGAAACTCCGTCAGGTCGTCGTTGCGTCCCAGGATCGAGCGTACCAGCCGTCGCGTCTCCCGCTCGGTCCGTGCGTCGATCCCGAACTCCTCCTCGAATCGGACCGACGAAGGGATGTCGAAGAGATCGTCGACCGTCTCGGCGTCGACTGCCTCGAGCATCGCTGCGCGCTCCTCGTCCGTGTGGGGAGCGTACGGACTCCCCGTGGCGTGTGTTCCGTCCATGATTAGCGAGTACCTCGGTCGAACCATCCTGTCCGCCCCCGCCCGCGTACCACGCGAAGCTCGTTTCGAGACACGATACCAGTTCGTAACGGCTAGGGGATAATTAACGCACCCGTTCTGCTCCGGGACGGTCGCCCTCGAACGCGTGCTCGAGCCTGCAACCACAGCGGGTGTGCCTGCAGTTGCTACACGTCGCACTATGCCGAACGCTGCCGTTGGAAACGCATGTCCAGCGATAGCGACGACGAGCGGGAGACGCCGCTCGAGGCCGAGGACAGGGAGATCGGTGCCCGGATCGCCACCGATTCGGACTCGTTTCTGGAGGTGCTCCCGCACTTCTACCGTGGGGAGGTCAGTCAGGCCACCAGCGCCCAAGATCGTATCGATCGGACCACCGACTGGGCGATCGCGTTGCTCGCCGCCCTGTTGTCGCTCGTATTCTCGAGCCGAAACATGCCTGCCTTTCTGCTCCTGATCGGGCTGTTCGTCCTCTGTATCTTCTTGCTCTACGAGGTTCGACGGTACCGGTTCTACGACCTGTGGCGGGCCCGCGTGCGGTTCGTTCAGGAGAACGTGTTCGCGAACGCCCTGGACCCGGTCGGCGTCGAACACCGGTACTGGCGCGAGGAGCTGGGCGACGATCTGCGGAATCCGACGTTCAAGGTCTCGTTTCTCGAGGCGCTGTCGCGGCGCATCCAGCGCGTCTACGGGCTGTTATTTGCGATCGTCGGGGTCGCGTGGCTGTTCAAAGTCACGATGTTCACACCCGAACAGCTGTGGACGGAGGCCGCCGAACTTCCGGGCGTCCACGGCTATTACGTGGCGGCACTGCTCGCCGTCTTTTACCTCGTCACGTTCGCGCTCGCGGCGTGGCCGGCGCGGGAAGCGAAAGGAGAAATACACGGCGCTGAACCGGGCGAGTGGAAAAACGACTGACGGGCGGGTGGGTACGGCCGATCAGGCGGTCGGGTCGGTGTCGGCGTCCGGATCCGGTTCCGTCTCGGCGTCGGGTTCCGACGGTGTCTCCGTCACGGTGTCGGGTTCGTCACCCGCGGTGTCTGCGGTCGGCTCGTCATCGCGGTCCGCGTCGGCCGTAATCCCGGTTTCGGGATCGGTATCCGTCGCGGCGTCGGCGGCCGGCTCGGTCTCCTCGAGCGGGGCCGTCTCCAGTCCGCGTTCCCGGGCGAACACGTCGAGCGTGATCTTTGCGCCGCCGAGAACGACCGGACCGATGAACAGCCCGACCGCGCCGAAGACGACGATGCCGCCGAAGATTCCGACGACGACGATCGCCGCGTTGAACGCGCTCGTCCGTCCGATCAGTGCCGGCCGCAGGTAGGTATCCGAGGCGCTGACCAGCGATCCGTAGACGAACAGAACCGCGGCGGGGACGGGCCGGCCAACCATGACCAGATACCCCGTTACCGGAACCCAGACGCCGAACGCCCCGACGAGCGGCAACAACGCGAGGACGAACGTCGCGACGGTGAGAAAGACCACGGCGGGAACGCCGAGCAGCGCCAACCCGATCCCGAGCAACACCGCCTGAATGGCCGCGACGGCGACGTTCCCGACGACGGACGCCCACATGAGCTGGTCTAACTCCTCGATGAGTTCGCGTTGCAGGTCCGCCCTGACCGGGATCACCGTCCGAAGCCACGCGACGAGTTGTTCGCCGTCTCGCAACAGCGCAAAGAGCACGAACAGCGTCACGGTGAGCCCGATCAGGATGCCGGGAAGGCCGCTGACGAAGTCGATCGCGCTGGTTGCAAGGCCCTGTAAGCCCGTCGCGATCGGGTCCTGATACGTCTCGTAGAGATTGTCGAGGTCGACGGCGTACCCGGTATCCCTGAGGCCGGCTTCGATCGTTTCGATGTCGAGGGTCCCCTCCTGAACCGCGTTACCGACTTCGAGAGCCTGCTGGAGCGCGATCGCGAGCACGTAGAGGATCGGGATGAGGATAACCAGTACCGTCCCCACGACGAGCGTCATCGCCGCGATCATCGGCCGAACGTATCGCTCGAGCCGTCGCTGTGCGGGCAACAGGATGTACGCGAGAACAACCCCGAGAAGGACGTACTGGAGGTACGGAAGAACGACGAGCGTCCCGAGAACGACGCTCACAACGGTCAGGGCGGTCAACCCGGTCCGTTGAGAGATCCACCCGTTCCCGTCGGTTCGGTCGGACATACGTCCGCTAGGGGAGTCCGCTCCTATCAATCCGTGGAACCGACACGCTCGCGGCGACCACCAGTCTGTCCCAGTAGCCGACCGAAAAAGCCAAACGCCGGTTACCGATCGGCGTCGAGCACCGT
>NZ_HG315684.1:23853-93935 GCF_000455365.1 Halopiger djelfimassiliensis
TTTACCCTCGCTTATAGGCCCCGACGCAGCGAAACACAATCCAGCAAGGGACGCAGCGACAGCGACGGCTGGTCAATGGAACGTCGGCAGGTCTTTATTTCGCCAGCGCCAATGGTGGATTGCTCCCGCTCCGCGGGGGCATCGGCGAGCCGGAGTGTGTGGTTGGTCCTGTGCACTCCGGCTCGGCGCACTTTCGTGCGCATCTCTGCGGTACGCAATCTATCCTAAAGAACGTTAGGATACTGACCAGTGGGGGGTTTCCCGATACGGACAAAGCGCGATGTCCCTACGGGGCAGGATAATTGCGCGGCGTGTAGAGCGCGCGCTGCGCTCGCCCAAAGACGCATCGGCCGATACCAGTCGGATGAGTGATCCTACGGCAGTGCTATGGGTCTCGTGATCTCGATACCCCTCGTCGACGAGTCCGTTTCGGCGGGACACCACGGCCTCGAGAAGCGAGTCCCGATGCGACCGCTGGGTATTCACGAAAACGCGAGAACCTATCGTTCATCGACGGATAACATAACGCTCACCGCGTGACCAATGTGTATCGGACCGAGACGTTCGTTTTTCGAGGGTCACTCGGTTTGCGAGGCGATCACCGGGGCACCCCCTGCGAGAGTGAACTCACCAGTTCGACGAGTGCCGGTCGCGTGGACGGGGCGGACGGCTCGTCGTGGGTTCGAGTGCGCGCTCGAACACGACCTCTCCCGGACTTTGTACAGCGGACGCAGCGCGAACGCCTACGGATTAGCCGCGGGCGAAGTCACTCGACGTAGCGGTACTTCCGTTCGCCCATGCGGCCCCAGCCGTCGAAGACGAACTCCGATTCCGGAGCCGTGAACTCCTCGACGTCGACGTCCATCTCGTGGTTGTGGACGTCGTGGACTTCCTCGTAGTCCTCCCAGCTCATGTCGTAGCGATCGGCGAGCTGGTCGTCGACGTTCAGCGCCTCGATCTCGTCCTCCCAGCCGTCCCGAACGGTCTCGGCGTGGATCTCGGCCTGCGCCCCGCTGCCGTAGGAGCCGACCAGTAGCGTCTCGCCGGCCAGATCACGGCCCTCCTCGAGCGCGGCTTTGAGCACGCTCGCGCGGGCGACGTGGACGGACCCGGTGTACCAGTTCCCGACCTCGCGCGAGATCGACAGGGTGGGGTCGATCGTCTCGGCGTACCACTCCCGGTACTGCTCGGTGTCTTTGAGCGCGTCCATGTACTCCCGGAGCGCATCGCGGTAGTCGTCGTCGGTATCGAACCCTTCCGGACGGGGCTGGCGGCCGATCTCGTCGGCGAGTTCGTCCTCGATCGTCGTATCGCGGATGACGTGTCGGTACGCGAGCAGGGCCGCCTTCCGGACCATCCCGGGGAACGGCGTGTGGAACGGGGCGAACGCGAAATCGTCGGGGTGGACGTCGCCGGCGGCGGTCTCGTAGTCCTCGAGGGCCTCGCGCATGCGGGCGAGATACACCTGTACGGAGCGTTTGCCGTCGACGGAAGGGAACTGCTGGTTTGGCTTGAGGAAGTCCGTCTCGTCGGCCGAGCCATACCCCTGCTCGGCCGAAAGCTCGACGAGGTCGGGGTCCTCGGCGATGTACATCGCGACGGCCCCCGCGCCCTGGGTCGCCTCGCCGGCGTCGCCGCGGGCGTAGAGTGCGGTATCGGTCGCGATCACAAGCGCCCCACGACCGCGGTTTCGACCCGCGCGGATCCAGTTGTACGCGTCGTCTAAGCTCTGGGTGCCCGCGATGCAGGCGAACTTCCGCTCGCCCTTGTTCGCGTGGTGGAAGTCACCGTCGTAGACCTGTTCGAGACAGCCAGCGACGTACGTCGAAACCGGTTTGGAGTTGTCGAAGGCGCTCTCGGTTGCGACGTCGATGCGGCCGATATCGTTCGGTTCGAGCCCTTTCCGATCCATCAGCCGATGAGCGGCGTTGGCCCCCATCGTGACGATGTCCTCGTAGCTGTCGGGAAACGAACTGGCGTTGAGGCCGAGCCCCTTCGTGTACTTCTCGGGGTCTTCGCCCTTCTCGGGCGCGAACGTCCCCGGTAAGTCGAGTTTGAGATTGCCGGTCCAGATCTCGATGGCGTCGATACCGACTGCTGTCATAGCCGAATACTATACAGCGAGATATATGGTATTGTCGTTCGAAATTTCGACAAGCGTCGAATTATCTCGATGGTGATCGACGCGACGGCGGGCGCGCCGTTTGTCGCCTCGTCCGGGTGCCGTCGCTCGTCGGTGCGGTTTCGACACGAAACGCGAATCGTCCTCGCTATTCGTCTTCTTCGACGACTTCGGGGTCGCTCATCGCGCTCTGGAGGCTGTCGAGGCCGTTGATCCACTCCGTAACCAGGCCGTACTCGAGGTCCTCGGCGACGCCCATATCCAGTTCGTCGCCGTCGATGATGAGCGTCCCTGCCTGTGCGGCATAGCCGAGCGCGGCGTCGAGGTCCTCCTCGGCTTCGGCGTCGGCCGCAGCGCCGAGGTAGTCGCCGACGCTTCCCTCGTCGGCGGGCCCGTTCGCGATGTACTCCTCTGCGGCGAAGAAGACGCAGACGAGACTCGTCTGGACGCCGTCGACGAGGATCAGTTTCTCCTCGTCCTCGATGTCGACCTCGCTGAGTACGATCTCGCGGACGTCGTCGATCTCCTCGAGGGCTTCCTCCTGTTCAAGTTCCCCGTCGTCGTACGCGGCGACGATCTTGGCGATCGCGATCGCCGTATCGTCTTGCAGGTTCAACAGGAGCCGCGCCGACGATTCGTCCTCTGGATCGATGTCTTCGTCTTTGATGCGGTCGATCCAGTTCTGCCAGCGTTCCTCCGAGTAGAACTCGGTCGGGGGATTGCTCATACAGACACCTACACCGGCCGCTTGAAATGCCTTTCTCTACCTTACGTCGAATCGATACACCCGTTTTTGGCGCTCAGGACCGCTCGAGCGTCGCTTCCGTGTCGATTCCGTAGACGCGTTCGGGGGTTTCGACGTGGGCGATGCGGACGGCCTCCTCGTGGCCGTTCTCGAGCAGCCACCGCACCCGCCGGGGAACCGTCTTGGGACCGAGTACCGCGCCGGGTCGGTCGGGGTCGTCGATGTAGTCGGTCTCCATCAGGAACGGCTCGCCGCGTTCGGCGGCGGTCTCTAAGCGATCCTTCTCGCTCATAACGCTCGGCGTCGGTCCCGCGAGTCGGCCGCTCGCGTAGTGTTTGACGACGCGGTGGGACGGCATACCGGCGTCGGCGGCCCACTCGGCCACCTCGGTCATGTCCTCGCTGGCCTCGGCGTGCAGTTGGACGGCACAGTCCAGCTCGGCCCCGTGTTCGAACGCCCGGCGCATGACCGCGTTCGAGGCCGCCCAGACCTCGTCGTCGACGTCGTAGTGAGGACGGCCGGACTTCAGCGCCAGCGCCGCGCCCGACCCGACGTACTCCGCGGCGACGTCGATACCGGCTTGCATGAGATCGCGCGCCTCAGCGGGCGTGAACCCGCGGTCGTCGACCAGCCGCGAGATCAACCCCGGATGGACGCCGAGCACGGGCCAGGCCCGTCCCTCGAGTTCGCTCGAGGCCTCGTCGACGATCTCGATGGTCCGGTCGAAGACCGTCCGGAAATCCTCGCCCGTCTCGGCCTCGACGCCGAGGTGCCACGAGGGCTTGTTCACCACCAGCAGGTGAGTGCCGCCGACTCGAGCGAAGTCTTTCACGGCGTCGATGCCCCGATTGTTGTCCGGATCGAGGTGGAGGTGATTGTCGAGAACCGGCGTCTCGTCGATCATGTCCGTCACTGCGTGTGCCGCGTGGGAAAAGTCACCGACTTCGGTTACGGCCGCCGACGCGGACCGGCCTTACTGTGAACTGCGAACAGCGACCTTTTCGCGTATCGCCCCGCCGTCCCCGGATCATTTGGGGGAAGGCTTATATACTAGAAGTGCTTACTTTGGGTTAGTTACACCATGACTCTCGAGCAATTCACCCGCGGAGAGGGGCAGTTAGCCCGTCGGTACGACTACGACGACCGGACGGTGGTGGCGGTCGACTTCGGCTCCCCCACCGACGCCTCGGTCGATCTCGTCGACGACACCGTTATCGTCGTCGTCGACGGCGAACAGTACGAACTCGAACTCCCCGACGGTGCAGACGACGCGCACACGTTTATCAAAAACGGGGTCCTCACTGTCGAGATGGAGGGCGACCGATGAAACTTACCGTCAAACCGCTCAAACAGAAGGATGCAGGCCGTGGACTCGCCGCGATCGACCGCGTCTCCATGCGCGAACTCGACCTCGAGAACGGGGACTACATCGTCATTCAGGGCAAAGGCGACGGGCAGGCCGTCGCCCGCGTCTGGCCCGGCTATCCCGAGGACGAGGGACGGGGGATCGTCAGGATCGACGGTCGGCTCCGACAGGAGGCCGACGTCGGGATCGACGACCGCGTGACGATCGAACCCGCGGACGTCGACCCGGCGAAGTCCGTCACCGTGGCGCTTCCACAGAACCTCCGGATTCGGGGCGATATCGGCCCGCTCGTGCGCGACAAGCTGAGCGGTCAGGCCGTCACCGAAGGCCAGACGGTGCCGTTCTCGCTTTCCTTTGGTCCGATGGCCAGCTCCGGCCAGTCGGTCCCGCTGAAGATCGCGAGTACGGCACCGAGTGGCACCGTCGTCATCACCGACTCGACGAACATCGAGATCTCCGAAACGCCGGCCGAACAGGTCACCGCCGGCGGTGAAACCTCCGCCGAGGGCGTCCCGAACGTCACCTACGAGGATATCGGGGGTCTCGACGACGAACTCGATCAGGTCCGGGAGATGATCGAGTTGCCGATGCGCCATCCCGAGCTGTTCAAGCAACTCGGCATCGAGCCGCCGAAAGGCGTGCTCCTGCACGGGCCGCCCGGCACCGGCAAGACGCTGATGGCCAAAGCCGTCGCCAACGAGATCGACGCCCACTTCGAGACGATCTCCGGGCCGGAGATCATGTCGAAGTACTACGGCGAGAGCGAAGAGCAGCTACGCGAAGTCTTCGAAGAGGCCGAGGAGAACGCTCCCGCGATCGTCTTCATCGACGAACTCGACTCCATCGCCGCCAAACGCGAGGAGGCCGGCGGTGACGTCGAACGCCGCGTCGTCGCGCAACTGCTCAGCCTGATGGACGGGCTCGAGGAGCGCGGCCGCGTCACGGTCATCGCCGCGACCAACCGCATCGACGACATCGACCCCGCGCTTCGCCGTGGCGGTCGGTTCGACCGCGAGATCGAGATCGGCGTCCCGGACAAGGAAGGTCGCAAGGAGATCCTGCAGGTCCACACCCGCGGAATGCCGCTTGCCGAGGCCGTGGATCTCGAGCAGTACGCCGAGAACACGCACGGCTTCGTCGGCGCTGACCTCGAAAGTCTCACCCGCGAGGGGGCGATGAACGCGCTCCGGCGCATCCGGCCGGAACTCGACCTCGAGGAGGACGAGATCGACGCCGACGTCCTCGAATCGCTCGAGGTCACCGAACGCGACTTCAAGGAGGCGCTCAAGGGCATCCAGCCCTCCGCGATGCGGGAGGTCTTCGTCGAGGTCCCCGACGTCACCTGGAACGACGTCGGCGGGCTCGGGGATACCAAAGAGCGCCTCCGCGAGACGATCCAGTGGCCCCTCGACTACCCCGAGGTGTTCGAGGCCATGGACATGGAAGCGGCCAAAGGCGTGCTCATGTACGGCCCGCCGGGCACCGGCAAGACCCTGCTCGCGAAGGCCGTCGCCAACGAGGCCCAGTCGAACTTCATCTCGATCAAAGGCCCAGAACTGCTGAACAAGTACGTCGGCGAGTCCGAGAAGGGCGTCCGCGAGATCTTCGAGAAGGCACGGTCGAACGCACCGACCGTCATCTTCTTCGACGAGATCGACTCCATCGCCGGCGAACGCGGCCAGCGTCAGGGCGACTCCGGCGTCGGCGAACGGGTCGTCTCCCAGCTGCTGACCGAACTCGACGGTCTCGAGGAACTCGAGGACGTCGTCGTCATCGCGACGACCAACCGGCCGGACCTGATCGACAACGCCTTGCTCCGGCCGGGACGGCTCGACCGGCACGTCCACGTGCCCGTCCCCGATGAGGAAGCCCGCAGGAAAATCTTCGACGTCCACACCCGCAACAAGCCGCTTGCCGACGCGGTCGACCTCGAGTGGCTCGCGGCCGAGACCGAGGGCTACGTCGGGGCCGACATCGAAGCGGTCTGTCGCGAGGCCTCGATGGCCGCCAGCCGGGAGTTCATCAACTCGGTCGATCCCGAGGAGATGCCCGACACCATCGAGAACGTCCGTATCAGCCGCGATCACTTCGAACACGCCCTCGAGGAGGTCAACGCGAGCGTGACCCCCGACACGCGCGAGCGCTACGAGGAGATCGAAGAGGAGTTCCAGCAGGCCGAACCCGCACAGGACGAACAGCTCGGGCGCACGTTCCAGTAGGCGGCCGCTCGCAGATTCGCTCCGGCGACGCTGCGTTTTCGCTGGTTAGGTGCGATCCGTCGGCGCGAGACACCGGCGGATACTGACGGAAAACCGAGACCGAGCGTCCGCGACTGCAGGCGATATCAGGGAGCGACCTCGGGCGACTCGGATTCGAGGTCCTCGAGGATCTCCTGTGCGTGTCCCTCGGGGGAGACGTCCTCGTAGACCGCCTCGATCCGACCGTCGGGACCGACGACGTAGGTGTTCCGGAAGACGCCGTCGAAGGTGTTTCCGAACATCCGTTTTTCGCCGTAGGATTCGTACAACGTCGCGACTTCACCGAACTCGTCCGACAGCAGATCGAACGCGAGATCGTAGTCGGCCGCGAACGTCTCGAGGTCCGAAACGGGATCGTCGCTGATGCCGACGATTGCGACGTCGCGGTCGTCGAACTGGGGCTTCGCCTCGTTGAACGACCGGGCTTCGGTCGTACAACCGTCGGTGTTGGCTCGGGGGTAGAAGTACACGACGAGTCGCTGGCCGTCGAAGTCGGACCGGCGGACCGTCTCGCCGTGCTGGTTGGAAAGTTCGAACTCGGGTGCCTCGTCGCCTACGTCGAGCATGGCCGTGTGTTAGCGACGGCTGTTGTATGCGTTGTGGTTCCGGACCGAACCGAACGGTCACTCGAGCGGTTCGGCGGCCTCCTGTTCGACGAGCGGGGTCGCGTTCTCCTCGGGCAAGTAGACGATGTCGTCGGCCGAGAGCGTATACTCGCGGTCGTCGACGCCGAGGATCGAGCCGACGTCGCGGGTGATCCTGACGGTGACGCGGTTGACGTCGGTCCCGTCGTCGGCACCGTCGGCTCCCACCGAGTTCGTCGCGGCGGCGCTCGCGGTCGTCTCCCGCTCGGCAGCGCCGTCAGCGCCGCGGTCGTCCGGCGAGTCCCGCGGCGGAGCGTCGGCCGGTGCGTTCGACCCGGTGTCGCGGTCACGCTCGCGGTCGGCGATCGGAGCCGACTCGCCGACGGATGCATCCTCGCCGCCCATCACGTCCGCGGGGGAGATCCCGCTCGAGTCGGCCGGCTCGTCGGGAGCGGCGGCTCCGGCGGCGTCGGCTTCGCGAGCGGACTCCGCCGGGGGTTCCTGTGGCGGCGCGGGCGGTGTGTCCGCCTCGGCCGTCCGATCGGTCGACGGTTCTGCCGGCGTCTCGTGGCCGCCCGCCGGCCCTTCGGCGGCCCGTTCCGGGACGGCTTCGGGGTCGGACGCGGTAGCCGGGTCGGCGCGTTCCTCGCCGCCCTCGAGAACGTCGAGGACTCGCGACTTGTTCGACTCGATCCGGTCGACGAGATCGTCGAAGAGGTCGGCCTCCTCGGCGGTAAGGCCCTCGTCGTCGGCCGGCATGCCCGCCGCGGCGAGGCTGGCTTGCTTGACGAGTTTACCCATTCGGCGCTCGTAGATCGCCTCGACGACGTCCTTTGCGGTCTCGATCTCGTCGGTGAGCCGGCTCACTTCGGGCGAGGAAAAGGGGTCCTCGGCACGCTCGGCCGCGCGGTCGCGTTCGGCCTCCAGCTCGGCGATGTACTCCCCGACCTCCTGATAGAACGAGGGGCGAAGGTTCTGGAGGCTGTCCTTCTGGCGCTCCTTGCTCTGGACCGAGCGTAGTTCGTCCAAGTTCATTCTTTCTCCTTTTCAGCCCGACCGCGTGCCATCAGAAACACGGCAACGTACTCCGGGAGCGACTGGTCACCTTCCGTGACCGTAAAGCTATCTCCTCCGAGTTCGACCACGCCGCCGTCGGTAACGTCGACGGCGATCTCCTGGCCGGTAAACGTTTCCGGGACGGCGTCGACGAGCGGATCGAACGCCTCGAGTTCGTCGCGCTCGAGTCGAACGGTCTCGAGGCCGCTGCCGCCGTGTAGACTGCCCGGTAGTCGGATGAGTCGGTTCGTGTCGGTCGTCACCGGTTCGTCGATCGGGGCGTTATCCCGTTCGACGGCCGTCGCGGCGAACCGTTCGGCCAGTTGCGAGACCGCGGTATGGACGGTAACGTTGCCCGCCTCGAGTTGCTCGCGGTTGTTTCGAGCGGCGTTCAGCGTGGCTTTGGCTTTCCCCTCGCCGATCCCTTCGAACTCCTGAAGACGTTCGAGGGCCGCGTTCTCCTCCCGCTCGAGCAGGTCGTCGATAAAGTCCATGAAGTGGGCGTGTGTCCGTGCTCCCCACCCGCCCTCGGTTCGTAACGTGCGTCGTTTCGTCGGCGTCTTCCGGCCCAGTCCGGCGACCGTCTCCGTCTCGATCAACTCCTCGAACTCGAGGCCGATACCGCGGACGTAGTCGACGATCTCGCGGCGGTGCTCGCGGTCGAGATGGCGGACGTTGTCGTCGCGAACGTGGACGTGGTAGCCGCGCCCGCCAGAGAAGACGATCTCCATCTCCTCGAAGGCGAAGTCGTTCTCGAGGAAATCCAGCAGGCGAAGCAGGGCGTCCTTACACGTCGCGAGCATCTCGGCGTAGGAGTCCTCGCCGAGCGTCACGGACGGTAGATGGTCGGCGTCGAGGTCGAAGACGAGGTCGGCCGACTGCCAGTCTTTCTCCTGCATCGAACTCGCGCCGGGATCGCGAAACCGGCCCGCCGAGAAGTAGACGTGTCGCGGCCGCTTTCGGACCAGAAACTCCGAAAGATCGCCCAGCTCGAGCAGCGAACGATGGCGGACCATCGTCGTTCCGGGTCCCTCGGTCCAGGGGATAAAGCCCCACTCGCGTTCGTTGGCCGCGGGCGGCGGCGTCAGTTCCGTTCGGCGGTAGTGATCGCGGAATCGCCCCCGAAGATAGGCCCTCGTTCGCTCCTCCATGCGCCTCGGGTAGTCGTGGGTGGGGGCGTATAACCTTGCCGAATCAATCGAATTAGCGACTCGTTGACGTTCGCCTCGTTCGGAGCTACTACGGGGACCGCGTCAAGGATATTTTCGAGGCGTTCTGCCTGCTCCGCCTGTCGATTCGACGGTCGGCACCGGGCACGTCCCGGGAGCGTCAGCGACGCATCAGTTCCGAAATCTTGTCCGTGATACCGCCGTTGGAGCCGAGTTTCAGATAGTAGGCGTCGCCGCCGTCCTCGTAGTAGTTGTCGATTCGTCGTTTGATATCGAACCCGAGGTGTTCGTAGAACTGGAGGGCGTTCTCGTTGCTCGTACGGGCGTGACAGGTGATGGTGTCGTGGTCGTCGGCGACTCGAGCGACGAGCCGTTTGCCGATGCCTTCGCCGCGGTAGTCCGGGGAGACTGCCAGAAAGAGAATGTAGCCGTCGCGTCGAACGGCGGCGAAGCCGATGAGTTCGCCCTCCTGAAGATAACAGTGAACCTTCGAGCGGCGGTACGCGTCGGTAAAGAAGTCGTATCGCTGTTTGAGCACGTCTTCCTGACGGTTGATCTCCTCCTTGAGTTGCCAGGCTTCGTCGACGAAGTCGTCACTCCCCGGCGTGACGACGCGACTGTCGATGTTGACGCTCACTACCAGAGCCTTACATCGTCGCCAATATAATTCCACCGGCACGATCGACTCGAGAACGTCAGACGCAGTACATGCGGGCGCGTATCGACGGGCATACGACGCCGCGCTCCAAAGCCCTTCGTGATGGGGTTCGAACTACGTGACCACACTGCCGACGTCGCGGTCGAAGCCACCGGCCGCTCTCTCGAGGCCGTGTTCGCGACTGTCGCCGACGGACTCGCGGCCGCGTCGTGTGAGGGGATACCGGCCGATAGCGGCGACCGCTTTTCGGTTTCGGTGCGGGCGGAACGCCGCGAGGCCCTCCTGTTCGATTATCTCGATGAGCTGATCTATCTCCGCGACGTTCGCCACGAACTCCCCGTCGATCACCGCGTCGAGTCGATCGCCGGGCCGGACGAAACCGACGCCGGAGACGGCTGGTCGCTCGAGGCTACCGCCCGCGGCGTCCCGCTCGCCGACATCGACGCTCGCGAAGTGAAGGCCGTCACCTACTCGGAGATGCGACTCGAGCGTATCACTACCGACGACGGAGGGTCGGTCTGGGAGGCGTACGTCGTCTTCGACGTGTAAGCCACAGAGCCATGCCGCGCTGGCGGAGAGACGAACTTCTTTCATCGTCGGGAACCGAGGGTCGCGTATGAGCAACGCCACGTTCGACGCCGACGGCATCACGCTCGAGCAGGTGCGTGAGTACGTCTGGGAGGTTCCGCAGGAGGATGGCATGCGCGCGCCAGCGCGCGTACTAGCAAGTAAATCACTCCTCGAGGAGATCACGGACGACAAGACCCTCGAGCAGATCACGAACACGACCCACCTGCCCGGGATCACGAACTACGCGATCTGTATGCCCGACGGCCATCAGGGGTACGGATTCCCGGTCGGCGGGGTCGGCGCACTGGACGCCGAAGACGGCTGTATTTCGCCCGGCGCGGTCGGCTACGACATCAACTGCGGCGTCCGGATGATGCGGACGAACCTGACCTACGAGGAGCTTCAGGGAAAAGAGGCGGAACTCGTCGACTCGCTGTTCGCCAACGTTCCGTCCGGGCTCGGCGGCGGCGGCATCGTCGAAGCCGGAATCGACACCGTCGACGAAATCCTCGCCCGCGGCGTCGACTGGGCGCTCGAGAACGGCCACGCCGTCGAGGAGGACCTGCTCCACTGTGAGGACGAAGGGATGCGCGAGGGCGCTGATCCCGGCAAGGTCAGCCAGAAGGCCAAAGACCGCGGCAAAAACCAGATCGGGTCGCTCGGCTCGGGTAATCACTTCCTCGAGGTCCAGCGCGTGACCGATGTCTTCGACGACGCGGTCGCCGAGGCGTACGGGCTCGAGGAGGACCGCATCGTCGTGTTGATCCACTGTGGCTCGCGGGGGCTGGGCCATCAGACGTGCAACGACTACCTCCGGAAGATCGAGCAACAACACCAGGGCTTGCTGAACCAGTTGCCGGACACGGAACTGGCGGCCGCACCGGCTGGCTCGCAACTCGCCGAGGACTACTACGCGGCGATGAACGCGGCGATCAACTTCGCGTGGGTCAACCGACAGCTCATCATGCACCGCACGCGGCAGGTGTTCGAGCGGGTCTTCGATCGCTCGTGGGAGGAGATGGAGATGCACCTGCTGTACGACGTGGCCCACAACATCGCGAAAAAGGAGACACACACGGTCGACGGCGAGCAACGGGAGCTCTACGTCCATCGGAAGGGTGCCACGCGGGCGTTCCCCGCCGGCCATCCCGACGTTCCGAAGGCCTACCGCGACGTCGGCCAGCCGGTCATCATCCCCGGCAGCATGGGTGCGGGCAGTTACGTCCTGCGGGGCGGCGAGCACTCGATGGAGCTTACGTTCGGCTCGACGGCCCACGGCGCGGGTCGGCTGATGAGTCGTACGCAGGCCAAAAACGAGTACTGGGGCGGCGACGTCCAGCAACAACTCGAGGATCAAGAGCAGATCTACGTCAAGGCCCAGTCCGGGGCGACGGTCGCCGAGGAGGCCCCCGGCGTCTACAAGGACGTCGACGAGGTCGTCCGCGTCTCCGACGAACTCGGCATCGGCGACAAGGTCGCGCGGACGTTCCCGGTCTGTAACATCAAAGGCTGAGGCGACCGCACGCGGTCACTTCACGCGAAACGGGCTCTCGTCGTCATCGCCGGTGCCCTCGTCGTCGCTCTCGTAGGGTTTCCGGGCGGTGATCGTTACCGTCGCTTCGGGGTCGTCCTCGTCGGCCCACGGGCTGTCGTAGGCCGACAACTCGAGGTCGGTGACGTCCCATCCTTCCGCCTCGACGAGTTCGACGAGTCGGCGCTGATCCGCGAGCATGTCCTCGTCCATACACACCCGTTAGCGGGGACTCGGCGTAGGTCTTCTGCCAGCATCAGGGTCCGTTCCGGTCGCCCGCTTCGACGGCTTCCTCGACGAGCGCCCGGTGGGCCCGCCTGAGCCGCTCGGACAACGCCTGATGGGAGATCCCGAGTTCGTCCGACAGCGTTTCCATGTCCATCTCCCGGGGAATCCGGTAGTAGCCTTGCTCGAGAGCCGTGACCAGCGTCTCGTACTGGGCGTCAGTAAGTCCGTACCGACCGTGGCGCTGTTCCTCTTCCAGCCGGTGAATCCTGCGGATGTCGACCGTCAGCCCCTGTCCGGTCGCGAAATCGTACGTCCGCGAGAGCGAGTCGCGTGCGGGAAAGAGCACCCGAAACCGCCACTGTGTCCCCTCGACGGTCGCCTCGAGGACGGTCGCCTGCTCTTCGGTCAACAGGTGGAGCATGACGGTCACGTCGTCGATCCAGTTCATCCGATAGAGTCGCTCGTCGCCGATATCGGTCAGCAGGTCGGCCGTCTCGACGCTTGGATCCGACTCGAGCGCGTCGTCGACCGCCGAAAGCGTCGACTCGTCGCCGGCGAACCAGACGTACGGCATGACGGAGTCGGGATCGTACGCGACGACGCGTTCGATCTCCACGTCGAGACCGTCCGTCGTCTCGAGGGTATGACGAAGCGCAAACTCCGCGGCCGGAACGGCGAGTTCGGCGATGGTACTCATGGGCGGTTCCACCATTGCCAGCCTCAAAGACCGACGGTGTCGCGGCGTCGCGCCGACGACCACCCGATCCGAAACGAGTTTCAGTTACGATATTCCGGAAATACCCGGCGTGTTTAAGCGGATCCGTCTGCAACGGGGGCGTATGCTCACCGACGATTTCGGGCGCGAGGTGACGGGGGTTCGCGTCTCTCTTACTGATCGGTGTAATTTCGACTGCGTCTACTGTCACAACGAGGGGCTGGGTGACACACGGGGACCGATGGATCCACAGGACGACGAGATGGACACCGACGATGTCGTCCGGTTTCTCGAGGTCGCCGCCGAGTTCGGCGTCGACGCGGTCAAGTTCACGGGCGGCGAGCCGATGCTCCGACAGGATCTCGAGGAGATCATCGCGCGGACGCCGGCCCGGATGGAGGTCTCGCTGACGACCAACGGTACGTTCCTCCCCGATCGCGCCGACGCCCTCGTCGATGCCGGTCTCGAGCGGGTCAACGTCTCACAGGACGCCCTCGATCCCGCGGACTTCGCCGAGATCACGAAAAGCGGCGCGTACGAGCGCGTTCTCGAGGGAGTCGATGCGGCACTGGCGGCCGGTCTCGATCCGGTCAAACTCAACATGGTCGTCTTCGAGCACACCGCGGGCTACGTGCCGGAGATGGTCGACCACGTCGCCGAGAACGACGGCCTGCAACTCCAGTTGATCGAGTACATGCCGGAACTGACGGGTAAGCCGGAGTGGAACGTCGATATCCAGCGCGTCCACGACTGGCTGGCCGAGCGGGCGGCCGAGATCGAACACCGGGAGATGCACGACCGAAAGCGATACTGGGTCGGCGGCGGGCCGGACTCGTCCGGCGGGATGGTCGAAATCGTCGATCCGGTCGAGAACCCGACTTTCTGTGCGAACTGTCATCGGGTGCGGGTCACCCACGAAGGATACCTGAAGGGGTGTCTCAACCGCAACGACGACCTCCGAGCGATGGGCGAGATGACCAAACCCGAGATCCGCGAGGCGTTTCGCGAAACCGTCACCAACCGGGTCCCCTATTACGGAGAGTACATGGTCCGAAACGGCGACGACGAGTGGGAAGTCAACGAGAAGTACATCGACGAGTACGCCGAAGTCTAGGTCATCGGCGGCCTCGATTCCCGGGTCTCACGCCGCGCCGACTCGAGCGCTTGCTGTCCCGGCTCCCGAGTCCGATCGTGAGCAGTGCCGCCGCGAGCAACAACAGGACGACCGCGGCCGCCGGCTGACCGCCGTTCGAACCCGCGTACACCGCGTAGCCGAGCGTCCCAGTCACCAGTCCGACGAACAGACTCGAGAGCAACTGGACCGCTTCGAGCCGGATCGTCGGCGCATCCCGGCCGAGTTGCTCGCCGAGAGCGACGGCCCCGTGGCCGAGATCCCACGCGAGTACGGTCGCGATCGTTCCGACGACCGTCGCCTCGACGGCGATCCCGCTGGTCTCGAGTCCGCCGATGACGACGCCGAAAAAGAGGACCAGTGCCCCGACATCGAGCATTCGGGACCGGCCGCGGACGAGGCCGAGACCGAGCACTGCGGCCCCGAGGCCGGCGAACCCGAGCGCGGTCGTCCCGGCAAGCGCACACGTGAGGACGGCGACGGCCGCGGCGACGGCACTGACGCCGCTCGAGAAGCGGGTCGGCCGTCGAGTGACGGTCGCGTCCTCACCGCCGTCGCGAGGGACGCTCATTGTCGACCACTGGCGGCCTGCCGGGCGAACACGTCGTCGATCGAGTCGGTTGCCGGCCAGTCGACGACCGGGACGTCGGCTCGCCGGAGGTCGGCAAGCCGCACGCGTCGGGCGACGGCCGCGAGTTGCTGGCCGACGGTCGCCGTCGCGGTCGGATCGGGACTGACGACGGTGACCGCGTGTCCCCGCGCATCGAGTCGGCGCGCAATGTCAGTCGAGGCGGAGTCACACAGCGGGGAAAGCAACAGGATCTGGGTCTCGGAGGAGAGGCGACTCCGGATCGTTCGAAGCTGTGGAACCCATCGGCTCTCGCGCTCCGGCGGCAGCGTTTCGAACTGGCGATGCGTCGCGAGACGCTCTTGCAGCCGGATCTCGTGGTCGCGTCCCGATCCCGGCGGCAGCCAGCACGGTTCCGCTCCCGTCGTTCCGGCTCGACCGCGACCGACCGGTCCGAGTCCGGCGAGACCGACCGTCTCCCCCGCCTCCAGTAGCGAGCCGGCGATCCGACCGGCCGCGGCGACCGATCGATCGACGGCGTGTGGCTCGCCGGGACCCGGAGCGAGGTAAGCCGCCTTCCGGGCGTCGACGAGGACGACCACGCGTGCCGCACGCTCCTCGTGGAAGTCGAGGGTGGCGAGGTCGCCGGTTTTCGCCCGGCGATTCCAGTCGATGCGTGCGAGCGGATCGTTCGGGCGATACTCGCGAACGGAGTGAAAGGTGGTTCCCGAACCGCCCTCGGCGGTCGGGTGCCGACCGGCGTAAGCGCCGGTGGCCGTCCGCAACGGGACCGGCGCGGCGACCGGTCGAAGTTCGGGGTCGCAGACGAGCGCGGTCTCGGTTTCGACGAGGAGTTCGCGTTCGGCCGCCTGTGACGGATCTCGCGCGATCGCGAGTGCGGGATCGAACTCGTGACGGCCGCGCTGTGCCGTCACCGTGTACTCGAGCGAGACCGATTCGCCGGGCCGAAGTGCGGTCCCGAGTCGACTCGAGCCGTCGGTGACGGCAAGCCCCGGCGGAACGCCGTCGACGAACCGGAGGTCGGGCACGAACCGATCGCTTTCGTTCGTGATCGTCACGGTTACGTCGACTTCCGCACCCGGTTCGGGAGCATCGTCGCTTACCGTTCGCTCGATGGAAACGTCGGGCGTCGGCGGCTCGAGGGCGCGAGCGAAGCCAGCGTAGCCGATACCGACCACGCCGGAGAGGACGACGGCGGCCGACTCGGCGATCGCCCCGATCCCGACGGCAACCAGCGCGACAGCACCGATCCCGGCCCAGTACGCCGTCGAGTGCAGCCCACGGAGGGTGATCCCCGAATCGTCGGCTGGATCGGTGCTCGTCCGGTAGTCGCGATCGGGTTCGGACCCGCGGTCGTCGAACCGGGTCGTCCCCCCTTCGGGGTCGTAGTCGGGGAGCGGTCGTTCGTCCCCAGTCGCCGTCTCGTTCGAGCCGATCGCGGCGATGGCCGCGACGGTTCGCCGGACGCCGTCCCGGAACTGGCTTTCGCGACCGCGAGCGACCGCCGTCCGGAGCCGTTCGCGGACTGATCGTCGTTGGTCGAGCGAGTCAGACAGGAACGCGGCTGCGATCCGGTCGTCGGTCCAGGTGCCGTCCTCGAGCCGAGCCGTCGCCTCCTCGACGGAATCGCCCTCGAACCGGGTGAGCGCGGCGACCGCCGCCGACCGGAGGTCGTCGACGGTTCGCCGGCTGGCCGGCGAGTAGCCGGCCGTTCGCGTCCGAAACTCGGAGAGGGCGCTCGAAAGCGATTCCCCCGGCGTCGGGGCCTCGATTCGGCGCTCGGGGTCGGGTGTCTCGGTCCGGGTGCGTGTGTCACGGCGACGGAGGACGAAGCCGACCCCGCAGACGAAAACGAGGAGACCCACCAGAACGATCGTCGACCGGTCCAGTCCGAGGACGACGATCCCGGCGATAGCCGCCGTTCCTCCGACGAACGCGACTCCGCCGAGCAGCAACGATGCGGTCCGGCGGTTCATTCGCCACCTCCGGCACGGTCGGATTCGGAACTCGAGTCGGTCTCGGCGTGGGTCGCTTCGATGCGGCGCAACACCGACACCGCCCTCGCTTCCATCTCCGGTGTCGTCTCCGTATCGCCGTACCTGACGTCCTCGAAGAGTCGCGTGAGTTCGTCGACGTGTTCCCGATCGATCCCTGCCTCGATCGCGGCGCTGGCGAACTCGCGTGGCGTGCTCGACTCCGGGCGGTCGACCTCGAGCAGGCGCGTCAGTTCCCGCCACGCCCGGTAAATCTCGTTGTCCGCATCCGTCGCGTTCTCGAGCCGATCGGCGGCGCGGCCGGCCGCGGCACCGACCGCGGCGGCATCCTCGACCGTCCGGTCGGAGCCGGGACTCTCGTCCGGGTCGGCCGCGGTCGATTCGGAACGATCGGTTCCGCGGCTGACGAGCAATCCGCCGACGAAGACCGCGGTTATGAGCGCGAGGAGGCCAAACAGCGGCCCCACGGAGAGCGCGGTCCCGTCGTTCCCGCTGTCCCCGCCGAGCCCGTCACCGCCGGTACCCGTTTCGTTCCCCGTCGGTTCCATCGGGGGTTTGAACGCCCCCGGATTCCCGTCCCAGACCGACGTGACCAGCCAGAGGACGGCGGCCGCGACGAGCACGAGGACAAGCCAGACCGCGACGCTCCGGACGAACTCGCGTCGATGGGCGATGAGATACCAGACGAGCGCGACCGCAATCAGGAGTAGTATCGCGTAGACGAGATACTCGAGAAACACGGGCGCTCCGCCGCCTTCGGTCGATTCGACGACCGAGGGCTGTGAGGGCCGTCCTTCCGAACCGACGCCGCCGGAACCGCCGGTCTCGACGGGGGACCGAATGGTCGCGGCTGTGAGTCCGACGGCGACGATGCCGCCGACGGTTGCGAGCAGCCGTACGAGGAGATCGTTTCTGGACACTCGTTGCGCCCACGTACTGTCCGATCGATAATAAGTCGGTCCCATGACCGGCATACTCCCGACTCCAACCCGCAACGGCTGGGGGCCGGCGTCGGCGTGAACGGTGGGTGTCCCTCGTAGCCTTTCGTTGCGCTTAAGTACCAGACGGGGGTAGGTTGGAGTGCGATACGTGTAGGGGACGCCGTCCCCGAGTCCGCGAGGGCGATGATAGAGACACGGTGTCGTGGTAGCCAAGCGGCCCAAGGCGCATGGTTGCTAACCATGTGGCGTCAAGCCTCCGGGGTTCGAATCCCCGCCACGACGTCGGATTTACCGGGCTGGCATTTCGCCAGTCGCAATTGCAACGCCTGCAGACCAGACACAGATACACGATACATGAGCGCGGAAGAACCCCAAGAGCAAGACGAGGACGAAGACCTTCAGTACTTCGTCCGTATCGGTCAAACCGACCTCGACGGGACGAAGTCGGTCGAGCGCTCGCTCTCGGAGATGAACGGGATCGGTCGACGAACCGCCCGGATCATCGCCGAAGAGGCGGGCGTCGATCGGACGGCGACGTTCGGTCGGCTCGACGACGACGTCATCGACGAGGTCGTCGAACTCGTAGAGAACTACGCCGACGAAGTTCCGGACTGGCTCAACAACCGCCAGTCGGACTTCTACACCGGCGAAACGACCCACGAGATCGGCAACGACCTTCAGTTGACCCGCCAGCACGACATCAACCGGATGAAGATGATCGACTCCTACAGGGGGGTTCGCCACAAGCGCGGCCAGAAGGTCCGCGGTCAGCGAACCAAGTCCACCGGTCGTACGGAGGGCACCATCGGAGTCAACGTCGAAGAGATCCGCGAAGAAGCCGAAGAAGGCGGCGACGAAGGGGAGGGTGAATAACGATGCCACTCGGAACCGACACCAAACAGTACGAGACGCCGAACCACCCTTACCAGGGTGAACGCATCGCCACCGAGCACTCCCTGATCGACCGCTACGGCCTCAAGAACAAGGAGGAACTCTGGCGAGCCCAGTCCCAGCTTCGTTCCTACCGGCGCGAGGCTCGCGACCTGCTCGGGCAGGCACAGGGCGACGAGACCGTCATCCGTCGCTCCGACGAGTTCCTCGGGCGACTCAAGCGCGTCGGCATCCTCGACGAGGCCGACGAACTCGGCGACGTCCTGTCGCTGGAGATCGAGGACGTCCTCGAGCGCCGACTCCAGACGGTCGTCTACCGGAACGGGCTTGCCAACACCACACAGCAGGCCCGCCAGTTCATCACGCACGGCCACATCGTGGTCGGCGATCAGCGCCACCGGGTCCCGTCGTACGTCGTTGACGTCGACGAGGAGGAGCTCGTCGCCTTCGACGAGAACAGCCCGCTTGCGGACGAACTCCACCCCGAACGCGCGGAGGGTCAGTAAACCATGAGTCAGGACGACGAAAAGTGGGGCATCGCCCACGTGCACGCATCGTTCAACAACACCATCATGACCGTGACCGACCTCACGGGAGCGGAGACGATCGCCAAATCCTCCGGCGGGACGGCGGTCAAACAGAACCGCGACGAGGCCTCGCCGTACGCCGCGATGCAGATGGCCGAGTCCGTCGCCGAGGAGGTCAAGGCAGCCGGCATCACGGGACTGCACGTTCGCGTTCGCGGTCCCGGCGGCAACCTCCAGAAGTCCCCCGGTCCGGGCGCGCAGGCGACGATCCGCGCGCTGGCTCGCTCGGGTATCGAGATCGGGCGAATCGAGGACGTCACGCCGATCCCACACGACGGATCGCGCGCTCCGAAAGGAAAGGGCGGCTACTAGACCATGAGTGCAGAGTACGACGTCGAGTTCGTCGAACGCGAGGACCGGAACGCACGGTTTCTCGTCCGTGGCGTGACGCCCGCGTTCGCCAACGGCATCCGGCGAGCGATGCTTGCCGACGTGCCGACTATGGCGATCGATACCGTCCGGTTCGTCGAGAACTCGTCGGTCATGTTCGACGAACAACTCGCGCTCCGGCTCGGGCTCGTCCCGCTGACGACCCCGCCGGAAGGCGAGTTCACAGCGGACGACACCGTCACGCTCTCGATCGACGTCGAAGGGCCGGCAACCGCCTACTCGGGTGATCTCGTCTCCGAGGACGATCTCGTCCAGCCGGCCGACGAGAACGTTCCGATCATCGAACTCAAGGACGGCCAGCGCCTCGAGGCGGAGGCCGACGCGATCCTCGACCGCGGCAAGGACCACGCCAAACATCAGGGCGGCGTGGCGGTCGGGTACCGACACCTCCAGCGCGTGGAGGTCGAAGACGACCTGCCGGAGTTCGAGGATCCGGAGCCCCAGATCGTTCGGGGTGTCGTCGAGGAGAACGGCGAACTCGTGCCGACAAGCGAGTTCGACCACGATCTCTCGAATCGCTATCCTGGCAAGGAGGTTCGCGTCGAGGACGTCCCGAACGCGTTCGTCTTCCACGTTGAGACGGACGGCTCCTTTACGATCGAGGAACTGGTGACGCGGGCCGCCGACACGATCGAGGCGCGCGCGACCGAACTCGAAGACGCAGTACAGCTATAGACGACCATGATCCGACGCCCCCGATCCCACTGTGGCACGACGTTCGCCGGCGCCGTGAGCGACGAGACCGGCTCCCGTTTGCCCGATGGAATCGAAAGGGGTTTGAAGGGGCGGCGGAAAGAGGGAAGTGCGAGCAGGGATAGCCAAGTCTGGCCAACGGCGCAGCGTTCAGGGCGCTGTCTCGTAGGAGTCCGCAGGTTCAAATCCTGCTCCCTGCATCACTTCTCACACGATTCCATGTCGGCGAGACGGATCCTCGTGTCGCCGGCGTCATCTTTGGAGGATACCAATGAGTAGCAAGACTAATCCGAGGCTCAACGATCTCATCGCCGAGCTGAAGTCGACGTCCCGCGAGACGGACGCCGACGTCTGGCGAGACGTCGCGGATCGACTCGAGAAGCCCCGGCGCACCCACGCTGAGGTGAACCTGGGCCGTATCGAGCGATACGCACGCGAAGAAGAGACTGTCGTCGTTCCCGGCAAAGTGCTGGGCTCCGGCGCACTACAGAAATCGGTTACCGTCGCGGCCGTCGACTTCAGTTCCTCGGCCGAGACGAAGATCGAACAGGTCGGCGAACCAGTACCGCTCGAGCAAGCGCTCGAAGAGAACCCCGAGGGATCCAACGTACGGGTGATTCGATGAGTATCGCAGAGTTCGACGCAGACGTCGTCGTCGACGCCCGCGACTGTATCCTCGGTCGCGTCGCAAGCGAGGTCGCCCAGCGCGCCCTCGACGGCGACCGCGTCGCGATCGTCAACGCAGAGGACGCCGTCATCACCGGCGACAAGGAAGACATCTTCGGGACCTACCGCAAGCGGCTCCAGCTCGGATCCGACAGCGGTCCGTACTACCCGAAGCGACCGGACACGATCTTCAAGCGGTCCGTTCGCGGGATGTTGCCCTACAAGAAACAGCGCGGCCGCGAGGCGTTCGAGAACGTCCGCGTCTACGTCGGTAACCCCTACGAGGGCGACGACGACCGAGAAGCCGAGATTCTCGAGGGAACGTCGCTGGATCGGCTTTCGAACATTCGCTTCGTCCACCTGGGCGAGGTTTCCGAACAACTCGGTGCTAACGTCACATGGTAACCAACACGAGTGGCAAGAAAAAGACCGCCGTCGCTCGCGCGACCGTCCGCGAGGGCGAGGGTCGCGTCCGAATCAACTCGAAACCGGTCGAACTGGTCGAACCGGAGATGTCCCGACTCAAGATGCTCGAGCCGTTCCGCATCGCCGGCGAGGACCTCCGCAGCGAGATGGACATCGACGTTCGCGTCGAGGGTGGCGGCATCAGCGGACAGGCAGACGCCGTCCGTACCGCCATCGCTCGCGGGATCGTCCAGCACACGAACGACGCCGAACTCCGTGACGCGTTCATGGAGTTCGACCGCTCGCTGCTGGTCAACGACGTTCGCCAGTCCGAACCGAAAAAGTGGGGCGGCCCGGGCGCTCGGGCGCGCTACCAGAAATCCTACCGCTAAGGTGATCAACTCATGATGGTACCGGTTCGGTGTTTCACCTGTGGCAACGTCGTCGGCGAACACTGGGAGGAGTTCGACGAACGAGCGAACGAGGGCGACGAGGATCCCCAAGCGGTTCTCGACGATCTCGGCGTCGAGCGCTACTGCTGTCGACGCATGCTCGTCAGCCACACCGACCTCGTCGACGTCGTCTCTCCGTACCAGTAACATGCAACAGGAACGTCACAATCGCTACGAGAAAGCACGCATCCTCGGCGCACGAGCGCTGCAGGTGTCCTACGGGGCACCGGTGCTGATCGAGACGGAGCAGTCCGAACCGATCCTCATCGCCGCCGAAGAGTACGACGCCGGGGTACTACCGTTTACCGTCAAGCGAGGGAACGAATGACGCTCATTACCGACGTTCGACTCCGACGGATCTTGGATTCGCGTGGCAACCCGACGGTCGAGGCCGACGTGGTGACCGAAAGCGGCGGGTTCGGCCGCGCAGCAGCGCCAAGCGGTGCCAGCACCGGCGAGTACGAGGCCGTCGAACGACCGCCCAACGAAGCGATCGCGGCGGCCCGGGAGCACGCGGTCCCGCGGCTCGTCGGCGAGGCCTACGCCGGCAATCAGCGGGAAGTCGACACCATCCTGCATGCCGCGGACGGCACCGACGACTTCTCGGAGATCGGCGCGAACAGCGCAGTCGCGATCTCGATGGCCGCCGCGAAAGCAGGGGCGGACGTTCTGGGTGCGCCGCTGTTCCAGCACCTCGGCGGTGCGTTCCGCGGCGACAGTTTCCCTGTTCCGCTCGGGAACGTCGTCGGCGGCGGCGAACACGCCGCGGACGCGACCGACATTCAGGAGTTTCTCGCCGCACCCGTCGGCGCGCCGAGCGTCGAAGACGCCGTCTTCGCCAACGCGGCCGTCCACGCCGCCGTCGCCGACCTGCTCTCGGAACGCGATATCGCCTGCGGCAAGGGCGACGAGGGCGCGTGGGCACCGTCGATCGACGACGCCGAGGCCTTCGAGGTCGTCGACGAGGCGGTCTCGATGGTCGAGGACGAGGTCGGATTCGACATCCGGTTCGGCCTCGACGTTGCCGGCGCGGAGCTGTACGACGCCGACTCGGAAACCTACGAGTACAGCGACGCGAGCCGGGATACCGAGGAACAGATCGCGTACATCGCCGAACTGATCGACGAGTACGACCTCGTCTACGTCGAGGACCCCCTCGACGAGGACGATTACGACGCCTTCGCCGATCTCACCGACGAGGTCGGCAGCGCGGCGCACAGCGCCGCGGGCAGTTCGAGCGGGCAGGGCCCGCGAGCAGATCGGACGCTGATCTGTGGTGACGACCTGTTCGTCACGAACACCGAGCGACTCCGTGAAGGGATCGATCGCGGCGCTGCAAACAGCATCCTGATCAAACCCAACCAGATCGGGACGCTGACCGACGCCTTCGACGCGATCGAGCTCGCGACCGAGAACGGCTACGACTCGGTCGTCTCCCACCGCTCGGGCGAGACCGAAGACGCGACGATCGCACACCTCGCCGTCGCAACCGACGCCCCCTACATCAAGACGGGTGCCGTCGGCGGCGAGCGAACCGCAAAGCTCAACGAGCTCATCAGAATCGCAGACGACGCGACATGACAGACAACGACGCATCCCAGGAAGGGCTCGACGCCGCCGAGGAGGAAATCGACGAGGAGCCAGCCGAAGGGGCTGGCCCCGCCGCCGAGGAGGACGTCGAGCCAGTAGACGAACAGCCCGCCGACGCCGACGCCGACGAGGCCGACGCCGACGCCGAACCAGACTCCGACGAATCGGCGGACGAGGGGCCGACCCTCGACGACGACGTGATGTCCGACGAGGAGGCCGACCTCCTCATCCCCGTCGAGGACTACCTCGGGGCCGGCGTCCACATCGGGACCCAGCAAAAGACAAACGACATGGAGCGGTTCATCCACCGCGTCCGGACCGACGGGCTCTACGTGCTGGACGTCTCGAAGACCGACGGCCGCATCCGGACGGCCGCGGACTTCCTCGCCAACTACGACCCCGAGCAGATCCTGGTCACCTCGAGCCGCCAGTACGGTCGGTTCCCGGCCGAGAAGTTCGCCGAGGCCGTCGGCGCGCGTGCCCGAACCGGTCGTTTCATCCCGGGGACGCTGACCAACCCCAAATACGACGGCTACATCGAACCCGACGTCGTCGTCGTCACCGACCCGATCGGCGACGCACAGGCCGTCAAGGAAGCGATCACGGTCGGCATTCCGGTCATCGCGATGTGTGACTCGAACAACCAGGTCAGCAACGTCGATCTGGTCGTCCCGACGAACAACAAGGGTCGCAAGGCCCTTTCGGTCGTCTACTGGCTGCTCGCCAACGAGGTCCTCGACCGCCGCGGTGCCGAGCCGTCCTACTCGCTCGAGGACTTCGAAAGCGGCGTTTAATTCGTCCGAATCGGCGCTTCGTTTTCTCGCTTTTCCTACGTCGAGTCCGTGGCCCGTTCGAGAAGCGTTGCGACCGTCTCGGCGGCCTCGAGTGCGGTTGCACCGAAGACGTACGTCGTGGGTTCGATCCCGAACGCGCCCCGATGGTAGGCGACGCGCGGAACGTCGCCTCGCGTTTCGAACCGTTCGATGAGGTGTTCGCCGCGGTCCTCGTAGTCGGCGTCGAACTCCAGCGGATCGATCCCGAGGCCACGCGCCGCATCGAGAACCGCGTCGTCGGTGGCGATGTTGACCGCTCCGCGGATCTCGGGGTCGATCTCACCGGCGGCGAGGACGGCCGTCGCGACGTGTCTCGAGGCACCGAACTCCGGGTTGGCAGGGATCTCGATCCGGCCGCCCATGGCGTAAATGCGGCCGGGAATCGCCGCGACGTCGGTCTCGTCGCTGGCGTCCGGGAGCGCCATACCGACGTTCGTACCGACGTTGGGGACGAACGCGGCCATGTTCGGGATCGACGTGAGGGTCCGTGCTGCAGTCCGGACGTTCGCCAGCGCGTCGCGTTCGGCCCGGACGTCCGGATCGAGTCCACGAACGCAGAGATCACACCCGAGACCACGGAGTTCCGGCATCTCCTCCTCGTGGAGTTCACAGATCGGCCCGCGATCCTCGAGGCTGCGGACGAGCGAGAGGAGTTCGGCCAGCGCGTCGTAGCCGTCCATCTCGCCGCTGCTCAACCCGTCGGCGATCCGCTCGACCGTCGCGACGGTTTTGGGCTCGTCGCGGAACCGATCGTCGCCGCCGCCGTCGCCGCTGACGTACTTGCTGACGGCGGCCTGCGTGACCCCGAGGTTGGCGGCGATCTCCTTTTGGGTCATGCCGCGCTCAGCGAGTCGCGTCGCGAGCATCGCTCGCACCGTCGGCAGAAAGCGATCGACGACGAGCTCGCTCGGGAGGACGAGTGACATACCCCCGGGTTCGGTCGTCGGCGGCTTAAGTTCGGCTACACCGATCGACCCGCGTCACGAACCGGCGGGCCGGCTCACCGCGAGAGGATAGCTATTAACCGCCGTCGTGCGAACGGCCGGCTATGACAGTTTCGAGCGCTCCCGGGAAGGTGTACTTGCTCGGGGAGCATGCGGTGGTTTACGGTGAGCCCACCGTCCTGTGTGCCATCGAGCGACGGGCACGGGTCAGCGTACAGCGCCGCGACGACGGCAAGCTTCGGGTCAACGCCGAGGACCTCAGTCTGGACGGGTTCACGGTCGAGTACGACGGTACGGCCGACGAAGGGCCGGACGTCGACGTCTCGGAGTCGTTGCTCGACGCCGCGATGGGCTACGTCGACGGCGCGATCGAACAGGTTCGGGAGGTAACCGGGAACGACGAGGTCGGCTTCGACGTCACGATCGAAAGCGACATTCCGCTGGGGGCCGGGCTGGGATCGTCGGCGGCGGTCGTCGTCGCCGCGATCGACGCCGCGACGCGGGAACTCGGCGTCACGCTCGATTCCGACGAACTCGCCGAGCGGGCCTACCGGACCGAGTACGAGGTTCAGGACGGGCAGGCGTCCCGCGCCGATACGTTCTGCTCGGCGACGGGCGGTGCGGTCAGGGTCGAAGGCGACGACTGCCGCTCGATCGAGGCACCGGATCTCCCGATCGTGATCGGGTTCGACGGCGGTGCCGGCGACACCGGCCAGCTGGTCGCGGGCGTCCGCGAGCTGCGCGAGGAGTACGAGTTCGCAGCCGATACCGTCACCGCGATCGGCGACGTCGTGCGCAACGGCGAGGACGCGCTCGCGGATCGCGATCTCGAGGAACTGGGGCGGCTGATGAACTTCAACCACGGTCTCCTCTCCGCGCTTGGCGTCTCCTCGCGCTCGCTTGACGCGATGGTCTGGGCGGCCCGCGACGCGGGCGCGTACGGCGCGAAACTCATCGGAGCCGGCGGGGGCGGCTGTATCGCCGCGCTGGATCCGACCCCGGAGACCGAGACGGCACTCTCGTTTACGCCGGGCTGTGAGGAGGCCTTCCGCGCCGAACTCGCCGACGAGGGGGTGAAGCGACTCGAATGATCGTCCTGAAACTCGGCGGGAGCGCCATCACCGACAAGGATCGGCCGGAGACCCTCGACGGCGACGCGCTCGACTCCGCCGCCGCCGCGATCGCAAGCTCGCTCGAGGGCGACGTCGACGACCTCGTGATCGTCCACGGCGGCGGCAGCTTCGGCCATCACAACGCCAGCGAACACGGCGTGACCACTAGCGAAGGCACGCACGAGGCGGCCGCGGCGATGGATATCCACGGGGCGATGACGACGCTCAACCGGTTCGTGCTGGGCCGACTGCACGAACGCGGTGTGCAGGCGGTGCCGGTCCATCCGTTCTCGACGGCCCACCGCGACGCGGACGCCGACCTGACGCTGCCGACCGGACAGGTCGAAACGCTGCTCGAGGAGGGGTTCGTCCCCGTGCTCCACGGCGATCTCGTGGCCCACGCTGGCGAAGGCGCGACCGTCGTCAGCGGCGACGAACTGGTCGTCGATCTGGCCCGCAGCCTCGGTGCCGACCGAGTCGGCCTCTGTTCGACGGTTCCGGGCGTGCTGGACGCCGACGATGCGGTCGTCGAACGGATTTCGGCCTACGAGGACGTCGAATCCGTGCTCGGAGACAGCGACGCGACCGACGTCACCGGCGGGATGGCAGCGA
The DNA here is from genome assembly GCF_000455365.1 of Halopiger djelfimassiliensis. Classification (GTDB taxonomy): domain Archaea; phylum Halobacteriota; class Halobacteria; order Halobacteriales; family Natrialbaceae; genus Halopiger_B; species Halopiger_B djelfimassiliensis. Next base: position 50,687 of record NZ_HG315684.1, read on the forward strand.
AGGTGCGGGCGTTGCTCGCACTCGAGGCCCCGGCTTCGATCTTCGGACTCGAGGAGCTGGAGCCGTTTCTCGACGGGTCGAACCCGGGGACGACGATCGAGTGATCCCGGTCCGTGAAGCGTTGCCGACGACCGTTCCGTCCGGGTCGACGCGGTTGGGTGACCGCTTCGAAGCCGCGTCTCGAACCTCGTCGTCCTGCCGTTCGGTTCCGACCCGCCGTCGCGGTATCTCCAACCGAGGGTCCGAAACGGTTCTCACTCCGAACTGTTCAATAATTCTGTGACTCTGCGGGCGTTCCTGTCGGATCGCTGTACCGACGGTGGGATACCCAACCCACTGCGTTTTTAACACCCGGGCGTGTAGGAGACAGTAGCGAAACCCGCGGGCAAGTGCGTTCGGGGCTTACGGCGGTGTCGTAGGCCGAATCGAGGCGATCGTCGCCGCCGAGCGCATAGCGGGACGGCCGACGCGCTGTAAGACGCCGGGGCCACACAACCGGGAGTCCGCGGACCGTTTCGATGAGAGTCAATCCCACGGCTTTCAGTACAACGAACCATGGAAATCGAAATCGCAACCATTGGCGGATACGAAGAAGTCGGACGGCAGATGACCGCCGTCCGCGCCGGGGACGACGTCGTCATCTTCGACATGGGACTGAACCTCTCGCAGGTTCTGATCCACGACAACGTCGAAACCGAGCGCATGCACAGTCTCGACCTGATCGACATGGGCGCGATCCCCGACGACCGCGTCATGTCCGATCTCGAGGGGGACGTGCAGGCGATCGTGCCGACGCACGGTCACCTGGATCACATCGGCGCGATCAGCAAGCTCGCTCACCGGTACAACGCGCCGGTCGTCGCGACGCCGTTTACGATCGAGCTCGTGAAACAGCAGATCGAGGGCGAACAGAAGTTCGGCGTCGAGAACGACCTGATCAAGATGGAGGCCGGCGAGACGATGACGATCGGCGATCACGGGGTCGAACTCGAGTTCGTCAACGTCACCCACTCGATCATCGACGCGATCAATCCGGTCTTGCACACGCCCGAGGGCGCGATCGTCTACGGGCTGGACAAGCGCATGGACCACACGCCGGTCATCGGCGACCCGATCGACATGAAGCGGTTCCGAGAGATCGGCCGCGAGGGCGAGGGCGTCCTCTGTTACATCGAGGACTGTACCAACGCGAACAAGAAGGGACGGACGCCGTCCGAGAAGGTCGCCCGTGAACACCTGCGGGACGTCCTCTACAGCATGGAGGACTACGACGGCGGGATCGTCGCGACGACGTTCTCGAGTCACATCGCCCGCGTGAAGTCGCTGGTCGAGTTCGCCGACGACATCGGTCGCCAGCCCGTCTTGCTCGGGCGCTCGATGGAGAAATACTCCGGAACCGCCGAACGCCTCGACTTCGTCGACTTCCCGACCGATCTGGGGATGTTCGGCCACCGCAAGTCGGTCGACCGGACGTTCAAGCGGGTCATGAACGAGGGCAAGGAGGACTTCCTGCCGATCGTCACCGGCCATCAGGGCGAACCGCGCGCGATGCTCACGCGGATGGCTCGCGGCGAAACGCCATACGAACTCGACGACGGAGACAAGGTCGTCTTCTCGGCGCGGGTCATTCCCGAGCCGACCAACGAGGGCCAGCGCTACCAGGCCGAAAAGCTGCTTGGCATGCAGGGCGCACGCGTCTACGACGACATCCACGTCTCCGGCCACCTCAACCAAGAGGGCCACTACGAGATGCTCGACGCGCTCCAGCCCCAGCACGTCATCCCGGCCCACCAGGACATGAGCGGCTACTCCAGCTACGTCAACCTCTGTGAGAGCGAGGGGTACAAGATGGGTCGTGACCTCCACGTCACGCGCAACGGCAACCTCATCCAGCTCGTCGACTGATATGACGACTCCCGAGGCACGAGAAGAAGCAGTGCTCGAGGCGGTTCGAAAGCGCCGCGAGCGGGTCAACGACGCGATCCCCGAAGAGTTACCGATCCAGCGGCCCGAACGGCTCTATGAAGCCTCTCGGTACCTGCTGGACGCGGGCGGCAAGCGACTGCGACCGACCGTCCTGCTCACGGTGGCGGAAGCGCTTGCCGACGTCGAACCGCTCTCGGTTGACTACCGTGAGTTCCCGACCCTCGACGACGGGAACGTAAACGCACACGCTGACGATACGGGCCGGGCGCAAGCGCCCGACGCGATCGACATCTTAGACGCCGCAGTCAGCGTCGAAGTCATCCAGTCGTTTACGCTGATCCACGACGACATCATGGACGACGACGACCTCCGTCGCGGCGTGCCCGCCGTTCACAAGGAATACGATCTCGAGACTGCCATTCTCGCCGGTGACACGCTGTACTCGAAGGCGTTCGAGATCATGCTCGAGACCGGTGCGGATCCGGCCCGGACCGTCGAGGCGCTCGACGTCCTCGCAACGACCTGTACGAAGATCTGCGAGGGACAGTCGCTGGACGTCACCTTCGAGCAGCGCGACGACGTCTCGCCCGAGGAGTACCTCGAGATGGTCGAACAGAAGACGGCCGTGTTGTACGCCGCCTCGGCGTCGCTTCCCGCGGTGTTGATGGGGGCCGACGACGAGACGATCGAAGCGCTGTACGGGTACGGACTGGACATCGGCCGTGCGTTCCAGATCCAGGACGACGTGCTCGATCTCACCGTTCCCAGCGAGCAACTCGGTAAACAGCGCGGGAGCGATCTCGTAGAGAACAAACAGACGCTGATCACCGTCCACGCCCGCAAGCAGGGCGTCGACGTCGCTGGACTCGTCGACACGGACGACGTCGAAGCCGTCACCGAAGCCGAAATCGCCGACGCCGTCGCCGAACTCGAGGACGCGGGGTCGATCAGCTACGCCAACGAGATGGCCCGCGATCTGGTCACGCAGGGCAAGGAACGACTCGAGGTGTTGCCGGACAACGAGGCCCGAGAGTTGCTGTGTGAACTCGCCGATTATCTGATCGAGCGGGGCTACTGAATCTGGGGCCTCGAGTCGGTTTTCGATCCTTTTGTCGTCGACAGCGACCCGGCTAGACGAGGGTCGTCCCGGCCGAGCGGGGAATTTAATGCAAGTGCCTGTCACGAGCGGAGTATGCAGATCCGCCCGCTACCGGCCGATGAAAGCGCCGTTCGTCGGTACGTCGAGCAATTGTGGCTGCCCTACCACCGCGACCTCGAGACGACGATCGAGTCCCACGGGCTCGCTGACGAGGGTGATATCGACCTCGTCGCGGCGGAGGTCGCATTCCGTCTCGGCCGTCTCGAAGACGACGACTACCGGCTCTGGATCGCCGTCGACACGGACGCTTCTCGAGGATCGACGGCAGAGAGCGGTCCACTCGAGAACGACGGTGACCTCGCCGGCTTCGTCGGGACCGAGATCGACGACGCACCGTCCGTCTTCGATCGACCGGATCGGTTGGTCGTCGGTGATCTTTACGTCCGCGAGCCTTACCGTGGCTCGGGGCTCGCCCGTGACTTGATCGGCCGTGCCGCGAAACGGGCCGGGAAAGCCGGCTGTCCCGAACTCGTGCTCGACGTCGATGTCGATAACGACCGAGCGATCGCCTTCTACGAGAAGCTCGGTTTCGAGACCTACCGTCGTCGGATGACGGTCGACGTCGACGAGTTGTGACGGTCCCCGAGTCGAGACCGCAACGGCGAGTCGACACCGCGGAGGTTTTGGTCCGGGCACGAATACCGCTCGATAATGAACGACGACTTGCGCGAACGCGTCGAGCGCGAAGCCGAGAAACACGCGCTGTTGAACGCGGTGAAACACGAAAGCGACGCCGACGTCGGCGCGATCATGGGGCCGCTGATGGGCGACAATCCCGAGTTCCGCGAGCACGGCGACGAAGTTCCGGGCGTCATCGGCGGCGTCGTCAGTCGGGTCAACGACCTCGAGTACGAGGCGAAACGCGAGCGCCTCGAGGAACTCGCGCCCGCGGCGCTCGAGGAGATCGAGGCCGAAGCGGAGGAGGACGAACACGACCTGCCCGAACTGCCGAACGCCGAGGCGTACGACGAGATCCGGATGCGGTGTGCGCCGAACCCGAACGGGCCGTGGCACGTCGGCCACGCTCGGATGCCTGCAGTCATCGGCACCTACCGCGACCGCTACGACGGCTGGTTCTGCGTTCGGTTCGACGACACCGACCCGGAAACCAAGCGGCCGGATCTCGACGCCTACGATGCGATTCTCGAGGATCTGGAGTATCTGGGCTTCGAGCCGGACGCGGTCTATACGGCCAGTGACCGTCTCGAGACGTACTACGAGCACGCCCGCGACCTGATCGAACTGGGTGGGGCCTACACCTGTTCCTGTCCGGGCGACGAGTTCTCGGATCTGAAGAACTCGGGCGAGGCGTGTCCCCACCGCGACAAGGACGTCGAGACGGTCCGCGAGGAGTTCGCGGCCATGATCGACGGCGAGTACGACAGCGGTGAGATGGTCCTCCGGGTGAAAACCGACATCGAGCACAAGAACCCGGCACTGCGCGACTGGGTGGCGTTCCGGATGGTCGACACGCCCCACCCACGCGAGGAAGCCAGCGAGTACCGGTGCTGGCCGATGCTCGACTTCCAGTCGGGGATCGACGACCACCTGATCGGGATCACTCACATCATCCGCGGGATCGACCTGCAGGACTCGGCGAAGCGCCAGCGGTTCGTCTACGACTACTTCGACTGGGAGTATCCCGAGGTCGTCCACTGGGGGCACGTCCAGATCGACGCCTACGACGTGAAGATGAGCACCTCGACTATCGCGGAACTGATCGAAGAGGGCGAACTCGACGGCTGGGACGATCCCCGCGCGCCGACGCTCAAGAGCCTCCGACGGCGCGGGATCCGCGGCGAAGCCATCGTCGACGCGATGGTCGGACTCGGGACCTCGACCAGCGACGTCGACCTCGCGATGAGCACGGTCTATGCGAACAACCGCGAACTGATCGACGACGGGACCGATCGGCGGTTCCTCGTCCGCGATGGCGAACGGTTCCCGCTCGAGGGGAGCCCGCCCGCGGAAGCCACTCCGCCGTTGCACCCCGATCACGAGGAGCGGGGCGTCCGCGAGATTCCGGTCGGCGACGCCGTGTTGCTCGAGCCGACGGACGTCCCCAACTCCGGGGATCGCGTCTGGCTCAAGGGACTCGGATGCTTCCAGCAGACGGACGAAACGCTCCGGTACACGGGAGACGACATCGAGGTCGTCCGCGAGGGTGCCGTCGACGTCGTCCACTGGGTGCCGGCCAGCGAGAGCGTTCCGGTTCGGCTACGAACGCCCGACGGCGACGTCGCCGGCCGAGCGGAACCCGGCGTCGGCGACCTCGAGGCCGACGAACTGGTGCAGTTCGAACGCGTCGGGTTCGCCAGAATCGACCGCCACGACGACGAAGAGACCGTCGCGTACTACACACACCCATAGAGTACCGGTCGCTTCGGCGTCCGGAGTCGGACTCAGGCGGCTCCTGTCGGGGAAGGATTCGTCACCAGCACCTGCAAAGTCGACACGCCCGTATGGATCGTGGCGTTTGAGAACCACACCCCGTCCGAAGGGTCTATTCTTCGGTCTCGTTGCCGTCGGTTTCGTTGCCGTCACCACCGCCACCGCCGCCGCTTTCGACCTGAATCGGTCCGTTCATCGTTCCTTCGTGTGGCTGACAGACGTACCGGGCCATCTCCGAGGTCACCTCGTCGATCTCGAGGGTCTGTGTTTCCCCTTGCTGGTCCATCAGTTCGGTCGAGTAGTCGTCGACGACCTCCTCGTTCTCGTCGCGGATCTCGAGGTTGTGGCGGGCACCGTCGATGTTCTCCCACGTTATCTCGTAGGATTCGCCCTCGAAAAGGACCAGCGTCGGATTGTCTTCGCCTTCGATCTGCGAGGGGGATTGTCCCTGCCAGGCCGATGTCTCGCCGCCGAGTTCGATCTCGGAGACGCCCTCCCACTCGCTCGTATCGGCTTCCCCGTCGCCACCTTCCGGTGCACCGTTCTCTTCTTCGGTCCCGCCGTCGCCGTCACCGCCCCCGTTTCCACCACAGCCAGCGACGAGCGCCGTCGCACTAACGGCACCGGTGAGTTTGAGAACCGTTCGACGAGTCGTCGGGTCAGTCTCCCTCATATCACCCTCTATCGGAGCCGATGGTGTTAAACTAAATTCCCGGTACTGGTTATTGTCTTGGCATACTATTGGAATATATTTGCCTTTTGTACTGTTTTTATGGAATATAACGAATATATGATATATCCATAATTCGTCGAGAATGTCGTTAGACCGGCTGGTCGACGACCGGTGATCGATCGACCGAGTTTCCGTCCTCGTGCCCACGGAGTATGGACGAACCACGGCCGAACGTTGGCGTTTTTCGGCGGTGTAGGAGTTCGATCCCCTAGTCCTCGAGCAGTTCAGCCGCGCTGCCCGGAGTCGGATCGGCGACGACGCCGTCTCGCTGGCCGAGTACCCGGGCGTGTGCCACACAGACCGTTCTGTTTTCCGCCCACGGGATGTGCAGTTCGACACTCGCCGGCCGAGTACAGTCGTCTTCCGGACACTCCATGGTCGCCCTACGACAGCCCGAGGTTCAGCGTTTGGGTTACAATAGCACGACGGCGACGAGGAACCCGAGGAGGATCGAAACCGTCAGCAGAACCTGGATCGCCGTCGAAGCGAGGATTCCAGCTGTCGCGTACAGCGCCGACCGAGTGCTTTCGGTGGCCTCCCCCTCCCGGAGATACTCGAGAACGAAGACGGTCCCGAACAGTCCGATCACCAGCCCGAGCGGTCCGGTCACGACCATGAGGACGATGCCGACTGCGGCCGCCGCGACAGTGGTCGACCACGACGCTCCGCCCGCCCGTGCGGCGATCGACCCGCCGAAGAACTCGGTGAACAGAACTACGACGCCGAGCGCAGTGAGTATCGCCAGCGCGATCGGTCCGGGTTCGGCGAACCCGGACGCCCACCAGTAGAGATACAGCCCGGACAGCGAGAGCAGCCCGCCGGGAACGAGCGGCACGAGCGTGCCGATCACGCCACCGACGAGCAACGCGAACGCGAGGACCGCGATCGGTTCGACCATACGTCGGACAACGACGGGTCGTTCAATAGGCATGTCGTTCCTCCGACGGCTCGACCAGCACGGTTATGTCGGTCTCCGAGAACGAACACACATGACCAAGGGCGCGATCATCGTCGGTGCGTCGTCGGGTATCGGCGAGGCACTGGCCCGTGAACTCGCCGAAAACGGCTACGAAATCGGCTTGACGGCTCGACGCACCGAACGGCTGAAACGGATCGGTTCGGAACTCCCGACCAAAGCCTACGTGGCGACGATGGACGTCACCGAACCCGAAGCCGCCCGCGAGGGGTTTTTCGAACTCGCCGCAGCGATGCCATCCGTCGACCTCGTCGTCATCAGTGCCGGCGTCGCGGAACTCAACGACGACCTCGAGTGGGAACCCGAACGACAGACAATCGACGTTAACGTCCGTGGCTTTACGGCCATCGCGACGGCTGCGATGGAGCACTTCGAGCGCAACGCCGACGACGGCAGCGGGGCCGACGGCCACCTCGTGGGAATCTCTTCGATCGCGGCGCATTTCGGCCTCGGCGGCGCGCAGGCGTACAACGCCTCCAAAGCCTACGTCTCGCGGTACCTGCAGGGGCTGCGACACCGCCAGCAGGATCGCGACGCGACCGTCCGGATCACGACGATCGAACCCGGATTCGTCGACACCGACCTCTCGATCGGCGGCTTCTGGGAGTGTTCTCCCGAAACGGCCGCGACCCAGATCGCTCGAGCGATCCGCAAGGAACGCGATCACGCCTACGTCACTCGCCGCTGGCGACTCGTCGCATGGGGGCTGGAACTGTTTCCGGAGTCGATCCTCCGGCGGGTGCTTCCCTGACGCTCATAGACACCGCCACTCGAGTCATCAGTTCGGTACTCGGAACGGTGTGGCGATTGTCGGCTGTGGCGGGACCCGTCGGACGAACCGACGTGATCGATCGGACTCCGTGAGCGTGCCGGAGGTCTCGAGATCACGTCCGGAACCGCTCCCGAACCGTGAGCGCCGCGTCCGATCCGTACCGATCGACCAGCGGACACAGCGCGTCGCCGAGCGCTCGCATACACTGACCCGGCGAGTGGTACTCGAGGCGGTCGGCGACGGTCGCCCAGTCCCGTCCTTGAAGCGCCCGCAAAACGAGCAGTCGTTCCTCGCGGTCGGTGAGATCGATCGCGTCCGGATCGTCGACGAAGTACCGGACGACGAGATCGCGAAACGGGCCGGGATCGACGTCGAACAGTCCGGGACCGTAGGCGGCCCCGGCGACGACCCGCCACTCGTGATCGGTCACCTCGAGGGGCGGCCGCCCCTCGTTTGCCGTCGATTCCGTGGCGACGCTTCGGAGGACTGCGCGGGCGACATCGGGATCGAGGTCCGCGAGTGAGTCGGTACACAGCGGTCCGAACCGGCGGGCGAACCAATCGGCGTGTCGATCGGAGAGTGCCCGGCCCGCGTCGCTCGTGGGCGCAAGCAATAACGCGGAGTACTCGCCGCTCGCGTCGTTGCGAGTCGTCGAGACGTGGACCGTCCGATAGCCGTTCTCGCGCCAGAACCGGAGGAGGCCGGGCGTCGCACCGAAACCGGTCCCGAGCCAGTCTACGTCCGCGGCGAACTCCTCGTGGATGCACTCGAGCAGTCGCGAGCCGAGACCCCGCGACCGGGCCTCGTGATGGGTGGCGATGCGGACGACGCGGATGCCGGCCGGCTCGCCCGCCGATTCGTCGCGCAGTTGGCTCGTAAGTACGTCCGGGAGCATGTTGCCGCGGACGCGGCCGCCCTCGTACATCATCGCCCGCGTTTCCGCCGAGAGGTTCCCTTCGCGGGCCAGCAACGCGACGCTGACGACGCGTCCGTCGTGCACCAGCGCGCGGGCCTCGAGGTTCGGGGCATCGAGCAACCGCGCGAGGTCGTTTGGCTCGGTGCGGTAGTGAGCGAGCACGAGCAGGCCGAAAGCCTCCCGGAGCAGGGTCTCGTCCGCGAGCAGGTCGTCGGGCCCGAGGCGACGGTACGTCGCGGTTTCCGGTGTCGCGTCTGCGACGAGCGGCCCGACCGGCGGCCGCGCATCGAGCAGCAGGGCGTGGAAGGCCCACACCTCGACCGGATCGCCCGCGGCGTACCGGATCGGCTCGACGAGCGTGCGGTCGACGACCTCGTGATCGCTCTCGGCGAGGCGGTCCCGGAACCGGACGGAAAAGCCCCGTCCTGCGCCCTCGTAGCCGTGAATCGTCGTCGCGAACGCGACCCGGTCGGCGGCGAGCAACGACTCGAGCCGCGAAACGGGCAACGCGGCCGCCTCGTCGACGACGACTGCATCCGCCGCGTCGAGGGACTCGACGGCCTCGGAGGGATCGCAAAATCGGACGCGACCGCCCGCCAGCGTCTCGAGTCGGCGCGGTTCGACGGCGGCCGTCTGCTCGAGCGTCTCGCAGAGCTCTTCGGCCCGTTCGAACGCCTCACGCGCGTTTCGCCATCGAGGAGCGGTGACGAGCACGTCCGCACCGTCGGCGGCGAGCGCCCCCGCCGCCAGACCCGCCGCGCTCGATTTCCCTCGGCCGCGGTCGGCCTCGAGGACGACGGCCCGTTTCCCGTCGTCCGAACCGGCGGCCAGCGACTCGAGGGCGGCGACTGCCTCGGCCTGGTCGTCCGTAAGGCAGGCCTCGTAGGCGGCGGTCGGGAACCGACGAGCCGGCGGTGCCGCCTCGAGCGGGTCGGATGCCGTTTCGGTCGCCAGCCGGGGAGCCGGCTCCGTTCGCCCGTCGTCCTCGATGCGTCCGGTCTCGAGGTCGACGATGGCTACACCGCGGTGCGCTCGGAGCGTCTCCACGAACCGTCGCCGAAAGCGGCCGGTGACGTCCGCGCGCTCGAACGGCGGGACCACGAGCGACTCGTCGAACGCGCCCCGTCGGTCGGGCCACTCCTCGAGCGGCGGCGTCAGGAAAACGAGCAACCCGCCGCCGTCGACCGCACCGACGACCGTCCCGAGCGCGTTCGGTCGCAGCTCCGCGTGGGCGTCGAGGATCACGACGTCGCGCGTCGTCCCGAGGAGGTCACCTGCGTTCGATTGCGGGCGGTGTTCGCAACGCAGTCGGTCGTCGGGGCCGATCAACGTGGTGTCGGTGATCCCGACTGGCACGGCGTCGAGAACACGTTCGAGGGCGTCGTACCCCCGTTCGCGGTCGCCCGCGATGACGAGGATGCGTCGCTCGTTCGTGCGCTCTGCCTCCGCACGAAGCGACTCCGCGTGCCCGACGACATCGACGGTCATGTGTCGGTCTTGGGGACTCACGAGTAATAGCCTCCGGAACCGGGCGCGGCGTTGCGTCCGCCGTCGCGTACGAAAGGGGCCGACGTCGGACTCTCCACCCCTGAAACTCCGGCTGCGGATTTATATTCGGGCGACACCTACGAGAAATCACATGGACGGTATCACGATCACGACGACCGACGGTCTCGAGGGTCGGGACGTAGTCGAGTACTGCGGCGTCATCTCCGGCGAGGCAGTCATCGGCGCAAACGTCGTCAGCGACATCGCGGCCGGCATCCGCGACGTCGTCGGCGGCCGCAGCGGCTCCTACGAGAAGAAAATCGAGAAAGGGCGCAAGGAAGCGATCGCGGACCTGCGGGCGGACGCCGAGGACCTCGGCGTGGACGCGGTCATCGGTGCGACGTTCGACTACGAGGAGATGGGAGAAGGGATGCTGTGGGTCAACCTGTCGGGAACGGCGGTCAAGACTCGGAAGGCGTAGCCGGATCCGGTTCCGGATCGGTCCGTCCGAGGACGGTCCGTGCGGACCCATCCCACGGCCCCGGCCGTTTGAACACGCTTTTAAGGGGGGCAACGCTACAGCGTAGTACACCCTACGCGGGGTTGATGATGCTCCTAGCCTCACAGGACTTCCGCCGATTTTACTTCGGCCCGGGGTACCCAGTTCCCCGGACGGCAGGGGAGCGCGAGCCCACGCGTAGGAGAGGTGAACAACCAATGTCAGTCTACGTAACCACCGACATCCCAGCCGACCTCGCCGAGGACGCCCTCGAGGCCCTCGAGGTCGCACGAGACACCGGACGAGTAAAGAAAGGAACCAACGAAACGACGAAAGCCATCGAGCGCGGCAACGCCGAGCTCGTCTACGTCGCCGAGGACGTCTCGCCCGAGGAGATCGTCATGCATCTCCCCGAACTCGCGGACGAGAAGGGCATTCCCGTCGTTTTCATCGAGACCCAGGATGACGTCGGTCACGCTGCTGGTCTCGAAGTCGGCTCGGCTGCCGCGGCGATCGTCGACGCCGGAGAGGCCTCCGGCGACGTCGAGGACATCGCCGAGAAGGTCGAGGACCTCGACTGAGGTGATCAGAAATGAGTGCTGAAGAGGAAGAAAGCGGCTCTACGCCCGCCGAGGTCATCGAGGTCGTCGGCAAGACCGGCATGCACGGCGAGGCCATGCAGGTCAAGTGCCGTATCAAGGAGGGCGAGAATCAGGGACGCATCATTACCCGAAACTGCCTCGGGCCGGTCCGCGAAGGGGACGTACTCCAGCTTCGCGAGACCGCCCGCGAGGCCGACTCCATCGGAGGACAATAATGGTCGAGAAACGAACCTGCGACTACACCGGGGAAGAGATCGAACCCGGCACGGGTATCATGTACGTCAAAAACGACGGTACCGTGCTGCACTTCGTCGACTCCAAGGCGGAGAAAAACTACAAGCTCGGTCGCGAACCGCGTGACCTCGAGTGGACCGAGGAAGGTCGTCGCGGCAAGGGCCCCGCGGAAGCGGACACGCCCGCCGACGAGGAAGCCGATCAGGACGAAGTCGTCGAAGCCGGCGAAGACGAGAACCTCGAGACTGAGGAGGAGGCCGTCGACGAGGACGAGGAAGACGTACCCGCCGGGGACGAAACCGTCGACGAGACCGAAGAAACCGAAACTGAGGCCGAAGCCGAGGAGAGTGAGGCCTAATGAGTGACCACGAGCGCACCTTCGTGATGGTCAAGCCCGACGCCTTCGCGCGCGGGCTCGTCGGCGAGGTTATCTCCCGACTCGAGGACCGCGGGCTCAAGCTCGTCGGGATCAAGGTCGAGACCATGCCCCGCGAGCGGGCCGAGGAACACTACAGCGAGCACGAGGACAAGCCGTTCTACGACGACCTCGTGGAGTTCATCACCTCCGGTCCGGTCGTCCCGATGGTCTGGGAAGGGCAGGACGCGACCCGACAGGTCCGCCAGATGATCGGCGAGACCGACCCGCTCGAGGCCGATCCCGGGACGATCCGTGGCGACTACGCGCTCGACCTCGGTCGGAACGTCGTCCACGCCGCCGACCACGAGGACGAGGGCGCAAACGAACGCGAAATCTCGATCCACTTCGACGAAGACGAACTCATCGACTACGAGCAACACGACGCTGAGTGGCTCTACGAGTAGCGTCGACGATCGGAGCCACGCTTCGGACGGAAATTACACACCGCCGCGATCGATTCGCAGTGTGTAAACCCGAAAATAATGTCGTCGTCTTTTCGACGAACTCGAAGTCGAATCGTCATTCGGGCCATCTTTTCGAGCAGTCGTTCCAGACTGAAGACACATCCCGGTCTCGGTAGACGTAACATCTAATGTGACGGCTGCAGTAGGTGCGGCTGGTGGTTTCGAATGGTAACATACGGTAGGTGGTCTGCGGATGCGTGAAACGGAGGGGGAGCCGACGGCGCTCTCGGCCGAGCGGACGCCGTCGCTTGACCTCGTTTTCGATCTGCTCTCGAATCGCCGGCGACGATACGCACTGTACGTCCTGTACGAACAGCCGGACGGCGTCGCGACTGTCGAGGAGCTTACGGACGACATCGTCTCGTTCGAACGGCAGTACTCGGGTGCCGAATCCGAGACCGGTATCGACGACCGAAAGCAGCGGATTCGAACGGAACTCCAGCACGTTCACCTGCCGAAACTCGAGGACGCGGGTATGCTCGAACACGACCAGCGCAGCGAGACGGTCCGGTACTGGACACAACCGTCGCTGGAGGAGTGGCTCGAGCACGCACAGCACAAAGAACAACTGTAACTCACGGAGCCAAACTGCAGCCGTGGTCGGGGTGGGGTAGACGCGGTACCGACGAGGGACACCTTTCTCGAGCACTGCAGTCATTGAAAGGTTTAACAGGCTGTTCGTGGTGGAAACGGGTAGGCTCGGCGGGCCGTACGGCCCCGAAACGAGCTCAGTGAGGTGTGGTATCGTTTCACTCCTCAAAACTTAACAGGAGAGATACCGATAACGGATTACAGGTATACACCCATGACTGACCACGAACTGCCACCACTCCCGTACGATTACGACGCGCTGGAACCGTCGATCTCCGAACAGGTCCTCACCTGGCACCACGATACGCACCACCAGGGGTACGTCGACGGCCTCAACTCGGCCGAAGCCGAACTCGAACAGAACCGCGAGGACGGCGACTTCGAGTCGACCCCCGCGGCGCTGGAAAACGTTACCCACAACGGCTGTGGTCACTACCTCCACACGCTGTTCTGGGAGAACATGTCGCCCGATGGCGGCGGCGAGCCCGACGGTGATCTCGCCGACCGCATCGAGGAGGACTTCGGCTCTTACGAGGCCTGGAAGGGAGAGTTCGAAGCTGCCGCCGGCGCTGCCGGCGGGTGGGCGCTGCTCGTGTACGATCCCGTCGCAAAACAGCTCCGGAACCTGAAAGTCGACCGCCACGACCTTCACGCGCTGTGGGGTGCCCATCCGATTCTCGCGCTCGACGTGTGGGAACACTCCTACTACTACGATTATGGCCCCGACCGCGGAAGCTTCATCGAGGCCTTCTTCGAGGTCGTCAACTGGGACGCGGCCGCCGAAGAGTACCAGAAGTGTCTCGATCACTTCGAGTAAGCGACGACCCTGCGATCCCGCGTTTTTTCGCCGGCGATCGACGACGGCCAGTCGACCGGGAACGAACGATTTAGGCACCCGAAACCGGAACGGAATACACGTACTATGCCCGTTCCGAAATCCGAATTCGACCGGCTTCCGCCCTGTGACTTCTACACCCCCGAGGAACTCCTCGAGGACGACCAGATGTACACCGTCTACGAGATCGCCCGATTGCTACAGGGGATCGAACCCGACGCGGACATCGACCGGGAGACCGAGGACATCCTGCTGGACTGGGCGATCCCCTGGATCATGACCAACGCCGACGCCCTCGTGGTCGCGGAGCCGCGAGACGAGGACGAACCCGGCTACTACGGCCTGAAAGAATGATCCTCCTCGTGGTCGGTGCCGATCGCGTCGACGCCGGCAAGACGACGTTTTCGGTCGGCTTGCTCGAACGAACCGGCGCGGTCGGGTACAAACCGCGTGCGGGAAACGACTTCTGGTTCGACCACGACGACTGTCGACGCGCCCTCTCGGCGGGCCGCCTCTACGGGAAGGACGCGAAACGGCTCGCACGGGCGGAGGTGCGATCCCGTATTCCCGAACGACTCAATCCCGTTCATCGGCTGTGGCAGCCCGCCCCCGACGGCGGAACGGGGCTTCTCGGTCGGAGCGACCGCGAGTTCGTCGTCGACCGGATCGGACGGACCGACGGCGCCGGCGACGACGACCCGACGTTCGTCCGCAACGCCACTGCCGAGGTTCCGGACGCGGTCGCCGAGGCGTTGCCGCTCGAGGACGCGATCCCCGTCGAAACCGTCGCGGAATTCAACGACGTCGCCGCGCAGCGGTACGTCCCCGCCTTCGAACGGCTCGCGGACGAGATCGAAGCGACAGACATCGCCGTCGTCGAATCCTACGGCGACATCGCACAGCCGCTCCAGTCGCTCGATCCCGCAGCGATCGCTGCGGTCGCGGCCGTCGAACCCGGGCGCGCGACGATCTATCGAGGCGATCGGTACTGTCGGGCCTGCGAGATCGCCAGTTCGAGCCCGAAAGACGGTGCCCTCGAGAAGCGCGTTCCGAACGTCGTCGACTATCTCGAACCGCTCGAGCGCGTCCGGTTGCCGCCGCTCGGGAGCGACGAGCGAGCCGATCCCGCGCGTGTCGCGTGTGCCTACGAGGAGGCGTACGACGCGCTGTTGGCGGCGGCCGGACAGGTGTAACCCGTCGGGGTCGACGCCGGTTCCGGCGACGGAACCACCGGAGGCGGACGATTGCGACACTCAGTGACGGGATTCTGCGATCACAGCGGTTAAGATCACTCGGTGGAACAACCGTGTAATGAGACGACGAACGTTCGTCGGTACCGTCGGCAGCGGGGCGGCCCTCGGGCTGGCCGGCTGTCTGACTCGGGAGGGGGATGGCGATCAGCGCGGTAGTGAACACAACGGGGATGGAGCGGACGGGACGCTCACCGTCGCCACCTACAAGTCGATGATCGACGGGGACAACCCCGCGGGGCCGTGGCTCAAGGACGCGTTCGAGGCGGCCCACCCGGACGCCGAACTCGAGTGGACCCAGCTTCCCACCCACGGGATCAACCACTACATCGATCGAGCCCAGCAGAACGTCGGGATCGAGGCCGACGTCTATCTCGGCGCGAACGTCGACGACCTCGTGATCGTCGACGATACCCTCGCGGACGGCGGCCTGTTCCGCGAGGTGGATCGCGACCGCCTCGAACGGGCGGACCGCATCCGCGACGGACTGGACATGGGCGATCCACACGACCGCGTGCTGCCCTACGACACGGGCTATATCTGCCTCGTCTACGACGAAAGTCTGGTCGACGAACCCGACACGCTCGAGGCTCTGACCGAACCAGCATACGAGGACGCGCTGTTGACCCAGAACGCCCGCAACTCCGATCCGGGACAGGCGTTTCTGCTGTGGACGATCGACGCCTTCGGCGAGGACGGCTACCTCGAGTTCTGGCGCGACCTCGACGACAACGGGATTCGCGTGCTCGAGGACTGGGACCAAGCCTACAACGGGGCTTACATGAAGGGTGAGCGATCGATGATCGTCTCTTATTCGACCGATCAGGTGTTCGCCAACGACGACGGCTACGACTTCACGCGCCACCAGATCGCGTTCCCGAACGGACAGGGGTACGCGAATCCGGAGGGGATGGCGATCTTCGAAGACGCCGCCAACGTCGATCTCGCCTACGATTTCTTCGATTTCGTCCTCTCGAACGAGGCCCAAGCCGAGATCGCCCAGCGGAACGTCCAGTTCCCCGCCGTCGAGGAGGAACACGTCGATCTCGATCCCGAGTTCGATCAGTACGCACACGTCCCGCCCGAGGCGGTGACGGTCGGCTACGACCGTCTCCGGGGCAACCTCGACGGCTGGATCGAGGGCTGGGAAAAGGAGTTCGTCACCCACTGAGATCGATCCAATCCGTGCCTCGCGCAGGTCGCGCCGCCGTCGAACGCCTCCGCAAGGGAGCCGTCGGCACGTGGCTCGAGCGCCACGCACTCGGACTGGCGGCCCTCGGGACGGCGATCGTGCTCGTCGTGATGTTGTACGTCCCCGTCGGCATCGTCTTCGTCGAGGCCGTCGTCGACGAGGGCGGACTGACGCTCGGCCGCTTCGGTGACGTGCTGACGGATCCGTTCTACGTCGGCGTCCTCGCTGACCTCTTCGCGGAGCCGCTTGCGGTCGGCGACCACCTCGGCTCGCTCGCCGGCTGGCTCGGAGCGGTCTCGCTCTCCGTGTCGCTCGAGACCCCGATTCCGGGGCTGGACGTTCCACTCCCGTGGATCGGGATCCACACGCCCGGCGTCCGGCTGGGGCTGTTCGGCTTTACCGCCTATCAGGCCGCGCTGTCGACGGTCGCAAGCGTCGGGCTCGGCCTTCCGGCCGCCTACATCCTCGCGAACTACGAGTTCTACGGCCGCCGGACGCTGCGGTCGCTGACGATCCTGCCGTTCGTCCTTCCGGGGATCATGGTGGCGGTCGGCTTCTACGCCATGTTCGGCCGGACGGGGACGCTCAACGGCGCTCTCGGGGCGGTCGGACTGGGACCGTTCGCGTTCGTCGAGACCAGCCCGCTGGCGATCGTCGTCCTCGCACACGCCTTCTACAACGCGCCGCTGGTCGCTCGGCTGACCGTCGTCGCCTGGGAGTCCGTCGACGGCCGCACGATCGAAACCGCCCGGAGTCTTGGAGCCAGCGAGCGGCAGGCGTTTCGCGACGTCGTCGTTCCGCAACTCGCCCCCGCCGTTCTCACCGGTGCGTTGCTGACGTTCGTGTTTACGTTCATGACGTTCCCGATCGTCCTCGCGCTCGGCGGGCTTCGGCTCGCGACCGTCGAGGTCTGGATCTACAGCCGTATCCAGCGTCTTGCCTACGGCGAAGCCGCGACGCTTGCGATCCTCGAGACGCTGCTCTCGCTGGGGTTGACATACGCGTACCTCCGCTACGAGTCCGCCGAGACGGGGCTGTCCCGGGCACCGTCGCCGCCGCCGAAGGAGCCGCTCGTCCCCGACCTGCAAACGGCGTGCTCGCCACGACGGCTCGCGATCTTCGGCTACGGCCTCGTCGCGCTCGTCGTCTTCGTCGGGCCGATAGCCAGTCTGATCGTCGGGAGCGTGACCGACGGCACCGGGTTCACGCTGCGACACTACGCGTTCCTGCTCGAGCGCCAACTCGAGGGTGCAAGCTACCAGACCCGGCCGGTCCCCGCGGTCCGGAATTCGCTGCTGTTCGGCGTCGGCACGCTCGCCGTGGCCGTTCCGATGGGCGTCGTCGTCTCGGCGGTGACGGTCCGTGCGGGCCGGAGCGGGAGGGTCGTCGACACGCTGGCAATGTTGCCACTTGCGGTAAGCGGCGTCGTCTTCGGAATCGGGCTTTTGCAGGGGCTGGTCTTCGGTATCTCGCTGCCCGGCGGCTGGCGACTCCAGCTTACGGGGACGACCGCGATCGTTGCCGCCCACGCGGTCGCGGCCTATCCGTTCGTCACGCGGAACGTCTCGCCGCTGCTTGCGTCGCTGGATCCGGCGATGGTCGAGTCCGCCCGGGCGCTCGGTGCCTCTCGCGTCCGTGCGCTGCTCGATATCGAACTCCCGCTGGTCGCCGGCGGGATCGTCGCCGGCGCGGCGTTCGCCTTCGCGATCTCGATCGGGGAGTTCTCTTCGACGGTGATTTTGGCCAGCGGCAGCGAGAGCTACACGATGCCGGTTGCCGTCGAACGCTATCTGGGTCGGCGACCCGGCCCGGCGATCGCCATGGGAACGATCCTGTTGCTGGTTACCGCAGCGAGTTTCGTCGTCGTCGACCGCGTCGGCGGGAGGTACGAGTACGACCCGTGACCGAACTCCGTCTCGACTCCGTCACGAAACGCTACGGCACGGCTTCCGACGGGGCCGTCGCGATCCGGGACCTCGATCTGACCGTCCGCGACGGCGAGTTCTTCACGCTCGTCGGCCCCTCCGGCTGCGGGAAGACGACGACCCTCCGAACGATCGCGGGCTTCGAGGAGCCGACCGAGGGAACCGTCTCGTTCGACGGCGAGCCGATGACCGGCGTTCCCCCCGAGGAGCGCGACGTCGGCGTCGTCTTCCAGAGCTACGGCCTCTTTCCGCACATGACCGTCGCCGAGAACGTCGGCTACGGGCTCCGGTTTCGCGATCCGCCCGACGGAATGGCTCCCGACGAACGAGTCCAGCAACTGCTCGAACTGGTCGATCTCGAGGGGATGGGCGAACGCGACCCCGAGCAACTGTCGGGCGGACAGCAACAGCGGGTCGCGCTCGCCCGTGCACTCGCGCCGGCCCCCGATCTCCTGTTGCTCGACGAGCCGATGAGCGCCCTCGACGCCCGTCTCCGGGAGTCGTTGCGCCGACAACTCGTTCGAATCCAGTCCGAACTCGGCATTACGACTGTGTACGTCACTCACGACCAACGGGAGGCACTTGCCGTCTCCGATCGCCTCGCAGTGCTGTGTGATGGCCGACTCGAACAGGTTGCAACGCCACAGCAACTCTATCACGAACCAACAACGCGATTCGTCGCCGAATTCATCGGGGACAACAACGTCTTCGACGGAACCGTCCACGATCGAGACGGCGAGTACGCCCGGGTTGCCGTCGGCGACACGACGTTCGAACTCGCGGGCGTCCCTCCCGACACGGAACGCGTCATCGTTTGCCTGCGACCCGCCGTGCTCTCTCGAGAGGCCACGGATAACCGGTTCCCTGTTACCGTCGAAAATACGGAGTTTCGCGGCGAGAGCGTCCGCGTGTACGGCCGGTGGAACGGCCGCCCGGTCGCCCTGCGGCTTTCGGACGTTCCCTCGGGCGACGTCACCGTCGGGTTCGCGCCGGACGACGCACACGTGTTCGACGCCGGGTGAGGCTACGTCTGTCGGGCCATCCGAGCCGCGAGTTCGACGTGCTCGGCCGGCTTGCTCGTCACGCTCGGTCCGTGGCCGGTGTGCAACTCGGCGAGATCGTCGTCGATCCACTCGGAGACGCGATCGATGCTTTCGATCAGCGTCTCGCGGTCCCCTTCCTCGAGATCCGTTCGACCGAAACTGCCGTTCTGGAAGACGAGATCGCCCGCGATGAGCACGCCGGCGTCGGCCGAGTAGAAACAGAGGTGATCGTCCTTGTGCCCGGGCGTATGGAGCGCGATGTACTCGTGATCGCCGAGGCGGATCGTCTCCTCGTCCGTGATCGCGTGGTCGACGCCGTCGATCGTGTGATCGTACCCCCACGCCTCGACGCCGAAGGCGTCTTTGACCGCTTCGAGGTTACCGACGTGATCCGGGTGCGTGTGAGTGAGAACGACGGCCTCGAGATCGTCGACGCGAGACCGGATCGCCTCGACGACGTCGAAGTTCGCGCCGGGATCGACGAGCACTGTCCGATCGCCGTCGACGAGATAGACGTTACTCGTAAACGCCCGGACCCCCTGCGCGAGATTGGTGATCATGGCGGCAGCTACGCCGTCGACCGGTTTGTGCGTATCGACACGAGTCGCCGTGGAGACGTCCGGATCGACACCGGCTTCGAGCCCGCTCGAGTCGGGGTGGGCCGGGCGACGGTAGGAGACGGCTCGGCAGTCCGCGGTCAGCAGCCGGGGAGGTGGGCAATCACAACCATTTTTAGCTCCGGCACGTAGTGGGTGACGAATGAACCGGTCGGTTTCCGTCGTGTTCGTCGTCTTCGTCGTCACCGGCACCCTCGCCGGGGTCTGTGGTGTGGCGATGGTGAGCACCGCTGGAAACGATGTCGACGATTCCCAGCGGTCGTGGGGAACCAGCGCAGAGCCGGAAGCTGATCCTCCCGCTCAACGGACCGTCGCTTCTCAGGAGTTCGACAGCACCACGTTCGAGATCACTGTCCACGAAAACGGAAGCGCAACCTGGACGTTCCGATACGAACAGCGACTTCACGGCGACGACGAGCGAAGCAACGAAGAGGCGCGCCAGAACTTCGAAGCGTTCGCCGAGGAGTTCGAATCCGAGGAAACCGGCCTCTATACCCGATTTACTGAACAGGCGCGTCGCCTGACCGAAACCGATATCGATCGCGACATGGAGGCGACGGATTTCAAACGTACGGCGCGGATCGACGGGCAACTCAATCCGATCGGCGTCGTCGAAATGTCGTTTACGTGGGACGGGTTCGCGGCGACGGAGAACGGTCGGGTCGTCGTCGGTGACGTCTTCGAGGAAAAACTGTACATCACGGAAGACCAGTCCATCGTCATCCGGCCAGCCGACGAGCTCAGGTTCCGGTCCGTCGAACCCGAAGCCCAGTACCACAGTGCCGCACTCGAAGACGCCGACGCGGTTCGATGGCGAGGCGATCAGGTGTTCCCGGACGGGCAGCCGCGGGTCGTGTTCGAACGTCCCGGGAGTACGGCCGAGAGCGGCGACGGTCTCGCGTCGGTCGTCGCTGACCGTGACGTGTCGTTGCTGTTCGTTGTCGCCACACTCGTCGTCACACTTGGTCTCGGCGGCGGCCTCGTCTGGTATCGACGCAACGCCGACGCTTTCGGTACCGACACACCCGATCAACCGGCCGAGCCAGCCGATGATCCCGACTCGAGTCCGGAGCCGACATCGCCGCCCGCCGGCACCGACCCGTCGACCGACCCCCTCGAAGACGAGGAACTGCTCACCGACGAAGACCGCGTCGTCAAACTCATCCGGGAAAACGGCGGTCGAATGAAGCAGGTCAACATCGTCGAGGAAACCGGCTGGTCGAAGTCGAAAGTCAGCATGCTCCTTTCGGATATGGAGTCGGAAGGCACCATCAGCAAACTGCGCGTCGGCCGCGAGAACATCATCAGCCTCGAAGGGTTCGAACCCGAGGCGACGAAATCCCCCTTCGAGGAGTGAACCAGTAGCGTGGGATGACGAGCCATCCCTGTATCGAAACGGAATGCTTAAACATCGTACCGCGTTACGATAGAGTGTAGCCGACGACCGCTCCGATAGTGTAGTCCGGCCAATCATATTGCCCTCTCGAGGCAATGACCGGGGTTCGAATCCCCGTCGGAGCACTTCTCTGCGAACAAGTCCGTGAGAGACCGCGGTATTCGAGGCTCCGCGTTCCGCCGAGACACTGCAGTGACGGCGACCGCAGGGTAACGTCGTCGGTCTCGAGTCCGCAGCACTCCCCCGTACGTAAACGGCCGGATGACTGAGAGAACGGCTTAGTCGGCCACCGACCGAACACGGGAAAGCATGCAGACGACACGATTTGCAGACGGCACGCAGGTAGCGTACGAACGTCGCGGCGACGGACAACCGCTGCTCCTCCTACACGGGGGGATGGCTCCGCGGGAGTACTGGGAGCCGGTTATCCCACACTTCGAGGGGTATGCTGCCGTCGTCCCCCAGCGTCGGGGGTTTGGCACGTGTCCCGACGGCCCGGCGGAGACGAGCGCGGACGAGGTTCTGGAACGCGAGACGGAATACGTCCGAGCGCTCGCCGACGACGTCGACGGCGATCCGGTTCTCTTCGGCCACTCCTACGGGGCACTCACCGCGATCGAGGCCGCGACCGACGTCGCGGTCGATGCGGTCGTCGCCTACGAACCGGCGGTACTCCCCGACGACTTTCGGAGGCAGGCCGATCTCGCCGACCGGATGGAAGCGCTCGTCGATGCGGGCAACCCCGACGAAGCGATCAAACGCTACGTGGAGATGGTCCTCCATCCCGATGGGATCGACGACCTCGACGCGTGGCTGGCGGAGTGGCCGGTCTGGCCGGACTGCGTCGGCCTCGCCGAGGAAGTCGTCCGGATGAACCGCTCCGTCGAGCAGTATCGTCTCCCGGATCACCTCGAGGTCGATGCTCCCGTACTCGTGCTGACCGGCACTGCTGGTCCTGACTTCCTCCGGACCAGCGCTCGCGACGTCCACGATGCGCTTTCGCACAGTCGACTGGTCGAGTTCGATGCGATCGGCCACGGCGGCCCCAGCGAGGCCCCGGGACTGATCGCAGCGGAAGTCGAGGCCTTCATCAGCGGTCGGTAGCGATCCGGGGAATCGGCTACCCGCGTACGCGCTTCCTCCCACGGCTAAAGCCGTGGGCTTCCACGCTGTACCGATGTGATCCCGAAACGGGTGTTTGCTGGCGCATCGATGAGCCCGACGGAGACGGTCCGCACTCTACAATTTGGTCGTGGGCGATGGACGTTGACGGCAAGTGTTGCCACCTTGCGCGTGACTCCCCAGCCGAGACACCGTACGAGCCACTCCACATCCCCGAATCACCATCGTAACGGTACTTCCGCGGGTATGCGATGCGTTCCGAGTACCCCGTCAGCGGGTACTGCTAGTGCTATTTAGAGCGGGGTTTTACCGAACCGGGTGCGGGATGGACTGTGTGCAGCGTGGGCGTGAGAAGTGACGACAACCATCACGGCTGCGGTACACGAACGGCCATCGTCGAACCTCGAGTACGTGTGACGGTCCGCTCGGCGGAGTCGATGTACCGCGGCCGCAACCGAACGGAGAACAGTTACGATGTCACCACCAACCGATCGAACCGAGGAATCGACCGACCGACCGAGAGTCGAGTGGTTCGGCTTCGAGCGTCGGTCCCTGCTGCAAGCACTCGGCGCTGGCGCGTCGCTCTCGCTTGCAAGCGGGACCGCGAGCGCGTCCGGCGAGGAGTCCGACGGGGAAGTTGCCGCCGCCGAGACGGCCGAGGAGCGAACCGACGAACGGAACGGCTCGAACCGGATCGATCCCGTGTTCGGATACCCGACGACGGACGCCGAGGGGATTCCGGCCGGACTCGAGCCGGATCACGTCGTCGAACTGCACCGGGAGTTCCCCGAGGATCCCGCGGATCCGGAGCGCACGTCGGTGTTCCATTTCGAGCCGAGCGGCCTGCACGTCTCCGCCGGCGATATCGTCGCGTTCGTGTACACCGACCCCAACCACACCATCACGGCGTACCATCCCGGACACGGGTTCCAGCGGCGGGTTCCCGAGGGAGTGCCGGCGTTTTCGTCACCGATCGTCCAGAAGGACGGGGCCTGGCTCTACCGATTCGAGCGGGACGGCGTGTACGACCTGTACTGTGGACCCCACGAAATCGCCGGGATGGCGATGCGGATCGTCGTCGGCGAGCTGGTCGAGGGAGAACTTCCGGACTACGTGGAGTCGTTCGAGGCCGAACCGCCGCTCTTTGCGCCGCTGAGTCCGGCGGCTCTCGAAAACGAACTCAACGCGGAAAGTACGCCAAACGATGACTGCGAGTGGCCGTGGCCGACGGACGGACAGGTGCTCGCTTCGGAGGCGCTGGATCCGCTCGCCGTACAGGAGGCGGGTGAGGTGCCGTTCGCGGCGGTCGCCGACGAACTCGGCGTGGTGTTCGACCACGACGATACCGACGAGACGACGCCGACCGTCCAGGCCCGCGACCATCCCGAGTACGGGACCGTCCTGGTCGGTCCGGACGGGATGACCGTGTACGCGTTCGATAACGATGTCCAGGGTGCCGGCGAGAGCGCGTGTACCGGCGAGTGTGCCGACGCCTGGCCGCCGCTTACGGTCGAGGGCGAACCGGTCGCCGGCGACGACGTGGCGGCCTCCCTCGAGACGTTCGATCGGGAGACCGGCGAGACGCAGGTGATGGCGGCGGGACGGCCGCTGTACTACTTCGCTCGGGACGAGGAGCCGGGTGACGCCGAAGGACAGGGGGTCAACGACGTCTGGTGGGTCCTCGATCCCAGTGGGGCTCCGATCAGAACCGAGTAACCGGCGGTGGGCGCTCGTCGTCCGTCCGACACGGGAGCCGCGCCGGTCCGCGTGGGGCGCAGCCGAACGGCGAGCAGGTCCTGATACGGGCACCGCGACCGAACTGCAGGCCGAAAGCGCTAGGTACCGGTTGCGCCGTCTCCGCCGTCGAACGCCGTCAACAGCGTATCGAGGCCCCGTCGAAGGTGGTAGTGAAAGGTGGTTTCCGCGATGTCCATCGACTCGGCGACGTCGCCGGCGGTACTCCGGCGGGGCCAGTCGAAATACCCCGCGTGATACGCACGGACGAGGGCTTCCCGTTGACGATCCGTCAACCGATCGTCGATGGACTGGCGTATCTCGACGGCCCGCTGGACGGGGCGGTCGAATTCGCGCTGGGCAACCAGCGTCGAGTCCGGATACGCGGTTCGAAGGCGATCCGTCAGCCGTCGGATATCGGCCGTACCGGGTGCCTCGATACTGAACCGACCCCGACCGTCGTCGACAGTTCCCGACGTCAGCACGGCCCCATGATCGGTCAGTTCGCTCAGGGGTGGCTCCGTCGTGACGACCTCGAGCGCGCCGGCATCGGCTTCGTCGGCGATCACACGAACCCGCTCGATGTCCGGATCGTCCGTCGTGACGGTCCGAACGGCGGCTGGTGTCGCGCCGTCGACGGTGAGATACACGCACCAGTCCCCGGACGCCGACTCGATGGGACCGGTAACGGTGAGTTCACACCCGAGTTTCTCGGAGATCCGGACGAACACCAGCCCGGGATCGGTGACCTCGAACTCGAGTTCGACGATCGTGTCGGCGAACAGGACCCTGCGGTTCTCGACGGCGTTGATGGCGAACCCGACGGCGTTGCCGAGGGTTTCGAACCCCGCCCGTTCGCGTCGGTCGAACGCGAGCGGTCGGGCCGTGTACACGCCCAAGACGCCGTAGGTCGTCCCGCGGTGAACGAGCGGGACGGCGGCAACCGATTCGATGCCGCGATCAAGCGCCGCCGCTTGCCAGCGTCCGAACGTCGGGTCGGTGGACACGTCGTGACTCACGTGGACGGTTTCAGTGTGGAACGCTCGACTATCCGGCCCGTAATCGGGGTCGCCCTCACCCGCGGCCGTCGTAACCGGTATCGTTTCGACGATGCCGTCGTCGATCCCCCCGGTGGCCCGCGGGACGATCCGTTTGCCGTCGACGTGTGGCTCGCCGATCCAGACGAACTGGTACAGTTCGGACGCGGCCAGGCGGTCACAGACCCCCTGTTCGATTTCCGTTCGCGTCGACGCATCGTACAGGTCGCGGAGTATCCCGAGCAGGAGATCGTTGACCCGAGTCGGCGTCGGGTACTCGTCACGCCGGCGTCCCAGATCCCGCTTTTCTCGGCTGCCCTCCGGGGTATCGAGCAGCAGGAGCGCGCCAGCGAACTCCCCGTCTCGAGACAGGGCGACGCCGCGACCGATACCGGACGCCTTCGCGGCGGCGGACGGCTCGAGCGCGACCTCGAATTCGATGGTTCCGCCGTTTTGCAGGCGCGTAAACCGGTCCGCGTGGCCGGCTTCGACGATCGGTGGGAGGTTGCGGATGTCGACGCCGAGAACGGACGGCGAATCGGTGCCAGCGGGGCCGATGATCTCCTCGGCCCGTGTGTTTGCATACGTGATCCGGAAATCCGCGTCGAGTCGGACGACCGCGAACGGGGCGCTTTCGTCCGGTTCGTCGGAGACCGTGCCGACGGCACCGGGTTTCGGTTCGCCGACCCGGCGGTGGCGCTCGACCGCGCGACAGATACAGAGAAACCGCTCGTCGTCCAGTCGAGCGATCGACAGCACCTGTGGGAACGGACTCCCGTCGCGTCGCCGGCCCGTGACCGTGCCGCGCCACCGCCCATCCAGACGGCATGCCGGCAGGATTTCCCGTTCGAAGCGCGACCGCTCCCCGGCGGCGAGACGCCGGTCCCACGGTTGCCCGGCGAGCGCGTCCGGAGTCGCGAACCCGTACAGTTCGGCGTACGGTTGATTGACCGACGCGTACCGTCGCCCGTCGATCACGGCCGTCGCGTCCAGCGACGCAGCCAGCAGCTGCTCCCGTTCCCATGCCAGATCGGCTGCGATCGTCATGGGGAGTCACACACCAGCACCGGTATTAACGTTCGGGCACGGACCGAGCGCCTCGATCGCACGTTCTCCGTGCCCGCATGCAACGAGCGCCTGACGACTGCGGCCCGAGTTCTCGGTGGTGCTGATCATTCGGTTTTAAACAGGGAGGGGTAGCGAACCGAGTTGCCAGTTGAACGGTGCAGTCCCGCCTTTATATATGGCAAGGAGTCGAAAACCTTCAAGAAGTGAGTACATTCGTAGTAAAATAAATGGATCGGACGGGTGATCGTTGTACGAAGCGGCAGCATCGACCGGCACTCTCGATCGTCCGTCGGATACCCGGTGTCAGTAACTATCACGGAAAACGATGAATATGGCCGCGAGAGGCGCTGCCGAGGTTTTTTAGCGCTTGGGGAACATTCGCGTGATATGAAACTGCACAACAGGGAGGTCCGACAGGACGTTCGCGAACTGGGAGCACTTCTCGGGGACGTACTCGAGGAGCAGACCTCGCGTCGCGCCTTCGAGACCGTCGAATCGTGTCGGCAGGCGGCGATCGATTACCGCGCTGGTGAACTCGACTCCCGCGATTCGCTCGTCTCGGAACTCGAGGGACTCTCGCCACACCAACAGCGGATCGTCGCGCGGGCGTTTACGACGTACTTCGAGTTGATCAACCTGGCCGAAGAGCGCGAACGCGTCCGGACCATCCGCGAGCAATCCCACGCGGGAACGCTCGAGGACAGCCTCGAAACGGCGGCCGCGGAGCTCGGTGAAACGGACGTACGGACGGTCGAGCAGGTCCTCGATGACGTGTTGATCGAGCCGACGTTTACGGCACATCCGACCGAAGCCCGCCGAAAGACGGTCAAATCGAAGCTCCGGACGATTTCGACCTACCTCGAGACGCTCGACGAGCGGCTGTTGACCGACAAGGAGAAACGGCAGGTCTGGCGCGACGTCGACGCCGAGGTGACGAGCCTCTGGCAGACCCCGCAGGTCCGCAACCGCCAGCCCGAACCCGAAGACGAGGCGCGGAACGTCCAGTGGTACCTCGAGAACACCCTGTTCGACGTCGTCGGCGAGGTCTACGACGAACTCGCGGACGCGATCGACGAGGAGGTCGACGGCAACCTCGAGATTCCGAAGCTGTTCGAGTTCCGCTCGTGGGCGGGCAGCGACCGCGACGGCAACCCGTACGTCACGCCGGAGGTGACGGCGACGACCCTCGAGCGCCAGCGCTCGGTCGTCCTCGAGCAGTACCGGACGCAACTCAAGCGGCTCTCGGGCGTCCTGAGTCAGGACGGGAGTCGGATCGACTCGGGGTCGGCGTTCGAGGCGTCGCTCGAGCGGGACCGGGAACGGCTGCCGGGCAGCGCCCGGACCGCTCGGGAGCGCTATCCCGGCGAGCCGTACCGCCAGAAGCTCAAACTCATGCGCGAGCGACTCGACCGCGTCGGCGACGTTCGCCCGGGCGGGTACGAGGACGTCGACGAACTCCGCTCGGACCTCGAGGTCATCGCGACGAGTTTACGGGACAACGGTGCCGAGAGCGTCGTCGAGGCCCACGTCGATCCGATCCGCCGTCAGGTGGCCACGTTCGGCTTCTCGCTTGCGAGCCTCGACCTCCGCGAGCACCAGCAGAAACACACCGACGCCATCGCCGAAGCCCTCGACGGCGAGGGGATCGACTACCACGCGCTCGATGAGGACGAACGCGTCGAACTGTTGACCGACGCCATCCTGCAGGACGAGCCCGTGATCGACCTCTCGGACACCGCGGATCTCTCCGACGACTCGACGCGCGTGCTCCGGCTGTTTGACTCCCTTGCCGACTGGCAGACGGAGTACGGCGTCGAGGCGATCGACACCTACTGCATCTCGATGACCGACGAGCCGAGCCACGTGCTCGAGGTGCTGTTTCTGGCCGATCAGGCCGACGTCGTCTCCCTCCCCGAACACTGCGGGATCGACGTCGTGCCGCTGCTCGAGACCGAGTACGCCCTCTCGGGTGCACGCCGCATTATGGGGACGCTGTTCGAGAACGAGGCCTACGCGCAGGCGCTCGAGGCCCGCGGGCGGACCCAGGAGATCATGCTCGGCTACTCCGACTCGAACAAGGAAAACGGCTTCCTCGCGGCCAACTGGTCGCTGTACAAGAACCAGCGGCGACTCGGCGAGATCTGTGACGACCACGACGTGACGATGCGGCTGTTCCACGGCCGCGGCGGCTCGATCTCCCGGGGCGGCGGCCCGATGAACGAGGCGTTGCTCGCGCTGCCCAACTCGACGGTGACCGGTCAGGTCAAGTTCACCGAACAGGGCGAAGCGATCGCCGAGAAGTACGGCAACCACCGGATCGCCGAACGCAACATCGAGCAGATGCTCAACGCCCAGCTGCGGGCCCGGCTGTACGCGATCGACCAGCCCGAGGAGGACGTTCCCGAGGAGTGGATCGACGCCATGGAGACGATGGCCGACGCCGCACGCCGGGAGTACCGTGACCTCCTCGAGAGCACCGGCTTCGTCCAGTACTTCGAGCAGGCGACGCCGATCACGGTCATCGAGGACCTGAACCTCGGTTCGCGTCCGGCGTCGCGGTCGGGCGAACGCACCGTCGAGGATCTGCGGGCGATCCCGTGGGTGTTCTCGTGGACCCAGTCCCGGTGTATCCTGCCGGGCTGGTACGCCCTCGCCGCCGGGGTCGACGCCTATCTGGCGGACGGCGGCTCGATGGAGACGCTCCAGCGGATGTACGAGGAGTGGCCGTTCTTCCGGACGACCCTCGACAACGCCGCTCTGTCGCTGTCCCGGACCGAACTCGAGATCGCCCAGCGGTACGCGGAGCTGGCCGACGACGACCTTCGCGAGCGGTTCTTCCCGCGGCTGACCGACGAGTACGAACGGGCGACCGACCTGATCACCGAGATCGGCCAGCGCGACCAACTCCACACCCGCGACTGGCTGGGCGAGAACCTCGAGCGCCGAAATCCCTACGTCGATCCGCTGAACCTGCTTCAGACGTACCTGCTCAACCGCACCCACCGCACCGACATCGAGGAACGGACGCTCCGGCTGACGGTCAAAGGGATCGCCGCCGGGATGAAAAACACCGGATAGATCCTCGGGTGCTCCGGCGTGATAACCGTCGGAAACTCCGTTTCAGGCGTCGAGCTCGATGGTCGGAACCGGCACTGACTCGAGTACGTCGTCGATAACCCGGGACTTCTCGACGCCGTTGACGGTCGCGTCCGGCGTCAACACCAGCCGGTGGGCGAGTACCGGCCGTGCGACTCGCTTGATGTCGTCGGGAGTGACGTACTCCCGACCGACGATGACCGCGTACGCCCGAGCGGCCTCGAACAGCCGCTGGGTGCCACGCGGGGAGACCCCGACGTCGACGCGGCCGTCGGTTCGGGTCTCGCGGGCCAGCGTCGCCACGTACTCGAGCAGGTCCTCGTCGACCCGGACCGTCTCCGGGACCTGCCGGAGCCGATCGACCCGTTCGGGATCGAGGACGGGCTCGACCGTCGGACTCGGCGTCTCGCGGTCGGCCCGCCGACGGAGGAGTTCGACTTCGCCGGCCGCGTCGGGATACCCCATCGAGGTCTTGACGAGAAACCGGTCGACCTGCGCTTCCGGAAGCGGGAAGGTCCCTTCCTGTTCGACCGGGTTCTGGGTCGCGATGACGAAAAACGGGTCCGGTAACGCCCTCGTTTCCCCGTCGACCGTGACCTGTCCTTCCTCCATCGCCTCGAGCAGGGCGGCCTGAGTCTTCGGCGGTGCGCGGTTGATCTCGTCGGCCAGCACGATGTTCGCGAAGATCGGCCCCGCGGAGAACTCGAAGGCGCGTTCGCGCTCGTTGAAGACGTGGGTTCCGGTCACGTCCGCCGGCAGCAGGTCCGGGGTAAACTGGATGCGCGAGAAGGACAGGCCGAGCGCGGTCGCGACGCTGCGAGCGGTTAGCGTCTTCCCGGTTCCGGGAACGTCCTCTACGAGCACGTGACTGCGGCCGACGACGCCGACGAGGAGGTCCTCGAGGAACGATCGGTCACAGATGACGGCGTCGTCGATCGTCTCGAGGACGGCCGCACATTCGTCGCTGGCCTCGGTGACGTCCATAGGTCCGCCGTCGGCGGCACGTGTCAAATCGTTTTCGCTCCGGCGGTCGTCAACCAGTTACAGACGGAGAGAAAAATCGAAACCGGTAAAAACGTCACCCGGGTAGAAACGAGTGAGCCGAGATAGCCTAGCCCGGCCAAGGCGGCAGATTCGAAATCTGCTGTCCTCACGGACTCGGGAGTTCAAATCTCCCTCTCGGCGCTTTTTCAGGGACAACCCGATGAGCGTCGCGTAACTGTTCGTCTCGTGCGATCGCCGCGAGCCGACGCAGGGGTTTCATACTCGGACGGCCATAGCCGTTCGTATGGACACTCGTGGACGGTTGCTCGTCGGCTCGATCTGGATCGCGGTCGCGGGACTGATGGCGATGACGCTCGAGCCCGCTGTTCCGTCGTCGGCGGGCGAAATCGGGCGGCTGTTCGTCGTCGTTCTGGCGCTGGGACTCGCCTGCGTCTATCTGCTTGATCCGTGGAACATCGTCAGTCAGCAGCCGTTCCAGTGATCGGTCGCTCGAGCGGGGAGCGCAGCACCCGCGCCGTCCCGAGCGTCAGTCGTCGGCCGGCTCGAGCGGCCGTCGATCGGCGGCCAGTAGCCGATCGAGCGCGTCGACCATCGACTCGACGCTGGCGCGGGTGATGTCTGCCTCGCTGCGGGCGACCGTGACCGAGCGGTCGTTGCGGACCATCGTCACTTCGACGGTGACGACGGCGTCGGTGCCGCCCGTCACGGCGTCGACGTGGTAGGACTCGAGTTCGGCATCGGCCATCGACCCCAGTGCCTCGCGCACCGCGGAGACGGCGGCGTCGACGGGGCCGGACCCCGTGCCGCTTGCGACGCGTTCCTCGCCGTCGACCTCGAGACGAATGCTCGCGGTCGGGACGGCCCCGCCGCTCGTGGCCGTGAGATCGAGCAGTTCGACGACCCGCTCGCGGTCGTCGCCGGTGACGTCCTCGGCGATCGCCAGCAGGTCGGCGTCGGTCACGCGACGGCCCCGGTCGCCGAGTTCGGTCACGCGGTCGGCGATCTCGGCGATCTCCTCGTCGTCGGCCGCGACATCGTGCTCGTCTAACGTCGCCGCGACGCCGGCACGGCCCGTGTGTTTCCCGAGCGCGAGCCGCCGTTCCCGGCCGACCGTCTCGGGTGCGTACGGCTCGTACATCCTGTCGTCCTTGAGCGTGCCGTCCGTGTGGATGCCGCTCTCGTGGGTGAAGGCGTTCTCGCCGATCACGGCCTTGTTCGGCGGCAGCTGGACGCCGGTCGCCCGCGAGACGATCTGGGCGAGGTCGTACAGCTCCTCGAGGGCGAGCGTCTCGACGTCGTAGACGTGCGAGAGCGCGATCGCGACCTCCTCGAGTGCGACGTTGCCGGCGCGCTCGCCGAGCCCGTTGACGGTACAGTGGACCAGATCGGCACCTGCGGACACGGCCGCGAGCGCGTTGGCCACGCCCAACCCGAGGTCGTCGTGGGTGTGGGCGCTGACCGGGCCGCGGTCGGCGAGCCGGGACACTGCCTCGGCGGTGCGTTCCGGCCCGGTGTAGCCGACGGTATCGGCGAAGCAAAACCGGTCTGCGCCGGCATCGAGCGCCGTCTCGGCGACGGCCTCGAGGTAGTCGAGGTCGGCCCGGGAGCCGTCCTCGCCGATGACCTCGACCCAGAGGTCGTGGGCCGTGGCGTACTCGACGAGTTCGGCGGTCGTCGCGAGGTTGTTCTCGCGCGAGGTTCCGACCTTCCCCTCGACGTGGCGATCGCTCGCGGGAACGACGATGTGGACGCCGTCGACGTCACACTCGAGCGCGAGGTCGACGTCGGACTGGAGCCCGCGACAGAAACTGGTGACCCGGGCGTCGAGTTCGAGGTCGGTGACCCGGGAGATGGCCCGTCGCTCGCCCGCTCCGGTACAGGCGCTGCCCGCCTCGATGACGGAGACGTCGGCGCGCTCGAGCGCGCGGGCGATTTCGACTTTCTCGTCGGGTGAAAGCGAGACACCCGGCGCTTGCTCGCCGTCGCGAAGCGTCGTATCGAGAAGGCGGACTGTGCGATCCGGTGGAATCGTCTGTTCGGGAGAACGTGTGTGAGACAAGAGTGCTGAACTGCGACTATGCTCGTCGCGGAATTTCACGCCCAGCCGGGTCGCCCCGACTTCCTCTATCCTCGTCCGGCGTAGAGACGGAATCTCGTGCCATGGTAGCTTGCCCTATCGTCCCACCCGACTTAACTGCGCCGGCCACGGTAGTATCTGCGAGCGGGTGCCGACGGGCTGACACGACCGCCGGATCGGCGTCACTCGCCCTCGAGAACCAGCCGATCGCCGGGTTCGACGTCGGTCGCGGTCCCGGCCGGCAGTTCGACGATCGTGTCGGCCGTTTCGCGGGCGAACCCCAGCCACGGCCGGAGCCGTTCGACCCGCTCGACGACGCCGTCAACGACCCAGACGACATCGATCGGAAAGGGGACGAACAGCATGTGGACGTCCCGCGTCGTGGCCGCGTCGAACCGGAACGCGAGCGCGTAGTCGTCCGGGATGGATCGACGGAACATGAGTCCGCGCGCCCGGGGTATGATCGAGTCCGCGAGGTCGACGTTCGTCGCGAGGAGGTCGGCTTCGCCGTCAGGGTCCGAGTAGTGGGCGATTCGCACGCCCTCGAGTCCGAACGCGGGGGGCAAAAACCTTCTCGCTGCGCCCGTGCCGGCGCTCGAGCGCGACGGAGGGTTCAAATCGATTCGCCGCCAAGCCGAGACGACCACGCATGGAGAAAACGCCACAGGGAACTCCGGTCGGCGTCGACGACCCCTACGAGTTCGCGGGCGTCTGTGACTACCTTACCGGCGAGGGGCAGTGTCGGTACGCGTTCGATCACTACGAACACGACCCCGAGTTCGCCCGCGAGCGCGCCCGAGAGGACTACGAGTGTCCCGTCGTCGATCCCGAGACCGACCAGTCGTGGGTCGACTGCCCGCACTTCCGGTCGCGCAACCGCGACCGCGAGTGCGTTCGCTGCGGGCTGGCGGAAAAGCGCATGGCCCACGACGACGAGCGGCCGTTGCTCGAGGAACACCACCTCTCGTACGACCGCGACGGGGAGACGCTGTCCCACGAGATCACGGTCTATCTCTGTCGGTGGTGTCACGCCAAGGTCCACGACTCCTGGGCGCGGATCACCGACGACGCCGCGCCCGACCCCGAGGCGATCGCGGCCCTCGAGGAGCGACGGAGCCGCGAGCACGAGGAGCTGAGCTTCGAGTCGGCGGCGAAGCGATACGAGCGCGGCGACGAATAGGAGGCCGGGGCGGCTCTCGCCGGGCCATCGCTTACCCGCTGGCGCGTCGAACGGACGCGTATGTCGTCGGTGCTCGTGTACGGTTCCTACGGGTTCGTCGGGTCGCTGGTCGCGCGGGAGACGATCGAACGCGACCTCGAGGTGGTCCTCGCCGGGCGCGACGGCGCGAGAGTCGCCGAACAGGTCGACGACCTCGGGCGGCCGGGTCGTCGGTTCGCCCTCGACGATCCTGACGTCGTCACGGCGGCGCTCGAGGGCGCGGGCGTCGACTGCGTGCTGAACTGCGCGGGGCCGTTCTCGAACACGGCCGAGCCGCTCGTCGAGGGCTGTGTCAGAAGCGGCACGGACTACGTCGATATCACCGGCGAGATTCCGGTCATCGAACGGGTCCGGGAGTGGGACCAGCGGGCGACCGAGGCCGGCGTCACGCTCGTGCCGGCCGCCGGCTTCTCCGCCGTTCCGCTGGACTGTCTCGCCGCCCACCTGTCCGATCGGCTTCCCGAAGCGACCGCGCTCGCGCTGGGCGTCGACTCCCGCCGGCCGCCGTCGATCGGAACGGTCAGGACGGCCATCGAGGGGATCGAGGACGGCGGTGCCGTCCGCCGGGAGGGGCGACTCGAGTACGTCCCGGCGGCCTGGCGAACGCGACGGATCGACTTCGGGCGCGGCACCCGGTCGGCCGTCACGGTGCCGATGGGCGAGGTCTCGACGGCACACTACACGACCGGGGTTCCCGACGTCGCCGCGTACGCGGCCGTTCCACAGCCCGCCCGCCTCGCGCTGCGATTACACCGGTATCTCGCACCTCTGCTCGCGACGACGCCCGTCCGGGCGGGGCTGAAACGGCTCGCGGGGCTGGTCCGTGACGGACCGTCGTCGTGGTCGCGAAAACGAGCCACGGCATATCTCTGGGGCGAGGCTCGAGTCGAGCACACCGACGCGCGGGTCGTCTCCCGGCTGCGGACGCCGGACCCGTACGTCGTGACCGTCGACGCCGCCGTCACGGCGACCGAACGACTCCTCGCAGACGGGCGGATCGAGGACGGATTCCGGACGCCGGCCGGGGCGTTCGGCTCCGGGTTCGTTCTCGACCTCGAGGGCGTGGCGGGGTTTTTCGACGAGTCGACGCCCGAATCCGGCGCGCCCGAGGTCGACGTTCCGTCCTGACTCAGCGTGCGATCGCGCGTGGACGACCGGAGGCCCGGGGCTGCGGCGTGGCAAGGACGCGGCTCTCACGCTTGCAGCCGGGGGCGAACGATCGTTGCTGGTGCAGGCAACAGGGGCTTTGCTCGAAGCCGTCGGTGCCCGAGTATGTGCGCTACGTTCACCGAGGACGACGTCGGGAAAACGGTCGAGGACCCGAGCGGAACGGCGATCGGTATCGTCGCGTCCATCGAGGGAGAGACCGCGCTCGTCGAGCCGGAGCCCGACGCGATGGACTCGATCAAGGCGGCGCTCGGATGGGAGAGCGATCCGGACGAGACGGTCCCGATCACACCGGATTCCGTCGACGTGATCACCGGGGAGACGGTACGCCTCGAGAGCGACCGCTCGTCGGAGCACGACGAAGACGCGTCGGGTGACGGCCACGACCCGGTTATCGAACGGGACGAGGGAACGGGCGGACAACGGGGCGTCGGTTCGCCCGGCGACGGGACCGACGCGTCCGAAAGCGAGCAAACACAGGTCGAGGGAGAGGCGGGCGGCGAACGCCACGACGACAACGAGGACGCGCCGCCTCACGGCGACCGGACGGTTACGACGGATCGCGGCCGAGAAGACGACCGGTGAGGCCCGTCATCGGCGAGATCCCGTCTCAATCCAGAATGTCGCCGACGCGACGCGGTTCGCCCTGCAGGTTCGGCTGTTCGGCGACGATCTTGAGCACTTCGTGGTCGGTGACGTCGTAGTAGGATTTCTCCGTCGCCTCTTCGATGAGGTCCCGCTCGAGGCGGAACTCGGTTCCTTTGTACACGACGTCGACGCCATCGTCGTCGAACGCGAGAGTCGTCATATCCGCCGATACGGGGTGGGATAATAAAAACGGGGCGGCTGTGATCGACGGCAGCGTCGCCCTCGAGTCACGTTCCGCTTGCGGACCGTCGGTCGCTCGTCGGACGACGCGCGAGGTTTATTAGCAGGGGGTCACATTGGATGCGAGTGTGGCATTCAGCAGGGATCCGCTCGACGAACTCGTCGTCCCCGACGGGACCGAAGCGAAGGAAGTCGCCCTCGAGACCGACGGTGACGTCCTCGTCGGCAGCCGGGCGACCGTCGAGTTCGGCGTACGCGGCCGCAACGTACTCGCTGGCGAAAGCGCCGAGTTCGGCGGCGAAATAGAGGCCGAAGGCGACTGTCGGCTCGATATGTGGTGTGACGTCGCCGAGAACGTGCTGGTCGGGCAGGACGCCTACATCGGCGAACGGGTCCACATCGGCGGCGAGTTGAAAGTCGCCGGCGACCTGGACATCGGCGACGACGTCGACATCGAGGAGGGATTCGAGGCAAACGGCTGGATCGTCATCCGGAACCCGATGCCGACGATCGTCTTCCTGTTCGTCTATCTCAAGCACCTCCTGCTCATCGGCGAAGAGGAGACCGCTCAGCGACTCGTCTCCGAGATCGTCGACGAGGAAGACGGCGGTCCCGAGACCGAACCGCTCGTTATCCCCCGCAACGCGACGGTCGGGGACGACGCCTGGCGCGTCTCGACGCCGGCGACGATCGGCGACGACTGTCGGCTCCACGGCAACGTCCGTGCCGAGACGATCGCCGTCGGCGACGACTGCAACGTCTTCGGGAGCCTCCGCGCCCGGGGCGACGTCTCCATCGGGACGGGAACGCGCATTCACGGCGATCTGACCACCCGCAACGGCGACGTCACGATCGCCGGAAACGCGCGCGTCCTCGGCGACGTCTCGTGTGCCGACCTCGAACTGGGTCCGGAGGCCGAGATCGACGGGACGATCCGCGCCGACGGCGAGATCACGATGCGAACGACCGAACGCGAGCGCGAGTAAGCCGTCGACCGACCCTCCCAGCCGGCGGGCGGTTTCGCCCACTCGTCGAGCGACCGGTGACGGCGATCCCGTCGTGGCGACCGCAATCGGACCGGCGACGTTTTCTACGGGTGAGTCTCGACCACATTTTTAATACTGATAATTACGATAGAGGGGGACAGGCATGGTATTTCAAGCCACACTGCAGCGACGGAGAGCACCATGCGATCTATCGTACTGACGAAGGGCGTCCCGGACTTCTCGGACGGGGCGGTGTCGTTCGACGAGGACGGACACCTCGAGCGCGGAAAGACGCCGACGGTGATGAACCCGAACGACGAGGCCGCACTTCGGGCGGCCCTCCAGACCAGAGTTCGACACGGCGGACACGTAAGCGGTATGAGCATGGGTCCGCCGGGGTACGCGGACGTCCTCCGGGAGGCCATGGAGTCGGTCTATACCGACGACAGCTACTTGCTCTCTGACCGTGAACTGGCCGCCTCCGATACGTGGGCGACGGCCATCACGCTCAGTGCCGGTCTCGAGGCCTATCAGGATGCAATCGCCGATATCGACCTCGTGTTCGCGGGGTTCAAGACGGCCGACGGCGAAACCGGCCAGACTGGCCCCCAGACCTGCTGGGCGATGGACTGGCCGCTCGTCACCCACGTCCGTTCGCTGGCGATCGACCCGGACGAACGGCGGCTTCGCGCAAAGCGGCTCGTCGAGGGCGACGTCGACGAGATCGAGACGGTCGAAGCCCCGCTGCCGTGTGTCGTCGTCACCGATCCGGAGTTCGAACCGACCTACCGGAACGCTTCCCACCGGCTGGCCCGCAAGCGGCTCCGGAAGGAGACCCGAGAGCGGGCGGCCGAACACGAAACGCACCTGACGACGTGGGATCACGTCGATCTGAACCTCGATCCCGACTACATCGGGCTCGACGGCTCGCCGACGATCGTCTCGTCGGTCGACCCGATCCCCAAAGCGCCCTCGGAGCGGGACGCGACCGTGATCGATCCCGCCGACGAGGACGGGATGGGCGAGGTGCTCGAGCAACTCACCCCCTATGCCGCGGAGGCCGGGAGCTAACCATGTCGGCGACCGACTCGGACGAGGGTGACGACGAGGAGTCCCTCTCACACCCGACACGGGACAAGAAACACGTCCGCGCGCTCGCGGACGGCGACTACGCGGACATGTGGGTGGTCTGTGAGACACAGGGCGGCGAGTTGCTCGACGTCTCGCTCGAGATGCTGGGGAAGGCCCGGCGCTTGATGGACGGGTTCGCCGCGGACGACGATGCCGCAAGCGACGGCGCTGACGCCGATTCCTCGCCGGCCGACGCGGAGCGGGTCGTCGCCGTTCTGGTGGGCGACGACTGCGAGGCGTTGGCCGAGCAGTGTCTCGCCTACGGGGCCGACGTCGCGGTCTACCACGACGACGAGCGCCTCGAACGGTTTCTGCACAAACCCTACGCCGAGATCACGGCGCACATGGCCCGCGGCGAGGGAACCGCCGAGAGCACCGACTGGCGCGAGTACGACAAGCCCCGGTATCTCCTGTTCCCGGCGACGCACAACGGCCGCGACCTCTCGGCGATGGTGCAGGCGGAACTGGATTCGGGACTCGCCTCGGACTGTTCGGACCTGTTCATCGACGAGAACGAGGTCTCGAACCCGGTCAAGACCGGCGAACCCGGCGTGAAGAAGACCTTCGAGCACGTCTTGCACATGAAACGGCCGGACTTCTCCGGCTTCGAGTACTCGACGATCCTCTGTCTCGACAATCCCGATCGGGAGTTTCACCCGCAGGGGGCGTCGATCATTCCGGGCAGCTTCGACCCGATCGAGCCCGACGACGACCGCGACGGACTGGTCGTCGAACACGACATGGACCTCGACGAGGCGTGGTTCCACGTCGAGATCACCGGCAACGACCGCCTCGAGGCCGGGGTCGATCTCGCCGGTCACGACGTGATCGTCTGTCTCGGCCGCGGGATCGCCGACGATCCGACCGCCGGGATGGAACGCGGGCTCGAACTGGTCGACGCCTTCGGGGACGCCGAGCTCGGCATCACGCGGGGGATCGTCACCTCCTCGTACCAGTTCGAGGGCCACGTCAAGGAGTACGCCAGCGAAGAACGCCAGATCGGCGAAACCGGACAGGTCGTCGCGCCGGATCTCTACATCGCCGCGGGGGTCTCGGGTGCCGTCCAGCACAAGGTCGGCATGGACGAATCGGGGACGGTCGTCGCGATCAACACGGACCCGAACGCCCGGATCAGGGACTTCAGCGATTACTTCATCGAGGGCGATCTCTTCGAGGTGTTGCCCCGGCTGACGGCGGCGGTCGAATCGGGGACCACGCGGCTCGAGGCCGTTGCCGACGGCAGCGGGGGTGACGACCGATGAGCGCGACTCGCGAGGGGCGTGAACACTACGAGGCGGTCGTCGTCGGCTGCGGTCCCGGCGGCGCCGCAGCCGCGGCGCGACTCGCCGATCACGGGATCGAAACGCTCGTCCTCGAGCGCGGAGCCGAGGCCGGATCGAAGAACGTCTCGGGCGGACTCATCTACGCCGAGGAGTCGGCCCCGTACACGATCGACGACCTCTTCGAGGGGTTCCGCGGGGCGGCGACCGAACGGCCGGTCACGGACTACTACATCCACAACGTCGCCGGGAACAGGGTCACGACCTTCGACCTGACCGATCTCCACGAGCACGACACCGACTGGTGTGACGCGGTGTTGCGCCGCTCGATGGACTCGTGGCTCGAGCAGCGGGTCCACGAGAAGACGAGCGAGACGGGCGGCGGCGTGTTGACGAACGTCCGCGTCGACGGTCTCCTGCGGGAAAACGGTCGGATCGTCGGCGTCACGTGCGACGAACTCGATCCGATCACGGCCGATCTGATCGTCGCCGCCGACGGCGTCAACTCCGAACTCGCCCGGGAGGCGGGGCTGCTGAACCGCGACGATCCCGACGCGTGGTTTCAGGGCGTCAAAGCCGTCGTCGATCTCGAGCCCGACGTCATCGACGACCGATTCGACGTCGGCAGGGACGAGGGCGTCGCCCACCTGTTCGCCGGGGACCTCTTCGACGACGTCCGCGGCGGGGGCTTTCTCTATACGAACGCGGACTCGCTGTCGATCGGGACCGTCTTCCACCTCGATAGCCTGGTCGAGCAGCGGGCCGAGCCACACGAACTGCTCGACGCCTTGCTCACCCATCCGCTGCTCGCCGGGTGGCTCGGCGACGACTACGGCGAACGCGAGTACGCGGCGAAGCTCGTCCCCGACTCGAAGAAGATCGCCCTCCGCGAGCCGTACCGCGGTCGGCTCGTCCTCGTCGGCGACGCCGCCGGCCAGATGCAGGCTCAAGGGCCGATCATCAAGGGAATGAACCACGCCGTCACCGCGGGCGCGCTCGCCGCGGACGCGTTCGCCGTCACGCGGGGTAACGCCGACCCCGAGGCCGCCGGCCGTCGGTACGCCAAACTGCTCGCGGACTCGGGGACGATGGACAAACTCCGGCCCCGCCGGTACGAGATCGCCCGAACCGTCGGCGAACGGGATGCGGTCACGAACGCCGTCGAACGGGTCCTCGAGTCGCGGCTCGGGTCGGCCCTCCTCGGGAACGCGCTTTCCGAGCGGCTCCTCGAACGGGCCTACAACTCGCCGTTGCTGGTGTCGATGCTGCCCGACACGCGAACGGGATATGTCACGCTGCCGGCGCACATCGCCGCGGAGCGCGGGCGGACGATCAACTGGGACAGCCCCGTCGACCCGCCGACGCTCGAGGAGCGGATCGGTTCGCTCACCTACGACACCGACGTCGGGAACCCCCACATCGAACTCACCGACGCCGCGCCCGACGCGAGCGGGGCGGCCGTCCACGCCTGTCCGGTCAGCGCCGAGGACTTCGGCGGCGGCTGCTATCGTGCGGAACGGGTCAAGCGAAACGGAACCGAGGAGACGGTGATCAGCCTCGACACCCAGCCCTGCGTCGAGTGTGGGACCTGTGCGATCGTCGCCGAAACCGAGTGGGAACACCCCCGCGGCGGCAAGGGGGTCAGGTACCGCGAGGGGTAACGTGAGCCGGTACGGACCCCGGATCGCCGCCCTCGAGCGCCGCGCCGAACGCGAGCGGGCGGCGTTCGATGGCGGCGACGCGACCGACGCGGCGGGGAGGGCGATCACCCCTGAATCCTCCCTCCGCGATGGCGCGGGCCGGGCGATCGGCCTCTACGTCGAGGCTCGCGCGGGCGGCCGGCAGGTTCCCCTCTCCGAACCCGAACTCGCCGCGCTCCGGCGCGCGATGAACGACTGGCTGGAGTGTTACGCCCGCTGTCACGGGGTCGCTCTCGAGGCCGAGTTTCCCGTCCGAAAGGCGGCGGCGCTGTTGCTCCGGACGGGGAACGTCGACGACGTCGGACAACTGCTTACCGGGGTCCCGCCCCGAGAACGCCGGTGACAGCGGCGACGACCCGTTTACAGCCCCAATTGTCGTTCAGGAATACGAACACCAATACCCATTCCGTTCGAGCCGTAACTAGCGGTGTGGCGCTTATCGTCGAGTACGTCCTCCGGACCCCGATCTTACGGACGGCGGCGACGGCGATCCCGAAGATCCGGCTCGAGGAGGTCTACGGCACCGAAACCGGGACGCCGAAGCTCCTCTTTTGGGCGTTCGGCGACGAGTTCGCACCCTTCCAGTCGGCGCTGACCGAGGACGAGACCGTCCGCTCGTTTTCCGTCCTCGAGGAGTCGACCGAACAACGACTCTACAGCGTCGTACTGAGCGATCAGGCGGCAAAGCGACTCACGTATCCCGTCGCGGCCGAACACGACATCACGATTCTGGACATCGTCGTCACCGACGACACCGTCGTCCGCGCACGAGCGCCCTCGCGTGATGCCCTGTTTGCCTTCCGCGATAGCTGTCTCGAGCGGGACGTCGGGATGCAACTCGAGTGCATCTATTCCGAACGGGAGCCGACCGCGAACGCCGGACGGTACGGCGTCACCGACCGACAGCAAGAGGCGCTTCTCGCCGCCTTCGAGGGCGGCTACTTCGACGTCCCGCGTGAGACGACCCTCTCCGCGCTCGCGTCGGAGCTTGACATCTCGGATCAGGCGTTGTCCGCGCGATTGCGACGCGGACAGGCGAATCTCCTCCAGCAGACGCTGGCCGAAGACGACCCGTGATAAAGGGTTGGGCAGCCAATGCGACAGCTTTCCCCGCGTCCGCCCGTCCGTCCGGTATGACCACCGACACCGAGCCCCCGTCGCCCGAGAGCGGACACGAGACGACCGACGGACGATTCGTCTATCAGGCGACCTCGGCGCAACCGCCCAGCGAGGCGGTCATCAGCGCCATCGCGGCGCGATCGAACGCCGACGATCTGACCGCCGTCGCCGACGAACTCGAGCCGCTGTACGGCGCGATCGATCCGGCCGCACTCGACTCCCTGTTCGATTCGTCGGGATCGCTCGATCGCTCCGACGGTGTCGTTACGTTCTCCTACGCGGGGTATCGCGTCACGGTCGACGCCACGGGACGCGTCGAACTGACGCCGCTGTCGTCCTAGTAGATCAGTTCGTCGTCGTTTTCGACCATGTACAGGGTTCGTGCGGCGATATTGACGGCGTGATCGCCGACGCGCTCGAGGTCCCGGATCGTCAACAGCAGCCGTGACACGTCCTGCAGGAGCCGTTCGACCTCGTCGGGCGAGTCGAGTTCGCGCTCGATGAGGTCCCGGACGACGATCTCGCTGGCCCGCTCGGCGAAGGCGTCGAGGTCGTCGTCGCGAGCGGCCAGCTCCCGGCAGGCGTCGGTATTTTCGGTGTCGTAGGCCTCCATCGCCTCGTCGATCATCTCGAGGGTGATCTCGCCCATCTCCTGGACGTCGACGTCGGGAAAGAGATCACGTTTTGCATCGAGGGTGTACTCGCCGAGGTTGACCGCGAGGTCGCCGATCCGTTCGAGGTCGGTGATGATCTTGAACGAGGCGGCGATAAAGCG
Organism: Halopiger djelfimassiliensis; assembly: GCF_000455365.1. Classification (GTDB taxonomy): domain Archaea; phylum Halobacteriota; class Halobacteria; order Halobacteriales; family Natrialbaceae; genus Halopiger_B; species Halopiger_B djelfimassiliensis. The sequence goes on from NZ_HG315684.1 coordinate 93,458, forward strand.
GAGGTCGCTGGCGACCGGCTGTTGGAGCGCGAGCAGATCGATACACTGCTGCTCGAGGTCGAGGTACATGCGATTGACCTCGCCGTCACCTTCGATGACCTCCTGTGCGAGGTCCTCGTCTTTCTGCTCGAGCGCGTCGAGCCCCATCCGAAGTCGCTCCATGACGACTTCGCTCATATAGAGGACATCCTCGCGAAGCGCCGCGAGTTTCTCCTGATACGATTTCCTGGCCATACTCCAGACACGGCAGTCGTCACTGATAAAGATTGGTAGCACACGCAGCCGTCGGCCGACGAACGGGCGGTTCCGGCCCGAGCCGGCCGCGTGTCGGCCGGGCGATCCGAACTCCGCCGGTTACGGCGGTAGCGAGGCGAAAGCCCACCCCTTCAGGGGTGGGATGAAGCCGACAACTGGGAATCTCTCTACGCTCGTAGCCACGGCCGGGGTTGGATGCTTTCGTAACATCATTTGGTGAGAG
>NZ_HG315684.1:94919-148360 GCF_000455365.1 Halopiger djelfimassiliensis
CGAGAGCAGCACTTTCGTGACGCCTTCCTCGCGTTCGTCGAACCGGTCGTACATCTCGGGAGCCTCCTCGAGCGAGGCCCGATGTGAGATCAGAAAGCTCGGTTCGGCCCGCCCCGCGAGGATCATATCCCGGAGCTTGCGGTTGTACCGCTTGACGGGGCACTGACCGGTCCCGAACTGCAACCCCTTTTCGAAGGCCGTCCCGAGGTCGACGTTCAGCGTCCCCTGCTCGTCGATGTGTGCGGGTGGGTCGGGTTCCTCGGAGATGTACAGGCCGACGATCCCGATCTTGCCGCCCGCCCGGACCGTTCGGATCAACTGGTTGAGCACGATCGAGGGGTTCTCGCGCTCGTGGTCGTAGGGGTGGTCGCCCTCGCGGTCGGCGTCGATCGCCTGATAGCCGACGGCGTCGACGCCCTTGTCGACCCCGCCGCCGTGGGCGTCCGTGATCGCGTCGACGGGATCGGTCTCCTCGAAATCGATCGGGATCGCGTCGCAGTGGGTTTCCGCCAGCTCGAGGCGGCTTTCGACGCGGTCGACGACGTAGATTTCCGCAGCGCCCTTGAGTTTCGCGCTGTAGGCTGCCATGAGGCCGACGGGGCCGGCACCGAAGACCGCGACGGATTCGCCGGGCTGGAGGTCGGCGAGTTCCGTGCCGTGCCAGCCGGTCGGGAACACGTCCGCAAGCAGGATGAAATTCTCCTCGTGGCCCTCGGGTGGCAGTTCGAGCGCGTTGAAATCGGCGTAGGGGACCCGGACCTGCTCGGCCTGCCCGCCCTGATACGGCCCCATCTTCACGTATCCGTAGGCCCCGCCGGGGCTCTCCGCGACGTTTCGACAGTAGCCGTAGTCGCCGGCCTCGCAGTTTTCACAGAACCCGCAGGCGACGTTAAACGGCAGGACGACCCGGTCGCCCGGCTGCAGGCTCTCGACGCCGTCGCCGACCGCGCTGATCTCGCCCATGATCTCGTGTCCGAACACCATCCCCTCGTCGGCACCGGCCCGCCCCTCGTACATGTGGAGGTCGGAGCCACAGATCGCCGTCGTCGTCACCTCCAGAATCGCGTCCGTGGGGGCCTCGAGTTCGGGTTCGTCGATCTCCTCGACCGAAACGTCGTTCGCGTCGTGGTAGACGACGCCGTGGATGGCCATCGGTGAAACACCTACGGCCGAGCACGCCGGAAGCGCGGATAACGGTTGGCCGGACACTCGCAACGTCGCCGGCGGGACCGGACGGCGAGGACACGGCGGTGGCGACCGACCGGGGTTCGACGCGGGTACGGGCCGCAGGTCGGATACGTTCTTCCCCTCCCCAGTAAATATGAGTCACTCTGCATGATAGTTTCGGCCGGAAGCTACCGTCTCCAGAACCGTCGCAGGGGGCATGCGCTGAAATGCCCCGGGTGAGCCAACACCCGAGACGTGGCTTCCAACCCGGAAAGGTCTGAAGCCATGATAGCGTATCCGCTCCCGAGACATAAACGTCTCGCACGACATTCCGTTCTTCCGACGCGGAAAGCGACGCGTCCGAGATGCGTTTTCGGGTCGTACTCGCCCGCGGCGTCGTCCCTGCGGCGAGTCGGCTCGCTCGAGAACGGCGGCGGGGACTCTGGGGGATTCCCGCGAGGAGCGCATCGTGGCGGCGACCGATCCGGGACGTTGCGCTGGACCGCGAGTCACGGCCGGGGCCGACCGACCGCCGGAATCGGTTCCGGCCGTGACGGTATCGGGGGTTTCCAGCCCGCCCCCGCCGTCGCCCGCTCGAGTCTCGAGCCGCCGCTGGCGTGCTCGAGCGCCCTGAAAACGTCATACCGGCCTCACTGTTGTTGCTGGAACCGGTTCCGGATGAGGATCGCGATCGAGTTGATCGACAGCAGGATGACCAGCAGCGTCACGACGCCGGCCGCGACGACGCCGTACTGAAACTCCATCTCGGGGCGATCGGCCCACGTGAAGATCTGCATCGGCATCGCGCTGATCTTGCTGAACAGGCTGTTCGGCACCCCGAACACCGCGGTCGGTGCGCCGATCATGATCAGCGGCGCGGTCTCGCCGATCGCCCGCCCGAGCGCGAGGATCGTCCCGGTCAGAATCCCCGGCATCGCCCGCGGCAGGACGACGTTTCGGATCGTCTGCCACTTGGTCGCGCCCATCCCGTAGCTGGCCTGCCGCTGGGAGTCGGGCACCGATCGGATCGCCTCCTGTGCCGAGATGATGACGATCGGCAGGATAAGCAGGGAGACGGTGAAGCCGGCGACGAGCAACGTCCCGAAGCCGAGATCCAGCAGGCTCACGAACAGGCCGAGTCCGAGCAGCCCGTAGACGACCGACGGGACGCCCGCGAGGTTGGCGATGTTAAGCTGGACGAACTGCGTCAGATAGCCGTCGCTCGCGTACTCCTCGAGATAGATCGCCGCGCCGACGCCCAGTGGAAACGTGATCAGCGCGATCACGAGCATGAGCGCGATCGAGCCGACGATCGCCGGGAAGAACCCGGCCTCGTAGGGATCGCTGAAACTCGGCGGCCCCGTGATGAACCCCCAGTCGATCCAGGGGCCGTGTGCGGGATCGAACAGCGCGAGCGCGTCGACGAGGACGTTCAACAGCAACACGGCCAGCGCGAGGATGCCGACGAGCGCCGCGGCGAGGGTCAACCACCGGAACGCCACGTCTTTCACCCGGCTGACCTGTCCGAACGCCGTCTCCGGCGTCTCGGCCTGTTCCGTATCGGCGGTCATCAGCGATACACCTCCCGGTAGCGCGAGGAGACCCATTCACTAAAGAGGTTCATGGCGAACGTAAGGACGAACAGCGTCAATCCGACCGCAAAGAGGCTCTTGTACTCCGTCGACTGTCCGACGACGTCGCTCTGTCCGATCTGGACCATCGCGGCCGTCATCGTCTGGACGGACTCGAGGAACATCCCGCCGGGATCGGTCAGATCCATCATCTTCGGGGTCTGACCGGCGGCGATCGCGACGATCATCGTCTCGCCGATCGCCCGCGAGAGCGCGAGAATGTACGACGAGAGGATCCCCGACAGCGCCGACGGGACGACGACCGACGTCGAGACGGTAAACTTCGTCGCACCCAGTCCGTAACTGGCCTGTCGAAGCGAGTCGGGCACCGCGCTCATCGCGTCCTCGCTGATCGAGGAGACCATCGGGATGATCATGATCCCGACCATGATCGACGCCGACAGGGCGTTGAACGTCCCGATCGGGAAGATCCGGTCGAGCGCGGGCGTAATGTACACCAGTGCGAAGTAGCCGTAGACGACCGTCGGCACGCCCGCAAGCACCTCGAGGGCGGGTTTGAGGTAGGCCCGCCGGCGCTCGCTTGCGTACTCCGAGAGGTAGATCGCCGTCAGGAGGCCGATCGGCAGCGCGATCAGCGCCGAGCCGATCGTGATGATCAGCGTGCCGGAGATCAGCGGCCACACGCCGTAAACCTCGTTCGAGGGCGTCCACTGGGTACCCGTGAAGAACTCGACGGGCGAGACGACCGCGAAGAAGTCGACGGCGTCGTACAGTAACGTCGCGATGATCGCGAGGGTCGTCAGAACCGAGAGGAAGGCACACAGCGCGAAGAAGGCCTTGAACGCGGCCCCGCGGAACGACCGCGCGCCGTCGTGGGTGAGATCCGGCGCACTCATTCCCCGGTCACCTCGCTGATCGCGGTCTCGAGTCTCTCGAGGTTCTCGTCACGGACGTCCTCGGTAACCGGCACGTACCCGACCTCGTTGACGATATCGGTCGCGGCTTGCTCGAGGTAGAATCGAACGAAATCCCGGACCTCGGCCCGCTCGAGGGATTCCCGGGCGACGTAGATGAAAAGCGGACGGGAAAGCGGCGTGTACTCGCCTTCTTTGGCCGTCTCGATCGAGGGCTCGACGCAGCCGTCGCCGTCGTCGATCCCGAGGGCCTTGATCTGGTTCGGGTTCTCGTCGTAGTAGGCGAACCCGAAGTAGCCGATCGCGTACTCGTTGCCCTGAACCCCCTGGACGATCGTCCGGTCGCGCTCGGTGGCGTGGTAATCGGTTCGGTGGCTACCGTCCTCGCCGAGAACCGCCTCGGAGAAGTAGTCGAACGTTCCCGAGGTCGTGTCCGCACCGAAGAACTCGATCGGTTCGTCGGGCCACTCGTCGCGAACGTCACTCCACCGGTCGGCACCGCCGTCGCGCCAGAGCTCCTGGAGTTCCTCGACGGTGACACAGTCGATCCAGTCGGCGTCGGGATTGACCACGACCGTCAGCGCGTCCGTCGCGACCGTAAACTCGATCGGTTCGATTCCGTTACCCCCACACTGTTCTTGCTCGACGTCGGCGATCTCGCGGCTGGCGTTGTTGATGTCCGTCATCCCCGGACAGAAGAAATTCGAGAAGCCACCGCCGGTCCCTGTCTGGCTGATCGAGACGGTGACGTCGGTCCGTTCCTCCGAGAACGCAGACGCGATCACCTCGGTGATGGGAAACACCGTCGAACTCCCGGCGACGTTCACCTCCCTTGCACGGCCCGCGATCGTGCCGACGCAACCGGCCAGTCCGGTCGCGGCGGCGACGCCCGTCCCGGCCAAAAAATCCCGCCGTCCGAGCCCGAACGACGGTCCAGTCGTGTCTTTCGACATCACTGAAAGATCGCCAGCAGCCGGATAAGTACCCTACTATGATGGCTATATAGTAGTATGTATCGACGGCACCCGAATGTCTACTTTCTGAATACACCGATCCGGTGCTCGAGACGCCGGTATAACGCCACAGTACGGGTCACGAGACCTACCGAGAGAAGTGAATACGGACTATCGTCCGCCACAGGTAGTTTTTCTGTACTGTAGTATATAGAACGCTCATGGAGTACGTTGTCTCACCGGCGGCAGGAGTCGATACACGGCCGGTTCTCCGGTCACCGAAACCGACTCTCGGGCGACCCGACGGCTGGAAAAGAACGACGGCAAGTGGGGTCTGGTTCGTTACCGACTGGTAATTGAACACACAGCGGAGTTCAGCGGAATCTCGAGATCCGGCTGAGGCCGAGGCGGTTGCTGTGCAAGCCCCCTCCATGTGCAAAGCACGACATCACTCAGGCGGAACGTGCGAAGTCAGTAGGGAACTGGTCGTCTCCGTTGGAAGCCGTACCGTTTACAGCCCAGCGGATGTCACTAACGGTATGTCACGTGGAATCGGTGAGTTCGATCCCATCCAAGAGGTGATACCAGAGTGGGCAGCAGTTTTCATCGCACTCATCACCCAGTTAGGTGATACCTGGTTTCTCGCGATCCTCGTTGGCGTTGTCTACTGGTTTGGGACGGAGAAACGCGAAGATGCAGTTGTGATCGTCGGATTCACTGTAGCTGGACTTGGCCTGATCAGTGGGCTCAAACACGTATTCAGGTTGCCCCGACCCGACGAACCATTAGTCCAACTCGAATCGCTACCGTGGATCGTTCAGCCGCTTTACGACGTTACTGCAGCAGCTGGTGGCTACGGATTTCCGAGCGGTCATGCGTTGATGACGACGATTGTGTATTTCAGTCTGGCACATCGGCTCTCGATCAGTACCCGCCATCGTCGGTTGCTTGGAGCCGCAATTCTCGTCGGAGCGGTCTGTTTCTCGCGTGTTGCACTGGGCGTCCACTATCTTGTAGACGTGGTTGCCGGAGTCGGTATTGGAATCGCCTTCTTGATCGGTGGCGAAATACTCCTCGCGCGGATCCCCACTGACCACGGAACAGTTGCACTCGCACTTGCGATCGGTATCGGTCTCTTTGATCTAATTGTCGGAGATATCACTGCTGGAGATGTGATCTTACTCGGAACGGCACTCGGTTCGTTCGGGAGTTGGCAACTCGTGTTGCTCAGCCAGCGGCTACTCGAGCTTGATCGACCATCACAGATAGATCGCCCCCTCATCGGACGGGGACTCCTTGCAGTTGGGACACTAACACCAGTACTCATCGCGGTTGAAGAGTACTCCCTGTTTTCGGCACTCGGTCGTGGCGGGGCTATAGGGCTTACCCTCGCCGTGTTCATTGCGATTCCAATCGCGCGCCACTCCGAACGCGCCCGCCGATTCTGGGTTGCACTCGTCTTCTGGACGAACATGGCCGGTCTCGGCGTTCGATTTTTACTTGCTCCAACGACATGGCAGCGGGCGTTCTCACAGGCCAGAGAATACGGTTCCAGACTCTACCGGTAAAGATAGCGCTTTATGATGGATATATGCACCTTCATTCGATGAGTGTTCGAAAGTATCGGAAAATATCCGAATGTATCGTGCTATATCGGCCCTGAGGACTTAAACACAAAACCAGTGGACGGGAGATACTATGGGGATCCCGGACGGGGACCTACATACTCCATCGAACGGCCGTTCCCACTTCCTTTCACCATGTCCACTCGAAACCGACTCCCTCGAGGTGATCGACTATTGAGCGACAGACGCTGATCGCGCTCGGGACGGTCGTGGTCCTCTTCGGCGCGCTCGCCCTGGGATCCGCCATCGCCGCCCCGTTCGACGACGGTTCGGGCGACCCCCAACAGTCGCTCGTCGCGACCGACGACGACTCGTCGCTATGGCCGTACACAAGCCGCGCAACAGCGTTCGAAGAGCGGACATTACCGATCAACGTCTTCGTCGGCGGCGATCCGTCCGAAACCCGCCGGTACCTCGAGCAACGCAGTCGCGGCGAGTGGGACGCACCGACGTCCGAAGAAGCGGACGTGAGCGACGAGACCCCCGGTTTCGTCGGCACCGAGACCGCCTGGAGTCGCGCCGACGGCTCGACGCGATACGTCTACATCGACCACAGTAGTGACGACGAACCGACCGACTCGGACGGCGGCCGCTGGCTTGCTGAGAGCTACCAGCTACATGATGGCGAGTATCTCGGATCGCGACACCACATTCGGGCCTACGCACCCGAAGACGATGATGAGTGGACCGCGATACAGGCCCACAGCGAACACTGGGACTGGTTCCGACTCAGCCACACGGTCGACAGCGTCGAGACCTCGCAGCGATACGTCGAACGCGAATTCATGGGCCACGGGGGCGTGGGAAACGTCACGCGCGTTCACCTCGGAAACGATCGCGGCTCCGATGCGAACGGCTGGGTGACGATCGTCGATTTCGATGGCGAACCGCCGTTTCACCTCGTCCTCCTCGGCCTGCTTCCGGGAGCGGTGCTCACCCGACGCCGTTCGATCCGAGACCTGGTTCGGACGCTGTGTGCCGCTCAAGCCCCGCAAAAAGTCGTGCTGCCGGCGTCGTTGATCGGACTCTACCTCTTCGTTCGCTTCGGCGCGATCGCTGTCGAGACGCGACTTGGCGGCGTCGATCCGCGGCTCATCGCGGTCGCGTTCTATCCGCTCCTCGCCGTTGGGTTACCGGTGTGTGCGTACTCCTTCGCGCGGGTACTCGATCGGCAGACGGCGTTCGCCGTCAGTGCGGTTGGGTTCGCGATCGCGATTCTGCTCGACTATACGCTGCTCGGCGTGACGCGGCTTCCGGTCAACGCGTTCGTACACCGCTTCTCGACGGCGATTGCACTCGGATTTATCGCTGCCGGTGCGTCACACACGGCTCGAGTCGATCCCGTCGATCACGATTTCGTTCGGCTCGGAGTCCTTCTCTGGCTCGTGACGTTACTCGTGCCGCTGCTCCGATTTCTCTGACTGCCGTTCATCGGCGTCCCGTTCGAACCGTTCGAAGTTGGAATCGCCGGGGCTTCTGTACGGTCGCGTCCACGGGGACGTCAGTTGTGCGTAGCCGACGATGCCGACGAACGTAACCGCGTAGTACATCCACCGCGAGAATCCAGGTCCGGTCCACTGGAACCAGCTCGTCATCACCAGCGCCCAACTGCCCAAGACGATCGCGTCGCGGCAGATCCGCTCCCCGTTGTGGCGAAGGTACGCGCGCAACCGGTCACGGCGCGCTTCGATCACGGGACGGCCGTCGGACGCCGCTGTCGTGGTTGCAGGCGCACGATCCGCGTCGGCGGGCGTCTGTTCCGTTCCGGTCACTGTTGTATCGCCGATTCGGCATCGTCCGCATACGCTTTCCGGTCGGCGTCGCGCTGGTGGTGGAAAAAGACACTAATAGCCTGCTCGGAAAACAACGCCCGATGGGCTTCCAGTCGGCAGTTCAACACTTGAGGGGGACCAGAGCGTGACGGATCGGTCGCTTCTCTCGCGAGTCCAAGCGGGGATCTCCCGGAACCGACTTCGGATCGCGTTCGTCGCCGTTCTCCTTCTGTCGGCAGCCGCGCTCGCGGCCGCGGCGTCGGACAGTCTGTCGACGGCCTCGGAGGACGAGCTTCCGAACGCACCCGAAACGGACAATCACACGGTCATCACTGAATCGGGACGCGTGGGAACGATCACCGCGTACGCACCCGACGGCGAGGTACTGTACTACAATAACACGCGAACGAAGTACTTCGATGTCGATCCCGTCGAAGCCGATCCACTGACAGTCGAGTACGCCGCGACGGATACGATTCACTCCGAAGGACCGACGTGTAGCGACCCGCCGTGCGCGAGAAACGTTCTCGAGCGCGCCGATCTCGAGACCGGCGAGGTCGAGGTGCTGTACGACCGCTACGACTACAAGGAACACGCCGGCGAGTGGCACGACGCGGATCGAATCAACGAATCGCACGTGCTGATCGCCGATATCGTCGCCGACCAGGTATTCATCGTGAATACCGAGACGGAAATCGTCGAGTGGTTGTGGGACGCCCAGAGTGACTTCCCGGTCGAGGGCGGCGGCCCGTATCCGGACGACTGGGCCCACATCAACGATGTCGAGTACATCGAGGAAGGCACCCACGACGGACACGTGATGGTCAGCCTCCGGAATCAGGATCAGGTGGTTTTCATCGACCCTGACGAGGGACTACTCGAGGAGTGGACACTCGGCACCGAGGACGACTACGACGTCATGTACGAACAGCACAACCCGGATTACGTCCCCGAGTCACGGGGCGGCCCGGCGGTCGTCGTCTCCGATTCCGAGAACGGCCGCGTCGAGGAGTTCCAGCGCGAGGACGGCGAGTGGACCCGAAGTTGGGAGTGGGCGGACGACAGACTGCAGTGGCCCCGCGACGCCGATCGCCTTCCCAACGGGAACACGCTCGTCACCGACACGCACGGCAACCGCGTTATGGAACTCGACGCGGACGGCGAGATCGTCTGGCAGGTCGCGTCCACGCTGCCCTACGAGGCCGAGCGACTCGAGACGGGCGACGAGAGCGCAGGGGGACACAGTGCGCAGGAACTGGACCTCGAGTCACGAACGACCGACGGTGCTACCGCCGACGGGTTCGACGTTCTTGCGGTGGGGAGCGACGTCGTCGAAGCGGTCGTCCCTAACCGCATCCACAACGGCATTCTCTTCGCCACCCCGGTGTGGATGGGGCGTCTCGAGTTTGCCGTCGCCGGCGTCGCCCTCCTCACGGGACTCGTTTGGGTCGGGCTCGAGATCAAGTGGCACCTTGGAGACGCGGGCATCGGATTCCGACTGCCGGTCTACCGTCGCGGCGACGAGTAATGCGCAGCGAACGACCGGCCGCGCTTCGCTACCCACACATACGATTCCACGCTCGTCGCGAGGTCACCTGTTCAGAAGAAGACGGGTACACGGCCGCTGATCAGGTAGAGGGCGGCGAGGAGGGACTGGAAGAACAGCGATCCGATCGCCGATAACGCGGTGAACCGTCGCGGATCCATTTCGGACAGTCCAGCGGGGACGGTAAGCACGCCTCTTACGAACAGCATCGTATTGCTGACGCTGACGGCGATACCGCCCCACCGGTTGAACCAGCCGTCGAACCGCTCAAGCCGTGATTCCGTGATCGGAAACCACCGCTTTTGCAGCACGTAGTCTCGGCCGGCGCGGCGAACGAGTACGAACAGTACGAGCTGTCCGATCGTCGTTCCGACCACTGCGACGGCGACGATCGTGAGCAGCGTCGGAATCGACGAGCCGATCAGCGCCAGTGCTGCCGGAACGACCACTTCGCTCGGCATGAACCGCAGCATCATCGCTCCCTCGAGGATGCAAATTCCCAGCAGGACGACGAACGCGAGGTCCGACGCGAACAGCGCCTCGAGCCAGGGCGGAACGGCCTCGAGTTGCAGGAGCGCCATCGATACCGGCTACAACGAGTCGAAGCTAAGTGTTGGTGCCTGAGATACGATATCCGTCACAAGATCTGTGGCGGTGTGAGCCGAAGAACCATCGTGATGGAGACGGGACGAGTGCTGTTTCTGACGGGAGCGGTCCTTACGCACGCTGTCGTTGGATACGCGCTCGTTCGCGGATTTACCGACGCCGATCCGCGGATCGGAATCGTCTTTGGAATCGCTCCGGACGCGGACTTCTGGTTTCCCGCGGCGTGGGGCTGGCCGCTGGTCCACCGTGGGCTTACCCACACGCCGCTTTTCGCACTGCTGCTCGTCGTCGGAGCGTACGCGATTTCTCGGGATCGAACGGCTGCGCTCGCCGTCGGGCTGGCGATCAGTTCCCACCTCGCTATCGATTCGCTGTCGCCGGCGGGCATCGCCTGGCTGTTCCCGCTTGAGGCGAGTGCAGGTCCCGGTCTTCCCGTCCACGGACCGGCCGCGACGGCGGCGCTCTGGCTCGTCTCGATCGGAGTCCTCGCGTGGCGAGCCGGCGACGACCCGTCGATCCGATGAGGAGAGCCGTTTCGATCCGCGACGGTCACGCGACAAGCGATTTCGAGCGCGGCCACGGAATCCGCAGGGATTATCGGATCGTCAAGATCGCCGATGCGAGCAACGTTCCTGATCCGAGAACCAACAGCGCGCGATTGATCCGGTGGTTTTTGGACTTGAACCAATCGAGGGTGACGTGTCGTCGCGAAAGCGGCGCGAGGGGACTGATCCCCATCGGCGTCACGATGTCACCCGCAAGGTGGGCGAGGATGCTGCAGGTCCCGATGACGAACCCGAACCGAAACGCGAGACTCGAGCCGAGGACGAGTACCGACGTGAGACCGGCGAGCAGCCCGACAAGGACGGCGAACCAGACCGTGTGTGTCGGTCCGCGGTGGCGAAGCTGTGGGAGCGGTTGATCAACGTCCGGGAGGTTTGCCAATCCGACGGCGAGCCCCGCGCCGAACACCGCTAACTCGAGCGACCAGCGGTGACTCACCAGCGGCAGGAGGGGGGCGTAAAGCAGCGCGTTGAATCCGATATGGCCGCCTCGATACATGGGAGCGAGGTACCCAACCTCCGGGCCGAACGGAGATTAACCGCTCGATTTCGCCTCCAGTCGAGCGCTCAAGTCGGTGTCCGAGCGGTCACTCAATCGCCCTGACGCCGAACGTCGAGACCGAGACCCCGCCGATCAAGACCGGCATCCAGTAGATCGCTCCACGGAAGAGAAGCACGGCTGCGGTGATCGCCGACGCTGCGACGCCGGTCGTCGGCACGAGCAGCGTGACGAACGCGGCCTCAATACCGCCGAGCCCGCCCGGAAGCGGCGCTGCGCCGGCGAGATTGGCCAGCGGAATTACGAACAAGAGGACGGACAGCGGGACGCTGTAGCCGATTGCGGTGAAGGCCGCCGCGAGCGCTGCTACTTGAAAGAGCCACCCTATCAGCGAGAGGCTGACCACCGTCGCAAGGCGGTACCGATCCGTCGCGACGCGCTCGATGTTCTCGAAGAACCGTTCCATTCGATCCGTCAGATCAGTCTCGAGCGTTTCGGAGTCGAACCCCGCGAATCCGAATCGCTCGATACGGTGAGCGATGATGGCGGGAAGCCGGTCGACGACGGCATCTCGGGACCGCCAGACGAGCGCCATCCCGAGAACGATGGCCGCGATCAGCGCGATAGCGGAGCCGACGGCGGTCTCGAGGCGTTCGCCGACGGTGGCAGTAGTTGCGTAGTAGCCGATCCCGACGAGGATCAGTGAAATCGACGGAACGACGTTGAGCACATCGACGCTCGCGATTCCGGCGAGTCCGGTCTCATAGCGCGCGTCGGATACGTTCGAGATGAGCAGGGCGGCGACGGGTTCGCCGCCGGCCTGTCCGAAGGGCGTGACGTTATTGGCGAAAACCGCGCCGGCATAAACGAAAAACACCTTTCCGACGGGAACCTCGACCCCGAACGCGCCGAGGACGCTCCGGAGCATCAAGCTCCAAGCGGCCAGCCAACACAGCGCGAGAACGAAGGTGGCGACGACCAGCAACGGCGTGGCCGAGCGTAAGGCGGCGAGGACGTCGCGCGCGCCGACGGCGAAAAACAGGACGGCGAAGACGGCAACCGTTCCGAAAGCGCCCGTCAGGAGAGCGCGCTTGTTTCGCTCGTCCATAGCAGATGTGGATCATCAGACCTCTTGCAACGTCAGATTGTCGCTGACAGCCGTTGGACGGAACGCGACGCCGCCAGCCTCGTCGATGGATCGCGGTCGAGGGCGAGGCACCGGTCGCGCCGTGTTCGCCTTCTGTAGTGAACGACTCCCGAGCCACGGATCGGTCGTGAGGGGGCTTCGAACTGCGGCGCGAAGATGAAGCACCGCGTCGGCGCGCAAGCAGCGACGCGTTTTATTGGGACGGCTCTATTCGTCACCCGTAATGGCCGAGACCCAGCAGTCGAACGTGCTCTTCGTCGTGCTAGACACGGTTCGAAAGGACCGGTTGAGTCCGTACGGCTACGACCGCGGGACGACGCCCGAACTCTCGCAATTCGCTGCGGAAGCGACCGTTTTCGAATCGGCCATTGCTCCCGCTCCCTGGACGCTGCCAGTCCACGCCTCACTGTTCACTGGCCAGTATCCGAGCCAGCACGGGGCCGTTCAGCGGAGTCCGTACCTTGAGGGGGAGACGACCCTCGCATCGGTGCTGTCGGCCGCCGGATACGACACGGCGTGTTACTCCTCGAACGCCTGGATCACCCCCTACACCGGCCTCTCCGAGGGGTTTGACAGGCAGGACTCGTTCTTCAAGGCGCTTCCCGACGACGTCCTCTCGGGGCCGCTGGCGAATGCATGGCAGACCGTCAACGATAACGACTACCTCCGCGATCTGGCGTCGAAGCTTGTGCGTCTCGGGGCGGTGGCCCACGCCAAACTCGCCAGCAGCGAAGGCGAGGACTCGAAAACGCCGTCAGTGATCGACCGCACGAAATCCTTCATCGACGACAGCGGCGACGGCTGGTTCGCGTTCGTTAACCTGATGGATGCCCACCTGCCCTACTATCCGCCCGAGGAGTACCGTGAGGCGTTTGCTCCCGGCGTCGACCCCGACGAGGTCTGTCAAAATTCGAAAACGTACAACTCCGGTGCCCGAGAAATCGACGACGATGAGTGGGAAGCGATCCGGAGGCTCTATGACGCAGAGATAGCTCACATGGACGCTGAACTCGGACGCCTGTTCACGTGGCTCCGAGAGACCGATCGATGGGAGGAAACGACCATCGTCGTCTGCGCCGACCACGGGGAACTTCACGGCGAGCACGACCTCTACGGCCATGAGTTCGCACTTTACGACGAACTCGTCAATGTCCCGCTGCTGATCAACCATTCCGAGCTCGAAGCCGACCGACGCGCCGATCTCGTCGAACTGCTCGACTGCTACCACACGGTCCTCGAAGCGCTCGACGTCGATCCCGACGCCGTCGTCGACCTCGAGGCGAGGGACGCTGTCAGCGTCACTGCGTTCGATCCGACGCGATCGCTGCTTTCGGACGAGTATCGCTCCTTCGACGACGTCTTGGAATCGGACCGAGACCTTGAGCCCGATCCCGGTCAGCGGGCCGTCCTTGAGTCCGAAAGCGAGACTGAAGCCGAAGACGACTACGCGTTCATCGAGTACGCCCAGCCGGTCATCGAACGACACCACTTAGAGGAGAAAGCAAGCGAGGCCGGTATTGATCTTCCCGACGACCACCGCGCCTACTCGCGGCTGCGAGCCGCCCGAGGGCTCGACGCGAAGTACATCCGTGCGGATCGGATTCCCGACGAAGGCTATCGACTCGACGAGGACCGACCGAAAGAGACGCCGATCGATCCAGCAGATGACGAAGTCGTCGCCGCTGCCGAGCGGACACTCTCTCGCTTCGAGGACGCGGTCGGGGGTGCGTGGGTCGACCCGAGCGAGACGACCGGTGATGAGCAGGACGTCTTGGCGGATACCGACGAGGAAACGCGCGATCGGTTGCGAGAACTCGGCTATCTCGAGTGATTTCGAGCAAAAGATTTGGTTTAGCCGTTTTCTTTCGCTATTTTCCGATTTCGACCGGATAGACGTATTAAAGCCGTGTTTTCTGGCCTCGGAAAAGGAAAAGCCGATGCTAAAGCCCAGCAGTCGACGCGTGGAACGTATGCGTCTTGAAACCACAGGGCCATTGCACTCGGCCTGAAACCCCGTGGCGGGATTCTCGCGTCTTCAGGCGCGGGAGGTGGTCAACCGAACTTGCCGGTAATGTAGTCTTCGACGCGGTCGCTTTCGGGGTTTTCGAAGATCTTGTCGGTATCGTCGAACTCGACGAGGTTCCCGCCGGTGAGAAAGACCGCGGTCTTGTCCGAGATACGCGCGGCCTGTTGCATGTTGTGAGTGACGATGACCACGGTGTACTCCTCGGCGAGTTCCTCGACGAGGTCCTCGATCTTCGAGGTCGCGACCGGATCGAGCGCGGAGGCGGGTTCGTCCATCAGGATGACTTCCGGATCGGTCGCGATCGCCCGCGCGATACAGAGTCGCTGTTGTTGGCCGCCCGAGAGATCCATCCCGCTCGAGTCGAGCTGGTCCTCGACCTCGTCCAGAAGCGCGGCTCGCTCGAGTGCGGTGTGGACCTTTTCTTCGACATCGTCGTCTTTGCCCTGCACCCGGAGCCCGTAGGCGACGTTGTCGAAGATGCTCTTCGGGAACGGGTTCGGTTTCTGGAAGACCATCCCGATCTTTCGGCGCAGCGCGACGGGGTCGACGTCCTCGTCGTAGACGTTTTTCCCGTGGAAGTAGAGGTCGCCCTCGACACGGGCGACGTCGATGAGATCGTTCATTCGATTGATCGACCGCAGGAACGTCGATTTCCCACACCCCGACGGCCCGATCAGCGCCGTCACCTTCTTTTCGGGGATATCCATGTTGATCCCCTGCAGCGCCTGCGTATCGCCGTAGAAAACGTCGAGATCCCGCGCCTCGATGACGGCGTTGTCGACGCGGGGCGATCCAAGCGGTTGGCTCTCGCTTGCCATCTCGGCCCCGGTAGCCGATTCGGACGCAAGCGCCGACGTAGTTTCGGTCTCCGCGTCCGCTACCGTCTCGGAACTGCCGCTGCTCGAAGTCATGCCGGACGCTTTTGCGTCGGTCCCGAGCATGGTTGTCGTAAAACGCCCGAGATCGGGAGCGGCCGATGTGAGGGTCGATTGGAGTCCCCGAAGCCGATCATTCGTCTCATCACTCATCACGTCATTCGAGAGCTGGATTGCCTAAATACCATACTATGTCCGCTATATAGTTCTATATTGCACTCTGATATCGTGAAGATAACCCCAGCGCAAACGGTCGCGGGGACGGAAACGTCGACACCCCAGCCGAGCAGCCACAATCCGGACCGAACGCCCAGTAACCCGTGCGAACCGACGATTCGAGTATCCCGCTCTCACCGTCTCCGGCGCTCGCCTCGCCTCGAAACCGGTCTTTCGTGTCTCGTAGTCTGACAGCCTACTCAGCCGCCGTGTGACGGAGGCGGTGATCGTTTCGACTCCTATATACTTCTTCTCGTTAGGCGTATGGTTGCAATAATAGAACGGGAAGTATCGACGAACGGAAACCCGGATCACGCGATGTGTGGATTGATTCCGGAGATATCGATACCTCTCTATAGACCCGGGTATGTTTATATTCTGGAGTCCGAAGCGATCCAGTATATGGAAACGCGAAAGGTTCAGGTAACGGGTGGGTCCACGTACACCGTCTCCCTCCCGAAAACCTGGGCGACCGAAAACGGCGTCGATGCCGGGACGACCGTCGAATTCTATCCCGAGGACGATACGCTGCTGTTGACGCCGCGATCGGAGACGGAACGCCAGGAGGGAACGCTCGACGTCTCTGATCTCGAGGGCGAGCGGCTCACGCGAGCCGTGATGACGATGTACGTCAGCGGCTTCGACATCATCGGACTCGAGGCCAACCGCATCACGACCGATCAGCGTCGGGCGATCCGGGACGCGACACAGAGCCTCGTCGGCGTCGAGGTCCTCGAAGAGACGACCGACAGCGTCGTTATTCAGGACCTGCTCGACTCGTCGGAGCTATCGATCGTCAACGCCGTTTCCCGGATGCGGCTGATCGCCCAGTCGATGCTCGCGGATGCGGTCACGGCCCTCGTCGAGAACGACGACGACATCGCCCGGGACGTCATCGATCGGGACGACGACGTCGACCGACTCTGGCTCGTCGTCTCCCGGATCTTTCGTGCGACCCTTCGGTCGCCGCGGGCCGCCGAAGAACTCGGCGTCCACCGCGAGGACTGTTTCGACTACCACTCGAGCGCCCGCCAACTCGAGCGGGTCGCCGACCACGCGGCCAAGATCAGCAACCTCGCGCTCAAACTCGACGAGATCCCCGCCGACGTCGCCGACGCGTTGCAAGCGCTGCATGCCGATGCGTCCGATGTCCTCGAGAAGTCGATGGATGCGCTGTTTGCCACCGAGACGGACGAGGCAAACCGGCTGGGTCACGCCGCCCGCGAGGCCGTTCTCGAGATCGACGAGCATACGCGAACGATCGACGACATGCTCCGTGACCTCGAACCCGTTCAGGCCCAGTCGCTCGGGCTGATCGTCGACTCGCTGTCCCGCAGCGCCGACTACGGCGGGAACATCGCGGAGACGGCGCTTCAGAAGGCAGCACCGCGCCCCTGAGCGGACTCCGGTCGGCCCACGCTTTCGGCGCTTCGTTCCATTGCGGTCGGTCCGCTCGACGTTCCGGCCCGGCCCACGTTCGGGTTCGAACGCGTACGTACTCCTCAATAGCC
This sequence comes from Halopiger djelfimassiliensis, assembly GCF_000455365.1. Taxonomy (GTDB): domain Archaea; phylum Halobacteriota; class Halobacteria; order Halobacteriales; family Natrialbaceae; genus Halopiger_B; species Halopiger_B djelfimassiliensis. Next base: position 111,932 of record NZ_HG315684.1, read on the forward strand.
CACTTAGCACACGCTTTGTAGGTGGACTGCCTGCGTCCCGACACGGCGTTTCATCGCCGGCCGAACCATGACCGGATCCGAAAGCGGTTACGACGATCGTCTCGCTCGAGACCGAGCACCAGAAGCCACGCCCGACGAACCGACCGGCTCCCGGGACCGGACCCTCAAATCGGTCATCGTCAAATACGAGGACCAACCGGATCGTCGGACGGTGTTTCCGCGGAACTGTCCCGACGACCGGAAGCTGACGGCGTGGCTCAGCGCGGACGACAACGACTTCGTCGATCTGCATGCGGTCCGTTGATCCGCCGTCGAATCGGGGGACCAATTGGACGTGGCCACTCCGCGTTCCTCTTCGGTTCGTCAGAAATAGCCCAGTGGTGCCCCTCTCGGGTAGCCTTCGATAGCACCGTCGAACGATCGGCGACTAGTCCTCGAGAAGGACGGCGTTTACCTGCCCGGTCTGGCCGGGTCGGGACATCACGCGCGCCTCGCCTTCGGTGGTGTCGATGATGGCACCTTTGGTGATGATGTTTCGACGGACGTAGTTCGGGTTGGCGTCGTTCTCGACGACGTCTTCGATCTCCGCGGAGACCGTTTCGCCGCCCTTGTTGACGCTGGCGACGTTCGTCGACAGCGCACGGACCTTCGTCTCGTTGCCGCGAACGTCGACGGTGCGGAACCGCGGTTCGCCGACCTGCGTTTCCGTCGGCAGTCGACCCAGTTCGTCCTTGCGGCGCTTTCGAACGTTCTTCAGTCGACCGCCGGTTCGCTTGCGCGTAGAGCGTCCCTGATCTTGCATACGCGGGAAAAGTTCCGGCGAATACTTGAATGCACGCTTTCGCCGCGGCCGCCCCGCGGCTCACTCGTCCCCGACCAGACAGTACGCGTGGCCGGGTTCCTCGAAGACAGTGGGCTTGTCGTCGTAGTAGTTCGAGAAGACGCCCCGTTCAGCGTAGTAGATCCGGCCGTCGACCGGCACCGGGGACGTGGTCACCCGACCGCGGTTTTCGACGCGCCAGCGCCGATCGCCGGTCTTCTTGTCGAGCGCGTACAGGTACGAATCGTACGACCCCGCCAGTACCGTTTCCGCGGTCACCGTCAGCGCCCCGACGACGCGACCGTTGACGTTCGCCGACCAGTACTGGTCGCCGGTTTCGGGATCGAGGGCGTAGACGTAGCCGTCGTCGCTGCCCATGTAGACGACGCCCGCGTCCGGATCGACCGCCGCGTTCGACATGATCGCCCTGTCGGTCTCGAACGACCAGACCTCGCTGCCGTCCATGATATCGACGCAGTAGAAACAGCCGTTGAACGACCCGAAATACGCGTGTCCGTCGTAGAGCGGGGCCGATCCCTTGATCTCGGAGCCGAGGTTGAACGTGCCGTCGACTTGCGATGCGCCGTTCGCTTCGAGCTGGAACTTCCAGGCGAACTCGAGCGAGGGAAACTCCCAGCAGTAGACGGCACCGTCGTTCGACCCGGCGAGGATCCGACCCCGCTGGAGGTCGATCGACGGCGACGGATGTGCCCGGCCCCAGATGCGGTCGTCCTGCCAGATCGGCTCCCCGGTTTCGGGATCGATCGCCCACAGCGCGCCCGAGAAGGGGTCTGCGAACTCGGAGATGAAATAGAGCGTGCCGTCGTAGTAGGCCGGACTCGAGCCGACGGCGAGGGCCCCGTCGAGTTCCGAAGCCTCCGTTTTCCAGCGCAGTTCGCCGTCGTCGACGTTCATGGCGTACAACGCCCCGTCGTAGCCGCCGATGTAGACGACGTCGTCGACGATGGCCGCTGACCCGTGAAAGCCCTTATCGGTCGCGTCCGTCTGTGTCTCCCATCGCTGCTCGCCGTCGGGGGTCATACCGACCACGCGGCCCGTGTCGCCGGCGAAGACGATCGTCTCGCCGTCGGGAGTCGGAACGGGGCTGGATTTCGCGGCGGTGTGGCCGGCCTCGTTGAGCGGAAACTCCCAGTCGACGGTGACCGAGTCGGGGACGACTTCGTCGGGGAAATACCCGAGCCGGCGAAGTCCGCGTCGAAACATCGAGACGTCGTCGTTGGGATGGGGGACGTACCGGGACTGGAACTCGTCGCTGATTTTCGGCCGGCTACGGTCCGTTTCATCGTCGGTTATGCCTCCCAGTCCGGCACAGCCGGCGAGTCCGATCGTCGCGGCGACGCCGCCGGCTCGGAGAAACCGGCGACGTGCCCGATCGTGTTCGGCTTCGCTGGAGGGCCCGGATGGATTCGTCGGTTGCATCGGGGGTTCTGCTGCTCTCCGACGAAGAGCAGACGCAAAAATTTCACGGTATCGAGCCCCTCTCGAAACGGCGGTGTCGACCGCTCACCGCTGCTCGGCGTTCCCTAGTCGCTCTGTTGCGCGTCGACGACCGCGACGCCCGCCAGATTCACGATGTCTTTGACCTCGTCGCCCCGCTGGAGGACGTGGACCGGCTTGTCCATCCCGACCAGCATCGGGCCGATGGCGTCGGCCCCGCCGAGGCGCTGGAGGAGTTTGTAGCCGATGTTGCCCGACTCGAGGTTCGGGAAGACGAGCACGTTCGCGGGGTCATCGAGTTCCGAGAAGCCGTATGTCCCTTCGAGGATGTCCTCGACGACGGCGGTGTCGGCCTGCATCTCGCCGTCGACCGGGAAGTCGGCTTCGGGGTCGTCCTGCAGCATCTGGGCCGCACGGCGGGGCTTTCGGGTCCCCTCGTTGTCGACGCTGCCGAAGTTCGAGTACGATAGCAACGCCGCACGCGGTTCGATGTTGAACCGGCGGGCGAGTTTGCCCGTCTGCCGGGTGACTTCCGCGAGGACCTCCTCGTCGGGGTCCTGGTTGACCGTCGCGTCGGCCACGAAGATCACCCGGTTTTTGAACGTGAGCATGTAGACGCCCGCCGCGTAATCGACGTCCGGGGCGGTTCCGATCACTTGCAGCGGCGGCCGCAGCGCCGACGGGTAGTGGTGCGAGAGGCCGGTGAGTAAGGCGTCGGCGTCGCCCCGTTCGACCATCACGCTGCCGAAGTAGTTCGAGTCGCGTTCGATGAGTTCGCCGGCCTCGGTCCGCGTGATTCCCTTTCGGGCACGAAGCTCGTGCAGGCGGTCGGCGTAGCCCTCGTAGTCGCCGGCCGCCGGATCGGCGACGGTCGGATCGAAGTCCAGTCCGAGGTTTGCGGCCGTCCGCCGGATCTCGGACTCGTCGCCGATGAGGATCGGCAGGGCGATCCCCTGTTCCTGGATCTGGTAGGCCGCCCGGATCATCTTCTCGTTTTCGCCCTCCGCGAGCGCGACCGTCTTGGGGTCGCTTTTCGCCTTGTTCAGGACGACCCGCATCATCTCGCGGGACTTGCCCAGCCGGGCCTCGAGTTCCTCCTCGTACTCGTCGAGATCGAGTTCGGTCCGGGCAGCGCCGGACTCCATCGCGGCCTCGGCGATCGACGGCGCGACGCGGAAGAGCACGCGCGGATCGACCGGTTTCGGGATGATGTACTCGGGCCCGTACTGGATCGGTTCGTCGCCGTAGGCCTTGACGACCGCGTCGGGGACGTCCTGGCGTGCGAGTTCGGCCAGCGCCTCGGCGCAGGCGACTTTCATCTCCTCGTTGATCTCCGTTGCGCGCACGTCAAGCGCGCCGCGGAAGATGAAGGGGAACCCGAGGACGTTGTTGACCTGATTGGGGTAGTCCGACCGGCCGGTCGCCATGATGACCGTGTCGTCGCGGGCCGACTTGGCCTCCTCGTACCCGATCTCCGGATCGGGATTGGCCATCGCGAAGACGATCGGGTCGTCGGCCATCGACTGAATCATCCCCTGAGAGACGATGCCGCCGACCGAGAGGCCGACGAAGACGTCCGCGCCTGCCATCGCGTCCGCGAGGTCTCCCTCGGGCACGTCGCGGGCGAACTCCCGTTTGTACTCGTTGATCTCGTCTCGCCGCGCCCGTTCCTCGGTGATGATCCCCGAGGAGTCACACATGGTGATGTTCTCCCGCTTACAGCCCAGCGAGACGTAAAAGCGGGCCGTCGCGATCGCGCTCGCACCGGCCCCCGAGAAGACGATCTCGAGGTCCTCGAGGTCCTTGTCGGCGATATCGGCGGCGTTCAGTAACGCCGCGCCGCTGATGATCGCGGTCCCGTGCTGGTCGTCGTGGAAGACGGGAATGTCGATCTCTTCGCGGAGTCGTTCCTCGATGGTGAAACACTCGGGGGCCTTGATGTCCTCCAGGTTGATGCCGCCGAACGTCGGCTCCATCATTTTGACGGCCTCGACGAACTTGTCGGGGTCTGCCTCGTCGAGTTCGATGTCGAACACGTCGATGTCCGCGAAGCGTTTGAACAGGACGCCTTTCCCCTCCATGACGGGTTTCGACGCCTGTGCACCGATGTCGCCGAGGCCCAGTACGGCCGATCCGTTCGAGACGACGCCGACGAGGTTCCCCTTTGCCGTGTACGTGTAGGCGTCGGTCTCGTCGTCGTCGATCTCCAGACACGGGGCGGCCACGCCGGGCGAGTACGCGAGCGAGAGGTCCCGTTGCGTATTCGTGGGTTTCGTCGTCGAAATCTCGATCTTTCCGGGCGGATCCGTCCGGTGGTACTCGAGTGCGTCCTCGTCTAATCCCATATCATGGACACTGTGGGCGACTACTAAAAACAATGCGAAGGTGCATATCGACAGTTGTCGAACACACGGCACCCGCGGGCTGTATTGATACCCGGTTTCGACCGTTTTATACCGTCCGCGACAGTGAGGTGGGGTATGGACGTCGCGCTTGGTGGGACGTTCGACCCCGTTCACGATGGCCATCGAAAACTGTTCGAACGGGCGTTCGAACTCGGAGACGTGACCGTCGGATTGACGAGCGACGAACTCGCACCGAAGACTCGACACGTCGAGCGGCCGGTCAGGCCCTACGAAACCCGAAAGGAATCCCTCGAGCGGGAGCTCGAATCCATCGCCGAGGACCACGATCGGGAGTTCGAGATCCGGCCCCTCGAGAAGCCCACGGGGATCGCGACCGAACCCCAGTTCGAGTATCTCGTCGTCTCGCCGGAAACCCGCGACGGCGGCGAGCGGATCAACGAGATCCGGCGCGAACGGGGCCACGACCCGCTCGAGGTCGTCGTCGTCCCGCACGTACTCGCCGACGACGGCGAGATCATCTCGAGTACGCGGATCGTCAACGGCGAGATCGACGAACACGGGACCGTCCTCGAAGAGACTGACGACGGCGACGAGTGACGGCATTCGATCCGGAGCTGCGGGGTTCGGCGAGAGTACCGCCGTTCACGACACGGAGGACGTCACACGGACGCTGTAAGCCCTCCATCGACGCGGATGTTCTGGCCGGTGATGTAGCTCGCGGCAGGTGAAAGCAGGTACGCGACTGCGTCCGCGATCTCTGCCGTTTCTGCCGGTCGTCCCATCGGGATTCGGTCCCTCGTTTCCTCATCGACCTCGTAGCTATCGACGAATCCGGGCTGTACCGTGTTCATCCGGATCCCGTGCGCCGCGTACTGGTCGGCGTAGAGTTTGGTGAAACTCCCGAGTCCGGCCCGAAGCACCGACGACACGGGAAACTCACTCGACGGTTCGAACGCCGAGAACGTCGAGATGTTCACGATCGACCCGTGGCCTTGTTCTTCCATGATGGGTGTAACGAGCCGGGCCATCCGGACGGTATTCAACAGCACGAGGTCGAGCCCCTCGTGCCACTCCTCGTCGGAGATCTCGAGGAGATCGCCGGACGGCGGGTGACCCGTGTTGTTCACCACCGCGTCGATACGTTCGTAGCGTTCGTTCGTCGTCTCGACGAGGGCTGCCAAGTCGTCGGGATCGGTCACCGAACCTTCGAACCCATCTCCGCCGAGGTCGGTCGCAACCTCGACGGCGCTCCCCGACCGTGATAACAGAACCGGCGTGTATCCGTCCTCGTTTAATCGCCGGGCACAGGCTTCTCCAATGCCGCTTCCCGCCGCTGTCACTACCGCGACGTTCTGCTCAGCCATACGACCACGACCATGGCCGCCTTCTTGAGCTACCCCCGGCTGAAGCCGTGGGATTCAGCGTGGACTTCCGTTCTGGCCGATTCCTCGGCAGGAGAGTAGCCTCCATTCACGTTCACCATCCCGCTGTTCAAGCGCACGCCCAAGGGTGCGCCTCCGTCACCCCCGGTTTGGTTACGACGGAGAAACCGCAAGCCAATGTTCTTTGCGGCGTTGTAATCAGCGTGATTCTTGTACCCGCACTTCAAGCACTCGAAGTCTTCGCCCTCGCGGTTGTTCGGGTGCGTGAACCCACAGTGCGAACACCGCTGTGACGTGTTCTCCGGGTCCACCTGTTCGACTGTGATACCGTGTTCTCTGGCTTTATACTCGACGTACTCGTACAGACGGTCGAACGCCCACTTGTGGCCCCACGATGCGCCAGTCCGCTCACGAATGCCGGTCAAGTTCTCGAACGCAATCACCGAACACTCGTTCTCACGTGGATTGCTACCCTGCTGACGGCTTCATCCCACGGCTAAAGCCGTGGGTTTTCGCCTCCTAACTTCTAAAACCACTCAGCGCGCATTTCTTTCTTCGTCAGCGAAAATCGCGGCAAGCACGGAGACCGTCTCCTGCGCAGTAGCGGTATCGTGGTCGGATTCATCGAATCGTCACGGAGCAAACGTGAAAACGAGACCGCTTACTCGAATTCAATGTGGTTGTTCTGGGGGTCGACGGTAGCCATTGCGCCGATGGGGACGGGGACGATCGGATTCGTGTGACCGAAATCGACACTGCAAACGATCGGCGCAGTCGAATTGTACTGCGTACTGATATCCACGATCGTCTCGTGTATTCGTTCCGCTCGAGTTGACTGTCACTAAAGACCGGAATCGTATTTCCAACTGCTGCTAGTCACCCTTTCCGTCCGCGTATCGTACACTTTCGAACTGGAATCCGGCGTAACGGTTCGATTCGTTACCATCGCGGCGGCTCGAGCCCCGCGGTCTCGAGCAACTCCTTCCAGCGGGTCTGGATCGAGAGGCGGGAGACGTCCGCGGCGTCGGCGACCGCACCCTGGGTGCGGCCGTCGCCGGCGACCAGCGAGCCGGCGTAGACGCTGGCGGCGAGGACGGCCCGCTTGGACCGGTCATCGTCGGGAACGTCCGCGAGGAAGAGATCGACCGCACACGACCGCGCCTCGGTCGACAGGTCGAGTCGGTCGGCGACCTGCTCGAGTTCCTCGAGCCACGGTTCGTATTCGACGCGGTCTCTGGCGCTGTGCATACGGCGGGATACCGTTTCATCCGAGATAAATCCAGGGTCCGGCGCGTCCAATACCCTGCTACTCGATCCAACGTGCAGCTACGAACGATTCGTCGAATCGGCCGTTTCACCTCGGTATCACTAGGAGACGACTACTAAAGCACGGAAGCCGCCAACACCGACCGGACGCGTAGTGCCCAGTCTCGGGACGGGCGTGCGTCCGGCCAGTCCATGACGGAACCAACATGCAAGCTCGTCTGTACCGGCTGCGGGCTCGAGATGCCCTACCGAGATCGGTCGTTAGCCGAGCAGGCGGCGGAACTCCATCAGCTCCGAGACCCCGAGCACGTGACGTTTATCGTTCCGCCGGACTGGTCCCCGGAAGAGCCGGTCAAACATCAGTAGCCCGGATCGACAGGTTCTTACTCGATTCGTGACAACCCGCATGTGAGCGCGGGTAGCCAAGCTAGGCCAACGGCGCAGCGCTTAGGACGCTGTCCCGTAGGGGTCCGCCGGTTCGAATCCGGTCCCGCGCATGAGCGAACGAAGTGAGCGAAGAGCAGGACCGAGTCGAGCCCTGGAAACCGAACGAAGTGAGGTTTCCTCCGGTTCGAATCCGGTCCCACGCACTGACGGTGCCTCGAGCACGCTTGCGTGGCCCTGTCGACGACGCGGGTTCAGCGTCGAGGTCGACACGTCGAAAGGGCTGTGCGGTCGGGAACGCACCGCAGCAGGGACTCGAGACAGTTCGGAGACCCCTGTGTACTGGTCGTCCGGTCGCTCGAGGGTCGCCGAACGTGTCGTGGCTTCGCTGTCCCCGGTACACAAAACGGTTATCTGTATACACTTTGTCCATTTCAGTACTGATGCTCGGTCGGATCGCGTCCTGCTACGAGAACACCGCCCTCCGGACGGCCGTCGGCGCGGTCGTCGTCCTGGCCGCCCTCGTGTGGGTCACCGAGATGACGCTGCGAACCGCAGTCCCGCTTGTGGTGCTCCTCGCCGCGATGACGGTCCTCGATGTCGTGGACGCGGAGTACGATCTCCCCGACGGGACGAACGGACTCGGCTACGGGACGGCCGTCTTCGTTGCGGGTGCATACGTGGCAGTCATCGATCCCTCCCCACGGGTCGGCGGACTCCTGGCGCTTGCGGGTCTCTGGTTCGCCTTCGACGGCGCGACGACTGTTCGGTACGCACCGTCCCGGACGAAACACGAGTACGTGTCCGATCTCGACGACGACGGTAGCGGCGAGGTGCTGCTTCGAATGCAGACGTTGAACGTGGTGTATCAGGGCCTGCGGGACGCCGCAGAGCCGAAAACCGCCACGGCGCTCGCCGCCGATCTCGACCTCACCGACTCACGCGTCGAAAGCGCCCTCGGATATCTGGAGACCAGGGGCCGTGTCGAGCGGATCGAAGGGCGCTACCGGGCGACGCCGCCCCGGTGGGGTCGCCTGACGCCGGTCGTTCGGTTCCTCGTCTGGCTTCCCCGCCGCCTTCTTCGGCCGTTCCATCGGCTGGCTGTCAGGGAGTGACCGAAATCGGGGGACGTTAGAACGCCGAGTCGCTCGAGCAGTCGTAGCTGAAGGCTTTCCACGCGAGGACGTCCCCGTCGGCAGTCTCGACCGCGACCCGGAAGCGGCCGGCGACGGGCATGGTGCCGATCGTCTGTTCCTTGCGGACGACCTCGCCGTCACCCATGAGATCCGTCGGTTGGGTGTCGCCGACGTTGAGGGGGATCGCGTATTCGGGTTTCGACGCGTTCGTCTCGGGTTCGGAGACCGTGATCCACTTCGCGTCGGTGTCCTCGAGTTCGGATTTCACGAGGCTCACCCGAAGCGTCGCCTGCTCGCCGCGTCTCGACACCATCTTGGCACCCCGCAACGGGGGATTCCGCTCGCTCTCCTGATCGAACCCCGTACAGCTCGGGTCGTTCTCGTCCGCCGCCGTTCCGGTATCCCAGCCGAAACAGCCGCTCAGTCCGACGGCCGAAGCGATCGAAAGGGAGTGCAGAACCGCTCGGCGAGGGATCGTGTCGTCCATCAGTAACGTAGCACGCGGTGGGAAGCCTGTTGTATCTGTTGTAATCGCCGGCCCGATGGAGCCGGTCAGCCGCTCACTCCTCCTCCGCGGTCAGCGAACCCGCGTCCAGCTCCCCCTCGAGATACGATCGGCCGGCGTCGGTGATGACGTAGAAGCCGCGAGAGGGGCGATCGACCAGTCCGTAGGAGGCGAGTTTGCGGCAGCGAACGCCGATGTAGTCGTTACTTCGATCGAGCGCGTCCGCGATCACTTTCGGAGTACCAGCGTTCTCGGATGCGAGATACTCCAATATCTCATCGTCTGCCCGCGTCATCCACTCGGCACGCTTTCGCATCTATTCATCTATGTCGAACAGTGTTCTATGAATGTACGCAATAGCAGTTCTACCTGCTGTTTTAGACGTTTCTTGTAACTATAATAAAGGTCGATAGCTCGCTTAAGCATAGTTTTTTATTTCTGCAGTGTAAATTAAGGTCTGGCGGGATGAGAGATTGGCTGTGAGAAGACAGTCAGGAAAACGCGCAGGCGGTGAAAGGGCACCGACCTGCGCTAGCTCCCGCTTCAGGCCTACAGAAGCCATGCTAGACGACGATTTGCGGGGCCTTGAAAGTCCCGACCGACAGGGCGCATCGACCGAGCCGGCCGCTCGGGAGCGGTCCGAAAAGACCCTTCCGACCCGCGATCGGCTCGAGACGATCGACGAGACGGCACAGGCGTTGCTCGTGGACGTGCGGCGGGCAAGCGGTGCCGGCATGCTCGAGGACAGGCGGCGTCGGACTGCGGTGCGGCACCTGCGCGAGATCCGCGCGGAAGCGGCGTGTGTCCGGCGGGAACTGTTAGGCGAGGGGTCGACGCCGAGCGACGAGCGCGATCGCGACGCCGACGAGTGTGCCGAACGCGCGGACGGCCGGACCGACGACACGTCGATACCGATGCTCGTCCGCCGGGGCGGCGGGACGACGACCGTCCTCGGCCCGGACCCAGGGGTCTTCGAACGCGAGTACGAGGACTGAAACCGAAGGGGGTGACAGCTACCGCACCGCGGTGTCGCCCTCGCGCTCGACTGTCGACGGCCCGCGCCATCCCCTCGAATGCGGGCGGACGGCCGCCGCTCGAGGGCGAAACCCATCGTTCGGTCGCGCACGAACCACTAATTAAACACGATCGATCGTAGAGAGAAGCGACAGACGAGCGTCAGACGGCCCATAACGCTTATTCGCGCGGAAGCAGCTTATACGAGCAATGGTCGGGTTAGACGACGTGTTCGGTGATCTCTTCTCGAACGTCGACGCCGTCATGCTCTTTTCCCCCAGCGGGTCGTACTACGAGCAGGTTCGGGAGGTCGACGGCCCCGACGTGATCGTGGTCGGAACGGAAAACGAGGTGAGCGCGGAGACGTTCGTCGAACTCCCCCTCGAGTTCGCCGACGTCGCCGAGCGGATCCGTTTCGGGATCGAGGGCGCGCTAGAGCAGGACGTGATCGAGGACGGCGACGACCTCGCGTGTGCGACGAGCATCTTCGACGACGAGATCGATACCGTCTCCCGCGTTCGCGCGAACATGGACGCCCACACCGGGATTTACGACCTGTTCGCGAAATCGCGGGCGGAGCCGGAAGTCATCAAGGCCGTCCTCGAACTCGCGATCGAACTGGGCAAGAAAGGACAGAAGGGCAAGCCGGTCGGCGCGCTGTTCGTCGTCGGCGACGCGGGCAAGGTGATGAACAAGTCCCGGCCGCTCTCGTACAACCCCTTCGAGAAGTCCCACGTCCACGTCGGCGATCCGATCGTGAACGTCATGCTCAAGGAGTTCTCGCGCCTCGACGGCGCGTTTATCATCTCGGATGCGGGCAAGATCGTCTCGGCCTACCGGTACCTCGAGCCGTCCGCCGAGGGCGTCGACATCCCGAAGGGGCTAGGGGCGCGCCACATGGCCGGCGGCGCGATCACGCGGGATACCAACTCGATTTCGATCGTGCTTTCGGAAAGCGATGGGCTCGTCCGGGCGTTCAAAGCCGGCGAGCTCATCCTGGAGGTCGATCCGGAGGCGTACTGATATGGACTGGCAGACGCTCATCGACGAGCCGGCGGTTATCGCGGCCGCGGTGCTTGCACTCGGGATCGTCGTGGGGTATCTGGTCGGCCGGCTCAACAGGGAGTTGCTCGCGGCGTCGGGCGTCCCCGAGGCCGTCGAGGGAACGCCGTTCGAGCGGACTGCCCAGTCGATCGGTACGTCGACGGTCGATATCGTCGCCCGGTTGAGTTCGTGGTTTATCTACGGGATCGCCGTCCTGACCGCCATCCACATCGCGCAGTTGCTCGACACCGACGCCTTCTGGCTCCGGGTCACGGAGTTCATCCCGCAGGTCTTCATCGCGGTGCTCGTGCTCGTCGTCGGGTTCGTCATCGCGGACAAATCCGAACTTCAGGTCAGCGAGGCCCTGCGCGGGGTCAAACTCCCCGAAGTCTCGGTGCTCCCCAAACTCGTCAAGTACTCGGTACTGTTCGTGGCCGTCCTCGTCGCGCTCGGCCAGATCGGCGTCTACGTCAACCCGCTGTTGATCTTGCTTGCGGTCTACGCGCTCGGCATCGTCGTCGTCGGCACCGTCGCCTTCAAGGACTTCCTCGTCTCGAGCGCGGCGGGGATCTACCTGTTGCTCAACCAACCATACGGGATCGGCGACCGCGTCCGGATCGGCGACCAGTCGGGGATCGTTCAGGAGGTCGATCTGTTCGTGACGAAACTCGAGGACGACGACGCCGAGTACGTCATCCCGAACCGGCGGGTGTTCGAGGAGGACATCGTCCGGCTCCGGGAGTGACGCGCTCCCGGGTCACTCGAGCGAGAGGCCCGCGTGCCACCGCTTCGCGCCGGCCTCGCGTTTGACCGCGTCCATCTTCGCCAGCAGATGCGTCGCCAGCGTCGCGGTTTCGGCCGCGCGCGACTCGCCTTCCGTCCTGAACTCGCCGGTCTCGCGGTTGGCGTAGACGGTACAGACCGCGCCGGCACGGAGCCCGTAGAGGTTCGCGATCGTGAGGATGGCGCTGGCCTCCATCTCGATGTTCTTGACGTTCGCGTCCCGGAGCTGGTCGACGAGATCGTCGGCACCGGCGGCCTCGAAGCCCTCGTAGCCGGGGCGACCCTGTCCCGCGTAGAAGGAGTCGGCGCTCATCGTGACGCCGGTGTGGTAGTCGTATCCCAGCCGCTCGGCGGCGGCGACGAGCGCGCTGACGACCTCGTGATCCGCGGCGGCGGGGTAGTCCTCCCGGACGTACTCGTCGCTGGTGCCTTCCTGCCGGACCGCGCCGGTCGTGATCACGAGGTCGCCGACGTCCATCTCGGGCTGGAGCGCGCCACAGGAGCCGACCCGGATGAACGTCTCGCAGCCGACGCGGGCCAGTTCCTCGACGGCGATGGCCGCCGACGGACTCCCGATCCCCGTCGAGGTCACCGAGATCGGCGTCCCCTCGGCGGATCCAGTCGCGGTCCGATACTCGCGGTGATGGGCGGTGATCTCGTGGTCGTCCCAGCAGTCGACGATCTTCTCGAGGCGTTCGGGGTTGCCCGGCAGGAGGACGGTGTCGGCGACGTCATCGCCGTCGACTTCGAGGTGGTACTGTACGTCCGCGTTCGGGTCTTCGCTGTGCCCGGTCATCGATTAGCGGGGGTTCGAACCGACGCCGTATATAAATGCGGGGCGGCCGTAGCCGTGGTATGGAACGCGAGACCGAGGGGACGCTCGCGGATACCTACGTCGCCGCCCTCCAGCACGACCTCGCGGACGTTCCCGACGCCGCCACGCTTGTGGGCGTCGTCCGAAAGCCGGCCCCGTGGTTTCACGCGGCCGTCGACGAGAACCGACCCGAACTCGGGCCGCCGGCCGACCTCCTCGAGTCGATGCGCGACCGCGAGGAGGACATGAAGCTGCAGGGACTCTGCGAGGAGGGGGCACACAACGCCGCGTGGGAACAGGTCGGGTTCGGCGCGGCCTACCGCGAGCACCTCGAGACCGCGCCGGAGGCCCGGGCGGCGCTCGAGGAACTGACGGCGCGTCTCGAGTCGGGGGAGTCGATCGCGCTCGTGTGCTTCGAGAACACGGCGCAGAAACGGTGTCACCGGACGATCCTTCGGGAGCGGCTCGCGGATCGACTCGCAGCCGATCGGACGGGATAGCCGGAACCCGTGGGGACCGGTGTCGCGTGTGAAACCCGGACATCCCACCACAAGGATTCTATCGGACGAACTGGAACGTCGAGTATGGACGACGTTCCCGAATCACGGGAGCTATCGGACGCGACGGTCGCGGCGATGGTCCGGGAAGTCGACCCGGACCGGGGCGTCGAGACGGTGACGCGGGTCGACCGGGGCTTCTGTTCGGTGTATCGGATCGGCATCGCCGACGCCGATTCGACGCTGCAGCTGTACCTCAAAGCTTCACCCGACGGACAGCCCTGGGCGATTCCGACCGAAGCGCGGATTCAGGCCACTCTCGAGGCCCACACGTCGGTTCCAGTGCCCGAGGTTCTCGGCGTCGTCGACGACCACGACACCCTCCCGACGCCGTATTACCTCATGCGCGGACTGCCCGGCGACGAACTCGCCTACGAACGCATCGGCCGGGTTGACGACGAGACGCTGGACCGACTCGCTCGAGAGACCGGGCGGTATCTGGCCGCGTTGCATTCGGTTCCGGCCGTCGATCGGTTCGGACACGTCCGCCACGACGGCCCGGACCTGACGGGCGGACGACCCGTCGGCGATCCCTCGACGCTGACCGTCGGGGATCCCCACGAAACTTGGCCGTCCTTCCTGCGCGAGTACGTCGACCGGGAACTCGAGCGCCACGCGGACTCGCGGTTTTCCGATCTCACGCCGGCCCTCCGCCGGTGGTTCGAGGCGGGTCTCGACGATCTGGACGGCCCGTTCGAGCCCGTTCTGGGACGCAACGATCACGGACTCCACAACCTGCTGGTCGATCCCGAAACGGGCGAGGTCACGGCGATGCTCGACTGGGGCTATACGCTCGCCGTGCCGGCGGCGTTCGATTTCGAGTTCGCCGTCTACCTCTACAGCGGGGCCTTTCTGGCGGGCCGTCCCGACGTCTCGGATCGACGCCCGCTCGTCCGCGAGGCGATGCTGGCGGGCTATCGGGCGATCGCGCCGGAGCTTGCCGCGAGGGTTTCGACTCCCGAGCCGTGCTACGAGGCGGCAGCGATGGTCCGGATCATGAACGACTTCGATTCCCTGACGTTGCCCGACGGCTCCGAATCGGCAGTGATGGAGCGCATTCGGACGGACGTCCGGACACTTCTCGAGTGAGAGCGATCCGTTAGGCTTCCTCGAGGGTCTCCTCGGTGATCGTGTCCGGCAGCAGTTCGCCGAGGGTGTACTCGGTCGGCTTTTCCTCCTCGCCCTCGTCACAGAGGACCACCAGATCGTCGCCACAGAACTCCGCGAGCGTTTGCCGGCACATACCACAGGGGGTGACGCCGTCCCGTCGATCGGAACTGACCGCGATGCGGGTAAACTCGCGGTGTCCCTCTTTGACCGCCTCGGCGACGGCGACTTCCTCGGCGTGGAGGCTGTTGCTGAAGTTCGCGTTCTCGAGGTTGCAGCCGACGAAGACCTCGCCGTCGGCGGTCTCGAGGGCGGCTCCGACGCGGTACTCGGAGTAGGGGACGTGTGCCTGCGACTGGATCTCCCGGGCGGCTTCGACGAGTGGGTCGGTCGTCATACCCAGCCCTTTCGTGAGGACGCATGAAAGCACTGTCTTCCCAGAGGCCGCCGGCCCGTCGGCGCGAGTAATCGGTTCGTACGACTGGGCCGGCGACGGTAGGCCGTTCGTAACGGTTGGCCGTCCGTCGAATCGCGAGCGGGCGGTCAGTCCTCGCCGGAGTCGTAGTTCTCGCCGGCCGCGTCGGGCAGTCGCGTGCGGCCGACGAGCACGAGGACGACGATGACCGTCATGTGCGGGATCGTTCGGATGAGTTCCGTCGGGATCTCGTAGCCCGCAAGCTGCAGCGAGTTCTGGATCGAGTTCAGCCCCGCAAAGAGGAACGATCCGAGCAACGCGCCGACGGGGTGGTAGTTCGCGAGCAGGTAGGTTGCGATCGCAATGAAGCCGCGGCCGTTGATCGCGGTGTCGCCGCCGCCGGCGAACGTGCCGAGGGTACCGAGGGCGAACCCTGCGCCGCCGAGGCCCGCGAAGACGCCCGAGAGCACCACGGCCGCGTATCTGATCTTGCGAACGTCGACCCCGGCGGTGTCGAGCGCCTTGGGGTTTTCGCCGCTGGCGACGACCCAGCGGCCGAACGCCGTCCGGGAGAGCAGATACCAGCCCGCGAAGACGCCACCGAGCATCACGTACACCTGCGGTTCGGTATCGAACAGCAGGTAGCCGAGGATCGGTATCTCGGACAGCCCCGGGACCGTTACGGTGGAAAACCGGTCGACCTTCGGGATGTTCGGGCTTCCGAAGACGATCTGGGAGACAAACGGCGCGAGGCCGAGCGAGATGAGCCAGACCGCGAGGCCGGCGATGATCTGATCGGCCTTGAACTCGATACAGACGACCGCAAAGAGCAACGCGAACACGACGCTGACGAGGACGCCGGCAAGCAGTCCCCACCACCGGTTCGACAGGCCGAGGGTCGTCCCGCCGTTGCCGAGCCAGTGGACGGCGAGGATCGAACTGAACGCCGAGACGATGAGCAGCCCCTCGATCCCGATGTTGATGACGCCGCTTTTCTCGGCGAAGATGCCGCCGACCGCCGCCAGAGCGATCGGAACGGCGAATCGAAGCGTCGCCGTATGGGTGCTCGGGCTGGCCACGATCGAAAGCAAGACGCCGGGCCACGAGTCGGGGGCGAGAAGGCCAACGATGGCCCAGACGACGGTGAGTCCGCCGAGAGTCGCCACGGCGTCCCGTCGCGAAAACCGGTCACGCATCGGTCTCACCTCCGTCGCCGCCGTCGGCACGAGTCGGACGGGTCGTCTCGACGTCGACGTACCGCCGCCCGAGCATCCGGAAGAACTCCGGCATCGCGACGAACAGGATGATAAGCCCGGTGAGGATATCGATGAGTTCCCGCGGAACGCTGGTCGACGTGCCGACGGCAGTCGCGCCGCTCTGGAGGACGCCGAACAGGAACGCCGCCGCGCCGACGCCCAGCGGGTTGTTCCCGGCCAGCACCGAGACGGCGATCCCGTCGAATCCGATCGAGGGGACGTTCTCGAGCCAACTGCCGTGAACCATGAGCACCCAGAACGCGCCGGCGATTCCGCCGAGTGCCCCCGAAAGGCTCATGCTGGCGACGGTCATCCGCTTGCCGTCGACGCCGCCGTAGGCGGCCGCGGCCGGCTGGATGCCGCTGGTCCGCAGCTCGTAGCCGAACGAGGTGCGAGCGAACAGCCACGCGATCCCCAGCATGAGTACGACGGCAAACCCGAACGCGAGCAGCGAGAAGTCCGTACCGCGGAAGCCGTGCGGAACGTTCGGGATCTCGGCGTACTCGGGGACCGACGTCGTCCGCGGGTTGCTACTGTTTGGGTCCTGAAACCGCCACGAGAGCAGCGTCGACGTGAGGCCGACCGCGATGAAGTTGAGCATGATCGTCGTGATGACCTCGTTTGCGTCGGCGTAGGCCTTCAGGACGCCCGGTATCGCGCCGTAGAGTCCGCCGACGACCGCGCCGGCGAGGACGCCGATCGGGATGAGCACGACCGCCCCGAGAAAGCCCCCGGGAACGACTGCCATCCCGTCGACGGCGACGACGGTAACGGCCGTCGCGAGGCCGCCCACGACGAGTTGCCCCTGCGTCCCGATGTTGAGCAGGCCGGCCCGGAACGCGACCGCGACCGACAGTCCCGCGAAGAT
Source organism: Halopiger djelfimassiliensis (assembly GCF_000455365.1). GTDB lineage: Archaea > Halobacteriota > Halobacteria > Halobacteriales > Natrialbaceae > Halopiger_B > Halopiger_B djelfimassiliensis. The sequence continues at coordinate 129,107 of NZ_HG315684.1, forward strand.
CAACAGCGTCGTCTGCTGGAGCGTCGTCGCGATGCGGTAGCTCGTCGGACTCCAGCCGCCCTCGAGCGGATGGCCGAGAGGCCCGAGGAACAGTTCGTAGTAGACCTGCATCGGGTTGTAACAGAACGTCATGCCGGCCAGATCGAGGCCGGATCGACAGGAGGCGAACCCGCCGGAGACGAACACGAGCACGGCACCGACGAGGACGGACGCGAAAAGCGCCGCGACGCTGATGACGACCCGTTCGAGCACCGATGCCCGAACGAGATGCTCGAGGAGCCGCTCCACTCGAGCTTTCGCCCCGCTCATTGTGTATCACCTCCGTTGGCGGCGGTCGGCCGTTGACCGGCCATCAGCAATCCGAGTTCCTCCTCGGTAACGGCTTCGGGATCGGTGACGTCGATGAACTCGCCCTCGTAGATGACCGCAAGCCGGTCCGACAGCGACCGGACTTCGTCGAGTTTCGAGGAGACGAGCAGGATTGCGACCCCGTCGCGGCGAAGTTCGAGCAGGCGGTCGTGGATGAACTCCGTCGAACCGATGTCGACGCCGCGGGTCGGGTGGGTTGCGACGACCAGCGAGGGATCGCGCTCGAACTCGCGGCCGACGATGAACTTCTGTTGGTTGCCGCCGGAGAACGAGCGGGCGTCGGCGTCGGCGTCCGGCGGACGCACGTCGTAGGTATCGATGATCTCCTCGGCGTGGTCGCGAGCCTCGGTCCAGTCGATCCGACCGCCGGCGGCAAACTCCGGCGACCGCTGGCTCCCGAGGACGCCGTTTTCGACGAGGTCGAAGGGCATGACGAGCCCGCGCTCGTGGCGATCCTCCGGGACGTAGGCCATCCCGGCCTCGATGCGCCGGCGGCGGGACCAGTCGGTGATGTCGGTCCCGTCGTACGTAATCGTCCCCTCGTCGGGCGTCCGCAGCCCCGTGACCGCCTCGATCAGTTCCGACTGGCCGTTTCCGTCGACGCCCGCGATGCCGACGATCTCGCCGGCCCGAACGTCGAGATCGATCCCGGAGACGACCTCGACCCCGCGGGCGTCCTCGACGGCGACGTCCCGCGTCGAGAGAACGACCTCGCCGGTCTCGACCGGGTCGGACTCGGCCTCCAGTAGTACCTCCCGGCCGACCATGCGTTCGGCCAGGTCCGACCGGTTCGTAGCGGTCGGATCGACCGTTCCGACCGACTCACCGTCCCGGAGGACGGTGATCGCATCGGCCGCGTGGGTCGCCTCCTCGAGCTTGTGGGTGATGAAGATGATCGTCTTCCCCTGTGCGGTGAGTTCCTCGAGGACGTCGTAGAGTCCCTCGACTTCCTGTGGCGTGAGCACGGCTGTCGGCTCATCGAGGATGAGGACGTCAGCGCCGCGAAACAGCGCTTTGAGGATCTCGACGCGCTGTTGGACGCCGACGCTGAGGTCCTCGACGGTCGCCTCCGTGTCGACGTCGAAGCCGTACCGGTCACAGAGGTCGCGGACCTCGCGGTCGATTCGCTCGCGATCGACCGCCATCCCGAACCACTTCGTCGGTTCGTTGCCAAGCGCGATGTTCTCCGCGACCGTCATCGGATCGACCAGCATGAAGTGCTGGTGGATCATCCCGATCCCGGCGTCGATGGCGTCGCGGGGCGAGTCGAACGATCGCTCCTCGCCGTCGACGATGACCCGACCCTCCTCGGGCTCGTAGAGGCCGTAGAGGACGTTCATCAGGGTCGTTTTGCCGGCACCGTTTTCCCCGAGCAGGGCGTGGACGGTCCCACGCTCGACCCGGAGATCGACGTCGTCGTTCGCGACGACGCCGGGGAATCGCTTGGTGATGCCGTCGAGGTGGACGGCCAGTTCCGCGTTCGTGTTCTTCGGGCCGGCGGTACGTACCCCCGATCCCTCGGTCGGTCCCGTTCCGTCGGTCGTACCCGCTCCCGGCTCGGTCATGCGGTTACAGTTCCGTTGGGACGTCGATTTCGCCGTCGATGATCGCTTGTCTGGACGCCTCGAGTTCGGCCTTGATCTCGTCGGGGATCTCGTCACCGACCGTGTCTCCGTAGACGGCTTCGACGCCGTTTTCCGCGAGACCCAGGGTCTCCGTTTCGCCGCCCTCGAACTCGTCGTTCGCGACGGATTCGATGGCGGAATACACCGCGTTGTCGACGTATTTGACCATGCTCGCGAGGATGACGTCCGCGTAGTCGTCGTTGGAGATCGACTGGTCGTCGTCGACGCCGATCGCGAACCGGTCTTCGTCCCTGGCCGCCTGGAAGACGCCGATCCCGGTCCGGCCGGCCGCGTGGAAGACGATGTCGGCGTTCTGGTCCTGGTACATCCGTCGAGCGGCCTGCTGTCCGGCAGACGTATCGGTAAACGAGTCGACGTACGACGAGACGACCTCGGCGTCGTCGTTTGCGTGTTCGACGCCCGCCTCGAAGCCGGCGTGGAACGACTGGATCAGCGGCGACTCCGTCCCGCCGATGAAGCCGACGACGTCCGCGTCCGGGTTCGTTTCGTTACCCTTGGCCGCGAACTCCCGATCGGTTATCAGGCCGGCAAGGTGGCCGACCTGAAACGACCCCTCGGGTTCGCCGAACTCGTAACTCCGGACGTTGTCCGCGTCGACGCTTTCATCGACGATGATGAAGTTCTGGTCCGGATACTCCGGCGCGTTCTCCGAGAGCGCGTCCTGCTGTGCGTAGCCGATACAACAGATCAGGTCGTAGTCGCCGGATTCCGCGAAGTTCCGCTGTGCACTGGAGAACTCGCTATCGGACTCCGGTTGGGTCTCTTCGAACGCGAGGTCGAACTCGGACGCCGCCGCTTCGAGTCCCTGCTTTGCCATATCGTTGAACGAGTCGTCTCCGAGACCGCCGGTCGCGTAGACCACGCCGATATTCAATTCGGCGTCGACATCGGCACCGAACCCGTCGACGCAACCGGCAAGGCTCGCGAGTCCGACCGCCCCTGCAGCTTCGAGAAACCGTCGTCGGTCGTGTCCCATGGAGCGGACTAGCGAAAACCTTCGGTTTATACTCGTCGGAATCGACGGCGCTGACCGATCACTCCACTAAACTGTTCCGTTTCGGATCAGGGATTCGAACGGTCGACCGCGCGCTCGACGAGCGATCGCGTGTGCTCGACGAGGTCGTCGACGTCGTCGCTTTCGGCGTAGATCCGGACGTAGGGCTCGGTTCCGCTGGGCCGGACGAGAACCCAGGACGCGTCGTTGAACTCGAGGCGGACGCCGTAGTCGGTGTCGACCGTCGCGTCCGGGAAGGCATCGGGGAGGTCGGTCTCGAGGGCGGTCATGACCTCGTCTTTGGCCGGATCGGGACAGTCGACGCTCAGTTTCCGGTAGGGCCGTTCAGTCACGGGTGCCCGGAGAGCATCGGTGCTGCCGGCGTCGGCGACGAGCGCGGCGACGGCGGCGGCGCTTGCGATCCCGTCGATCCAGCCGCCGAAGGCGGTGTGGATGTGTTTCCACGGTTCGGCGGCGAAGACGACCTCGGTCGAGTCGTCCCCCTCGCGGCGCTCGCGGGCGATCCCCTCGTGGAGGGACCCGAGTCGGACGCGCTCGACGCGGCCGCCGGCGGCACGGACCCGTTCGTCGATGCGGGCGGAGGCGTTTGGCGTCGTGACGACGACGGGGTCGCCGGCGTCGCTCGCCGCCGCGTAGTGGGCTGCGACGACGGCCAGTACGGTGTCCTCGTGGATCACCTCGCCGTCGGGACCGAGGACGACGAGCCGGTCGGCGTCGCCGTCGTGGGCCAACCCGAGGTCGAACGACGCGTCGGCGAGAAACGCGGCGAACTCCGACAGCGTCTCCGGCGTCGGCTTGCTCTCGCGGGCTGGGAAGTGCCCGTCGACGGTCGCGTTGACCGCGACGACCTCGGCCCCGAGGGCCTCGAGCACCTGCGGCGTCGCGAGCGCGCCGACGCCGGTGCCACAGTCGACGGCGACGGAGAGCCCGGCGAGTGGATCGCGGTCGTCTTCGCTGTCGCCGAACTCCCGCCGGACGTACGCCGCGACGGCGTCGCGGTAGCGATCGAGTATCCGGAGCCGGTCGGAGCGACCCCACTCGTCCCACCGAGCCCGATCGGACGCGTCGCTCGCAAGGCGGTCTTCGATGGCCCGTTCGGCGTCACGGTCGTACTCGACGCCGTCGGTAAAGAGCTTGATACCGTTGTCCTCCGGCGGATTGTGCGAGGCCGTGATCATGACGCCCTGGCGTCCACGCGAGGCGAACGCGAGCGCCGGGGTCGGCACCTGCCCGAGGCGATAGACGTCGGCACCGGCGCTCTCGAGGCCGGCTTCCATCGCCGCCGCGAGCGCGGGTCCCGTCTCGCGGCCGTCGCGGCCGACGACGAACGTTGCTCCGGGCTCGCCCGCTGCTTGCCCGACCGAGAGGGCGAGCGACGGCGTGACCTCCTCGACTGGACCACGGATTCCTGCGGTCCCGAACGATGTCATGTAGGGCCGTTCCGGGGGGAAGTACTTATAAAAACCGCAAGGGAGATATCGCTTCGAAAGCGGGAGAAACGCAACGAACGCGGGACCGACGGGGTGACCGCGGTCTCGTCCGGCTATCGGCTCCGATACTCGTCGGGTAGCTCGTCGATCAGGACGACCGCCTCGCCGTCGATGGCCGTCGCGTCGTCGCTCTCGTTGCGGATGACCGTCTCGAGTCGGTACTGGTCGTTGCCGAGGGACTCGACGACTTCGACGCGCGCGGAGACGCGGTCGCCGACGCCGACCGGGCCGGTAAACTCGAGGTCCTGCGAGAGGTAGATCGTGAGTCCGGGCAGTCTGGCGAGGGCGGCGCTGATGAGCCCCGAGACGAGCGTTCCGTGGACGATGCGTTCGCCGAACCGGGTGTCGGCGGCGAACCCGTCGTCGAGGTGGAGGCGGTTCGTGTCGCCGCTGATCTCGGCGAAGGCGCGAACGTCCTCGTCGCTGATCGTCTTTTCGAACGTGACCGTGTCACCGACTTCGATGTCGGACGGGTCGTCGACGGTCCGATCGAACCCCCAGTCGAGGTTGGAGTGATCGACGGACGGAATCGACGCGGGCACGGTATCGCCGTTCGAACTGTTCTCGGCGGCAGCGGGGAACATCGCGGAGACAGCAGCACGGTTGGCGGCGGTAGCAGTCTGGAGGAAGCTCTGGGTCATCGCCGTCCACGCGTTCGTCATGGCAGCGAGATTAGGTCGCCCAGTATTCTGCTGTGACATCTATGGGCGGTTTAGTGTGGGGGGTATATGACTTCTTTGGCTGTGCAAACGGGATATTACCGGCTAAATTCGACCGTAATTCCCCATTGGAGGGGCGACAGGGGCGCTCGAGCGGACGACTTCGATAGGACGGTCGTCGTCACAACCCGGACAGGGCGGTCCCGAGAGCCAGCCGAGTAATCTGCCGCTGTACTGGTAGTTCGACGGTCTCATCGCCTGTGGACGTTCCCGAAAGCACGCTGGCCGGCGCTCGACTGGGCGTCGTCTCGCTTTCTACGCCATCCACAACCCGTGCCTACTCGAACCATCTCATGCCATTAGATGGTATTCAGTGGAAAACCTTATTAGCGACGGGACCGTTGTCACGGGTGATGACGGACGACTCCGACCGGTCGCTCTGGTTTCCACCTGCGATGTTCACCGAGCAGTTGCAGGAGGCAGGCGAGCAGGTAGCCGAATCTCAGCAGGAGATGCTGAAACAGTGGTTCCAGGCGAGCACGATGAATCCGCTCGAGGAGACGTCGGCGTTCGGCCCGATGAACATGGGTACGGCGACGTTCAAGGCCCGCGTTCAGAGCGGCGGTCGGATCAGCATTCCCGGCCCGGAACGGGACGCCCTCGACATCGAAGAGGGTGATATCGTCCAGACGATCGTCGTCCCCGTCAAACGCAACCGAGAGGACAACTCATGAATCAGAACCCGTTTACCGCCGTCTTCGACGCACAGCGCACCGCTCTCGAACAATCCCAGACCCTCACCCACGACGCGCTCGAAGCACAGAAGTCGTCGATCGGTGCCATGGCAGACGCCGTCGAGAGTTCGAGCGTCCTCGTCGAGTCCAACGCCGAACTCACCAAGGGCGCGGTCCACGCGTACTTCGACGCCCTCGAGTCGGCGATGCCCGAGCAGGCCGCCGAGTTCGACGACTTCCGCGCGTTCGTCGACGAGAGCGTCGACTCCGCGACCGAAGCGCAGGCGCAGTCGATCGAAGCCGTCCACGAGGCGCTCGCGGAATCCGAAGCCGCCTACGACGAGTTCGCCGCAAGCTACGCCGAGGTCGTCGACACCTCCTTCGACGCGTTCCTCGAGGCCCACGAGCAGGTCGAGGAAAACGTCGCGGCGGTCGCCGAAAACGTCGAGGAGGCGGCCGACGAAATGGACGTCCCGGCGTAGATCCGGCCGCATCTTTTTCCCACTTCGAGCCCAATTTAGTACAATGTCTGACTCACAGCAGCCACAGGCACAACAGTGGAACGAGTTCGTCGAACAGTGGAACGAACAGTTCCTCGAGGCCCTCGAGGAAAACATGGAGGCACAGGCGGAGTTCGTCGAAAGCTGGTCGGAAACCGTCGGCGAGGTCAGCGAGGAACACGAGATCTCCGACGGCGTCGAGGGCTACGCTCGGGCCTACGAGACGTGGATGAACGCCTCACAGCAGATGGTCGAGCGGATGAACGACGCCCTCGAAGGCGAGGACGTCGACGTCGAGGAGTTCCGGGATATCTGGCTCAACACGGCCAACGAGGCGTTCAAGGAGGTCATGTCGACGACCGCGTTCGCCCGGATGACCGGCGAAACCGTCGGTGACATCCTCGAACTCCAGCAGCAGGCCGAAGAATCGTCCCAGGAGACGCTGCGGACGCTCGGGTTCGCCACCGAGGCGGACATCGTCGAGGTCGGCGACCGACTCGTCGAACTCGAGCGCCGGCAACACGCCGTCGAACGAAAACTCGACCGCGTCCTCGAGCACCTCGAAGACGAACCATGAACTACCCGTACGCCACCGCACTGGACATCCAGCGACAGGCCTGGGAGGAGGCCGCCGAACTGGCCGAGAAATCCAGGGTCGCTCCCGGCCGCACCGAAACCGTACAGAACATCGAAGTCGGACAGACGCCGAGCGAGATCGTCTACGAGGAAAACAAACTCGAACTCCTCCACTACGAGTCCCAGACCGAGGAACAACACGACGTGCCGATCCTCATCGTCTACGCGCTGATCAACAAGCCCTACATTCTCGACTTACAGCCCGACCGGTCGGTCGTCCGGACGCTGCTCGAGGCGGGCTTTGACGTCTATCTGATCGACTGGGGCGAACCCTCGAAGCTGGATCGATCGCTCGGTCTCGACGACTACGTCAACCGGTACATCGACAACTGCGTCGATGTCGTCCGCGAACGTTCCGGGCAGGACGAGATCAACGTTCTCGGCTACTGTATGGGCGGAACGAAGTCGGCCATGTACGCCGCGCTCTATCCGGAGAAGGTCAGGAACCTCGGACTGATGGCTGCCGGCCTCTGTTTCGCCGGCGAGGGCGGCGTGCTCGAACTCTGGGGGGCCGAGGACTACTACGATCCGGAAGCGGTCACCGAGACCTTCGACAACGTCCCGGCGGAGTTTCTGGATATCGGCTTCGCGTTGATGGATCCCGTCGCCAACAACGTGACGAAGTACGTCCGCTTCTACGACAACGTCGAGGACGAGGACTTCGTCGAGAACTTCGCCCGGATGGAACGCTGGCTCGACGAGGGCATCGACGTCGCCGGCAAGGCCTACGAGGAGTTCATCCGGGACATCTACCAGGAGAACAAGCTCTACAACAACGAACTCGAGCTAGGCGGTGAGCGCGTCGATCTCTCGAACATCGATATGCCCGTCCTCCAGATCGTCGCGGAGTACGACCACCTCATCCCGCCGGGGGCGTCCAAGCCGTTCAACGACGTGATCGCGTCGGATGACACCGAGGTCATGGAGTTCCCGACGGGACACATCGGCATGTCGGTCTCCTCGCGGAGCCACGACGAACTCTGGCCCGACGTCTGTGAGTGGTTCGAAGAGCGATCGATCGTCGAGGAGGCGGCCGAAGCGGCCGAGCCGGAAACGCCCGAACCCAAAGAAGCCGACGCCGCGCTCGCCGAAGACGTCGCCGGCGACGAAACCGGCCCCGATGATCTCGCCGACGGCGGGGCGGCCGCCGAGACCGGAACCGACGCCGGCAACGACCTCGACGCCGAAACGAGCGACCTCCACGGCGAAGATCGGTCCGACGAAGAGATCGTCGAGCGCGGCGAGGACAACGTCCGGGAGGAACCCGCGGAGCCGGGCGAGATGACCGTCGACGAGGAGGTCGTCGAGGAAGTCACCGACGAGGACGTCACGGCCGACTCCGAGGCCGACGACTTCACCGAACTGAACGGCGTCGGTCGAGCCTACGCTGACGACCTCGCCGAAGCCGGTATCGAGACGTTCGACCAGCTTGCAACGGCCGACGCCGCGGAACTGGCGGCCGAGACGGGCATCGCACCGAGCCGAATCGAAGATTGGATCGAACAGGCTCGAGAACGCTGATAAACGGTTCGCGGCGAGCATTCCCCTTTTCCGGTCTCTCGGATCGGTACCCGAACGAATCGGTCGCCGGAACAGTTAGTTCTGATTACCAACAGGTCGTTATTTACCGCGGGAGGTTGAATGTGTGAACTATGTCCATGGATGGACGCACATGCGTCATCACCGGCTCGGCACGGGGAATCGGTCGCGGCATCGCCGAATACCTCGGGCAAGAGGGCGCGCACGTCGTAGTCAACTACCGGTCGTCGGAAGGGCCGGCACACGAGGCGGTCGAGGCGATCGAAGACGCGGGCGGGCAGGCCGTGACGGCTCAGGCCGACGTCACCGACCGCGAGGACGTCGAACACATGCGAGAGGTCTGCCACGAGGCGTTCGGGCCGGCCGACGTGCTGGTAAACAACGCCGGCATCACCGCCGACCAGCAGTTCACCGAGATGACCCGCGAAGACTGGGATCGGGTCATGGACGTCAATCTCGGCGGCATGTTCAACTGTACGCAGGAGTTCTACGACGACATCTGGAACGCCGAGGAAGGACGGCTCATCAACATCTCGAGCGTCGTCGGCAAACAGGGCAACTTCGGGCAGGCCAACTACGCCGCCGCGAAAAGCGGCATGTTCGGCTTTACCCGCACCATCGCGCTCGAACTCGCACAGGGCGGTTCGACGGCCAACTGTGTTGCACCCGGTTTTACACGGACGGACATGCTCGAGAGCGTCCCGGAAACGGTGCTCGATCGGATCGTCTCGGGCATCCCGCTCGAGCGACTGGCCGAAGTCGAGGACATCGCGGCGGTGGTGCGGTTCCTCGCCAGCCCCGAATCGTCGTACGTGACCGGCGAAGTGATCGACGTCAACGGCGGGATGGACCTTTAGAGTTCCCGTTCGAACGTCCAGCCCGACGACATCCGACGCCCGAAGTCCGACGTTCCGTCGCCGATTTCGCGCCTCCGCTTTCGATGGCGTCCGTCCCCATCGCTCGCCGAGACGGGTTCGTACGCCCCCGCGGCTAAATTATATTTTAGCTAACATACTTTCCCTCGCGGCCCTTCCTCTCGGATGATGACAGGAACGGATCGTACTATCGGCGCTGGGCCGTCTACCGTGCCCTCCAGCGAGAGCGGCGGGGCGTTCCACGAACACGGCGGGCAAACCGTCCCGGCGGAGCGATCGACCGGTATCACGACCGGGACAACGACAGTCGGCCTCGTCGGCCGGGACGGCGTCGCCCTCGCGGCCGACAGGCGCGCCAGCCTCGGCGGCCGGTTCGTGACGAACCGATCGGCGCGGAAGATCGAACCGGTAGCTGACCGGATCGCCGTCGCGTTTTCGGGCAGCGTCGGCGACGCCCAGTCGTTCGTCCGTCAGTTGCGAGCGGACCTTCGGGCGTACGAACTGCGCCACGACGGTCCCGTGTCGGTGCGAACCGCAGCAACCGTCGCCGGGGCCCTCGTTCGTCGCGGCCCGTTTCAGGCCCTCGACCTCGTACTCGGGGGCGTCGACGACACGCCGGCCGTTTACCAGGTCGGCGGCGGTGGCGGTGTCATGGAGACCCGATACGCCGCCAGCGGCAGCGGCATGCAACTCGCCTACGGCACGCTCGAGGACACCTACGAGCCCGATCTCTCGGTGACGGCGCTGCGGTCCGTCGCCGCGACCGCCGTTCGAAACGCGACCGAGCGAGACACTGCCAGCGGCGACGGGATGACCGTCGGCACGATCACCGGGGACGGGCTCGAGATCGAGGCGTTCGACGGGATCGCGACCGCACTCGAGGCGACGAGCGATACCGACGGAAAGACGGATCCCCGGTCGGTCGCCGGCGAAACCGGCGAGGAGGAACGCTGAGATGGACCCGAACACCCACCAGCAGGCCTACGACCGTGGCAGCACGATTTTCTCGCCGGACGGACGGCTCTACCAGGTCGAGTACGCACGTGAAGCCGTCGAACGAGGCGCGCCGAGCGTGGGCGTGGTGACCGACGACGGCGTCGTCCTCGCGGCCCGAAAGCGGCTCCGGTCGCCGCTGCTCGAGGCCGAGACCGTCGAGAAGCTCTACGACGTCGACGATCACCTCGCGGTCGCCGCCGCGGGTCACGCCGCCGACGCCCGACAGCTCGTCGACGTCGCGCGACGAGCCGGGCAGCGACAGCGGCTGCGGTACGGCGAGCCGATCGGCGTCGCGCCGCTTGCGACCCGACTCGCCGATCACGTACAGGAACACACCCAGACCGGCGGCTCGCGACCGTACGGATCGGCGCTGCTGGTCGCCGGCGTCGATCCGGAGACCGGCAGCGACGCCGGATCACCGCGCCTCTACGAGGTCGATCCCGGCGGCACGTCGACCGGCTGGCGAGCCGCCGCTATCGGCCACGGGGCCGACGAAAGGAGACGGTTCTTCGAGGAGCAGTTGCCGGAGAGCAGTACGGACGGGACGGGCCGAACGCTCCAGCGGGGGGCAACGGTCGCTCTCGAGGCACTCGCGGCGACGGCCGAGGACGCGCTGACGACGGCGACGGTCGACCTCTTGGCCATCGATTCGACGGCGACGATCGACCGGTACTCGACAGACGATCTCGAGGCGACGCTCGCCGATGCCGGCGTCGGATCGTAACCCGATCCCGGTCAGGCTCCGCCGCTCGCGCTCGCCGATCCCGGCGATTCGGTATGGTCGACCTGCAGATCCATCCCATCCGAGCGCTGGACATCCACAACCGTCAGCTCGTCCGTGACGTACAGCGCGAGCACGTCCCCCTCGAGTTCGACGACGACCCGGAGCGCGAGCGGCTCCTCGGAGAGCACCGTCTCGGCCCACTCGGGTCCGACGTTCCAGATCGGACGCTCCCGAACGTCGCGGCCGTGATCGTGATAGAAGGAGACGACCGCGGGCTGTTCGAGCAACGTCAGCGCGACGGGACAGCGCACGGTCGTCCCACAGCCGTCACACGAGAGTTCGGCCTGGACGTGGTCGGTGAGTTCGGCGGGGAGTTCGTCGGCGACGTCCGCGGATGGGGTGACGAGCCGCGCGGAGACGCTGCCGGCACAGTCCGGACAGATGCCGTCCCGCATGCGTGCGAGTCGATCGCGGTGGTACCGGTCGAGCGCGTCCGGGAACGCATCGCCGTGTGCCTCGAGTCCGGCAGGCGGCAAGCCGAGATCGAGGAGTGTTCGATCACAGCCGGCACAGGCCACCGTCACGACGTTGTCCGTCGAGCGTGCCTCGAGCGCCTCGCGTTCACAGAACGGACAGGCGTCGTCGAGATCGACCGGCGGATGGTCGACCCGGCGGGTGTACGCCCCGGTCGCGATGTCTCGGGCGGCCCGAACGCCGGCATAGGTGAGTTCGTAGCCGCCGTCGGATCCGTTTTCGTCTCTCTCGTCTTTTCGGACGTACGGGCCGACGAGTTGGTCGAGGTGGTAGGCGAATCCGGCTGACGTCTCGACGTCGGACGCCGCGAACAGTTCCGAGAACGTGGCTCTCGAGGTGGCGTCGCCGTCCGTTCGCTCGAGCAGTGTCTCGAGAATCCCCGTCCGGACGTCGTTACCGAGCACCTGAAAGGCATCGCCGGGCTCGACGAGTTGCTCGCCGTTCGGACCGCCGACCGACGCATCCGAATCCTGCCGGGACATATCACGTCGTTTGCCCGTCGAGAGGGATGTCGGTTCCGTGACCGGCAATCGAGCGTCCCCGTCGAAGCGGCGACCCGCCCGAACGTCCGGCCAGTCGGGCAGGAAAACCAGCGTGAGAGCACCGCCTATGCCGGTTTCGCTCCCCGTCACCGACCGCTCGAGGTCGGCTCTCGCTTTTCCTTCTCGAGCACCCGGACGTTCTCGATGCCGGTCTCGGGGTACTGGCCGTCGGCGTTTTTCTCGACGGCCTTTACCATGTCCCAGACGACGTTCAACCCCGTCGTGACGCCCTCGAGGGCCTCCATCTCGCACCCGGTCTTGCCGGTGGTCTCGACGGCGACCTCGAGTTCGACCCGATCCCCGCGGAGGTCGAAGGCGGTGTCGACGTTCGTGATCGGAATCTGGTGGCACATCGGGATCGTCTCCCATGTGTGTTTGACCGCCTGCACGGCTCCGACGCGGGCGGTCGCGAGCACGTCGCCCTTGCCGATCGCGTCGTCGCGGATCGCCTCGATCGTCGACGGTTGCAGACGGATCTCGCCCGCTGCGACGGCGCGGCGTTCGCTGTCGGGCTTGTCGCCGACGTCGACCATCTGGACCTCGCCCTCCTCGGTGGTGTGGGTGAGGTCGTCGGCGTCGGTCCCGTCAGTGGTCCCTCTCGGGTCCGGGTTCGACCCTTCGGCGGGAGCGGGGTCTTCAGACATCGCGATCACCCCCGTCCCACAGGACCGCGGGGATCTCCGCGAGCAGATCCGATGCGAGGAAGCCGTGTTCGTTCGTCTCGGCGAGGCGTTCGCCCGCGAGACCGTTGACGTGTGCGGCCGCGGCGGCCGCATCGAGCGGGTCGGCGTGCTCGAGCAACGCGGCGACGATTCCGGCGAGCGTATCGCCGGTCCCGCCGACTTTCATCCCGGGTGTACCGGCCCGGTTGAGACGGGTTCGGTCCCCGTCGGTCACCACGTCGATGTCTCCCTTCGCGAGGACGACGTGGCCCAGCTCGGCCGCGAAGGTCTCGATTTCGTCGACGGCGTCCCGCAGCGAGTCGGCCTCGGGACCGCCCATCGCCGCCAGTTCGCCCCGGTTCGGCGTACAGACCAGCGTCGCCGCCGTCTCCACATCGGGGACGATCTCGAGGGCGTCGGCGTCGACGACCGCACGGCCAGCGTAGGACTCGAGGAACCGGCGGACGGCCGCGAGCGTTTCGTCCGCGGTCCCGAGTCCGGGACCGATGACGACGACGTTGTCGTACCGCTGTGCGGTCTCGAGGAGGTCCTCGGCCGTCTCGGGTGTGAGAACCTCGCTCTCGTAGGGCTGGACGATCAGGTCCTCGGCGTAGCTCTGGATTTCTCCGGCGACGGATTCGGGGGCGGCGACGAACGGCAGTTCGGAACCGGCCCGCAGCGCGGCTTGAGCGGCCAGTGCCGGTGCGCCCGTATAAGGACCGCCACCGATGACGTACGGCCGGCCCTCGCGGTCGTAAGGACGAGCGAGCGAGACGTCCCCGGGACCGACGAACCGCTCGGCCGCGGCCGGAATTCCGATGTCGGCGACGGTTATCTCGGCCGCAAGATCCTCGAGTCCCGGCTTCGCGTCGTGGAAGGTGACCACGCGGTCGGCGTCGACGCCGTTGTCGGCGTGCTCGCCCGCATCGGCGTCGAAACCCGACGGAACGTCGACCGCGACGACTGTTGCATCGGCGTCGGTGATCGTCTCGGCTGCGGTCGCGGCGGGCTCTCGAAGATCGCCGCTGATCCCCGTTCCGAGCATCGCGTCGACGACCACGTCGGCCTCGGGGAGCGAGAACTGGCTCGAGTCCGTCACCTCCCGGGCGTCGTGGTCGGCCCGTTGCAGGGCGTCCCAGTTCTCGCGAGCGATCTCGGTGCCGATGGTTTCGGCGCGCCCGAGCAGAAGCGTGGTAACGTCGTAGTCGTCCAGAAAGCGGGCGGCGACGAACGCGTCACCGCCGTTGTTCCCGCGGCCGGCGACGATGACGACCCGATCGGCCGGCTCCGCGACCTCACGGACCGCGCGGGCGACGGCGTGTCCGCTCGACTCCATCAACTGCTTTCGGGGCACCCCCAGCGCCGCGGCGTTCTCGTCGACGGCGGCCATTCGCTCGCCTGTAATCATGTGCGGGGGTTCGACGGGCCGTCCGTTCAACGTTGCGGACCCTACCGGAACACATCGTTAGGCCCCACGCACATGCTACTCGAGCCACTACGGCCGCCGTGAACGTCTTCTGGCTCGACGAGGACCCGCGGCTCGCCGCTCGCTATCACTGCGATCAGCACGTCAACAAACTCCTGCTCGAGGCCGCGCAGGTCCTCTGTACGGCGGCCCGCGAGAACGGGTACGACGCCGATTTCCTCTATCGATCGACCCACGTCGACCACCCAGTGACGCAGTGGGCGACCGAATCGCGGGCGAACTGGCTGCGCCTGCGCGACCACGCCGAAGCGCTCAACGCCGAGTTCGTCGACCGGTACGACAAGGACGACGACCACGCCTCGTGGGACGTGATCGAACGCATCGATCCCGACGCGATCGAGTTTCCCAGCGAGGAGCCGACGCCGCGCCCGCAGGCGATGCCCGACGAGTACCGGCGACCCGGGGACCCAGTCGCGGCCTACCGGGCCTACTACGCCGGCGAGAAGGCCGATTGGGCGGAGTGGAACCACTGCGACGAACCGCCGTGGCTCGAGACGTACACAGCCGACGCCGAGTGACCGTCTCGAGTCGGGTTCGAACAGCGTTATCAATCAATGAGTCGTCACTCTCGCTACACACCCGATCGCACGAGGGCCGTGCGATCGGTGTGTGAATCGTTTCAGTTGTTACTATTGTCGTAGCGGATCTCGAACCCGGTTTCTCCCTGTGGCTCCTCGTACTCGACGTCGACGTCCTCGACCTCGGCGGCGGGGCTGCCCTCGTGGCAGAACTCGAGCATCGACTCGACGGCCTCCTCGGGTCCCTCGAAGACCGCCTCGACGCGACCGTCCGGGAGGTTCTTCACCCAGCCGTCGACGCCCGCCTCGCGGGCGGTATCGCGGGTCGTCGCGCGGTAGTAGACGCCCTGTACGGTTCCCGAGACGAACACGTGTGCGCGGGTGCGCTCGGACATGTCGGAGTGGTCGACCGCGACCGTCAAAAATCCGCAGCAAACGAACTCGCCGGAACCGGGAGCGGCGGTTACTCGTCAGCTTCGTACCGACGCGTCCCGTACACCATCCGAACGAGCAGGGAAAGGTAAGCCACGGTCGCCGCCAGCCAGACGGCATCGGTTGCACGGTTCCCGAACAGCCCGGTGGCATCGCCGATCGCGACGACAAACACGAGCCCGCTGACGTAAAGCAGGTTCGTCCCGACGAAGTTCGCTAACCCGTCCTCGTCGGTGACCCGATCCGGATCGTACCCGGCGATCAGTTCGACCCGCCCGAAGTACTTGATCAGGACGCCGATCGTTCCGACGACGCCGGCAGCAGCGATAAGTATCAGTAACCGCCCATTCATATGGCCATCGTCGCCCCGAACGCACAAATGGCTACCCCCAGCTGGCGTTCCCGGTTACGGAGGGACGTACCGTAACGTAGACTGGACGATATATTGCCGCACTACTATATTTACTGTGATATAGAAAGGTATTAATATTCCCACTATCTGAATAAAATTGCATGTCGGAAGATGGTGCATCTATATCCGGTCGACGTTCGTTTCTGAAACAAGGTGCAGTGACCGCTATCGCAGGAAGCGGCCTCGCACTTTCGTCCGGATCGGCAGCAGCAGCAGGCAAGGAGTACAGACTCACGGTCTACGCGGATACCGACACCGGCGAATACACGCTTGAAATTCCGGATGACGATCCGATAGAGAAAAACACCGAACTGACTGACGATGTTACCAGTCTCGATGACACCGCCATCGTCAGCGGGAAAGTGATCGACGGCTTTATCGGATCGGCCAAGGACCGGTACAAGTTCGATAATCAGGCCGGCTGGGCCTGCGGCGACTCGACGGACCCCGCCCCGGAACACGAACCCGGTTGCAGCAATCCGGAGGACCTCGTCGAGGTACACGAACTCGATGCGGGCATCAGTTACGACGTAGAGAAACTGTGAAGCGACGGGAACGCGGTCCCTGTCGTGTGGGTGCTACCTGATCGAAACTGACCGAGGGGAAGCCTGATCGGGTTCTCGATTATTTTCTCCCCTTTCTACCCGTCATCACCGGTTCGGAGGTGATGAAAGAGGTACGTCTGTGCGTAGCCGGCGTACTCGCCGCCGAGTCGGCCCCGGATCGCACGCGACGTCGCCGCGTAGGACCCACGGTCACAGTCCGGATAGTGGTCCGCAATCGCCGACTTGATCCACGTATCGAGCGGGACGGCCTCGTCGAACCCCAGCGAAAAGAGGAGCACGCAGTCGGCAACCTTGTCGCCGACACCGACGAACTGACACAGGTACTCCCGTGCCGCTTCGTACTCGAGGTCGCGTGCCGCGGCCGGATGGACCTCGTCCTCGGCGACCATCTCGGCCGTCCGGACGACGTACGGCGCACGATACCCCAGTCCCAGCTCCCGGAGTTCGGCCTCGGTCGCGGCCGCGAGTTGATCGGGCGTCGGGAAGGCATAGTACTGCTCGCCGTCGAACCGAATCTCGTCGCCGTACTCGCGGGCCAGCGTCGACACCATGTCGTGGATGCGGCTCACTCGCATCTGGGCGGAACAGATAAACGAGACGAGCGTCCCGAACGGCGGATCCTCGACGAGTCGCATCCCGCGGTGGGCGTCGTAGGCTTCCCGGAGGAGCGGATCGTCCGGAGCCGCGTCGACGATCGCCTCGAGATCGTCGTCGAGTCGCAACAGTCGCCGGACGAGCGGTTCAGCGTCGGTCGTCGACTCCCACTCGAGAACGCCGTCGCGGATTCGAACCCTGAGCGGTGTGTCGTCGACGACGGTGTAGTACCACGCTTCGGGCGCAGGCGTTCCAGTATACATGTCGCCGTCCGCACGCCGCCAGAGGTAAGTCTGGCCGCTCTCGAGCGTCCGGTAGAGGTCGAGTCCCCCGGAGAGGTCGTCGGTCGGGATCGTTCCCGTTTCCATTCATCCGACAGTTCGGTGGCGACGGCTTGGACTTTTCGGACCGCCGCAATGGGGATCACTCGCAGGGACTGTCCGTTCGCAGTGATGGTTGATGGGGCGAACCTTCATACTGGAGGCGACACAATGTCTAGGTATGAACTGCAGGGTTGTCGTCGAAGCTGCCGTGCCGGTGTTCGACGTTGAGACGGAAGACGAGGCGATTCGTATCGCCATCTCGAAGACGGGCGAGATGTTGAACCCTGACCTGAACTACGTCGAAATTAACATGGGCGAGCGAACGTCCCCATCGGGGGAGGAACTCCCGCCCGCGTTCATCGCTGCCGACGAAGCGCTCGTCGCACTCGAACTCGAGATGACCGTCTTCAACGTCGAGCGCGAGGAACACGCCTCGCGTATCGCACGCAAGGAGATCGGTCAGCGTCTCGAGAACATTCCACTCGAGGTCAAATGCGTCGAAGTTCTGGAGGAGGAGGCGGTCGACGAGGAGACGGATGCCGAAACCGAAGACTCGGACGTGGACTCGTCGGGCGACCCGGAGTCGGCGGACGAAAGCGAGGAAGACGACGAAATTCTTCCGGAATTCGAAGATTTAGTCGAGTAATACGATCCTAAGACCGGTTTTTCTGCCGTTACTCGGCGCACGGAGCCACCACAGCAGGTGGTGAAAGAGGGGAGAAGACGCACTGCTGACGGAAATAGCCTCGCCAGTCGACCGTTTTGGCGACCGAAGGATGCTCCGTGGTACTCAGTCCGCGGTGGCGGCGACTGCTTCTTGTTCGTCTTCGCGCATGTTCGCCGTAATCCCTCCAGCAAGGGCAAAGACAGCGGCTTTGTGGTCCGTTTTCGATTTGTGAATCGATGTCGGTCGAATACCGAGTGATTCGTACTCCTCGAGGTCGATCTGACAGCCGTCCCACTCTGCGCACTGGTTCGATACCTCCGCAAGAAGTCCGTGAAGGTGAATGAGCTCCTGCTTCTTCATAAGCATGCACTCCTATCCACTGCAGGGTTATATTATTATCTTGAGTCGCGTTACCATACGCCCAATATTATCGGATCTGAACGTCGTTTTCAGCGGATAGTCGAAGTCGGGAGATAACCCACTGAAACGCATCACAACAGCAGTCCGTCACTGTAACGATCAGGATAACGACCGATTTCTTTCGGTCGAGCGGTCACTACGCTACGATTACTCGTCACTAAGATGAGCGGACGGCAACCCAAGACGGAACGACCTACCCGAGTTGTTTTAGCGTCTGAAGGTCACGATCCGTTCGCATGAATTCGGCAGTCCGTCGAGACGCGTGACAGTTCGGACAGTGAAACATTTCGGTCGATTCGGGGAGTTCGCCCGGAGACACCTGCCAGTCTTTCGTACATTCGGGACACAACAGTTGCACGGTCGTTTCGTCCATGGTATTCCATTTCACACCAGCAGTGAAAAACTTTGTCGCGGTCGTCGTTTCGGGGCGGAAATCAGCAACCCAACGTTACGACACCGATGACGATCCCTCTCGAGCGTACGGTGGGATTTACGCCGGTGCCGCCGTGTCCGATGCCTCGAGCAGTTCCTTGTACCGGTTTCGGATGGTGACTTCGGAGATGCTTGCGACCTCGCTGACCTCGTTCTGGGTGACCTTCTCGTTGGTCAGGAGGGCTGCCGCGTAGACGCCCGCGGCGGCGAGACCGACCGGCGACTTGCCGCTGTGGACGCCTTCCGTCCGCGCCGATTCGAGGAGTTCCCGCGCCATCCGCTCGGTCTCGTCGGAGAGATCGAGGTCGCTGACGAACCGTGGGACGTAGTGTTCCGGATCGGCGGGTTTGACCTCGAGACCGAGTTCACGGATGATGTAGCGGTAGGTTCGGGTCAGTTCCATCTTGTCGACCCGGCTGACGGCGGAAATCTCGTCGAGGCTGCGGGGGGTGCCGGCCTGACGGGCGGCCGCGTAGAGGGCGG
>NZ_HG315684.1:148587-197762 GCF_000455365.1 Halopiger djelfimassiliensis
TCCTCGACGACCAGGCCACAGTCCTCACAGACGGTCTCGGCGTGCTCGGTGTCCGATACTAACCGCCCGCCACACTCCGGACACTCCTCGCGCTCGTCGGTGCGTGTCGCCTCTTCCGTTTCTTCCGTCTCCCGCTCGTCCGTATACGTTCGAATGTTGGTATCAGTCATGGTGTAGTGGGTTGGTTACTCGGGGCTCCCGGGTGGGGAAACCAGAAGAAACCCGGTCACCTCAGCTAACATAGGGTAAGGCCGTAACGCATATAAGTGTTTCGCCTTCCTTATAAACTGGGCCGTATTCCTGTTATATATGTTCCGGTTATATATTCATTAATGATGTTGGTAAGGTGCGGCGAACGACCCCGTGGAACCCGTCGACGAACGCGCCGACCCGGTGTCGAACGCTTTTCGATCCCACCGCGTGAAGGGACAGCTATGACCGTTCGATTCGGCGCAGTGACCGTCGACTGGCTGGGGCTTGCGACGATCCGACTCGAGGGCCAGACGGGGGCGGTCGTCTATGTAGACCCCGGTCCCGAAACGTACGGATTCATGGACGACATCGAACCGCGGGACGGAGACCTGATCCTCGTCTCGCACGCCCACCACTACGATCCCGACTCCATTGGCCGCGTGGCTCACGAGGAGGCGATCGTCGTCGTTCACGAGTCGATCGATGCCGGCGGGCTCGACCGGGTCGAGGACAGTCCCGACGCCCTTCCGTATACCGTCGAGCGCGTTCGTGCCGACGAATCGTTCGTTCTTGGCCCGCTCGATCTGTTTACCACGCCGGCGTACAACGATCCGGCGGGGCCACACACCGACGAGAGCGGGGACCCGTACCATCCGAAAGGCGACGGCTGTGGCTTCGGCGTTACCATCGATGGGGTGTCGGCGTTCTGGCCCGGCGATACGGACGCGTTCGCCTTCCACGAGGAACTGGACGTCGATCTCTTCCTGCCGCCGGTCGGCGGGACGGTCACGATGGATCGACACGCGGCCGCGGACCTGGCCGCACGGATCGATCCCGATCTGGTGATTCCGGTCCACTACGATACGTTCGACGCGATCACGACCGACGAGGAGGCGTTCGTCGTCGACGTCGCACGACGCGGCGTCCCGGTGACCCTCGATTCGCGGTAATTGCGGTCGTTCGACCCGGTTGGAATTCCGATAGCTCCAAAGAGTTACTGTCGCCGTCGTCGACGCCGTGGATATGAGCGGCGACCGTCCTCGGCGGCGGGATCGACGCCGAAACCGCCGACACGGGACGCTGTACTGTTCGAACTGCGGCTCGGGCCTCGAGCCGTCGGTGAACTACTGCCCGAGCTGCGGGCACCCGAACGATCGAGGCGACCGCGGTTCCACGTCACGGATCCGTCGGCGTTCGCCGCCGCGGTCACATGCTACCGTCGATGGGTCCCGAACGGCCGCGACAGGACCGAACGACCGCGCCGCGCTCGACCGTCGGATCGCCGCCGCGGTACAGGCCGGCTGGGAGCTCGAACACGACTTCGGCGACCACGTCGTCATGGTTCGACGGACGGTCGGCGGCGTAAACGACCATCTCCTCGTCGCATTGCTTACCGTGTGGTGGACGATGGGCGTTGGAAACGTGCTCTACGGGGCGTACCGGTATTTCGACGACGCCGAACGAACGGTGTTGTACGCCGCGGAAGCCGACGAGACGGAAACCGACGACGGATCGCGTCAGCACGGCCTGTGGCCCGCTGTCGGCTGTTGGCTGGCGGCCGCGCTGTTCGCCATCGGGGCCGCGACGAATCCGGCAACCGGGTTGACGCTCACCCTCGGTGTCCTGTCCGTTCTCTTGGCGGTGATCGGCGTCGGCGCTGTCCCACCGGTCCGCGAACGGCTCGCGTCCCGCCACGCCGTCACGACGAACGGCTGGACGCGATCGGTGGACGAACGGATCGTCACCGCACACGATCGACCGTGTGCCGCGTGTGCCGACTCCGTCGGCCGTGGGATCGAGCGGATCTATCGCAGGGAGTTTTGCGTGCTCGGCGTTCCGCTTTCGGTCTCGGAGGGACGGAACCACTACTGTCGACGCTGTGCGAACGCCGAGACGGCCGCTGTCGACCCATCGGGAACGGCCACACGGTCGAACGAGTCGCCCGATCGATCGACCACGACGGCGACCTCGGAGGCGGGCCCGACTCGAGAGCGGGAGCCGGAACGCTCCTGAGACGAGTCCGACGGGGACGATCGGCCTGCGGCGCGGTTATCGCAGTTGGCGATCTCAGCGACATCCGCGAAGACGACAACGGCGACTCGCGGAACTGGGGCCAGTCGGGAAACAAGAAGTTGCACGGCTGGGAGTTCGACCGATTCGCCCGTCTGCTCGAATACAAGGCCGAGGAACACGGTATCCTCGTTGACCGCGTGGACGAAGAGAACACCTCGAAGACGTGTTCGTGTTGTGGCCAGATTCGAGATGCGAACCGCGTGGAGCGTGGCTTGTACGTCTGCGAATCGTGCAAAACGACGATGAACGCAGACGTCAACGGTGCAATAAACATCCGACGAAAGATAACTCAGAGTCCCCCGACCGGGGATATGAGTAACGGCTGGGTGGCCCAGCCCGGAGTCTTGCTGTTCGACCGCGAGAGCGGACGGTTCACACCGAGAGAACGGGGAGACTGCAAACCCTAATATCCCAACGCTGAGCGAATCTTCGATTCGCTTGACTCGGGAATCCCTCCCCTTCAGGGGTGGGAGGAGGTCAAAGGACGCCCATCTCGTCGAGTCGCTCCGGGAGGTACGTGTCCGTCACGAAGTCCAGCCCGTGTGATGCGAGCGACTGCTGTTCGGATTTCTTCTCGATCTCGAGTTGCAGTTCGATCTGTTCCTCCCAGTAGTCGGTCTGGAAGCGTGGGTCCTCGAGTTCGCTCTCCAGGGCGTTGACGTCCGAATCCGAGAGCGGGTCGGTCGGCAGGTCGTACTCGACGATGTCGGCGGGCTGGATGCCGATGAACTTCGCCTCGGGCGTTGCGAGATACTCCGAGAGGTGGGCCGACTTGATCGATCCGTAGGCGACCGAGCCGTAGATCCGATACGACCAGGGGTCGCCGTCGGTAAAGACGGTGACCGGAAGCTCGAGTTCGTCGTGTAGCCGTCTGGTGATCCGCCGGGTCGCCCGGGCCGGCTGGCCCTTCAGGTGGACGATCAGGGCATTGTACTCCTCGTCGAACCCGTTCTCGACGAGCCGATCACGCATGCCGCCGGTCTCGACGGCGAGGATGAAGTCGGCGTCGCAGTCGAGAAACTCGATCGTATCGGGGTTGTTCGGGATCTGGTAGCCGCCTTCGCCGACGTCCTTCTGGCAGTGAATCTCGCGTTCGCCGCGCCGCGTCTGCTCGCGCAGGTACAACGGCCCCATGATCGTCGCACCCGACTCCTCCGGGCGCATGTGGAAGTCCTCGCGGGTGACCCCCGAAACGATCTCCAAGTCCTCGACCAGCTGGTTCGACTCGTCCTGACTGGTGAACTGGGCCTCCTCGTTGTCCCAGCTCTCCGAGAGGTAGTACAGTTCACGCAGGGTCGACGACCGGTCCGCCTCGAGTTGATCCGCGAGAAACTCGATGGTGTAGACCGCTTTCAACAGCTTCCGTGCGCCGCGAACCGAGTTTGCCGACCGTGTGGACTCGCGGTCGCCGTAGACCCAGACCGCCTTGTCCTCGTCGTACTCGATGTTGTTCTTCGTCCGCGTCGGCACGGACATGTGAGGGATCTCGCCCAGTTCGAACTGGTCGTAGAACTGCGCCGCGAGATCGATCAACTGCTCTCGTGCTTGCTGGTCGTTGTCCGCGCTCATTGTTTCACCGTCAGTTTCTCGTTTTCGACTCCTTTCACGTCCAGATCGAACGTCGCGCCATCGGGTACCTCGTACTCCAGTGCCGCTTCGTCGTCGCTTTTTACCTCGGGTTCCCACTTGACGAACCACTCGCCGTCCATCTCGACGACGGTCGCATCGTCGGGCAGGTTCGTGGGTTCGGTCGAGACGATATCCGTGATCTCGAGGGACTCGTTCGTCCCCGAGTTGTTCTCGACGACGACCGAAATCTCCCGTCCGTCGCCGTTCTCCTCGACGCGGCGTTCGACGAGGACGTTGTTCATGATCCGGGCGATCGCGTCGTCGATGTCGGGTTCGTCACGGCCGGTGACCTCGGCGACTTTCTCGGCCATCTCGGGGAGGATCTTCCCGAGCACGTTCTGTTTCTTCCGGCGTTTCTGCATCGACCGACGCTTGTTGAGGTAGCTTTTCAGGTCGCGGGCCGCCTCCCGGATCGCGAGTTCGATCTCGTCTTCGATCTCGGGGACGTTCGCGACGGCGTCTTTGGACTCGCTGGTAAAGGGAACGTTCGTCGACGCGACGTGAACCATGATCACCGCGGGGCCGTTCGGGAGTCCGGAGCCGCCGGGCTGGTCGAGCCCGTAGTTTCGCCAGCCGATCGATTTGACAACGTCGGTCGTCGCACACGCACCCCGCTGGTACACGAGCGGGACGCGGTTGGCAAACCGGAGCACGTCCGCGCTTCCCTCGGCCTGAAGATCACCGCCGTAGGCGATGCCGGCCTCGACGATGAACGGATCGCCGCCGTGGACTTCGGCGTCCCGGGTTGCCGAAGCGTAAAAGTCGGCGTCGAACTCCTTTTCGAGCCCGGCCTGAATGAGCTCCGCGGAGATCGGCGAGAGACACCGCGTCGGCGGGGCCATGATGTCGGTCGCGCGCATCCCGTCGACGAGATCGCTGGTCGCGTCGCGGTCGCCCTCGAGCTCGCGTACGAGCGGCGGATCGTCGGGGACGGTCGCCATCACGTCCCAGATCGCTTCGGTGACGTTCTCGCGGGCGGTGTCGCCGAAGGCGACGTCGTCGTACTCCTCGGTGAGTTCCGCCGCCCGATCGACGTACTCGCGCAGCGTCACACGGGTCAGCCGGTGGCGCGGATCGTCGTCGGTCTCGTCCTCGAACGTTCCGGCCAGTCGAACCGCGAAGGCCTGAATCACCTCGTCGTCCTTGCGGGTGCTCGTCGCCGCGTCCACGAGTTCGTAGAGATCCGCGACGAGCCGCGAGTCGTCGGCCTCGTCAGGGTCCGCGTCCGGATCCGCGTCCGAAGCGTCGATGAGTTCGCTCCAGACGGCCTCGACGGCGTTTTCACGAACCGTCTCGCCGAACGCCGTCCCGTGTTCGGCTTCGACGGACTCGGCGGCCGCATCGACGATCTCGAGCAGTTCGGAGTGGGAGATCCGGTCGTCGTCGCCGACGCCGTCCGCGATGGCGTCGGCGAACGCGGTCGTCGCGTCGGCCCCCTTGTTCGCCGTCGCCGTCTCGACCACGGTCCGGAGGTCGATCGATTCGTGTTCCTGCGGTGGTCGCCAGCGCATCTCGCGGCCGTAGTGGCGGTCGCGGAACTCGTCGATGATCGACTCGGCGGTTTTCTTTCCGACGCGGGTGAACTCCTCCTGAAGGAACCCCGAAACCGTCTGAGAGTCCGTCGCCGCGAGCATCTTTATCACGGTGCCGAGTTCGACGCCGTGGGGGTGTGGGCGGATCTCCTCGGTCTCCTCCGGGAGCTGATCCGTCGCTCGCTCGAACTTGAAGTGTTCCTGTGGCTCCCGGAGTTCGAGGCGCGCGTGCGGGTTGACGACCGCCGTGTGTTTGATGTAGTCGTGTAACTGCTGGCGGGCGCGCATGTTCGCTTCCATCTCGAGTTCGATGCGCGTGCCGTGCGGGCGGTCCCACGTGGTCGTCTCTTCGACGCTGATCTCGGGTTCGTTTTCGTCGGTGTCGACGATGAGTTCGAAGTACTGTGCCTCGCTTGCACCCTCGGTACGGCTCGTGATCTTCGCGGGTTTGCCGCTGGTAAGCTGGGCATAGAGGACGGCGGCGGAGATCCCGATTCCCTGCTGACCGCGGGACTGTTCGCGGGCGTGAAAACGAGAGCCATAGAGAAGCTTCCCGAAGACCTTCGGCAGCGATTCTTTCGTCAGTCCCGGCCCGTTATCCTCGACGATCAGTCGATAGTAATCCCCATCCTCCTGGATTTCGACGTAGATATCCGGGAGAATACCGGCTTCCTCAGCGGCGTCCAAGGCGTTGTCGACGGCTTCCTTGACGGCCGTCACGAGGCCTCGAGCACCGCTGTCGAAGCCGAGCATGTGCTTGTTCTTCTCGAAGAACTCGGCGATCGAGATCGCCTGCTGGCTCTCTGCCAGCTCCTCGGCGATCCCCGGCTCGTCACCGAGTGTCGACTGGAACGACGTCATCACCTACCCTGTACTAACGGCGGGGCTAAAAGGTGTACGCTACCGCAGTGAAAGTGATAGCCGTCTGATCGAGCGAACGGCGGACACGGTCTGTGGCATCGTCGACAGCGGTCCGAGGGACGCGTCTCGCACCCCACGGTCCGGAAGAGTACCGAACCGCCCCGGGAGTTGCCACAACCTCGCAAAGGTTTAACCTCGCGCGAAACTTCGGTTCTGACGAGAGGACACATGGACCCGAACGATCCCGACGAACGCCCGGGTGACGACGGTGGGGAAAAGCGACGCGAAGGCGGCGACGCCGTCGGTGACGACGCGGCACCCGTCGAGTCCGAGACCGACGACGGCGTTCGGAACGCGGCCGTCGAGGAGGTCGATCAGCGGATCGTCGACCTGCTTTCGTGGATCCTCGATACGGAGACGCGGGCGAAGATCTACGTCTATCTGCTGGCCAACCCCGGCAGCACCTCCGACGAAGTCGCGACCGGAACTGGGCTCTATCCCAGTACCGTTCGCGAAGCGTTGGCGGAACTCCACGAGGAGGAACGCGTCACGCGGGAAAAGCGAGCCAACGAGGGAGCGGGGAACAACCCCTACGAGTACACGGCGATCCAGCCGAGCGACCTCGTCGGCGGCGTCGTCGATCAGGTTCAGCAGGAACTGAACACGATTTTCACGCTGGATCGCATTCTCGACCGGGAGGAAGCGTCCGACGCCGAACTCGCGGACGACGTCGAACCGGTTACGATAACGGTCGACGAAACGGATTCCCGCGCGGCCGAGACGGACGATTCCGAGGGCGACGAGACGGAACCGAACGCCGGAATCGCGGAGTCCGACGACGGTCGCGTCCCCGACGACGCCGACGAACGGTAGCCGTCGTCGATCGAACGAGCGTTCCGGTTCAGTCTTCGGTCTCCGGTTCCAGAACCGCCGGGCGTTCGATCTCGAGGTCTCGACCGACGGCCTCGACGGTCGTCGTCGGCCAGTCGTCAGTCGTCGTCAACACCGTCAGTTCGTCGTCGGTGACGAGGACGGTGTCCTCGCTTTTCGCGCCCTCGACGGTCGGGTTCCACGCGTAGGCCATCGGCGTCTCGACCGGCGCGTCGCTGTCCGGCGTCGCGATCCACTCCCGACCCGCGAAGCCGGCGGCACCACCCTGATGATGGTTTTCCCACTCGCCGGCGTGGCCGACGGCGTCGTAGGCCTCCTGAATCGCCGCGAAGACGTCCCCGGCAGTGCCACCGATTGTGGCTTCCGCCCGAGTCGCCGCGAGCGCCGTCGCTTCGACGCGGGCCGCCGCCTCGTGGCGCTGCTCGAGCCATTCGGGCGGGTCGAAGGCGACGGTACGGGTACAACTCGCGTGAAGCCCGGCCCGCTGGGCCGTCACGGAGATGAGGGCGTACTCGCCGAGCTCGGTCCGGGTCGGCGTGTAGTGGCGATACTGCGGTGCCCGTTCGGACCCGCCGACCAGCACGACCGGCGCTTCGATGTTACGCGCCGAGAGCGCGACGCGCAGCGCCGACGCGACCTCGTGTTCGGTGTCCTCGGCCCGGAGTTCCCGACAGACCGACTCGACCGCAGCTGCGGTTTCCCGACCCAGTTTCCGGTAGCGTTCGCGATCGCGTTCGGTCAGCGGCTGGCGCAACGGCGTCGGATCGATGCGCTCGAGGCCGGGTACGTCGACGTCGGCCCCGGCCCGCTCGTCGGTCCCCACGCGGCCGGCGATCGCTTCGGAAAGCGACGAGGCGTGCCAGGAGAACCGTTCGATCGAGACCGAATCGGCGTCGAGATCCGGGAGTTCCTCGGCGGCGATCCGGTCCGCTTCGATGTTGTTCGTCACGATCCGAACGTCGGAGCCGTCGTAGCCGACTGCGGCGACGCCGGCGTCCGTTTCGCGGTCGACGACGTTGTTCCCGCCGGTCAGCCAGGCGAACGAGTTCGGTCGAGCGAACCAGACCGCATCGAGGTCGCGCGTCTCGAGGTACGTCTCGAGTCGCTCGCGTTTGTCCATGTCGAGTGCTGGCGTGGCTAACCCTTGAATGCGACGAAGGGGGAGTCCCCGGACCGTCTCCGATCGCTATCGAAAAGCCAGCCCACCGATTCTCGCTCCGTTGGAACGACTCGGATAACCTAAATAGGGGTGGCCCTAACCCCCGTCAGAACGCCCGTGTCGTACGACAGCCACACGTCCGATTCGTCACCACGTTCGCTGCTCGATCGATTCGGCTTCCCGCACCTGATCGCGACGACGCTGGTCCTCGTCGCGGCGACGATCCTGCTGGGTATCGCCGCGAAAGCGACCGGATCCGGGCTGGCCTGCGAGGCGAACTGGCCCCAGTGTGATGCGGGGCCGTTTAACCTGTTCCCGGCGAACCTGCCGAGTTTCTACGAGTGGTTCCACCGCTTTGTCGCCATGTTCGCCGGC
Organism: Halopiger djelfimassiliensis; assembly: GCF_000455365.1. Lineage (GTDB taxonomy): Archaea > Halobacteriota > Halobacteria > Halobacteriales > Natrialbaceae > Halopiger_B > Halopiger_B djelfimassiliensis. The sequence goes on from NZ_HG315684.1 coordinate 157,300, forward strand.
TTCGCGATCATCGGCAGTGCGCTTGCGGCCTGGCGACTTCCCGACGTCGACCGTCGCGTGGCGGGGCTGGTCGTCCTGGGGATGGTCCTGACCCCGGTTCAGGTCGCGCTCGGCCGGGAAACCGTCCTCCAGTACGAGACCCCGATCCTCTCGTTGCACTTCTGGACGGCCCTGCTCATCTTCACGCTGTTCGTCGTCGCGACGGTGCTGGTCTGGGAACCGCGCCTCTCGCGGCCACACGTTACCGGCGCACTCGCGGTCGGGGTCGTCGCGCTCCCGCTCCATATCGCGCTCAGTCCCGTCGTCGGGACCGGCGTGGCCAGCTACTCGCCGACGATGCAGATGGTCCAGTACGGCGTGACGCTCGCGCTCCTCGGCTCGGCGATCGTCGCCGCGATGGTCGGACGGAATCAGTTCGCGGATCGCCGAACGGTCGTGACGCTGCTCGCGGCTCCGCCGCTGGTCGTCGCCGTGCTCTTTTTCGGCCGGAAAGCCGTCGATCCTACGCTCGAGCTTCCGTACTTGGTCGCCGCCGGCGCACTGCTCGTGACGTTTCTCGCCGGCATTCGGGAAACTCGGCTCGATTGAGGCCACCGACGACGGCGGCTCCCTCATGTCCCGAGCGGAAAACAGCGGTTCCGAGCGGCGCATACGCCAGCAACGATGCACCGCAATGACCGACCTGATACAGCCGGGCTAACGGACCCGGCCCCGGCGTATGAATCCATCGCGATCGGCGACCCCGTTCCCGGGGTTCGACCGGTCGGCCGCGTTTCGGTGGCCCTGTCGTGCTCCGACCTCGAGCGGTCGTGAATCGGCACCCGAACTCGGCGACGTCCGGCACGACTTAAACGACTTCGATATCCAACCCCCCGATTCTTGTAACCGCCTGTGAATGTCTTATTGAACGGACCGCTATGTATCGTCGCGTTTACCATCGATACGCCCTTCGACCGCCGTCGAGTCGTGCGCAACCGCTCGAGACGTGGCTGCCCCGGCGTCGTTCGCTCGGGGGCACCCGATGAGCGTCCTCGCGACGGTCGCAGTCCCAGCGACGGAGTTCCCGCTGGGATCGCTTTTCGATCTGGAGGGCGACCTGACGGTGTCCGTCGAAACGATGGTTCCCACGAGCGAAGCGGTGATCCCGTATCTCTGGGTGCCGACCGACGTCGCCGCTTCGGTGGTCGACCGGCTGGCGGATACCCCATCCATCGCGGCCGCCTCGGTCATCGACGAGGTCGACGACAACACCCTCGTCAGAGTCGAGTGGGCGGGCCGGATCAACGGCGTTCTCGCGTCGATTCGGGAGAGCGATGCGATCCTCAGGGGGGCCGTCGGCACCGACGACCGGTGGACGTTCCGACTGCGGTTCCCCTCCTACGAGGCGCTCTCGTCGTTCTATACGGCGTGTACGTCCCGTGGCGTCTCGCTCGAACTCGTCCAGCTCCACGAGGCGGTCGATGGGGATGCCAACCGCCGGTTCGGACTGACACCGGCCCAGCGGGACCTCGTCGTCGCAGCCTACGAAGCGGGGTACTTCGACGTCCCGCGGAAGACGACGCTCGTCGAACTCGGCGACCGACTCGGCGTTTCCGACTCGGCCGTCTCACAGCGGCTGCGTCGCGGGCTGGCGACCCTGATCGACACCACGCTGATCGCCGATTCTCAGCCCGCCGAACCGGACGCCCCACGACTCGAGGCCGAAGCGGACGCCACGCTCGAAGCCGACGACGACACCGGCGCGTAACTCGACGCGCCCGTGTCAGGGATCGCGAGCGTTATAGGGTCCCGTCCCCTTCCCGTATCCGTGAAAAACGTCACCGAAAGGACGAGCAACCCGTTCGGGCTGCGACCGCCGTTCGACCGGACCGATCCCGACGAGCGAACGGCCGTCTTCGGGTACGGTGACGCCAACGCCGATTTCCACGTGATCGGGGACTTTCCCGGCGTTCACGGCGGGAAGAGAACCGGCGTGCCGTTCACCGAAACCGAGGCCGGTCTCGCGGTGCAGGACGTCATCCGGGACGTCGGCTTCGCGACCGGACCGCGGGAGCGTCCCGACCTCGAGAACTGTTACGCGAGCTACGTCCACATGTGCTGTCTCCCCGACGGCCATCGGCCGACGGAGCGGGAGTACGACGATCTGGAACGGTTCTTCGACGCCGAACTCCGGGCGATCAACGCCCACGTCCTCCTGCCGGTCGGGGACCGGGCTACCGACCACGTCCTCCGGGCGTACACCACCCAGCGTCGCCGGCTCGACCTCGAGATGGACGCCCTCCATGCCCGCGAGATCCGTGGTCGCGGCTTCATGGTCGTCCCGATCCGGAACCCGCCCGCCTGGGAAGGCAGTGATCGAGCGACGATCGTCGAGACGCTGACGGAGATCCTCGGACGGGACTATCGGCAGACGAAAGGCGTCGCGACGCTGGTCGGGTAACGGGGACGAGACGGGTGTGTCCGGCCAGTTATCGGCCGAAGTGTTTCCTGATCGTCGCTCGCAGGGGAAGTCCAAAGGCCCCCGCGAGCGGGAGCACGACGAACGCGAGGAGATCGACCGGCAGCGTCGCGTGGCCGGCGACGGCCGCCCCGAACCCGCAGAGGGGAGCCAGAACGGGAAGGACGTACAGATACGACGGCTTCCAGCCGGGTCCGCGCCGCGTATGGTGGACGATCACGCCGAACAGGAACGGCATGAGCACCGCGCCGGCGAGCAACGGACCGCCGATCAGGGTCGTCGGTACCGACAGCGCGACTGCAAGCAGGATGGTCTCGTCGATCGAGATCGGCCTCCAGGTGTGTTCCCGCCGGGTGAGGCGAACGAGGACCACGAACAGGACCGCCGCTCCGACGACGCCGGCGAGTGCGGCGTACCAGCGACTCGGCGGCACCGGCGGCGCGAGCAACTCGACGCCCGCGACGAACTCGGTTGCGGTCTCGAACCCGTGTCGACCGTCCGTAAGCACCGATCGGAGCCCGTCGGGATCCGTCCCGGCGGCGGCCAGTTCGGTCCGAAACGCCGACAGGGCAGCGCCGTTCTCGAGCGCGAAGTGAGCGAGTCCGCCGACGTAGACGAGTACGGACAGCCAGATCAGCGGGAGCGCGAAGTTCTGGCGTCGCCACCAGCGCACGAGCGGATTGTCCGCCGCCCGTGCGAGCCACGAGGTGTCGGGCTCGCCTTGCTGTGTCGCGCCGGAGGCCGGATCCGCCTGTGACGCTTCGCGACCCGCCCCGGCGGCGTCACGGCTGTGCGTCGTTTCGGTCCCTCGACTGCCGGACGCCGTCGAGCCGGCGCGGTTGGCTGTCGTTCCGGTCGCCGACGCGCCGGCGGTGGCGTCAGCGGTCGATCCCGTCGTCCCCGACGCGGCTCCGTCACGGGTCGTCGATCCCGTTTGCGTTCGTGTCCCGGACCCGGCGGCCGACGAGCGTCCGCTCGAGGAGGCGGCCGTTCCGCCCGTCTTCGAGCGGGACCCGGTCGTCGATCCCGTCGACGCCGTACTCGCTCCCGCGGTTGCCGCTCCCGCTGTGGCCGCTCGCGTGTCCGACTCCGCGTCGGCGTCGGACGCGTCGTCATCGTCGTCGGCACTGGCCCAGACGTCGGGGGAGGGAATACCGCTGGTTCGTTTCGCGACGTAGTCTTCGTGACCGAGTCGGTCGTAGGCCTGACGCTCGACCGGATCGCTGAGAATATCGTAGGCTTTCTTGACGGCGGTGAACTGCGCCCGCGCCCGGTCGTCGTCGTTCAGGTCGGGATGGTACACGCGGACCTTCTCACGGTAGGCCTCCTTGATCTCGTCCTGGGAGGCGTCGGGAGAAATCTCGAGAAGGTCGTAGAAGTCCTCTGTCATGGGAATCGGGGACGTGTAGTCTGGTCCGTGCATGGTGAACGGACGGGTATCGTTTCAGTGTTCCGTTCGACCGGTATCGAACGCAACGACAGTCACGAAAAGTCAGTCAACGACGCCTGTCCCGTCGGGCCATCCGTGGACGGCGGGTCCGATTCCGGCTCCGGGTCCCGATCGGCACCACTCCGATCCGTGGGTGTCTCCCCGACGGCGTCCCACCCGTCGAGGCTGGTCTGTTCGCCCGACGTAAACTCGAGATTCGCCACCCGAACGCCGAGCTTTCGGACGGGATCGGTCTCGAACTCCGAGAAGAGATCCCGGGCGATCCGATCGACGAGGTCGGGGTCGTCGACCGGACCCGGAAGCGATCGTTCGCGCGTGTTGACGTCGTACGGCGGCGTAACGGCCTTGACGCCGACGGTCCGGTACAGCGCCCCTTCCCGCCGGGTCCGATCGGCGACCGCCGCCGCGAGCGTCCCGAGTCGCTCGTATTTCGGCTCCGCAGCCGTCACCGGGTCGGCAAACGCCGACTCGCGCGAGAAACTCTTGGGATCGCCTTTCGGTTCGACGGGGCGGTCGTCCTCGCCGCGGGCGCGATCGTACAGCTCTCGCCCGCGCTCGCCGAACCGCTCGACCAGCGGTTCGGGATCTGTCTCGGCGATGTCGCCGGCCGTCTCGAGGCCCATCTCGCGCAACTCGCGGGCGGTTACGGGACCGACGCCGTGGAGCAACTCGACGTCGAGCGGGGCGAGAAACGCCCGGAGTTCCTCGGGGCGGACGACGGTGAGGCCGTCCGGTTTGTCGAAGTCACTCGCGATCTTGGCCGCGCTCATCGTCGGCGCGGCGCCGACGCTTACCGTGACGCCGACCTCCCGGCGGATGCGGTCTTTGATGTGGCGTGCGAAGCCGTCGGCAACGTCCCAGGCGGTTCGTTCGGTGACGTCGAGGTACGCCTCGTCGATACTCACCTCGCGGACGACGTCGGCACAGTCGTGGAGAACGCCCCTGACCTCGGCCGCGACCGATTCGTAGTACTCCATGTCGACGGGGCGGTAGTACCCGGTCGATTCCCGCTCGAGATCGGGGTCGTGATCGTCCGCGTCGGCGTCGAGGGCCGCGCGTCTGGGAAGGTGCTCGAGGGCCGTCGAGATCGCCTGCGCGCTCTCGACGCCGAACTCGCGTGCCTCGTAGCTTGCAGTGGCAACCGCGCCGACGGTCTCGCCGGGTTCGTACCCCATTCCGACGACGACGGGCTCACCGCGAAGGGCCGGCTCGCGCAGTCGCTCACAGGAGGCATAGAAACAGTCGGCGTCGACGTGACAGACGATCCGATCCGCCGCCGTTCGCTCGCCGACGCCCGGCAGCCGCGGTCCGTCGGACATTCGCCTAGCTGTCGGTTCGTCCGAACCGTTGTGAACGTTGCGACCGGTCGTGACTCGGCGAAACCGGCGACGGCTTCTCGCGCTCTCGCCGGCCCCGGAACGCAATCCGTTCCGAAATCCCGCCAGTAAACGAACAAGACTTATTAGCTGTTCGTTGTTTCCAGCACGTATGGATCCGTTACGAGAGGGAAGCCGGTTGCGGCGCCGGACGTTTCTGATCGGCTCGAGCATCGCCGCCTCGTCGTTTGCGGGCTGTCTCGATAACGACGAGGAGACGAACGAAACGAACGGCGGAAACAGTAACGGCGGCGACGGCGGTGGTGACGGAGACGACGGTGAATCCGACGACGGCGAGTCCGGCGACACGACGGCACCGGAGCCGGACTTTACCGTCGGACCGAGCGACGAGGCCGACTACGAGACGCTTCAGGAGGCGTACGATGCGCTTGCCTCCGGCGACGTGATCGGGCTCGAGCCGGGCGAGTATACCGTCCAACCGACCGTCGAATACGCCGACGACGTCAACGGCGAGGACCTTATCAAGACGTATACGTACGTCGGCGAATCCGCCGAGGAGACGACCATCGCACTCGAGATGCCGGAAGCCACGTCGTTTATCGTCAAGGGACCCCTCCGATTCCTGCCGGACGACGGCGCGCCGGGATTCTGGAACGTGACGCTTGACATCCCGGACGAACTCTCCTACGCTCGAGCCGAAGGCGACTGGAACTTCAACGACGACGACGCGGACGATCACGTGATTGCGGCGAACTACTGTCGCATCAACGGTTCCTTGGGTGGACCGACGGACGCGTACGACAGTACGTTCAACGACGCACTCTCCCACAGAATGAGCGCACGGAACTGCCGGTTCCGCGGCGACGTCGGCGGCGGTCGGCTGGCCGCACGGGACTGTCAGTTCCAGGGACGGGTCACGAGTGCCAACGGCTACATGGTCGATAGTACGATCGAGGGAACCGTCAACCTGAACCACATGACGGCGCTCCGCTGTGAGATGGAACAGGGGATGAACATCACCGGAGACGGGGCAGCCAAACACTGTGTCATCGAGTCCAAACCGGACGACCGACTCGCGATCGACATCAGAAGCGAGTACGAGGCAACCGTTTTCGGATGCGAGATCTACGGAACCGTCAGATCGAACCGGGACGGCTCCTACATCGATCGGTTCGAACGCAACACGTTCGACGTGCCGTCGGGAACCCGGTATATCATCGACGGTGCCCCGGCGACCGAAATCTTCCTGAACGCGTTCATCGGCGGCGACGTTCGGATTACCACGGACACTGGCGACCTCAATTCGTTCCCGTCGAACGAACTCACGCTGTACGATCCCGAACGGGAACTGGGGAACTACTACGCCCAGTGGGAACAGGTTTCGACCGCCGACGAGGGGATCCTCGAGACGCGGACGCTGCCCGGTGACGACGGCGCGATGGACAGGTATCCGCTGGCGAACCCGGATGTCGACGCGTACGCGGAAGCGGCGGCCGAAGAGGAGGAGGAAGACGACTAGGGTCCGTATCGGCCGCGTTCGAGGACCAACCGCTCGTCGCGTCTCCGGAACCACCACTCCCTCTCGAGACCCGTTAGTTGTACTCCCGCCAGCGGTAGCCACACTCGGTGCACTTGAAAAATCGCGTCGGCGGTTCGTCGGCGGATGCCGTCTGTTTGATCGTGTACCACGCCTCTTCGGTGCCACACTCGTCACAGACGACGTCCGTCGCCTTGGGCTTGCCCTCGAAGTTCGCCTCGTCGCTCGACTCGATCACGTCGTCGTCGGTCTGGGACTCGGTCGTGACGAACTCGTCCTCGCGGTCGCGGTCGCGTTCGCTCGAGGCACCACACGTCTCGTTCGTACAGACCATGCGGTCGCCGTCGGCTTTCATCATCGAGCCGCAATCGTCGCAAAACTGCATGCCAGCGTGTACGTCCTCGGAGCGCAAAAACGCTCCTGTCGAACCGGGTTCGGTTCCTTCGGCCGGATCGTCGTCAGTAGTTCCCGGGGTCGGGAGCGACGATGTCCGCGACCCGCTGTCGGTCGAACAGCCGTTCGCCCTCGGGAATCCCGGGATACGGCGATCCGTCTTCGTATCCGGGCCACTCGCCGAACCGATCGGGATAGAGCTGCTTTGCGGTCATCTCGAGTTGGAAGTGGTTCGCCAGCGGCCCCTGGCCCCGTGCTCCCTGCGTGTACACTCGCCCGTTTTTCACCGCTGAGATCTCCCGTGTGACCGAGTTGCTTTCCAACCGTTCCCTGATGGCTTCGATGGCGTGAGTCTCGGACATCGGGCCGAGTACGAGCAGCACGTCCGGATCGGCTTCCAGCAGCATTTCGTAATCTAGCTCGATGTTCTCGCTGTCTCCGTATCCGGCATCGGCGAGGGCATCGGTGGCCCCCAACGGACGGGTGTGGGCGGCGTAATATCCCGGATGATTCATCTTGTACCCCCACATCCTGTCGTCGGAACTCGAGAACAGCACCATTGCCGCGGTCGGCCGTTCGCTCTTCGGCGGGAGGTTCTCGTCGATGATGGCTAATACCGAACTGTGGACCGTTTTGAGCGCCTCGTACCGCTTTTCTTCCCGAAAAACCGCCGCGACGTTCTCGAAGATTTCCCAGAGCGTGTAATATTCGTACTCGTCGGCCCACTCTGCGGGCGGCTGCTGGTGGATGGCGCTGAAGGTGTTCCCGAACCACGGTCCGACGGTCCGTTCGATCTCTTCGATGTCGTCGGCGTCCATTCCCTGAGCCGTGGCGACCTTGGCCGGATCGGCGAGATGGACGTCGCTATCCAGCTCGTACAGCTTCTCCTTCGCGGGAGGCCACGAGGAGTACAGTCCCTCCCAATCCACGGAGACGCCGTCGAGGTGATGCGTGAACTTGCGCCAGAGCGACTGATAGTACTCCGGCGCGTGCAACGCGTTGAGAGCGTCACCACGCCCGAGCGCGAGCGCCATATCGGCGTGGTGGGGCAGTATCGTGAACACGTCCTCGGGCACCGAATCGAACTCGACTTCGCCTACCGGTGCCATCGTCACCGAATACCTGTCGTCCGTCGACGTGTCCGACGGAGGCCCTGCACTTTCACTATCCAAACAGCCCGCGAGTACCCCTCCGCTGACGACCGTGACGCCGTGTTTGATCGCGACTCGTCGGGTCGATCCGTTGTACGTAGCGAGTGCCACGTTTTTAGGTCAGCCTAAATTAATGAAAGCGTTTCGAAAATGCCCGTTCCCAGTCGTGGGTCGCCGTCGTTCGTCCGACCGGGGCGGAAACGCCGTCGAAGGGGGTGTTTCACTCCCGTTCGGGTGCGGTCCGAACGGTAGCGCCCGACGTCGCTGCTCCCGCGAGGACGACCGTTCCGTCGAGTCCGCGTTCTTCGAGGGCTATCTCGGCCGCGGCCGCGGCCTCGTCGGCGTGGTCGCGGTCCGTCACCCCGTAGACGACCGGTCCCCACGACGACTGGCCGACGCCCGAAAGGACCGGACAGTCCGCAAGCGACTCCACGAGCGCGCCGGCCGGCGGCCGAAAGACGCCCCCCTGCGCGTCGGCGTACCACGCGCCGTTCTTGCGTCCGATTGCGGCGATCGCGTCGCCGAAGGCCTCGAGTCGATCCTCGGCGACCGCCGGTAACAGGTTGCGCGTTACGATACCGGCGATCTCGTCCGCGATCGCGGGATCGGCCCGCTCGACGACTTCGCGCATGCTCTCGTCCTCGTTCTCGCCGCTCCGACCGGGGTCGGCGTCGGGAACGACGACGAGAAACCGCCACGAGTCGGGCAGTTCGTGGCGGGCGACCACCGGCGGAACCGTCCACTCGCCGGCGGCCGGCGGCTCGGTCGTGAACCGGGTCGTCGGATGCCCGGCGTCGACGACGAACCCGCCGCGTTCGAAGGTCGCGACGCCGACGCCGCTGCGACCGCCCCGTCCCATGTCGGGGGCGTACTCGCGAACGCGTGGCTCCCGACCGTGGGCTCGTGCGGTCGCCGCGAGTATCGCAAGCGCCAGTTGGGTCCCGCTGCCGAGGCCGACGTGTCTGGGCAGTCGCCGCTCGAGTCGAACCGCGACTCCGGGAACGTCGAGGACGTCGACGGCCCGCGTCGCGTACTCCCGGACCAGCGGATCGGCGGCGTCGACCTCGGCCGCGGGTTCGGCGGTGACCGAAAGCCGTGGCTCCGTCAGGCCGACGCCGATCCCTCCGTACAGTCGTCTCCGTGCAAGCGAGAGGTTCTGGAACCCGATGTGGAGTCGCGCACCCGCGGTGACGGTCGCCTTCGGCATGTGCGTCACTCCCGTAGGCAGGCTCCGCGGAAGGGGGTTTCGACGCTGGCAACCACTGACGGGAGTTCCGTCACGCGGCGACCGTCGGTTTCGAAGACTGGGCGTCGCTTCGTGATGACTCGTCGGCGGACGGAACAGCGAGAGAAAAGACGGGAGACCGCTACTGCTCGGGAACGTCGTAGTCGACGTGCACGTTCGGCGTGCTCGAGGACTCGGGTGCCGGAACGCCGTTCCAGTCGACGACACGGACGTTCGCCATCTCGCCGGAAAACCGGAACCGCTGGACGCCGACGTCGATCGTTCCTTCGGCGACCTTCTCGGAGACGATCGTCGCCTCGGCGACGGGATCGTCCGCGACCATCTCGATCTCGCCGTCGACGGCGATTTCGAACTGTGAGGGCACCCCTCGCCCGACGATCGTAATCAGGTTCGGGAGCGTGTCGGTTGTCGTGTCTGTTCGGCTGCGTACCGGATCATCGCGTGCCATGCATCGATGACCCGAATACCACGGTATAAGCTTTCTTCCTTCCGGAACAGTAGGGTACTGTGAAATTAAGACCCGGCAAAACGACGCGATTCCTCGCTCGCACGCGTCGGCGAACCACTACCCCCGCCGGCCGCCCGAAGGCGTTCGGTCCACGAGCGGAAGCCGGAACGGTCGGCTGAGAAGGGGTGACTTATGGTCTCCCGCCACAAGGTCCGAGCATGAGCAGCGACGAGTTCGAGTACGGCAAAGACGAGCGGCTACAGAGCCGCGAGGTGACCGAAGGGGCGGAGAAGGCACCCCACCGAGCGATGTTCCGGGCGATGGGGTTCGACGACGAGGACCTCGCCTCGCCGATGATCGGCGTGCCAAACCCGGCGGCGGACATCACGCCGTGTAACGTTCATCTGGACGACGTCGCCGACGCCGCCATCGAGGGGGCCGACGACGCCGGCGGTATGCCCATCGAGTTCGGGACGATCACCATCTCGGACGCCATCTCGATGGGGACCGAGGGGATGAAGGCCTCGCTCATCTCGCGTGAGGTCATCGCCGACAGCGTCGAACTCGTTAGCTTCGGCGAACGGATGGACGGGCTCGTCACCGTCGCCGGCTGTGACAAGAACCTGCCCGGCATGATGATGGCCGCGATCCGGACCGACCTCCCCTCGGTCTTCCTCTATGGCGGCTCGATCATGCCCGGCGAGCACGAAGGACGGGACGTCACCATCGTTCAGGTCTTCGAGGGCGTCGGCGCGTACGGCACCGGCGAGATGGACGCCGACGAACTCGACGACCTCGAGCGAAACGCCTGTCCCGGCGCGGGCTCGTGTGGCGGAATGTACACCGCGAACACGATGGCGTCGATCTCGGAAGCGCTCGGGATGGCTCCGCTGGGCAGTGCATCGCCCCCGGCGGAGGACGAGGAGCGCTACGAGGTCGCGCGGCGGGCCGGCGAACTCGCCGTCGAGGTCGTCGAGGCGGACCGCCGTCCATCGGACATCCTCTCCCGGAAATCCTTCGAGAACGCGATCGCGCTCCAGACCGCCGTCGGCGGCTCGACCAACGGCGTGCTCCATCTCCTCGCGCTCGCACGCGAAGCCGACATCGATCTCGAGATCGAGGACTTCGACGACATCTCGAAGCGGACGCCGAAGATCGCCGACCTCCAGCCGGGCGGCGAGCGCGTGATGAACGACCTCCACGAGGTCGGCGGCGTGCCGATCGTCATCCGTCGCCTGCTTGAGGCCGATCTCTTCCACGGCGACGCGATGACCGTGACCGGACGGACGATCGAGGAGGAACTCGCACTGCTCGAAGAGCAGGGACTGCCGGCCGACGACGAGATCGAGGCGGACTTCCTCTATCCCGTCGACGAACCCAAGGAGGAAGAGGGCGCGATCAAGATCCTCACCGGCAACCTCGCGCCAGACGGCGCGGTGCTCAAGGTTACCGGCGACGACGAGTTCTACCACCAGGGACCGGCCCGGGTCTTCGAGAACGAGGAGGACGCCATGGCCTACGTGCAGGAGGGCCACATCGAGAGCGGCGACGTGATCGTCATCCGCAACGAAGGACCGAAGGGTGGCCCCGGAATGCGCGAAATGCTCGGCGTCACCGCCGCCGTCGTCGGCGCGGGCCACGAGGACGACGTCGCGCTCATCACCGACGGGCGGTTCTCCGGGGGCACCCGCGGGCCGATGATCGGCCACGTCGCCCCGGAAGCGTTCGTCGGTGGCCCGATCGGCCTGCTCGAGGACGGCGACGAGATCACCGTCGACATTCCCGAACGGACCCTCGAGGTCGACGTCAGCGACGCGGAGTTCGAGACGCGACGCGAGGAGTGGGATCGTCCCGAACCGGCCTACGAGGGCGGCGTGCTGGCCAAGTTCGGCCGCGACTTCGGCTCCGCGGCACACGGGGCGGTGACCAACCCCGGCGTGAAACGCGACGGAAAACGCTAACCGAACGAGCGCGACAGCCCCTTCGATTTCCTGCACGAGTCTTTCCCGCCGGTATCACCGAGCTAGAACAACGAATGTGTCACTACTGTCTCGACTGTGGCTGGCGGCTCAGCACGTCCGACGGCTACACCGATACCGAGGTTTCGGAGCGAGCGATCGATCACTTCGTCGAGACGGGACACACCGTCGAGTCGGTGTGGCTACCGCCGCCGGTCGTCGCGAACCACTGACCGACATCGCCCGCGCGTCGCTGCCCGTCGCCCGTGGGATCGCCGCTGTTCCGACGCTCACCCGCGGCGCTCGAGCACGCGATCGATGATCAGCCGGGTCGACAGGAGTTCGTCCTCGGATTCGGGTTCGCGGGCGCTCGCTCGCTCGACGGCGCAGTCGATCCCGCGGCGCTCGAGTTCGGCCTCGAGTTCGGCCTCGTCGTGGTGTTGGTCGTGTCCCAGCGCGATCACGTCGGGATCGATCTCCTCGATCGGCACGAAGATATCGGATTCGTGGCCGAGTATCGCCTCGTCGACGGCCTCGAGCGCGCCGACGACGTCCCGTCGCTGGGTCGCCGGGCAGATGGGTGCCGCCTTGTGATCGACGTTCGTCCGGCGGGCGACGATGACGTACAGTGTATCGCCCATCGCGGCGGCTTCTTCCAGATAGTGGACGTGGCCGGGATGGAGAATGTCGAACGTCCCCTGTGCGATGACGGTTCGTGTCATGGCGTCGGCTCCTCCGTGCTCGCGTTCGGCGTCGAAAACACCGGTCCGGTCGCGGGCGAACGGTCCGGCCGTCGCCCGACCGAAACCGTCCGGAGTCCGTCTCGATGCGTCTCGAACGTTCCGTGGGTCGCTGTCGTGGTCATCCTCGCAACTCCTCGTCGATGTCCGCCTGCGTGAAATCGAAGAACTCCTCGGTCTCGGGGAGTTCGACGTCGATGACGTTCAGGGTCGTCGGATCCCCCTGCGAGTCGAAGGCCTTCCAGTCGGTCCGGCGGTACGGCGCGCCGATGATGATGTGGACGCTGCCGCGACCGAACGTTTCTAGGTCCGCGCTGCTCGGACTGATCACGCCGTTCGGGTGGGAGTGGACGCTCCCAAGCGCCTTCACGTCGTTTGGAATCTGGTTCGTCTTGACCGTCGCGCTGACGCTGTTTGACTCCGTACCCGGGATCACCAGCACGTCCGTGATAACCAGCCCATCCCGGTCGAGTCCCAGCCGGTCCGCCTCGGTTCCCCGGAGAAACCCCATATACTCGTTGGGATGGGACGCCTCCGAGGACTCGAGGGCGAACTCGAGTGTCTCCTCGGCGATGCCGAGGATCTCGTTCGAGCGAAACAGCGCGTCGAGCAGCCCCATATCACGTCCTGCGGGCTTGCGGTTGCTAAACGTTCCGATGGCCGGTTACGGCCGGTTTCGACGCCCAACGGTTGGTATTCACTAGCAAACTCTTGTCGGAACCGCGGTGTTCGTCGCGTTCGGGACGCCCCCGATCGACCCGCGGGGGTCCCGTTCCGTACGGGGTGCCAACGGAACCGGCCATCGCTTCTTGACAAGGGTTATACGCGGGCATCTCCAAACGATAGACCAAGATGACACGTGAGTCCGCCGGGGAACCCGGCGCAGACGACGGGGATTCCGTCGTGTACGATCTCGCTCCCGATTGTACCGCAGAGGATATCGAACAGGACCGGCCGTACCTCGCCGAAATCAACGGTATCGTCGATTACGGCGTCTTCGTCGACCTCTCCGACTCCGTCTCCGGTCTCGTTCACGAATCCGTCCTCGAGGGCACCTACGCCGTCGGCGACGAACTCGTCGTCGAACTCGAGACCGTCCGCGACAACGGCGACATGGCGTTCGAACCCGTCGACATCGAGGACTACACGCTCGAAAGCGTCTCCCACGACTACGCCCTGACCGGCACCGATCGGCTCGAGTCGAACGTCGGCGAGCAGATCCACCTCGAAGGCGAGGTCGTTCAGGTCAAACAGACCGGCGGCCCGACGATCTTCCACGTCACCGACGAGTACGGCGTCGTTCCCTGTGCCGCATTCGAGGAGGCCGGGGTCCGCGCCTACCCACAGATCGAGGTCGGCGACGTCGTCCGCGTGACCGGCACGCCCGAGTACCGCGAGAACACGCTCCAGATCGAAGTCGACGGTCTCTCGACGCTCGAGGGCGAAAACGCCGATGACGCCCGCGAGCGCCTCGAGACGGCCCTCGAGTCCCGCGCCGAACCCCACGATGTCGACCCGCTGATCGACTGGCCGGCCTTCGAGAAGCTCCGACCCAACCTCAGGGAGGTCGCGAAACTGCTGCGTCGGACCGTCCTCGAGGGACGGCCCATCCGCGTGCGCCACCACGCCGACGGCGACGGGATGTGCGCCGCCGTCCCCGTCCAGATCGCCTTAGAGCGGTTTATCGCCGAGGTCCACGAGGATGCCGACGCGCCGCGGCATCTCATCAAGCGACTGCCCGCCAAGGCCCCGTTCTACGAAATGGAGGACGCGACCCGGGATCTCAACTTCGCGCTCGAGGATCGCGAGAAGCACGGCCAGCAACTGCCGCTGTTGCTCATGCTCGACAACGGGTCGACGGCCGAGGACGTTCCGGCCTACGAGACGCTTGCCCACTACGACATCCCGATCGCGGTCGTCGATCACCACCATCCCGACCCCGACGCCGTCGAGGACCTGCTCGACGCCCACGTCAATCCCTACCTCCACGACGAGGACTACCGTATCACGACAGGGATGTGCTGTGTGGAACTCGCGCGGATGATCTACCCCGACCTGACGGAGGAACTGCGCCACGTCCCCGCCGTCGCGGGTCTCTCGGACCGCTCGAAGGCCGACGCCATGGACGACTACCTCGAACTCGCCGCCGACGAGGGGTACGACGAAACCCGCCTGCAGGACGTCAGCGAAGCGCTCGACTACGCCGCGTTCTGGCTGCGTTACAACCCCGGCGACCAGCTGATTCAGGACCTGCTCCAGATCGACAGCGACGACGAGCAGCGCCACCGCGAACTCGTCTCCTTTTTCGCCGAGCGCGCCCGCGAGGAGGTCGACGAACAACTGGCGGCCGCCACGCCACACCTCGAGCACGAGGAGTTAGACAACGGCGCTCACCTCTACCGGATCGACGTGGAGAACTACGCTCACCGCTTTACCTATCCCGCGCCGGGCAAGACCACCGGCGAGATCCACGACCGCAAGATCGAGGAAACCGGCGATCCGGTCATCACGGTCGGCTACGGTCCCGATTTCGCCGTGTTGCGCTCCGATGGCGTCCGACTCGACATCCCGCAGATGGTCTCGGAACTCGAGGATGAGGTCCCCGGCGGCGGCGTCTCCGGCGGCGGTCACCTCGTCGTCGGTTCGATCAAGTTCGTCAAGGGCAAACGCGAGGACGTCATCGAGGCCCTCGTCGAGAAGATGGAGGAAGCCGAGATCGACGAGGCGCTCTCGAGTGCGGCACCGATCGACGACTGACCGCTACGGACTCTTTTCGGGTTTCAGTCGGCTTCGGTACCCGCAAGCAGTCGTTTCGCTACCGTGTCGATGGTCACATCGCTCCCGTCGGGGGAGAACTGCAAATAGCAGGCGGGAACCGACTCCGAGCGGCGGAAGAAACGGGAGCGACACACGGACCGAGAGATCGTCGAAGCCAACAACGGAGCCGTCTCAGTGCGCGCTAGTCGGCACCGTGGGCGGGCGTGAACCCGCAGTCGGCGCACGCGAACGATTCGTACCCAAGCGTTCCCGAGCACTCGGGACAGGTGTATTCGAGATCCGATTCGTCGTCGGCCGGTGATTGACTGATAGCCATACCGCTTCACAGCGTCGAGCGCGGATAAGCGCACCTATTAGGCGACTGTAGTTCTCCATTGGTGCTAGAACACATGGGAGAAGCGATCGCACACCCGTCGAAAGCGACGCTGGAGCCGGGGTCCACTCAGAACTGGTAGCGGCGTTCGTCGTCCATCGTCGGATACTGGTCCGCGCCGGTCATCTCCTCGAAGGTCATCCCCGAGAGGTACTCGTCGTAGGTGACGTCGAAACCGGATCGCAGGTGGAAATCGAGGTTCCCCGTCTCCACGCTCGTCTGAAAGAGCATGTGAATCGCCCGACGGACGAGTTCGTCCGTCTCCTCGGGCTCGAGCGCCGTCTCGAGCAACGCGAGTTCGTTCCGGGTCTCGCGGTCGAGCGAGACGGTGAGTTCGTCGCCGAAGTCGGCGTACGATTCCTGAATCTCGTCGGTGAGGTCGTCGAGGCTCATGCCCGGATTCAGGGAGGCCCGTCGAATAGTCCTTTCGTGGTCGTTCGACCGGCGGGCCGAACCGGCCGGTTCGGCTCAGGGGTTTGCCGCGTGTCCGAGCCGTCGCGTCACCGCCTCGTGAACGCGCTCGAGGACGACCGGGTCATCGCTCGGGCGGCCGACGCTGACGGCGTCGGCACCGTACTCGACGTACTCCCGGACGGTTTCGTCGTCGCGGACGCCGTTGTTGGCGATCACGAACAGGGTCGTCGCGTCGACGACATCGGCGACCGCCGACTCGGAGTCCATCGCGTCGACGTGAACGAACGACGCGCCGGCGGCCTCGAGCGTGCGAGCGAGGGCGGGCAGGTCGACGCCGGGAACCTCGGCGCGAACTTTCACGCCGACGGTGGCTCCGGTGTCGGCCGCCCGCTCGACGTACCGGCGGAGCCGGTCGTCGTCCTGCAAGAGGGTCTCGCCGCAGCCGACCGCACACAGTTCGTCCTGTCGGCAGTGGGCGTTGATCTCGAGCAGGGCGTCGTGGTCGCGACAGACGCGCGCTGCCGTTTCGACCGGCTCGACGGTCGCGCTGCGGACGTTAACCGCCGGCCGGAGGGGGGCGGCCGCGAGCGCGGCGAGTTGGCGATCGATAAACGCGATCGGGTCGGCCGGCAGGAACTCGGTGCGTTCGCGTTCGACGAGTTCTCGTGCGGCCGCTCGCGCGTCCTCGTCGATGGCGATTCCGCCGAGGAACGCGGCGCCCGCGTACGTAGAGCCGGCACGAGCCCAGTCGGCGTCGGCCTCGCCGCTGAGACTCGCGAGCGCGAGCGGAGGGGTAAACATGGTCAGCTGACGATGGTGACCGCTTCGTCGATCGCGCGGATCACCCGTTTGGCATCCGCGGGTGAGTCGATCTTGATGTCGGTCTGGATGGTCGGTCGATCGAACTCGACGTCGTCGTTCTCGTCGACGATGTAGGCGTCCGCGAACGGGTAGGCGGTCGCCAGCCCCGCGGTGCTCGGATCCGCGTTGACGGCCTCCATCAGGTCTTCGGCCGGGCCGGAGAAGGCTTCGTCGCCGAGAAACGGCGAGACCGCGACGACCGTCGTCTGGGCGAGCGCGTCGGCGACGCCCGGAAGCGCAAGCATCGGCCCGATGCTCGTAACGGGGTTCGACGGCCCGATGACGACGGTGTCCTCGAGCGCCTCGAGGACGCCGGGTGCGGGCTCGGCCGACGACGAGCCGCGGAACTCGACGTTCTCGACGTCGGGTTCGCCGCGGTGGCCGACCCAGTACTCCTGAAAGTGCATCATTCCGTCGTCGGTGTGGACGAGACTGGCGACGGGGTCGTCGCTCATCGGGAGGAGATCGACGGAGAGTCCGAACGCGTCGGCGAGCCGCTGGGTCACCTCGCTTAGCGTGTACCCCTGATCGAGCAGGCTGGTTCGCGTGATGTGGACGGCCCGGTCACGGTCGCCGATCGTCATGAACTCGGCGACGCCGGAGAACCGACGCCAGTCGGCGAGGTCCCGGCCTGCGGTCTGTCTCTCCTCGGGGAGATACTTCGGCCCCTCGGGGAGTCCAGCGGCCGACGCGATGTCCGAAAGCGCCGCGTTCGTCCGGTGGGTATCCCCGTCGATTCCCCACCACGTCTCGCGGTCGAGGACACCTCCGCCCTGGAACAACAGGGTATCGACGTCCGGCGAAACGAACAGCCCGCCGAGTTCGATGTCGTCGCCGGTGTTGGCGACGATCGTTGTCTCCTCCGGCGAGAACGCGGCCCCAGCGCCGTCTAACAGCTTCGGCGTTCCGGTGCCACCGGAGAGGAAGGTTACCATACTCGACACTCTCGCCCGAGGATACTTAATCACTTGTGGCCAGCCGCGGCCCAACGACCGGCTCCCGGCGACCGATCAGTCGTCGGCACCGACGCTCTCGCCCGAAACCGCACCGGACCGGCCGTCGAGATCCGGATCGGCCCAGGTTCCCCATCGGAACCACGCGTAGGCGATACAGCCGCCGATGAGGGTCGAGATCGTAAACGAGAGCCAGATCCCGGTCGAGCCCATGACGGACGATCCGACCCACGCGAGGGGAAACCGGATCACGCCGAGCGTGAGCACGGAGATCGCCGCCGCGATGAGCGTCTTGCCGGCCCCGCGGAAGCCGCCGCTGTAGGCACGCACAACGCCCATGAACCCGAACGTGAGGGCGGTAAACCGGAGGAACGTCGCCCCTTCGGCGACGACAGCGGGATCGGACGTGAACACGGAGACGATCGGGTCCGCAACGGCGAATACGATCACTCCGAGCCCCGTGAGGGCCACGAACAACACCTTGGCACCGAAGTGGTTCGTCCGCTCGGCGCGATCGAGGTTGCCGGCCCCGATGTTCTGGCCGGTCATCGTCTCGATCCCCTGTGAAAACGCGATCGCGGGGAGGAAGATGACCGAGAACACCCGGGTCCCGATGCCGAACGCCGCGACGACCGTGTCGGGAAACGACGCGATGATGACCAACAACAGATTGATCGAAAGCGCCCGCGCGGTCCCCTCTATCGAGGCCGGCGTCCCGATGTCGACGAACCGTCTGGCGTACTCGAGGTCCGGGCGCAGCTGCTCGAGGCGGATCCGGACGCCGTGGGTGCCACGGAACATGATCGCGAGGCCGACCGCGAACGCGAGCGTTCGCGAAAAGACCGTCGCGATGGCGGCCCCTGCAACGCCGGATCCGGCGTACCCCGTGGAGGCCAACAGCTCGGCTTCCAGTCCGCCAAGTCCCAGATAGCCGAACAGCGGGTTGTTCTCGAACCCGAAGATGAGAAACGGGTCGAGGACGATGTTGAGCACGACCGACCCGAACATCACGAGCATCGGCGTGACGGTGTCGCCGTAGCCCCGCATGAGCGCGAGAAAGACGAGGAAGCCGAAGACGGCGACCAGTCCGAGCGAGTACACTTCCATGTAGGCAGTGACAAGCGGCGCGACGTCGTCGGACGTCCCGAGTACGGCCAGTACGTCCTCGATGAACAGGTAGCCGATGCCTCCGAGGACGACCGACGCGATGATCGAGTACGTGACCGTCTGCGAGGCGGCGTACTCGGCCTCCCGGTCGTTCCCGGCACCGGTGTGCTGGGCGACGAGGACGCTCCCGGCGACCGAGACGCCGAGCGCGAGCGCGATGAGGAAAAACACCATCGGGAACGCGAAACTGATCGCCGCGAGCGCGGTCGTACTGTGCTGGCCGAGCCAGAACGTGTCCGCGAGGTTGTAGGCGACCTGCAGGAGGTTCGTGATGATAAGCGGTATCGAAAGGTACACGAGCGGTTTCGCGATGCCGCCCGTGGTGAGATCGAGCTCCTCCGGCGAGACGAAGATCGTCTCGAGGTGTTCGCGAACGTTCACTCCAGACCGACCTCCGGCGCGGTCGTCGTCTGGAGGTGGTCGTGAACGTACGACTCGAGGGCGGCCCGCGTCCGATCCGTGGAGTGGTCGACCGCGACGTGTCGGGCCTGTGCGCCGTTGAGCACGGTCACGAGGAAATCGGCCGTCTCGTCCGGATCGATCCCCTCCCGGACGAGTCCGCGATCCTGACCCGCCTCGAGCAGCGATCGAAACCGGTCGTGTAACAGTCGATCGAACGCGGCGAGTTCGGTTCGAAACCGCTCGTCGTACGGTCCCTGTGCTTTGATCTCGAGCAGCGCCGTTCGGAACTCGAGCCGGGAATCCTCTTCTTCCGGACCGAGGTAGGTTTCGATCAACGAGAGCAACTGCTCGATCGGCGTCTCCCCCTCGAGCGTCTCGATCCGCTCGGCGAACGACGCGGTGAGATAGTCGAGCAGCGAATAGAGGAGGTCCTGTTTGCTCTCGTAATGGTAGTGAAGGGCGGCTTTACTCTTCGATGATTCATCCGCGATATCCTGCATCCGAAGCGACGCGTACCCGTGCTTGCAAAGCGCCGCGTAGGTCGCATCCATGAGTTCGTCGGTCGTCTCGTTCATGTCTTTGACTGACCGTCCAGTCAGTTCCTGTTCTAACTGACCGGCCAGTCAGGTAAGTATCTTGCGTGGGCACCCGTCACACGAACACGTTCGCGCGGCCGACGGCCGCGGCGGACGAGGCGAACGCCGTGGACGGCCGTCAGTCGCCGATCCAGTCCGCGAAACTCCCCTCGAGCAGCGTCTCCCGCTGGCGGCGCACGTACCGGCGTTGCATGGTCTCGATGGCGTCGGCCAGATCCGAGCCCGCCTCGATCCGGTCCCGAACGAGACTACGTTTCCAGCGGGCCGGCGTCACTCCTTGCCGGACGCGCCGCCGGAGCGGATAGAGGTACTTCGCGGCCTCTTCGTCGGTCAGCCCGCGGCTGGTGAGGCCGTCCTCGGCATGGGCGAGCAGGTCCTCGTACAGCGCGAGGCGGTCGGTCGTCTCCTTGCCGTCGTTCGTGATCCAGCGCAACTCGGCCTCGAGCCCGTCACGCATCGCGGCGTAGAAGTTCTGGCGGGCGAATTGCCAGTCGAGCTCGAGGACGGGATGCTCGAGTCGCGTCAAGCTCTCCATCAGGCCGGCAAACGCCGCGAGAAACGACACGGAGTCCCGGACCGTCGGCTGGGCAGGGATCGGACGGAACTCGATGCGGGCGTTCGCGGCGGACCGGGTCGGTCCGCCGAAGACCGGCCGAACCCACCGCCAGTAGGTCCCGTGTTTGCGCCGGAAGTGTGGGAACCTGTCGTCGAACCGTTCGCCGGGTTCGACGGGCATCGGGACGATCGTCTCGTCGGCGGCGATCCGATCGATCGCTTCCTCGACGGTCTCGAGGTCCTTCGGAAAGCGAACTTTGCCGTCGCCGGTCGAGGGATCGTTCAACACGGTCTCGAAGACGCTGATTCGGTGTTCCATCCAGGCGTCCGCGAGGACTGCCTCCGGCGTCGCGTCGTCGTAACAGTCCGGCGGGAAAAACGGGGAGTTGACACCGAGCGCAAGAAGCGGCCCCGCCACGCGGACCGCGTAGTTGAAGTAGTCGGGTAGATCGGGCGCGTGTGGCACCTGATAGTGGGGCTGGATCGACGTGATGAGACTCTCCGGCATGACGGTGTCGGCCTCCAGCGAGACGTGCGGAGCGTCGATGCACATGCCCGCGGCCCGGGCCCGATCGGTGTTTGCCATCGCGTGGTAGCGCGCCGAGTCGCTCATGTTCGTCGCGACCCGGATCGGCCGTTCCTCACCGTCGGCGCTTACCGTCGTTCGCTCGACGCTGTCGGTGAGGTAGGTCGTCGCGTCCTCGCCTTCGGGCGGAATCGTCCAGAGCCCGTCGCTGACCAGCCGCATCCGTTCGGACTGGGTCACGTCAAGCGCCGTCCGGAGCCTGGCCTTGACCTCCGCCTCCTGTGCGGTCAGCCCGTCGGCGTTCAGCGGCTGCGGGCTCGTCGTCATCTCGGCGTTGTGCAACCCCAGTTCCTTCTCGAAGCCGATCAACTCGAGCAGCCGACGCGGAACCCGCCGGAGCGCACAGTCGTCGGCCTTGACCGCGTAGAACTCGTACTCGAGGCCGACGATCGCCTGCGGATTGTCGAACACGCCGTCCTCGACGGCGTCTTTGATCACCTCGGCGTCCGCCTCGGCCCGCTCGCGGAACCCATCGGCGTCGACCGAAAGTACCTCCGCGACCCGTGCGGCGAGCTCCTCCTCTGGCATACGTCCGTGTGTGCGCTCAACTGCCTTGAAAGGTCGTCCTCGAGTGGACGTCGAACAGCTGTCTCCACCAGAGCACTCCGGCGCTGGCGGCCACCACCCACCGCGTCTCAGAACCGTTTTAGGCACCCCGGCGATACACACCCCCGATGGAGTTCGCCACGTTCGCCGACCGCGCCGGGACGATCGAAGCCGAGCCCGCGGATCTCGAGGTCGTCGCCCACGTCAGGGACCTGCTCGAGGCGGCCGCCGACGGGAGCGGCCGAGCCGCGGACGACGGGGACCCGCGAACCGTCGAGATCGTCGCCCGGTTCGTCCAGGGCCGGGTCTTTCCGGCATGGGACTCGACGACGCTGGATATCGGTCCGACGACGTGTTACGAGGCGATCGCACGCGCGGCGGGTACGAACGTCGACGCCGACGACGTGGAGGACCGCCTCGCTGAGATCGGCGAGATCGGCGACGTGGCTGCGAGTTACGACTTCGGCGGCCAGCAGGGGCTCGGCGCGTTCACCGGCGGTGGCGACTCGGACGCCCTCACGGTCCGCGAGGTCTACGAGACGCTGACGGAGCTTGCAGCGGCCGAAGGGTCGGGCAGCCAGGACCGCAAGATCGACCTCCTCTTCGGGCTCTTCAATCGCTGCTCGAGCGCCGAAGCGAGATACCTCGCCCGACTCGTCCTTTCGGAGATGCGCATCGGCGTCGGCGAGGGAACGGTCAGGGATGCCACCGCCGACGCGTTCGACGTCCCCGTCGAGCACGTCGAGCGCGCGCTGCAGGTCTCGAACGATTACGGCGAGGTCGCCCGCATCGCCGACGAGGCCGGCGTCGACGGACTCGACGCGATGGACCTCGAGATCGGCCGCCCCGTGCAGGCGATGCTCGCCCAGGCGGGCACCGTCACCGACGCGATCGAGGAGTGGGACGCCGCCGCCGTCGAGTGGAAATACGACGGGGCACGGATCCAGTTGCACCACGATCCCACGGCCGACGGCGCGGAGACGCGGGTCTTCTCGCGGAACATGGAGGAGGTTACCGACGCGCTTCCGGAGGTCGTCGAGTTCGCCGCCGAAACGCTCGACGTGCCGACGATCCTCGACGGCGAGGTGGTGGCCGTCGACGAGGCCGGCGACCCGCTCCCGTTTCAGGAGGTCCTCAAGCGGTTCCGGCGAAAACACGACGTCGCGAAAGCCCGCGAGGAGGTCACCGTTCGCCCCGTCTTCTTCGACTGTCTGCACGCTGACGGGGCCGATCTGCTCGGGGAGCCGTTGACGTCCCGACACGAGCGACTCGAGGCGGTCCTGACCGACGCCGCGGACGCCGACCCGGAACCCGTCGAGGGGTTGTCCCTGCTCTGGCTGACCGACGACCCGGACGAGATCGAGTCGATCGACGCCGACGCGCTCGAAGCGGGACACGAGGGGATCATGCTCAAAGATCCCGAGTCGACGTACTCGCCGGGCCGCCGGGGCAAACACTGGCGCAAGCGCAAACCCGACGTCGAAACCCTCGACTGCGTGGTGACCGGTGCCGAGTGGGGCGAAGGCCGGCGGGCGACGTATCTGGGCACCTTCGAGCTGTCAGTCCGCGACGGAGACGAGCTTGAGACCGTCGGCAAGGTTGCAACCGGCATCACCGACGAGAAACTCGCCGAACTGACCGAGTTGCTCGAACCCCACATCGCCGCCGAGGAGGGACAGGCGGTCGAACTCGAGCCGGCGGTCGTCTTCGAGGTCGGCTACGAGGAGATCCAGACCTCGCCGACCTACTCCGCCGGTTATGCCCTGCGGTTCCCGCGGTTTGTGGGGGTCCGCCACGACAAAGCCCCCGCCGACGCCGACACGCTCGAGCGCGTGGAGTCACTTCAGTCGTCCTAACGCGAAGCGCTGAGAGGCGACCCGTCGTCGCCGTCCCGATCCACGATCGAAGACAGGTAAGCACCCTTAAGAGCCACCGGCAACAGGATTGGCGTATGAAACCGCGCGACCTGTCCGATCACGTCGCCTACGAGGCGGGTCGAGGCATCGAGGAAGTCGCCCGCGAACTCGGGCGCGATCCCTCGGAGTTCGTCAAACTCGCCTCGAACGAGAACCCACACGGGCCGTCGCCGGCGGCCGCCGTGGCGATCCGCGAGGCCGCCTCGAGCGCCAGTTCCTATCCGAAAGCCGCCCACGCGGACCTCACCGCGGCGCTTGCCGACCGCTGGGGCGTCGACGAGGAGCAGATCTGGCTGGCAAACGGCGGGGACGGAGCGATCGACTACCTCTCGCGGGCCACGCTCGAGCCCGGCGAGACGGCGCTGGTTCCGACGCCGGGCTTTGCGTACTACGGAATGAGTTCCCGGTTCCACCACGGTGGCGTCCGCGAGTACGCGCTCGAGCGCGAGGACGACTTCGCCCAGACCGCCGAAACCGTCCGCTCGGCGTACGACGGCGATCGGCTGGTCTATCTCACGAGCCCGCACAACCCCACTGGATCGACCATTCCGCTCGAGGAGATCGCCGCACTCGCCGACGCGACCGACGATGAGACGCTGCTGGTCGTCGACGAAGCCTACGGCGAGTTCGCCGACCGCGATAGCGCCGTCTCGCTGCTCGAGGGTCGGAACGGGTTCGATTCTCGCGACGACGTCGCCGTGTTGCGGACGTTCTCGAAGGCCTACGGACTGGCCGGCGTTCGGCTCGGTTACGCCGTCGCCCCCGAGGAATGGGCCGACGCCTACGCCCGCGTGAACACGCCCTTCGCCGCGAGCGAACTCGCCTGCCGGGCGGGCCTCGCCGCCATCGAGGACGACGAACACGTCGAACGCACCGTCGAAACGGTCCGCGAGTCCCGTGCGTCCATGTGCGAGGAGATCGATGCCCACGTCTGGGACAGCGAGGGGAACTTCGTGCTCGTCGACGTCGGCGATGCCACCGCCGTCGCCGAGGAGATGCAGGAACGGGGCGTCATCGTCCGTGACTGTACGAGTTTCGGACTGCCGGGCTGTGTTCGGATCACGTGTGGCACCGAGGCGGAGACCGAACGGGCGGTCGAGACGATAAACGACGTTCTCGCGGACCGCGACGAACCGGCGGCCGTCGATGCCGACGAAAGCGCCGACACGGAGGTGCCCGACACGTGAGACTCGTCGTGACGGGCACGCCGGGCACCGGGAAGACGACCGCGACCCGACGGCTCGCGTCCCGACTCGAGGCCGACGACTCGCTGCCGGCGCTCGAGGTCGTCCACCTCAACGAGGTGCTCGAAGACGAAGGGCTATACACCGAGGTCGACGCCGAGCGGGAGAGCAAGGTCGCGGACCTCGACGCCCTCGCGGAACGGCTCGAGGGGCGGGACGACGCCGTCATCGAGTCACACCTCGCCCACCACTTCGAGGCCGACCGCGTTGCCGTCCTTCGGTGCCATCCGGAGACGCTCGAGGATCGCCTCCGAGAACGCGGCGAATCAGAGGCGAAGGCCCGCGAGAACGCCGAAAGCGAGGCGCTCGATGTCATCCTCTCGGAGGCCGTCGAGGCCCACGGGCTCGAGTCGGTCTACGAGATCGAGACGACCGAGCGCGATCCCGACGCGGTTGCGGACGAACTCGAGGCCGTCATCACGGGGGAGCGAGCGCCAAGCGCCGGAGCGGTCGACTTCGTGGGGTATCTCGGATGACGCTCGATAAGTTCCGGCCGTACGTTTCCCGATTCCTCGACCCGTTCGTCAAGGGGTTCGACCGCGCCGGACTGACTCCGAACGGGGTGAGCGTCCTCGCGTTCGGAATGGCCGTCCTCGCCGCAGTCGGGTTCTTCCTCGGCGGTCGAGCGGACCCGATCTGGTACGTCGCGGCGGCGACGCTGGTGTTTCTCAACGGGTGGCTCGACATCGTCGACGGCGCGCTCGCTCGCAGACAGGACGTCGCGTCGGCCGCCGGGGATCTGCTCGATCACGTTCTCGATCGGTACGCCGACATCGTCATCATCGGCGGGCTGGCCGCAGGCGTCGCGGACTACCTGCTCGGCTTTCTCGCGGTGACCGGCGTCGTGTTGACCTCGTATCTCGGAACGCAGGCACAGGCCGTCGGCCTCGATCGGGTCTACGGCGGTCTCGTCGGGCGGGCCGACCGGCTGGCGATCATCGGGATCGTCGGCTTCCTCGCGTACCCGATTCCCGGCGAGTACGGCGGGCTCACGTTGATCGGCTGGCTGCTCGTGTTCCTCGCGGCCGTCGGGCACCTGACCGCGCTCCAGCGGTTCGCTTACGCCTGGTCGGCCCTCGACTGAAACCGCTTTCGTGGCGGACTCTCGCCGCATGGTTTATCACCCGCCGCGATATAGATTCTCGCATGGTTCAGTGTGAGATGTGTGGCGCTGAGACGTCGTCCCCGAAGACCATCAAAGTCGAGGGTGCGCAGCTCGACGTCTGTGCGAACTGCACCGACTTCGGAACCGAAGTCACGCAGTCCTCGAGTTCGAGCACGTCGACCAAGTACTCGACCGGGTCGGGATCGTCCGGGGGTTCGAGCGGCACGTCGACGGCGTCGGGATCGTCCGGGGGGTCGAGCGGCACTGCGAGTTCGTCGTCGGGTTCGCAGCACCGCTCGGACATGTTCGACGACATGGACCAGCTCGCGACCGACTACGACGAGCGCGTTCGGACGGCCCGCGAGAAGAACGGACTCAGTCAGTCCGACCTCGCGAACGAGCTCAATGAGAAGGCGAGTCTCATCCGGAAGATCGAACGCGGCGACACCCTCCCGAGCGACCGCGTCCAGTCCAAACTCGAGCGGTTCCTCGAGATCGACCTGAGCGCCGAAGGAAGCTCCGGCGAGGATTCGGAGTGGTCCGGCGGCTCCTCCTCGGGCAGTTATACCCTCGGTGACGTCGTCAAGCGCAAGGACTGATCGGCGTCGGCGTCGTTGTCACCGTCCAGTCGGTCCCGCCGTTCGACGGACGGGCCGGGAGGCAATTCCGGGTTCGACCGATACCGACATCACTGACTCGCAAGCTATTTCTATCCCGGGACGGCCTTCTCTCCTATGTTCGTTCTCGTTAACCTGAAGACGTATCCGTGCGATCCGATCGCGGTCGCGGAGGCGGTCCGCGACGTCGACGAAACGACCGACGCCCGGCTGGCCGTCGCGCCACAGGCGGCCCACATCGAACGCGTCGCCGAGACCGGCGTCGAGACGTGGGCCCAGCACGTCGATCCCATCGAGCACGGGAGCAACACCGGCCACACGCTCGCCGAGTCCGTCGCGGATGCCGGTGCGGTCGGAACCCTGATCAACCACTCCGAACGGCGACTGAAACTGGCGACCATCGACGGTGCCGTCCGGGCGGCCAACCGGGCGGACCTCGAGACCGTCGTCTGTGCGAACAACCCGGCCCAGATCGGTGCCGCCGCGGCGCTTGGCCCCGACGCCGTCGCCGTCGAGCCGCCGGAACTGATCGGGACGGGAACGCCGGTCAGTCAGGCCGACCCCGATATCGTCGAGGACGCCGTCGGGGCGGCCGAAAACGTCGATCCCGATGTCTCGGTGCTCTGTGGGGCCGGGATCAGCACCGGCGACGACGTCGTCGCCGCCGGGGACCTCGGTGCCGAGGGCGTGTTGCTCGCAAGCGGCGTCGCGAAAGCCGACGACCCCCGCGCCGCGCTCGAGGATCTCGTCGACCCGCTCTGAGCGAAGTCGAACGGACGGTTCGACCGCGTGTTTTTCAGCCGCCCCCTCGAAGACGTCGTATGACCGACCAGCGGCCGGTGGCGGTCGCGCTCGAGAATCGGCTGATGAGCCACGGGATCTACGTGACGAGCGTTACACGGCTGACCGACGAACCACACGGTTCCGACGCCTGCGACGAGTCGCCGATCGTCGACGGTGCCGGAATCGCCCTCGAGTACGAGACCGTCGCCGAGACGCCCGCCGTCACGAGCGACGAGGTCGGGGCGGTGCTCCGGACGGTGCTTGCGGTCGCCGAGCAACGGGACTGGCGACCGGGCAGGCTCGAGGCGACGTCGCTGACGACCGACGGCGACGAACGCGGGTGTTGGCACGTCGAGCGCGAGTGGTTCGATCGACTTTCCGACGGCCTCTCGGAGGTGGAGTTCTCACGGCGCGTTCTCGAGACGGTTCGATCCCCGTCGAGCGACGGGTAGCCGCGTACACATAGAGATATTTACCTCGCAGTCTTTATAATGATTCACTCTCCTCTTTTCTCTAGATTATCGTATGACCGGAGAACAGGTCTTCGTTTCGCATGCCCCCGGAGACCTCGAACTCGTGCAGGAACTGTTCTCCACGGTCAAGAACTTCCCGTTCGGCGTCCACATCGCGCTCGAAGAGGTCGAGTCCGGACGCTCGCGCAAGCGCCTCGAAGGACGACTAGCCAACAGCGACATCGTCGTCGCGGTGTTGACCGATCGTGCGTCCAACAGCCAGTGGGTTAACCAGGAGACCGGCTACGCGCTGGCGAAGGGGATCCCCGTGTTGCCCCTCTACGACGACGAGCACCACCGCGGCGGCTTCATCAGCGACGTCGAGGGCGTGAAGATCGATCGGGAAAACCCCTCGGTGACGATCTTCAATCTCCTCTGTCGACTTCGTAGCGAACTCGCGCCGCTTGGTGCGCTTTCGGTTCCGAACTGGTACATCCGGTTCCCGTGTACGATCCCGAACTGCGACCACCCGGTCACGCTTGCGATCGAGCGAGACCAGACGAAACTCTGGAAACTCCACCGACACGGACAACTCCTCTCGGCCACCTGCGAGAACTGCGGTTCGACCTACTACTTCAACCCCGGAACCATCGGATACGTCCGCCGGGAGGACAGCGTCCGCTGACCGGCTCGAGACCGGACTGACGGGTAGCGCGTCCCACCGACAGTCCAGCGGCTGTTATCGCGTCCGTACCGCAGCCCGGTCGTCCGACGCCGGTCGTCCGCCCGCCTGAAAGCAGCCAATAACGAAGTGTCGCGACGATATGGGAACGACCGTGCGAGGGCGTCCCTCGCACGAACCGCTCCGTCCGTTGGGCGCGCTCGGCGACGCCAGTCGCCGGGCTCCTCCTCCACTGTCGGACTTTCAACCGTATTTCGGCGGCCGGACCGGCTCTGTTCACCGCGACAAACCGGGACACCAATAGGGGTGCGTGATGGATCATCCGCTATGGACGCTGCAGTTCGAACCGGTGGTCACGAGCGCGCTCTCGGACGGGAAACGCTGGTGCTCGGCCTCGTCGACGTTGGCATCCTCGCCGCGTTGATCCTCTTCGGACGGAGCCACCACTACGAGACGGTCGGTGCGCCGCTTGCGTCGCTCGAGACGATCACACCCTTCGTGATCGGCTGGATCGTCGTCGCGCTGCTCTCTGGCCTCTATACGCGACGGTTCACGTCGGTAGTGGAGGCGGCTCGAACCACGGCGGTCGTCTGGATCGCCGCGGCGAACGTCGGACTCATCCTCCGCTCGTCGCCGGCTTTCGAGGGGAGCGCAGTCTGGCCGTTCGGCCTCGTGATCACTGGCTTCGGCTTGCTCGTTCTGGTCGGCTGGCGGGTCGGCTACACGAGTTACGTCACGTCCTGAACGGAATCCCCCCGGTAACAGGGGAGAGATGTCACGAAATAGTCGAGTTGTTTTCCGCCGCTTTCGTCGGACATACACCCATGACAGTCGAAATATCTCCCTGCGTATTCCATCCAGCCCTTAATTAAACAGGGTTATATTTGATCAAAGTATTGGTGAAATAATTCACTGATAAGTTATAGAAATCCACCATTGCAAATACGAATTAGAAACGAATCTACTATTGCCCGATTATGGGAAACACTTATATGGCTATTCGTCCTACTATTGGATAGATTATGACTGGATATTACGACATTGTTCTTGGCCTCATCCCAGTCGCACTGCTCGGTATCACCGCAGCGCTTACGCTCGTGGGTCTGTCGCTGACGGCTGCGGTGCCGATCGGGGCGTTCGTTGCGATGGCGATTATCGGACATGCGATGTTCGTCAATACGCCAGCAGACGTTTCCGACGAGGCCCAGTCCGCTCGTCCGCCGCTTAATGCGGACTGATTTTCTGCTACCGCTGTCTTTTCCCCTTTCCGTTCCCTTCCGTCGAGTATGACTGAAACCCTGTTTCTCACGAGTAGCGACGTTAGCGATCTCGCGACGCCCGCCGAGTACGTCGACGCCGTCCGAGACGGGTATCGTCAGCGCGGCGAGGGTGCGCCCGCCCAGCCGCGGTCGAAGTTCCTCCGTGCCGATCCGGAGGGGATGTTCACGGCGTACGCCGCCATCCTTCCCGATACCGGCGCGATGGGTGGGTACATGTATAGCGCCGGCTTCGGTGCCACTGACGGCTGGTTCATGTCGCCGCTTTTCGACGCCGACAGCGGCGAACCCCTCGCGCTCCTCGACGGCGCGAGCATGAACCCGTTCAAAACCGGTGCGGCCGGTGCCGTCGCCGTCGACGAACTCGCGCGCGACGACGCTGCCACGCTCGCGGTCATCGGCAGCGGCGCGCAGGCACGCGGCCAGGTCCACGCAACCGCGACGGTCCGGGACTTCGACGAGGTTCGCGTCTACTCGCCGACGCCCGAGAACCGCGAGGCCTTCGCCGCCGACTTCGACGACGAATTCGAAGCGACGGTCCGAGCGGTCGACTCGAGCGAGGAAGCCGTCTCGGGTGCGGACGTCGTCATCACGGCGACGCAGGCCAGCGAGCCGGTCTTCGACGGCGACGACCTCGAGCCGGGCACACACGTCACCGCGATGGGACAGTACTCACCCGAGAAGCGCGAACTGGATACGACGACGATCGAGCGGGCGACGTACGTCCCCGACCTGCGGGAGCGGGCGACGTTCGACTCGGGGGAGTTCCTGACGGCGCTCGAGGAGGGGGCGGTAAGCGAGGACGACATCCACGCCGAACTCGGGGAGATCGTCGCCGGCGAAGCGCCCGGCCGGACGAGCGACGACGAGATCACGGTCTTCGACAGCGGCGGAACGGGCATCGAGACCGTCGCGTCGGCGTACATGCTCTACGAGAACGCGCTCGAGGAGGACCGCGGAACGACCATCGAGTTCGCGCCGGCGAGCGAGGCGCTGACCGGGAACTGATCGCCAAAAACGGGTAGTCGAAATCGCCGGCCCGCCGCGCTACTCCGCGGGCCGGACTTTGAATCCGTAGCGCGTGACGCCTTCCTGCGTGTAGATCCGCCGAATCGTCGTCTCGACTCTGTCGCCGACCGAAAACGCCGCGGGATCGGCGTCGGTCCCCATCGCAGGGACGCTGACGGTCTCCGTCCCGTGGCCGGTCTCGAGCGCGACGATCGCGGCCGCGTAGTCGCCCGAGCGGGCCTGCTGCTCGGCGAACTCCGGCGGGGCACCCCCTTGTGAGATCGTGGTAACGGCTTCGATAGTGCCACGTCCCGGAAGCTCGAGGCGGTCGTACTCGGCGAGCGCGCCGCAGTCGTCGCAACTCCCTGCCGGCGGGAACGAGAGCGTGCCACACGCCGAACAGCGGCCGGCCTCAAGGCGGTACCGCTGGGGGATCGACCGTCGCCAGGAGGGGACGCTTACGTACGCACCCCCGCCTGCGGGCGGTCCGGTCGTCACGACGCCGCGTTGGCGCAGGTAGGCGGCGTACGAGAGGGGATCGTCCCCCTCGAGGGCCGTTTTCGCGGGCACGTCGCCGGTCGACTCCACGACGAAGGCGTCAGCACCCGCGCCGCTGCCGTGAGAGACCGCGAGGACGGATTCGGAGCCGTCCGCGAGGGCGCTTGCCAGCGAGACGGGGACGCTCGCAGCGCCGAGGTCGCCCAGTTCGTGGACCGTCGCGGCGGCCCGGATCTCGTCGGTGCCGACGCCGGCCGCGCTCGCCGCGCGATAGGGGAGTTTCCCGTCGGGGGCCTGAATCGCCGCGGCGTCGGGTTCCGGGTCGGTCTCGAGGCCGTCGACGGCACCGCCGATCGTCTCGGTGAACGCGTGTCGATCGTACTGGGTCACGCCCAGTCCCGTGGTCTCTTCCGTCCCGGTGGTACGGAACCGGGTTCCCGGGTACGGAGCCGCGTACTCGGCGGTGTCGACGATTTCGGACGGCCCGTCGCCCTCGAGTACGAGCGCCGCGGCCCCCGCGCCGGCGGCGTGGTCGATGTCGTCGTCCGGACTGCCCCGCGGCGCGTCGGCGGCGACGACGAGGGCGGTCTCGTCGGTCCCGAGGGCGTCCATCCCCGCACGGAGCGCCCGCGTTCCGGCCCGCGTGCTGTCGGTAAACCCGTGTCGGGTCGCCGACTCCGGAACGGCGAGCATCGCGCCGAGGCGAGCCGTCAGGTCCGTCTCGGCCACCGGCGGGCGCGAGGCGGCGAACGCGAGCCAGTCGACGGTTGCTCCGTCGCGGTCGGCAGCCTCGAGCGCCCGCGTTGCGGCTTCGTAACCCATCGTCAGCGGGTCCTCGTCGGCCGCGGGGACCGCCTTTTGCTCGATACCGGCGGCCCGGAACTGGCCCCACGCTTCTTCGAACGCCGCTGCGCTGATTCGGAACCGCGGCGCGTACGCGCCGACGCCGGTAATGGCGGTCATTACGCGCTCACCTCCCGGTCCTTCTCGAAGACGTGGACGACGGCGGCACCGCCGCTGCCGCCGACGTTGTGCGTGAGCCCGCGTTCGGGGGATTCGAGCTGTCGTTCCCCCGCCGTCCCCGAGAGCTGTTTGAACGCCTCGACGACCTGTCCGGCACCCGTCGCGCCGATCGGATGGCCCTTCGATTTGAGCCCGCCCGAGGTGTTGACCGGCAAGTCGCCGCCGAGTTCGGTCGTGCCGGCGTCGATCAACTGCCCGGCTTCGCCGCGCTCGCAGAACCCGAGGTCCTCGTAGGCCAGCAGTTCGGCGATGGCAAAGCAGTCGTGAACCTCCGCGAAGTCGAGGTCGTCGGGGCCGATACCGGCCATCTCGTAGGCCGTTTCGGCCGCCCGCTGGCTCGCGGGGACGCCGGTGTAGGAATCGCGCTGAAAGAGGCCGACGCTGTCGCTGCCAGCGCCAACGCCGGCGATCCGGATCGGATCGGCGGTGTACTCCGCAACGACGTCCTCGCTGACGATCACCGCGCACGCGGCCCCGTCGGAGGTCGGACAGCAGTGATAGAGGTTCAGGGGGTCCGCGACGACCGGTGCCGACCGGGCGTCCTCGAGCGAGCACTCGAACCCCAGTTGCGCGTGCGGGTTCTTCGCGCCGTTGGCGTGGTTTTTCACCGCGACCCGGGAGAGCTGTTCGCGCGTGGTGCCGTACTTCTCCATGTGGACCGACGCCATCTGGGCGTAGACCCCGGAGAAGGTGGTTCCCGAGAGCCGTTCCCACTCGGTCTCGCCGGAGACGCCGAGCCAGTACTTCGTCGCGTCCGAACTCGTGTCGGACATGACCTCGAACCCGCCCGCGAGGACGACGTCTGCCATCCCCGACTTGACCGCCTGCACGGCCTGCCGGACGGCGAAGCCGCTGGCTGCGCAGGCGTTCTCGACCCGCGTACAGGGGACGCCGTCGAGGCCGACGTGTTCGGTCACGGCCGGTCCCGAGAGGCCGAGTTGCCGGCCGCCGACTCCGAGCGTGCCGACGAACGCCTCGTCGATATCGCTCGTCTCGAGCCCCCGTGGAACGCTGGCGCTGGCCGCCTCGAAGGCCGTTCGGAACAGCGATCGGTAACTCTCCTCCGGGAACGCCCCGTACTCCGATTGCCCCGCGCCGACGAGATAGGCGTCTCGCATACCCGTGGGTGAGATCCCCCAGTATAAAAGATGTACATGCTCTCGGCCCCGTAGCGTTCGATCGTCGCACCAAACGATTGACAGTTGCTCGGGTGGAAGCTGGCACGATGACAGCGGACCAGTCCCCGGATCGGAGTATTTCCATCACGAATAACAGGATCGTTCGGTTCCTGTTCACGAGCAAACGCGTACAGCACGCCGTCAATCTGGTCACCGTCGCGGTGTTCTTCTACGCGATCTACCGGGCCGCAGTCGGACCGACGGACCCGAGTCGGAACTTCGGGAGCGTCGCGTTCTTCGGGTTCTGGTGGGCACCGATCATGATCCTCAGCCTCCTGTTTTTCGGGCGGATCTGGTGTTACTTCTGCCCGCTGGGGGCGATCGTCCGGTTCACCCAGCGGTTCGGTCTTCGACGTCACTTTCCGATGTACACGCAGTCGAAACGAACCGTCTTCGGACTGCAGCTTTCGATCCTCTCGCTGACGGCGGTTACGTTTATCCTCGCGCGGTGGGGCATGGCCGACCTCGGCGTCTCGTACTCTCCCGGTCGCGTCCCCTACTACTGGCTTGCCATCGTCGGGGTCGCCGTGGCCGTGAGCCTCGTCTACCAGCGACAGGCGTTCTGTCGGTACGTCTGTCCCGCCACGGGCGTCATGAGCGTCACCGCGAAGTTCTCCCCGCTCGAGGTCGCCCAGAACAGGGAAACCGGGGTCACGTGCGCCACGCTCGAGTACAAAAGCGACTACCTGAGCACCGATCGCCGGTGTACCGCCTGCATGAAGTGTACGTCACAACAGCCGGACGAAGACGTGGAGCTACGGTTTCGCTGGCCCGGAGCCAAGGCGGTCACCGAACGGATTCCGCTCGTCGACGAGGCGATCATCGCGCTCGTCATCTGGGGTTCGATTCCGATCAACTTCGTGCTGGGCAGCGCCATCCTGACCGCCCTCAGTGGGCGGTTTCCGAGCCTGCTCGTCTCGACGACGGCCTATCTCGCGAGCGTGATCGCGGCGCTCGTCGCGTTCGCCGCCGCTAACAAACTGGCAAGCGCGTGGAGCGGGGTCGACTGGGAACCGTCGTTCACGAAGTTCGGACTCAGTTACGCGCCGCTCGGCCTGATGTGGGCACTCGGGGATTTCGTCATCGCGGGATTGCTGGAAAACGGCGGCCATACGGTGAACGTTCTCGCGCAGGGACTGGGGATTCCGCTGTCGCTCCCCGCGGGAGCCAGTCCGTCGGTCGTCTCGGCGTGGGTGTCGGTCTTCGTCACCGGCTGGCTGTGGCTCGCGGTGCTCTGGAGCGGGGCGATCGCCTGGCAAGTTGCGACGGTGCTGACCGACTCGAAACGACGAGCGCTGAAGGCGTTTGCCCCGCACTTCGCGTTGATGACGACCAGTACCTTCGGCCTCGTCGTCGGCGTCGTGACCGGGGTATCCTACCCGATCGCCTAGCTCGAACGGCATGTTCCTGCCGTTCGATCCGCCATCCGCACCAGAACCATTATATTACCCATCGTGAATGAATGATTCATGACAGAATGTGACGAATACAGGCCGAACGAACTGCTGTCCGTCACCACCGAACAGGCCGGCTGGAAGGACGAGCCGTCGCTGTTGGCCGTCGATCCGTTCGCCACCCGAACGTTCGAACTCTCGAGTGCCGACCTCCTCCGGGGACTCGCGGAACTCGGCGGCGGCCGCTCCAGAGACGGCATCGAGACGACGCTACAGGAGACGCTGGATCTCTCGGCCGACGAGGCCGCCGATCTCTTCGCTCAACTGGTCGAGGCGGGGCTCCTCCGGTCGGGACACCGCCGCGAGAGCCGGGTCGACGCGTGGGACGCGAACGGGTGGCAGCCAGCGCTTGAGTACCACGAATACGTTCGCGACTATCAGTTCATCGACGAGGCGGTCGAGGAGTCCGAGCACGAAGACATCGAGGGGATGGAAACCGAGATCATGCAGACATACCGGGCACAGGAGGAGCCGCCGGCCATCTACAGGGAGTACGACGTCGACGAGCGGATCGAACTCCCGTCGCCCGAGGACGCCGACCGGGTATCCGTCGCGGATGCGCTGTCGACGTCGCTGTTCGGGCGTGCCGATCCGGCCGACGGCACGCTCGACGAACGGACCCTCTCGGCGGTCCTGTTCTACGCGTTCGGGGAAACGGGCACCCTCCAGACGGAACATCAGGGGCCGAAGCTCACGAAGCCGGTGCCGTCGGGCGGCGCACGCCATCCGACCGAGGGCTACGTGGCCGTGTTCGACGGGGCGGCGCTTCCCGCCGGGGTGTATCACTACTCGGTTCGAGACCACGCCCTTGAACGCCTCTCGGATACCGCTCCGGAAAAACCCCTGCTATGGGGTATCGACGCCGATCCCGCGGCGTTGATCGGCTGTTCGTCGGTCGTCGAACGGAGCATGTGGCGGTACCGAGAGCCACGGACGTACCGCGTCCTCTTGCACGATATCGGCCACGTCCTCGAGACGCTCCGGCTCACCGCTCGAGCACACGGGGTGTCGACGATGACCGGCTTCAAGTTCGACGACGACTACCTCGAGGAACTCTTCGGTCTCGAGCACGCCGATGAGCCGCTGCTCGCCTACGCTACACTGTCGACCGATCAATAAGCCGTGCTCGACGAGTCTCCGTTCACGCCGGCCGTCGACCGCGCTCGAAGCGACGTCCGGCGATACTACCTCTATCAGGCGACGATGAGTCAGGGGTTTATCGCCCCCATCATTATCGAATACGTCCTGCATCGCGGCCTGTCCTATTCGGCGGTCGGCCTCCTGACCGCGCTCTTTACGCTCACGACGTTACTCGGCGAAGTTCCTGCCGGCTATCTCGGCGATCGGCTGGGTCGCCGAACGATGCTCGTCGCCGGGAGTTTGCTGACGATCGTTGCCATGCTTTCGTTCGGCCTCTCGGGGACGTTCTCCGGCTTCCTCGTTGCATACGTCGTGTGGGCGATCGGGATCGTCCTTCGATCCGGCGTCGCCTCCGCGTGGTTGTACGATACGCTGACGCAGACCTCCGAGGCCGAGCAGTTCACCGCGGTCCAGGGCCGGGCGAAGGCGTTCGAGCTAGTGGTGAGTGCGATCACGGCCCTGCTGGGAGCGTGGCTGGCGACGATCGACTGGTTGTACCCGTTCCTCGGGAACGCCGGCCTCTATCTCCTCAGTATCGGGGCGGTTCTGGGACTCTCGACGTCGGTCGGCGACCGTTCCGACGCCGAGACGTTCACCCCGTTCGATGCGGTCCCGGCCGTCCGCGAGTTCCTGTCGGTTCCGGGTCTCCGTGCCTTCGTCGTCTACAGCGGGCTGTTTACGGCGTATCTTAGCCTCGTCGCGACGTTTACGCAACCGGTGGCGACGAGCGTCGGCGTCACCATCGCGCAACTCGGCTGGCTCTATGCGGGGTTTTCTCTGGTGTCCGCGGCACTCACCTTCTTCTCGGGAGCGATCGAACGGATCGTCGGGATCAGGTCGTGGTTTCTGGGTGCTCCGCTTTTCATCGGTTCCCTGTTCGTCGTCGCCCCGGTGTATCCGCTCGTCGCGCTTTTCGCTCTGGTCGCCTGTCGAGCCGCCCGAAACGTCAGCAAACCGCTTCAGGAGCAGTACCTGAACTATCACGCCGATTCGATCGGACGCGCGACGATCCTCTCGACGGTCGTGATGATCTCGATGACGTTCATGATCGGCTTCAGAGCCCTCGGGGGGCTGCTGGCCGACGTTACGTCGCCGATCAATATGCTTGCGATGATGACCGTCGCCATGCTCGCGGGACTGTGGCTCATCGTCGCCGTCGAATCGCCCGTTCCGGCGGAGTTAGTTCCGTCCGCCGGGTCCTGTGACGACGGCGTCGCTACCGGCACCGAGGTAAACGAGTGATCGCTCGAGGACCACGAAACACGGCTCAAGACGACCGCAAATCGACTTCGGTCGTCCGCGACCGTGGCGGCTGCTGGGCGAGGTGCCGGTAGGTCGTCGCGACCTCGTCCGGGTCGAGCAGCGACGACCGGTCGACGCCCGGCATCGCCCGACGGGTCCGTGGCGTGTCGATTCCGCCGTGGAGCACGACGTGGGCGACGTGGATCCCCTCCGGACCAAGCTCCTTCGCCATCCCGCGGGCGAGCCCTCGGACGGCGAACTTCGCACTGCTGAACCCGACCGAATCCGCTCTGGCTCGTTTTCCGGCGTCGGCCCCGGTAAAGATGATCGTCCCGTCGTTTCGCTCGCGCATGGCGGGGACGACAGCCTGCGAACAGCGGAACGCGCCGAGGACACACCCTCGCCACATCTCCTCGAACTGCGTGGCGGAAAGGGCAGAAACCCCGCCGGCGTAGACGGTGGCCGCGTGATTGACGAGCACGTCGACGACGCCGAGTTCCGCCCGTATCTCCTCGAACGCCCGGTTTACGTCCGCGGGATCGGTCACGTCTGCCTGAACCGGACACGCCGCGGTCCCCTCGTCCTCGAGCGCCGCGGCGAGCGGGTCGATCGTCTCGGTCGTTCGGGCGAGCAAGCCGACGGACCAGCCGTGGTCGGCGAACTCGCGGACGATAGAAGCGCTCAGCCCCGGCCCGACGCCGGCGACGACCACGACTCGGCTCATCGGTGCTCACCTCGATCGGAGCCCGCCATTTCACTCACCGATCGCGACCAGATACGTGATCGCTTCCTCGTCCCCGTCGACGCCGAGGAGCGCGTCGATCCGCGTGTCTTTGAGCGCCGGTGTCACGAAGTTGCGCAACCGCAGCGCCGTCGCCACGAGGATGAGCCGATGGGCGTGTTCCGAGACGTGAACGTAACTGTTCCGGAGCCCGCGGGGTTTCGGACACCACCGCTGATCGTGGGCGAACACCGAACCGAAAAACACCGAGACGGCAGCATCGGCGTGGTGGCGCTGCCGGTGTGCAGCGTCGGTAACGGCCTCGTCCGCCGCTTCGACGGTGTCGAACTCGCGGATCAAGTACAAGGTGTGTTCCCGAATATCGTATCCGTAGACCCCCGGCGGAACGTCTCGACACCGCTGGACGACGGGATAGACACACAACCCCGCTCGCCGGATGGCTCCGGGTTCGGTCTCGGAAAGCGGCGTTTCCTCGAGATGATCGAAGCCTTCCCGTACTGGGTCGAACGAATGCCACAGCACCGTCGATAGCGTCGTCAGGTCCAGTTCGGTCCCGCCGAAGTTTCGATGGGTCCGTCGCCGCAGCGCAACCGTTCGAAGCGACTCGTCGGGGAGTTCGTCGGGATCGGGAAGGTCGATACGCGGTCTATCACGATCGGTCACGGACGGGGGCTCGAGACGCGTTTCGCTCCGACTCGTCCGTTCGTCGGATTCGCCGGCCGCCGTCGGTCGGTCGACGTCGGCCGTACGGGTGCGTAAGTGATAGAAAAGCGCCCGCTGCCAGCCCTTTTCCATCCACTGCCGATACGCGACGAAGTTCTCGTGATCGCTCGGCAGCAAGAACCCGGTCTCGAGCAGCGTCTCGAGGAGGTCGTCCGCCGCCTTCGGGTCGCTCTCGAGGGTATCACTGACGAACGTTCGAATGTCGTCCTTCGAACGGGCCGTCAACGCGTACTCGAGAACCGCCACGATATCGACGCCGTCGAGTTCGTACGTCGTCGCCGTTCCGTCGACGACGACGGTCCCACGTATCGCACCCTCGGTCGTTCCGTTCCAGTCGAACTGCACGAGGTTGTTCGTTCTAACGTCCATTTGCGTTGGATATCACGTGTTCAGGTACTCATAAATCGGAAATCCACGGGCGCTACCGGTCCGACGCCGTCCCGTCGGTGGCCGGCTCCCGGTAGCGTCGCCGTGGATCGTCCGGGGCCGTCAGTCGTCGGACTCGACGACCTTGTGGTGTTGGTGGAGTGCCGGTTCTTCGTCGTCGTCGACCTCTTCGATGTCGTACTCTGACATGGGTGTTACACCCACTCAATACATCGGACGTTTTGGTGTAAAAAATTATGGTATAATTATAGAAATCAACGGCCTGTCGTCCGGGGGTGGCGGTTCTGTCGCTCATGACGGCACGGGAAATCGAATCGCGACGACTGGGAACGGCTCACGATCGTTCTTTGAGGCCGCGTTCGCGAGTCGCCTCGAGCACCGATCCGACGAGCGTCGCCTCGGCCGCCCGGAGTCGCTGGGACAGAGCCGACTTCGAAATCGAGAGTTCCGTCGCGAGGGACTCGAGGTTTGCCCGCCGCGGTCGATCGAAGTAGCCGCGCTCGCAAGCCAACTCGAGGGCTTCCCACTGCTTGGGCGTCACGTCGCGGACGTCGATCCTGAGCGATTCGGGTCGACGGTCGGCATCGGGCGACTGTGTGGACACGACGCGCGCGTCGACGACGTCGTCGACGCAATCGATCAACTCCCTGATCGACTCGTCGTCGGTAACCGTGACCGTAACCCGTATTCGATCGGTATCGGTCCCCGTCATCGGCCGACACCCGATAGCCGGAGCCATACGTGGGGAGGTCGGTTTCCCGCTGGCGCGTTCCGCCCGGGAACATTACGGTTGGAAACAGCCGCCCGTGACAGTCGAATCGGATTGTGCATAGTTTGCGGTCGCTCGATGAAAGCTGCTCGTCGCTTCGGCTTACCCTTTTGCATGGTTCTGATCGGTTCGGAACGCGGGTCGGTCTCGAGCCGAAACCGCTCACGGGTCCGCGTCGTAGACGTCGCGAGTGGGTTCTCCCTCGACGTCGATCTCGGCGAGCGCGCCCCGGCGAGTCGTCCGTGTGAGTGCGTGGTCGACGATCTTGACGGGG
>NZ_HG315684.1:197788-414185 GCF_000455365.1 Halopiger djelfimassiliensis
CTCGAAGGTCATGTACTCGAAGGTGACCTCCGGCTCGATCTCGGCGGTCACCCGCTCGGTCCGGATCGTCACCTCGTGTTCGCGGGGCCGGTCCCGGTCGACCGGCGGCGGGAGGTCGGTCGGATCCCGGGCGATCCGGTCGACGTCGACAGCCGTCGCCGCCGGCAGTCCCTCCGCCGCCTCGTCGGTCCGTTCGGTCCGCGTGTCCCCGTCCGCCGATTCACTCAGTTCCGGCGCGCCGTCGAAACAACCGGCGATACCCGCCACACCGGCACCGCCGACCGTCTGCAAGAACCGCCGTCGGGTCTCCGTGCTCGGGTTCATGGCGTAACATAACCAACTCGATGTGTATGACTATTGAATAACGAGGCGCGTTTCTCCCCCGTGAGAAGCGGTCTGCAGCCGTTCAGCCGAATTATTCCGTGGTGGGAACGACACCAAAGATGTTCATCGATCCACTATAACAGGATACGGCCCCAGCAGCGCCGTTTCGACGGCTGGCTC
The DNA here is from genome assembly GCF_000455365.1 of Halopiger djelfimassiliensis. Lineage (GTDB taxonomy): Archaea > Halobacteriota > Halobacteria > Halobacteriales > Natrialbaceae > Halopiger_B > Halopiger_B djelfimassiliensis. Next base: position 198,293 of record NZ_HG315684.1, read on the forward strand.
TGAGACGCGACGCGGGATTCAAGCGTCTCGTTCCCGTATCCCGAATATGTCACGTGCGGCCGATCTCGCGTCCGTCCTCGAGACGACCGAGTCGCTTGCGATCGTCTGTCACGACAACCCGGACCCGGACTGTCTCGCAAGCGCGATCGCGCTCGAGGCGATCGCACTGGCGCGTGAGGTCGACGACGTCACGATCGCCTACGGTGGTGAGATCTCCCACCAGCAAAACCGGGCGTTCGTCAACATGCTCGATATCGGCCTCCGACCGATCGACGACACCGATGTCGAGGCCCACGAGCGGATCGGGTTCGTCGATCACAGCCAGCCCGGCGGCAACACCGAACTGCCGGCGCGTATCGAACCGGACATCGTCGTCGACCACCATCCCGGGTCGTCGGTCGAAGCCCGTTTCGAGGACGTCCGGACGAAATACGGCGCGACGGCGACGATCTTCGTCGAGTACTTGCAGGAACTCGAGGTCGAACTGACCGCCCGGCTCGCGTCGGCGCTTTTGTTCGCGCTCCATCGCGAGCGACTGGATTTCGTCCGGGAGCCGACCAGACGGGAGTACGAGGCCGCCCTGACGGTCTATCCCGACGCGGAACTGGACGTGCTCGAGCAACTCTACGGGAGCGCGTTCTCCCCGGGCACCCTCGATGCGATCGGGAAGGCGATCGCGAGCCGCGAACGCCGCGGGTCGTCGCTGGTCGCAAGCGCCGGCAAGACGGCCGAAACGGATGCGCTCCCGCAGGCGGCGGACTATCTGCTCAACCTCGAGGGGGTTGATACGGTGTTGGTCTACGGGATCGTCGGCGAGGCGATCAGACTGAGCGCCCGCTCGATCGATCCACGAGTACACATCGGCGAGACCCTCGCCAGCGGCTTCGGCGAGCTCGGAACGGTCGGGGGCCACCACGACATGGCCGGCGGCCGGATCGAACTCGGCCTGTTCGCGGACGACGCCGACGACGTCGACGAACTCCTCGAGTTCGTCGGCAGCCGACTTTCGCGGCGGTTTTTCGACGCGTTGAACCTCGACGAGTGAGTTCCAGCGACGCGACCGCGATCACTCGATCTGGATCGATCTGGATTCGTCCGTCGGTTCCCGTTTCGGTAGCCGGACCGTCAGGATACCGTTATTGACGGTCGCATCGACCCCGTCGGCGTCGACGGAAGCGGGGAGCGTTACGTGGCGGCTGAACGACTGAACCGTTCGCTCGCGGCGAATGAAGGTCCCGTCGTCCGCTTCGTGTTCCGTCCGCCGTTCGCGTTCGCCCCTGATCGACAGCGTCTCCCCCGAGAGTCGAATCTCGATGTCGTCGGTCTCGTAGCCGGGAACGTCGACAGTAACGACGAACGCGTCGCCTTCGTCGGCGAGATCGAGGCTCGTCGACCGGCCCATCGATTCCTCGAGGCGGCTTCGAGTATCCGCCTCGAGATCCCACGAGCGAGCCGCTTGCTCGAGTTGGCTGTTCAGTCGCTCGACCAGTTGTCTGATGCCGTCGAACGGCCCGGATCGTTCTGCCATGGTCTCTCTTCCCATAGGTAGGACGGCAGCGGCGAAAAAGACCACTCCCCGCCCGGGTGACGGTCAGTGTTTCCAACGAATTACTCCGTTGAATTGCAGCAGAACCTATGGGTTGGCTGGGGGTTTTAACGCTGGTTCACCTAGGAGCGGATATGACGAAAGCACTGTTCGTCGTCAGCGAGGAAGGTTACTGGGGAGAGGAGTGTGTCGAACCGCTCGAGAGCCTCTCGAACGCGGGAGTCGAGATCACGGTCGCGACCCCGTCGGGGAACCCGCCGAAGATCGACGAGCGATCGATCGACCCCGAGGAGGTCGGCGAGGACACTGCCGAGCACGTCCAGGAAGTCCACGAGACCGACGAGCGGTTGAACGACCCGATCCCGACCGCACGGGCCGACGCCGACGACTACGACGTCGTCGTTTTCCCCGGCGGCCACGGCACCGAGTGGGACGTCAACCAGGACCGCGACGCCCGGCGGCTGCTCCGCGATGCCGTCGAAGGGGACGACGGCAAAGCGCTCGTCGTCTGTCATGCGGTGGGAATTCTCGGGTTCGCGCGCGATAGCCACGGCGCGTTCATCGTCAACGGGCGCGACGTGACCGGCTTCCCGAACGCGTGGGAAGAGACCATCGTCGACGAGGACGACCGCATGCCCAGCGGTCGTAAACTCCCCTACTGGGTCGAGGACGAAGTGAAAGCGGCCGGCGGGAACTGGGACGCCGAACTCGAGCAGGAGACAAGCGTCACCGTCGACGGCGATCTCATCACCGCCCGCGGCCCCGAATCCTCGAGTGCGGCGGCCGAGACGCTGCTCGAGGAGCTGGACGTGTAGGTCGACAACCGCCGTGACGGCCGGACCGAGGCCGTTATACGCACGGCTTGCCGAGGGCGTGTGTGGCCCCCGCTGAATCGAACACATCCGAACGGGCCGATCCGTTGCGGAGTCGCAGTTACCGCATCACCGTCGACGACGGCCGCGAATCGTTTTTCGCACTGAGCATCGAAGACGTCACGAGCGAACACGCGTGGCTGATGTCGGATACCGTCGTCGCCCTCGAGAACATCCGCTGAGCCGCCCGACGAGACGGTCGCGGACTCGCCGCCGACGGGCGAGAAGCATACACCGTCCTCGAGCGGCGGGACTGTCGCCTCCGCCCACGCTCTTTCCCCTGACCCGCCACGGTCGCAGCCGCGACGTTCCCGACCGCCACCGATTGCCGGTCACGGCAGGGTTTTGGGGCTTGCAGCAGTGGCTCCAGTATGGAGTACACCACGCTCGGCAGGACGGGGACGACGGTCTCGCAACTGTGTTTCGGGACGTGGCGGTTCGGCCGCGAAACCGGCGGCGTCGTCGAAACCGACCGCGAACAAGCCCACGCGTTGCTCGACGCCGCGTGGGACCACGGCATCAACTTCATCGATACCGCAAACGTTTACGGAACGCCGAACGGCACGTCAGAGCGGTTCATCGGCGAGTGGCTCGACGACCACGACCGGGAGGACGTCGTGATCGCCTCGAAGGTCTACTTTCCCTTCGACGGCCGGGGCGAGCCGGGGCCGAACGACTCCGGACTCGGCCGCAAGCACGTCCGCGCCCAGATCGAGGGGACCCTCGAGCGGCTGGGAACGGACTACCTCGATCTCTACTACATCCACCGCTGGGACGAGGAGACGCCCATCGAGGAAACGCTGCGGACGCTCACCGACCTCGTTCGAGAGGGGAAAGTCCATCACCTCGGCGCGAGTACGATGGCCGCCTGGCAACTGACCAAGGCACTGTGGAAAAGCGACGCTAACGGCCTCGAGCGGTTCGACGTGACCCAACCGCTGTTTCACGCCGGCTACCGCGACGATATCACGGACTACCTCGACGTCTGTGCCGATCAGGACCTCGCTGTCTGTCCGTACTCGCCGCTTGCGGGCGGTTTTCTCACCGGCAAGTACGAGCGAGCCGACGAGGACGACCCGACTGCTTTCGAGGGACCCCACGGGGCGCGTGGCTCGCTCGACGATCGTTTCGAGGACTACTACCTCTCCGAACGCGGCTGGCGCGTGCTCGACGAGATCCGATCGGTCGCCGACGAACTCGATGCGACGCCTGCACAGGTCTCGCTGCGGTGGCTCATCGAACAGCAGTCGGTTACCTGCGTGCCGATCGTCGGCGCACGGACCGTCGACCAACTCCAGGAGAACGTCGGTGCCGTCGACCTGTCGCTTTCGGACGAGCAGTTCGATCGGATCGTCGACGCCCGCTACGACGAGTCGGGAGCGCGCTGGGGCCACCGGTCCTGATTCAGCCTCGCCGGCCGCCGAAGGGTGGCCGCGGTGACAGTCAGATACCGACGCCGGGCCGGCCGGACTGCCACACTCCCTCGAGCCAGTGCAACACCAGGTACAAAGCGAGGTACAGTCCCATCAGCACGGGACTGACCAGGTAACCGATCGCCGCGGTACAGACCGCCCAGCCGATCGGATGGGCGATGTCGCGATTCGTGCCGTCGACGTAGACGGCGTACGCCCCGATGGCGGGGAGGATCAGGGCAAACAATCCGAGCATATTCGTTCCTGTCCTCTTTACTACCATAACCACTTCGACTATCCAACTAGTGTCGGTCGTCGTCTCGACTCGTAGCTGACGGTGCGCAGTGAATCAGTCCCTTTTTACGAACCGGCGGGGAACTGCCACTATGAGCTTCGAGGAAGACGATCGCGTCGTTCTGCACGACGAACACAGCGAATTCGACGGAGAGACCGGAACCATCACCCAGACGATGGAATCGATGTTCGGCGACGTCACCTATACCATCAGCTTCGACGACGGTCAGGAAGCCGGCGTCCCCGAGGACGCGCTCGAGGCGGCCGACGACACCGACGAGGAATAACCGAGAGACCGGGCTCGAGTCGGCCCCGCCGCTCGAGCCGTTACCGTACCGGACAGACCGCAGATGCCACAGATCCCGCTTCACTACGTCGATTTACGGACGTTCTGCTACGCCACCGAGGACGAAAAGCGCGTCGAGGAGGCGCTTCGAACGTTCCTGCCCGAGGAGTTCGAGATCGACCGCGCCGAGAGCGAAGGCCACTACGGCGACCGCATTCTCGTCCTCTCTGCGCGCGTCGAGAACGCCGACGACGTTCGCCACGTGCTCTCGCGTCTCACGGCGCTCGAGAGCTTCGACCGGCTGATCGCGGAACTCGACGACCGCGTCACCGAAAACACCGAACTCTTCCTGCGACTGGACAAACAGGCCGCCTTCGAAGGGGACGTTCGTCTCGGCGACGGCATCACCTTTCGGGGCAAAGTCGAGGCCTACCCCGCGACCAAGTCGGCAGCCGTCGAGAACGCCGAGACGGTTCTCGAACGGCTGCGGGACGACGACTGAGTCCGGGACCGCTTTCGCGACGACTGGTCAGCGCCGGTTTCCGATCCGAACGGCTCGGGTCGCCCGCTGGCTTGCGTCGGCCTGGACGGCAGAAACCGACGGATAGCGGGCCGAAAGCGACGCGTGTGCGATTTTATTCGACCCGTGCCTCGGGCTAGTAACGCTTAAAACAAAGTGCGCATAATAGCCCCCATAATGGCGAGCAACAAGATTCTCGGAATCGACCTCGGTACGACGAACAGTGCCTTCGCCGTGATGGAAGGCGGCGATCCGGAAATCATCGTCAACGCCGAAGGTGAACGGACGACGCCCTCCGTCGTCGCGTTTAACGACGACGAGCGACTCGTCGGGAAGCCGGCGAAGAACCAGGCCGTCCAGAACCCCGAGCGGACGATTCAGTCGATCAAGCGCCACATGGGTGAGGAGGACTACACCGTCGAGATCGATGGCGAGGAGTACACGCCCGAAGAGATCTCGGCGATGATCCTCCAGAAGATCAAACACGACGCGGAGGACTACCTCGGTGACGAAGTCGAACGCGCCGTCATCACGGTCCCGGCGTACTTCTCGGACCGACAGCGCCAGGCGACCAAGGACGCCGGCGAGATCGCCGGCTTCGAGGTCGAGCGCATCATCAACGAGCCGACTGCCGCGTCGATGGCCTACGGCCTCGACGACGAATCCGACCAGACCGTCCTCGTCTACGACCTCGGCGGTGGCACGTTCGACGTCTCTATTCTCGATCTCGGCGGCGGCGTCTACGAGGTCGTCGCTACGAACGGTGACAACGACCTCGGTGGGGACGACTGGGACGAGGCGATCATCGACTGGCTCGCTGACAACTTCGAGGAGGAGCACGGGATCGACCTCCGCGAGGACCGGCAGGCCCTCCAGCGGCTGAAAGACGCCGCCGAGGAGGCCAAGATCGAACTCTCATCGCGCAAGGAAACCGAGATCAACCTGCCCTTTATCACGGCGACCGACGACGGCCCGATCCACCTCGAGGAGGCCCTGACGCGGGCCAAGTTCGAGTCGCTGACCGAGGATCTCATCGAGCGCACGGTCGAACCGACCGAACAGGCCCTCGAGGACGCCGGCTACGACAAAGACGACATCGACGAGGTGTTGCTCGTCGGCGGTTCGACCCGGATGCCCCAGGTCGCCGAGAAGGTCGAGGAACTGACCGGCAAGGAACCACAGAAGAACGTCAATCCCGACGAGGCCGTCGCGCTGGGTGCGGCCATTCAGGGCGGGGTCCTCGGCGGCGAGGTCGACGACATCGTCCTGCTCGACGTCACGCCGCTCTCGCTGGGGATCGAGGTCAAGGGTGGCCTCTTCGAACGTCTCATCGAGAAGAACACGACGATTCCGACCGAGGAGTCGAAAATCTTCACCACGGCGGCGGACAACCAGACCTCCGTCCAGGTGCGGGTCTTCCAGGGTGAACGCGAAATCGCCGAGGAGAACGAACTGCTCGGCGAGTTCCACCTGACCGGCATCCCGCCGGCCCCCGCTGGAACCCCACAGATCGAAGTGACCTTCTCCATCGACGAGAACGGTATCGTCAACGTCTCTGCGGAGGACAAAGGCTCCGGCAACCAGGAGGAGATCACCATCGAAGGCGGTGCCGGGCTCTCCGACGCAGAGATCGAGGAGATGCAACGCGAGGCCGAGAAACACGCCGAAGAAGACGAGAAAAAGCGCCAGCGGATCGAGGCCCGCAACACCGCCGAAGCGACGATCCAGCGCGCCGAAAAGCTGCTCGAGGAGAACGACGAAGAGGTCGACGACGACCTCCGGGAACAGATCGAGGCCGCCGTCGAGGAGCTCGAGGCGACGATCGACGACGACGAGGCCGACGCCGAGGAGATCGAAGCGGCGACCGAGGAACTGAGCACGGAACTTCAGGAGATCGGCAAACAGATGTACCAAGAAGCCGGTGCCGAGGGCGCTGCCGGTGCAGGTCCGGGCGGCGCGGCCGGCGCAGGTGCAGGCCCCGGCGGTGCGGCCGGTGCTGGTGCCGGTCCCGGCGGCATGGGCGGCGGCCCGAATCCCGGTCCGGGCGGCGCTGCCGGTGGTGAGGACGAGGAGTTCGTCGACGCCGACTTCGAAGACGTCGACTTCGAGGAAGACGACGAGGACTGAACCGACGACCGCGGCGGATCGCCGACCGATTCCCTTCTGGCTGCGGTGGCGTCTCACTCGTTCACTGCGTTCCGTCAGCGGAGAGCCTGTCGCTGGAACCGGCCGCCGGTAGTCCGTCGGTGGGGTCGTTCCGGCCGTTCACGGCTCCGGGAAGCTTTCGATGACCGCCACACCGAGTTCCCCGGTAAATAGGGAGAAATTTATGATATCGAATACTGAAAATTAACTGATGGGTGTGTCCTGTACTCGCAGATAACTCTTCGGGAGTGGGAGATCCGTCCACGACACGACCTCTGCTGATTATCTGTGTGGCAAGAATTGGGCGGGAGGACATCTTTCCCAGCTATATTGTGAGTTGCCGATTGGTATGTCGATAATACACGGCGTCTTCGATTCGGATGAGTAGTTATATCACTGTGTTACCAATTCCCTATTCAATAAAGTAAAAAGACATATCAGCGTCAAATATAAACCTTGTTTCGAGATGGAAAACACATCGAGTATGCTCAATCGCCGACGGTTCGTTGCAGGAACGGGAGCGGTAGTCGCTGGAAGCACACTCGCCGGGTGTGCGGACTCGGACGACGACTCCGACGAGAACCCGGCGGACGACGGTTCCAGCGAAGAACCGACTGACGATCCCGAGGACGACTCCACGGACGACGCCGACGAGGAGACGGAGTACGACGACCGGGCGACGGTCATCGCCCACCGCGGGTTCGCCGGCATGTATCCCGAAAACACCATCGGGGCCTTCGAACAGGCCGCCATGGGCGACCCGAACGACGAGGCGGAACGGCGCAGGGCCGACTGGATCGAACTCGACGTTCATCCGACCGCCGACGGCGATATCGCGGTCTACCACCACCGCGATCTGGAGGAGGCGACCGACGCCGAGGGGCAGGTCTACGATCTGCCCTCCGAGGAGGTCTTCTCGGCGGAGGTCCTCGAGAGCGGGGAGACGGTGCCGTCCCTCGAGGAAGCACTGGAGACGATCCCGGACGATGTGGGCGTCAACATCGAGATCAAGGTCGGAGCCGAGGAACTCAACTGGGCGTGGGGCGCGACGGATCCGAAACACTACGACCGCGACGATCCACACGACTACGACCATCCCGAGGACGAACTCGAGCAGTGGCAGTGGCTCCAGACGATGGTCGACATCGCGGCCGACTACGACAACGAGATCCTGCTGTCGACGTTCTGGGAAGGAGCTATCTGGGCGCTCGAGAACGACATCGACCACGACTTCCCCGTGGCGTTTCTCATGTGGTACTCCGTTCAGGAGGGCCTCGATATGGCCGACAAGTACGATCTCGCCGCGCTCAATCCCCCGATGGGGATGATTCAGGACACGACGATGTTCGACGCGGAGACGTACGCCGACGAAACCGACATCGACATCGTCGCCGAAGCCCACGATCGCGATCTCCCCGTCAACGTCTATACGGTCGAAACCTGGCGCGAAGTCGAACAGCTCATCGATGCCGGGGCCGACGGGCTCTTCCTCGACTACAGCGAGATCGTCCGCTGGGGTGCCCTGTAAGCTCGATCGCCGACTTTCGATCCGATTGCTCGGCTGCGCAGTGGCTGTCCGTCCCGGACGGCGGTTCGTGACATCGGCCCGGGTGGGCCGTGACGTTCTCGACGGTCCGACCGTCGAACGTTCGTTTCAAGTGGCTCAACCGAGTATCGGTTGGACAACGAATGAGCGAGGACTTTTACGACGTGCTCGGTGTGAGTTCCGACGCCTCCACCGAGGAGATCAAACAGGCTTATCGAGAGAAAGCCACGGAGTACCATCCGGACGTCAGCGACGACCCCAACGCCGAGGAGAAGTTCAAGAAGATCCAGAAGGCAAAGCAGGTCCTGACCGACGAGGAGAAACGGCAGGCCTACGACCGGATGGGCCACGACCGCTACGAGCAGGCCGAGAAACACGGCTTCGACGCCGGCGAAAGCGGTGCCGGTGACCCCTTCGGCGGCATGGGCGGTGGCGGCATGGGCGGCGGCCTCGGCGACATCTTCGAGCAGGTCTTCGGCGGCGGTGGCGGCCGCGGTCGGCGTCGCCCCCGCAAGGGTCGTGACCTCCGGACCGAACTCGAGATCGATCTCGAGGAGGCCTACGAGGGCGTCGAAAAGCAGTTCTCGGTCGAACGACCCGAGGAGTGTGATAACTGCGGCGGCGCGGGACACCCGCCGGACGCGGACGCCCGAACCTGTCCCGAGTGTCAGGGCCGCGGGCAGGTGACGCAGGTCCAGCAGACGCCGCTTGGCCGCGTCCAGCAGACGACGCCGTGTCGCCGCTGTGAGGGCGAGGGGACGCTGTACTCCGAGCGCTGCAGCGAGTGTCGCGGCGAGGGGTACGTCCGCAACGAGGCGACGCTGACGGTCGAAGTGCCGGCCGGCATTCAGGACGGCCAGACCCTCCGGATGGAGGGCGAGGGCGCGCCAAGCCCCGAAGGCGGTCGGCACGGCGACCTCCTGATCGATATCGCCGTCCGCGAACACGAGGAGTTCGAACGCGAAGGCGACGACCTCCGCTATCGGCTGCCGATCTCGTTCCCGCAGGCGACCTTCGGCGACACCGTCGAAGTCCCGACGCTGGACGGCGCTGCCGAGTTCGAAATCCCCAAGGGCACCCAAAGCGGCGAGACGTTCCGCCTCGAGGGCAAGGGGATGCCCCGCCTGCGCGGGCGCGGCTCCGGCGACCTCTACGTCCAGGTGCAGGTCGTCACGCCCGAAAGTTTGAACGAGGAACAGCGCGAGGCCCTCGAGGCCTTCGCCGAGGCCGGCGGCGACGAGATCGAAGTGACGGAAGGGTTCTTCGAAAAGATCAAACGGGCGTTCTGAGACGCGGACGGCCCGCAGTCGTTTCCTCGCTCCCGTTTTGCGTCGCTCACACGGACGTCGATCAGCGTCCGGTGGGTGTATTTTATCTGCCATCCCTCTGAACCGATTGGCCATGGTCGACAAGGATGTCGTTCGTCGGGGATACGACGATGTCGCACCGGTGTATGCGGCCGAACGGGCGACCGACGGCCGAAGCACGGCGATACTCGAGCGCTTTCTCGAGTCGCTGCCCGAAGCGGCGTCCGTCCTCGATGCCGGCTGTGGCCAGGGGACGCCGGTCCTCCGGAACGCGAGCGCGGTCGGACTCGACTTCTCGGGCGAACAACTCGCGTTGGCCGCGGCGAACGCTCCCGGCGCGGCGCTCGTTCGGGGTGATCTGGCAGCGCCGCCGTTTGCCGCCGATTCGTTCGACGCCGTCGTCGCCTACTGGTCGTTGATTCACGTTCCCCGCGAGGACAGGCAGGCGACCATCGACGAGTTCGCGCGGCTCCTGTGTTCCGGCGGGCGGGCGCTCCTGTGTGTTGGCAAAGACGACTGGCGCGGAACGAATCCCGACTGGCTCGAGAGCGGTGCCGAGATGCAGTGGGATCTCGCCGGCGCGGCGGCGACGCGCGATCACCTGCGAAACGCCGGGTTCGCCGTCGTCGACGAGTGGACCATCGTCGACCCGCTCGAGGAGGATTCCGACGATGCCGAGCCGGCATGGGTTATCATTGACGCACGGCTCGACCGGTAACGGACCGCCATATTACGGGGATTGACGCCGACCGGGTTCGATCGAGTCGGCGCGCTTTTTTCGGCTCGGACTCGAGAAAGGAGTATGACCGCCGCGACAGTCGACGAGTTGCTCACGCGTGAACTCCGCGACGATCGGACGGCGCTCGTCGATGCGACGGGCCGGGAGTTCGATCACCACTGGCTGTGTACGACCTCGTGGAAGGCCGGGAACTTCCTGCGACACGCCGGGGTTCGAAGGGACGTCACCGTCGGTGTCGTCGGCGACGGTCCGCTCGCGTTGCTTGCGTTCTTCGGGACGACGCTGCTCGAGGGTACCACGCGGTTCGATCCGCCGGCGGCCCTCGCCGACGAGGAGGCGTTCCGGGCGCTCGTTGCCCCGGTCGAGGACCTCGAGTCCGGCGAGTACGACCTGCCCCGTGGCGCACAGCGGGTCGGCTACGGGGGGAAACCCGACGAACCCGACGTTCACCACTTCGATGCCGGCATCTGGAGCGAGAACCCCGCGTTCCCGCCGCTCGAGATCGATCCGGACACGTCGATCCTGACCGACGGCGACCGGACCGTCAGCCACGACGCGCTCCTCGAGGCCGCCGCCGCGGTCGCCGACGACTACGACCTCGAGACGGGTGATCGCGTCGTCGTTCGAGCCCCGCTTTCCGATCCCCGAACCGTGGCCGCCGGAGTCCTCGCGCCGCTGCTCGCCGACGGAATCGTCGTTCTCACCGACGACGAGAACGACGAGAAAGCGGAGGGAGCGGCCGAACGAGGGACCGACGCCGTCACGGATTCGGACGGGACGGTCCCCGAACCCAACCGGATCGCGCTGGACGCGGTCTCGCTCCCGGACCGGACGCGCGAGTAGCACCGGCCGGTCATAGCGTCCGGTAGGGCAGTCCCTCGAGCGCCGGTCCCGAGAGGACGTCGCCCTCGTGGGTAAACCGCGAGCCGTGGCAGGGGCAGTCCCAGGTCCGTTCGGCGTCGTTCCACCGGACGAGACAGCCCATGTGCGGACAGACCGCGGAAACGGCGTGGATCGTTCCGTCCTCGTCGCGGTAGACTCCCATCGGACGGCCGGTCCGCCGGACGATCCGGGCGTCGCCGGGGTCGGGGGCCTCATCGCCGGCAGCACCCAGCGAGGCGAGCAGCGTCCTGATCCGGTCGCCGACGAAGCTCCCGCCGACCGTCACGTTCTCCTCGAGAAAACTCTTGGCGGACGCCTTCGGGGTAACCCGCTGTGGATCGAACACGTCCGCCCAGGGGTTCGATCCGTCGACGATCAGATCCGCGAGGATCATCCCCGCGGCGGTGCCGCCGGTCATTCCCCAGCCCTTGAACCCGGTGCCGACGTAGACGTGCTCGGCCAGCGGATCGATCTGTCCGACGAAGGGGACCCGGTCGACCGGTGAGTAATCCATGGTCGACCAGCGGTACTCGATCGACTCGACGGCGAAGTGCTCCCGGGCGAACGCTTCGCAGCGACGATACCGTTCGGAGGTCGGCGGTCCATCGAGCCCGGGTTTGTGGCTCTGCCCGCCGACGAGAAGGAGTTCCTCGTCGCCGTTCGCGTCGCCGTCTTCGATCGCGTCCCGCGCGGGGTGTGTTCGAATCGTGTGTGGCGGCGACGCGGTGCTGTAGTACATCCCCTTCGGCGGCGTCCCCTCGATACGGACGGCGAGCAGATACGCGCGGTGAGGGTGCATCCGCGCGAAGTAGCCGGCCCGGTCGAAGAAGGGAAAGTGCGTGGCGACGACGACGTCGTCGGCGACGACCTCGCCGCGATCGGTCTCGAGACGACAGGGCGAACCGGGATCGACGTCGAGCGCGCGCGTCTCCTCGAAGACGTAGCTCCCGTCGCCGTGAATCCCCTCGGCGATCGCGAGCAGGTACTTGCGGGGATGAAACTCCGCCTGTTCGTCGAACCGCACCGCGCCGGCGACCGCGAACGGCAGCGGCGTCTCCTTGACGTACGAGGCCGGCAATCCGAGCCGCTTTGCCGTCTCGGCCTCGGTCCGAATCTCGTCCCTGTCGTCCGGCGACGCCGCGTACGTGTACGCTTCCGTCCGCCGGAAGTCGCAGTCGATGTCCTCGGCCTCGACGCGCCGTTCGACCGCGTCGATCGCCGCTTCGTTGGCTTCGGCGTACTGTCTCGCTCGCTCCGGCCCGAACTGGGAGACGAGCGCGTCGTAGACGAGTCCGTGCTGGGAGGTGAGTTTGGCCGTCGTGTGGCCGGTCGTGCTCTCGACGATGCGATCCGACTCGAGGACGGCGACGGTTCGGCCGGCTTCTTTCAGTTCGATCGCGGCGGTCAGGCCGGTGATGCCGCCGCCGACGACGGCGACGTCGACATCCAGCCCGTCCTCGAACGGGTCGTACTCGGTTTCCGGCGTCGTGGCCAGCCACAGCGATTGCGTTCGGGGGGACCCGGACAGGGGTTCAGTAGCGTCCGACATTGGGGATCAGCGGCTCTTGCTATCCACACTCACGACAAAAGGAAGCGGGGGTGTCATCGGTCGGGCGCTACAGGAACCGCCCGCACGTATCGGTTCCGGTCGTGTGCCTCGAGGCGGAGAACTGCCCGCAGCATCGGTCCGTACCGACCGGTTCGGACACCCCGTTTCGCGGTCCGTCGTCGACGGGGGACGCTCACGATTCGAGGATCGGGGCCACCTCGCTGAACGCGTACCGAACGTCCTCCGTCGTGCTTCCGCCGCCCGTGTACACGCCGTGTTTGACCGTCAGCGTGTCGTTTCCGTAAGGGTAGCTCGGGGATTCGAACCGCCCGCGCGTCCAACTTCCGTCGGCATCCAGCGTGACGTAGTAGCTGTCCGCCTCGAGCCCGCCGTCGGGGGCCACGGTGAACGCGTCGCCGGCCTCCAGCGACGAGACGTCCCTCTCGGCGACGACGCTCGTGCTGGACGCATCGTAAAGCCGACAGGTTCGAACGCCCGCGCTGTTTCCGGACAGGCGCAGGCGGATGCCGGCGAGGTCCTCCTCGGCGTGGAAGTGGATCCCGTTCTCGTTGGTGGTGGAATCGGCGGCGTCGTCGGTGCCGAGGTCGATCCAGCCGTCCCCAGCTCCGCCGCCGAAGGTGCCCTCCTCGAAGTCCTCGAGCGAAACGTCGTGGCCGGTGTCGTTCCGGAGTTCGACGTTCGAAAACGCGTTCCCCGCCGCGGTCGTCGTGTCGGGATCGAAGCCGTCCTCGAGTCGCAACCCGGCGGGGGCCCCGTCGCCGTGGCCGTCGACGGTCGTTCCCGTGAGTTCGACGTTTCCGGAGTCGATCCCGATGGCGTCGCCGCCGTTCGTCGCCGTGATGTCGACGTTTTCGAGGGTGGTGCCGTCGTCGCCGATCGAGACTCCCGTGTAGCTCGAGCCGTGGAACTCGAAGCTCCCGTTCCGGAAGGTCACGAGGTCGCGATCGATGTCAACGGCGTCCGTCCCGCCCGTGCCGTGGACCTCGACGTCGAAGTTCTCGACGACGATGTCGCCGTGATCGGTGTACGATCTCTCGGTACACTTGAAGACCTCGTGTTCGTGATTCGGGCCGACGTACAGGTCGAGTCCGTCGATAGTCGCGGCGTCGGTCTTGGAGTTGAACCGGACGAGGTGGAAGTTCGTCTCGGTCGCGTGGATCGTCACGTCCTCGACGGAGGCCCCGGCGTCGTGGAGCCACAGCGCCGTCCCCGGGATCCGTCCCGCCATGTCGTCGAGGACGATCTCGCAGCCGTGCGCCTCGTCGTTCTCGCCGAGTCGGAGGTCGCAGCCGGAACAGTTCTCGGAGCGCGAATCGTAGATGTACGCGTCGCCGATAGTGCCGTTGTCCGCCTGGTCCCGATCGCGATAGAAGTAGTACCCGTTGTCGATCCAGTTGGCTATGTGACAGTCCTCGTAAATGACAGTACCGTTGTTCCCGGGGTCGACGGCGACGCCGATCGAGTACTCCTGGTTCTCGTCGGGTCCGGCGGCGGTGTCGAGTTCGCCGTCGAGCATCCGCAGGCGTCGGACGAGCGCCTCCCCCGACGTATCGGCGACGTGAATCCGGAACGCGAATCGGTTCCCTCGACCGCTCTCCTGTCCCTCGTGGTACCACCGCTGGCGTTTCCCGACCAACTCGAGGTCCTCGAAGCGCCCCCGAGAGCCGATCGTACCCACGATAAAGCCCGCGTCGTTCGTCTCGCCGGCGTCGGCCGGATGGGCATCGAGGTCGCCGACGAAATCCCGACAGTCGACTTCGTCGGGAACTCCGCCGACGCCGAGTGTGAGCAACGCGTTCATCGATCGAGTGATCCCGAAAACCGGTCTGTCGTCCGGATCCGCCCCCACGAGGCCGAAGTAGTCGGCGTCGCCGACGGTCAACGGCTGGCCCCAATCGTACGATCCGCCCGGGACGACGAAGGCGTGATTGACCGTCGTCCGGGCCTCGAGATACGATGCGATCTCCGCCGAGAGGTCACCGTCGGCATCGATAGACGGCTCCTCGTCCACCCACACGACGTGTGCGTCGTCCGGAAGATATTCGGGCGCTTCCCGGTCGTCGCGGGAGCCGAGTATCGGTCTGAGCTCGGAGACGTTGTACCGGTAGTTCGACGTGTCCGATCCGCCGCCGGTATAGACGCCGGCGGTCACCTCCAGTTCGTCGCCCGCGTAGGGGTAATCGGCACTCGAGCGACCGCGGACGTACTCGCCGCCGCCGGCGTCGGCCGTCACCTCGTAGGTTCGGCCCGCGCGAACGTCGTACTCGAAGGTCACCGTATCCCCCGCGCCCCGATTCGACAGATCGACCTCGTCGACAGGCTCGCCGCCGGCTCCCGCCTTGAGAAACGCCGCGGTGAGCCCGTCGACCTCGCTCGAGAGCGTCACCTCCAGCCCGACCATATCCGCCGTCGCGGTGAAGCGAACCCCCGACTCGTTGGATTGGCCGGTCTGGGCCTGCTCATCCTCGGGCAGCGTGACCGGATCACCGTACGTCGGTCCAGCACTCGCCGCCGAAGACGCAGCCGGGGTGTTCGCGCTGGGGCTCCCGCGAACGCTGGTCGCTGCGGGGCCACTCAGGAAGAGTCCCCCTGCGATACCCGCGGCCCCGCGAAGCAGTCCCCGCCGAGTCGACGCGTCGAGTCGGTCGTCCGTATTCTCTCTCATTTCCCCTAGCATCCAATAGTAGCATCATTAATCTAATCCAGTGATATTTGATATTTTCCCATGACGGCTTCGCCGGGATCGACGACACCACGTGTCGATCCCGGCCGAATTCCCTTCGCAGGGGGATCGAACGGGCCGGCTTTCGAAACGCTCCCCGTCTCCGGCGAAACCGTTTACTCCGTTGTCGTGGTCGCTCGGGGTATGCTGGACGTCGCCATCGTCGGCGGGGGCCCCGCCGGCCTGAGCGCAGCGCTGTTTACCGCGAAGAACGGCCTCGAAACCGTCGTCTTCGACACAGACGAGACGTGGATGCACAAGGCCCACCTGTTCAACTACCCCGGGATCCGGAGCATCAGCGGCAACGAATTCATGGAACTCACGCGCGGGCAGGTACGCGATCGCGGCGCGGACGTGCGCGAGAGCGAGGCGGTGACCGACGTCGACCCGACCGGCGACGGATTCGAGGTCGAAACCGAGAACGACACTTACGAGGCCGACTACGTGGTCCTCGCGACGGGCGCTGATCGGTCGATCGCCGAAGCCCTCGAGGTGGAGTTCGACGACGACGGAACCGTCGACGTCGACCTCGATACCGAGACGAGCATCGACGACCTGTACGCGACGGGCGCGATGGTCCGAGACGAGGAGTGGCAGGCCGTCATCGCCGCGGGCGACGGCGCGTCGGCCGCGCTGGACATCCTCAGCAAGGAGAAAGGGGAGCACTCCACGACTTCGACGTGCCCGACGACGTGCCGATCCTCGAGTCCGAGTGACGGCCACGACCGGCTTCGGTGGCTCCCCGCCGAGACGGCGGTCGATCGGCGAGCGACGGGCGGGGGCCGCCTGCGTGTTCGGGGTCGACGACTAAGCAACTGGTCGGTGGCGGATACTACGTATGCCCATGAACGACCTGCAGGAGCTGTTCGTCCACAAGCTCGCCCAACAGTACTACATCGAACAGGAACTCGTCGAGACGCTCGACGAGATGGCCCGCAACACGACCAACGACCGGATGAGTCAGGGCTTTGCCGACCACCGCGACGAAACCAGAACGCAGGTCCAGCGACTCGAGGACGTTTTCGCGGCGCTGGACCGCTCCGCGGAAACCCGCGACTGTGCCATCCTCGACGGGCTCGAGGAGGACCGACGCGACCTCGAGTCCCGGATCGAGGACGAGGAGTTGCTGAACATGGTCTACCTGAACGCGGGGATGATGACCGAACGCGTCGAGATGACGGCCTACGAGGGGCTGACGACCCTCGCCGAGCAACTCGAACTCGGCAACGACGTGCAACGCCCGCTCGAGTCGAACTACGACGAGGAGAAGTCCGCCTTCCGCGAGCTCGAGACGCTGGCGACGGCGAAGGACATGAAGTCGCTGTGGGACCGGCTGACCCCGTCGTAATCGGCCGTGATCCGCAGCGATACCGGGGATCTCCCCGGTGGCCATCCCTACGTTAGCGTCGGGAACGGCTCCCGATCGCTCGTCGTCATGCCGGGGTTCGGTGACGCAATGTTTTCCGGACGCTATCCGCCCGGCACCGGCTGGATGCTCGCGCCGTACTTCGCGCGGTACCTCGACGAGTATACGGTCTACGTCCTCAGTCGTCCCCGCGGGCTCCCGCCGGGGTACGACGCCGACGACTCGGTTTCGACCCACGCTCGCGCGTTCGAATCGATCGCCGACTCGAGCGACGGAGTCGACGCGATCGGCATCTCCATGGGCGGGTTGATCGGCTTAGAGCTTGCCCGCCGGAACCCGACGCCCATCGATCGACTCGTGGTCGCGAACAGCGCCTGTCGTCTCGACGACGACGCTCGCCCGATCGTCCGGCGGTTCGAGCGCTACGCCCACGACGGCGACTGGGCGTCGATCCGGTCCGAACTCGCCGGTGCCATGTTCGCCGATTGCCGCGCGATGGGCTACCCCATGCTGGTGCAGACGATGGGGCGTTTCGTCCAGCCACGACCCGCCGAGCCTGCGGACGTCCGGCGCTCGCTCGAGTTCATTCTCGAGTTCGACGGCTGTGGCCGACTCGAGGAAATCGACCGGCCGACGCTCGTCTTCGGCGGCGAGCGCGATCCGTTTTTCACGGCGGCCCGAGCCCGTGAGACCGCTGCAGGGCTCCCACACGGGGAACTCGAACTCGTCTCGGGCGCGAAACACGGGGCCTTCCACGAACGAAAGCTCACGTTCGACTCGCGGGTTCGCTCGTTTCTGGATCGGGCCGTGCCGCCGTCGCTCGAGGCCTGATCCGTCAGCGTACCGGGCTCGCCTCGCTGCGAGCCTCGAGCCAGTCACAGACGCGGGGCCAGCCCTCCTCGTGAGCGTCGTCCGCTATCTTGATTCAGCGAGAGAATCCCGCCCTTCCCGCGAAGGACGAGCGTTCCGACGCTCAGTCGGAACCGAGAACTGAGCAGGGCGGGAGTGAATCGCGTAAGCTCTGGTGAGAAGCTGCCGAGTTACTGCTGGTCTTGAGTCTCCAACGTATCGAGTCCGGCTTCTAATAACTCTGTATAGGCTTCTGATAGCGTCAGGTCGCGTTCCTCTGCGAAGTCTTTGATACGTCCCTGTAGCGTGTGGGTTATTTCTACGTTTGGTCGCATAGTCCAACAGTCTTTTATGCATGACAACCTAACAATCTGTCGTCGTGAAGCGTACCAACACGTTTGCCGTGCGACCACTCACCGACGACGATGAGCAGGTGCTACGGGACCTGTTGGACGCTTCCGCCGCTCTCTGGAACGAGATAAACTACCAGCGCCTCATGCGCTACAACGACGAAGACGGCTTCGAGGGCGAAGATGTGTGGGACGCCGATACCGGCAAACTCGAAGGCAAATACAAAGGCGTTCTCGGCGCGTCCACCGCCCAGACTGTCCGGCGAGCAAACACCGAAGCGTGGTGGTCGTTCTTCGAGAACAAGAAGGCGTATCACGACGAATCGAACACGTCGGTCACGGAACACCCGGAACCGCCGGGCTTCCGTGGCAACGAGGACGACGGACGTGTTCTCAAAGGCGTCGTCCGAAAGGACGCATACACCGTCGAATGGGGCGACCGCTCTCGGCTTGAGATGGTTATCGGAAAAGAACTCCGTGATAGGCACAACAGCCCGAAAAGCCGTCTCCGGCTCGAAATCGTTGGCGACCCGAACTGGCCTGACTACGAGGACCAGAGCCGGTTAGAATTGTGGTACGACGAGACTGATAGCACCTTCCGAGCTTCGCAACCCGTGACTGTTTCTGACGATGCACGGGATACTCCACTGGCCGACGAGAAGGCCGCTCTGGACATTGGTGCAAACAATCTCGTCGCCTGTACCACCACAACCGGCGAGCAATACCTGTACGAAGGCCGCGAGTTGTTCCAGCGATTCCGTGAGACGACACGAGAAATTGCCCGGTTACAGTCGAAACTACGGGAAAGCCGATACAGTAGCGAGCGCATCCGGCGACTGTACCGCAAGCGAACCCGTCGCCGGGACCACGCCCAAGAAGCACTGTGTCGTGACCTGCTGGACCGACTGTACGCCGAAGATGTCGATACCGTGTATATCGGCGGGTTGACCGACGTACTCGAAACGCACTGGTCGGTCGAAACCAACGCCAAGACCCACAACTTCTGGGCGTTCAAGCAATTCACCGAGCGACTGGCGTGTACCGCCGAGGAATACGGCATCTCGGTCGAAGTCCGGTCGGAAGTATGGACCAGTCAAGAGTGCCCGCAGTGCGGCTCGACAGACCGAACGACACGGCATCAGGACACGCTCACCTGTCGGTGTGGGTTCGAGGGGCACGCCGACCTCACGGCGTCAGAGACGTTCCTGAGACGGCACACAGAACAGGCAGTCAGGCCGATGGCACGGCCCGTGCGGTTCGAGTGGGACGACCACAACTGGTCGGAGCCACCACACTCTCACGAAAGTCCCAAAGAACAGCGCACAGACCCGATTACCGTCCACCGTGACGGGAATGTTGCTTCCGGGGAATCTTAGACCGGCTGAGACTCCCACGGAGGAAACCCCGCCGTTCACGGCGGGGAGGATGTCATCAGTCGTCGGCCTGCACTGTCCGCGACGTGAACGCTCCTCGCGTCGTCACGCCGACCATCGGAACCGTCGGCTACAAGGGATATCACCCCCAATTCCGGAGTGTGAAACTCGAGTGCGTCTTCTTCGGTCCGTTTCGGGACGCCGTCGGCGAGAAGACCGTCCGGTACGAGACGGAGGCCGAAACCGTCGGCGAACTCCTGGCCGACCTCGAGTCGAGCTATCCGGCCCTCAAGGGACGGCTCGTGGCCGACGACGAGGCCGGACTCGCCGGCGATACCGTCGTCACGAAGAACAAACGGAACGTCACGCACCTCGAGGGACTCGGGACGGAACTCGAGGCGGACGACGTACTCCGACTTGTTCCGTCGGTCTACGGCGGGTAACTGCACGCTGGCGGTTAGTCCCGCGTCGCTTCCGTCATCGACTCGAGACGCGAGTCGGGAACGGTGCCGTCAGCGGACCAGCCGCGTGCGTCGTAGTAGTCATCGATCGCGTCCTCGAGTCCCGGGATCTCGTAGGGAAGGTCGTCGTCCTCCCGATCGAAGCCGCGCTGATTGTTGAAGTGACGCTCGCGGGTAACCGTCCGTGCGCCGACGGCCAGCAGATCGGCGTACTCGGCGTCGAACAGCGTCTCGAGGCGGTCGGGAGTGACGTAGTCGTCCCCGAACGCGCAGACGATCCCCGTATCGCGGAACGCGTTGTAATTCTCCCGTTCGACGAGCGTGTCGGCCTTTCCGGCGGTCCCCTGTGGATCGAGGTCGCCGCCGTACTCGAGGCTCAACATGCTGGCATAGAGGTGGTCCGCGCCGCGGTTCGCGACGGCGTAGGAAAGCCCCTGCCCGTGGAGCACGCGGCCGTCGTGGGCGGCGAACTCCATCCCCTTGACGGTCCAGTTCTCGACGCCGAGGTCGCCGTGGATGCGATCGACGCCTTCCGCGAGCGTGTCGCCGATCCCCTCGCGGGACGCGATCTTCTCGGTGATCTCCTGAGCGAGGTCGGCGTCGCCGAACGCGTCCTCGCTTTCGAGGTACGCCGCGACGGTGACGCCGGCCGAGATCGTATCCATTCCGAGCGTATCACACAGTTCGTTTGCCCGCATAACGTCAACGACGTCGTCGACGCCTTGCAGCGAGCCGAAGGAGTAGACCGTCTCGAACTCCGGCCCTTCGGTCTCGAGGCCGGTTTCCTCGTCCCGCGTCGGGAGTTTACAGGCGTACGCACAGGCCGAACAAGCTCCCTTCTTGTACTTTTTCTCCTCGATCGCGTTGCCGCCGATGGCTGCAACGCCCTCGAACTCGTACTCCCGGAAGTAGCGCGTCGGCAGCGAGAAGTTGTCGTTGATGAACTCGGTGCTGCCGGTCGTCCCCTGTCGGCGCATCCGGTCGTCGGACTGGGCGGCCTCCCGGTGGACGTCCATCTCCGGCGGATTCGGGATCTCGACCGGCGGCCGTGTGTCGCCGTCGAACGTGACGCATTTGACGTTTTTCGCGCCGAGGACGGCACCGAGGCCGCCGCGGCCGAACGCCCGCGAGTCGAAGGTCATCACCGAGGCAAACCGCACCAGGTTCTCGCCCGCGGGGCCGATCGCGATGCAGTGTTCGGGTCCCAGATCGTGGCGCTCGGTCATCGCGGCGCTCGTCTCGGGGACCGTCGCCCCCGCGAGGTCGGGAACCGCCTCGAACTCGACGCCCGAATCGGTGACGTGGACGGCGAGCAACTCCTCGCTCTCGCCGGTGATCTCGAGCACGCTGTACCCCGTTCCGACGAAGTTCCGCGAGAGATAGCCGCCCGCGTTCGCCGACACCAGCCCATCGGTCAGCGGCGAGAGGCCGGTCATGTTCATCCGGCCGGTAAACGACATCCGGGACTGCTGGAGCGGTCCGGTCGAGAGGGACGCCCGGTTCTCGGGACCGAGCGGGTCCGCGTCGAACGGGATCCGCTCGTGGGCAAGCGCCGTCGCCGCCGCTCGCCCGCCGACACACGTCTCGAGTACGTCGTCGATCACCGTCTCCGTCGCGGCTCGCTCACCGACGTCGACGGTGAGCAGTGGCCCTTGGGCGTGAAGCATTCGGTACGTACTCCCCGCTCGAGCGACCTTAGTGTTGACCTCCGTCTTTGCCGATCGGTGTGAACGCTCGACACTAGGTACAGTTATTATCCCTGACCAATGAGTTCGTGACATCGATGCATTACGACGCGGTCCTGTTCGACTTCGATGGGGTCGTGGTCGAGACGCCCTCGTCACAGCGGTTATACGAGGCGTTCGGGCGAGCCGCCGATCGGATCGGCCGGTCGGGGTCGGCGACGGAGCTGTTTCAGGGACTCGTACAGGGAGACTTCGAGTCGATCGCAACGCGGTGTCGTCGCCTCGAGATCGACACCGACACGTTCTGTACCGCGGCCGCCACGGAACTCGTCCGGGCACAGGTCGCGGACGTCGAACAGGGGCTGCGGTCGGCCTACGACGATGTCACCGCCGTGCGATCGCTCGAGCGGCCGCTTGGAATCGTCAGCGACAACCATCCGACGGTCGTCTCGCGGCTGCTCGATCGGTTCGGCTTCCGATCGCTTTTCGAGACGATCTATGGCTGTCCGCTGACCCCCGACGGGCTGGCCAGACGAAAGCCGGACCCGCGGAACATCGAAGACGCGATGGCGACGCTCGAGGCTGACTCGGCCCTGTACGTCGGCGACCGAGCGGTCGACGTGCAAGCGGCCCACAACGCGGGCATCGACGCGGCGTTGCTTTCCCGAGCGGACGCCGACTCGCCGACGCTCGAGTCGGAACCGGAGTACCGACTCTCGTCGCTCACTCGCCTTCCGGCGCTTCTCGAGTAGCGTCGCCGCCCGACCGCCCGTCTGCGACCGCAGATTCCGGCCCCCGCTTTTTGTCATCCTCCGTGGGAGACTACGGCATGGACGACGACACCTGGGACGACCTTCGAGCCGAATGCGACGCGCTCGAGCCCGGTACCGAACTGGTAACGCCCGTCTCCGAGCGCCACTTCGGCATCGTCGACACCGCAAGCGATCGGATCGTGATCCGGTTTGCGGACAGCGGGACGGAGCGATCGCTCTGGCGCGAGCAGTTTGCGGTGTTCGACGCCCAGCTCTCGGGGGACGGCCGAGCGATGGCCATCACGGATCTCCAACCCGGGATCGAGCCGTACGCGACCGTCGTAACGCTCTCCGGGCGCTATACGGTCGCCGACGACGCGATCGTCCGCGATCCCGACGCGGCCGCGGCCGGATCGAGCCCGTCTCTCGTCGCCGCGGCCGAGGCGCGAACGAATCCCGAACGCGTTCACGACGATTCCCTGCTTCTCGCAGCACTGCTAGACCGTCTCGAAGGCGACGTCGGCGATCTCCCGTCGCTCGAGACCGACCCGGTGACCGACCTCTACGTCCTCGCCTCCGACGTCCAGCGCGGCGCCGATCGACTGCGGCGGTCGGCTCGAGACGCGTTGCTCGAACGGCTGGGTCCGGACCAACAACTCCACGGTCGGTACGGCACGGTTCGACGGACGACCCGCATGCGCCGCCGGCCGCTGGATGAGGAGACAGTCCTCGCCGCCCTCGACGAGCACGGCATTCCCCGCGAGTGGGTGCTGGGTATCGATCGGGAGAAACTGGACGTGGTGCTCTCGGTGACCGACCTCACCGAAGACGAAGTCTACGACGTCAGCGAAGACGTCTACGTCCAGAAGACCGGCGTCGACGAGGACGAGAAGTACTCGCGCCTCCAAGGTATCGCAGATCGGCTCGACGACCTCGAAGACGAAGCGCTTCGCGAGGACCTGGCCGAGATCGAAGCCCGACTCGAGGAGGCACTGGCCGGCAGTTGAGGGGACGGTTCCGGCCGCCGCGTGACCGTCGCGGCCGACAGACGAAACGCGTTTGCGACAGCCGTCTGTAGGCTCTCCTATGGCACCGTCCCGAACCGGAACCCGTGTCCTGCTGGTGCTGGTCGGCTGTTCGGTGTTGCTGTGTTACGTCGGACTGGCGGCGCTTGGGTATCTGGGCCTTACGCTGCTCTGGCACTCGGTTCCGGGACCGGCGACCGCGGTTGTGCTCGTCGTCGGCACCGCCGTCGTCGTCGGCACCCTGAGCTACCGGTTCGGCACGACTCAGTTGCTCGCGGGTCTCGAGGCCGTCGACCTGCCGCGGTCGCGGGCCCCGGCGTTCTACCGGCGGATCGACCGGCTGACCGATCGAATGGCCGTCGACGAGCCGACGGTGCTGGTCGCAGCGCTTCCGACACCGAACGCGTTCGCCATCGGTAGCGCGCGAAACGGCACCGTCGTGCTCGATCGCTCGCTGTTGCGGTTGTTGACCGTCGACGAACTCGAGGGGCTGGTCGCCCACGAACTCGCTCACCTCGAGAGTCACGATGCCTTCGTCCAGACGCTTGCATACAGCGTCTTCAGGACGATCGTCGGAGTGGTCTTTCTCGTGTCGGTGCCGCCGGTGCTCGTCGTCGTCGGCGTCGCTCGAGCGCTCGCGTGGGCCCGGGGTCGGCCGTGGTCGTGGCGGGCTACCCCCTTCGGCCGGGTGCTTCGCTGGATCGAGCACGGCGTCCTGCTGTGTTTCCTGCTCGTAACGGTCGTCGTCCGCGCCCACTCACGACACCGGGAGTACGCGGCCGACGACCGAGCGGCCACGGTCACCGGCGACCCGCTCGCGCTGGCGCGTGCACTGCGGAAAATCGACCGGGCCGGGAACCCGCGTCGCGGGCTCCTGTCCCCGCTGTACGTCTCCCCGGACGACGAGGACGCGTTGTCACGGCTGCTCTCGACGCACCCGTCGACGGCGGAACGGATCGAACGACTGGCCGACCGGGCGCGGAACGCGACCGCCGCAGTTCGGGCAGCGGATCGCTGACCTGCCGACGCCGGGCGATCGAACCGGACCGACCGAAAAACGGGGGGACAGTATCGAACACGCCACCGCGAAAAAACGGACTCGAACCGGGTCAGGAATCGGCTTCGCCGGTGGTCTCGAGCCGATCGAGTTTCTCCGACAGTTCGGCGGCCTGCTGGGAGAGATCGCTCGCGCTTTGGGTCATCTCCGCGATCGAACTCGTCTGCTCTTCGGCGTCGGCCGCGACGCTTTCGGCCTCGTCGGTCGTTCGTTCGCTGATCGTCGCGGTCTCGTCGACGGTCGAGGAGATCTCCTCGAGCGACGTGGCCTGTTCGTCGGTCGCTTCGGAGATGTCCTGCACACCGACGTTCGTTTCGTC
The DNA here is from genome assembly GCF_000455365.1 of Halopiger djelfimassiliensis. Taxonomy (GTDB): domain Archaea; phylum Halobacteriota; class Halobacteria; order Halobacteriales; family Natrialbaceae; genus Halopiger_B; species Halopiger_B djelfimassiliensis. The sequence continues at coordinate 223,371 of NZ_HG315684.1, forward strand.
GGCGTACTGGGCGATCTGGTCGAGCTCCTCGACGGCAGCCTCGACCTGATCGATCGCCTCGTCGATCTGTTCGCTCGTCTCCTCGACGGACTGGACCGACGTCTCGGTCTGGTCCCGGATCCGCTCGAGTCGCTCTTCGATCTCGTCGGCGGCGTCTTTGGCCTCGCTCGAGAGCGCTTTGACCTCCTGTGCGACGACGCCGAACCCTCTGCCGCCGCCGCTTTCGCTCGCTCGCGCCGCCTGTACGTTGGCGTTGAGCGCGAGCAGACTCGTATCGTCGGCGATCTTCGAGATCCGCTTGATCAGTTCGTCGATGTGTCCGACTTCGGTTTCTAGCTCCCGGATCTCGTCGACGGCCAGTTCGGAACTCTCGTCGATCTTGTCCATCGCGTCTGCGGCTTTCGACGCCGCCTGTTGCCCGGATTCGCCGGCAGCCGAGGTCTGTGCCGCGATGTCAGCGACCTCGTTCGACGAGGCGGCGATCTCCTCGGTCGTCGCCGACAGGTTGCTCAGTTCGTCGGCGGCCGTTCGCAAGGATTCGTGCTGGCGGGTTGCCCCGTCGGCGATCTCCTGAATCGAGTCGGCGACCCGTTCGCTCGCCGAACGAACCTCTTCGCTGCCCGCGGTCACTTCCTCGCTCTCGGCGGCGACCTGACCCGCGAACGCGCTCACTCCGTCGATGATGCGGTCGATCTCGGCGATCATCTCGTTGTAAGCGGTGCCGATCTCCTCCATCGCCTCGTTCTGGCTGTTCGCATCGACGCGCTGGGTCAGATCGCCGTTCGCGGCCGCTTCCATCGCATCGCGGTACTGCTCGGCTTTCAACTGCAGATGCTCGAGCAGTTCTTCGGCGGACTGTCTGGCCCGTTCGGCCTCTTCCTGGGCCTCCTGTGCGGTTTCTTTCGCCCGCTGGGCCTCCTCGGTCTTTCGTTCGGCTTCCTTTCGAGCCTCTTCGGACTCCTCGAGCCGTTCGACCAGTGTCGTCCGCATGTCGTCGATGGAACGATAGAGCGTGCCGAGTTCGTCCTGTCTGTTCGAGTCGACGACGACGTCGTACTCTCCGGCTCTGATCTTTTCGGCCTTTTGCGACAGCGTAGTGATCGATTTCGCCGTGTTCCGACCGATCGTCCCACCGACCATGACGACGCCGACCAGCGCGAGACCGATGAACAACAACAGTCCCCGCTGAATGTCGGTGCTCAGCTGGTATGCCTGCTCGCTCGGTGCGTGGGTCACGACGACCCAGTCGCTGCCGTCGATGGGGGCATACGCGACGACGTGTTCGGCCGAAAGCTCCGACTGTTTCGTCGGATTCTCGAGGAAGCCGCTGTTGCCCGCTACCCCGTCGCGCAGTTCGGGCACGTCACGCTGTGTCGCATCGGGAACGTACGGAGTCAACTCGGAGTTGTCTGCCTCGGGATGGTTCGAGAACAGCACCTGCGTCGATCCGCTCGTCGGCCTGATCACTTCGGTGAACGTCCCTTCGATCGAACTGTCGAAGTTTTCGGCGATCATCGACGAATCGACGGTTACGACGACGACCCAGCCCGGTTCCTGTGGAACCGGACTCATAAACGCGACGACGGGGGTGCCCTGATCGTTCGTGTACGGCTCGGACGTAACGACGTCGTCGTACCCGCTGAACGCGGTCTGGGTGATCCACGGCGCATCGCTTACGCTCTCGCCGACTCGGGTCTCATCGGAACTCGCCACGGTCGTTTCCTCGATGGTGTTGACGAGATGGACCGATTCGACGCGCTCGGGGAGATGTGATTCCGTTTCAGCTTCGAGATACGCCTGTGCGGCGTCCTCGCCGTCGTCGAACGCCGGGTGATCCGAAATCAATCGGGCTGGGAGTTCGTTGCTTTCGATCCACTCGCTTAGTTGTGCGGCGTCAGCCTCGGCTTCGAGCGTCAACCCCTCTTCGACGTCGCGATCGAGCGTAGTTGTCGCACCGTGGTGGACGTATACCCCTGCAACGCTGATGATAACGATGATGAGCAGGAGTGCGATCGAGAACTTCGCCAGATAGGAGGATCGGATCCGATCCACGACGCCACCCCCTGACGATTCGGAAGCAGCCTGCTCGCGGTCGACCAATCGATCACGGATGCCGTCGGTGAAGGTTGCAATACGCGTTCTGAGATCGTCGGATGGAGACTCGTCGTCAGTCATACGTTCGCTTAGATCACTCCGTTTTCAGAGAGGAACGAGTGGGCGACGTCCTGTGGGTCCTCACCGTCGACGTCGACCCGTGCGTTTAACTCCTGCATCGTCTCCGGACCTCCGATCGCCGGGCCGATCTCGTTCAGCTCCGACTGCACCGCCGACGAACTCTTCTCCGATGCGATCACCGGAACCGGGTTGTATGCCGGCCAGAAGTTCTGATCGTCCTCGATCAGCGCGAGTCCGTAGGTGTCCAGTTGTGCGTTCGTACTGTAGGCCAGTCCGATATCTGCGGTTCCGATGTGGACTTCGTCGTAGGTCAGGCCGACGTTGACGACGACCACACCGTCGCTGGCTTCCCACTCCTCGACGGCATCGTCCTCGAACTCGTAGTGATCGATCAGTCCCGGCCAGCCGTCGTTTCGCTCGTAGAAGTCGTCCTCGACCGCGATCGACAGGTCGTAGTCACCGTCGTTGACGGCTGCCGCGATATCGCTGATCGTTTCGACACCCGTCTCCTCGAGCGTTTCCGGACTTGCCATCAGCGACCACGTGTCTTCGAACGGGGCCATCTCGAGGACTTCGAGGTCGTGTTCGGATTCCATCTCCTCTTTGACCGCCTCGTACTGTGCTTCCTGCCCGACGACGGGGTCGTCGTTTTGTGGCGGATTGGTCAGCCACAGCGTTCCGGTATAATCCCAGTAGAAGTCGATCTCGCGGTTCGTAAAGCCCTCCCACGTTTCCGCGTTGTTGCCGTAGTTCGTCTCGTCGACGACGCTTACGTCGGTGTTCGAGTCGAGCACCTCGTAAGCCATGTAACTCAACACGATCGATTCGGTGAAGTTCTTCGATCCGACGACGATCTCGGAGTCGCTACCGCCCCCACCGCCGTCTTCCGACTCGTCGTCGCCGAGACAACCGGCCAGTACGCCCACCCCAGCAACCGTTCCCCCGGTTGCAAGGAGTGTTCGCCGTGAAACCCTCTCGTTTACCTCGTTGTTCATAATCCCGACCTATAATCTCCGATCTGCTATTATATCATTGGTGGCCGGTATTACCCCGAAAAACCCTTGTTTCGACGGTTTTCGAAGCTGTTCTGAGTGTTAATGGAGTTGATACATACAGCATAGTACAAAAAACTAGTCGCTCGTCTGCCCCACGAGTTCGACGCGAGGACGGGGAGGGCGACATCGCCGCGTTCCTCTCGGTCCGGGGCCGGCCTCGAGACGATTGGGTCCGACGGACCGGTCGACTATCGGCGGGATACCCGCGCTCCGTGTCGGCCCGTAAACCCTTTTGACCGAAGCCAGCGTACGGCAATACATGTACGTGCGGGACGCGAAAAACAGAGAGGAGGTCTGGCTGCTCGATCACATCGAAGCGATGGGCCTCGACGATACGGCGTTCCGCTCGCGCGATTACGTCGTCGCCGTCGACGAGGAATCCGGCGAGAAAGCCGGATTCGGACGCATCCGCGTCCACAAACCCGACGACGGCGAGGCCGTCTGCGAGCTCACGAGCATCGGCGTCCTCGAGGGCTGGCGCGAACAGGGCGTCGGTGCCCACGTCATCGAACGTCTCGTCGAGTACGCCACGGATCAGGGGTTCGATACCGTCTACGCGCTGACGGGCGAGAGCGCGTACCTCGCCCAGTTCGGCTTTCGCCGGATCGAGGAGTCCCAACTGCCGACCGTGCTCGAGGAACGGCTCGCCGAGAAACGCGAGCGAACCGATCCGGACGCGGTCCCGCTCGCGATCGACGTCGACCGGTTTCGGATGCCAGAACGGTTACGAGAGGCGTTCAAACGGGCCCCCGAGGGGCGAAACGAGGCGTCGACCGACGAGTCGGCCGAGGACTTCGGGATCGATCCCGATTCGGCGACGTACAAGTACGATACGGGCGGCTAGTCCGGGCGGTTTCGGCTAGTCTCCCGCGGGCGTCGGTCGAACCCGTGTCGAAACGCGACCCAGGCGATCGCGGTGACCGCAAGGATCGGCGGCAGGATTGCGAAGGCCCACAGCGGATCTACCCCCCAGAAAAACAGCGTTACGAGATGTCCCAGACCGAGCGCGAGAAACGGGGCAATGGACACCGCGGCCCGTCGACGACCGGATCCTCGACGCTCGGGATCGTCATCGTCGACGGACGGAGTCGACGGCTCCATATCCGGGGACTCGACGGCCCGGGACAAAAACGGCCGTGACGATCCGACCGAGAGTCACGCGTTCCGACTCGAGTCGGGTTTCACCCGGTCACAATCCCGTGTCGATACGGGAGAGAATGGTGGATCTTCCTATTTCAGGGTATATATCGACCATTCATTTAGTATATATCCGAGTAGAGTAGTATTTGGAGAAGTGAACAGACTTATTGTTAAACACTCCGTCGGATAGGCTGTCGGCGAAACTGCCGACCGCGACGTACTGGTACTCGAACGATCCCCTGCGAGTATCGGTGGCTCACCGTTTCGGTCCGGTTACTCGTGGCTGTGTAACCGACCGATCGAGTTTGGCCGCTCGACTTCCGGCCTGTTTTTCGCTGTCCCGCCGCGGCGCGGTTCCATCACGAAAGGAGCGGAGTGCCTGTCAGTCGGCGCGTGACGGCGAAACGCCCGTCGAGGCGTCAGCCGCCGTCTCGAGAACGCGGTGGGCGTAGAAGACGACCGAGAAGTCCTGCGGGCTGGGAATCGCACAGGCGAGCCAGCCGATCGCAAGCGCCAGGACGACAGGGGACTCGGTCGACAGCACACCGGCGAGTTCGAGTCCGACAACGGGGAGGGCAAGGAGCAATGGCGCGAGGGCCGCAACCCGGAGGACCCAGGGCGGCTCGTGTCCGTCCGGGCGGGGGTGGACGACGGCCCACGGACAACTCGTCACGATTCCGGCAATCCCACCGGTACGGTCCGGGGCGTACGAGACCGCGTAGTCGATTCGGGCGAGGCGAAGGACGAAGGCGTGTGTCCACTCGTGGGCAACCAGTCCAGTGGCTACGGCCAGGGCGAGCACACAGCCGGCGACCGCCAGATCCGTTCCGATCATCGCTCGCGTGGGACGGCGACTGCCGACCGAACTGCCATCCGTCGATGTTCGACCATCCCACGCAGTACAGCCGAACGGACGGACCCGCAAGGGTGCCCGGATTCACGTGTGAGTGTATTAAGTTACGGATAGTTCTCACTCAGCCAAGGGTTAAGTGGTGTGGGCAGGTAACTCATGGCATGGTATTCAGCGAGACGCTCGAGTTCGGGCACGCGGACCGCAGACGGATCTACGAGTACGTCGAACGACACGGCACGGTCGAACCGGACGAGGCTCGATCGCAACTCGATATCGATCCGTCCGGCTTCCGCCACCACGTCGCGATCCTCAAACGCGACGGCCGTCTCGAGGAGACGGACGGAAAACTCCGGGTCACGATCGACGCGGGAACCGAAGAGGAGTACGTCACCGAGGACCTCGAGTTCCACATCCGGCCGGCGCGACAGGAGGACCTCACCGGGATCGTCGGCGCGATCCGGCAGGTCGCCGAGGAGAAAACCTACATCGAGGCCGAGAGCGTCGCCGACGAGATCGACCACGAGGAGACCCTCCTCCGGCACAACGAACTCGAGTCGCGGATGTTCTTCGTCGCGACCGTCGACGACGAGGTCGTCGGCTGGGTCCACCTCCACGCCCCGGAACTCGAGAAACTGAGCCACACCGCCGAACTCACCGTCGGCGTGCTCGAGGGCTACCGCGGCCACGGGATCGGCTCACACCTCCTCTCACGAGGCCTCGAGTGGGCCGGCTCCAACGGCTACGAGAAAGTCTACCAGAGCGTCCCCTCGACCAACGAGGAGGCGATCGCGTTCCTCGAGGAACACGACTGGGAGACCGAAGCCGTCCGCGAGGATCACTACAAACTCAACGGCCGGGACGTCGACGAGGTAATGATGGCGGTCGAGTTATAAGCTCTCGGCCCTCGTTTCGGTCAGCAACACTACGGAATACCATCGGCATAGGTCGTCTATCCTCGTCGCTTCTGCACTGACGAGAGACTGGATCGGTTCTTCGTAGATGCCATGGTATTACCGTTATCAGTTAGCTTACGCGGTAACTCTAATTTGATATCTCATCCTATTCTTTACATCTATGACGATAATATTATTATTGTTCTGTTATTTTATCTACTGACATTAAATTACCATTACGAGAATGGAATCCGTATCCACCACTTGTATACGTTGTATCTGTAGTTGTCAATTGTTCCTGTTTGTTCCCTGAATCATCGTAGATCGTTACAGTATGATCGCCAGATGATACTAGGACATCAACTTTGTACCATTCAGCAGTTTGAACCCACGTTGTACTAGATATAGTCTCAAGTTGTGAATTACCTCCACTTTCCTCAAGAAGTAGGCGAACTTCGTCATTACCAAATGAGAAATCTAGCAGATAGGAGGATTCACCTCCCGATTGGGTAAAGTATTCAATTCCTCCTGCACCCTGCTTGTTGTTGAACTGGATCCAAAATGAATATATTATTTCTTCTTCAAGGATTGTGTCCGTTTTCTCAATTTCGTAATACTCATCACCACCATCATTCTCTAGAGCATAGGAACCTTCGAAGACAGTCGTTTGCTGTCGATTGAAATGAGTTAAGTCACCGCTGTAATAGTCCGCCAGTCCCTTATTCTGATCCTCGTACAATGATTCCTCAAAGTGATCAATCACGTTGTCGGGAACAGCATTATTCCATTCTTCCATAGTCCAGACGCCGCCGTCAGCGGGCCACGTTTTGACCAGCCATCGTGAGTCCTGATAGATGAGTTCGGTAAACCCTCTATCGGCGTCGATCTCCGTGACGAGTTCGCCCGCACTGTTCTCGATCGCGATCGAGTTCGTCCCGGCGACCTCGCCGACGTCGTAGATCTCGAGCGAGCGGCCCGAAACTTCGTCGGCGCTGTCGATCGTGAGCGTGACCGGTTCGGCGGTACCCGTACTCGAGGTGTCGACGTAGACGATCGAACTGCCGGCCGTCGTGTAGGACTGGCTGCTATCATCGATTGTCGTCGGGTCCGGGCCGGTCGTCTCACCGCCGATCTCGAGATCCGACCAGCCGCTCCCGTCGTCGTAGAAAACTCGCCCCGTATCCGTCTCGAAGTACAGCCAGCCGCGACCGCCGATCTGGTCGTCGCGGTTGGCGCTGTCGCCGATGTAGGCGTCCCGCATGTACATGTTGTTCTGCGCTGCCCCTGCGGACCCGGTGAGTGCGGCGAGGCCGGCACCACCGGTCACCGCGAGGCCTAGACCGAGCACGTTGCGACGACTGACAAGCGATCCGTCCGAATCGGACAAGTTAGTGTCTCTGGACACCCATGGTGCTGGCCCGTACCAGTAATTAAGTTTTAATATAATATCATACATAAATGCGTTATTGCCGTTACGAGAACGGCCTCGTCAGAGGGGACCCCGTCCCGGCGAGTTTCGCCGTGGCCGGCCTTCCCGACGAGACCGCTGGTCGATCAGGCACATCGCTCGAGACACCGCTTCGAATCGATCCTCGGTGGCGGGTCAGCGGCGATCGACGCCGTTCGGGAGCCGTGTTAGTGACGCCGGTCGAAAAACCGCTCCGAGTAGTTCGTCGTGCAACCGGTGTGTACGTTCGGAGTCACCCGGAAGCTACGGAAGCGCATCGAATTCGAGACGCGACAGGGAGGATCTGCCTCCGTATCCGTCTCCCCTCGAGCGGCGGAGTTTTCCCATAGCCCCGTCATCTCCCGCCATGAAGATTCGACGACCGCGTCGGCCGCGTCAGTTCCGGCTGGCAGATACAGCACAGCAGATCGTGGGCGGGTTTCTACTCGCAGGTCCGTTCGTCGTCACCGAGGAAGTGTGGGATCTCGCGGGAAATATGAACGTTTTGCAGGGGATCGGAACGGTAGTGTTAGTGTTCGGAATCGGATACGCTGCGCTGTACAAAGCGGATACGAGCCGTGACGCCGACGTCGAACAGGAGGTCGGCGGGGTCCCGCTGCGGTTTATCTCCCTGATGGGCGTCTCGTTCGGTTCGGTGACGCTGCTTGCGCTGTTGTTGGGTGCACCCGAGACCTTCCTCGGCTCCGATAAATCGGCGACCGGAATCCTCTTGACCACGTTCAAGGCTGTGAGCGTGGGCTCGGTATTTAGCGTCGTCGGGGCGGCGACGGCCGATAGTATCTTCTCGAAATAAGCCACCTCTCGTCGATATCGGTTCACTTCACGACGGCATCCGAGCTACCCGAGCGGGGTCACGCATCGGGCGGACTCCCCTCCTGTTCGGCGATCTCGAACAGGGTTTCGTAGCCCTCGTTTTCGGGGAGTTGCGTTTTGAGGTCCTCGAGTGCCCCCTCGGTCACCGCCTCCGCGAGGACGTCGAGGACGACCTGTGCGTGGAATGCGGCGTCGGCGGGGTCTTCTTCGCCGATCTCCTCGCGCTCGGCGACGCGGTCGACGAACTCCTCGAATCCGAACCGTTCGACCTCGTCGACCTCCTCGAGAAACCGGCCGAGTTCCTCGGGCAATTGTGCGCCGATGTTCTCGGCTTCCCCGGGTTCGATGCGCTCCGAGAGGGTCGTCAGCGTCGCCCGGGAGATACTCAAGGCGGCCTCTCGGGAGTCCAGTTGTGCCCGGTGTTGTACCTCGCCGATGAAGGCATCGTACTGCATGGGTGTTCGTTCACGCGCGGTGGAAGTGAGCGTAAACCCTTCAGTCGAAAGCCGGCACGAAGGTCGGTCCGCCCCGCGGAGACCGAAAGACAATTTGAGACGACGGCGCTACGGGGAGGCATGCTTTCGATCGCGCTTGCCGGAAAGCCAAACGCCGGCAAGTCCACGTTTTACACGGCGGCGACGATGGCCGACGTGGACGTCGCCAACTACCCGTTCACGACGATCGATGCCAACCGCGGGGTAAGCTACGTCCGGACCGAGTGTCCCTGTCTCGAGCGCGACCAGCGGTGTAACGCCGACAACTGCGAGGACGGCAAACGATACGTTCCGATCGAACTGCTCGACGTCGCGGGACTGGTCCCGGGTGCCCACGAGGGGAAGGGGCTTGGCAACCAGTTCCTCGACGAACTCACGAACGCGGACGCCATCGTCAACGTCGTCGACGCCTCCGGAGGGACCAACGAGAAGGGCGAACCGGTCGACATCGGCGAGCACGACCCGCTCGAGGACATCGACTTCGTCGAGGAGGAGATGGACCTCTGGCTCGCCGGCATCGTCGAGCGCAACTGGGAGTCGGTCGAGCGCAAGTCCCGCTCGCCCGACTTCGACATCGACGACGCGCTGGCGGAGATGCTCTCGGGGTTCGGTGCCTCGCCGAAACAGATCGCGACCGTCCTGCGGGAACTGGATTACCCGGAGGACCCGATCCAGTGGGAAGACGACCACCGCGAGGAACTCGCCAGACTGGTCCGCGAGCGAACCAAACCGATCGTCGTCGCGGCGAACAAGATCGACGTCGCTCCTCAGGAGAACGTCGAGCGCCTGCTCGACCTCGACAAGCCCGTGATCCCGACGACTGCGGAGGGGGAACTCGCGCTGCGGCGGGCCGCCGACAACGATCTCGTCGCCTACGATCCCGGCGACGAGACGATCGAGATCGGCGACGGCGCAAGCGACGCCCAACGTGACGCCCTCGAGGAACTGGCCGAGACGATGGCCGAGTGGGACGGAACGGGCGTCCAGCGGGCGCTCGATCACGCGGTTTACGAACTGCTCGAGCATATCACGGCCTACCCCGTCGAAGACGCCTCGAAGTGGTCCGACGGCAGCGGGAACGTTCTGCCCGACGCCCACCTGCTGCCCGACGGCTCGACGCCCGTCGATCTCGCCTACGCCGTCCACTCCGACATCGGGGACGGCTATCTGCATGCGGTCAACGCCAAGTCGAATCGGGAAGTGGGGGAGGACTACGAACTCGAGGAGGGCGACGTGATCAAGATCGTGAGTACTAATTGACGATAGCGGAAAGTATATGGATACAGTTACGTTTCTCCCGTGCCCTCGGTGACGACGCGATGGTGGAGTGGGACCGAACTTATAACGGCTGTGCATAGTCGACCTGTTTCGGCCGGAAATCCGTGTCGCGGTAGAACCGACGTGCGTCCTCGTTGTGCCACTCACAGGAGACCGTGAGATGGTCACAGCCTCGCTCCCGGGCCAGTTCTTTCACGCGCTCGACGACCGCTGTACCGTGACCTCGACTCCGGTGGGCCTCGTCGATAGCGAGGTTTACGATGCGGAGGTACTGCGAGTACTGTCGGGACGGGTGACGGCCCTCACGGAGTGTGACGAAGCCGATACGCTCGTCTTCGTGGACGACGAGGTAGTCGGTGACGGCGTCGTCCTCGAGATGGGAACGGAAGCCGTCTTCGGCGGCCTCGTGGATCGCGTCCGTGTCGAGTACGTTCAGTTCGTCGTACGCTTCCATCGCTTTCGCGAGGGAATACCAGCGGTCGACGAGCGCGTCGAGGTCTTCCGCACCGACTTCGATGAGTTCCATACGACGAATCTCCGCCACTCGCTTGTTAATTTACACACGGTGTGTCATAGTCAGACAAACTTCCGTCGCAGGTGCTGAAACGTGAGCCGATCGATAGTATCCACGACCGGGAGACGAGCGCGGATTGTCCCGTATCAGTGACCACGCGTGTCCGCGGTAGCCGGAATCGAAACCGTCTCCACGACGTGAAGACCGGGTTCGGTCCGGAATCCCACGCCCTTGTGCTGGTCCATATCAGGGCTCGAGTCCGTCGTCGGTGGCTGACGTTGCCGTCTCATGCACAAGCAAGAATCGGGCACCGCACGTAGCCGCGGACAATGGTACCAGTGATCGACAGTCGCCGCGTTGAGAGCGCGTTCACGACCGACGGAGACGTTCGGATGTGTATGCCGGGACCGATCGTCGTGTTCGGCCATGGATAATGACCGAGCTGGTATTCATCGACGAGACCGGAACGTACGGCGTGATTACACACCAGCTGACGATCGAAAGCAGGGGTGACGTCACCGAGGACGTCACGAGATTCGTCGAGCGTGCGGAGACGACCTACGAGCCGGAGCCGCCGGTGACGCTCGATGACCTCCTCCCGAGATTCGCTGTCGACCTCTATACGCAAACCGAACTCAAACTCGTCGAAGTCTATCCGCACTCGCTGTCGACTATCGACCACCATATTCCCGTTCGGCAGAAACAGTAGTTCCCGCGTCGATTCCGTCGCATCGAGTCTCGAGCGGGTAGTATCGGCTTCATGGCTCAGAGGAGGATTTGGAGCGGTTCGAATCGAACGGCGGCCACGAGCACGGCCAGAAAGACGTACGACCCGCGGATGAGTAACATCGTCGCGATGGACGGCGTCGCCCGGCGTGCGACGGCGGCGACGGCGGCGAACGCGAGAGCCGCGACGGCGGCCGTCGGCGGAAAGACGTGAGCGACCGCAAGGCCGACGACGAGCGTCAGTGCCGTTCCCATCAACCCGTACGCGATCGTGTACGCCCGCGCCGGTCCGACGGCCACCGCAACGGTTCGTTTTCGGATCGAGCGGTCGTACGCGTAGTCCTGTGTATCGTCGATAACCTTGATGCCGGACAGCAATACGAGAAAGACGAGCGCGAATCCGAGCGGTACGGCCGCAACCGTCGCCGTCTGGACGTAGAAGCCGCCCAGAACGCACAGCGCGATCCCCAGCGGATACCCGGTCGTCGCCGTCACGGGGTTCGTATCGAGCTGTGGCGCGTGGTGGTATGCGATCAGCCACGTCGGCACGGTCAGTGCGACTGCGACCCAGTCGACGAGGACGAACAACAGGCCACAGCAGACGGCGACGGTACCGGTCGAAAGCGCGAGTGCGACGCGACAGCCGCGTTCGGTCAACGGGTGGTCGTCGTCCTCGCCGCGGACGTGAAAGTCGACGTAGCCGTCCTTGACGTGTGCGGTATAGACGGCCGCGAACATCGCTGCGACGTGGACGATCGCGAGGACGGGATCGATCTCACCGCCGAGAATCGCGCCGAACAGCGACGCGGCAAGCGGCGGCGTCATGAACACGGGGTGGACCTGCGACCAGAACGCTCGCGCCGTCGCCTCGAGACCGGTCCCGGTTCTCGCCAGGGACATGTCCCGGGCGACAACGAACTGAAATATAATACCACGGGGCGACCGTCGAACGCGGTCGTCGGTGACACACAGTTTGATGTGTCGAGCCGTGTCACGAGCGACCATGTCGGACGAGTACACAGGTGCCGAACTGTTCACCGACGCGCTGGCGGCCTACGGCGTCGACTACGTCTTCGGCAACCCGGGAACGACGGAGTTACCGGTGCTCGAGGCGATCAGCGACAGCGACCTCGAGTACCGGCTCGGACTCCACGAGGACATCGCGGTGGGGATGGCGGCGGGCTACGCTCAAACCCGGCGCTATCACGCCTCCCACGACGAGTCGATCACGCCGGTCGGCGTCGTCAACCTCCATATCGGACCCGGAACGGCCCACGGACTCGGGAACCTCTATGCGGCGAGCGTCGCCGGTGCGCCGGTGGTCGTGACGGCGGGCAACCACAGCACCGACTTTCGTCACGAGGAACCGGTCCTGAGCGGCGATCTCGTCGAGATGACACGGCAGTTCTGCAAGTGGTCCGACGAGGTGCTCGACGTCGAGGCGCTGCCGACGATGCTCCGACGGGCGTTCCGGGTGGCGATGACGCCGCCGACCGGTCCCGTCTTTCTCGGACTGCCACTCGACGTCATGCTGGCCGAAACGGACGCCGAACCCGAGCGTCTCGGTGCGATTCCAAACGCCGGAAGCGGCGATCCGGCACAGCTCGACCGGATCGCCGACCTGCTGGTCGAGGCCGACAGTCCGGCGGTGGTCGTCGGCGATCACGTTGCCCGGGCCGGCGAGGAAGCCGTCGCTGCGGCGGTCGAACTCGCCGAAGCCACCGGGGCGCGGGTCCACGGCGAAATTCTCTCGTCCGAAGTCAACTTCCCGACCGACCACGAGCAGTGGCTGTCGTATCTCCCGCCGGACGAGGACCTCGCGTCGACGCTGATGGACACCGACACCATCGCGTTCGTGGGCTGTTCGACGAACACGACGCTGACACGCCACGAGAGCGCGCTTGTCGATCCCGACACGACCTGTATCCACGTCGGTCCCGACGCCTGGCAGGTCGGCAAGAACCAGCCCGCCGACGCGGCCGCCGTCGGCGACCCCGGATTGATCCTTCAGGCGATCACCGAACGGGTCCGGCCGCGTCTTTCCGACGCCGTCGTGGCCGATCGACTCGAGACCGTCGGCGCGGTCGCCGAGATGGTCGAGGCAAAACTCGCTGGTCTGGGCGAAGGGGACGAGACCGATTCGCGCGCGTCGAAGGCGCAGCTGGTCGACGCCATGGAATCAGTGGCGGGTGACGCGTACGTCGTCGACGAGAGCGTCACCTCGAAGTACGCCATGCTGACCCGGTGGGATCTCGCCCCACAGCAGTACGTCTCGAACAAGGGTGGCGGACTCGGCTACGGGCTGCCCGCCGCGGTCGGCGCGGCGGTCGCCGAAGCCCAGCGGGACGCTCACCGGGACGTGATCGGGTTCATCGGGGACGGGTCGTACCTGTACTACCCACACTCGATCTACAGCGCCGCCCGGTACGGGCTGGATCTGACGGTCGTCATCCCGGACAACCGCAACTACCGGATCCTGAAGGACAACACCCTCGAATTGCTCGGCGGCGACGAACGCGACCACGAGTTCGTCGGGATGGACTTCGAGCCGCCGGTCGATATCGTCCAAAACGCCGAGAGCCACGGCGCACGCGCCGAACTCGTCGAGACGCCGGACGGGATCGAGCCGGCGCTTCGAACGGCACTGGATCGCGATGGGGTCGACGTCCTCGACGTGCTCGTCCACGATTGACCGTCGGGTCAGTCCGCGACGAACTCGAGTCGTAGTATCCGCCTGACGGTTTCGGACGCCAGATCGACCGTAACGCGGTATTTCGCGCTCTCGGTCACGGGATCGACGATGACGATCGCTCGATCCTCGAGGACCGTCGGTTCGTCCCGATGCAACACGACCGAGCCGGCCGGGTCGTTCGCGGAGAGTTCGAATCCGTCGCCGGTACCGTTGCCCCGCGGGGAGTCCCGGTTCACGCCGGTTGCCGCGCCGTCCCGGGTCAGCCCGTCCCAGCGCTCGGGGACCTCGGCTCCGACGACCGGCACGACGGTCAGTTCGGCCCCGCCGGCCGCCTCGAGGCGATCCGCGAGGGTGTCGTTCGTCAGCGCGGTCCGTTTGGCGATGTCACGTTGTGCGTCGGTCAGCCGAGCGGAGTCACGGAGTTCCGTGGCGGTCGTGAACCGACCGTCGTCGGCCGTGATCTCGATGCGACCGACGGGCTCCGTCTCTTCGACGATCGCCGTTTCTGACCCCCCGGCCGAGAACGTGAACGTTCCGTCCTCGATGCTGAACGTCCCTGCGGGACCGGTCGCCGAAGCCGGGACCAATCCGGTTACGCTCACGAACGCGGCGAGGCTGAGCCCGAGCAGGGCAAGCGACAGCACCAGCGACAACCGGGCCGGATCGACCTCGTCCATCACGTCGCGTTTCTTCTGGGAAAGGGTAATGTGTATTTCGATGAAACGTCGGGAGGAACGCCTGAAACGCGACTGAAACGCGTTCCGAAGGCGTTACACGTCCGTTTCTAACGGAGTTCTAAGGGGGCTTTCACACAACCGTCGAGCGGAGCGATCCGGTATCCCTCGCGACGAGGCGTCTCGATCACCGCTCCGCGAGGCGTACCGGATCTCGCTCACGACGTGGTCCCCATGAAACGCGAATACAGGTACACGATCTATGTGCTCGCGCTCGCAGCGGCGATAACCGTCGCAACCGGCGTCATCGTCGCTACCGGCGACGCGAGCACACACGACACGACCGAGGCATCGCTCGAGAACGTAACCATCGAACTCGCCGACGAAGACGACGCACTGACCGACGACCAGGCGGAGCGACTCCCGGAACTCGTCTGGGAGAACGACGACGTCCGTCGGTACTTCGACGATCCCGACGCGCTCGCGTTCGAGGTTTCCCAGCGGATGACCTACGACGAGAGCGCCGATGCGGTCGTTCCTCGCGAGGATACGGTGAAGGTTCACGTTTCGCCCGCCGGCGAACGCCTGCCGTACCTGTTCGCCACCGTCGATCTGGACGCCGGGACGGTGTCCGTCCAGAACGGCATTCGCACGCCCGGCGATATCGACGTCGAAGTCAGCGATGAAAACGACCTGCTGACCGCCGCCGAGCGCGAACGAGTCGCGAAGTTGCTGCTCGATGACCCGGACGTCGAATGGGAGAGTCAGACCCTGCTCGGTGGCCCCGAGACGCTTGCCGTCGAGATAACCGACAGAACCGACGAGAACGTAACCGTGTCGGTCACCGCACCGGACGAGGATCGGCCGGCGATCCGAGCGACGGTTGCCCTCCAGAACGGGGCCGTCGAAATCGAGGAGTACGACACCCCCGGTACCGCCATCGAACTCGACGCGGTAAACGTGACCGAGACGAATACGGACTCCACGACGATCGGCGGCGGACAGAACAACACCATCGTGTACGGGTCGGACGACGCCGAAACCCTCCAGCTTAACGTGACCGATGGGAACGGTTCGGCCGCCGATGACGAGAGCGGCTCCGAAACCGGGACCGGAACGACGACGAACGCCGAGACGGAACCGAAACTCGATCTCGACGACGTCGACCTCGAGATCACTGACGAGAACGACCTGCTGACCGACGACGAGCGCGATCTGCTCGAGAATCTCGTGGTCGACGACCCCGGCGTTCGGAGTTCCCTCCAGCGCCAGTTCGACGACCCCGACGAGTTGGGCGGAACCGTCTCCCGAGCCGAGACGTTCGACGCGGAGACCGGCGAGTTCGTCGAACGCGACGATATCGTCAAGGTGGCGCTCGCACCGCCGACCGTCGATGATGAGGCCGTCGTCTCGCGCATCGATCTCGAGAACGAAACTGTCACTCAGACCCACACCAAAGTAACGCTCGATTCGGTCGAAAACGACTACGAGATAACGATCGAGGAACTCGACGGCCACAGCTGACGGCGAAGACGAGTAAGTCGGACCGCGCCCGGGTCCCATCTCCCACATTCACGCCCGCCCCGCTGACCAACCGCGCCCTCCCCCGTTCGCTCGAGAACGCTCTCCTCGGATCGTCGCCGGCCGACCGTGAGCGTCGACACGCTACGGTATCTCCACCGGCCTGCAATGGTTCGATTCGGGAGCTACCGACAACGGGTTCGGAACGGGTTTTTTCGAACTCTCCTCGCCGTTTCGGCTCGTCGAGGAACGAACGAGCGGGTAGCGTGTTCGAACGACGGCTGCCGAACCACGGAAGCTACGTTGCAACGCGGTTCGGGGCCTTTCACGGGTGTTTCTCGGATCGAGACCGATACCGATTAAAGGGACAAATCGGAGCGTTGAAACATGAACGCGCGCGCCCTCCAGCGACCGGCGGCTCTGGCGGCGGCGGTCTTCGTCGGTTCGACGGTCATCCTTGCGGTACAGTTGACCAACCCCTCCCCCGTGACGGTGACCGCCGGTGGCGGCACCGAGGTCGTCGAACTGGTCGAGTACTTCACCTACCGTGACGTCGGTGTCGCCACGCTCGCGGCGTGCCTGTTCGGCGCGAGCGGGACGTATCTGCTGCTCGCCGAGTGGTCGGTACCCGATCCCGGCTCGACGGGGCCGGCGGCGACGACCGAACGGAACGCGGACATCGACCGGGGAACACCGTCGCTCGAAGCACGCCGACACGAGTGGGAGCGAACTGCCGAGGAACTCGTGAACAACGAACGCGTGATCTACGAAACCGTTCTCGAGGCCGACGGCGTGATAGCCCAGACCGAGATCGTCGACCGGACGGACCTGTCGAAAGCGACGGTCAGCCGAACGCTGGATACCCTCGAGGCCAAAGGACTCGTCGAACGGGAGCGCAGCGGGATGGGAAACGAAGTCAAATTGCTGTGAGCCGACGGTTCAGTCCGTCGGCGAACCGTCCGATCTTATCGAGCACGTCTTCCGGGTGTACGATACGCCCGCCGTCGGTGCGGCGGCGTACGACTTCAACGACGCCTCTCGTGGTCTGCTTGCGTCGCTCGGGTTCACGGAGGAGGGACGGACCCGGAAGGATCGCTTTATCGACGGCGGGTACGTCGATACGATCCAGTACGGGTTACTCCGCGAGGAATGGCGATCGGAGCCCGACAGCCCCGACGCGTAATCGGCCCGAGACATCGATGAAACGCTGCAGCTTTATGTGACCGGACGTCCCAGTGTGTAATTATGACATCCCGACAGATGCCGAAGCCGACGCGGAGGGACGACCCGTGACCGCCGAACTGGACCTGCTGGTGCGGCTCAACGATTACGATCGGCCACAGGACGTCGCCGATCGGGCCGTACAGGCCGAGCGGCTCGGATTCGATCGAATTACGGTCGGCGAGACGACGGGGTGGAACATCGTCCCGCCGCTGACGCTGGCGGCCGACCGGACGGACGACCTCGGCATCTCGAACGACGTCGTCTCGCCGTACGGACGGTCGCCGGCGATGCTCGCTCAGACCGCACTGACGATACACGACGCCTCGGACGGCCGGTTCCGGCTCGGTCTCGGTCCGAGTTCGCCGGCGATCACCGAACGCTGGCACGGGCAGTCCTTCGAGCGGCCGCTACGGCGAACCCGCGAGACGATCGAGATCGTCCGTTCGGTCTACGAGAACGGCACGCCCGCGTACGACGGCGAAATATTCGATATCCCCGGGCTCAACTACGAACGCGACACGCCCGAAAACCCGCCGCCGATCGATCTCGGGACCCTCGGACCGACGGCGACCGAGATGGCCGGCCGCTTCGGCGACGGCTGGACGCCCCAACTGTTCACGAAAGACGGCCTCGAGAACCGTCTCGTGGATCTCGAGCGCGGGGCCGACCTCGCCGACAGGAGCCTCGACGAACTGCGGGTGGCCCCGATCGTCCGCGGGATCGCCGCGGAAGACCGCGAAACGGCCCGCGAAAAGGCGCGCTCGACGATCGCGTTCATGCTCGGAGCGTACGGTCCCTACTACGGCGACTCGGTCGCCCAACAGGGGTATCCGGACGTCGTCGCGGAGGTCCGTGCCGCGTGGGACGACCGCGATACCGACGCGATGGCCGCCGCACTGCCGGACGACGTGCTCGACGAACTGGCTCCCGCAGGAACGCCCGAGGAGGTCCGTGACTGGATCGAGTCGTACGCGGCCCTCGAGGGCGTCGACGCCGTCCGCGTCGGGTTCGTCGACGGCATGACCGAAGCCGAAAAGGAGACGACGATGGAAGCGGTCGTCGACGCGGTGTAAGACGGGGACGTCGCGGAACCGGTATCAGAACTGTTTTGTAACGATACCATCACGTAGTGTGCATGATTGCGTTGTTCCCGTTCGCACAACTCGGGGCGTTCGACGCGGTGGTCCCCGGTTCGAACGTGTTTCTCGCGACGGTCCTTACGTTCGGCACGATCGCGATCGCGTTCCGAACGGTTTCGTGGTTGGCGGCGACCCAGTTCGACCGGCTGTTGCTCGGCGTCGCGTACGTGTTCGGCGTCGTTGGCTTCGTCGCCACCGGCGACCCCGCCCTCGCGTTCGCCCCGCCAGCGGTGACGCTGGCCTGGCTGGTCGTCGGCCGCTACACGGAGACAGCCGGTGGCACGGCAGTTCGACGTCAAGCTCCGGGCGGCGATCGAACCGATCAGTCTCGGGGAGGCGACGAGGACGATACCGCACTCGACGCCGACGAACTCAATACGGACCCCCCCGGACACGACTTCTCGGACGTGGGTGGGATGGCGGACCTCAAGGAGACGCTGACCGATCGGGTGATCGACCCGCTGACGCGCCGGGACGTGTACGACCACTACGGGATCGGGGCCGTCAACGGCGTCCTCTTTCACGGGCCACCCGGCTGCGGGAAGACCTTCGTCGCAAGCGCCGTCGCGGCCGAGACCGACTACAACTACGTCGAGGTCACGCCGAGCGACATCACGAGCAAGTACATCGGGGAGGCCGCCGACAACGTCGCCGCGGTGTTCGAGGCCGCCCGGGAAAACGAGCCCTGCCTCGTGTTCATCGACGAGATCGACGCGATCGCCGGCGACCGATCGGGGCGGATGGCGACGAGCGAACAGCAGATGGTCAACCAGCTCCTGACCGAACTGGAGAGCCAACACGATTCGGAGATCGTCGTCTTCGCCGCGACGAACTACCTCGAGGACGTCGACGACGCGATTTTGCGCTCCGGGCGGTTCGACGAACGCATCGAGGTGCCGCCACCGGACCGGCAAGCGCGACTGGAGATCCTTCGGCTCGAACTGGCCGAGGCCCCGGTCGGGGACAACGTCAGCCTCGAGGCCGTCGCGGAGTCGACGGCCGGCTACGCCTCGAGCGACGTGACGCTGGTCGCCGACGTTGCGATTCGCCACGCTATCGCGGACGAATCGCCCGTCGAGCAGTCACACCTCCGGCAGGCCATCGCCGAGATCGACACCAGTATCCCCGACTGGCTGGATCGGTACGAGGACCACTTCGACGAGGACCTCGGCCGATCGTCGTCGGACCAGCCCCGCCAGTTCGACGACCTGCCGGGGATGGACGAGTTGACCGCCGCGATCGATCGCCGCGTCCTCGAGCCGGTTCGCAACGCCGACGGGTACGAGCGCTACGGCGTCGCCCCCGTCGACGGGACGCTCCTGTACGGGCCTCCGGACGCCGGGAAAACGTCGCTCGCGCGGTCGATCGCCGCCGAACTCGACCGTCCGGTCGTCGAGATCAGTCCGGATCGGTTCCGCCGGGAGTCCGTCGACGAACCGGCCGAGCGAACCGCCGAAATCGTCGAAGACGCGCGCGAGATCGCCCCCAGCGTGCTGGTGCTCGACGACGTCGACGAACTCGCCCCCGCGTCCGGCGGCTCGAGGGCGACAAAGCGAGTCGCGACGCAGCTGGAGACGCTCCTGCCGACGCTCGAGGACGACGTGCTCGTCGTCGGGACTGCCCGGTCAGTCGAGGGGGTAAACGTCGACGTCCTCCACGCCGGGGCCTTCGACGAGCGGATCGAGGTCCCACCGCCGGACGCCGCGACGCGCGCGGCGATTCTGAGCGATGCACTCCCGGCGG
Source organism: Halopiger djelfimassiliensis (assembly GCF_000455365.1). Classification (GTDB taxonomy): domain Archaea; phylum Halobacteriota; class Halobacteria; order Halobacteriales; family Natrialbaceae; genus Halopiger_B; species Halopiger_B djelfimassiliensis. Next base: position 243,773 of record NZ_HG315684.1, read on the forward strand.
GCTTTCTGGCGGACACGGTGGACTTCGATGCCGTGGCCGACGCGACGGCGGGCTTTAGCCTCCGCGACGTTCGACACCTCGCCGGGCGGGTCGCCCGCGAGGCCGTCCGCCGCGAGGAGCCGATTACCACGGACCGACTCGTCGCCGAGGCCGAGGCGGTCGAGCCGACCCTTGCTGGGTGGGACGGGCCGCGGATGGACCACTTGCGATCGAGCGCGGTTCCGGACGGGATCGGTCGACGACGGTAACGCGGCGTTCGCTATCGGCCCGCCCGCGTCGCCCAAAACAGCCGTGTGGTTCGCGGCCAGTTCGACGTCTCGACCCAAACAGCTACGGTCTCGGTACCTGATACTCCTTGCAGACAGCATGACCCTTCCGAAACGAGAATATTCCACTGGATTGGACGTTCTCGATCGATTCATCGGCGGTGGACTCAAGGCGGGGGTACTCACTGCGCTACGGGCACCGGCAGGATCGCAAAGCGAGCGACTCCTTGCCGAGATCATGGCCGAACACCGAACGGTATTCGTCTCGACGACCCGTCCCGAATGGGAAGTTCGTGACTGGATAGAGCGGACGGTCCCCGTCCGTCGGAACCTGACGGTTCATGCCCCTGCAGTCGATTCCCTGCTGGCGGAGCCGCTCGACGTGCTCGATTCGATCCCACGGGAGTCGTTGCTCGTCATCGACCCGATAAACGCTCTCGAGGACGGCTCGCGGGAGCGGTACCTCTCGTTCCTGAATACGATCAAAGAACGGCTCCGCGAAACTACCAGCGTCGGTATCGTCCACTGCCTCGAGTCGGAACATCCCCCGTCGAATCGGGAACTGACGCTGAAGCGGGCGGATCAGGTCTGGGAACTCGAGGTCCTCGCCCGCTCCCGCGAAATCAAGACGCGACTGCTCATCACGAAGGCCCGCCGAGGGCTGGTGTTCGACAGACCCATCCCGCTGGTGTTGTCCGATACGGTTCGCATCGACCATAGTCGGAACATTTAGTGGCGGTTCATCGGTCCGTTCCGATCTATCGCCTACTCGCGGCGCGTCTTCACCGCGGTTCCCGAGAGATTGACCCAGAGCATACCTTCGCCCATCTCTTCGTAGTCGAACGTCGCACCGACGACGGCGTCGGCATCGAGTTCCGTCGCTTCCGCTCGAATGTCGGCGATCGCCTCTTCGCGACCGGTCTCGATTTTCTTCTCGTAGGAGCCGCTTCGCCCGCCAACGATGTCGCGGATGCCGGCGGCGATGTCGCTGACGACGTTCGCGCCGATGACCGCTTCGCCCGATACGACGCCGCAGTACTCAGTTATCTCTCGGCCGTCTATCCCATCCGTCGTCGTAACGATTACGTCCGTCATACACGTCAGCGTGCGGCTGGTCTCTGCATAAACGTAGCGTCGCGGTTACAGAGTCAGTACATCGTGGCGAAAGTACATATACGGCCTCGGCTCGAGTACGGTGGACTTGCGAACGGATATCCGGCTTGGTTTCACAACCTAGTGTAAAAATATATCTCACACTGAATGACAGATGAGGTATGATCAATCTGATACTGGGTGGTTTGCTGCTCGTGATCGGGATCGCCAATATCGTCAGGCCGTACAAAATCGCCCGGCTCGAGGAGCGCGTGGACGCGATCGGCAGTAGGCGGTCGTGGTACGATGTCGAGCCTGCCAAATGGAAGGTAACGCTCACTCGGCTTTCCGGAATCGCGATAACGCTGTTCGGACTTCTCGTCTTCGCCAACATTTGACCGTCTCGAAAGCCGCCCGAGAAAAGTCATGCTCGCCACTGAACCGTTCCTTACACCGTCTCACCGCTTCCGAGAGATCCTCCGAAACGAAAACGGTCGCCTCTCGAACGCTATCGGACCGCCCGCGTCGCGTCGTCGATGATCTCGAGCGCCGTCTTGAGATCCTCCATCCCCGTCGCGTAGGAGAGGCGCGCGTATCCCGCTCCGTGAGCGCCGAAGGCCTCTCCCGGCACCACGATCACGTCGCGCTCGAGCACCGCGTCGCACCATCCGTCCGGAACGTTCGGCATTGCGTAGAAAGCCCCCTGTGGCGTCGGCACTTCGAGACCGGCGTCCTCGAGGCCGTCGAGGACGACGTCGCGCCGGGTTTCGAAGGCTTCGACCATCTCCGCGACCGGCTCCTGTGGACCGGTCAGTGCGGCTTCGGCGGCGAACTGCGCGGGTGCGGAGGCACAGGCCTGCCCGTACTGGTGGACCCGGAGCATGCGTTCGATGCGGCGGTTCGAGGCGACGACCCAGCCGAGCCGCCAGCCGGTCATCGAGTAGGTCTTCGAACAGGCGCTGACGACGACCACGTTGTCGGTCTCGGCGAACTCCATCGGCGAGCGGTGCTCGCCCTCGAAGACGATGTGTTCGTACACCTCGTCCGAGAGACAGAGGACGTCGTGCTCGTCGGCGATGCGGGCGAACTCGCGCATGTCGGCCTCGCTCTGGACGGCCCCCGTCGGGTTGGCCGGGCTGTTGACTACGAACGCCGCCGTCTCGTCGGTGATCGCGTCCTCGACGGCGGCCGGGTCGAGCGTGAGATCGTCCCGGAGCGACACGGGCGTTGGCGTGCCGCCGGCGATCCGGGTCAGTGCGTCGTAGGAGACAAAGCCCGGATCGGGGAAGATCACTTCCTCGCCCGGATCGACGTGTGCCTCCAGCGCCAGATGCAGCGCCTCGCTCCCGCCGGCGGTGGCGATCACGTCCGCGGGATCGATCTCGAGCCCGTACTCCCGGTCGTACTTCGCGGCGATGGCCTCCCGGAGCTGGGGCGTGCCCTTGTTCGACGTGTACGCGTCGGTCCGGCCGGCCTCGATGGCTTCGATTGCCGCCCGCCGGGCGTGAGCGGGCGTCGGAAAGTCCGGCTGGCCGATACCGAGATTGATCGCGTCCTCGCTTGCGGCCTCGAACACTTCGCGGATGCCGCTTATCGACACCTCCTCGACCCGGGTTGCGAACTCCGTCATTGGTACATTAAACGGCTGACGCCGACCCCGATAACTCTTGATGTGATCGATGCTGTCACATGTCATAACAGGTAGAAACTGGCGGTAATAGCGCTGTTACGCCCCGTTTTCGTGTTTCTCAGTCGAGAAGTGGCCACAACGAATATGCGCCTCGTTTCGCACTACAGTGGTGATGGCGACTCCCTCTCGACGTACACTCCTTGCCGCGGGAGCGACCGGAACGCTCGCATTGACCGCCGGCTGTCTCGATTTCGTTCTCGGGAAAGGCCCGCTCGAGTTCGACTCCAGTCGCGTGGCTCCGACCGAAACTGCTCTGACCGAGACCGAATACGAGAACCAGACCGTCGAGGAAGAGACGATCGAGGAAACGATCGATGTCGGCGTCGAACGCGAGATCCGGGCTTCGCTGTGGCGCTCTCACTACTCGAAGGAAATCGAATATCAGGGACGGACGCACGAGGGAGCTCTCTTCGCTGCCGTTTCGGTTCCGGCGATGGAGGTCCTCGGGCGGTCGTTCAACCCGCTCGACGACATGTCCAACGAGGAACTCCTCGAGCGACTCCTGAGCGAAGTCGACGGGGAGCAGGGCAACGTCGAAAACATCCGTCACGACGAGTCGTTCGGACTCGAGATCCTCGGGGAGGGTCGTGAAGTCGACCGCTTTGTGGGGCAATCCGAGTTCGATGGCGAACCGATCGACGTCGAACTCACGCTTACGGCCGTTTCCCACGCCGACGACTTGCTCGTGTTACTGGGCAGCTATCCGCGGAACTTCGCCGAGGAGGCGGTGAACGTGGAACTGTTGATGGAATCCGTCGAACACCCGGTCTGACGGCGTGACGTTCCCGTCGGCCGCCGGTGGCTCGGTCGGGCCGCGTTGTCGCACTCGTTCTGGGCGGGCCGACGGACGGCGAGAAAACGAGACGAAACGGCGGTTCAGTAGAACTCGCGGACGAGATCCATCGCGTCCTCGGGCGCACCCTCGGGAATGTCGGACATGTCCTCGGTGACGCCGTGCTGTTCGTGGTACGGCACGGAGTTTTCGTCCTTGTACATCACGCCCTGATACTCCTTCTCGCCGTCGAGGATGACCTTCTTGGCGGACTCGTAGTCGGTTGGATCGTGATCCTGTTCCTGAAGGTCGACGAGACTGTCACGGAAGTAATCGTAGGTGTCGACGTCGTTGAACGTAACACAGGGGCTGAAGACGTTGACGAAGCCGAATCCGTCGTGCTCGATCGCCTTCTGGACGATCTCCTGATGGCGCAGGGCGTCGGAGGCGAACGACTGGGCGATGAAGGTCGCGCCGGAAGCCAGTGCGAGCGCGAGCGGGTTGACCGGCGGCTGTTTGGGACCTTCGGGCGTCGTACTGGTCTCGAAGTCCGACCGCGAGGTCGGCGAGGCCTGTCCTTTGGTCAGCCCGTAGATGCGGTTGTCCATGACGACGTAGGACATATCGACGTTGCGACGGACCGCGTGGACGAAGTGGCCGGCACCGATCGAGTAGCCGTCGCCGTCGCCGCCGGCGACCATGACCTCGATGTCGGGGCGGGCCATCTTGACGCCCGTTCCGACCGGGAGCGCACGGCCGTGAACCCCGTGGAGGGCGTAGCTGTGCATGTAGGTCCCGATCTTACCGGAACAGCCGATTCCGGCGACGACGAACGTGTTGTCGGGATCGTTGCCGGTCTCGGCGAGGGCTTTCATCATGCCGTTCATCGTCCCGAAGTCGCCGCATCCGGGACACCACGTCGGCTGCTTGTCGGATTTGAAGTCGGTGAATCGTACGTCGGAGCTCATTATGCTGGCACCTCCTCGGAGAGTCGTTCGGTGATCTGTTCGGCGAGTTCGTCCGCCTTGAAGCGGACGCCGGTGTACTTGTTGATGCGCTTGAGGCGGGTAAGTGCGTCGTGTTCGAGCAGGTCCGCGAACTGGCCGGTCGCGTTACACTCGACGACGATGACTTCCTCGGCCGCCTCGATCTCGTCGGAGAGGTCGGGCCGCGGGAAGATGTAGGGCACCGAGATCACGCGGACGTCGATGCCGTCTTCCTCGAGGTAGTCCAGCGCCTCGACGAGCGCGCCCTCGTTCGATCCCCACGAGATGATGAGGTTGTCCGAATCCGAATCGCCGAACTCGCGGTAGTCCCAGTCTTCCCGCTCCTGTGCGGTCTCGACCTTGCGGTAGCGCTTGTCGACCTGTTGGACGCGCTCGTCCTGATCCTCGGTCCGGCGACCGAGTTCGTCGTGCTCGAGCCCCGTGCTCATGTGTGCACCGTCGGTCGTACCGGGAATCGCCCGCGGGCTGACGCCGTCGTCGGTGACGGCGTGGGCGCGGAACCGACCCTGGGCGTCGAGCCACTCGTCGACGTCGTCCTCGTCGACGAGTTTGCCCCGGTCGATCTCGACGGCGTCCATGTCGAAGGTTTCGGGTTCGAAGGTCTGTTCGGTGACCGACATCGCCAGATCGGAGACGAGGAAGACCGGCGTCTGGTACTTCTCGGCGAGGTTGAACGCCTCGACCGTCTTCCAGAAACACTCGGAGATCGACGTCGGTGTGACGACGAACCGCGGGACTTCGCCGTGGCCGCCGTACAGCGCCATGTTGAGGTCGCCCTGTTCCTGCTTGGTCGGCATCCCCGTCGAGGGACCCGAGCGCTGGACGTCGGCGATGACAAGCGGCGTCTCGCTGGTCGCGACCAGACCGAACGTCTCGGTCATGAGGTCGATCCCGGCACCCGAGGTTGCGGTCATCGCTCGCGCACCGGATCGGGCGGCACCGAGTGCCATGTTGATCGCCGAGAGTTCGTCCTCGGCCTGAACGACGTGCCCGCCGTAGTCCTCGATACGGCCCGTCAGGTACTCCATAATCGACGTCGCGGGCGTGATGGGATACCCGGAGTAGAACCGACAGCCTGCGGCGATCGCACCCATACCGACCGCCTCGTTGCCGTTGAGCAGGACGTAATCGCTGTCGGTCGTCTCGAGGTCGTACCCGAGGTGATCCAGGTCGTAGTTCTCCTGTACGTACTCCTGTCCCAGACGGGCGGCTTCCTTGTTGTTCTCGACGATCTTCGAACCCTTGCCGCCGAAGCGCTTCTCGAGGGCCTCGTCGAGGTACTCGACGTCGAACCCGGTGATCTCACACGCGGCACCGAGCGCGACGATGTTGCGCATGATCGCCCCGCCGGCGTCTTCCGCAAGCGACTTCAGCGGGACGTCGACGGCCGTCATCTCGTCGGGAATTTCGGCCTCCCAGGATCGTTCGCCGTCGTAAATAATGGCGCTGCCCTCGTGGAGTTCGTCCAGGTTCTCGTCGATGGTACGCTGGGTCAGTGCGACCAGAATGTCCAGTCGGTCGACGACGCTCTGGACGCGATCGACGGAGGTCCGGATCTTGTAGGCCGTGTAGCCACCCCGGATTCGCGACGCGAAGTCTTTCGACGTGAATACGTGCCGTCCGGCTCGGGAAAGTGCCTGAGCGAAGATTTTACCGGTGGAGTCGATACCGTCTCCGGCTTCGCCTCCGACCGCCCAGTTGAGATCCTCAGCCATGTTATGCTGCACCTTGCTCCCAGTAAATGAAAAGGCTTCTGAAACCCCAACCGATTCACCATCCCGAGAGCTGATATGTCCGGCTCTCAGAGAAAACAATTATTAATAGTTATGAATTTTTTCGGATAAGTGTGGTACCATCAGTTCTCGCGCTGGAAGTAGAATTTGTACAGAATATACGCAAAGTATACCACTGATTTGTAATCTCCTCGGGAGTGGTTATCTGCATCACAATAGCCCGTCCCGATAATGCAACGTATGTGAAATGCATTCCTCGTTCGATACCTCGATCGGGGAACGAAACGGCTTTTCAATGTGACGGCGAACGCGTTCGACATGGAGGGCACGCCAGTCACCGTCGAATCGGTACGCGAAGTCGGCCCGGACACCGTTGCACTCGAACTCGAGACGCCCGCGAAGTTCGACGCGTTGCCCGGTCAGTTCGTCCTGCTCCGGGCCGCCCCGGAGGGCGAGGAGATCGCTCGCCACTACACGCTCTCCTCGTCGTCGGTCGGGGACACCTTCGAGATTACGGTGGGGATCGACCCCGACGGCGACCTCTCGCCGTGGCTCGCGGGACTCGACGGTGGCGAAACCGTTCATATCGACGGCCCCTTCGGAACGATCACCTACGAAGGCGACAGGGACGTCGTCCCCATCGCGGGCGGCCCGGGCATCGGTCCCGCGGTTTCGATCGCCGAGGCCGCCCACGAGGCGGGCCACGAGGCCGTCGTCATCTATCAGGACGACGATCCGGCTCACCGCGAGCGACTCGAGGCCCTCGAGACCGCGGGCGCGACGGTCCGCGTCGTTGACGAAGACGCCGACGCGGAACTCGCGGACGCGATCGCCTCTCACCACGAGGAGGGACAGCTGTACGCGTTCGGGTTCGACGACTTCGTCACGTTCGTCGCGGACGCGATCGACGACGCCGGCGGCGATGCCGACGACGCGCTGATCGAGAACTTCGGGTGAGCGTCGATCCACGCGCAGTACGGACGACCGTCGCGCTCGCTCGAGAGCCGTCAGGATTCGATCTCGACGACGTCGCCGTCACACTCCGGGCACGTATCTCGATCCCTGTAAAACCGTTTTTCGCACTCGCGGCAGCGATACGTCGCCGCGTCGTCCCGCGCCGCCTCGGCCTCTTGTTTGAACTCCTCGACTCTCTCACCGAGGCGTTCGAACAGGCTCATGCGTCAAGACACGTGACATACCCGCATAAGTTTTCTTACTGAAGTAACATATCCGGCGGGAGAGTCACGTCTACGGGTGAAACTCGGCCACCAGTGCAGGCAGGGCCGCGTGCACTCGTCTCACGGAACCCTTATCCGTGTGTCGCTGCTCTCTATAGAAGCAATGGCAAAAGGTAACGTTGATTTCTTCAACGACACAGGCGGCTACGGTTTCATTTCGACGGACGATGCGGACGACGACGTGTTCTTCCACATGGAAGACGTTGGCGGCCCGGACCTCGAAGAAGGGACGGAGATCGAATTCAGTATCGAACAGGCCCCCAAGGGTCCCCGGGCGACCAACGTCACTCGAGTCTAGCTCCGATACTTCGACCGACGTTTCTCGTTTCTTACCTGCGGGTCTCGTCCGACTGAGCGGCGGCTATCGTCGTTGACGGTCGGTTCGGCCCGAGCGCTCAGTGTTCGACGAGTTCGAGCAAAATCCCGCCCGTATCCTTCGGATGCAGGAACGCGACCGTATGTCCCCACGCACCGGATCGTGGCTCGTCGTCGATGAGTCGCACGTCGTTGGCTCGCACCGTCTCGAGCGCGTCTTCGATGTCCGCGGTCGCAAGCGCCAGATGGTGAATTCCCGGGCCGTTGGCCTCGAGATACTGGGCAATCGTCCCCTCTTCGAGGGGTTCGAGCAGTTCGAAGTAGCCGCCGTCGCAGTCGAGAAAGACGACTCGCATCCCGTCGAATACCTCCTCGTGAACGGTTTCGAGGCCGAAGAGGTCGGCGTACAGATCGGCGAGTTCACCCGCGTCCTCGGTTGCGATTCCCGCGTGATCGAAGTGCATGATCGTCCGTTACTGACCAGCACCCAAATATCGACGGGGTCTCCGGCGGCCGGCGGGCTCGAATCGGTCCCCTCTCGAGGGTACGCGACGGGGCCGCTTCGGGAGAAAGACGATCCCGATCGACCGGGAGCTACCCCGCAAACCCCGGTCACTGCAGTCCGAGTCTGGCCGCCAGCGCGGCCCACCGACTCCCGCTGGCCTCGGCGACCGCCGCCATCTCGTCGTCGGTCAGCTCGAAATCGAAAATATCGGCGTTCGCTTCGATGTGGTCGCGCCGCGAGGCTTTCGGAATCGCCGCCACCATCGGCTGCTGGAGCAGCCACCGCAACGCGACCTGTGTCGCCGACTTGCCGTACGGTTCGCCGATCTCTGCGAGCCGATCGTCCCCCGGAACGGCCCCCTCCGCGAGCGGGCTGTAGGCCGTCAGGCAGACCTCGTGCTCGAGGCAGTACTCGAGTAGTTCGTCCCGTCGGTGGAACGGGTGGTACTTCACCTGGTTCGCCACGATCGGCGTCTCGGAGCACTCGATCGCCCGCTCGAGTTGTGCGACCGAGAAGTTGCTGACGCCGACGTGGTCGACGCGCCCGTCGTCCTGCAGGTCGTTCATCGCGGCCACCGTCTCCTCGAGCGGGGCCTGATCGCTCGGGGCGTGCAGCAAGAGCAGATCGACGGTCGTCAGTCGGAGCCGCTCGAGGCTCTCGCGGGTGGACTCGCGGACGTCGGCGGGTGCGGCGTTGCTCGGATGGACCTTGGTGACGACGAAGACGTCATCGCGGTCGACGGCGCTGTTCGCGATCGCCTCGCCGACCGCCGCCTCGTTGTCGTACAGCTGGGCGGTGTCGACGTGTCGGTAGCCGGCCGCGAGCGCAGTCTCGACGGCCCGCCGACAGTCGTCGCCGGTCATCCGCGCCGTCCCGAGACCGAGCGCCGGTATCTCGGCACCGTTCGCGGTGATCGTTTCGGTCGTCGCGTCGCTCACGGGCGGCCGTTCACCGCCGGTCGCCATCAATGGTCGGTCCGAAAAACACGTAGTCGGCCTCGAGTGCCGCAGTGATCCGTAGTCGTCCGGGCGGCGACGCGAGTCGCTACGCGCCGTTCCCGTCGGTTTCGTTGTTCTCGTCGATGGGTTCGTCCTGGACGTCTTCGGTCGCGTTCTCCGCTTCTTCGGCATCGGCCTCGGCCGCGCCGTCGGGCGTCTCTATCGAATCGCCCTCGCCAGGCGGGACGATCCGCATGACCGCGCCGGTGTCCCCTTGGGGAACCCCCTCTCGGTTCGCGAGTACGTACACGTTCCCGTCGTCGTCGCGGCCGAACTGCCGGACGAAGTAGGGGAACGAGCCGTCCTCGGACCCCGCCACCTGCAGTTCTTCCATCTCCCAGAGGTCGTCCCGCGGGACGACCTCGTCCTCGAGGTCCGCGTCTGCGCCAGCGTCGGTCTCGTTGCCGGTTTCGTTGTTCTCGTCGATGGGTTCGTCCTGGACGTCTTCGGTCGCTTCCTCCTCGACGTCTTGTCCGTCGGCACCGACGTCACCCGTCTCGTTGTCCGCCATCCCGTCATCCGGTTGCTCGGCCGCGCCGCCGGGTTCCACGGCGGCGAAGAGACGACCCGCCGGTTCCTCCCGTGACGGATCGGCGGTCCAGTCGCCGAAGACGTACTTGCCGTCCAGGTCGCCGATCTCGCCGGCTTCGTACACGTGGCCGCCGACGATCACGATGCCCACGACGTTGCCCTCGTAGACGTGGGGGTACTCGACGATCGGGTCCTGCAACTCCTGGCCATCGTAGGGCGGTTCGTCCGGGGCCGAGTCCGGACAGTCCTCGGGTGGATCGCTCGGACTGTCGGTGCTGAAACAGTGTGTCCCCTCCTTGACGTTCCAGCCGTAGTTGCCGCCCGCTTCGACGATGTTCGCCTCTTCGAAGAGGTCCTGTCCGGCGTCGGCGACGAACATGCGATCGTCGCTGTCGAACGTGATACCGAACGGGTTCCGGAACCCCCACGCGTAGTACTCGTCGAGGCCCTCATCTTGATCGACCAGCGGGTTGTCGTCCGGAATGGCGTACGGTCGCTCGTCATCGCCCTCGGCGTCGACGTCGATCCGGTGAACTCCCCCGAGCAAGTTCTCGGTGACGTCCTGTCCGTTCCCGCCGTCGTTCTCGTCGTACCAGTCGTCGACGTGACCCTCCATGTCGTCGTTCGCGCCCCCGCCGTCGCCCATCGGAACGTACAGGTAGCCGTCCGGTCCGAACGCCATCGGCCCGGAGACGTGGTTGTACTGTGGCGACTGAAACTCCATCAGGACGCGCTCCGATTCCGGATCGCCCTGACTCCGTTCCTCGTCGGCCATAAACTCCGAGACGACCTCGACGTGGCTCCACCCCTCGGGGGTCTCGTCGTTCGGCGGCGCGCTGTAGTGGACGAAAAACCGCCCGTTCTCCGCGAAGTCCGGGTGTGGCTCGACCCCCAACAGCCCCCGCTCGTCGTAGTCCTGTTCCGGATCCGCATAGTCGCCCTCGAACGTGCCGAGTTCGACCAACCGATCGCTCACGTCGAGGAACGGTTCGTCCTGCAGGCCGTCCTCGCCGACGATCCAGAGTTCGCCGGTCTGATCGGCGACGAAGTACCGCCCCTCGCCTTCGTCGGCAACGGCGAAATCGGTCGGTGCCGTCATCCCCTCCGCGAGCGTCTGGACGCCGATCTCGGTGCCGGGTTCGAAGAACCTCGCCGCTTCGTCTCCCTCTTCGCCTCCGCCCCCGGCCGTGTCCCCGCCACCGACCGAAATATCCCCACGCATCGTCGCCGTGTGGGGCTCACAGTAGTACTCCGCCATTTCGGTCGTCGCCTCGAACTCGAGCGTCTGGGTTTCACCTTGCTCGGCCAGCAGTTCGGTCCGCTCGAGTTCCTCGCCGTCGTCGGTTTCGATGACGAAGTTATGCGGGAGGCCGTCGAGGTTCTCCCAAGTGAGTTCGTAGGTGGTACCGGCCTCGAGTTCGAGCGTCGGGTTTTCTTCGCCCGCGATAGCTTCGGGTGCGACCCCCTGCCAGCCGCTCGTCTCGCCACCGAGTTCGATCGTCTCGGGTTCCTGGGCCCGCCCGAGATCGCTCAGGCCGATGACTCCGCCTGTAACTACGGCAGCTTGCAGAACGCGACGCCGGGACGTCAAGCGGTGACCGTCGGTCGAGTCCGGTACGGAGATCGGTCGTCCGTCGGGATGATCGCTCATTTTGACTCTCCGACAGCGCCGTCGGCCGAAACTCGGATAAACCACTCCCACCGTTCCTTCGAGTTCGTCGTTCAACCTCGTGTTATCCTCGGATCGCCCGACGAGAGCACGGATAACCCGGTATTACCCGAATCGAATCCGCGGTGTTACCGACGGTAGTACCCCGTTCTGTCGTCGGAGAACTCGTGGCTGGGACACAACGCGGCAGCGCCGTCTGTCAGACGGTGCCGCCGGGCTGGTACTCGCCGAACTCGTCGCGCATGACATTACAGATCTCGCCGACCGTCGCGTACGCCTTCACGGCCTCGATGATGGAGGGCATGAGGTTGTCGCCGTTCCGTGCCGCCTCGCGCAGCGCCTCGAGTTTCGCGTCGACGGCCTCGCCATCGCGTTTCTCGCGGACGGCCTCGAGGTGATCGATCTGGCGTTGCTGGTCCTCCTCGGTGACCTCCTGCACGTCGATTTCGGGGTCGTCGTCGACCTCGAACTCGTTGACGCCGACGATGATGCGCTCTTTCTCCTCGATCTCCCGCTGTCGGTCGAACGCGGTATCCTGGATCTGACGCTGGACCCACTGGGACTCGACGGCCTCGAGCATGCCGCCGCGTTGGTCGACGTCGTCCAGAATGCCGTAGGCCTCCGCCTCGACCTCGTCGGTCAGGGATTCGACGTAGTAACTACCCGCGAGCGGGTCGATGGTATCCGCCGCACCGGACTCGTGGGCGAGGATCTGCTGGGTTCGGAGGGCCGTCCGGACGGACTCCTCGGTCGGGAGCGCAAGCGCCTCGTCTTTGCCGTTCGTGTGGAGGCTCTGGGTACCGCCGAGCACCGCCGCGAGCGCCTGATAGGCGACGCGGACGACGTTGTTTTCGATCTGCTGGGCGGTCAGCATCGACCCCGCGGTCTGGGTGTGGAACTTGAGCTGTTTGGACTTGGGGTTCTCGGCGTCGAACCGCTCGTCCATGATATCGTGCCACATCCGGCGCGCCGCGCGGAACTTCGCGACTTCCTCGAAGATGTTGTTGTGTCCGTTGAAGAAAAACGACAGCTGGGGGGCGAACTCGTCGACGTCGAGTCCGGCGTCGATCGCCGCTTCGACGTACTCGATGCCGTTGCCGAGAGTGAAAGCCAGTTCCTGTGCGGCCGTCGAACCCGCCTCGCGGATGTGATAGCCGGAGATAGAGATCGTGTTGAACTTGGGCGTCTCGTCGGCGCAGAACTCGAAGATGTCGGTGATGATCCGCATGGACGGCTCTGGCGGATAGATGTAGGTGTTGCGGGCGATGTACTCCTTCAGGAGGTCGTTCTGGATCGTTCCGCGCAACTCCTCGCGGTCGACACCCTGTTTGTCCCCAACCGCGATGTACATCGCCAACAGCACCGATGCCGGGGCATTGATCGTCATCGAGGTCGAGACTTCGTCGAGCGGAATCCCGTCGAAGACCGTCTCCATATCGTCGAGCGAGTCGATCGCGACGCCCGCTTTCCCGACCTCCCCGGCGGCCATCCCCGCGTCGGAATCGTACCCCATCTGGGTCGGCAAGTCGAACGCCATCGACAGCCCCGTCTGGCCCTGATCGAGCAAGTAATGATAGCGCTCGTTAGTATCCTCGGGCGTCGAGAAGCCGGCGTACTGGCGCATCGTCCACAGTCGCCCTCGATAGCCGGTCGAGTAGACGCCACGCGTATAGGGCGGCTCACCCGGATACCCCAGATCCTCCTGATAGTCGAAATCGGCGACGTCCTCGGGCGTGTAGAGACGGTCGACCTCCTGCCCTCCCGTATCCGTCGTGAATGTCTCTTTCCGCTCGCCGAACCGTTCGAGCACCGGCTCGACTTCCTCCTCGTGCCACTCCTCTTTCCCGGCACGAATCTCCTCGAGTTCGTCGGAATCGAACATTATAGTTACCGAGGATCGGAGAGGGCTTGAAGGTTGATGACTTCGCCGTGTTCGGCTTTCACTCCGCTCCCGAACGTCCGAGAGCGCACTCAGGGATCGATCGCCGCCGGCGACAATCCGTCGGTCAGTTCCGCACTGATGAGTGCAGCGTGGCCCCGCCGCAGCCGTTCCGACAGCGCCTGATGGGACACGCCCAGTTCCGCGGCGAGTTCCTCGAGCGTGATCCCCCGTGGAACGTCGAAATAACCCAGTTCGTGGGCCGTACAGATCGTCTCGTACTGTGTCTCCGTCAGCGGCGTTCGTGACCGATCGAGGCCGTCGATGCCGGTCACGCGTCGCACTTCCACGCCGAAGTCGTACGTCTCGAGCAGTTCGTGACACGTCGAGACGGCTTCCCGGTCGTGAAACAGCAATTGCATCGTCCAGGTCCCGTCCCGACCGCGGGCCGTCAGAACGGCCCCGCCGGGTTCCGAAACCAGCTGTTCGAACAGTTTGATGCCGTCATCGAACGCGAGTCGGAACAGGTAGTGTTCGGCGTCGGTCTCGTCTCCGGGACCCGATCGCAGCTTTCCCCGCAGGTTTGCGACGACTTCGACCGACGGATCCGCCTCGAGTGCCTGCGCGACGGTGTGGCGGTCCGGGCCCGTCGTACTGACAATCGGCGGACTGTCCCCGATCACGCCGCCGATCCGGAACTCGAACGCCGGCACCCGATCGAACGTCCGAGCAAGTCCGAGCCGATCAGCCGGAATCTCGAGTTCGACGACCGTCGTCATCATCGGAGTGCACCACGAAAGCGTATAGACGAATTGGGTTTCCGGAAGCCTTTCCCGCCATCCAATCGACGTGAGTCTCACTCGAGCGTGAGGCTCACGACCGCTGACGCTATAATAACAGCTGAAACGATTCACACACCGATCGCACAGCCCTCGTGCGATCGGGTGTGCATTGAGGCTACTATAGTTTCGGATCGGCTCCGCTTGACACCCGTGACGACCCGCGCCGTCTCCGGACCCAACCGTCATCCGTCCGTTTCCTAATACCGGTATCCAATGCAAATTATGGATTGGATGAGTAAGTATAAAGTTGGGAGGTGAGAAAACACTGATGGCCAGCGCCGGGCGTCTGGCCGACAGGGAATACAGGGCACGACCGGTTACCGCCTCGTACTGGCTGGGGAACCGGAGTGCCGAACGCACGGTTTCGACTTTTCCGAGACTCTCCCTCCGTCGCGCGTCCCGACTGTCGACGGGACGTCCTCCGGTTGTTCGTCGCGCCATCGACACCGACCCGACGGCGTCCGTCCGCTCGAGCCAGAATCCAGCCGCTACCGCGAGCAGCCCAAGGACGCTGGTCTCCAGCCTGCAATCGCCCGCTTCGAGGAGTGTGCCAGTCCAGCATCACTGACAGTCCGATCGCCGCCACGAGCACTGCTTGTCCCACCGGTCCCCGGTTCGGCCTCGGTAAACTGTCCTGCGCAAACGCCGCCTACATTGACCATGTGTACCCACACAGCGGGCAGGAGAGCGCTCCGCCTTTCACGAGCAGGTAGCTTCGGTCACACCGGGAGCATGGGCAGCCGATCGAGACGCCCGCTTCACGTGCGACACCGTCGAGCGTGTTCTGGACCTGCACGAGCCGCTGTTCGGCCGTTTCGAGTCGGGCGACGATTCGCTCGAGGTCCGGCTGGCTAGTACGGCGAGCGTGACGTCTCGTTGGGATTCGTCGGGCCATACGGTACTCTATGCGGTTCGAGCACAAAACATCGCCCCCCGCTATCCGGCTCGACGGACCGCTTGAGCGAGGCTTACGTTCCTGTCGCCGTCACGTTCGACAGTTTCCAACTCCCGTACGTACTCGCCCCGGCCAGAACCGCGACGAGGATGCCCGCCACGACGTTGCTCCAGAACAGCGGTTGGTTGGTCACTCCGAGGACGAACGGGGCTGCAACCGTCCACAGCCCGAGCAGAAGAACGACAAGCGGTGCTGCGATGCTGGGAAGCGGGCCGCCGGACGGAACGGCTGCGACGGATGCGGCGCCGGCGGCGATCGCGGCTCCGACGAGCGCGTTGTTTACGATGATCCACCCTGCGCCGGTAAAGAGGACGCCCGACAACAGGACCCAGGCACCGAGCCCGGCTGCCAGTCCAGCCGTTCGCTGTGCCATCGGCGATGCGGCCGCGACCGATCGTGAGTCGCTCATGGATGTGTGTCCGTGCCCCAGGACGCTAAATGTACACCGCGCATCGTGCAACTCCCAGCCTGTCGTCCCACCTACGGACGACTGTCTTCGCCCGACGACCTACAGGAGCGGTATCAAAGGGGTTGAAGATGCTGGCCGCCGTGTTAAGGTGCGGGGTGATTCCCATGGACGATCACAGCCGAATTGTGGCCGTCTGTAACCGCTGCGAATCGGTATACGCAGCGAAAGTCCTCGCCGACGGAACGATTCGTCCCATCGGAACGACGTCGTGCTCCTGTGGGGCCGAAACGTTTCGACCGCTCGGGTAACCGGTTCCGTCCCGAACCGGTAGCACAATCCCGTTTCGTGGAGTCACGAAACGCCGTTCGCCAGCCCTCGCTCGAGCGATCAGAGCCGCTCGAGACGAATCGCTCTATAGCGATCGGTCTCCTACCTCGGAAAAGGGACGGAGATAGCTCCGGTGAGAGGCAGAATAGATGATAGCAACGAAAGGGAAAGAATGGATGCTTGAACAGATGGCCTGCTGTTCTTCGCCGTGTGTTTCGACACAGTAACCGAGTGAACCGCCTCGGGGTCAAGTCGTTCGAGAATCTTTGATTCTCGTGATCACGGAAATCTCCGATTTCCGGACGACCCCGAGGCACTCGGCCTGTTCCGCCTGTAGATCACCGGCTACATGCCGCTCCTCCGCCCAGTCGGTCGAATAACTCAGTGACTGGGTATAGCGGTGTTCGGGAGCAGAATCACTCACCAGTATGCGGGTGAGGAACCGATCGATGAGGAAATGGGGTCGGAGGGATTTGAACCCCCGATCGACTGATATCTCCGGTGCGCCTCGGAACTCCAGAGGGTCATCACACGGACACTGATCAGGTGCCCGATCAGTATATCAGTCTGGAGTGTCGTCCCGGGCGCGGTGCCTCTGGAGTCAGTCGCCATGCCTGGCTTGGCCACGACCCCTCGTCACTCAGTTGGGGGATCCGCCCTAAAGTGGTTTCGATTCGGGATCCGGCTCACAGCCACGGGGCCCGGCCATCGGTCTCGGTCGTGTCGTCGCCGGGATAGGTGCTGTCGTCGTCGGCACCCTCCTCGGGTTCTGAGGCGACCCAGCCACCGACGACGGGCCTCGAGCCGGTCTCTCCGCCGTCGGTCAGCGTTCCGGCCGGCGGTTCGCGGCCCTCCGTCGGCGCTCCATCGTCGGGGCTCGAGTCGCGTTCGTCGGTCGTCTGGGGACCGATCGGCGGATCGATCGCGAACACGCCGGCGACGATCAACGCGGCGAGGGGTGCCTGGCCGAACGCGTCGGTCAACAGCGAAAGCGGCAGGAGTCCGAGCGCGACGGCGCTCCCGAAGCGGAACCGATCGAGGTTCATGTACTCCCGCAGGTACGGGCCGCTGAGGGCGACGGCGAGCGCAAACGCGACGCCGACGACCGCGGCCAGCGTGGCGTTTGCGACCAGCCCCGGATCGTTCATGAGCACGAACGTGGCACCGCTTGGATCGATGCTCGCGATCAGTCCGAGGCTG
This sequence comes from Halopiger djelfimassiliensis, assembly GCF_000455365.1. Taxonomy (GTDB): domain Archaea; phylum Halobacteriota; class Halobacteria; order Halobacteriales; family Natrialbaceae; genus Halopiger_B; species Halopiger_B djelfimassiliensis. Next base: position 261,201 of record NZ_HG315684.1, read on the forward strand.
ATGATCACGCCCGGACTCGGCAGATACTCGCCGATCGTCGCGCTTGCGGTTTTGGCCGCGATCGCGAGGATGACGACCGCCGCGAACCGCTCGAAGATCTGCTCCTGGAGCAGACTGCCGATCGCCGGCGCTAACACCGCCTGGACGACCGCGAGCAGTATCAGCGGGACCCCGACGAGCAGGACGACTTTCGCCTGCTCGCGGGGCGTTCCGCTCATTTCCGCGAGTATTACGGCAACGGTGGCGCTGCCGCCGAAGATCAGCAATCCGGTCTGGATCGCACTCAGGGGATCGTCGAGTCCGCCCGCGAGGATCAACACGGGGAAGATGCCATCGACCAGTGGCAGCATCATCACCAGCGCTAGGAGTCTGGTGTCACCACCGACGAGACGCTCGAGGCGGAAGGCAACCGGGTGTCGGGAGGTACTCATCGCTTAGGGACGATGGCCGTAACCCGAGGCCAATGGGTGATAGGGAGAACGGTCCCGAACTGAGCGGTGGCTCCGACACCAGAGTACCCAGTTTCGGCCTCGTGCTGTGAGTTTTGATTTCCGTGTAAAATTCCCGAACGTATTCTCGGCGACGGAGTCGAAGCTCGTCCGACCAACGGTTCGGGATTCGCTGGAACTCACAGCGTGCATACGTGAACAGAGACAGGGGCTGTCAATAAACGTTGTGTGAGATGCGGTTCCACAACTCGGTGTATTTCCGGCAATACAATCCAGATGCGAACGCGGGTGCACAAATATGGCTGCAAGGTTGACGCTAGTCAATTTGAGACCTGTGACCAAGGACATGGATCGAACGGCGACAACCGTTCTCGGACGCCGCCATACCGTCTAGGGTCCGGACAGTCACCGTCCCGATCTCGCAACGTTTTTTGCCGGCGGAATCTGACGGTTGACATGGCGAACGACGTTCCCGAGCACGAGCCCTATTCTTCGAAGCTGGAGGTACCGGAAGCACTAACGTTCGACGACGTCCTTCTCCGACCCAAAGAGAGTCGGGTCGAACCGGACGACGCGGATCTCACCTCGCGCGTCTCCAAGAACGTCGAGGTCTCCGTCCCGATCCTTTCTGCGGCGATGGACACGGTCACCGAGAGCGAGATGGCGATCGCGATGGCTCGCCACGGCGGCCTCGGCGTCCTCCACCGGAACATGAACGTCGACCAGATGGTCGACGAGATCGACCGGGTCAAAAGCGCCGACGAACTCGTCATCCCACAGGAGTCGGTGGTCACCGCCGACCCCGACATGTCCGTTCGGGAGGTCGACGAACTGATGGCCCGCGAGGGCGTCGGCGGCGCACCCGTCGTCAACACCAACGGCGAAGTGCTGGGGATAATCTCGAGCACGGACATCCGTCCTCACCTCGAAGTCAACGAGGACGACCCCGTCACGGAAGCGATGACCGACGAGGTGATCACGGCTCACGAGGACGTCGACGCGCGCGAAGCGTTCGATCTGATGTACGAGCACAAGATCGAACGCGTCCCGGTCGTCGACGACGAGAACCTGCTGGTCGGGCTGGTGACGATGCAGGGAATCCTCCAGCGCCGCGAGTACAAGGAAGCGGTCCGGGACGAGGACGGCCGCCTTCGCTGTGGCGTCGCCGTCGGCCCGTTCGAGACCGATCGAGCGACAGCCGCCGACGAGGCCGGTGCGGACGTGCTCTTCATCGATTGTGCCCACGCGCACAACCTGAACGTCATCGACGGTGCACGGGAGATCAAAGACTCCGTCGAGGCCGACGTCGTCGTCGGTAACATCGGCACTCGCGAGGCGGCCGAGGACATCGTCGACTTCGCGGACGGCCTCAAGGTCGGCATCGGGCCGGGATCGATCTGTACCACCCGCGTCGTCTCCGGGTCCGGAATGCCACAGATCACGGCCGTCGCGCAGGTCGCGGATGTCGCAAGCGACCACGACGTGCCGGTGATCGCCGACGGCGGTATCCGCTATTCGGGCGACGCGATCAAGGCGATCGCCGCGGGTGCGGACGCCGTCATGCTCGGCTCGTACTTCGCCGGCACCGACGAGGCACCCGGCCGCGTCGTCACCATGAACGGCAAGAAGTACAAGCAGTACCGCGGCATGGGCTCGGTCGGCGCGATGAAATCCGGAGACGGCGACCGCTACCTGAAGGACGAACCCGACGAAGAGGAGGAGTACGTCCCCGAGGGCGTCGAGGCCGCGACCCCGTACAAGGGCTCGCTCAAGTCCGAACTCCACCAGCTCGCGGGCGGCATGCAGTCCGGCATGGGCTACGTCGGAGCCGAGACGATCCCCGAGTTCAAACAACGCAGCGAGTTCGTCCGCGTCTCCGCGGCCGGACAGGCCGAGAGCCACGCTCACGACGTGGTCATCACTGACGAAGCGCCCAACTACTCGCCCGACAGCGAATAAGCACCGCTCGCTCTCCGCAATTTTCCCTCGAGCAGACAAAGCGGGCCTGTCGCCGGATCCGCTTTCGGGGCGGTTCGGCCGCCCTCGCGTTCGGGTCCGGGAGAAAGAAAATACATACGTGCATCCGCTCCGGAGTATCGACCGTGAACCGCCGTAGGGTACTTCAGTCCGCCGGAGTGATCGCCACGGTGAGCCTCGCGGGCTGTGTCGAAGGCGTCAAAGAACACTTTCAGGGCAGCTTCCGGGGGCTCGTCCCGGTCGAGATCCACAGCGAAGCCGACCGGTACTACAACCTCCAGCTCGAGGCCTACGAACTCGAGACGAACCGCATGATCTACGACCAGGGATTCTCGGTCACGCCCAATCAGACGGTCGCTTCGCCACACCTCGAGGCGACGGAGCAGCGACTCCGGGTCGTCAAGTTCGACGAGGAAACCGAGGACGAAGCCGCCGTGGAGGAAGTCCCGGTGACGTCCAACACCGACCTCGTCGTGATCACGCTCTACGACGACGGTCTCGACGTCGAGGTACGGCGCGGTGACGAGGACGCGTCCGGGCCACGGAGGCCGGTCGACGACGGGACAGAGCGGGGGGATGCCGGCAGTACCAACGACACTACCGACGGCAATACGACCGGCACTAGCAACGCCAGCAATACCAACGCCACCGACGGCGACGCGTAACCTCAGGGATACGGGTGAAACTCCCGTTCGAGTCGCGGTTCGAACCCGAGGGTCGTCGGCACTGTTTTCGCTCGCTCGCCGAAGTACGGATCGCCGGTAAACAGCGGCTGCGCACCGGGAACGACGACCCGAACCGCCTCGAATCCGACCGTCGCTACGTCCCGAGTCGTTACCCGTGCGGCGTAGGGCGTCAGGTCGGCGTCGGTGACCCGATCGATCAACGTCTCGAGCCGCTCGGTCCCGCTGGGAACGCGATCCGGGCCGACGCTCGCCGCAGGGATCGTTCGCTCGACGTCGACGAACGCCCGCGCGGCGTCCGGGAACGAGGCGTACTCGCCGATCGCGCCGGACGCGTCGGCCGCGTCCGTCGGGCCGAGACTGCGCAGCTCCATCCAGTTCTGAAGCGCTTCTTCGAGCGCCGCGGTCGCCGCCGCCGGGGCGTCGAGGCTTGCCGCGGACCCGACGGCGAAGGCCGGCCACGCGTCGTCGTCGCCGTCGACGGGGGTGTTCGTCCCCTCGGGATCGCGGTGGACGGCGACGGCGACGACGGGGACGTCGATATCCTGCGTGACGAGCAACGGCGTCACCGACAACCCCTCGCCGGCCGCCCGCCGCTCGAGCCTGTCGAACGCCTCGCTCTCGACGGCGAGTCCGAGCGGCTCGAACGTCGAGTACCAGGCGAGCATCGTCGCGTCGCGTTCGATGACTTCCGTCAGCCCCGACCGCAGAGCGTCGACGGTCGAGGACCCGAGCCCGAGACCGGTCGTGATCGACGGGACGAGCGCGTCGCCGGGCTGGGGGAACTGGACCGCCGCGGCGGGGAGGTGAGTCGCCTCCCCGGTCGCGAGGTTCTCGCCGGGAACCCATCGGTACTCGCCGCTGGCGTCGTATGCCGACGCGTCGTCCGGACGAACGAGTTCCGTCGGGGAAACGGCAGTTTCGAGGCTCGTTTCGCTGTCGTGAACGAACGCCGAATCGCGATAGACGCCGGCACAGTAGCGCTCGAGGCCTTCGCCGACGGCTTTCATCAACGCGGCGTTCCAGTCGTCGGCGACGCCGGCGGCCTGCGTCGGCGCGCTGGCGTCGCTGTAGGGCGTCGTCTCCGCGGTCGTCGCGAGGTAGTAGGGGGCCGGAAATGACTCGAGTTCGCCGATATCCGTGACGAGGCCGACCCGATCGTCGATCGCTTGCTCGGCGGCGTCGACGGCGGCCTCGAGCGCGAGCGACTCGTCGTCGCGCTCGAGCCGTCGGTCCCGGTCACCGTCGGCACACGCACAGCCCGGGACGGGAAGGACCCGACGCCGGGTATGTGGCAGTTCGACGACGTGGCCGAGAACCGACCGTTCGGCTCCGGACAGAACCCGGACGCACTCCCGGCCCGCGAGCGCGCCGGCGAACCGCGCAGTGGAGCGGTCGGCACGCGGGGCGTCGTCCGTCTCGTCGACGGTCGAAGCGACCCGTGCCCTGAGACAGTCGAAGCAACCGGTTTCCGGTGTGAACCCCGATACTGCGGCGTCGACCGCAGACAGCGGATGGCCGCCGACGCCGCCGATTTCGACGGCGATCCACGGAGTATCGCCCGCGCGGGCGGCGTCGGCCGCCCGTTCGAACGTCGCCGAACCGGCGACGTCGCTGACGACGGCAAACCGGGCGTCCGCGAGGTCGTCGGGGCGAGCGCCTTCCACGGTGACGTCGACGTCTCCGAGCGCGGCGACGACGGCCGAACGGACCGGATCGTCGCCGACGACGTGTACCTGCATACCAGAACGCTCACAGGCAGGCGGCAAAAGCGTCGCGCTCGGTGGCCGTCGGTTCGATCGCTCGAGTCGACCCGAACGACGAACTTGCGACACGGAATGACCGCTCAGGAGTCGGATTCGGAGTCGGTCCGCTGGCGCGTCTCCGAGACGTCGATGACGTCGCCCGTCTCCGACGGCATGTCCTCGCCTTCCTGAATCGCCTGGGCCTCCTGCTCCATCGCTTCGATGTCCAGTTCGGTGTCCTCGATCTCGCCGATCATCTCGGCGATGTCGTCCAGCCCGATCAGTTCACGGGTCTCCTCGTCGAACTCGAGGCTCTCGAGTTGCTGGCCGTCAGCCTCGATGTCGCTGCCCGAGAGGTGTTTGCCGTAGCGGCCGATCATCGAGGTCAGTTCCTGGGGCATGACGAACGTCGTCGACTCGCCCTGGCCGATCTCGGCGAGGGTCTCCATACCCTTGTCGATGACGGCGCGCTCGCCCATCGATTCCGCGGAGCGAGCACGGAGCACGGTCGAGATCGCGTCACCCTGCGCTTCGAGGATCTGACTCTGCTTTTCACCCTGGGCGCGGATGATGTTCGACTGCTTGTCACCCTCCGCCTTCTCGACGGCGCTGCGGCGTTCACCCTGGGCCTCGAGGATCATCGCGCGCCGACGCCGCTCGGCGGAGGTCTGTTGCTCCATCGCACCCTTGACGTCCCGGGACGGCGTGACCTCCCGAACTTCGACGGACTCGACGCGAATCCCCCACTCGTCGGTCGGTCTGTCGAGTTCTTCCCGGATCCGGGCGTTGATCTTTTCGCGCCGACTGAGGGTATCGTCGAGTTCCATGTCCCCGATCACGGCGCGCAACGTCGTCTGGGCGAGGTTCGAGACGGCACGCTCGTAGTCGTCGACCTCGAGAAACGCCCGTTTGGCGTTCATCACCCTGATGTAGACGACGGCGTCCGCCGTAACCGGCGAGTTGTCCCGCGTGATCGCCTCCTGACTCGGCACGTCGAGCGTCTGGGTGCGCATGTCGAACGTGTACACCCGCGAGACGAACGGCGGAACGATGTTCAATCCGGGTTCGAGTAGTTTGCGATACTCGCCGAAGACGGTCAGTGCCCCCCTGTTGTACGCGTCGACGATTTCGACCATCGACCAGACGGTAAGGACCGCAACCGCGAGTACGAGCAGTCCCACGACGATCGCCGGATCGGCCGTGACCTCCTCGAGTTGTAAGGGGCGGCCGAGCATCAGTTCCTCCATCATTTATCCTGCGGGTTCTGGAGGAATAACTCTTGGCCGTCAGCGGAACACCGTTCAGCGAACGTGACAGTCGTGAGGCCTGATTTCGTCCAATACTGGGACAGTCGACCGGCAGCACTGACCGCGTACACGCGGCGAATCCCGTGCTGGTACAGCCGCTACTCGTCTGCGGTTTCGGTCTCGGATTCGGAGGTGTCTCCCTCGGGTTCGTCGCCCTCGTCGTCCTGCTCGAGTTCGCCGTTCGAGACGGTCACCTGAGCGTTCTGGATGACCTTGTCGCCCATCTCGTAGCCGGGGGTGTAGACGTCGGCGATGGTCCCCTCGGGCTGGGGGCTATCGACCTGCATCATGACCTCGTGGCGCTGCGGGTCCGTCTCCGTACCGGGGTCGGGGTCGATCTCCGTGACGTTCTCGTCCTCGAGAATGCGGTCGAACTCCCGGAGGGTCATCTCGACGCCGTCCCGGAGACTATCGACGTCGTCGCTGTCCTCCTCGAGGGCGCGTTTCAGGTTATCGCGAACGCCGATGAGCCGCTCGACGAGGTCCTCCGTCGCGCGATCTTTGATCTGTTGCTGGCGCTTTTTCGCCCGCTTCTTGTAGTTCTGGAAGTCGGCCTGTTTGCGTTTGAGTCGGCTCTTCAGGTCCTCGATCTCCGCTTCGTACTCCTCGAGTTGCTCGTCCCGTTCGGCGAGGGTTTCCTCGCGTGCCTCGAGTTCGTCCTGAAGGTCGCCGATGGTTTCGGCCTGAGACTCGACCCGTTCCGTGAGATCCTCGAGTTCCGCCCGCTGGTGATCGACGGTACTCGAGAGGTCCCGTGCCTCTTCGACGATCGAGTTGACCTTGTGCGCGAGTTCGTCGTCGTACTCCGTGACACGGTCGAGCAGCCGCTGAACGTCGTCGCTCGTTTCGGGGTCGTCCCCGGTCGATTCGTCGTCGCCCGATTCGGCGTCGTCGGTACCGGCGCTCCCGTCAGCGTCGACGCTTTCGGTCGCCGGTTCGGCCTCCGGTTCAGCCGTCGACTCCGCGTCGGTCGCGGCCGCAGTATCGACGTCGGTCGTATCGCCGTCGTCGGATTCCTCCTCGGACGGGACACCCTGGGCAGCCGAATTCGTGCCCTCGTCTTCGCTCATGTTCTGGTCAACGAACAGCGGTAATAAAAGGGTTGAGGTCGGCGCTCGAGGTCGTTCACGGGTCGTGATAGGTCAGTCGGCCACGACACGGTCGGCGTCTCGGCTTCGAACGGCGTCGACCCGGACAGTATATGTGCATCCTCGCCCGATCACCGACCGTGACACGCCAGCCGGACGACACGAGGGCGACCGAACTCCGGTACGAGGACGGGACGATCCGGATCGATGGGCTCGAGTCGCCGACCGCTCGGGCGATCGGGGACGCCGTTCCCGAACTCGAGTCCGATCCGCGAACCGGCGGCCGGCGGTGTCCCGCCTTTCGGTATGCTCCCCTTCGGGCGGCACTGACCGGTGTCGGTTCCGAACTCGACGATCGGGTGCTGGATCTCGACCCCGTGGGGGACCTCCGCTCGGCGTACGAACTCCGCGAGTACCAGCGAGCGGCGCTTGAAGACTGGCTCGAGACGGATCGCTGGGCCGACGGTCCCGACTCGCCGCCGGTTCCGAAAGCGCCGGCAGGCGTCCTCGAACTGCCGACCGGCAGCGGCAAGACCGTCATCGCGCTGCAGGCGATCGAGCGCCTCGCCGTCCCGACGCTCGTCGTCGTCCCGACGATCGACCTCCTCGAGCAGTGGGAGCGGGAACTCGAAGCGGAGTTCGGCGGGCCGATCGGCCGCTTCGGCGGCGGCGAACAGCGCCTCGAGCCGATCACCGTCTCGACGTACGACTCGGCGTACCTGAAAGCCGATTCGGTCGGCGACCGATTCGGGTTCGTCGTCTTCGACGAGGCCCACCACCTCGGCGGCGAAGGCTACCGCGGGATCGCCCGCCTGCTCGCCGCGCCCGCACGGCTCGGACTTACCGCGACGTTCGAACGCTCCGACGGTGGCCACGAGGTCATCGAAGGAATCGTCGGCCCGCTCGTCCATCGGGTCGGCGTCGACGAACTCGCGGGAGACCACCTCGCACCCTACGACGTCAAGCGACTCGAGGTGTCGCTCACGCCGGAGGAACGCGCCGCGTACGAGCGCAATCAGGAGGTCTTCTCCGAGTACCTCGCGAAATCGAACATCCGGATGCGAAGCGGCTCGGACTACCGGGAACTCGTCAAGCGCTCCGGGAACGACCCCGAGGCGCGGAACGCCCTCCTCGCGCGCCAGCGTGCCCGCGAGATCATCTACGGCAGCGAGGCCAAACTCGAGGCGCTCGAGGGACTCCTCGACGAGCACCGCGGCGAGCGGGTGATCGTCTTCACGGCGCACAACGACCTCGCGTACGACGTCAGCGAGCGGTTCTTGATCCCGACGATCACCCACCAGACCGGTGCCGCCGAGCGACGGGAGATCCTCGAGCGGTTCCGCGAGGGAACCTACAATCGGATCGCGACGTCGAACGTGCTGGACGAGGGCGTCGACGTTCCCGACGCCTCGGTCGCGGTCGTCCTCTCGGGCAGCGGCAGCGAGCGGGAGTTCACCCAGCGACTCGGACGGATCCTGCGTCCCGCCGCGGACAAGCGCCGGGCGCTGCTGTACGAGGTCGTCGCGGCCGAGACGTCGGAGGAAACCGTCGCCGAACGGCGACGGTGAGGACGGGCCGTCCGCAGTCGGCCGACTCCGATCGGGGGTCAGGACTGAAGACGCCACCGATCGGCGGGTTCGTCGAGCGAGACGGTCCCGCGGGTCCAGTACACCCAGCCCACGACGGCGGCGAGTCCGACGATCGTGATCAGGCTATCGAGGAGGCCGTGGATCGGGTACCACGCTCCCGACGAGAGCACCTCGACCCGAACGAGAGCCGGCACCGCTGCGGTCGCGTCGTCCAGCCCGCCGAAGAAGAGCACGTTCACCGCGGCGTTGCTGGCGAAGTGGAGTCCGACCGGCAACGCCAGGCTCCCGGTCAACAGGTACGCGAGTCCGTACAGGAGGCCGCTCATCGTCCACGAGAGTACCAGCAACGCGGGCGGGACGCCGCCGGGGACCGCGCCGAAGCTGAGGTGTGGAACGGCGAAAACGGTCGTGCTGACGACCACCCCTCCGACGAGTGCCGCCGAGCGACCGAGGCCGCGACCGGCCAGCCCCTCGGCCGCGTTCGGCACGACGATGCCTCGAAAGACGACCTCCTCGACCGTCGCCCAGAAGCCCGTTCCGACGATCGTGAGGACGAGGGCGGCGAGCAGCGGTCCCGTCCCGGCGGACAGGACGTCGTCGATCCGTACCGATCCCAGCCCGTAACTCGCCAGAAACAACAGCCCCGTCAGAACGACGCCGAGGACCGTTCCGGCGGCGAGGTCGAGCCACCACGTCCGGTCACGGTGAAACCCGTAGTCGGACGGCGACCGGCGATCGAGATACCGTGCCGACACGAGCAGGACGCCGGCCGTCAAGACCGCGACCGTCAGTCCGGAGACGGCCAGTTCGGACGGCAGGGAGTCGAAGGGCACGACCAGCGCGGTGACGCTCGCTCCCGCGGTCGCCAGCACGAACAGCCCGAACGGGATCAGGACTCGCCACGTCGCCCAGAGCCGGGTGTCGGTTTCGCCGCGGAGAATCGTCTCCGTGAGTGAGCGGACGCTGGGGACCATGGCCTATTAGTCAGACGTGCAACAGGTAAACGTTGTCATCGCTCGCGGGACCGACACCGCTGGTCACGCGTCCCCGTCGGTGTTCCATTCGCCACCGAGTTCCGGCCGCTCGAGCGTCTCCATCGCCCCGGCCTCGAACAGACTCACACGCCCCGTCTCCTCGCTCAGCGTGAGCGTCGTCACCACGTTCGGCCGGCGCGAGGTGTCGAGGGCGCTCATGTGTCGCGATCCCATCCAGCCCTCGTAGTCGGCGTCCCGCGGATCGAGATCGTCGCGTTCGTCGGGCATCAGGTCCGTGAAACGGACCATCTGCTCCTGAACGACGCCGTCGACGCTGACGACGACCGCGCCGTCGCGCGTGACGGCGACATCGCGAGCCGTTTCGAAGAACGCGTCGAGATCCAGACACACGTCGCGACAGCGGTTCGTCGGCCACCGGTTTCGGCCCATCGGATCGGCGAACGACGCGATCGAGGGCCCGGTGACGACCGCGAGGTACATTCCCGGCCCCTTGACGTGCTGTTCGTCCCACCGGTCGAACTCCAGGCTGATCGCCTCGAGCGTGTAACGAACGCAGTCGACCAGTTCCTGCACCCCGTCGTGGGTTTCGTACACGATCCGAAGCTCCCCGTCGTCCATAGGGATTGTTCCGCCCGGCCCCCCGTAATGGCCGTGCCTGAACGCGCGTCGGCGCGCCCGTCCCGACCGAACGGCCGTCGGCCGCCGCGGGATCGACGGAGCGGACCGCTTTTGGGCCCGCGACGCGGAGTTCGGCGCGAATGCTGACGAAGGACCTGCGTCGCGTCTCGAGGGCCGGTGGCGGCTACCACCCCCAGTTCGCCGGGCGCGAGCACCGCCCGCTGGCGGCCCGCGTGATCGGCACCTATCAGGGCCACGTCGGCAAGCCACGCGGCGATCTCGAGGACGCCCTGACCGATCTCGAACGCGAGGCGGACGACTTCAAACTCGTGCGGGGCCTGTCCGCGCTCGTCGAGCGCGACGCGACGTTCGAAACCGACGCGCCGATCGACCCCGAACGCGCCCGCGCCGCGGCCTTCGAAGCCGCGAACGATGTCGGCGTCGTCACCGAGGACGAACGCACGATGGCGCTCGCGCGTGCCGGCGAGACGCTCGGGCGCTCGGCCGACGACCTCGAGCAGTCGCTGTACGCCGACCTCGAGGAACGGCAGGTCCTCGCGGCGGTCGACCCCCGTTGGGACCCGGACGACCTGGTCGCCCAGTACAACCTCTCGCTCGCGCAGAGCGCGCTGTTCGACGCCACCGAGCTTCGGGTTCGCTCGAGCGATCCGAAGGCGCTGGTGTCTGCGATCAAGCGGTTGCGCCTGATGTACGAGATCCGCCGTCCCGGTGGCGGTAGCGTCGAGACGGGCGAGGGTCTGGCGAGCGACCGTGAGGTGGTCGTCACCGGTCCGACGCGCCTCTTTCGAGCGACCCGACGCTACGGCACCCGCTTCGCGCGGCTGTTGCGGACGGTCGCAACGACGGCGGAGTGGCACCTCGAGGCGACGATCGACGACCGCGGGACCGAGCGCACGCTGTCGCTCTCGCACGCCGACCCGATCGAAGTCCCCGACGCCGAGCCGGTCGCGGACGTCAGCTTCGACAGCGACGTCGAGGCCGATTTCGCCGCTCGGTTCGACGGCCTCGGCCTCGAGTGGGACCTCGTGCGCGAGCCCGAACCGCTCGCGACGGGGACGCGAGTGATGATCCCCGACTTCGCGTTCGACTACGAACACGGTGGCTTCCGCGTCTTCTTCGAGATCATGGGCTTTTGGACGCCCGAGTACGTCGAAAAGAAGCTGGCCCAACTCACGGACGTGGAGGACGTCGAACTGCTTGTTGCGGTCGACGACTCTCTGGGCGTCGGCGAGGAGATCGCGGCTCGGGACCACCGCGCGATCCCCTACACCGACTCCGTCCGGGTGAAAGACGTCGCGGACGTGCTCCGCGAGTACGAACGCCAGCTAGTCGCCGAGAGCGCCGCCGCCCTCCCCGACGAGCTGCGACCCGACGAGGACGCGCTCTCGCTCGAGACCCTCGCCGCCCGCCACGGGGTGAGCGAGGACGCGCTGGCGGACGTCGCGTTCCCCGAACACGAACGGGTCGGGCGGACGCTCGTCCGGCCGGCGGTGCTCGAGACGATCGCGGACGAACTCGCGGCCGGCATGTCACTCGCCGACGCCGAGGAGGTCCTCGAGACCTACGGGGTCGACGACGCCAGCACGCTCCTCTCGCGGCTCGGCTACCGCGTCGAGTGGGACGGACTGGCCGGCGGGACGCTCGTCGACGAATCGGAACGGTCGTAACCGACGACAGCACCCCGGTCGTCGCAGTCGAGCCGTTCGGGACGGAACGTTTCGGCGTCTAACGGTAGTCAACGGCCGACGGGGTTCTAATACGGTGATGAATCGATAGATACAATGACAAGATAACAGTTCGTTCAGGTACCGTGGTCGTGAGGGGATGGAGAGACTAATTTACAAGTACTATCTCTACAAGGCCAGCGTCACGTTCGGGTTCTTCTGGCCGATTTTCACGCTTTTCCTGCTCGATCAGGGGCTTACATACACGCAGATAACGCTGTTGAACAGCATCTCGGCCGCGCTGATCGTCATCGGGGAGATCCCGACGGGTTACGTCGCGGATCGGATCGGCCGCCGAAACAGCATGGTCGTGAGTTCGGCGCTGTACACGGGCGCGATACTCGGGTTCGTCGTTGCGCGGACGTTTCCCGAGTTCGTCTGCCTGTGGCTGCTCTGGTCGTTCGCACACACGTTCCAGTCCGGCAGTGCCGACGCGTGGCTGTACGACCTCCTCGACGAACGGCTCGACGAGAACGCGTATACCCGGGTCCGGGGCCGCGGTGCGTCGGTCAACATGTGGGTCAGTGCGGCGACGATGCTGGTCTCGGGTGTGGTCTACTCCGTCCACCCGACGCTCCCGTTCGTCGCGGGTGGTCTCGTGACTGCGATCGGCCTTCCGATCCTCCTGTCGATGCCCAAGAACGTACGGTACACCGACTCGAGCGACGGGTACGGGACGGACGACGGACAGGGGTATTCGATCGCCGAAGCGTTGCCGATCGTCAAAGGACACCTGAGTAGCCCACCGCTTCGATCGGTCGTCCTCTATCTCGCGGTGTTTTTCGCGATCGTTACGGTCATCGACAACTTCATCCAGCCGATCGTCGTGAACGACATCGGATTCCCGGAGGCGTCACTCGGCGTTATCTACGCCGGGTTCGCCGCCGTCGCTGCTGTCGGGAGCTACTACGCGGAAACGGTTGAAGACGTGCTCACGACAGGAGGCGCGATCGTGCTGATTCCGCCGGTTGTCGGCGTCTTTCTCGTCGTTCCGCTCGTGATTCCACTGGTTGCGCTCCCGGCGTTTTTCCTCATGAAAACGAGCAAGGAGCTGCTGTTTCCCATCATGAGCGGCTATATCAACGACCACGTTGGCTCGATGGAGCGGGCGACGCTGTTGAGCACCGTTTCGATGGTGATCGCCACGTTTCGAGTCCCGTTGCAGCCGCTTGGCGGGTACGTCGGCGATCTGAGCGGGCCGATCACTGCTGTGGCGGCGCTCGTCGTTGCGTTTCTCGCCTTCACGCTGTCGTTACACCTCTGGGAGCCGCCGACGGAAGAAGCAGCTGAGTCAGACGCCTCAACGACTGATTAGGGACCGATCCGATCGAACCGGGTTCCTCGAGAGCGCGCCGGCGTTCCTGCTCGGGTCGGTCGAAGCGGCCCCCATCGTTTTTCCAGTCGGTGGTGTACGACCGCCCATGCCACAGGACACGCCCGGCATCCACCACGTCACCGCGATCGCGAGCGATCCCGGCCGGAACTACGCCTTCTACACGGGAACGCTCGGCCTTCGACTGGTGAAACGGAGCGTCAATCAGGACGACGTCTCCGTCTATCACCTCTTCTACGCCGACCACGAGGGGACCCCGGGGACGAGCATGACCGTCTTTCCCTACCCCGACGCCCAACCGGGGCAGATCGGGACCGGACAGGTCAGTACGGTTTCGTTTCTCGTCCCCGAGGGCTCGATCGACTACTGGTACGACCGACTCGAGGACGCGGGAGCCGATCCCGACGAACCCCGCGATCGGTTCGGCGACACCGTCGTTCCGTTCGTCGATCCGGACGGATTGTCGCTGGAACTGGTCGGTCGGTCGAACGTCCCGCCGGCGAACCTCCCGGACGCTCCCGTGCCCGACGCACACGCGATCCGCGGGTTCTTCGGCGTGGAACTCTCGCTGACCAGCGCGGATCCGACCGGGAACTTGCTCCGGACGATGGGGTACCGCGAAACCGACCGCGAGGGAACCCGCCGGCGGTACGTGGCCGACGGCGAACTGGGATACGTCGTCGATATCTGTGAAGACCCACAGGCACCGCGGGGCAGGCCCGGTGCCGGGACCGTCCATCACGTCGCGTTCCGGGTACACGAGTACGAACAGTCCGAGTGGCGAGACGTCCTGATCGAGGCGGGACTCAGACCGACGGAGATTATCGACCGGAAATGGTTCGAGTCGGTCTACGTCCGCGAGCACGGCACCGTCCTCTTCGAGTTCGCCACCGAATCGCCCGGCTACACGGTCGACGAGGCCCTCGCGGAACTCGGCGAGCGGCTAGTGGTTCCCGAGTGGCTCGAGGACCGACGCGAGGAAATCGAGGCGAACCTCCCCGCCCTTTCGCCGTAGCCGCGTTGCGATCCGCGGCTGACTGTTCGGGGCCGTGCCGGCGGGCAAACGCCCGTCGCGACCTAGAGGTCGCGCTGTCGTCCCTTCGGCACCATCGAGCGGAGTTCGCCGTGGACGTACAGTCCGACGCCGATCGGCTCGCGGCCGCCCGCGATCTCGTGGGCGGCGATGAGATACCCCCAGTCCCCGTCCCACCGCTCGAGGGACTGATCCTCGCCGGCGGCGAACCGGCGGGCCTGGTCGTCGTCGAGTTCGATGACGCACTCGGTGGCGTGGCGGCCGAACCGCTGGACGAAGTCCGTCGTCGGCTTCCAGTGTTCCTGTCGCGTCCGGAGGCAAGTCATCCCGATCGCCTCGACTTCGAGCGGCGTCGACGCCTCGCCGGCGTAGATCCAGATCTTGCCGGCCCCTTTCTCCCAGAAGGTGTAGTCCTCGAAGGTCTCGGGTGGGATCCCAAACCGGTCCGCGAAGTACTCGAGCACCTGCGCTCGGCTGACCCGGCCCTCGACGGTTCGGTCCGCAGCCGTTTCGGGCAACCGGTCGAACCGCTGGCCGTCGTTTTGCTCGAGATCCGTCGTCTCGGCGTCGTCTCCCATCAGGCGGTCACCTCCAGTTTCGCCACGAAGAACCCGCCGGTATCGTTCTGGTGGGGATAGATCCGGGCCGTCCGGTCGAGACTTGCGTCGAAGGTCTCGTCGTTCCACGCGGTACGCCCCGGCGAGTAGTCCAGTCCGAGGTCGAAATCGACGACGCGACAGGGTTCGTTCTCGAGGGCGTGCTGGACGACGGCTTCGTTCTCCTCGGGGGCGAAGGTACACGTCGAGTAGACCACGGTGCCGCCCTCGCGAGTGGCCTGAATGGCCCGCCGGAGGACGCCCTTCTGAATCCCCGCGACGGACTGAATGTGGTCTTCCGACCAGTTCTCGAGCGCGTCGGGGTTTTTCCGGATCGTCCCCTCACACGAGCAGGGGGCGTCGACGAGCGCCCGATCGAACTCGTCGAACGGGAAGGGGTTCAGCGAGTAGTTTCGTGCGTCCCTGTTGGTGACCGCGAGGCTCGTCGCGCCGAGGCGCTCGGCGTTGAACCGCAGCGCCGAGATCCGCCCGAGGTTGCTGTCGTTTGCGACGACGGTCCCGCGGTCGTCCATCAGCGCCGCGATCTGTGTGGCTTTCCCGCCGGGGGCCGCACAGCAGTCCCAGACCCGCTCGCCGGGCTGGGGGTCGAGCACGACCGGCGGCACCGCCGAGACCTCCTCCTGTCCGTGTGTCAGGCCGTGGAACGAGGTCCACGTCGAGCCCGGCGAATCGGTCTCGAGACGCAGCACGCGGGGGTTCCACTCGGCCTGTTCGTACGCGAGACCGCCCTCGTCGAGGGTCTCGAGCGCCCGGTCGACCGAGGCCTTGATCGTGTTTACGCGCACGGCGTTACCCAGGGGCCGATCGCAGGCCTCGAGAAACGCCTCGAAATCGTCGATGATCGGTCGATACCGCTCGAGTGGCTCCATCGAGAGATCGTTCGCTTGCCCGCTGTTTGTGGGTTTCGAAGCGCCGCTGTCGTGGACTCCTGTCGCCGCCGGGCGTCGTCCCCTCGAAGACGCTGCCACGGCCTTTATGGGACGAACACCCATTCGTCCCAGTATGGCAGGCATTCGACTCCACGGCCCGGAAGCTGAACTCGACGACCCGATCCTCGTCGAGGGGTTCCCCGGACTCGGCCTCGTCGGGAAGATCGCGACCGATCACCTCGTCAGCGAACTCGAGATGCGCCACTACGGGAGCGTCGACTGCGAGGGGTTGCCCGGAATCGGCGTCTATCGCGGCGGCGACCGGACGGCCCGGCCGCCGGTTCGGATCTACGTCAGCGAAACCCACAACCTGCTCGCCCTCCGGAGCGACGCCCCGATCAAATCCGACGCCGTCGATTCGGTCGCCGACTGCGTCACCAGCTGGATCGCCGCACAGGGGGCGACCCCGATCTATCTCAGCGGCCTTCCGGCGAACAGGGAGGGGAAACCGGACGTCTACGGCGTCGGAACCGGTGACGCCGTCGAGACGCTCGAGGAGCACGATATCCCGGTTCCGCCCGAGGACGGCGTCATCACCGGCCCGACGGGGGCACTCATCAACCGCGCCGCACAGCAGGGGAACGACAGTATCGGGCTGGTCGTCGAATCGAACCCGAAGTTTCCGGATCCGGAAGCCGCGAGCATCCTCCTCGAAGCGGGGATCGCTCCGATCGCCGACCTCTCGATCGACGTGCAGGATCTGCTCGATCGCGCGGCGGAAATCCGGGAACAGCGGGAACAGCTCGCCCAGCAGATGCAACAGATCGGACAGGACGAGAGTTCACAGGCACAGCCGCTGCGGATGTATCAGTAACTCGAGTGGCGGCGGGACCACGTACCGATCCCCTCCCGCTTCACAGCGGGCGTCGGCTGGCAATCGAACCATCAAATTATATATTTGAGGAAGTAACTTTTACGAAAGAAGGCTGCTCGACCGGGTCTTCGATTTCCGTTGTCTTCTCGGCGTCAAAACACTTCCCGCGTATTTTTAATTCCCGATACCCTTCGAGAGGAATAGAGATGACTCCGGAAACGGAATCGTACGATATCGTGGTCGTCGGCGGCGGTACCGCCGGCTGTTTCGCCGCGGCGACCGCCGCTCGTGAGGGACTGGACGTCGTCCTTCTCGAGCGTAAAAGCGAGGAGGAAGGGGGGTACATCGCCTGTGGTGACGGAATCAAGGGGAAGAGCACGTTCCCCGATGTCGTCGATCGGGACCGGCTCAGGGACGAGTCGTTCACCAACGAAGGGATCACGCGCGGCATCTTCGAGAATCCCCAGACTGGGGAGTCGATCGATATTCCGTTCGGACAGACCGGCGCGGTCGTCGACCGCTGGAAGTACGGGCAGATCCTGCTCGACGAAACCGACCGTGCGGGAGCCGAGATCCACTACAATACCGTCGTCAACGACGTCGTCCAGCCCAACGGACGGGTCGAAGGCGTGAAAGCGGTCAGAGAAGGCGATCCGCTCGAGTACGAGGCTGACATCGTCATCGACGGCGCGGGCGCGCTGTCGGTGTTGCAGGACAAGGCCGATCTCTCGACGTCGACGTTCGATACGAACGTCAACTACTCGCAGTTCTGCTCGGCCTATCGCGAGGTCCTCGAACTGCCGGAGCCGGTCGACTGGGACGACGCCCTCGTGTTCAAGCCCACCGAAGAGTTGGGCTATCTCTGGTATTTCCCGCGGTCGGCGACGGAGATCAACGTCGGACTCGGGTTCCAGATGAGTCAGGAGCCGATGGAACTGGTCGACGTGCTCAAAGACGACATCGCGAGTCGGGCGGAGTTCGCCGGCGCGACGGTCAAGAACAAACTCGGCGCGGCGCTCCCCACGCGACGCCCGTACGACTCGGCGGTCCACCCGGGATACATGGCCGTCGGCGACGCCGCGGCCCACGTCAATCCCTGTACCGGCGGCGGCATTCCCGGGGCCGCGAAAGCCGGCCACTGGGCCGCAGAGGTCGCAACGGAGGCGATCGCCGACGGCGACGTGAGCGAGCACGCGCTGTGGGAGTACAACGAACGCGTCCAGACCGACTTCGGCAAGCGGTTCGCCGCGATGGACCTCTATAACATCTTCGGGACCGCACACGACCTCGACGAACTCGTTTCCGTCGTCACCGCCCTTCCCGGCCAGCAACTCGTCGACGCCATCGGAAAGAAGGGGACGGCGGAGATGGGTCTCGGCCTCAAACTCAAGACCATCATCAAGACCGTCGGCCACTGGGATACCCTCTATGAACTCTACAAGGTCCAGAGCGCCGCCGGTTCGCTCAAGGACGTCTACGACAGCTATCCGGACAGCCCCGACCACTTCGGGGCCTGGCGGAAAGAACGCGACGCCGTGATGGACCGCGTCTACGACGTCACCGGCGCGGAGCCGAAGTACTGACCGCTCCGGCTTCCGTTGGCGGACGCGAATCACGCTCGGGACGACGGCGGGCCGGTGCTCGATCACGGGATTCTATATGATATCTCCGTGTCGATTCCGGCATGGCACACGAAACGGACCTGACACGACTCTCGGCGACCGCCCTCGCCGCCCGCATCAGAAACGGCGAGTTGACGGCGACCGAGGCGGTCGAGGCCCACCTCGAGCGGATCGCGGAACGGGACGACGAACTCAACGCCTTCGTTACCGTCTGTGCCGACGCCGCACGCGAAGCAGCTGCCGAGGCCGATCGGGAACTCGAGGCCGGCGCGGACGTCGGACCGTTACACGGCGTCCCGCTGGCGCTGAAGGATCTCGGGGCGTTCAAAGCCGGCGTTCGGCACACGTACGGCTCGGCGCTCTTTTCCGACAACGTCGCATCGCGAACCGCGGCGATCGTCGAGCGACTCGAGGCGGCGGGCGCGATCGTGATCGGGAAGACGAACACGCCCGAGTTCGGCCACAAGGGGACGACGAACAACGAACTCGTCGGCGCGACGGCGTCGCCGATCGACACCTCGCTCAACGCCGGTGGCTCCTCGGGCGGCTCCGCGGCGGCACTGGCCGCGGGGCTGACCTCCATCGCGACCGGGAGCGACGCGGGCGGCTCGATCCGGATTCCGGCAGCCGCCTGCGGGGTCTACGGGATCAAGCCGACGTTCGGACTGGTTCCCGACGATGACAGGCCCAACGCCTTCGGGCGGACGCGCCACCACGTCACCAAGGGACCGATGGCCCGCAGCGTCGCCGACGCCGCCGTCATGCTCGAGGTGATGGCCGGACCGCACCCGGCCGATCCGGCGAGCGTCCCCGTCGAGATCGAATACCGCGAGGCCGTCGACCGTTCGATCGACGACTACCGGATCGCGTACAGCCCCGATCTCGAGGTCTTTCCGGTCGAAGACGAGGTTCGGACGGTCGTCGACGACGCCGTCGGCGCGTTCGAGCGGGCCGGCGCGACGGTCGAAGCGGTCTCCGTCGACCACGACTACTCGATGGCCGAACTCGCGGAAGCGGTGGTTCCGACGTTCACTACTTCGATTCTCGAAGCCGCCGCGGTCCTCGAGGACGCACACGACGTCGACCTGCGGGACCGTCCCGACGAGGTGTCGGATAGCCTGCTCGCGATGTTGCACCTCGGCGAGCGGTACGGCCCCGAAGCCGTCGCGCGATCCGGAATCGTCCGCACTGGGTTTTTCGACGCCATTCAGGACGTCCTCGCCGAGTACGATCTGCTCGTGACGCCGACGCTCTCGCGGGTCGACGTCGGCCGCCACGAGGATATCAGCGCCGAGGCCTGGGAGTGGCCACTGACTTGGCCGTTCAACTGGACCGGCCACCCGGCCGCCTCCGCGCCAGCGGGGCTAACCGACCGGGGCCATCCCGTCGGCATCCAACTCGTCGGCCGCCGGTTCGAGGACGACGCCGTCCTCGCCGCGAGTAGCGCACTCGAGTACGAGCGCCCCTGGGATCGGCTGTACGAGTCCGCCGACGAGAGCGACCAGTCGCCGTAGGTGAGATACTCGATACCGTCGTATTCGACGAGCCACGTCCCAGTGTCCTCCCTCCACGTCTATCCCCTCGTAGCTCCGGAGGCGGTCGACCACCGACCGGAACGCGTCGTCGGCTTCGAAGTACGTTTCGTCGATCGCTTCCTCGACCACCGACTGCTCGTCGTCGAAAAGGCCTGTGTGCGAACAGATACTGGTCCCGAATCCGCTCGGCGAACGTCTCGACGTCGGGAGCGATCTCCGTCACCTCGTATCGGAACTCGTCCAGAGACGCTTTTCGATCGTCGACCGTTACCCGGTCTCGGTTCCCACCGTGGATAATGACGTCGTACTGTCGCTTCGGGCCGTTCTCGACAGGACCCGTCCGGCAATCGGAGTACCCACTACCGCTCACCGCAACCCAAACCCATTTTCACGTCGTTCCCCTGTCCACGCACATGGCAATCGAAGACGGGTCTATCACACCGGAGACGTATCCGACCGCGAACGGAATGCCCATGCTCGGGCTCGGGACGTGGCAAAACACCGACGCCGAGCAGTGTGCCGAGAGCGTCCGCACGGCGCTCGAGATGGGCTATCGACATATCGACACGGCACAGGCCTACGACAACGAGGAAGCCGTCGGCGAGGGAATCGCCCGCGCCGACGTCGACCGCGAGGATATCTTTCTCGCGACCAAGATCTGGATCTCGAATCTCGCGTCCGACGACGTCCTCGAGACCGCCCGGGCGAGTCTCGATCGGCTCGGCGTTGATTCGGTCGACCTGCTGTACGTCCACTGGCCGGCCAGAACCTACGATCCCGAGGACACGCTGGCCGCGTTCTCGGAACTGTACGAAGAAGGACGCATCGAGAACGTCGGCGTCAGCAACTTTCTGCCCGAACAGCTCGAGGAGGCGATCGAAATCTGTGACGCGCCGATCCTGGCGAATCAGGTCGAACTCCACCCGATGCTCCAGCAGCCGGCGCTTCGTGAGGCCTGCCAGGACCACGACGTAGAGGTAGTTGCGTACTCCCCGATCGCCCGCGGCGAAGTGTTCGACCAGCCGGCAATTCAGGAGATCGCCGACAAACACGGGACCAGCGAGGCCCAGGTGAGTCTCGCCTGGCTGCGCGAGAAGGGCGTCACCGCGATTCCGAAGGCGACGGGCGAGGCCCACATCCGGGACAACCTCGAGTCGTTGACGCTCGAGTTGGATCAAGATGACATCGACGCGATCGATTCCATCGGGGAGACGAACCGCAAGGTCGACCCCGACTTCGCCCCCTGGAACTGAGCACACCGTTGGACTCGAGAGGGCGTTCGGGGCCCGAATCGGCCGTTTCAGCACCTATTGGCGGTCCAGAAAAAGCAGGAAAGTTTACGGTACGTCAGCTTTATGGCTCGCGTATGTCCACCCGCTCTCGAAGCAGTGGCGGTGGTGGCATCGTCGGCGCGATCAGGGCCGACTTAGGGCGGTTACACGGTGTCTGGATGGAACTCGTCTTTCCACGACAGCGTGGCCGCGGCCACTCCGTCATGGGCAAATGGCAGCCCGAGACGCTCCCACAGAAGATCGGCTATTACGCCTGGAGTACGCTCGGGACGCTCGGGCTGCTCGTCCTCTATCCGCTTACCGTTCTCGGCTTCGCGACCCGCTACTACGCGGCGAAACTCGACTCGACCCGGACCCGACTCGGCATCGTCGGCGTCACGGCCATCGCGTTGCTCGTCTGGGGAACGTTGACCGTCATCGCCCATCTCAGACTTCCGTTCGACGCCTTTCTCGCGATCGCCGCCGCAAGCGCCGTCGCAACGGTCTCGACGGCGCTGGCCGCGGTCTGCTCCAAGTTCGGCGGCCGGGCGCTCTCGGTGGCGCTTGCGTACCCGTTCGCGATGACGGCGCTGTTCCTGCCCCCGGTAGTCGCGGCGCTCGTGACGCCGTCGTTGCATCCCTACGTCCTCGACCCGAGCTATGACTTTGCCGTCTGGGTACTGGACAACGTGTTGTTCCTCGGCGGGATCAACGAGTGGCTCCGGGCGAACTTCCAGCTCGAGGGTGCAGCCTACGCGGGAATGTGGCTCGGCATCTCGTTCCCGCTCGGCTGGTTCCTCGGAATCGTCATCGCGCTGGCGAACCTGGTTCGCCCCTCGCAATAGGCGCGTCCAACCGGCGTGAACGGGCTGCCGATTCCCGGTATCATTTGAGTTCGGATTCCGAACGGTCTCACATGGAGTTCAATCTTCCAACGACCGCAGGTGCGTTTCTCCTCGTGATCGCGCTCGGCGTCGGTGGGCTGCTGGCCGCGCCGATGATGCAGATGAGTACCGTACTGATGATGGTAGCGCCGTCGATGATCGTGTTCGGACTGATCATGCTCGGGCTCGGTGTCAAACACGGCGAGTACCGTGCGACCGGCCGGTGAGAAACGGAGAGCCGCGCTTTAGCGCTATGCTGGCGCTCGAGTCACACGAAAACGTCGGGGACGGTGATGCCTTCCTCGAGTTTGGAGACGATCGACGAGCTACATGTACCCGAGATCGCGCAGACGCTCCATCAGGTCCTCCTTGTCCTGAGCGCGACCCGCGCGTTCGGTCGTTCCCTCGAGGTCTTGCAGCCAGGCGGGTTCCTCGTCGCTCTTTTCGGTGCTGACTTCGCTGCCGAGCGAGCGGAAGCCGGCGAAGTACTTCGGCGAGATCGGGACGTCGTCCTGGTCGACTCCCTCGGGCAGGTCGTCGGCTCCCTCCGGGACGTAGCCGTCGTCGGGGAACTCGTCGACGGTGTCCGGGACGACGAAGTTCCAGAACGCCTCCCAGACTGCAGCCTCGTCGAACTGCAGGATCGGCTGGATGCGGTCGTGGGGCGGGTAGATGTCGGGGTCGTGGCGCGGCGAGAAGAACGTCTCGTCGGCGCGGGCCTCCTGCTCGTCCCAGCGGACCCCGGAGATGACGCCGTCGATGTCGTGCTCCTCGAGGGCGTCGTTGAGCGCGACCGTCTTCAGCAGGTGGTTCCCGACGTAGGTGTCAAGCAGGAACGGGAACGTGTCGTCCTCGTACTCGAGGATGTTTTCGACGTGATGCTGGTTGTGCTCGGAGAGCGCTGAGATCTCGATCTCGTCGCCCGGATCGAGACCGTGCTCGTCGACGTAGTCGCCGACGTCCTCGTTGCGCGCGTAGATGACCTCGAGATCCCACTCGTCGGCCCACCGATCGACGAAGTCGTGAATCTCGTCGAAATGCTGGTAGTGATCGATGAACACCGCCGGGGGGACCTCGAGATCGAACCGGTCCGCGACCTCCTTGATGAAATACAGGGTCAGCGTCGAGTCCTTTCCGCCGGTCCACATGACCGCCGGATTCTCGTACTCCTCGAGCCCGTCGCGGGTGACCTCGATGGCCTTCTCGATCTTGTCCTCGATGTGCGGATAGTCCGCTGGATCTGCGCCTTCGCCGTCGCTGTAGTCGACGTCGACGTAGTCTGGAACGTTCTCCGTCATGTGGTGTAATTAGATATAATTACTTCGGTTAAACCCTTTGTGGGAGCGGAAACGCCTGACGGAAGTCAGGATCCGACGGACGACGCCGCCCGTCGAACATCGCGGCTGCGTCGGCCAGTTCACGACAGCCGGGTGAGACACTCCCGACAGTAGGCCACGTCCGCCCGATTTGTGGCCCCACAGACCGGACAGGCCATGACTGACGACCGATCCGGCTCGAAACTGGCCCCGGACGCGACCGCGCCGAGCGCGTCGTCGAGGTCGGCAACGGCCCGTTCGTCCCCCCGCGTTCGCAGCCATTCGTCGACGAGGTCGTCGTCACGCAATCGTTCCAGCCCCCGGACCAGTCCCAGAAAGAGCAGCGTCGGTGCGATCATGACAGCTATAGCGACGAGGAGTCGGCCGACGGTGGCGTACGGTTCCGGCACAGCCATCGCACGAGCCGATACGACGACGGGTGTAAAACGTCTGTCGCCGGCTGTAGATTCGGCTGGTCGGACTCGTCGCTCACTGATCGGGGTTCCGACAGAAGTCGGCGATTCGCTCGCCGTTCAGTCGCTGATGAACTTGTTGTCGCGCCAGTTGACGCCGGTCTCGCCGGAGCCGTGCTCGCGCGGTCCTTCCACGACCTCGATGTCGGCCGGCCGGGGCTCGCCCTCGACGATCCGTGTCGCCTCGAGATCGCCGTTTCGCTCCGAGATCGCAGTCAGCGTCCCCTTCTCGGCGGCTTCGGCGATCTCACAGAGCACGAGGAACATCTCGTACTGCAACAGCGAGTTCTGCAGGACCGTTTCCCGGTCGCCTTTGAACGCCGCGAACTCGACGAGCTCGGACTCGATTTCCTCTTCCTCCTCTTCGTCCCAGCGGAACGAGTTGCGGCGCTCGTCCGGATCCTCCTCGTAGACCCGGTTTTCCGTGACGCTCGCTTTCAGCTGGGCCGTCGGCGTGTACTTGCTGACGGATTCGTCCTCCGCGACGGCCTTGAGAATGAGCGTGTTGTTTCGCCGCGTGATTTCAACGTCCTCGATTCCGTCCGGAAACATCGCCTCCTCGATATGATCGCGAAGGTCTTCGAGGGGCAGTTCGAGCGTCGAATGCAGCCGATATACGTGTCTGGATTCCTCTGTTGACATAGTGGGAAGGTGTGCGGCGACAGTCGCTGGGTTTCTAGTACGAGGGCGCGACTTATATGATCTGCTATTAAATACGTGACCGACTCGTCCGGATAAATTTAACTCCGGATGACGGGCCGGTATTACTCCGCGTTGAGCGTTTCCGCGAGTTCGCCCCGCTCCTCGAGTTCAGCGAGGATGTCGGAGCCGCCGACGAACTCGCCATCGACGAACGTCTGGGGGATCGTCTCCCAGTCGCTGTGTTCGGCAAGCGCCTGACGGTACTCGTCGAGGGACTCGAGGACGTCGACGGTTTCGTACTCGTCGCGGTACTGGTCGATCAGTCCAAGCGCGCGCCGGGAGTACCCACACTGGGGCATCAGTTCGGTCCCCTTCATGAAGAGGACGACTTCGTTTTCCTCGATGGCTTCTTCGACGTGTTCGTCGACCTCCTCCTGGTCGAGACCCTGGTTCGGTGGGAAGTCCATACACCAGCATACGGTGGTAGTCGGGATAGGCCTTGCGTCATCGAGACCGGCCGAACGACGCGCAAGCGCGGTCAGTCGGCCGTCGGTGGCGAGCTGAGGACATCGACTTTCTCCGCGGCGTAACCGAACACGTCGCGGTAGCCGTTCGGGGACATGAGTACCGGATAGAACGGCTCCTCGGCGACCTGCTCGTTCCCGTCGGCAGCGGCGAACGGGTCGCCGGACTCGACCTCGGTGAAGTTCTCGACGAACACCTCGTAGGTGTCGGCGTCCTGCTTGCGGATGACGTTCGTCAGCCGGTAGATCGGCAGCTCACGACACACCGTGTCGCCGGGCAACGCACCGACGGCGGTCAGAAACGCCCGGGTCAGCCGATCGGCGTTCTGGGCGGCCGTCTCCGATCCCTGCATGCCACACTCGACCTCGATCGTCTCGATCGACGAGAAAAGGCGTCCCTCGGCGAAGTTACTCGTCTCGACGAGCGCCGTCACGGGTAACTGTGGCACGATCTCCGTTGCGGTTTCACTGACGCCGTTGACGATGGCGAACGGCTCGGCGTGGCTCTGTGTCGAGTGCATCGAGAAGGTAAGACAACCCTCGAGTTCCCCGACGAGTTCGTGTGCGAGTCTGCTTTCGTGGGTCTCGGCGTTCGGATCGCCGGGGAACGCACGATTGAGGTCCTCGTCGACGAACCGGACCCGTCGCTTGAGCGCTTCCTCGTTGGCGACGATGAGTTTGACCGGCCGTTCGACGGTCGGGCGTTCGTCGAGCAACCGCTCGACCGCTCGAACGCCACACGGTTCGTCGCCGTGAATCCCCGCGACGACCGCGATTTCCGGCGTTCCCGAGCCGATCTGTGCAACTCTCATTCTCTACTAGCTTGCTAGTTGTGCTACGTGTTCAAAGGCGATTCGGTCCGTCTCGGAACCGTTCGCTCGAGGGGATCGATCGAACTCACGCCCTGTCCGGAGAGCCAATGAGCCGCAACCCATACACTTACGCAAGCTCCGGGCCGTCATCGATTGCTCCATCTAGATCGGACCGAACGGCTTCGATCGCGGACTCACAGGTCTCGGAAACCGGCTGCAACAGCTCTTCCCGAAAGTCAGCTTCGGTATTCGATTCGTGTTTGCTCGTGAATAGCCTCTGCTCGTCGGTCCAGCACCCGAAGGTGCCATCGGAACGGCGCTGGGTCTCGAGAAATCGGACGGCGTGAGCAACGACGTCCCCGTATTCCTCGACAACGGGGGTCTCCGAAAGCTCTCGCAGATACGTCGCCCCCTGTTCCAGGCTATAGTTGGCAAAGAGGGCGAATACGTCTCCGAGTTTTACCAGGTTTTCAGCTTGACTTCGGTAATCGATCGGTCGTCGGTTCGCCTCGGTATCCAGTTCCGGCCAAGCATCGGTCAGCGCTCGAGCGAGCAGTCCCCCGACGATCGTGGGGTGGTAGTAACACCGCCACGTTTCGTTTTGGTTCTGCCAGTCGGCCGGATCGTAACCGACGAACCGCTTTAGTTTCTCCGGACTATCGACCGGAAACGATAGATACCCGTCGTCATCGACGTGGTCGAGTATCCACCCGAGGACGAACCGAACGAATCCCGGTGGAAGCTGGCGCTGCAACACGCCACACAGGAGGAGTTCTGCCACGAGGTCGGTATGGCCCTCGGCGATAAATCGGAGTAGCAACCCCTGCAGTACGGACGGATAGTCGTACGCTAACGGTTCGTCGGGGAACTTGTCGCTTCCACTGCCGAGGTTATGATAGTAGAGTAGCTCGTGGGTCAGACCGAACGCGTCGTTCTGTCCGACCCGTGCTGGACTCAGATAGCGGTTGACGTTCCCCTGGTCGAGTAACCGCCGGAAATCGAGCGGATGGTCAGTATAGCCGTACATCCGACAAATGTGCCACAGGTCGAGTTGTCGAGATGGAGGGAGACTCGTTGCCCAGGTCTCCGGCCATTCGAGCACGTCGTTCAAGACGCGTTGTGCGTCTCGATCTAACTCATCGATTTCCGCTAGATACACGAGCGGATAGCCGATTTTATTGAGTTCGGTCGGAGTACGCACTAGTAAGGAGTAAAACGATTCATCGTTCGTTCTCGATACCAACAACTCTTTGAGCTGTGGTGTTGTGACGTCTCCCTGCATCTCGGCGACATGCAGGTAAAGCGCAGCCTCTGTGAACGCCTTTCGACGAATCTCCCGTTTTTCAGGTATCTCCCCCAGTGAGGGATCGAACCGATGAACGTTATTTTCGAGCCACGTGTCGGCGTGTTCTTTGAACGCCGCCGATCGTTTCGGTACCGCATCACGTCTCACTGGTTCCGGAACCGGTATATTAGCTTTCTTATCCATAATAGTATCCCATCCGTCAATCACGAATCCGTCCTGTAGTTCGAGTCACCGAGCCGTCCCGCGATGTCGTTTCCGATCAGTACTTTCCGTTCCGTCTCGAGTTTTCGAGTGCTCTCTCACCCGGTCGCGTTTTCACAAACTAGCTCACATCAATGCAACACATGTATTTAATATTTTCTTATAGTATAATAAATACTATCGCAGGGGAATTATCAAGAAGGACGTTTCGGTCCTGATCCTTTTTGAGAGGACCGTAGTTCGAACTCACTCGAAACGGAGGATCGAGGGAATCGAATCAGGGCGTAGTAACCGAAGTATCGTATATCCGATCCCAGCAGTTCCGACAAATAAGACCGGGTTAGTGATCCCATCGACACTTCCATTTGCCACCCGGTAGGTATTCGCTCTCCGTCGTTTCGTTATCGTCTCTGCTGCCAATTGTCGCGCCTTTTCGATGTATTCGGTGTCGAACTCACGCCCTAACTCGAGGAGAAAATCGATCTGTGCGAACGTTCCGTGACAGATCGGGTCTTCCGGCGCGACGTGGGGTGAAAAGCCACTCGTAACACGTCTTAGATCCCGCTCAAGTGTCTCAGATTGGTAATATTGCAAACTTCCGAGTCGTGCGTTTCCGATCCCGACCAGTCCGTAACACCACCAGTGAGAATAATGTTTTATCCCCGAAAAGTTTGCTTTCCAGTTGTTTTCATACTCCGAGTAAAACAAATTCTCGAACGAAATTGCATTGTCCGCCGCTTCCCGAAACTCTTCGCGCCCGGTATGATGGTACAACCGATACAGGGCGTAACTGATCCCTGCAACGCCGTGTCCCATCCCGGTGGAAGTGCTAAGGATACCCTCCCCGTTGCTCGTATCCCACAACTTATACTCTCCCCACTTATCGTATCGGTTAGCAAGCAAGTGTTCACCGCAGCGAACGGCTTTATCCAGCGCTTCGCGATCGTTTGTGCGTTCCCAATGCCGCAGTAATCCGATCGTCGTGCCAGCAGCTCCGAGCAGCAGGTCGTACTGCTCGTCCTGCGCTATCGTCTCCGCCGATACCGCCGCCACTAGGTCCTCCGCTCGGTCCCGATACCGACGCTCGCCCGTCAACTCCGAAAGCAAACTCAAGCCATAGATCACCGACCCGGCTCCGCAACCTGCTCCGATGTATGTACTGTCCAGTACGTCTTCTGCCGCTCGCTCGAGGAGGGGTGTAACTGCCTTTTCGACGCAGCGTTGATACAACTCATCCCCGAACTCGGTGTACATTGCAGCGAAATACACTGCAATACCGATTTGTCCACAGTAGAGGCCGGTTCGCGTCTTCAAATTCAGTTTCCGATCGGACGCTCCGTAGCCGAACCGGCCGATGGTTCCGTCCGCAAAGGTTACGCCCGACTCTCGTACGGTACTGAATATCGATTCCGCCTCACGACGGAAGTCGTCGGCCTGCAATGGTGTTCCCGTCATATTTTATCCTCGGCGTGTGCCTGATCCGTTATACGCGATCGCTCCAAGGAGCCTCGGAGCAACCCTCGCTGCCAGTCGTTATCGCTTTCCGTCATGTCGGAAATTCTGTCCGAGAGACGGTCAATACCGGTTCGGTTGGTTAATTCCGGAAGGACGACGTTACCATCGAAATACAGCCCGCGGTCGTTGGAATACACCGTGAATTTCGGGATATCACCCCTTTGGAGCGCTTCTCGCTCGGCCGCGATTATCTTCTCCCACCGCTCCGGATCCATTTCGGACAGTTTCGTTTCCCGTCTGAAAATCGGTTGCTCTCCCCGCATAGACAGGACTTCCTGAAGTTTGTAATCGAAGATCGCACCGCTGCGCAAATATTTCGGAGAAGTGAGCGTTTTCAGGAGTTCATCGTATGCTCTCGAGCTGCGGAGAAGGATCCTCGTCTCTAGGCCGTCGAAATGAGTCGTTGTTTTGACTTTCACCCGATCCTTGGCACCGCAGATGGCGGTATACACGCTTTCGAACCCATCAACGATCTGGTCGACGAATCGCTCGGGTCGCGCCGGTTCTCCGGCGAGTGTCGGAAAGTTTTCTTGTGGAGGGTTCACTGGAACGTAGTACTCGATGTCCATCGCGTCGGTGTTGATGTGGTTCCAGGTGAGTTGGCGGGTAGACGCTTCGTGACCGTCAATTCCGTCGATACCCGAAGATCCTTCGGGGACGGCATCGTACGGCAACGCTCCGGTGCCTAGAACGGTGGCGTTCATCATGTGGTACCGGATCTTCTGTTCCATCTTCCGGGAAGGATTCTCTACCGCTGAACTGTCCATCGCGAGAACGGTCTCCGGATCGACGAGAACGGGTGATTCCTTCGCCGCGATTATATTCTCGTAATGGCAGTCGGTGACATTAAGGACATAGAGGATGCACAAGAGGGCACCAACACCGCGATAGTAGTCCGCTACGGCGGTGACCTCCGAGTGGTCGCTCCGTTCGATCTTCTCTACCCACCCGTACCCGTCCCTATTGAGCAGGTTCGGTGTTTCGAGAACTGGTACCGTTTCGAACTCTTGGCAAAGCCAGGATTCGAATCGATAGAACGCGCTTTCAGGGTCAACGTTCCGTGGTTTGTATAACACCTCGACCCCGGCCTCGAACTCGATTAAGAGCACGCGCTCTCCTCCGCCGTGTGCGTCTCCTACCGGAGAGACACTCGCTATCCGTTCTGCTTCTCCGAGATCGAACGTCGAACGAATACGTTGCAGATCGTCGTTCAACCTCGATAGAAACCGGGTGAATATGGATTGCCACTGTTGAATGCTGATCGTGAGTAGTTTCGCTGCCATCGGGAACTCTTCGAAGAAAGACGCCGCCCGACCGTCGACAAAAGCAAGAACGTATTCATCATACCAGGCGGTGGAGTTCGGCGAACGACGATCGGTTCTAATAACGTCGGGGTCGATATCGTTTATATATGTTAAGAAATCGATGTGTAATGCTTGCGCCGCAACATCCGCAAGTCGGTTCAACAATAATTGCTCGAAGTCGCCCAGTCCTGCAGTCGTTAACCGCTCCGTGTTCACCGTATCGATTACAGTCTGGCGGCTGTACTCGACGATCGGCCAAAAAATATCCTCGAACGGGACCTCGGTACCGATTCGATCCGGCACCTGCGCCACTTCACCGGTCGTAGTCAGTACGCTCAGTACATCCCTGAACTCGGCGATCCACTCCGGGAGGCTCTCGTCCTCCGGCCACCGATCGAAGCTCACGTAGCGATTTATTTCTTCGCTACGTCTGTCGTAGCGAGCATAGATGCGACGTCGATCGCTCTCTCCAATTTCGTCAAAGAACTCCTTCTCATGCCCTGTTACACCTTTCTCGCTCTCCCCAACGTGATCGTTCTGTATTCGATTATGTAACAATTCTGCCGACGCTGCGATGGTATGATAATCTACGTCCATTTTTCAAGGGTTATTACGACTTCTCTTCTTTACCTCACTGTTTCATTCATTAATCCATTAATAATTACTTAAATTATTCTATTAATATTATTAGCATTTCTCCAGCTAGAACAACCCGGGGTTATTGGACGATCTCGTGAGCACGACTGTCGATCGGACTCGAGCCCGCACGGAACGCGGGAGCGTGTCGTGTTCGACCCTTGTTCGGTTGTGGCCGACATGTCACTGTTTCCATCGTAGCTACAATCCGTCGGAGGCGCTAGATGCGCACGTTCGCTTCTCGGAGGTGACTGAAAGCGTCGGCTTCTCCCCGCGTGAGTTACGCTTGCCGGACCCGGGATGTGCTCGTTACTTCGACGTGTTTCGAGTATCGTGGAAGGGGCCAGCCGCCGAAGGAGGTCTGAGCCCGGCAATCGCGTGGATCGAACCATCGCTTTTCAACTTGGTAAATAACGTGTAGGGGATGGCCAGCGACCGGTTAGGTGGTTGATTTATCAGTCGTTACCCGATGCGACAGCGCACGACAGCACGTAGCAGGCTTGATGCCCGTCTTCGTGAACGTCATTGACATCGCGGTTGTGTTTGACTTCGAACTGGTCGACCGACGTGAGTTCTGATTGTTCGTTCATTGGTCTAATTGTCGGAGTACACGAGGCACGTTGCGATCGGACAGCCAGCGACGGGGCCCGACTCGTCGAACTCCTCAGTTACATCGCGGTTGTGCTTCGTTTCGAACTGTTCGACCGCCGTATTACTGGGTTGTTCTCTCATTATTATTTCTCATTGATGCTGGTCCCCCTACGACATGTGTTCTCACGTCTAATCACTTAATATTTTCCCTGATATGAATATATTCAACAACTTGCGAATACATAAATGCATACATGAATAATAGATATAATTTATGAGTATAACCATAGTATACTGGAAAAATAGCGCACAAAGTATTCTGTTGTACCGGTGAGTGCGAGCGGCGTTCGACAGGACCGGTTATCGAAGGATCGATTCGATCCGATCACGAACCGTTTCCATCTCACTGCTTCGAATGGAAGTACCGGGTTTGTGTACTCGGTCAATATTTTCAAAACGGTTATTGTCGGTGTCGGTTGCCACGAACACCGTAATACCGTCTTCGAGAAATCGGCAGAACAATCGCACGTCATCGGGAGCGTCTCGAAGACACTGATCGGTCAGCTGAAAGGTGAACGCCTGGAGAAACGGTGGTCCAGCAGCGGTTGGATCGGCGATGCATTCGATATCGCGGGGTGCGAATCCGAGGTCGATCATTGCGTCAAAGATAGCCTCCAAGTAGGGGCCTTTCACGTCGATGTTGGTCTCGTACGTAACGGTATCCGTTGGAGTAACGATCTCCACCGATGCAATCGCGTTCACACTTGCGATCGTTCTCGGCGTTTCCCACGGGATAGTAATCGACGCTGATCGAGTTTCGGTTAGTTCGGTGTATTCCGGCGGATCACTCACCAACACAAATCGATCGATTTCCGTCCGTCGAAACGTATCTCGTTCTCGATAGGGAGCCTCGAATGAGAGGAGAACCTCTCGCACGTTCCACCGGCATCTCTTTCCGGAGAATAGGATCTCAACGTTGACGTTCTCGTTGAGAGTAACGGGTCCGGCCGGAATCTGGACCTTGACTTCTTTGTTGTTCGTTTCGTGAGTCGCGATCACGTTCTTTCGTTCCATAATTTACATACTGTATTTTATTATATAATATTTGGCTACTATATTCGATATTTATCAGCCAATGCTCCGGAACAGCGGTCCGGTGGCGGTAACGGGTGGTGCCAATCAGCCTAGCACGTGATCGATGATCCGAAGATCGAAGGGGCCGGGGATCAACTGTTCTCTCCCGGTGACCGCCACGAAATCGCCCCAGTGGGAACGAATGCGCGTTCCCAGAGAAAGGGAAGCCGACGGAGGGACGTCTAGTAGTGACCGAGCAGCGCCTTCTCGCGGGCTTTGATCCCCGCACGGTAAAAACAGTAGTACCCGACTGAGAGGTAGATCACGCTAGTAGCGACGAGAATGCCAATATCCGTGATGGGAAACTCCCCGAGTCGGACACCGTTTTCCATTGCGACCCGTGTGAGGTAACTTCCGTGGGTTATCGGCAGGATCTTCAGCCATTCGACAGTTCCGGCCGGCGCGGCGATCAGCCCAACGAACCCGAACTGCACCAATTGGAACAGGTTCTCCACGCGTTTGTAGACGAGTGCGAGTCCAGCGAATAGAAAACCGATGCCGAGAACGGAAAGCAGTGTCAGGACCAACAGTGGACCGACGGTCAGCGGATTGATGACAAGCCATCGTCCTGTTAGTAGCATCATCAACAGCAGTAAGGAAATCCCCCAAAGAAAGCTTATACAGACATTGATGACCGCTTTGACGCCCATGACGGTCCCAAATCCGTATGGTGACATAAACAACCGTTCTAACGTCCCCCACTGAGCCTCACGTGTGACGTTCCACGCCAGCCCCGAATAGGCAGTAATCGAAAGCGTGAACAGAAAGAACCCGACGATAATCCCGTCCAGCGAGTCGGTTATTGTAGGGCCTGCTATCGCTTTTCCTCCAAAAAACACCAGTACAAAAAACGTAAGCAGTGTGAGAAACTGCGTTGCAGTATTCACGGGATATCGCACCAGCAGAATCAACTGTTTGTAAAGGACGACCTTTACGAGCGCCGTTAGTGATGGGTCGGTGTCGCCGGCTGATTCGGAGTCCCCTTCGGTATCAGCGGTCGTCACCGGTACTCACCTCCGTGGAAACGCTGGCCGAGGCAGCGTTCTCGGGTACAGATGACGACCCTCCAGTCTCGAGTGTCTCGTCGGCACCGTTTCTTCCGCTGTCTTCGATGCTCGTATCCGTTATTTGGAGGAAGATATCCTCTAAATCCGGCTTCAAGGATTCGATATCCAGAATATTTTGTCCGGTCCTCTGAAGAATATTCATGACCTCGTATATTTCGTTTCCGTCGGTCGCGGTGAACGTGATGGTGAACTGTTTGTCCTCGTCGGAATAGTCGACATCGACTACCTGTTCGAGACGCTCTCGGGCATCCGTAGAGAGTGTCGATTCGACGGTGATTTGATACTGGCGGGTGCGGAACACCTGCAGTAGTGCGTCGACCTCATCGTACTCGACGATCGAGCCTTCATTGAGTACGAGTACGCTGTCGCAAACGCTTTCGATTACGTCCATATCGTGGCTACAGAGCACTATCGTTACGTCTTCACGGTCAGTGAGACGGCAGAGCTCCGTGCGGAGCTCTAGGGAGGTTTCGATATCCAGGCCGAGCGTCGGCTCATCCATAAATACGACTTCGACGTCACGTGCCAGCGTCGACGCTAACGATACTTTCTGCTTCATGCCCCGTGAGAGATCTTTTACCGGCGTATCAGCCCGGTCGACGAGACCGAACTGCTCGAGAAGTTCGTCGTGTCGATCACGTACTGCAGTCGGATCGTCCCCGCCGAGCCCGGCGAAAAAAGAGAGGTTCTCCCGAACAGTCAATCGCCAGTAAACGTTTCTAGCCCCTTCAAGAATCGCCCCGATCTTCTTGTATGCTTGATCGGGTTGGTCGTGGACGTCCACCCCACAGATCTCGACGGTCCCCGCGTCAGGAACGACGAGTCCGAGCATCGACTTGATCGTTGTCGTCTTTCCTGCCCCGTTTGGCCCGAGTAGCCCTACGACGGTCCCTTTTTCGATCTGAAAAGTGATGTCGTCGACGGCGGTTACAGTAGTCGTCCCGTCTTCGAAAGTCTTCCGTAGCCCCTCGACCCGGATCGCCGGTGTCTCGACTGTTCTCATCAGTCACTCGTTTATTGTTGTCATTCTCCAATTCCTTTAATTTTACCTGCTATGGTATTATAGATGGTTCGGCCGGACGCATCATGACGGTTGACTGCACTCTCCCTCTCTTTGCCGCTCGAGTGGCTGGAGTAGATGACTTCTTTTGAGTGAACGGGAGGAAGGAAAACGGAGAGGTTGCGTTATGTGATCTCGAGTTTTCGACGACCAACTGCAGCACCGAACAGGACGATGCTCAGGCCGATAAATACGATCGGGACACCCATCTCGATGCTATCGCTCGTCGATCCGGCGAAATCAACAGGGACAGCACCGTTAAGCGGGCCGGCATACCACAGGAGGAGATAGAACAACTCGAACAACGTCGACGAGCGGGTCCAGATACCCGCTGCAATCGCCAGTGATGGGGCGAACAGAACGCCACTCGCGTAACCCAGTACCGCACCGAGGTGCCCAGTCCCGACGAACAGAACGACCATCCCACTGCCGAGACCCATAGCGATGAGAACCCCGGCGAGCCACTCCGCAACGATCTGTCCGATCGGATATTTCGAGGAAAGTACCAGATCCGTTACCTGATTTTGGCTCGTTCGGACACCCATTGCGGACCAGATGAACAACGGCCAGATGAACGCGATCGGCAACAACTGTTTCCGGAACGGTTCGATCGAACCACCCGTCGTCCCGACGTTTACGAGGCCGATGATCGGAACCACGACGAGTGCCATTGCTCCGACGTACCACCACCACGGCTGTCCGCGGAGTGCAAGTCGAAGCTCTGCGGCGACGAGCCGCCGGAAGCCGCCAGCATCACGGTCTCTGATGGGCGTCAGCGAGATCGAATCCGCGTCCGGTTGTTCGAACGTCTCCTCGACGGCAGCGTTATTCCGACCAATACCGGGAAGCGATGGAACGTACTGTGACAACCGTTTGGTCTTGCTCCAGCCGCTAACGGACAGCGATGGAACGAACCGTGACAGCCATCCGGAGTCCGTCGCCGGATCGCTCGATTGGAGTCGGTCGAAGGGGACCGTCGCTACGAATACGATGAGAAGAGATGAGATGATAAGTCCGGTTCGCTGTGGAAACACCCAGACAGGCCAGTTCCCTCCCTCCCAGCGGAACGTCCGATCGCCCTCGAGCGTTCCGATGTTCGGGGGACGACCGCTATACCCCGGGACGGCATCGAGCAACGCGTTCGCCGTCATCTCGTAAACCGCGATCTGTCCGGTTAGATCCCCGGCTTTCACCCAGATCGGGAGTTCGTTCGGGAGTAAGCCCTGCGCGGCAACGAGCGAAATCGGGACGACGGTCGCCATAAGAAGGAGATAACAGATGTTTCCGAGGCTCCCGTTCAGCCGATCGATCGTTTCGAAAAGGAGCGCTATCCCGCCGACGAGAGCGGAAATCGGGATCGCAAAAACGATCAGCGGAACCAAAAGCGCGACTGGATCCGTCGTTCCGACACCGTGGACCGCGTGGTTGACGATCGTTGCAACGCCCAGCGTCACGACGATGACACCGCCAAGCGCGACGTTGCTCAGCCACTTCCCGAGGATATAGGTCCGATCCGACACCGGCGTGCTTGCGACCAACTGGGAAACGTTGTGCGTCCGATCGCGTGAGAGCGTATTGTTCATCAAATAAAATCCACCGAAAATCAACACCAAGGTCCCGGTTAGCCCCGCCTTCATCCCGATAAACTCCGCCGTCGGCTCCCCGTGGAAGTACGTTACCGTGTCTCCATCGCGGATCTGGTAGGCGAGTTCGATCTGCCCGACGTTAACCAGAAAACCAATATACGCGATCACCGCAAGCGCAACCAGGAGTCGGCGCGATCGGATCCGTTGCAGGAAATCCGCCCGCGCAACGTGGTACAGTCGCCGCATTTTAGACCACTCCCTGTTGATCGACCGTGTCGAGGTAGGCATCCTCCAGCGTCGGCGTAACTCGTTCGGCGTCGTCCGTCGGCGGCGTCTCGGCGATCAGCCGGACCTTGACCCCGTCCGAACGCTGGACGGTGCTACAGACCTGATACTGCGATTTGATCCGGGAAAGCTCCGAGCGCGGGACGATACACTCGTACACTTTCCCCGATACTCGGTTGACAAGCTCCTCGACCCCCGTATGGGTTATCAGTCGGCCGTTGTCGAGAAGCGCAATCGTGTTTGCCGTCGCCTCTACGTCCGGAACGATGTGTGTCGAGAGGATAACGACCCGATCGGTCGCGGTGTTCGTCAGGGCACTCCGCAAGCGGACGCGTTCTTCGGGATCCAGTCCGACCGTCGGCTCGTCGACGATGAGCAACTCCGGATCGTTGAGTAGCGCTTGTGCGATTCCAACCCGTTGGCGCATCCCGCCGGAGAACGTCTTTAACTTTCGAGAACGGACATCGACGAGGTTCGTGAGCGCGATCAGCTCGTCGATACGGGCGCTTGCCGTTTCGCTATCGAGACCGCGTAAGGCTGCCATGTACTCGAGAAACTCATCGAGCGTCAGATCCGGATACGTGCCGAAATCCTGCGGGAGATAGCCCAGTATCGGTCGGACTTTCTCGGGTGATTCGACGATGTTCGTCCCGTTCCAGTATGCCGTCCCTGTCGTCGGCTTCATAACGGTCGTGAGGATCTTCATCAGCGTTGACTTTCCCGCCCCGTTCGGCCCCAAAAGTCCGTGGATCCCGTCCTCCAACTCCAGGGAAATGTCACGGATCCCCCAGGTGTCCTGTCCATACTGCTTCCCGAGTTGCTCAGTCCGGAGCTTCATATTCATCTACAGTACAAATGCGCACTAATATTTTTATGCTAATACTATTTTAATCAATTAATCCGCCGGCACCGGTCCGGAGAACGCCCGGATACGACCGAATACGTCATCCAATAGACGTAATACGTATACAGTGTAAGGGGAGTGCTTATTCCGTCGTAGTTCCAGAGCCAGAGTAGATGAACTACCCGTACGGGAGATGCCAGAACTGCGGGGAGCGGCTCTACGAGCACGTCGATGGGGGGTATCTGTGTCCGAACTGTGAGACGCGGTACCCTCCCGACGAACTCGACGAGCAAGCGCCGTAACTGGCTCTCGGACGCTGGATGGGATACACACGCGGTACTGCGAACGCCACAGTGAGGCAGTCATGCACGGGGGAAACCGATCCGCCGTACCCGTCTCGAGTCGGTCGTACCGGGGACGGCCCGTACGAGAGCCGTCGCCGGTTCGTATTCGGTCCGTTCCGTCGGTTCCTTGACCGCGATCAGTTTCCAGAAGCCGGGGGCGTTCAGCGTCAGTCGGCAGCGTCCGGACTCGTCCGTTCGCGTCCGTTTGGTCCCGGCTTCGACGACCGCGTTCTCGATCGGCCTGTTCGTCTCGTCGCGGACCCGGACGCCGATTCCGTCCCCGACCGCCACCGTCGATCGCTCGAGTTCGAGAACGAGCTGTCTCGACACAATCATGGGTGGTGGTACCACCTGTAGGGGAAAAGAATCACGTGGGACTCGAGCGAGCGACCGGAACCGAAATCGGTTCGTTTAACCTTCCGAACCTACAACGTTGCGGTGCGTGCGAGGGTAGCCAAGCGGCCAACGGCGGCGGACTCAAGATCCGCTCCCGTAGGGGTTCGTGGGTTCGATTCCCTCCCCTCGCACTGCTCACAGTGCGGCAAGACGGAGCGTCTTGCCCTCGCAACGCTTCTGAGATGATCGAAACGATAGTTGCTACTGGCGTTTCCGATCCGCTCCCGTAGGGTCTTTGCGAACGAGCAGCGCCTCGCGCTGTCTCGTGAGCAAAGGCAGGGAAGTCGCAGCACGCGAGTGAAACGAGCGTGACCGTCTTCCCGTGGTTCGTGGGTTCGATTCCCTCCCCTCGCACTGCTCACAGTGCGGCAAGACGGAGCGTCTTGCCCTCGCAACGCTTCTGCGGTGTGACGCGAAACGCGAGCCGTGGCAAGAGTCAGTCGGGTCGGACCAGTCGGAATCACGACCGCTTTTCACGACGGGGAGCAGACGATGACCAATGAGCGAACGCGATCCACAGCGTCGGGCGACCGTCGCCGCCCGGGCGGCAAACGCCGGCGCTGACGTTGCCATCGACTCGTTTCGGACGGCACTCGACGTCGAGTACAAGGACGGGAAGACGGACGTCGTGACGCAGGCGGACAAGGACGCCCAGACGGCCGTGATCGAGGTTATCAGGGAGACGTTCCCGGACGATCCGATCGTCGGCGAGGAGGACGACGAACTGAAGCAGGTGCCCCCGGAGGGACCGGCCTGGATCGTCGATCCGATCGACGGGACGAACAACTACGTCAACGGCATCCGGTCGTTCGGAACGGCGGTTGCGGCGGTTCGGGACGGGGAACCCGTGGGTGCGGCTACGGTCTGTCCCGCGCTGTCGGATACCTACCGCGTCGGTCCCGAGGGAGCGGTCCGCAACGGCGAGCCCCTGTCGGTCAGCGACCGCGAGGATCCACAGGCCTGTACCGTCTGTCCGACCTACTGGTGGGAGCTCGATCAACGCGAGCAGTACGCCGCGGCGACCCGTGCGATCGTCTCCCGTTTCGGGGATCTACGCCGGGCCGGCTGTGCACAGCTCGAGCTTGCGATGGTCGCGACGGGGGCGATCGAGGGCGTCGTGACGAACAGGCGAGCAAATCCGTGGGATACCGTCGCGGGCGTCGCGCTCGTCCGCGAAGCCGGCGGGGTCGTCACCGATCTCGAGGGGAACCGCTGGCGACACGACAGTCAGGGACTGGTGGCCTCCAACGGGGCGATCCACGAGGAACTCCTCGCGGCCGCCCGCGAGATCGACGCGGCATGACGACGGCGTGGGGATCGGGGACGGCGTCGGACGTTCGGGCTCCCGGGTCACTGACCGCGAAAAACCGGAAACGGTAAGCGGCCCCCACGACGGGTATCGGGTATGTACGAGTACGTCGAGCGGTACGGCCCGGAACGGATCTGGGCCGCGACCGTCGCGCTTCTCGCCGTTGCGGTAACGCTCGCTGCGATAACGTTCCCGCAGCGGATTTACATCGACATTATCTGGCAGTACTTCTGGGGGCCGGTCGTCGCCGACGCGCAGGACATGAACTGTATCGCCTGGGCCGGCGGCGAGCAGGTCCCGTGTGGCGAGGCGGGTCCCAACGCCGGTCCGACCGCCGAGCCGGGATACACGTTCGTCTCCTATGCCGGCTACATTCCGACGCTCGTCCTGTTTCTGACAGGGATCGTCTTTCTCGTCGGCCGGCTCGATATCGATCGCTATCGCGCGGGCTTTTACGGCCTGTTCCCGTTCATGCTGTTCGGTGGGGCGCTCCGGGTCGTCGAGGACATGAACGTCGCCGCCTACCGCGTAACCGGCGAACTCGCCATCCAGTTGCCGTGGGTCGGTATCCTCATCAGTCCGCTCATCTACTTCACGGTCTTTTTCGTCACGCTTGCCGCCGTCGTCGTCTCCGTCTGGCTCGACCGAAACGGGTACGTCTCGGGCTACGAGTATCCGCTGGCTGCGATCGGGACGGGGTTGCTCGCGGTCACGGTCGGCTATCTCGGGTTCACTGCGGCCACCGAACCGTACGGAACGTTCTATCCGTGGCTGCTCGTGACCACGCTCGTCGGTGCAACCGCCGCTACGGCGGTCACGTGGGGTGCGATCGTGCAGTTCGCACCCGAGATCAACCGAGGCACGCGGTATATGGGGATCGTGGTCATCTGGGCGCACGCGGTCGACGGCGTCGCGAACGTCATCGGACTCGACTGGGCGACAGCGTTCGGTCATGCACACAACCTCCGTCCGAAACATCCGATCAACGAGGCGATCGTCGACGCCACCGGCTCGATACTGCCGGAAAACATCGTGGCGGTCACCGGAGCGGCCTGGCCGTTCCTGCTCGTGAAGTTGGCCGCCGCAGTCCTCGTCGTCTGGATCTTCGACGAAACCGTCTTCGAGGAGAGCCCCCGATACGCAATCTTGCTGATGATTACCGTCGTCGCCGTCGGTCTCGGTCCCGGCACTCGCGACATGCTCCGGGCGACGTTCGGCGTCTGACCGTCTGCACACGGTTTCCGTTCAGAGCCCTCCAGACTCAGCTGCCGCCCAGCGGTCGCCGTCCTGTCCTCGACGCGTCTCATCCGGGGCGGCTCCTCGGCGAGGGTCGCAATTCGCCCCCACAGGCGGGATCAGGGTTCTCCCGGCCGTCCCGATCCACTCACCGGTACAGATCGAGGGACCGGAACACGACGCCGAGCAACACCGCGACCGGGACGACCTCGAGCCGGCCGATCCACATGTTGACGATCAACATCGCCTTCGCGCCGTCGGGCATCGTCGGACCGGTGATCCCGGAGTCGAGACCGACGTTGCTCTGGGCGCTCATCACGTCGAAGATGACGTACTCGAGCGGATGATCCGGCGAGAGCAGCCACAGGAGTACGGAAACCCCGATCACGAGGCCGGTCACCCAGAGGACGAACACGACCATCGCTTCGGTGTACTCCCGCTGGGTCTGGTTTTCGCTGAGGCTCCGCTCGCCGATCCGGAGCCGTCGAACTGCGCTATCGGGCCGGTACACGTTCCCGATCTGCCAGGCCGTTCCTTTGACGAGCGTGATGACGCGGATGAGCTTCAGGCCGCTGACGGTCGATCCCGCAGCGGCACCGGTGAGCATCCCCAGACACGTCACCAGCGTCGCGCCGGCCGTCCAGACCGGTTCCGTTCCGTTCCCGATCGTCGCCGTCCCGAACCCGGTGTTCGAGGTCGCGGAGACGAACTGGAAGAGGGCGATCCGGAACGTCTCCTCGAGCGATCCGTACTGATCGTTGGCCGCGAGGACCGCAGTCAGCGCGAGCGAGCCGAGTCCGAACCAGAGGAACACCCAGCGGGTCTGGATGTCCTTGTAGAAATTGCGGAGTTCGCCTTTCAGAATCAGGTAGTGGATCGGGAACGCGATACTGCCCGCGACCATGACCGGCACGACCGCGTACTCGATAAGGGGCTCGTTGTAGTGGCCGATCGAGGCCTCGTGGACGGAGAACCCGCCGGTGGCGATGCCGGTCATGGCGTGGTTGATCGCGTCCCAGCTTCCCATCCCGACCGCGAGAAACAGCGCGATCGAGGCGAGCGTCAGCCCGAGATAGATCTTCCAGATCTCCGTGACCGTGTTGACGATGCTCGGATGGATCTTCTCGGAGCGGGCCTCGCTCTCGTAGAGGGTGAGCGATCCGCTGCCGGGGCGGGCGAGGATGGCGACGGTGAGGACGATCACCCCGACGCCGCCGATCCACTCGGTGAACGAGCGCCACCAGTGCAGCGACATCGGGAGGTCCTCTTCGCGGGCGGCCATCGTCAGTCCGGTCCCGCTGAACCCGCTCATGCTCTCGAACACTGCGTCTAGCGGGTTGAGAAAGATCATCGTCGTCTCGTCCGTCGGCGGCGTGTTCGCCCACGCCGGGAACGGATCGAGCGCGATCGTCCACGCG
This sequence comes from Halopiger djelfimassiliensis, assembly GCF_000455365.1. Taxonomy (GTDB): domain Archaea; phylum Halobacteriota; class Halobacteria; order Halobacteriales; family Natrialbaceae; genus Halopiger_B; species Halopiger_B djelfimassiliensis. Next base: position 303,434 of record NZ_HG315684.1, read on the forward strand.
ATGAGTAGAAACGGCAACCCGCCGAGAACACCGACGATCGCCCACGCGCTGGCCGCGGTGACCATCGCCTCGAGCTTCTCGGGCGTCGCCGCGTCCCGGTACCATCGCGCCAGTCCGACGCCGATACCGCCCATCACGAGCGCGGCGACGGCGAAGGCGGGCACCGCGAAGAACTCGCCGACGACGACGGCGACCAGTATCGACGCGACGAGCATGAGCGAGACGACCTGCAGAATGCGGCCGACGTCGCGGCCGACGGTTCGATAGCGTACTCTCATACCTGATCGTCAGTAAACGCCGCGACGGCGGCCTCGAGCGCGGCGTCGTCGGTAAACACCGTCACCTGATCGCCCGCCTGAACCGTCGTCTCCCCTTTGGGAGCGCGGATCTCGCCGTCGCGCTCGAGGGCGACGACGAGACAGCCGTCGGGCAGTGCGCCCGATTCCGTGGCGGCCATGAGACGCTGACCGTTCATCGGCGCGGTCTCGGTGACTGTGAGTTCGACCAGTTCCGTCTCGTCGTCGAGGTCGACGAAATCGCTGACGCCGGGGTAGCGAACCGAGTGATAGAGGTAATCGGCGATCAGCCGCTGTGGGTTTTCGATCAGCGTGACGCCGATCTTCTCGAAGATGGGGAGGTTACCGGGATCGTGGACGACGCTGACGAGGTTGGGGACATCGTGTTCCTGTGCGAGCAACATTACCATGATGTTGACCGCGTCGACGTCGGTCGTGGAGATGACCGCGTCCGCGCGGTCGATCTCCGCGTCCCGGAGCGTCCCGTGGTTCGTCGCGTCGGCGTTGAGCGTCAGACAGTCGTACTCCGCCGCGATCTCGTTGGCTCGCTCCTCGTCGCTTTCGATGACGACGACGTCGTTGCCGTCATGTACCGCGAGCTCGATCAGGTTCGAACCGATGCTTCCGCCGCCGACGATGATGAGATACATCGGTCGGGATCACTCCGTTGAACCGCCGGTGTCGGCTCGAGGTCCGACGACAGGACGGTCACTCGCCGCATATCGGCTCTCGGATACGGCTTCGACCGAGCCGTCTTCGATGGCGGTCCGGCCGACCGATCGGATCGGCCCGGCCGTTCCGCGTCCGATCCGGCTGTTCTCGTGTTCTCTGTCGGGCGTACAGTAGTGCATCGGTCTTTCTCGTGAGTGGGGTTGTTGATTCGTCAGTAAATATCCTTCTAATCTACTGATTCAGTAACGGTGCTAATACGATAGGTATCGGATATGCTATCGACTGCTTGGAGACATGCTCCTCCAGCGGGACGATCCACGGACAGCAAAAGGCAGCACCCTTCACGGCCACCGACGTACCGGCGGCTATGAGCATTCGCCTCGACGAAGTGAACAAACGCATCATCCACGCGTTGATGGGGGACGCCAGAAACACGTCCGCGCCGATGATCGCCGACGAAGTCGGCGTCTCCCCCGCGACGATCCGGAACCGTATCGCCCAACTCGAGGAGGCCGGCGTCATCAGGGGGTATCACGCCAACGTCGATTTCGACGCCGCCGACGGACTGCTCTCGACACTTTACGTGGCGACGGCCCCCCTCGACGACCAGCCGCGACTCGCACAACAGGCACGGACGATCCCCGGGGTCGTCAACGTTCGCTCGTTTGCGACCGGACGGGAGAACCTCCACGTTCTCGCGGTCGGCCGCGATATCGACGCGCTCACCGATATCTCACGGGAACTCACGTCGCTCGGACTCGAGATCGACGACGAAAAACTCGTCCGAACGGACCGGTTCCAGCCGTACCAGCCGTTCGGTCCCGACGAGACTCCCCAGCAGTTCTCGGATTACATCAGCCTCGCCGGCGGGAACGAGGTCGTCGAGATCACCGTCGCCGAGGACGCGCCGATCGTCGGAATGACGCTCGAACGCGCCGGACGCGAAGGCGTTCTCGAGGACGGGATGCTCGTCGTCTCGATCGAACGGGACGACTCCGTGCTGACGCCGACCGGAGCGAGCGCGATCCAGGCCGGCGATCTGCTGACGGTGCTCTCTCGGGGCGGCATCACCGATTCGATGCTCGAGGCGTTCGAAGGCGGAAACCGCGAGTCGTAGCCGCGCTCGTTACTCGTCCGACCGATCGCCGAACAGCCGCTCCCGGAGCGATCGCGAGGTCGGCCGCTCGGCCAGCAACACGGCACACTCGACCTCGTTGACGACGTCGTAGGCGAGCGACCCCCGAAGCAGCCGCGAGAGGAGGCCGCGTTCGGTCGCCCCGATGATGACGAGCGAGTGATCGCGAGCCGCCGTTGCGATCGCCTCCTCGACGTCGCCGGACGTATCGACCCTGATTGTGGCGTCCTCGAGACCGTGATCGGCCGCCCACTCGCTCAGGAACGCCTGTCCGTCGGCCCGGGACCCCTCGTCGACGGCGTGCAAGAGCGTGATCTCGGCACCGGACTGGTCGCGAAGGTAGCGGGCAACTTCGGCGCTGAGTTCCGAATCCGGGCCGCCGGCGGTCGGAACGAGCACGCGGTCGGTCTCGAGACCGCGATCGTTGAGCACGAGGAAATCACACGGGAGATCGTGCGTGAGTTCGTCGAGGGGGCGTTCCGCACGCCCGGCCGACCAGGGACGGTCCGGCCCCCATCCCATCACGACCGTGTCGGCCTGCTCCCGTCGGGCAACGTCGAACACTTCCTCGAACGAGCGGTGTGAGACGACCGTCCGAACGTCGACGGGGACCTCGAGCGTTTCCGTGCTCTCGCGGACCCGGTCCATCAGTGCCTGTGATTCCTCGTCGATCCGCTGGACGTGTTCTGACCCTTCGGCAAGCGGCGTCTGGTCGGGGACTTCGACGATGTGGACGGCCTGCACGACCCCGTCGTTGGCCTTCGCGAGAACGCTCGCCAGCTCGAGCAGATCGGACTCGGTCTGGGGGTTCGAGACCGGAACGACGACGGTGTACTCGTTCCCGCCGGACGGCTTGGCGACGGTGGCGGCGGTGACGGCCGCGTCCGGCATCTCCTCGGGCCGCGAGAGGATGTAGTTGCTGAGTACGCCCTCGCGATCGGTCTGATGGCGTGCGTAGACGCCGTACCATGTCACGGCCAGGACGACGAACAACAGCCCCAGCATGATCTCGATCTCTTTCATGAAGCCGATCAGGCCGAGCGAGAGGACCAGGCCGAGAATCGGAGTAATGGGGTACAGCGGAACCGTAAAGTCGGGGTCGTACTCCGGTACGTCGGCCTCACGAAACACGATGAGGGCCGCGTTGATGAGCGCGTAGACGATGAGATGGAGGACGCTCGCCGCCTTCGCCAACACCTCCAGTTGGCCCCCGAGGACGGCGATGAACACCACGATCATCCCGCCGGTGACGGCGATCGACCGGTACGGCGTGGCAAACCGGGGATGAATCTCGTTGAGCCAGTTGCTGACGATCTTGTCCCGGCCCATCGCGAAGTTGATCCGCGCGGAGGCGAGGATCGACGCGTTCGCGCTCGAGGCCGTCGCCAGCAGCGCGGCCAGCGTGATCGACGTGATACCGACCACACCGAGGTTGCCGGCGAAGATGATTTCGGCAACGTCCGACATCGGCGTCTTCTCGCTGATCGCATCGTAGGGGATGATCCCGACCATGAGCCCGACGAGAATCGCGTAGATACACATCACGATGGCGACGCTCCCGATGATGGCGATCGGGAGGTTTCGGCCGGGGTTTTTGAGTTCTTCGCCGATCGTTGCGATCTTCGCGTAGCCGAGATAGGAGACGAACACGAGCGCCGCACCGGGCAGTACCTCGCCGTAGCCGAGCGGCGCGACGCTGCCGTCGACGAGGACCGTTCCCCAGTCGAACGAGAAGTAGCCGACGACCGCAAAGACCGTCAGAATACCGAGCAGCAACGTAACGATGGCCGTCTGGACGCCGCCGGTCTCCTTTGCGCCGATGTAGTTGACGCCGACGAACACGACGCCGGCGATCAGCGCACCGACCTGGATGTCCGAAAGCACGAGCGGTCCGAGAACGATCGTCGGGAGGAGTTCGACCGCACCGACGCCGGGAACCGTGACTACGACGCCCTCGAAGAGGTCCGTGAGGTAGCCGCCGAACCCGATACAGTAAAACGCGCTCGCGAAGGCGAGTCCCATCCAGTCGCCCATTCCGGATATCGACCCGAACAGCGGGCCGAGCGCCCGATTGATGTAATAGTAGCCACCACCGGCTTTGGGCATTGCCGTTCCGAGTTCGCTCACCGAGAGCGCGTTTATCATGGCGACCGAACCGCCGATGAGAAACGAGAGCACGACGATCGGCCCTGCTTCCTGAGCGGCAGCCCCCGGCAGGACGAAAATCCCCGCGCCGATCATCGTCCCGATACCGACCGCAAGCGCCGAGAACAAGCCGAGATCCTTGGCGAGCTCCTCGTCGTCAGCCATTGCCATCACCTCTTGGCAGGTCAGCCGTCGAAACCCGCGACAGGTTTGCTCCCATAGTTGTATTCACTATCATTTGAGGATCATCCGTTGCCGATGTTGAACCCGGAGGCGACCGATACGCGTCTTCGTCGCGAGAGTCGGGACTGAGCGAGTGTATTCCGAACCATAGTAAATCGAAGCGTCACTCGCCTCTTAATTGGTTCGTTTGCCGTCGAACAAAACGGACCGCGACGAGCGGACCGGTTGTCTACTGCCGTCGGGGTCGATACGTCGCCGCTCGAGGGGTTATCGCGTTCGGTTCGAATGCTCCACCGAGTGCTTGAGAATTTGGGTTACTGCCCACATGGCCCACAGAAACACCACGATCACGAACGCGGCCATCTCGACTCGAACGAACGAGCCGTGCCAAAGCGCCAGAGCGAGCGCAACGACGGATATCGCGGCGACGGAGACGGAAAACACGTCGAAAAACGACTTCGGATGTCGAACGCTTGGCAGGCGAGGCATGCTTCTCGAAGCTACGGTTCAGAGCCATATAGGTCATCTGGCGGCGGCACGAACCGACGGGTCAGGAACGCGTCCCGGAAAACGGTGGAAACACGTCTCACTCGAGCGCCGGCGGCTGTACGAACCGAGCGGTTTTCAGTACAACTATGTAGTGACGTCAGTTCTGGTCGACCATGTCTCTGACCCAGCCACGGTCAGGCGTCGCCGGCCCCGGTCAGGTGGACCGGTCGGCGAACGCCTTCTCGATCGGGCAGCGCCGCTTCGATCCGGCCGTCAGTTCGGAGCCATCCGGCCGGCTGGCGGTCGGTTCCGCCGCGCGTGTCGCCGATCGACGATCGCGTAGCCGCGTCAGACGAGGTCGTGATGCCGACTCGAAGGCACGGGTGCCTCGAAAGCACGGAGTCACGTCCCGCTGGTTCCGCCCCACCGTGAAACCATGACGATCCGGGTCGACTGGCGGGCCAGTCTCGCGCTGACCGGCACCGTTTTGAAGTACCTCGCGTTGACCCTGCTCGTTCCGGTTGGCGTCGCGCTCATCTACCGGGAGGATATCCTCGTGTTCGTCGCGACGCTTGCGCTGACGGTCGCGCTGGGCTATCTCCTCGAGCGACTCGATCCCGACCCGGACCTGCAACCGCGCGAGGCGATGCTGCTGGTCGCGCTCTCGTGGCTCGCGGTCGCGGTCGTCGGGGCGATCCCGTACGTTCTCGCGGGGTACGGAACCGAATCGACGCTCGCACAGCCCGAGAACGCGCTCTTCGAGTCGATGTCCGGGTTCACGACGACGGGGGCGACCGTCATGGGCGAAATCTCGCTCGATCGCCACTCCCACGCCCTCCTGATGTGGCGACAGCTCACACAGTGGCTCGGCGGCATGGGGATCATCGTTCTGATGATCGCGATCCTGCCGGAACTGGCCGTCAACGGCGCGCAACTGATCCGGGCCGAAGCCCCGGGGCCGGAACTCCAGAAGCTCACACCGAAGATCGCCGAGACGGCCCGCATCCTCTGGCTCGTCTACTTCGGGTTCACGGTGGTGTACATCGGGCTACTCTACGCGCTTCACCTCGCGGGGCTGGCTGACAACATGACCTTCTACAACGCGGTCGCCCACGGCTTTACGACCCTGCCGACCGGCGGGTTCTCGCCCGAGGCCGACAGCATCGCGGCGTTCTCCGCGGCCGTCCAGTGGGTCGTCATCCCGTTTATGGTCATCGCGGGGACCAACTTCGCGCTGTTCTGGTACGTGCTCCGGGGGGAACCGCGACGGTTCTTCGAGAACACGGAACTGCGGGCCTACGCCGGCTCGATGGCCGTACTGGCCGCGCTTGTCGGGGCACTCCTCTACCGGGGAGCCGCCCCGCCGCTCGGTGATCTGGGCGGGACGACCGCCGCCCTCGGGGAGCCGTCGATCCGACACGGCCTCTTCCAGATCGTTTCGCTGTTGAACTCCACCGGATACGCGACGAGCGACTTCGCCGAGTGGAGTCCGACCGCGCAACTCGTGCTCCTGTTTGCCATGTTCATCGGCGGCAGCGCCGGCTCGACCGGCGGCGGGATCAAGGTTATCCGCTGGCTGGTCGTCCTGAAGTTCGCCCGACGGGAACTGTTCACCGCCGCCCACCCGGAAGCCGTGAAACCGATCCGGCTCGGCGGGGCCGTCATCGACGAAGACGCGATCCGCGCCGTGCTCGGCTTTTCACTTCTGTACCTGCTGATATTCGGCGTTTCGACGGTCGTGATCGTGATCGATTCGGCTCGAGTCGGCCTCGCGCTATCCCCGATCGAGGCGATCAGCGCGAGCATCGCGACGCTCGGAAACATCGGCCCGGGGTTCGGCAAGCTCGGGCCGTTCGGCAGCTACCTCGCGTTCCCGTGGACCTCGAAACTCCTGATGGTCTTTCTGATGTGGATCGGCCGGCTCGAGGTCATTCCGGCGCTCGTCCTGTTTACGGGTGCGTTCTGGAAGCGGTAACGCCGGACCGTGGCCCGTCGGGTTCGGTTCGGGAACGCATATACGAGCCCGGTCGCTATACCGACGTATGACCGAGCAACACGCCGCGACGGAGGGGTGGTTCGCGGACGTCGATCCCGACGACCCCGAGTCGGCCCTCGAGCCGATCCGCGACGGCACGGCCGCAGCGCCGCGTGACTGGCCCGCACTCGCCGTCGAGGCGGGGGTTGCCGACGACGAGGACGCCTACTACGAGCTGTTACACGAGGCGACGATGGCGGCGACCCGCGCCGCGGTGACCGACCGCGAGACCGCGGACGACCGCCAGCTCGTCCACGCGGTCCGGGCGATGGACGACTGTGAGCGGACGGCAAACGAACTCGCCGAGCGGCTGGCGGAGTGGGGCGGGACCGTCGATCCCGACGCGGGAACGGGCATCGAGTACGCCCGGGACCTGATCGACAGGGACCGCCCGCCCGCGGGCGGCGAGGAGGCGATCGGCTCGCTTGCCGAACGCGTCGTCGACCTCGAGACCGAAGCCGAGGAGCTGCGCGCGTTCGTCAAACGGCAAACGCCGACCATCGCGCCGAACCTCGCCGCGCTGGCCGGCCCGGTGCTTGCGGCGCGGCTGATCTCGCTGGCCGGCGGACTCGAGACGCTGGCGAAAAAGCCAAGCGGCACGATACAGGTCCTCGGCGCGGAGGACGCGCTGTTTGCCCACCTCCGCGGACACGCCTCGTCGCCCAAACACGGGATCATCTACACGCACGATGCGGTTCGGGGAACCAGACCCGAGGATCGCGGGTCGGCGGCGCGAGCGCTCGCGGGGAAACTGGCGATCGCCGCCCGCGTCGATCACTACTCCGGCGAGCGAAAGCCCGACCTCGAGGCGGAACTGGCCGAGCGGATCGAGACGATTCAGGCGCGTGCCGACGACGGGGGTCGCGACGATGAGTGACGCGGATTCGGCGTCGACCGCCGGCCTTCCTGCGGGCGTCGAGCGCCACGCGTTCGACGGGCCGAGTCGACTCGCGACCCGGGGCGAGCCGGTGTACGGCGAACCCACGGACGGCGAGTGGCGCGCGTGGAATCCGAACCGTTCCAAACTGGGCGCGATGCTCGAACACGGGATGGACACGGGACTGTCGGGCGGCGAAACGGTCCTCTATCTCGGCGCTGCAAGCGGCACGACGGTGAGCCACGTCGCCGATTTCGCCGGGCCGACCTACGCCGTCGAGTTCGCCGCGCGGCCGGCCCGGGACCTCCTCGAGACCGCCGAGTCGCGCCCGCGACTGTTCCCGCTGCTGAAGGACGCCCGCAAGCCCGACACCTACGCCCACGTCGTCGAATCGGACGTCGACGCGATCGTTCAGGACGTCGCTACGCGCGGACAGGCCCGCGTCGCCCTCGAGAACGCGCGGTTTCTCGGGGACGACGGGCGACTGCTGCTTGCCGTCAAGGCCAGAAGCGAGGACGTGACCCGCGATCCCGACGCGGTCTTTGCGGACGTTCGCGCGGAACTCGAGGCGAGCTATGAACTCCTCGAAACCCGACGGCTCGAACCGTACCACGCGGATCACCTCGGCGTCGTCGCGCGGCCCCGGTGACAGGTGGCCGTGCGGGTATGAAGAAACCTATATGTTCCCGTCCGTGAACCTACGATAAAATGAATCGCGACCGAACGCGCCGGGATCTCCTTCGGGGGACGACGGCGGCCTGTGTGGTCGGGCTGGCGGGCTGTCTCTCGGGTCCCGAAGAGCGAAGTCCCGGCGGGGAAACCCCGACGGTCGAACCGATCGCGACCGACGACAGCGTGGACTGGCCGATGTTCCAGTTCGATGCGGCCAACACCGGTCGCGCCCCGGGGACGGGACCGACGGAAGACGTCGCTGAACGCTGGTCGTTCGATACCGACGGCTCCGTGTACAGCAGCCCGGCGGTGGTCGATGGCACCGTCTACGTCGGCAGCAACGACGGCACCGTCTACGCGATTGCGGCCGACGACGGCGACGAACGTTGGTCGCTCGACACCGGCGACGCCGTCTCGAGCAGCCCCGCAGTGGTCGACGGAACCGTCTACGTCGGCAGCCAGGACGGCACCGTCTACGCGATTGCGGCCGACAGCGGCGACGAGGAGTGGACCTTCGAAACCGACGACAAGGTCGCCGGCAGTCCGACCGTCGCCGACGGCGTCGTCTACGTCGGCAGCAACGACAACTCCCTCTATGCGATCGCGGCCGACGACGGCGACAAGGAGTGGGCCTTCGAAACCGGGGAAGCGGTACAGCGTGCACCAGCGGTCGCGGACGGAACCGTCTACGTCGGGAGCGCCGATCAGACGCTCTATGCGGTGGATATCGAGTCCGAGGAGGAGCGGTGGTCCGTCAGCACGCACGCCCGCATCCAGAGCAGACCAACGGTAGCCGACGGCGTCGTCTACGTCGGCAGCAACGACAACAACGTCTACGCGATCGACGACGAGTCGGGATCGATCCGGTGGCGCTTCGAGACCGAAAACTCGGTGACCAGCAGTCCGGCCGTCGTCGAGAACGCCGTCTACGCCGGGAGCTTCGACGGGAACGTGTACGCGCTTTCACCCTCGGCCGCCGAAACCGACGGTGACGACACTCCGGGTCCGGAAACGTACTACTGGAACGGCGGCGGCTTTCGCGCCGTTCGGAGCAGTCCGGTCGTCGTCGGCGACAGCCTCTACGTCGGGAACGAGGACGGCTCCATCTATGCCCTCTCGGCCGAGACCGGCGAGACGCGCTGGCGGTTCCGCACCGACGGCTGGGTCGCCAGCACGCCGGCGGTCGTCGACGGCGTCGTCTACGTCGGGAGCGGCGACAACAGCGTCTACGCCCTCGAGGAAGCGTAGGTCATCCAGCGGCTGCCTCGAGCGTGACGTGTGGATCGGCCCGTGGCGTCGACGTTGCGGCCGAACGCGCCGACTCCAAACCGTATTTACTATCGGGGCCGAAAGGCACCCACGATGGAACGCGGGTCGCCGGAATCGTTTACGCGTATGGGCACGCTGGGGATCGAGGAGGAGTATTTCATCGTCGACGAGCGCGGCCGGCCCACGAGCGGTACCGACGAACTCGTCTACGAGCACGAGCCGCCCGCGATTCTCGAGGACCGACTCGATCACGAACTGTTCAAGTTCGTGATCGAGAGCCAGACGCCGCTGATCGAGGACCCCGACGCCGCCCGCGAGAGGTTGCTCGAGATCCGTCGTGCGCTCGTCGAGCACGCCCGCGAGCACGGCTACCGGATCGCCGCGGCGGGTCTTCACCCGCTTGCCAAGTGGCGCGAACTCGAGCACGCCGAAAAGCCGAGATATCGGTCGCAACTCGACCGAATCCAGTATCCACAGCATCGCAACACCACCGCCGGCGTCCACGTCCACGTCGGCGTCGACGACCCCGACAAGGCCGTCTGGATCGCCAACGAACTGCGGTGGTACGTCCCGATCATGCTCGCGCTGTCGGCGAACTCGCCGTACTGGAACGGGTTCGACACCGGCCTCGAGTCCGCGCGCGCGAAAATTTTCGAGGCGCTTCCCAACACGGGGATGCCGACGTACTTTCAGGATTACGAGGCGTTCGACCGGTTCGAACGCCGGATGCTCGAGACCGGATCGATCAACGACCGCGGGGAACTCTGGTACGACGTCCGCCCGCACACCGCCCACGGAACGGTGGAACTCAGAACGCCGGACGGACAGGCCGATCCCGACGTCGTCGTCGCCTTCGTCGAGTACGCCCACGCCCTCGTCGAAACGCTGGCCGAGGAGTACGAGGACGGAGCCGACGGCTACCGCCACCGGCGGGAGCTGCTCGACGAAAACAAGTGGCGAGCGATCCGTCACGGTCACGACGCCGCACTCATCGATCGGGATCTCGAGGGGACGGTCGACCTCGGCGAACTCGTCGACCGCGAGTGCGAACGGCTGGGGATCGACGGGATCAAACGCGTCTACGAACGCGAAAGCGGGGCGAGCAAACAGCGACGCCTGCTCGAGGACGAGGGTCCCGACGCCCTCTGTGAGTCGCTGTTTCTCGGCACCGAATGAGAACCGCGGGATCGAGTTTCGCGACGGCGAAACTCGTCAGTCGTCCTTGCCGACGCTGATAACCTGCAACAGCGAGTAGACGGGGACGCCGTCGAGTTCCTCGACGCCCTGTTTGTCCGCGAGGACGACGCAGGCAAGCGGTTCACCCCCCTCGGCGCGGATGGCCTCGATCGTCTCCCGCATCGTGGTGCCGCTGGTGATGGTGTCGTCGACGATGTAGCATTCGCGGTCGCGGATACCGGCGAAGTTCCGCGAGAACGTCCCGCCGAGGTCCTCGATGTCGCCTTCCTCCCACTGGTGTTTCGCCGGCGTGTAGGTGCCGAGATCCGTGCTGAGTTCACGCGCGACGAGCGTTGCGATGGGGCCGCCTGCCTTCTCGATGCCGATCGTCAGGTCGACGTCTTCGCCGTGTTTGGCCAGCAAGTCGGCCATCGCGGTGGCGACGTGGCCCATCCGTTTGCTGTCCCGGCCGATCGCGGACCAGTCGACGTGGATGTCCTGTGGCCCGCCGGCTCCCTCCTCCCGGCGCTGGCTCGGTTGTCCGGACGGTGCGGTCGTCACGTCGCTGCGCTCGACGAGCCAACTCGCGGTTTCCCGGGAGACGTTTAACTCGTCGGCGATCTCGCCCTTCGAAAGCCCCCGATCCGCAAGCTCCGCTGCGCTCTCGATCAGGTCGTCGACGTTTTTCATATGCTACCGCGTTCGGACGCCGTTTTTATAGGCGTATCGTCGTCCACAACGGTTCGATACTTCTCGGTGGATGTGATCATACGACACTCTTCCCGTTCCGGACATGAAAACTCTTTCCAATGCGAGTAAACGGATAAATCAGTATCGATCGGTCCGAAAGCGGCCGCGACCGAAAACGGTTATCCGGCTGCCCCTGCCTGTAGGTGACATGGAACGATACGATCTCGTCTACCGGCTCTACGACGAGTACGATACCGAGACGTTGCGGGAGTACCAGGAGTTCGTCGACGTGTTCCCCGCCGTCGACTCGAGGGTCGCTCTGGAACACTGGCAGGGGGCGACCGAGGAACTCGAGTCGCGCAAGGACGAGATCCGGGCCGACTTCGCGGCCGGCGAGACGTTCGCCGAGGTCGCCTCGCGGGCCACCCGCGATCAGGCGTTTACGGCGCTGGATCTCGAGGCGAAGTACGGCCGGGCCGTGAACGTGCTCGTGCTCGACGTCGACGAGACGCTGCGGTCGGCCGGCGGTACCGACAACGAGATCCCCCGGGATACCCTGCACGTGCTGACGGAGTTTCACGAGGCGGGCGTTCCGATCGTCATCTGTACGGGCCAGACCCTCGAGAACGTCAAGGGGTTTGCAATCCAGGGACTGGGTAGCGAGATCGTCCACTCCGGCGATCTCTCGATCGTCTACGAGGCCGGTACGGGCGTGTTCACGCCGGGTCACGGCGCGGAGACGAAACAACTGCTCTACGAGGATCTCGACGCGGAGATCCGGGACGTCTTCGACGACGTGCGCTCGCGGGTGCTTCCGGAGGCTCCCGAGTCGCTCCGGCGGGGCTGTCACCTGCAGGGCAACGAGTTCAACGTCACGATAAAACCCAACTACGAGACCGGATCGTCGATGGCGCGCGAGGTCATCGACGAGGCGCTCGTGTACCTGATCGACCTGCTGGCCGACGCCGTCGGGACGGCCCTCGAGTCGGACGGTAACGGCGGTGCCGAGATCGACGGCGAGGCGATCGTCGACTGGACCCGCGCGTTCTATGCGGCACAGGACCCGGAGATCCGGGCGGTTCTCGAGGGCGAAGGTGCCTATCCCGACCTCGATTCCGACGCCGTTCCCGACCCCCTCACGGCCGTCCTCGAGCGAATCGACGTCGCCTACTACGAGGCCGACGCGGCCGAAATCGGAAGCCTCGAGTTGAACAAGGTCGTCGGCGTCGAACGCGCGCTCGACGTCCTCGGCGTCGACGACCCGTTCGCGCTCGTGATGGGCGACTCGAAGAGCGACCTCCGGGTCATGCGATGGGTCGCGGAACACGACAGCGGCATCGCGGCCGCACCGGAACACGCCTCGCGGGACACCCTCGAGCACGTCCTCGAGACGGACGAACTCGTCTTCGACCGTGGCAAAAGCGTCGACGTGTTGCGGACGGTGTACGCGCTCAACCGTCTGGCGCGTCTCGGGTAATCGATCGGCCACGGTATCGCGATCGCCACGAGCGACCGCTGGCACACTTAAAACGCTGGAACACAAAGGCCTGCCCATCAACGGGATCCGTCCCGTTCGTTCTCCCGACGCGATCCGGACGGGAGGAGCCGTCATCGAGCAGCACCGACGGCTCCCCTTCCATACGAGGCAATTATGATCCGATTCGAGTCCCTCCACCGTACTGGTCGGTCCGTCCCGTCGACCGACACCGGTGCCAGCGCGTGTCAACCGGGACGGCGACCAGTACGCCACGGCAGTGGTGTCGCTTGCAAACCGGACTCGGGCCGTTTCGGGGTGATCGATCGATGACGACGATCGCCGAACTCACGCTATCGACAGACGAGTTCGCGCTCGCGGAGACGTTCCAGCAGCTTCCGGAACTGGAGCTGCGGGTCGAAAGCGTCGTCGCCGAAGGGCCGGTCCGAACGACGCCGCTGGTCTGGTTCTCGAACGTCGATCCCGACGCCCTCGAGCGGGCGCTCGAAACCGACTCGACCGTCGAGGAGTACGACCGGTTGCTCGAAGAGACGGGGGACGGCGAGTGGTTCTACCGGCTCGAGTACGGCGAGGACGTCAGCTCCGTCTGCTGTGCGATCTACAGGCACGGCGGCACGGTACTCGACGCACAGGTCGCCGAGGACCAGTGGACGCTTCGGTTGCTCTTTCCCGACCGTGAGGGACTCTCGAACGCCGTCTCCGCGATCGAGGACCGCGGCGTCCGTATCGACGTCAGGCGGATGGTCGAGGCCGGCGGCGACGAGGACCTCGAGACGACGGCCGCACTGACCGACGCTCAGAAGGAGGCGATCGCCGAGGCCTATCGGCAGGGCTACTACGACGTTCCCCGCGAGATCTCGCTCGAGGAACTCGCCAGAGAACTCGACATCTCGCATCAGGCGCTGTCCGAACGGCTCCGGCGGGCAAACCGCGTGCTCGCGAGCGAGCAGCTCGACGAAGCGACGGGCGAGATGGTGACCGAATAGTCGACATACAGGGTGCCGGATGTGGCCGTCGTCGCGGTTCTGTCCGGAGACAGTTACGCGCGTTTCGCTTTTCGCTCGAGACACCCCCTGTGGTCGGCGGGGTCGGTGGCCGCAAGGACTCGAGGCGCTGGATTTCCCGGCGGCGGCTCGGGCGACACCGGCGTGGTGCGACTCCGTGCCGCGTCCGCCGGTTACTCGTGGTCGTCGCGTCGCAACTCCTCGATCGCGTGGAGTTCGACGACCGGGATCACCTTCGCAACGGCGAGGAAAAACAACGCGACCATGGCGGTCGTTCCGGTCAGTGATGCTATCTCGATCGCGCTCGGGAAATACTCGCCGGGCGTGGCCGCATAGACCGTAAACGTCGGGTGCAGAAAGCCCTCGACGACGAACAGGACTTTCTCGAGCAGCGTCGCGACGAGCACCGCCAGCCCAGCGACGACGGCCCGCGTTTTGCTGAACAGCGCCGGGCGGACCGCCTGTGCGAAGATATACACCAGCGTCGCGAAGACCAGCCCCATCGCGAGCCGGTAGATCGGGTGATGGAACGTCCCTGCCTGCGCGTGGGCGACGTCGAGGGGGGCTTTGAACAACCCGACGATGTTCTGCTGGAGTTGCAGCCACAGGAACAGCAGACAAAACAGGCCGAGCCACAGCAACAGCCCGCGGAAAACGTCGTCGGTGATGATGTGGTCCCAGTCGTACGCCCAGCGGAAGGCATACGAGAGAACGAGGACGCCGCTGATCGCGGAGGTGAGCGCGATGGTGAGAAACTGCGGTCCCTGAATCGCGCTGAACCAGCCGGGCATGCCGGGCAGTACTGCGAACAGCCACGGGATCACGCCCCCGTGAAGCAACAGCGGGGCCATAACGATGATCGCCAGCGCGAGCCACCACACCATCCGCTCGACGGTTTCGTCCTCCCGTTCGGTGTAGCCGATCGTCAACGCCGCGTATACCGGCTCGAGGGCGTTCGGGAGCCGATCCCGTAGCCGCGTGATGTCGTACCGAAGCGTCAGCGCGAGGTAGGTCGCCGTCAACACGAAGTAGGCCGTGATGGCGGTCATGTCCCACACCAGCGGCGAGTTGTTGACCATGATGTGGTAGTGACCGACGATGCTCGTGACCATCCGGTCGGGCCGGCCCATGTGTAACAGGACGTAGAGCCCGGCCGCCGACAGTCCGGAGAGGGTCAGCAGTTCGGCGAGACGGGCGACCGGCTGGTACGTTTTCATCCCCAAGAGCCGCACGGCCGCAGAGAGGATGATCCCGCCGTGGGCGATCCCGATCCACCAGATCATCGCCCCGATGTACAGCCCCCACGTGACGCCGCCGCCGCTGCCCCAGTCCCCGAGCCCCGTCACGACGAGACCGTACCGAAGCTGGATGGCCCAGGCGACCAGCCACGCGAGAACGGCGACCGAAGCGACGGCGAACGCGAGATAGTAGCCGCCGGTCGTCCGTTGCATCGGGCGCACGATGTCCGCCCGGGTCGGGCGCTTCGAGCTCATCGCCGCCCCTCCCCTCGGCGGTTCGCTCGAGACATCCGGTGTCGGCTCGGTTCGGTCACGATCGTCGGCCGCGCTGACTGAACGAACGTTCGGTACATGACCGAACGAACATTCGGTCAGCTCTTAAACGTTCCGATCGGTTTTATACCGTGGCCGACCGAACAGTCGGTCAGCATGGCTGTGTCCGACGAGCCGTTCGACGAGCCGACGACGAGCAGGGAGGAGATATTCCGGGCGACGTATCTCGTCCTCCGGGAGCACGGCTACGCAGGGGCGTCGATCCAGCGTATCGCCGACCGTACGTCGCTGAGCAAGTCGACGATCTACTACCATTTCGACGACAAGTACCACCTTCTGCTGCAGTTCTCCGAGGAGTTGCTTACCTGGTATATGGACCGGCTGCTGGTCGGTCACGACGGCGACGTCTGGGAGAGCATCCATCGGTTGCTGGATCTCGTCTATCTGGGCGAAACAGCGGACGGCGTCGCTTTCGAGGACGTGTTCGCGCCGGGCTACGTCGCGACGATCATCGAAATGCGCGGACAGGCGGTCCGAAACCCGGAAATGCGGGAGTACGTCAGCAGGACCGACGAGACGATACGCGAGCGGTTCGCGACGGTCGTCGAGGCCGGGATCGAGAACGGCACGCTTCGCGCAACCGATCCCGATGCAGTCGCGGGGTTTCTGTTCCTGCTTTTCGAAGGCGCGCTCATGCTTCGGCTGTGCGAGCAGGACGCCGCGTGGCTGACCGATGTCCGAACGGCAATCGACGTGTACCTGCAGGAGCTAGAGCAGCGATAGCCGGACCGAAGTCACTATTCTCCCCCCGTCCCTACCGGGAGGCGTGACCGAGTACGACGCCGTCGTCTACGATCTGGACGGAACGCTGGTCGACCTCGACGTCGATTGGGACGCCGTCGCGGCCGACGTTCTCGAGCGCTACGAGTCCGCGGGCGTCGAGCCGCCGAGCACTGACCTCTGGAAGCTGCTCGACGGCGCGGGCGATCCGGAACTGGCGGCAGACGTCGAGTCGACGGTCGCCGCCCACGAGCGCGAGGGTGCCCTGACGGCCCCGCGGCTGGCCCGCGCGGAGGAGTTGCTCGAGCGGACGGTCCCCGTCGGCGTCTGTTCGCTCAACTGCGAGGCCGCCTGTCGGACGGCGCTTGCGGAACACGGCCTCGCGGACGCGGTCGACGTCGTCGTCGGACGCGATACGGTCGCGACGCGAAAGCCGGACCCGGAGCCGTTGCTCGAGGCCGTTCGTAAACTGGGCTGTCCGCCCGACGGTGCGGTTTTCGTCGGCGATTCGGCCCGCGACGAACTGACGGCACAGCGGGCGGGGACGGCCTTCGAGTACGTCGACGATGGCCCCTCCGGCGTGTGAACTCAGCCCTGTCGGCGCTTCGCGTACGCGAAGACCGAAAGCGACACGAGCAGCCAGACGACGGCTCCGATCCGGACCGCGAACTCGGCACGAGCGCCCCACGTGGACAGTTCGGTGGTCAGGGACAGCATGGCGACGACCGGCGCGCCGACGAGGATCGTCACGACGAACGTTACCTGCATCACCCACCCGTAATCGACGCCGTCGGGCGAGGTCGTTTCGACGGGTTCTGGCACGCCTGACACTCCCGACCGGTCCCTCTTAAGCACCGCGGGTAACCGGTTCGGCGGAGTTCGTCAATCGAAGAACGTTAATCGGTGGAAACGAAGGTGAACGTATGCCCACGGTCCGGGATCTCAAGGAAAAGGCGGGTGCGGAGCCGATCACGATGTTGACGGCCTACGACGCCCCGACGGCCGAAATCGTCGACGAACAGGGCGTCGACGTGATTCTCGTGGGGGACAGCGTCGGAAACACGAGTCTCGGTCACGAGACGACGCTGCCGGTAACCGTCGACGACACGGCCCGCCACGTCGGCGCGGTCTCGCGGGCGACCGAGGACGCCCTCGTCGTCGCCGACATGCCGTTTCTCTCCTTCGGCGTCGACGAGAAAGACAGCCTCGAGAACGCCGGCCGAATGCTCAAGGAAGAAGGGGCACACGCGGTCAAACTCGAGAGCGGACCACACACCGTCGAGCTGACCGAACGGATGGTCCAGCTCGGGATTCCCGTGATGGCCCACCTCGGATTGACCCCCCAACACGTCAACCAGTACGGCGGCTATCCGCGACAGGGGACCGACCGGGACGCCGCCGAACGCATCCTCGAACTCGCCCGCGCCCACGAGGAGGCGGGTGCGTTTTCGCTCGTGTTAGAGCACGTGCCGTCGAACCTCGCGGCCGAGGTTACCGACGCCCTCGATATCCCGACGATCGGGATCGGTGCCGGACCGGACTGTGACGGACAGGTGCTCGTGATCGACGACGCGGTCGGCTTAAGCGAGTGGTCGCCGTCGTTCTCGAAGCAGTTCGGCGACGTTCGCGAGGAGATGGAAGCGGCCGTCGCGGACTACGTCTCGGCCGTCGAATCGGAGACGTTCCCCGCCGACGAACACAGCCACGAGGAAAGCGACCTCGAAGACGTCTACTGACGGTCGTCCTCGCCGACCGTCTCGAGAAAGTCCACCACTGCGTCGTTGAACCGGGACGATTGCTCGAGCATCGCGAGGTGTGCCGCGTCCTCGATACCGGCGAGCCAGGCCGGCTCGATCTCCTCGGCGAGGTACTCGTGGAACCACGGCGGCGTCAACTGGTCGTGTTCTCCGTACGCCGCGAGGGTTGGCACGGCTATCTCGCCGACCCGGCCGCGAACATCGAACTCGTGACAGGTCCGGAAATCGCGGGCGGTGACGGCTCGTCCGCACGCTTTCATCGACGACTTCGAACGTTCCACGAGCGCCGGCTCCGGGTCGTGAAAGAGCCGATCCGGACCGTGCAGGAACTCGATGGCCCGGTCGAAGTCCGTCTCGAACCACGTCAGCAGATCCTCGAGCACGCCGAGGCGCGCACCGGTCCCGGTCAGGACGACCGCGTCCGGATCGAACGCGCGCTCGAGGAGGACGTGTAGGACGACCGCCCCACCGAGCGAGTTGCCGGCCAGGACCCGGGCGTCGGTGGCGTCAGCGACCGCCAAGACGTCGTCGGCGTAGGCCGATAGCGCGGTATAGCCCGCGCTGGCGGTGACGTCCTCGGAGTCGCCGTGGCCGCTGAGATCGACGGTGACGACGGGATTGCGGTCGGCGAGGCGGTGCTGGGAGCGCCAGACCTCGCGGGAGCCGCCGCTTCCGTGGACGAAACAGATCGGCGGGCCGTCACCGCCGCGGTCGACGACGTCGTAGGCCGTGTGTCGGCCGTGGTGGGCTACCGTCTCCATACCCGTTCGAACGGCCGGAATCGGTATAAAGACACGACCCGACCGACGACGAGGTCCTCAGGTGCCGAGCGTCACCGCGTCGTCGGCCGCGTTTCGGAGGGCGTCGGACCGGCCGTACGACCCGGGGGCGATGGCGACCGTCTCGACGCCGACGGTCCCCGCGTACTCGAGGACGGGTTTGAAATCCGTATCCCGCGAGGCGATGGCGAGACGATCGATAGTGCCGTCGCCGGACAGGGCGGTCGCATCGACGGCGAGTTTCACGTCGACGTCGCCGCTCGTGACGATCACTTCGAACCCCCGGGCTTCGGCCGCCTGAATCAGCCCGGGCGTGGCGTGCTCGTCGAGGTAGAGACGAATGACGCCGACGCGGCCGAGATCCCGCGCCGCGTCGCGCAGGTCGTCGAGGTCGACGTCGAACTCCTCCCGGAAGACGTTCGGCCCGTCGACGAACAGACCCACGGTCGACTCGGTGGACTCGGTATCGGCGGCGAGACGGGCACGAACGCGATCGAACATACGGACCGATAGCCGAGGCCCCGAAATAGGTGTAGCGAAACGGACTCGATCCCACCCGGTTCGGACACCCCGACGCCGTCTTGCGAAAACGGTGTGTGTGTTTATCGCAAGGTCACTCCCCTGGTAAATCGCCACCTGCACTTGTTCGCGGTTTATATTCGAATAGTGTTGTGAATTACACTAGAAATTCGAAAATATGTCCAAATAAATAACTCAAAGTTGGCGAAGATTTTAATAATTTCAGGATAACGTGACTGTCACCGTATGCCACCAAATGGCTCCCCGAAGCGGAATCGGCGATCAGTGCTCAAGGCGACCGGCGCGTTCGGCGCACTCGTCGGTTCGACCGGTATCACAAGCGCAACGCCCGGCCGCGATCCGGGTCCGAAGAAATCGGAACTCCTCGTCGGCGTCTCGCCCACGGTTCCCGACGCGGAACGGACGGTTCGGTCGGCACTCTCCGGAAACGCGGAGATCGTTCACTCGAACGAAACCATCCGATACGTCGCCATCGAGTTCCCCGCACAGACGCCGGACGAGGCGAGAGAACAGGTCAAAAAGGCGCTCGAGAACGTGGACGCGATCGAATACGTCGAGGAAAACGCGACGATCGAGTCGTTCGCGACGCCGAACGACCCATACTACCAGTACCAACACGCCCCACAGCAGGTCAACTGCGAGGGGGCCTGGGGGACGACCCTCGGCGATTCCGACGTAACGATCTCGATCGTCGACCAGGGCATCCAGTACGACCACGAGAACCTCGAGGAGAACCTCGACAGGCGCGTCGGAGAGGTATTCGTCGGCGGCGGAAGCGATCCGTATCCGGTCGACAGCAACGAAACTCACGGGACACAGGTCGCCGGCGTCGCCGTCGGCGGGACCGACAACGGGACGGGACACGCCGGCATCAGTAACTGTTCGTTCGTGAGCGCGCGTGCGTTAGACGAAAGCGGCAGCGGGTCGCTGTCGGACGTCGCCGACGCGGTCCAGTGGTCGGCCGATCAGGGCGTCGACGTCATCAACCTCTCGCTTGGCAGTTCGAGCCACTGGCAAACGCTGGCCAACGCCTGCCAGTACGCCGTCGATCAGGGATGTCTGGTCGTCGGGGCCGCGGGGAACGACGGGGGTAGCGTCTCCTACCCCGCCGCCTACGACCCCGTCGTCGCGGTCTCGGCGCTTACCTCGAGCGACAGCCTCGCGTCGTTCTCGAACCGGGGTCCGGAGATCGACCTCGCAGCGCCCGGGAGTCGAGTCGTTACGACGACGTTGAACGACGGGTATTCGCGGGCGTCGGGAACCTCGATCGCATCGCCGGTCGTCTCCGGCGTCGCCGGACTGGTGTTGTCGGCCTATCCCGAGCTTTCGCCCGAGGAGTTGCGCGACCATCTGCAGCAGACGGCGACGGACGTCGGGCTCTCGTCGTACGCACAGGGCCACGGTCGCGTCGACGCCGACGCCGCGGTGAATACCGTCCCGGACGGCTACGATCGAGGCGACGAGACCGACGAGGAGCCGGACGACGAGCAGGGAACCGACGACACTGAGGGTCATCTCCTCGCGTTCGTGACCGAACCCGAGGCCAGCTGGGCGAGCTACGAGTTTACCGCCGACGGTCCGGTCGAGTTTACGGATGCGCCCTACGACAGCCCCTCCGGAAACGAGATCAAAGGCGGGACCTACCACGGGGACTCGATCGAGGAAAACGACGGGACGTGGCACGCAAGCGGCGTGACCGGTGTCGGCCACGGCGATGCGTACCGCGTCGACGGAGCCGTCACGTCGATCGAAATCGACAAACCCGACGTGACGTGGGTCGAGCTCGACGGCGAGGAGATGTCCCCCGCAGCGGTCATCGAGGCGACCGGCGGGAACGCCGACGAGGACGAGGACGACGACCACGGCTGTGGCGCGGAAACCAAGTCCGCAGAGGTCGAGAGTTCCCTTCGCAGTCGCTGGTGGAGCGGAACCGACAGGTGGCGCTACTCGCTGCGGACGGCGGATCCGTGTAGTACGACCGTCACGTTGGACGGACCGTCAAACGCCGACTTCGATCTCTACGTGACCCTCGACGGGAGTCGGCCCACGCGGCAGAACTTCGACGCCTCCTCGGCGGGGAACGGCAGCGACGAATCGGTTACGGTGTCGCTCTCGGGCGACGAGACGGTCCGGATACTCGTGTACGCAACCGACGGCAGCGGCAGTTACACCCTGACGATCGAAGAACGCGGCGCGTGAATCGCGTCGGGATCGAACACTGGGACGGACTCCGTGACTGCGGGTAATCGATCGCCGTCGGTCTCGGAGACCGTTCTAACTCGAGCCGAAGTTTGAGGAATCCCGGTTCGAAACGGCTATCACCGTCCGCAATGAGGCCGGCGGTCGAAAACATCCGTATTACTCGCTTTATCCCGAAGATAGCCCTCATTCGAGTATATCGAAGACGGGCCCCGATATTATTGGATAAATTATATGGGTGTTTATATTAGGTATAAAGAATAATTAGTCATAAATAATTTCCAATGACTATGACTCACAAGGTTTCTATCGTTTGTATCTCGCTATAATGAGTTACAGACGTTAAATTTTACGACGTTTAATAACTTTTTTAATCTGTCTACATCATTTTTGATCCGTATCATGGCACGAGATGTCAATCCGGACATCGGCCGTCGATCAGTTCTGAAATCAGTGGGTGCCTTCGGTGCCCTTCTCGGGCTCGGTGGCGTCACGAGCGCGACTCCGGGCCGAGAGCCCGGCCCGAAGAAGAACGAAATCCTGATCGGTACGTCGTCCGACACCGTATCGACCAGCGAAGCGACGGTCCAGTCGAAGCTTCCCAGCGACGCGGAGATCGTCCACCGGAACGAGAAACTCGGCTACGTCGCGGTTGAGTTCCCCGAACGGGCGTCGATCCAGTCGAAGAAGAACTTCAAGCAGAACGTCCTTCAGGAGGACGACATCGAATACGCCGAAGACAACGTCACCTTCGAAGCGCTGGCCGTCCCGAACGATCCGGGATTCGACCAGCAGTACGCCCCACAGCAGGTGAACGCGCCGGAAGCCTGGGAGACGACGTTTGGTGATTCCGACGTGACGATTTCGATCGTCGACCAGGGCGTCCAGTACGACCACGAGAACCTGCAGGCGAACATGGACGGCAGCGTCTCCAACGGGGGGTACGACTTCGTCGACAACGACGGCGATCCGTATCCGGCAAGCCAGAACGAAAACCACGGGACACACGTCGCCGGCATCGCAGCGGGTGCGACGGACAACGGAACGGGACACGCCGGTATCAGCAACTGTTCGCTGCTGTCCGCCCGCGCGCTGGGCGACGGCGGCGGTGGCTCGCTGTCGGACATCGCCGACGCGATCCAGTGGTCGGCCGATCAGGGAGCCGACATTATCAACATGTCCCTCGGCGGGGGCGGCTACACTGAGACGATGGCCAGCGCCTGTGAGTACGCGTACAACCAGGGCTCGCTGCTGGTTGCGGCAGCCGGGAACGACTACGGAAGTAGCGTCTCCTATCCCGCAGCTTACGACACCGTCGTGGCTGTCTCCTCGCTCGACGAGGGCGAAACGCTCTCGAACTTCTCGAACTACGGGCCGGAGATCGAACTCGCCGCTCCCGGTGGCGACGTGCTCTCGTCGATCCCGTGGGACGACTACGACAGCTTCGACGGAACGTCGATGGCGTCGCCGGTCGTCGCCGGCGTCGCAGGGCTTACGCTCTCGGCCCATTCGAACCTCTCGAACGACGAACTCCGTCAACACCTCCAGGAGACCGCCGTCGACATCGGGCTCTCGGAGGACAAACAGGGCTACGGCCGCGTCGACGCCGGCCAGGCCGTCAACACAGACCCCGGCGAAGGTGGCGGGGACGACCCGGGAAATGGGGACTGCGGTGACGAGACCAACACCGAAACCGCTTCTGGCGAACTGAGCGGCGGCTGGTGGGGCAACCCAAGCGACACGTACAACTATCGACTTACGACGACGAATCCGTGTAGCGCGACCGTGACGCTGGACGGGCCGTCCGACGCCGACTTCGACCTCTATCTGACCCTCGACGGGCGGACGCCGACCACGTCGGACTACGACGAAGGCTCCTACGAGGCCGGCTCGAACGAGGAGGTTACCGTCGACCTCTCGGGCGACGAGGAACTGGGCATCCTCGTCAACCAGTACAACGGCAGCGGTTCCTACGAGCTGACCATCGAGGAACTCGGCAAGTAACGACCGGTCGCTCCGGAGATTCCCGACACACCGACGATTTTTTCAGGCCCCTAGCAATTAGCCGACGAAAAGACATTACTATCCCCGGAGTGTCACCTCGAGTATGCCGCTTCAAACGCCGCCGTTGCGTGGGCTTCACGACGATCGCGGAGCGAAGTTTACGGAGTTTGGCGGCTGGGACATGCCGGTCGAGTTCGATTCGATCCGGACGGAACACGAGGCCGTTCGGGAGGACGTCGGCATCTTCGACGTCTCCCACATGGGCGAGATTCACGTCACCGGGCCGGACGCGACGACGTTGATGCAGCGACTCACCTCGAACGACGTGACTCGACTCGAGGTCGGCGACTCCCAGTACGCCACGATCACCGACGAGGACGGGATCATCATCGACGATACCGTGATCTATCGGCTGCCCGACGAGGACGGCGATCCGACCTACCTCTTCGTGCCAAACGCCGGCACGGACGAGGCGACCCACGAGCGGTGGCTCACGCACCGCAACGAGTGGGAGCTCGAGGCGACCGTCGACAACCGGACCGACGAGTACGCGATGTTCGCCGTTCAAGGACCGAACGCGACCGAGCTCGTCGACGACGTCACGACCGAGTCGGTCGCGGAACTGAACCGATTCGAGGCGACGTACGCGACGATCGAGGGCGTCGAGTGCTGGACCGCCCGGACGGGGTACACCGGCGAGGACGGATTCGAACTGATCGTCCCCTGGAGCGAGGCTGCGGAGATCTGGTCTTGCTTCGACTGCCAGCCGTGTGGACTCGGGGCTCGAGATACCCTCCGGATCGAGGCCGGCCTCCTGCTGTCCGGGCAGGACTTCGACGCCGAATCCAACCCCCGTACTCCATACGAGGCCGGGATCGGATTTACGGTCGCGCTGGATACCGACTTCGTCGGGCGGGACGCGCTGGCACGCGTCAACGAGGCCGGCGTCGAGGAGAAGCTCGTCGGCTTCCGGCTGATCGACCGGGGCGTTCCCCGTCACGGCTACGACATCACGAACACTGACGGTCGGGTCGTCGGCACCGTTACGAGCGGAACGATGAGTCCGACCGTCGAACAGCCGATCGGCCTCGGCTACGTCCCGATCGAGTACGCCGAACCCGGGACGACGCTGCAGGTCGTCGTTCGCGGCCAGTCGAAAAAGGCAAGAGTTGAAACCACACCGTTCATCGACACTGTATAATCATGAGCTTCGACATTCCCGACGACAGGCAGTACATGGAATCACACGAGTGGGCACTCGAGACCGACGGCGTCGTCCGCGTCGGCATCTCCGACTTCGCACAGGACGAACTCGGCGACGTGGTCTTCGTCGAACTTCCCGACGAGGGCGACGACGTCACCAAGGAGGAGGAGTTCGGCGTTATCGAATCGATCAAGGCCGTCTCCGATCTCTACGCGCCGGTCAGCGGTGACGTCGTCGCGGTCAACGAAGCCCTGTTCGATGCACCCGAACTCGTCAACGACGACCCCTTCGGCGACGGCTGGATGCTCGAGATCGACCCCGACGACCCCGACGAACTCGAGGATCTGCTTACCGCCGACGAGTACGAATCGCAGGTCGTCTGAGAGGGGCGTCCGTCTCCCGGGGAGTCGATCACTCGCCGGGTCGGTCGCTTTTCCTCGTTTTCGATCGGTTGAATCGTACCAGCGCCGCCCCGGCGAGGACGGTCATCGTGACCGCCCACGCCAGCCAGAGCGCCGACTCGTCGACGACGGCGACCAGCGACAGCGTCGCGGCGTAGCCGACGACCAGTCCGACCGTTCCGCGTTCGGTCCGATCCATCGTCCCCGTCGAAGCGGTTACTCGAGGCTCACGAGGAGATCTAACATCTCCTCAAGCGGCGCGTCCGTCACTGCAAGCGAGTAGCCGTCGATACGGGCTAGATCGCCGGCGTGGTCCCACAGCTCGTCCTCGTTGATCCCGTGAAGGATGACGGCGTTCGGCGTCGGATTCACGACACGCAGGGCGACAAGCGGCGACTCTCCGCGCGTGACTCCCGTAAACACCAGCACGCGGTTCGTACTCCGACCGTAGAGCCGAAAGAACTCCTCGCTGGAGAGGCGAGTGATCGCCTCGATGCTGTCGATGACGGTGTGCCCGCTGATCCGGTCGGTACTGCCCGGTGCGATTTCGGTCGCATCGATCTCCGCGTACAACTGCGAGAGCGGGATCGAGGACGCGTACTCGCGAAGGTCGTAGACGACGTCGCTGTCGAACCCCGCCGAGAGCACGCGGCCGTACTGACGGATTCGATCGCCGCCGCGGCGTTCGTCGATCCCGATCAGCCCCTCGACGAGTCGGCTGACGACGCCGATACCGGGGCTTTCCCGGCGACCGCTCTCGTAGTCGGAGATAACCGACGAGGAAACGTCGAGTTCGGCCGCGAGATCGGTCTGTGAGATGTCGAAGTCGGTTCGCCACTTGCGCAACGTGGCACCGGGGTCGTCACTCAGCGTGATCTCCCCGGCGATCTTCTCCGCGAGTTCGCGTTTCGGCCCGCGTCCGCCCATATGCGTCGGTTGCCCGGTCGACTCAAGTAGCTACCGGAGACGACCGGCGGCCGAAGCGACGCCCGGGTGGCAGGCGAGGACAACGATGAAGCGCTCCCGGTTCGAGACGACGAACGATGCCTTCGACAGTCGTTCACGTCGCCTTCGCCGGCCTGCTGGGCGTTGCCCTGCTCGGCGATCGGTTCGATGCACACGCGATCCTCGTCGTCCTCGTGACGACCGCGTTGATCGATCTCGATACGTTGATCGGCATCTACGTACCCGGAACCCATCGCGCGGCGCTGCACAACGTCTGGATCGTGCTCGTTCCCGGGGCACTGCTGGTGTGGGACGTCGCCGTTCGTGAGGAGTCGGTCGTTCTCGATCGATGGGGACGGTACGGCTATCGGGTTGCGTGGGTGTCCCTCGTCGCCGTGTTGTTCGCGCACATCCTGCTTGATGCGTTCTTCAACGGCGTCAACCTTTTCTGGCCGCTCCACGACCGGTTTTACGACCTCTCGGGGCGGCTTCTGGTCACCGACCAGCGGGGCCTCGTCCAGACGTTCGTCGAGTTCGACTCGGGCACGGGCGTCGCCGAGTCGACGGCGCGCGGAACCACCGAGAATACCCACTACTCCACGGGGTTCGACCCGACCCGGGACGACCCGCCGACGGACGTCGAGCGGATCTTCCCGATCGCGGCGACCGGGGAACGGTTCGTCCTCACCGTCGTCGGATTCGCGACGGTCCTCTTTCGACTGGTCGAAACGAGACGGTCCGAGAAAACGGCGTAGATCGCAGCGCTACCACCACCCAGAGAGAAGCCGGACGAGGCGGCTGCCGGTTCAGGCGTTGTTCATCCGCTTGCTCTCACGGTTCCCACACCGTTGACACTCCCGTACTCGGTAGGGCTCCCGCGAGTATCGGGCGGTCTCTCCGTCGCCGCCTTCGGTTATAAGCTGCACTGACACTTCGTGCAGCGTGTCGGTTCCGCACACGTCACACGGTTCGGTCATCCCGTTTGATACACCATCTGTGGTTGCCATACCACTCCATCACACCAATACATGATATATTATCGACAGTGGCTTCGAGGACCGAGAAGAGGTATATATAGGCGTTCTCGCTGCGTGAAAACGCCGGTGTTATATACGTTATTGCCGTTTGATACGTGTTTGCTCCTCGCATCCTTCCGGATCCAAAAACGCCGACCCGCCGAAAATGTAAGAAGTAAATGTATTCTCGAAAACCCGGAAAACCTTTTGCTGTGAGTCTCTGTAGCAATTACACATGGATAACGAGTCCTCCATCGAAGAGATCCTCAATACGATCGGGGACGAGCACGCGCGGACCGTCCTCGCTTCGATCAGCCGCGAACCCGGCTCGGCGAAGGAGTTGGCCGAGCGTCTGGACCTCTCTCAGCCGACGATCTATCGCCGTCTCGACGTTCTCGAGGAGAACGACCTCATCAAGCATCGAACCCTCGTCGCCGACGACGGCAACCACTACAAGGAATATACCTGCAACTTCAACAGCACCGTTATCTCGCTCGAGGACGACGAGTACGACATCCGTATCTTCCGGGAAGAGAACCTTCCGGACCGCTTCTCTCGACTCTGGGACGAACTCGGTGTGGAGTAATCCGCGGATTTATGGCCCGAGAAGACGCTACTCACGAAACGATGTGCGTTCTACCAGCCGGGAGTGGTGACAGATGAGCGTCGTCGCGGACGTCGTGTTGATGATGATGCGGATGATCGTCTTCGCGCTCGCACTCGGGCTGACGCTTATCAGCTTCCAGTCCTATCAGAAACGACAGTCGAAACGGCTCGAATCTGCCTTTATCGGGTTCGCGTTTCTCAGTATGGGGATCGGGCTCACGACGATCAACTCCCAGATTCAGGGGGTATCGACCGAGTTCTACATCGTCGAAACGATTCCGTTTATCATCGGGTTCGGAATGCTCTACGCCTCGCTTTACAGATGACACCCTCCGCGCCGTTCACGGCGCGGTTTCCCAAGCGTTGGGATATTATGGTTCGCGGGACACCTGTTCTTGTGGGCGTACTCTGCCCGTGGATTTGTCGAACAGGCACACCGCTGGCTGTGCCATCCAGCCGTTATCCCTCTCTCCCCCATCACAGGCGAGATTCGGGAGTACCGTCTGTCGGATGTTCTCATCACCGTTCACGTCGGCGTTGCGCCACGGTTTTGTGACTCATCGTCCAACGTCACGTATGTTCGGTGATTCGTGGAACCGGCCGGGACACGCCGTCCTAGATGACAGGGACTGGAACCCCGACGGGACGATAGCACGCCGCGATCGAGCCGCCGTCGCGTCCGGCGACGGTATCGCGGCGTCGCGGATGAACGGACGACAGCCGAGCCCACCGCGAGGGTACCGATGGTAGACGTCGCGTTCTCGCTCGGGCGACTCCTCTTTGCTCTCCTGCTGGTCTTTCTGAACGGGTTCTTCGTCGCGGCCGAGTTTGCGTTCGTTCGGATTCGCTCGAGCCGGATCGAAACGCTCGTCGAGGAAGGCCGATCGAGGGCCGGACTCGTCAAGGAGGTCGCCGACAACCTCGACGATTACCTCGCCGTCACCCAGCTCGGCATCACGATTTCCTCGCTGGGGCTTGGCTGGGTCGGCGAACCGGCCATCGCCTCGCTCATCGAACCCCTGTTGGGATCGGTGTTGCCGGCCGGGTCGATCCACATCGTCGCCATCGCGATCGGGTTCAGCGTCATCACGTTCTTGCACGTCGTGTTCGGGGAACTCGCGCCGAAAACGCTGGCCATCGCGGAGGCCGAACGGATTTCCCTGCTCGTCGCGCCGCCGATGAAGTTCTTCTACTATCTCTTTATCCCCGGTATCGTCGTGTTCAACGGGACGGCGAACTTCTTTACCCGACTCGTCGGGGTCTCGCCCGCGTCGGAACGCGACGAGAGCCACAGCGAGGAGGAGATCCTGCGCATCGTCTCGCAGTCCGGCGAACAGGGCGTCGTCGACGCGGACGAAGTCGAGATGATCGAAGCGGTGTTCGACCTCGGGGACACCGTCGCCCGCGAGGTAATGGTGCCCCGACCGGACATCGTCACCGTCGACGCCGACATGCCGCTCTCGGAACTGCGAGAGGTCGCCGCAGGCGGGAGCTACACCCGATTTCCCGTCGTCGACGAGGACGCCGACGAGCCCGTCGTCGGGTTCGTCCACGCGAAAGACGTGCTTCAGGCCATCGAATCGACGACCGACGACGGGGCCGCCGGCCCAGCGACCGCGGAGCCGACCGCCCGCGACCTCGCTCGAGCGGCCCTCGTCGTCCCCGAAACCCGCCGCATCGACGAGATCCTCGCGGAGTTCCGCCGTCGGAACGTCCAACTGGCCGTCGTCATCGACGAGTGGGGGGCTTTCGAGGGAATCTTGACGATCGAGGACGTCATCGAGGTGGTCGTCGGCGAGATCCGCGACGAGTTCGATGTCGCCGCGATGGAACCCTCGATCGACGAACTCCCCGACGGCCGCTATGCCATGGACGGCGGCGTCTCGCTCGCGGACGCCAACGAGGTCCTCGATACCGCGTTCGAAAGCGACGCGTTCGATACCGTCGGCGGACTGGTGTTGAGCCGCCTCGGTCGCGCCCCCGAGGTCGGCGATACGATCGCGACCGACGGCTACGAGGTAACCGTCGAGGAGGTGGAAGGAACACGAATCTCGAGCGTGATCGTCGAGAAGCATACACCGGCGACCGACGAATCGCTCGAGTGATCCCGGTGTCGAACCGGCCCGGTTCTCGTCGGCCGCCGGACAGTGCCGATCCGGTCACCGACGGTCAGGCTCGCGCCGGGGACGGCTCCGAATCGCCGGTCGTCAGTGCGCTGACGACGAGGATAAGCAGCGCCGCGACCGGCGCGGCGACGATCACCGCATCGAGTCCGTAGGGGCTGTTGAGCGCGGTGTCCCACGTGATCGCGAGAATCGCGCCGACGATCATTCCGGCGAGGCCACCGGCCTTGGTGAGCCGGCCGCGCATCAGGAAAATCGCCAACAGTGCGGGGGTGATCGCGGCTCCGTAGGCCGTGTACGAGTACATCTGCACTTCGAGGATCGTCGGGAAGTACTGGCCGAGCACGAACGCGAACGCCCCGAAGACGACCACGCAGATCCGCGTGAGCAAGAACACCTGCGTATCGGACGCCTCGGGATTGATGAATCCCTTATAGAGATCCTGTGAGATGTTGGTACAGGCCGACAGGAGGTACGAACTCCCCGTCGTAATGATAAACGCCGACGCGGCGGCGAGCAGAATTCCGCCGACCCAGGTCGGAACGTAGGTCGTCGTCGCGATCAGCGCCATCCCCGGCTCGAGGTCGGGGAACATCGAGCGCGAGGCGAGGGCGATCAGGGGAATGAGCGTCGTCGTCGCGATGACGCCGACGAACCAGGCGATCAGCCCCCGATTGGTCCCTTCGTCGGTCTCGCCGGCGATGATGCGCTGGTACATGTTCTGGTCCGCAAGGATCAACAGCAGCGGCGGTGCCCAGAGGGCGAAAAACTCGAGGAACGAGAGGTCCCCGAGCGCGTCGAAGTGCGTCGCGGGCACGTTCGCCGTGACGCTTTCCCACCCGCCGGCACCGGAGATGACGAACGGGAGCGCGAGGAGCAGGCCGAAAAGCATCAGGAACGCGCTGATCGCGTCGGTGTAGGCGACGGACATGAGCCCGCCCGTCGCCGCGAGGGCGATGATGAGCACGGTGCCGATGACCGTTCCCTGGGTGACCGAAACCCCCGTCGTGACGTTGAGGATGAAGCCGAATCCGGTAAACTGGTAGGAAACGATGCCGATGTACGCGAACGCGATCACGAGCAAGCTGATGATCCGTCCCTCCTTGCCGAGTTCGGCCTCGATCATCTCTGGAATGGTCAGCTTCTCGAACCGTCTGATCCGGGGGGCAAGCGCCTTCAGGATCCCGATCCCGATCAGCGACCCGGTGCCGAGGAGCATCGCGGGCCACAGGCCGTGGTCGTACGCGATCGAGTTGCTTCCGCCCGTAACCGATCCCGATCCCATCCAGGTCGCCAGCAACGTGCCGGCGATGACGACCGTTCCGAGGCTTCGGCCGGCGACCATGAAGTCCTCGGCGGTGTTCGTTTTTCCGTACGCCCACACGCCGACGCCGAGCATGACGACGAGATAGCCGGCGACGATATACAGGAGTGTAATATCCGATTCGACTGCCATACTGCGTGCATACCAAACCTCCTATTTAATTCCTGCAGAATACGCCGCGTCGGTAACGAACGGCCGATCGAATTTCGGGCCGTGGAACTACAGCCATCCGTGACGCTGTGGCTGGACGTCATGGGAAACATCCACCGGAAACGCCACCGAACGAGGATACCAAACGGTGAAACAGCGGTTTGAGTCGGTGTAGGGAGACGTTTCGTTCGGTACTGTAATCAGTCTTCAGGTGTCCCGCCGACAATTGCGATTGAATATCCTACTTAGAGAATTCTGGAGAGCCATAACCGATCGTAACTTCGGAAATATCTACCGAATGTTACTTGGAATTTATCCGGTCGAAGGAATACGCTCTCACTGGCCGCTTCACGAATCCGCCTCGAGAAATCGACCGTAGCGGCCGACATCCACGACACCCAGTACCATAGCTATGAGCGACGACATACCGAATCGCACGATTCAGCCGAAGAACCGATCCTCAACTGAAGAACCGATCCTCAACCGAAGAACCGATCCTCAACCGAAGAACCGATCCTCAACCGAAGAACCGATCCTCAACCGAAGAACCGATCCTCAACCGAAGAACGCTGTTACGGGGTATCGGAACCGCAGGATTCATTGGGGCTCTCGGAACGGAGACCGTAGCGGCTCAACAGGAGTTACCGGGAACGCCGTGTACCTGTCCCGACGAGGCAGACGCGTTCGGCAAATACGAATTCAGGCCCGACGACGAACCCTGTTCCTTCGATCCGACACCGGATCAGGGGCAAAACGTCGTCGAAATTCTCGACTATCGGAATAAACCCGGTGAAGAGTGTGAGCCGATCGAAGTCGATTACGCCGTCAGAGGGTCTTGGGAGGTGATAAGCATCTGTGTGTTCGGTGGTGGACAAACCGCTACGGACACCAGCCCCGCTCCGCTCACCGGAACGTTCAGCGAACCGATACCCGGTTCACCACAGCCTGCAATCAGTCACATCGTCTTTTGTGTAAGGGAAATGGTGACTGAACCAGAAGAACCAGAAGAACCAGAAGAACCCGAAGAACCCGAAGAACCCGAAGAACCAGAAGAACCCGAAGAACCCGAAGAACCCGAAGAACCAGAAGAACCCGAAGGAGAGCCTGTTACGGAACCAGAAGAGCCCGGACCACCCGAAGGAGAGCCTGTTACGGAACCTGGAGACGGCCCCGTTACCGGACCCGAGGTTGGAAAGGGAGACGGCGAGATGAAAATCGATTCTCGGATTTCCTCAGAGCTCGATCAATCCAATAAGAACGCCCAACAGGGAGCGGCAAAGAGTAGAACGATTGGCGATAGACTGAAACCGAAAGGCAAGACATCCAGTCGGAAGAAGCACAAAGACTGAAGGATTCCCGAGATTTAGCTTCAAGACCAGTCACGGGGACACTCGAACGTCGAGGGCGGCCCCTCGGCGACGGGGTTGCTTCGTTCAATCATCGGCAATTCGAAACGAGGACGTACGTCTCGGTTCCGTTCAACGTACTCCGGTAGCTACCTCCCGATCGGTGGTGATCTTGAACGAGTCGCCACGAACGCCCACTCTGGTCGATGGACATAGTGACGGAGTCATCGGTGTCGCTACGGTACCGCCATCATTGGCGGGACGGTCGTCTCGAGCGACGGGTCGGACGTGGATGGTCCATCCGTCTCAGCCTGAAGACCCTCGACCACGAGTGACGCTCCGCATCCACTAAGCGCGACTCACTCCAACCACGTCCCAATGAGCGACTGGACCGAGAAGTCGGGAAAATACGATGTAGCTTCGATGTACTGAGAACGTCGAATATGCGTCGTTGGTCGTTCGTGAATGCAGAGACGAACTCCGACAAGTGAACACGGAATGGGTAGCTTCCATATATCGGGGAACGTTTTTACCTTTGCCCACCGTACACCGAGGTATGTCAGACGTAGCGCTCGACGACCGCGGTCGTCTCACGCTCCCGAAGGAGGTCCGAGAGCGATACGGGGACCGATATCACGTCGTTCAGCTTCCCGACGGGGTCAAACTGGTTCCGGTCGCCGACAACCCGCTCGAGGCACTCAGGGACGAATTCGCGGACGTCGATAAGTCGGCCGACGAACTTCGCGAGAAGGCCCGTGACGACGCCATCGACGAGGCCGGACGATAGATGTATGCGGAGACGGATTTTCTCCTCGCGCTCATCAAGGACGAGGACTGGCTTGGGGATGCTGCTGAAACGGTATACCGGGAACACCGTGACGAGTTGTGGACGTCCCAGTTCACGCTCATCGAACTCCTGATGGTCGCCTACCGGGAGGAACGTGATACCGAACGCGTCGTTTCGAACGCCGCCAACCTCGTCGAGGTACGCGGTGACGTGGAGACGGTCGTGACGGCGGCGACGTACGTGGAAGACCGCGGATTCACCCCGTTCGACGCACTTCACCTCGTCGAATCTAACGGCGATACCATCGTCTCGAGCGACGATACGTACGATGGAGTAGCCTCCCGTCTCGACCTGAAAACGGTCGACGAGTGACGCTCCGCAACCACTAAACGCGGCTCGCACCAATCACGTCCCAATGAGCGACTGGACCGAGAAGTACCGCCCGACGACGCTGTCGGAGGTACGCGGAAACAACAAGGCCCGCGACCAGTTGCAGGAGTGGGCGGAGACGTGGGACGACCACCGGGACGCGGTGATCGTCCACGGCAGCCCCGGCATCGGGAAGACCTCCGCCGCCCACGCGCTTGCCAACGACATGGGCTGGCCAGTGATGGAACTCAACGCAAGCGACAACCGCGGGGCCGACGTCATCGAACGCATCGCCGGCGAGGCCTCGAAAAGCGGCACGCTCACCGGCGGCGAAGCGGGCCGTCGGCTCGTCATCATGGACGAGGCGGACAACTTCCACGGCAACGCCGACTACGGCGGTTCCCGAGAGGTCACCCGCGTCGTCAAGGACGCCAACCAGCCGATCGTCCTCGTGGCAAACGAGTTCTACGACATGAGCCAGTCGCTGCGCAACGCCTGCGAGACCATCGAGTTCCGCGACGTCTCGAAGCGCTCGATCGTCCCCGTCCTGCGGGACATCTGCCGCCGTGAGGACATCGAGTTCGAGGAGGAAGCCCTCGAGAAGATCGCGGAGGCGACGAGCGGCGACCTGCGGTCGGCGGTCAACGACCTGCAGGCCGTCGCCGAGGAAACCGAGCGCCTGACCGTCGAGGACGTGGTCACGAGCGAGCGCGACACCACCGAAGGGATCTTCGACTACCTCGATACGCTCATCAAGGAGACGGACGCCGAAGGGGCGCTGCGGGCGTCCTACGACGTCGACGAGAACCCGGACGACCTGCTCAACTGGATCGAGGACAACGTCCCGAAGGATTACGAGGGGGCGGAACTGGCCGACGCCTACGAGTTCCTCTCGAACGCCGACCGGTGGCTCGGGCGGGTGCGCTCGACCCAGAACTACTCCTACTGGCGGTACGCGACGGACAACATGACCGCCGGCGTCGCCGCCTCCCGCCGCGAAGACAAGGGCGGCTGGACCCGCTACGGTCCCCCGAGTTACTGGTCGAAGCTCGGCCGCACGAAAGGGACGCGAAACACCCGGGACGGGATCGCGGAACGCATCGCCGAACGCGAAGGGACGAGCGTCGCAACCGCACGCCGGGAAATCCTCCCGTACCTCTCGGCGATGACCCACCACTGCAAGAACCGGGAGCTTACCGTCAGCATGGCCGCCGCCTACGAACTCGACGAGGCCGACGTCTCGTTCGTCACCGGCAGCGGCAAAACCACGAACAAGGTCCAGTCGATCGTCGAGGACGCCGAGGACCTGCGGACCGAGGAAACCGTCGAGCACTCGGGGACAGCGTTTTTCGCCCCCGACGACGCGGGTTCGGAAACGGCCGCCGACGAGGGGGAATCCGCCGATTCCGACGACCGTGACCAGCAGACGCTCACGGCCTCGAGCGACGAATCGAACGCGGAAACGACGGAATCGGACTCGAGCGCCGAGACCCAACAGCCGGACGACGACCAGTCCGGACTCAACGACTTCCTGTAGGTGTTTTCGGCTCGCTCCCGCGTGGCGTCCCGACCCGCGCCCGGCCCGAATACGCCTCTCAACACGAACATATCTAGTTGTAGAACGATCGACAGTATTACGTCGGTGAACGTCGACAGTGGACACCGATGAACGGGCCACCGACCGACCACCACGACTGTCCGCTCTGTACGGACACATACGACGAACGGATCGACCTCCGGGTCCACCTCGAGGTCGAACACCGGAAGTCGGAGATCGTCGCCTCCTTCGTCGAGACGCTGGAGGACGTCCCCGAGCCGTCCGTAGACGGCGATGCTGCGGCCGTCAACGGAGGCCCACCGACGCCGTCCGCGGACTGATTCTCGAAGCGGTCCGGTCAGCGCTCGGTTCCGACCGGCAACTGCTCCAGAAACGCCGCGGAGAGAGCGTCCGCCACTCCGTCGGCGAGTTCAGGCGGCGCTTCGCCCTCGAGCCGCGGCACTGTCTCGATGGGATAGCCGGTCATCCGTTCGAGTTCGGCCGGGTTCGTCCGTTCGGCGACCGTCTTCCCCTCGTACTCGTTACAGACGACGCCGAGGACGTCGACGCCGCGGCGCTCGAGCGCGTCGATCGACAGCGCGGTGTGGTTGAGCGTTCCCAGCCCCGAGAGCGTGACCACGACCGCCGTCGCCTCGAGATCGGCGACGAGGTCGATCACCTCGCGGTCGCCGGCCAGCGGGACCCGAAGCCCGCCGATCCCCTCGACCAGCGGAACGGTGGTTCGCTCGAGTTCGCGCTTGCAGGCCGTCAGGATCGACTCGTAGGTGAGCTTCTCGTCGGCCTCCTCGGCGGCAACGCGTGGCGCGAGTGCGGGCTCGAGGTATCTTGGACAGACCGCGGCGTCGGGATCGGCACAGGCTTCGGCGACGAATCCAGCGTCGTCGTCCGGCGGCCAGCCGGTCTGGGCGGGTTTGATCGCTCGCGCGTCGTGTCCCGCCGAGCGGAGCCAACGGGTAAGCCCGGCCGTGACGACGGTCTTGCCGACGCCGGTTCCGGTCCCGACGACGGCGATCGGTCGCGTTTCGGCGGTCATAGGAGTCCGACCTCCTCGCCCGCGGCCTGAAACGCCTCGAGACAGGCGACGATGTCGTCCTGTTCGTGGGTCGCCATCGGGGCGACCCGGATTCGACTGGTTCCCTCCGGTACCGTCGGCGGTCTGATCGCCGGCGCGATGACGCCTCGGTCCCGAAGCCCGTCGGCGAGTGCGAGGGCATCACGTCGGTCCCCGACGAGGACGGGGAGGATCTGTGACTCCCCGGCGATTTCGAATCCAAGCGATTCGAGTCCGTCCCGGAGGTGGGCGACGTTCTCCCAGAGCCGTTCGCGGGCATCGCTGTGCCGGGCGAGATGCAGCGCTTCGCTGGCGGCCGCGGCCGCCGGCGGCGTCAGCCCCGTCGAGAAGACGAACGACCGCGCGTCGTTGACCAGACACTCGACCAACGCGGCGCTACCGGCGACGTAGCCGCCCTGACTCGCAAGCGCCTTCGAGAGCGTCCCCATCTGGACGTGGATCCGATCCTCGAGTCCCTCCGCCTGAACGACGCCGCCGCCGGTAGCGTAGAGGCCAGTCGCGTGGGCTTCGTCGACCATCACCCACGCGCCGAACTCCTCGGCGGCATCGCAGATAGCGCCGAGGGGCGCGACCGTCCCGTCCATGCTGAACACCGAGTCCGTGACGAGCAGCCACGACTCGTCCTCGTCGGTCGAATCCGACCGGGCGGCTCGCGTTTCCAGCTTCGACCGCAGGCTCGCCGCGTCGCAGTGATCGTATACGACGATTTCGGCACCCGAGAGCCGACAGCCGTCGACGATGCTCGCGTGGTTCAGTTCGTCCGAGAAGACGACGTCCGGCTCGAGCGCAGCGATCGTCCCGACGTTCGCGGCGTAGCCCGAAGAAAACGTCAGGGCTCGCTCGGTCCCTTTGGTCTCGGCCAGCAGTCGCTCGAGGTCCCGATGGGCCAGCGTGTCCCCGGTGACCAGCCGGCTCGCACCCGCGCCCGTTCCGACGGTCGCGGCGGCCTGTCGGGCCGCGTTCTGGACGCGCTGATCGGCGGTCAACCCCAGGTAGTTGTTCGAGGCAAACACCAGCACCTCGTCGGATTCGAGCACCGGGAGGTCACCGCCCGAGGGAGCCGCAAAATATCCTCGCTCCGCGACCCGGTCGACGGGCGAGAGCGATCGTTTCAGTTCGTTCTCCTCGAGCGTCCCGAGCCGGGCCCCGAGGTCGAACCCGCGGTCTTCCATTGAAGTAAAGGGTGTCGTTGCCGTGGTTTCACTTTCACGGTTCCGATCAGGACGGATCAGCCGCCGGTGGACGGCCACAGCAGCCGCTGCCGTCCGTGGTCGTCTCGTGTCCGGACGGGGCCAGTATCGTCCTGCACGTCGTCCGATCGCCCGGGCCCGAAACCGCCTCGAGCCGCGGTGGCGTCGCTCTCAGAAACCGGGCATCAGTTCCGCCGGCCCGAAAACGCCGTATTCGCCGGCACGGTTCCGCCGGACGCCGGCTTTCAGGTAGCCAAGCGCCGGGCCGTTGACGTTTGCCTCCATACTCGTCTCGTCGCCGAGTTGGAACGTGTTCGTCGCTGTCTCGCCGTCGAAGGTCCGACCCGTGACCCGCACCGTGGTCGTCGTGGGCTTCTCGTCGCTGCGCACGTCGAGGATTCCGCCGACCTCGACGTCCTCGGCGTCGCAGATCCCGGCGCGCTCTAACAGGACGTCGTCGGCGTGTTCCATGTCCTCGAACTCGATGACGCCGTCGTGGTCGTCGATGATCGCCTCGATCTCTTCGTCCGAAAGCTCGCGTGCGGTTTCGATGTCGTAGTCGGGCAGGTGGGCGATGTCCTCGCGGACGGTGCCGCGGTTGTCCTCGTAGCCGGACTTGAGACCGACGCCCCACCAGATGTCGACGGCCTCGATCTCGACGAACGACTGGGCGGCCAGCGCCGCTGCGCCGGTGAGCAGCCCCGGCGTTGCGCCCGCGCCACAGATGAAGGTGATGCCGGCGTCGTCGAACGCATCGGCGCGTTCGTCGAGCATGTCGATCACGCGCGAGCGTTTGAGTACGTCGATCATCACTCCCGAGTAGCCGCCCTCGACGAAGCGGTCGGCGGTCCGCGGGATGAAGTCGTGTTCGTAGTTCGGCAACGCGAGCAGGACGGCGTCGATCCCGTCACCGCGGTCGATGATCTCCTGAATGGGGTCCTCGCTCGTTCGCGCCTGCTCGGAGGCGACGACGCCTCGGTTCTCGCCGTGCTGTTTGACGCCGCCGCCGGCAGCCGTCGCGCCGCCGTCCGTGGCCACTTCGTTGTCGATGTTCCCCTCCGTCGCGGCCAGCAGTTCCTCGACGTCGAGGCCGTCGAAGTCGACGGCGACGCCGTGGCGGTCACACGCCGCGACGGGCGTAAGCGCGTCCTTGTGCTGGCTGACCTCGAGCGCTCGTCGGCCGATACCTCCGGTTCCGAGTACTGCAAACGTAACGTCGTCCATGTCTGGTGATCGTCGGTTGTCGTCGTCGGTTCGCAATCGATACGTCAATCGTCGCCCGGTTCGGTGCCGGTCTTTGCCGTCTCGGTGGTCGATCCCGTCGACGCGCCGTGGCGAGCCTTGACCGCCTCCGGATCGAAGTCGTTGGTCTCCCGGTTCGGCTCGAGGCCCGCGCGTTCGATGATCTCGATGTCGTCACCGGGCGACTGCCCCTCCGTGGTGAGGTAATCGCCCGTGAGCAGGCCGTCGGCACCGGCCTCGAGGGGAAGGTGTTGTTCCTCGGGCGCGAGGTTCGCCTCGCGGCCGCCGGTGAGTCGAACCCGCGAACGGGGATGGAGCAGTTTGTACACCGCGACCGTCTTGACGATCTCCTCGGTCGTGATGTCGACGCCTCGCTCGGCCATCGGCGTCCCCGGTACCGGGTTCAACACGTTCACCGGCAGCGAGGAGATGCCGATCTCTTGCAACGCGATTGCGGCCTCGACCCGGTCGGTTGGAGTCTCGCCCATCCCGAGGATGACGCCCGCACAGAGGTCCATCCCGGCCGCCTTGGCCACCTCGAGGGTCCGAACCCGATCCTCGAAGTCGTGCGTGTCGACGACTTCGGGGAAGTACCGCGGGGACGTCTCGATGTTGTGATTGTAGTGGTTGATCCCCTCCGCCGCGAGGATTTCGGCTTCCGCTTCGGTCAGAATGCCCAGCGAGGCGTCGATCTCGAGATCGCACTCGTCGCGGACGAGGCGGATCGCCTCGATGACCTCCGCCCACTCCTCGGGGCGGTGTTCCTTCGAGACGCCCTTCTCCGCGACGACGATGCCGAACCGCTGTGCGCCGTCGCGTTCGGCGCGCTTCGCGGCTTCGAGGACCTTCTCGGGGCCGAGAAAGCCGTAGGTATCGATGCCGGTATCGAAGTGTACCGACTGCGCACAGAACCCACAGTCCTCGGCGCAGTTGCCCGCCTTCGCGTTGACGATCGAGCAGGCGTCGACCGTCCCATCGCCGAAGTGATCCCGAACGGCCGCGCCGGCTTCCGCGAGCGACTCGACCGGCTGGGCCATCAACGCCAGCCCGTCGGTCCGATCGAGTCGCTCGCCGGCAAGCACCCGCTCGAGTGCGTCGTCGACCGTCTCGTTTCCTATCTCGTAAACCACAGTTTCGACATCGGTTAACGAGACTATAATGATTGTGGATCGTCACGACGGTTGCGACGCGGCGGTGTCGGCGGGTACGGGATCGAGGTGGTCAGGAGTCAGTATCGTCCCCGGGGTCAGGCCTCGAAATCGCGTCGGTGTCGCCGTCGTACACGTAGTGGCGGTCCGTGCGATCGCCGAGATCCAAGTACGTGGGGCCGTACTCCTCCAATCGAACCCGATCGGCGTCGTGCTCGCGCGCGAGTGCGATGAGGCCCGGCGGTGATCGGTCCGCAGAAGCGTTTCGGTGATCACCGGTGTGGCGTCGACATCGTCGTCCGTTCTACCGAGTTCGTAGGTCTCGAGTCTCGTCGAGTCGGCCGTATCGTCGGTGTCGTCCGTCGACGGATCGGACGTCGAATCGAGACACCCGGCGGTCGCGATCCCACCGACGGTAGCGAGGAGAACGCGACGGGTCGGGCGGGGCAGACGATCACCTGTTCGCCGAACTGGTAAGTATCTTGTCGTGATCGCGACTGTGCCTAGATATCGCGGCGTCTCCATGAGTTTTCGGGGCCGCCGCCAGAACATCCATCGGCCGCGGTGTGGTTCCCTCCGACAGCGGCAACGATCGGGACGTTTATTCCCGTTCCGTAACGCTTGAATAGAGGTGTGTGGTGTCAACGTTCATGGTCATCAGTCCCCCGGCGGAGCGATTCGAGGACGTCCCGAACTTCGACTACGAACCCCAGTACGTCGACGTCGGCGGACTGGAGATGGCGTACGTCGAAACCGGCGGCAGTGCGGACGAAAGCGGAGACGAGGAGACGTTTCTCTGTCTACACGGCGAGCCCTCGTGGTCGTTCCTCTATCGAAAAATGATGCCTATCCTGGCCGAACGCGGCCGCGTCGTCGTCCCCGATCTGATCGGCTGTGGCCGTTCCGACCGATACGAGGACCGAGACGAGTACACCGTTGAGATGCACTACGACGCCGTGCGAACGTTCGTCGAGGCCCTCGAGTTGACGAACATCACGCTCGTGTGCCAGGACTGGGGCGGACTGTTGGGACTCCCGCTGGCGGCCAGCCAGCCCGAGCGGTTCGCCCGACTGGTTCCGATGAACACCGGGCTTCCGGACGGCACACAGGAGATGGCCGAGACCTGGCACGCGTTCGCGGACGTGATCGCAACCGCCGAGGACCTCGATATCGGCGAGATCGTCCAAAACGGCTGTTACCGCGATCTCCCGGCGGACGTGGTCGACGCCTACCGCGCACCGTTTCCCGACGAGCGGTACATGGCCGGTGTCCGAACGTTTCCCGACCTCGTCCCGCAGTCGCCCGACGACCCCGGCGCGGAACTGTTCGCCGACGCGCGGGAGCGCCTCGCCGAGTGGGAAAACCCTGCGTTCGTCCTCTTCGCAAAGCACGACCCGATTACGGCCGATACTCGAGATCCCCTCCGTAACCACATTCCGACCGCGAGCGAACAGCCGGACGTCTGGATCGACGAGGCTGCACACTTCCTTCAGGAAGACGCCGGCGAGGAGATCGCCGAGCACATCGTCGACTTCGTCGATCGCACCTGACTCGGCGCGCCGGAAACGCCTCTCGCAGTGTTTCCGCGTCCTACTTCTCGAACGCCGTCGTCTCACGGCGAGCGAACACTGACCGATCGGTCACCCGAAGCCGATCGTCGGCCATTACACTAATATATCACTTCTCTCATCAGTCGCTGATGGAAAAATTCCGAACGTTGATTACGTATTATTAGCTAATTGAGTATCGTGAATGCATGACCGATAGTACGATCGGGAGCGAATCGGGTGAGGGCGGGGTCGATGTCGGTTCGAGTGTCGACGAACTGTTCGATGAGCTGGCGGAGGAATCGCCCCGGGGGGAGGCGATCGACCGGGAAGCACAATGCGAACGGGACGACGGCCGGACCGAGTCCAGCGAGACGCCGTCGGATGCGGACGATATCGAGGATCAGACGGCGGCAGCCGTCTTCGGCCAACTCAAAGACGACGTCGACGACACCGCAACTGACGAGCTCCTCTCGGAGGACAGTCCCGAGGACATCATCGCGAGCGCGGACGAACCGGACCCGGAGCACGAATCGCCGGTCGACGACGATCTGCTCGTCGACGAGGACGAACTCGAGGAACTCCTGCTTACCGGCCGGCGAAAGGAACAGGAGTTCCTCTGGATCGATCCCGACGACTCGACGGCAACCGATTCCGACGGCGAAGCGGAATCCGAGAGTTTCGAACGCGACACCGCCGGGAGCGACCGCGAGCAGGCGGCCACCGAAACCGAGCGGGACGAGCCCGCCGGCACGGAGACGGACGACCGGGCGACCGTCGAACTCGAGGACGAGACGGAACCCGAAGACGACGAGCCACAGGTCAAACTCGTCGCAGACACGACAGAGACCGACGACGGGGAAGAGACCGGGGCCGAGCCGCAGATCGAGGACGAGGCGGACCCCGATTCCCTCGGAGGGACGCCGGGAGTCGAACCCGACGCCGCCGACGTCGAGTCCGGAGCTTCGAACGCGAGCGACGGTTCGTCCCCACGGTCCGACGACCCTGCCTCGAGCGAAACCGACAGCGGCCCCGACGGCGACGCCGAATCCGCGGCGGAACGAGCGGACAGTTCCGCCGGCGTACCGCTGTCCGGGGAAACAGGCCCGATCGGCGGCGCTGCCGACGCCGACGTGTTCGAAGCGATAGCGGCCGACTCCGCCGACAAGAGCCGAGCCGACGGTCCCGCCGACGAGGAGAGCAGCGCGGACGACGGTCGGACGGACGGCCGAGCCCCGGAGACGATCGACACGGCGGCTACCCCCGACAACGACGGCCCGATCGACGACAGCGACGACCCGGACGGAGTCGTCGGTCGCCTTCGATCGAAGCTCACGGGGCTCTTCTAGGGACGGTTCGCCGACGCCGTCCGATACGGACGAAACCGTGCCCGAGACGGGTTCCGACATCGAGTCGGAACTCGAGCGAATCCACGAACGAAAACGCCGCGGAGCAGGACAGTGCCGGTGTGGACACGCCCGACGACCCGATTCACGCCGATCGTCCCGCGGCTCATCACCTCGTGCTGATCGCTTCTCAGCCGACTGGTGTGGCCCGTGTCGGATGCTCGCACCGCTTCTCGACGACCTCGCTGGCGAGTTTCGTCAGCGATCGGGAAAAACCGACACCGCCGCCCAGTCGGGGCTCACACAGCAGGACGACGGACGGGTTGTAAGACGAACCGACTCTCCGGCAGGCGATCGACCGCCGCGCGGGATCGACGTCCCACCGTCCGTCGGCCCGAGCACGACCGGTTACGGCTCGGGGTGCCACTCGAGGCCGTTGCGGGCGACGGTGAAGGGCCGCGCACCGCAGTTCGGGCAGACGGTTCCGGCGGCTTCGGGATCGCTCGCACGGTCGGGGATCGTGTGTGCGTCGCCACAGGCGTCACACTCGATGTGTACCGGCACGGGGAACGATCACGGGCAGCTCACCCATGGTTGTTGTGCCGGGTATCGACGGCCGCCCGAGCACGACCGTGGCGAGTCAGGGGCGTAACTGCGAACGGTTGAGTTCTAGGGTTATCACCAGTCATAGCTTTGTCACTGCGACGAGGCCATGCGAACATGGGGCACACCTATCGAACCGAGCCGGACCCGCCGGAAGAACCGACGGAGCAAAGCGACGCGGACGCCCGGGAAACGGCTGAGGCGCTTCGAAACGGAGCGTGGATCGCAATCTCCTCGGTGTTCGGGCTCGCGCTGTTCGTCGTCGCGTTGATTCAACTTACCCGAGTGTTGACGCCGTCGTCGCCGTACGGAAGCACGACGCTCATCGACTGGTTACTGCTCGGCGTCATCGCGCTCGCGTTCGTCGTCGTCCTGACGATCGGACGGTGGGAACGAGCCGATTGACGTCCTCCCACAGGTAACGACATCGAAGCGCCGGAATCGATCGCCCCTCGGGTGGCGAGCAGGGAACGGGACCGCAGTCGTCCCGGGTCTCAGGCGAGGAACTCCTCGATGTGGTCCGCGACCTCTTCGGGCGTATCGCCGACGGGGACGCCGGCGTCGTTGAGCGCCGAAATCTTGCTCTCTGCGGTGCCGGTGCCCGAGCCGGAGACGATCGCGCCGGCGTGGCCCATGCGTTTTCCCGGCGGGGCCGTACGGCCGGCGATGAAGCCGGCGACGGGCGTGTCGACGTGCTCGTCGATGTATGCGGCGGCTTCCTCTTCGTCTTCGCCGCCGATCTCACCGCACATGACGATCGCGTCGGTCTCGGGGTCGTTCTCGAACAGCTCGAGCGCGTCGACGAAGTCGGTGCCGATGATCGGGTCGCCGCCGATGCCGATGGCGGTGGTCTGGCCGATGCCGCGGTTGGTCAGGCTGTCGACGACCTGGTAGGTCAGGGTACCGGATCGCGAGACGAGACCGACGTTCCCCTCGGCGAAGATGTTGCCGGGGAGAATGCCGAGTTTGGCCTCTCCCGGCGTGATG
The DNA here is from genome assembly GCF_000455365.1 of Halopiger djelfimassiliensis. Classification (GTDB taxonomy): domain Archaea; phylum Halobacteriota; class Halobacteria; order Halobacteriales; family Natrialbaceae; genus Halopiger_B; species Halopiger_B djelfimassiliensis. The sequence continues at coordinate 348,106 of NZ_HG315684.1, forward strand.
AGGCCGGGACAGTTCGGCCCGATGAGTCGCGTGTCGGTCTCCGAGAGGCGCTTGTTGACCCGGGCCATGTCCTGCGTCGGGATGCCCTCCGTGATCGCGACCGCGAGGTCGAGATCCGAGTCGAGCGATTCGAAGATCGCGTCGCCGGCAAAGGCCGGCGGGACGAAGATGACCGAGGTGTCGGCGTTCTCTTCGTCGACCGCTTCGTGGACCGTATCGTAGACGGGGACGCCCTCGACTTCCTGACCGCCCTTGCCGGGGACCGCGCCGGCAACGACGTTGGTGCCGTACTCCATCATCTGCTTGGCGTGGAACTTCCCTTCCCCGCCGGTGATGCCCTGTACCACGACGCGCGTGTCGTCGTCGACTAGTACGCTCATTGTTCGTTCACCTCCCCAGCGTACTCGACGGCACGCTGGACCGCGTCCTCTAAGGTCTGTTCGACCGTCACGAGGTCCTCGTTGAGAATCTCCATGCCTTCCTCCCAGTTCGTCCCGGCCAGTCGGACGACGACCGGCTTGGGGATTTCGTCGAACTGCTCGAGCGCTTCGTTGATCCCCCGGGCGACCTCGTCGCCGCGGGTGATCCCGCCGAAGATGTTGAAGACGACGCTGTCGACGTTGTCGTCCGAGAAGACCATATCGAGCGCGTTCGCGATGCGCTGGGCCTTGGCACCGCCGCCGACGTCGAGGAAGTTGGCGGGCTGGCCGCCGTAGTGGTCGACCAGATCGAGCGTCGTCATGACGAGGCCGGCACCGTTGCCGATGATCCCGACGTTGCCGGACAGCCGGACGTAGTCGAAGTCGTACTCGTCGGCCTTTTGCTCGAGTTCGTCGCCGCCGGCCGCCTCGTCTTCCATCTCGGCGAGTTCGGGCTGGCGAAACAGCGCGTCCTCGTCGATGTTCATCACGGCGTCGGCCGCGATGACCTCGTCGTCGCTTGTGACCATCAGCGGGTTGATCTCGGCGTCGGAGCCGTCGCGGCTCTCCCAGAGATCGTACAGCGTCATGAGAACGTTCGAGACGTCACGCGCGACGGCCTGATCGACGCCGGCGTCGTAGACGGCTTTGCGGGCCTGATAGGGATGCATTCCGAAGGACGGATCGACGTGTTCGCGGGCGATCGCGTCGGGGTCCTCCGCGGCGACCTCCTCGATGTTGACGCCGCCTTTGGTCGAGACCATGGCGACGGGTTTGCCCTCGCCGCGGTCCATCGTGATCCCGACGTAGAGTTCGTTCGTGAAATCGACCGCCTCCTCGACGAGGACGCGGTCGACGTGGTAGCCTTTGAGGTCCATCCCGAGGATCGAGTCCGCGGCCTCGCGGGCCTCGTCCTCGTTTTCGACGAGTTCGATCCCGCCGGCTTTTCCCCGGCCGCCGACCTGTACCTGTGCTTTGACTGCGACTGGATACCCGATCTCCTCGGCCGCGGTGACGACACCGTCGACGTCGGAGGCGAGTGTCGATTCCGGCGTCGGAATGCCGGCGTCGGCGAAGACCTGCTTCGCCTGGTACTCGTGCAGTTTCATGCCCATTCGAACGGGCGTCCCGACCTTGCTTAAATCCTGTTAGATTCCACTCGCGGCGGGAATCCATCGACGACTATCGACTCCAGAGAATCCGAAGTCGGCCATCGTTTCGCTCCCGTCCGCTTTCGCGTGAGATCCCGGCTACCGGTTCGACATCGCCGCCCTCGTGTCGAAAACGGCGGCATTCGTCCCCGCGACCCAGCATTGAAACGTCTCCCGGCCAATCCCTTTCTAGGGGGGTTGCCGAATCGACGTGACGAACCCGACCGCGACACACCGGCCACGACGGTGGCTGTCGTCTGTCACCGGCGCGCTCAGGTTTCTCGTCCATAGCAACCTCTTTATCTCGCTGGCGACGGTGAGCGTCGTCGTCACGACGGTCGTCCTGGCGGGACTGCCACTCGATCCGCTGCCGTTTTTCATCGTCTTCGCGGTCACGATGTTCGTCTACACCGTCAACCGGTTTACCGACATCGAGGAGGACGAGCGAAACGTTCCACGGCGGGCGGCGTTTACGCGGCGGTACGGCCGACTCTGGCTGGCGGCCGGCGTCGTCCTGTATCTCGGTTCGATCGCGCTCGCGGTCGCACTCGGCGTCCCGGGAGCCGGGTATCTGGTACTGCCGCTGGTCGTCGCCCTTCTGTACTCGACGGGCGGTCTCAAGCGCGTCTTTCTCGTGAAAAACCTCGTCGTCGGGGCCGCGTGGGGGCTGCTTCCGCTTGGCGTCGGCTACTACTACCAGCAGCTTTGGACGATAGAGGTGCTGTTTCTGGCCGGCTACGTCACCGCCATGATCACCATCGCCGCGGTGATCTTCGACGTCAAGGATATCGAAGGCGACCGGGAGGAAGGAATCGCTACGGTCCCGAACACGCTCGGTCTGCGGTGGACGCGGCTCCTCTCGCAGGCGGCGAACGTCGTCGTCGCCGCGGCCGTCGTCGCGCTCGTCCGGACCGGCGTCGTCTCTGTCGACTTCCTCGTCGTGCTCGCGATGAACGGATACGTCGGCGCTTACATCCCCTTCGCGACACCCGACCGCGGCCCGCTGTTCTACGGGTTCATCGTCGACGGGGAACACGTCTTTCTCGCCGCGCTCGTGGTCGCACTCGAGGTCGCGGTCTGGTAACCGAGCGGCGATCGGCCCCGCGGACGGCCCACGGAAGCCGGCCGCCGCCGGCAGGTTAGGGCAATCGTTTGACGGTCTCGAAAAGCCGGTCCCGAACAGCCGTCGGGACGAGGCTGCCAAGCCACAGCTGGTACTTCCACGGCCCGACGACATAGCGCGCGTCAGGGTTTTTCGCGTGAACTGCGTCGACGATGACGTCCGCGACCCGCTCGGGCTGGATGTAGCCGACCGCCTTGTCGAGGAACCGTCGATCGTACCGGTCCTCGTCGAAGAGCCGGTAGAACCAGTCGTAGGCACCCGTCTCCTCGAGTCGGTCCGTCTCGGCGAGTGCCCGGTTCCCGAAGTTCGTCTCGACGGGACCGGGTTCGATCAGGACGACGTCGATGCCGTGGTCCGACACCTCCACGCGCAACGCGTCGCTCAGCCCCTCGATGGCCCACTTCGACGCCGTGTACGCGCCCTGTCCGGGAAAGAACGTCCGGCCGTAGACGCTCGAGATGTTGACGATCCGGCCGTGTCCCTGGCGGCGCATGATCGGCAACGCCGCCCTGATGAGTCGGTGTTGGCCGAAGGTGTTGACGTCGAACTGCCGTTCGACGGCCTCAGTCGGAACCTCCTCTACGGGGCCGATCTGTCCGTACCCGGCGTTGTTGACCAGACAGTCGAGCCGCCCGGTCTCGTCGTCGATTCGCTCGACGACAGTGTCGACCTGCTCGGCGTCGGTGACGTCGAGCGTGGCGGTTTCACAGCCCAGTTCGGCGAGTGCCTCGAGATCGTCGCGATCCGGGTCGGTTGCGTACACCGTCCAACCGCGCTCGTCGAACGCGCGGGCGGTTTCGGTTCCGATACCCGAAGCACAGCCCGTGATCAGGACCGTCGGCGAACGCATAGCCACAGTTCACGCGTCAACTGGATAATCCTTCGACGCGCAACTGTCGGCACTCGAGCGGCTCCGGGTGCCGAAACGCGACCGTTCCCGATCAGTCCCGGTCGGTCTCGCTCCAGTCACAGTCCTGGCACTTCCGGCCCGTCACGAACTCGGTGACCGACGGCATGTAGCCGACTTCAAGAACGTTGCCCCCGCAGTCGGGACACTCCCTGTCGGCTTCCTCGATCGATTCGGCTTCCATCACCGATTCGCCCTCGATCAGTTCCGCGAGCGCTTCGGCCGTAACCATTCGCCCCTGAACGACGCGATTCTCGCTCACACTCGAGCTACCGGGCGCGACCCCCTAAGCGTTTTCAGTGCTCCCTCGGTGAGCTGGCCGTGACGGCCGGCTCCGACTCCGGGGAACCGGTTCAGGAGTAAGCGGCCTGTAGCTGCGGGCACAACGGTATAGGGGACGACGCGCCAACGCCGGTGTATGGAGACACGATGGGTGACCGTCGACGGTGTGCACCTGCAACTGCCCGAAGACTGCACCGTCGAACGGCTTCGAGACGCCCTCCACAAACCGTCGGACGCGGTCCTGATTGCGGTGACGGGCGACCTCGTCTCCGTCGTTCACGAGGACGAGCGACCGCTCTCCGAGATGGTCGCGGGCTGTGCGGACACCTACTACTTCAGGCGGGACGACGAACCGGACCGAAACGAAATTCTGGCGGCCGCCGAGATCGAGGCGGCGCTTGCGGATCCAACGACCGACGAGACCACCTTCCAGCGGCCGGGGATCGATCACTGATACGACGCCTCCGCCGGTCCACTGGAGATCACGGACGTCGTCGACGATCCGTCGGTGGGCCGATACCGGTTCGAGCCTCCCGCTCGAACGACGCGGCCGAATCGGCGGGAAAGAACGTATTACCGACCGACAAATCCGCCTTGTTCCATCGCCGATCGGACAAGTCGAGGTTAGCGGAGCAACGATGGCGGCGGTTTATGACCGGACGGGGAGACGCCGAGACGTGGCGTTCCGACCGCTGTCAGTAGGGGTACACAATGCGCGACAGTGAACGTATTCCGGTATCGAGACGCATCGTTTTGCAATCGGCTGCGGCGACGTCCATCGCGGGGCTGGGCGCGACTGCGACGGCACAGGAGGACGAACCGGACGCGGATATCGAGCTCGGCGGACGGGTGAGCAACTGGGTCGGGGTCGCGCCCGACGAGATCGCGGACGAACGGAACCCGACCCTCGAGTTGGTCGCGGGCGAGGAGTACACGCTCGTCTGGGAGAATCTGGACGGGGCACCACACAACTTCGTCATCGTCGACGAGAACGACGAGCGATTCGTCGAGAGCGAGATCGTCTCCACCTCGGGGGAGACACAGACCGTCGAGTTCACCGCCGAGGAGGGAATGGTCGAATACTTCTGTGGGCCGCATCGCTCCTCGATGAACGGCGAGATCGAACTCGTCGCCGAGGGCGACGGGGACGAGACACAGACAGACCTCGTCGGCGAGGGACCGACCGTCGGCCTCGAGACCGTCGCCGAAGGATTGACCGCGCCCGTCGAGTTCAAGATCGCCGACGAGGAGCGCGACCGGCGCTTTATCGTCGATCAGACGGGCGGGATATACGTCCACGGCGAAGACGGCCTCGAGGAGGAACCGTTTCTCGACGTCTCGGACCGCCTCGTCGACCTTCGGGAGGAGTTCGACGAACGTGGATTGCTCGGCCTCGCGTTCCATCCCGACTTCGCGGAGAACGGGCGGTTCTTCGTCCGCTACAGCGCGCCGCCGCGGGAGGGAACGCCAGAGGAGTACGATCACACGTTCGTCCTCGCGGAATTCCAGGCGACGGACGACGGCGAGGCCGCCGACCCGGACTCCGAGCGGACGATCCTCGAGGTTCCGGAGCCACAGTTCAACCACAATGCCGGGCCGATCGCGTTCGGGCCGGACGGCTACCTCTACGTCGCCACCGGCGACGGCGGCGGCGCAAACGACGTGGGCGACGGCCACGTCGAGGACTGGTACGACGAAAACGAGGGCGGGAACGGACAGGATACCGAGGAGAACCTGCTGGGCGGCATGCTCCGGCTCGACGTCGATACCGAGTCGGACGACCGCGCCTACGGCGTTCCGGACGATAACCCCCTCGTCGACGAGGAGGATCACCTCGACGAATACTACGCGTGGGGGATGCGCAACCCGTGGGGGATGAGCTTCACCGAAGCGGGCGCGCTTCTGGCGTCCGATGTCGGACAGGAACTGTTCGAGAGCGTCAACCACGTCGAACAGGGCGGAAACTACGCCTGGAACGTCAAGGAAGGGACCCACTGTTTCAGCACGGACTCCCCGACGGAGCCGCCAGAGGAGTGTCCGCAGGAGACCCCCGACTCGGTTCGCGGCGGCGAACCGCTGTTGGACCCGGTGATCGAGTATCCGCAGGAGATCGATCGCGAGCCGTTCGGGACGGCCGTGGTCGGGGGCTACGTGTACGAGAGCGACGAGATCGGCGACCTCACGGGAACGTACGTCTTCGGGGACTGGAGCCGGAACGGCGACGGGCCCGGACGGTTGCTCCTCGCGCGCCCGCCGACGGAGTGGATGGACGAGAACGCTGCGATCGAAGCCGAGGACGACGCGGAGGAAGACGACTTCTTCATCGACCCGCCGGAGGAAGACGACGAAGCTCCGCAGCCCGACGACGGGCTGTGGCCGATCGAGGAACTGACCGTCGAAGCCGTCGGCGAGGACGACGACACCGACGACATCGTCCGGGACGGCGACCTCAACCGGCTCGTATACGGATTCGGCCGGGACGCCGACGGCGAACTCTACGTTCTCACCTCGACGACGCCGTCCGTCACCGACGGCGACGGATCCGTCCACCGGATCGTCCCGCAGGAGCGGTACGAACACTGATCGCCCCGGGGCGACCGACGCTTCGAAAAACGGGGAACGCCGTCAGATCTCGAGCGAGTAGACGGCGAGCGTGGTTCCCAGTTCGACGTCGGTGTGGTGGCCGCCGCCGGCCGGCATCGCGATGTACTGTTTCTCTTCGTGGGGATCGACCCAGGTAATCGGCGCGCCGTCGACCCCGTGGTCGGCCACCTCGTACTCGGCGAGTCGGTCGCCCGTCTCGACGTCGTAGGCGACCATCAGGCCGTTTGGCGTCCCCGCAAAGACGAGTCCGGTCGGCGTCGTGAACGACCCGCCACGGGGAGCGTAGTTGGTCCAGTCGTACCACTCCTGCCACTTCACGTCGCCGGAGTAGGGATCGATGCCGGCGATCACGCCGGTCGCGCCGTTCCACTCCCGGGGGTAGTTGGGTCGTCCCTCGCCGACGACGGGTCCCTCGTCCTCGTCTTCGTCCGCCGCGCCCTCCGTGTCTCCGTCCCGTGCCTCCTCGACGTCTTCGCCCTCCGGTTCTTCTCCCTCGTCGACCTCCGCCTCGAGGTGGGGGTCTTCCTCCTCGGCGACCTCCTCGGCGTCGAGGGTCGGATCGTCCGGCTCCTCGGCCTCCTCGGGCGGTTCGGCGGTGGCGATGTCCATCCCCATGTACCGTTCGCCGGCCTCGTATTCGGTTTCGTACCACGACAGCGCCATCGGCGTGTTGGTCCCTTTCACGACCATCGTCCGCGTGTTGGGGTCGTACGAACTGGGTTGTGGATTGGTTCCGCCGGAGAGGTGTGGCATCATCCACGGGGCGTTCTCGAGGTCCTCGTACGGCGGCAGCGTGAACGTGTTCACGTGCTGGACGTACTCCTCGCTGCGCTGGTGGAGCTGTCCGGTCTCCATGTTGACCGTAAAGACCCAGCCGGTCTTGGAGGGCCACGCGGCGAACTTCGTCGGCTCGCCGTCGTGTTCCTCTTCGAAGACCAGCGGCGGCGGCGAGGAGTCGTAATCCCACCAGTCGTGGGGGATGTCCTGATAGTGCCACTCGTACTCGCCCGTCTCGATGTCGATCCCGACCTTACCGCACGTGAAGGGGTTGAACCCGGGGCGAACGGTGCCGTACCACGGGCCGGGGTTGGCACACGGGACGACGACCGTTCCCTCCTCGGGTTCGATCGCGCCCGACGGCCACGCGGTGCCGCCGCCGTGTCGCCAGGATTCGCCGACCCACTCGTGGGTGGGCGTCATGTTGAACCGCCACTGGGGGTTGCCCTCGAGATCGATCGCGTCGAAGAAGCCACTGACGCCGAACTCGCCGCCGAAGCTGCCTTTCATCAGCGTTCCGTCGTAGATCAGCGGCGGGAACGAGGAGGTCGACCCCCGCTCGCGTTCCCACTGGAGTTCCTCGTGCATGAGGTCGTCGGCGACTTCGCCGCGATAGGCCGCGGCCCCGTTGAAGTACCACTCCTCCTCGCCGGTGTAGCGATCGATCGCGATGACGCCCAGATCGAGCGTGCTCTTGTAGACGGTATCGCCGAGGACGGCCGGACCACGCTCGGCCGGCGGCGCGTCCTCCGAGTAGCCGACGGCCGGTTCGTAGAAGTGTTCCCAGAGCTTCTCGCCGGTCCGTGCGTTCAGCGCGTAGAGCTGGTCGGCACCGACCGTCGTGTACATGATCGGCGGATCGCCGTGGACGACCAGTGGCGACCCCTGAAACTCGTGGCTCGGGTTCTCCTCGAGGACCTGCGGCGGAGCCAGATCGATCCGCCACTCGAGTTCGATCTCCTCGAGGGTCTCGGGTGTGATGTGTTCGGCCGTGGTGTAGCGCTGGTTCTCGTAGGCACCGCCGAAAAGCAGCCAGTTGGTCTCCTCCTCTTTCGTCTGCCGGAGGTCCTCCTCCGTGACGTCGACTTCCGGAATCGCGTCGGTATTGCCCTGTGCGACGTGGGATTCGCCCGGTTTTTCGTGCCACGGTGCGTCGTCCGGGAGAGCGATGTGCTCCGTTTCGGGGGTTTCGTAGGTCATTAGCGGCTCACCTCCAGGGGAGCGCGCATGTCGTCGGTAATTTGGATCACGTCGTTGCGGAGGAACTCCTGTCCGATGATCATGATCGCGGTGCTGCCGCTCGTCAGCGCCGAGAGGTGCTCGTCGGTGATCTCACTGGTCGCGAGATCGTGTGCGGCCGAGCCCAGCAGGTAGTAGCCGCCGAGCATCGACTTGACGTCCCAGAGTCCGTTATCGATCATCTCCTCGGTGAGCAACACGTCGTTTTGCCAGAGGAAGTGATCGAGCCCGTCGATCCACAGGAGCGCCCCCTCCGCCGCGCGCTGGTGCAACGGCGCGACGTACTCGTGGACGACGCCGTCGTCGACGGCGTCCGCCGGCGGATAGTCCGGCGTCGCCATCCACCACGACAGTTGCTCGCGTACGTTGACGATGTTGACGACGAGCGCCGTCTGCTCCTGTTCCGCAAAGCCGACCTCCGAGAGCGTCGCCGGAAGCGAGTCGATGTGCAGGAGCTGTCGCGTCGTCTCCTCGATGTGTTCCGGCGTAAACGCCGGCAGGTTCTCCTCCGCGCTCGCGAAGAAGCCGACCTCGGACAGGTGGTCGTTGATCGTCCAGGCGGGGCCGGTCAGCGATTGGTACGCGCTGGCCCCCGCGTCCGGGACGCCCATCGCGGCGATCTCGGGCAAGCGGTCGAAGGATTCGGTCAGTGCCGTAAGCTCTTCGCTCAACAGCGTGGCGTCGAGCGTGCCTGTAAGCCCGTCCTGCACCGCTTTCCCCATCTCCGCCAGTCCGCCCGCGGCACCGCTCGAGACTTCGCTTCGGAGGTCACGGAGCGTCGCACCGGCAACGCCGCCACCCACGATGATCCCGAGTGCCTTCAGAAACTCCCGTCGATCCTGGTCGCTTACTTCACCGTAGCTATACCTGCGCTCTGGATTGGTACCGTATGCCATGGCACATAACAACAGACAATATCTCGTTCATTAGTCGTTGTCACGGTTTCGCCGGTTGTCATCTGTTTATTCGTAGCTGGATATCAAAATACTTGTTCAGTATTGGGCGGAAATGATTTAGGAATCGACAACGACGCATTGGTCGGAGCCGATCCGAAACGCCGTGGCCGACGCTCGGTTCAGTGCCGACCCACGAAAGGGGCCGGGGAGCGGGCGTTTCCGCCAAAAACAGCTAATTACTATAGTTCATCACCAATTATGTCGGTGGGTGTTCAAAAGAATCCAAGAATACCCGAAAAACCTCATACCCACCGGCGAGCCGTGTCCGCCGGTCGTTCGAACGGGACCGAACCCGGCTTGTCGTCGGCCTCGAAACGAGGGGGCGTTCTCGAGGCGGTCCTCGGTTAGAGGATGGTCACGATCGTCTCGTAGAGCGACTGAACCGTAAGGAGGCTCCCGACAAGCAGGACGAACCCGGCGGCGAGAAATCCCACGTTCTCGTACCACTCGACATCGTCGTAGGTGTTGACGGCACCGATGAGCGCGAAGACGGTCACGGGCAGTCCGATCGCACCGTTGACGGCCGGCATGATGATCGCCATCTCGACGGGACCGAAGCCCGTAGAGACGAGCAACGGAAGGGCAACGATCGCCGAGAGGACGATAAGGGCGATGACCGTCCGTCTGAACCCGCGATCGCCGAAGACCGTCGGCTGGCCGATCGACTGTGGAATCATGAACCCGGCCCCGAACAGCGTCCCGGTCGCCGACGTAATGCTCGCCAGAAACGCCGCGAGGACGAACACGATCAGTGCGTATTCGCCGAGAATCGCCGCAAGCGGTTCTCCGGGACCTGTCAGCGTCATCTCGCCTTCCGAGAGGGTAACGGCGGAGACGATCATCACGAAACTACCGATAGTGAGCGTCGTGGCGATACCGAAGGCGTTGTCCCGCCTGTACCGCCAGATGTCGGTCCACTCCTTGGTCGGCTTGATGCTCGACTGGATGAAGAAGTTCGGCCAGTAGACGGTCGTCCCCAGCAGGGCGATGACCGCGGTGAGATAGCCGATCTCGTTTTGGATCGCCGGTTGCAGTCCGGCGGCGACCGATTGCCACGGCACGTCTAGCCCGACGAGGAGCAACCCGTACGAGCCGAACACGGCGAACACGGCGGCTGCGATCGCCGCTTCGACGCGATCGTAGACTTTGAGCTGAACGATCGCGACGCCGCCGCCGCCGGCGAGAACGATGCCGACGACCACGTTGTCGAGTCCCGGCAGGAGCCACGCCAGCGCCGCTCCCGCGACCGCGTAGTTCGAGACGGCCCACAGCGCCGACAGCAGTGAAATCGACACGACGAGCGTCGTGCCACCGATCGGGAGCGTATCGACGAGATACTCCGCGAGTGGCTCGTCAGCGACCGCGAGGCGGGCGCTCATGTCGTGGAGCGCGATATCGATGAGGAACGCGAGCGGGAGGACCCACAGGAGCGAGAACGCGAAGTTCGCCCCCGTGTCGGCGAGGATATACACTGATCCCGCGCCGAAGACGTTCGCGGCGAACAGGATACCCAACCCGTATCTGTAAAGCGCACCGTGGATCGTCTCACCGCCGGGAACCGTTTTGACCAGTTCCGAAGCCGATGCTGGTTTTTCGCTCATCCGCGATCACCCCGCAGAGTGAGTCCGACACTGCTCTCGATGGTGAGTCCCCCCCACTCGAATACGGTGGACCCTCGATCGATCGACGGATCGACCTGCCGTGAACGAAAGGGGAGAGTCCTCGATACTGTCGTGTTCGGATGACCGGATACGCTGTTACGTTTCATGTGTACGAACCCCCGAGACGAACGCTATCATTCTCGACGGGGATACCGCCCGCTTCGGTCGGTGACTGATTCGCCTCACGCATTTTGGCGTCCGTAACGGGGAGAGTCCGAGGCCGGAGTGTGAAAGCAGTCTATCAATTTCCGGCAACAGAATCCATGCAGGAACATTACATACTTCACTGATAGTGTTTCAACACCTCATCGGACTCATCTGGGCCCGTACCGACGGAGACCCACTTACAACACCCATCAAAAATATGATGTGATCTGCACTTCTGTTACCGTTGACGGGACGTCGGTCCGTTTCGAAAAATCGTGAACCCCGTGTAGCGATGGCGCTGTCCGGCTGCTCCGTCCGGGATTCGAACGTCGCTCATCGGCCCGAAAGGCCCGGTTCCGTTACGCTTCGGTGATCGTGATCGGGAGGCGACTCAAACGAGGGGATCGCCGTCGAAGCCGATTTCTCGACGGCTCGAGAAGGAACCGCGGTGAAACGTCTCGGTCTCGGCCGGCACACCCCTTCGATCAACGTACACCGGTAACCGACAGTTCGTCGAACAGGGCTGTAACGCGATCCGCGTAGGTGTGTCGCTCATGTACCAGTGTCGCGTCGGTCAACCGGCTTCCGAGACGGTTGTTCCGGTCGGATCGCCGATCCGTCCCGTCTCGGGCACGTCCCGATCGAACGCACGCTGGAAGTACAGCACGACGTAGACGAGTGCGAGCGAGACCGGGATTCGATGAGCGGGCCGACCACGATCGCGAACGCGACGCCGAACACCGCAACCGAGACGGCGATCGCCAGCCCGAAGGTATTCGAGGCCGCCGTGAACCCGAGCGCCGCCGAGACCGTGGGTTCTGCTCGCGAACATCGGTCACCGAAAACTGCCCCGACAGGAGTCGAACCACGCGAAACGCCCGCTTCGCTCGCGGTTCTCCGATCCAAATCCCATCCGTGTACGCTTCGCTCACTCGTAAAACTCGTTCAGAAGAATGCTCCGTCTGGGATTTGAACCCGATGCAAATTCTCGCTTCGCTCGGATTTCCGTGTTTCAAATCCCATCCGTGCGCGCTTCGCTCACTGCGTTCGCTGTAGTGCTCCGTCTGGGATTTGAACCCAGGTCATCGGCTCGAAAGGCCGAAATGATTGGCCGGACTACACCAACGGAGCGTGCGCACTCATTGCTTGCCGAGGCCTAGTAAAAAGCGTTCCGTTCCGAGTCCGTAGTGCCATGTGGTCACGTACTCAGCTCAGCGTCACGTCCTCCCGGCTTCGTCGGGACTCGAGACGCCGCCGACGGATTCACTCGCTCCGTTCGGCCGCCGCCGAAAGCGGGAGCGAGAGGTCGTCCTCGAGGCCGAGCAACGTCACGAGCGCCGGCGTGACGGCCGTCGCATCGAGCGGCTTGGCCAACTCGACGTCGGGTGCCGCCGGACCGCCGAGCCCGAAACAGCCGTCGGCCGACTCGTCGACGCGACCGTGGGAGCCACTGACGTTCGTCGGGTCGAGCGACACCAGTCCATCGTCGCCGAAAAACAGCTCACAGGGGTCGAACCCGGGTTTTGCGTGAATGTCCATCGCCGTCGCGTACGGCGGCGCGTCCGCGCGATCCGACCACCAGTAGTACTGGAACCACGCGTTCCGATCCGCGACGAGGACGAGGTCGCCCGCGTTCGGGTGATCGACCCCGCGCGCGGCCGCGTCCGCCCCCTCGAGCACCGCGTCGATGCCCCCGAGCCCGTCGATGGCGGCGCGGGCCTCCGCGAGCGCGCCCTCGTCGGCGTAGACGTGGGCGATCTGATGATCCACCATGGCGAACGCGTCCGATCGCGGCAGGTCGACGTCGCCGTCGGCGTCCGTCTCGAGCAGGCCGGCCTCGCGGAGCGCGCGGTTGGGAAACACCGGCCGATCCACGTCGTGAAAGCCGTACTCGCTGAGGAGGGCGACGGCGGTTCCGTCCCAGCGGTCGGTCGTCGACAGGAACGAGAGAAAGTCACCGAGCAGGTCGTCGACGGCCTCGAGTTCCGCGTCGAACGCGTCCGAACTCGGGCCGTCGCTCTGGCCGACGTAGTCCAGATGCGGAACGTACACCCACAGCAGGTCGGGGTCGAACCGCTCGACCGTCTCGCGCGCGGCCGTGAGAATCCACTCGGAACTCTCCGCGCTCGCGCCGGGTCCCCAGTAGCTGTGCAACGGAAAGTGGCCGTGGGTCTTCCGGAGGTCGTCGTAGAACCCGTCGGGGTTCGTCCAGCAGTTCATCTCGAGGATCTCGTTGTGCTCGTCCTCGATCGGCGAGGGCGTAACCGCGACGTCGGCGCTCGTGCCGATCAGGTGCTGGAAGAACAGGGCACCGGTCGTGAGTCCGGCGTCCTCGCTGGCCGCTTCCCAGAGACGGGTGCGGTTCCCGCGGTCGCGCTCCCAGAACGCGGCACTGTCCTGCTCGCGGTCGTACTCGCCGCTCGAGACGTCGCCGTGTTCGCTCGGTTCCCGACCGCTCGCCAGCGTCGTCTGGACGGGCACCGTCACCGCGGGAAACGGCGGCCGGAGGTCGGTCACGCGTTCGTCGCCGACGAGCGAGCGAAGTCTCGGCGTCCGATCGGTATCCAGATGATCCCGCTGCAAGCCGACGACGTCGAGGACGATCACGCGGTCAGCAGTTTCGATGCGGGCCGTCTCCGGGGCGGTAAACGCTGTCATGTGAATCGTCGATAGGCGGTTAGCTGTGGCGGGTGGCGTACTCGTATAGCCGATGCAGTTGCCGGGAGAAATCGTGTTCGTCGACACCGAGCGGGGCCTTGAAAAACGACGCGAGGTGGGGCTGAAGCCCGCCTTCGCCGTGGTCGTCCGCGTGGGCGATCAACCGAACCAGATCCAACACCAGCGGGGCGGCGAGCGCCGAGTCCGACCCCTCCCAGGTGAACTGCATCGTCATTTCCGTTCCGAGAAACCCCTCGAAGTGGATGTAATCCCACGCCGTCTTCCAGTCCGCAAGCGACGGCGTGTAGTCGATCCGAACCCGGTTGTGGCCGATGTCCGGCAGGATCGCCTCGAGGACGTCCCCCTTGCTCGAGAGCTTCCCCGCCGCGTTCGCCTCGTCCTCGAGCACGAGTCCGTCCTGATTGCCGAGGATGTTGTGGCCCTCCCAGCTTAACACACCCAGGTTGCGACCGGCGAACATCGGCGCGAGCGCCGATTTGACGAGCGTCTCTCCGGTCTTTGCGTCCCGCCCCATGTGTGGAACGCCGTTCTCGGCGGCCAGTTCCCGCAGGCCGCCGGGGGCGTTGCCCGCGCTCGGGGTGAAATTGATGTAGGGATGGCCGTCGACGAGCGCTGCGTACGCATAACAGACGCTCGCCGGCAGCTCCCGGTCGTTCCCGTCGATGGCGTCCTCGAGCGTGTCGCGTGTCGCGTAGGCCTCGGGCGTCTCGAGTTCCGGTTCCGTCGAGGCGACGTTGACGACCACGAGCCGGTCGAGGTCGTGTCGCTCGCGGAACGTCCCGTAGTCGTCGCGGATCTGACCGACGACGTCCCGGATCGACAGGGAGGGATCCAACTGATCGCTCTCGTCGCCGACGGCGGCACCGCAGTTGATCGCCGTGCCGACCTCGATCCGCTCGTCGATCGCCGCGAGGTCGTCGCGGACGGCCGCGAGCGTCTCTCCGTCCGGGACGCCGTTCCGTTCGTGCTGGCGCTCGGCCCGATCGACGAGCGACTCCGTCGTGATGTCGTGGCCGCCGAAGACGAATCCCTCGACGGGCGGCAATGCGAGCTGCGAGACGGGGTCGCGTTCCGTGACCATCCCGGCGGTTCCCGCCTGTCCGTCGGCGATGGCGCGAGCGCCGACGATCGAGAGGGTTGCGACGTTTCCGCGCGCGCCGATCAGCCAGACGCCCGTTCGGTCGTCGGTAGCCGCGCCCGTTGGTGTCTCCGTGCTCATTGTC
The DNA here is from genome assembly GCF_000455365.1 of Halopiger djelfimassiliensis. GTDB lineage: Archaea > Halobacteriota > Halobacteria > Halobacteriales > Natrialbaceae > Halopiger_B > Halopiger_B djelfimassiliensis. The sequence continues at coordinate 363,274 of NZ_HG315684.1, forward strand.
GCTTCCGTTCCCGTGTCGACGAACGTGCCCCCTCGATACCGCTCGGCTCGAGGGGAGACGAACTCGAACGCGATGCCGCCGACGGTCGCTCGAGACCTTTCATTCCGAGTCCACTCGGGACCGGACGGGTTTTGTTATGACCGCCGTAGCGAGGGTAAAGCCCGGTTGTGAGCGGGTAATCACGGGTTCTGCGTCCGGTGTCGGGTCGCCGTCGGCTCACAATCGGGGGTTTCCGATCGAACGAACGGCATCCCCAAGTCAGCCACCCGTTGTACAGCGGTTATGCGAATCATCGATCCGCACATGCATATGGTCTCGCGCTCCGCCGACGACTACGAGCGGGCGCGGCGGGCGGGCATCGAGTGTTGTATCGAACCCGCGTTCTGGAGCGGCCAGGACAAACGCCACGCGGGATCGTTCTTCGATTACTTCGAGCAGATCATCGACCACGAGACCGATCGCGCCGAGCGTGCGGCCGGAATGGACCACTACGTCACGATCGGCCTCGAACCGAAGGAGGCAAACTACCGCGAGATGGCCGAGACGGTCGTCGACCGCGTTCCCGAGTACCTCGATCGCGACCCCGTCGTCGGCGTCGGCGAGATCGGCTTCGACGGGATGACCGACGACGAGGAATGGGCGTTTCGCGAACAGCTCGAGATCGCTGAGGATCGGGAGGTGCCCGTGATCGTCCATACGCCACACACGGACAAACCCGAGGGGACCGAACTGATCGTCGACATCATCGAGGAGATGGGCGTCACACAGGAACGGATCGTCATCGACCACAACACCGAGAACACGATCGACATCTCGACGCGGACGGACTGCTGGATCGGCTTTACGCTCTACCCCGGCAAGATCGAGGCCCAATCCGCGATCGAGTTGCTCGAGGAGTACGGGACCGACAGGATGATCTTCAACAGCGCCGCCGACTGGGATCCGTCGGACCCGCTTGCGGTCCCGAAAGCCCGCGACATGATGCTCGATCGCGGCTGGGATCGCGAGGACGTCCGCACGGTCGTCTTCGAGAACCCCTACGAGTTCTTCGACCAGTCGCCGAACTTCGATTACGAGCCCTGAGGCATGCAGTTCGGGTTCTCCACCAACGCCTTCCGGGAGTATCGGCTCGAGGACGCGATCGAATCGATCGCGAACGCGGGCTACGACGGCGTCGAGCTCCTGCTCGATGACCCCCACCTGTACCCGCCGACCGCGACCGCCGCGGCGGTCGATCGCGTTGCGGACGCCCTCGATACCCACGACGTCGCCGTCAGCAACGGCAACGCGTTCATGCTCACGGCGATCGAGGACTTCCATCACCCGTCGTTTATCGAACCGGACGCGGATTATCGCCGCCGTCGGATCGATTACACGCTCGCGGCGCTCGAGACGGCGGCCGACCTCGATATCCCGCATATTTCGATCGAACCGGGCGGACCGGTGCCCGACGAGAAGTCCCGCGAGTGGGCGATGGAGACGTTCGTCGAGGGACTCGAGGAGGTCGCCGAGCGGGCCGCCATCGTCGGCGTCGACGTGCTCGTCGAACCCGAACCGGACCTGTTGATCGAGACCAGCGACGAGTTCCGCGACCTGCTCGAGCGGATCGATGCGGTGCGCGTGGGATGTAACTTCGACGCAGGGCACTTCTACTGCGTCGGCGAGGAGCCGGCCGAACTCGTCGACCAGCTGTGGGAGTATACGAACCACTACCACCTCGAAGACATCCCCGCGGATCGGTCCCACGAACACACTCAGCTCGGCGAGGGTGCAATGGACGTCGACGCCTTCCTCGGCGCGCTCGAGGACCGCGGCTACGACGGGTTCGTCACGGTCGAGCTTTATCCCTACGAGGAAACGCCCGTCGAGACGGCCCGCGAGGCGATGGCGTATCTCGAGGAGCACGGGTGGGCGTAGGGTGGCCGACGGTCGCGGAAACGAGGACGCCGACCGCGGCACCGGGATCGGTTCGAACGGGATCGCGACGGACGGCCGCAAGCGGCGGCTCCTCGCGTACGCGGAACTGGTCCGCCTTCCGAACCTCGTTACCGCCCCGCCGGACGTGATCCTCGGGGCGGCGCTGGTCGCGGCCGCCGGCGGCCGGCCGTCGATCGCTTCTATCGGCGGTCTCGCGGTCGTCTCGGTTCTGCTGTACGCCGGCGGAACGACGCTCAACGACGCGTTCGATGCACCCGTCGATGCCCGCGAACGCCCCGACCGCCCCGTTCCGTCGGGCCGGGTTCCCAGACGAACCGCGTTCGGGCTCGGGTTCGGCCTGTTGCTCGTGGCCGTCGTCGCCGCGTTCGGCGGTGTCGGCCGTCCGGGCGGCGTCGTCGCCGGCCTGCTTGCGGTCGCTATCGTCGCATACGACGGCCTCCTCAAGGGGACCGCGGCCGGCTTCCTCGCGATGGGGGCGACCCGGGGACTGAACGTCGTGTTGGGAACGACTGCCGTCGGCGACAGCGCCGTCGCCGTCCTCGAGTCACAGCCAGTGGCGCTTGCCGTTCCGGCCCTCGTCGTCGGCTACGTCGCTGCCGTCACGTTCATGGCCGATCGAGAGACGGCGGGCGGCACCCGAACCGCCGTCGCCGTCGCCGCCGCGGGCGCGGCCACGGCGGTGCTCGGCTTCGGCTGGTATCTCGCCGTCGTCGGTCCGTCCGGCTTCGAGACCGCGGTAGCCGTCGGGTTTGCGGGCGCGTTCTGCTGGTGGATCGGCCGTCCGCTCCGGGATGCGTACGCCGATCCGACGCCGGACACCATCGGCCCGGCGGTCGGAGCCTGCGTCCTCGGACTCGTCCTGCTCGATGCGGCCTTCGCCGCGGCGGCCGGGGTCGGCTGGGGGATCGCCGCAGGCGTCTTCCTCGGGCCGGCGGTTGCCCTCTCGCGAGTCGCCGACGTGACATAGTGGGACGGGGCCGCCGCGCTCGAACGCGGTTCGAACTCAGCCGTCGACGGGATCGGTCGCGTTCTCGCCGTCGCCGCCGTCCGTTGTGGCGTTTCCGTTGTCCTCGTCCTGAGGAAACGCCTCGTCGTCATCGTCGCGATCGTCCGGTCGTTCCTCCTCTGGGGACTCTTCGTCCGGCGCTTCGCCACGGTCCCCGTCGCCGATGACGTGTGGGGCCTCGGGTTCGGGGATCTCCTCGCCGTCCTCGGCGGGGACGATCCTGTAGACCTCTCCCGTTTCGGGTTCGGGCCGGAAGTCGGTGTTCGCGAGAACGTACAGTTCGCCCGCTTCGTCGCGCTCGACCGAGTAGACGTACCGGTTGAGCGATTCGCCGGCGGCCCCCTCGAACTGCAGTTCCGCGAGCGACCAGCGCTCGTCGACACCGACGAGGTCGTCGTTCCCGCCCGCATCGCCGGTCTCGGGTTCGACGGCCGTGAGCACCTCGCCGTCGGCCTCGGCGACGCCCTGACTGCTCCAGTTACCGAACACGAACGCGCCCTCGAGTTCGGGTATCGCGTCTCCCGCGTAACGGTGACCGCCGGTGACGACCGAGCTGTCGATGAACGCCTCGGAGATCCGCGTGTGTTGGTACTCGGCGATCGGGTCCCGGAGCGGTTCGCCGGCTCTTGCCTCGCCGGCTCCTTCGCCGACCTGATCGGGACACGTTTCCGGCGGCTCGAGCGGGGAAGCGGGGCTGAAACAGAACGACCCCTCCTTGACGTTCCAGCTGTAGTTGCCCCCTTCCTCGACGGCGTAGACGGACTCGACGCGATGCTGGCCGGCGTCGGCGACGAACAGTTGCCCGTCGTCGTCGATGGACATACCCCACGGGTTGCGAAAGCCCCACGCGTAGTATTCGTCGAGATCGGCCGCCGAGTCGACGAGCGGATTGTCGTCGGGGATTCCGTACTCGCCGAACGCCGCGTCGTCCTCGCTGTCGACGTCGATGCGGTGAATCCCGCCCAACAGGGTATCACTCGTGTTCTGTCCGTTGCCACCTTCGTTGTCGTCGTACCAGTCGTCACCGTGACCGATCCCGATGTCGTGGACGTTGCCGCCGTCCCCGAGTGACGTGTAGAGGTAGCCGTCCGGACCGAAGGCGATCCGACCGCCGTTGTGGTTGTCCTGTGGTTGCTGTACTTCCATGACGGTCCGCTCGGAGTCGGGGTCGGCGGTCAGGTCGTCGTCGACCCGAAACTCCGCGAGGACGTCGGTGTGATCGTACCCGAGCCCTTCCCGTTCCGGGGCGCTGTACCGGACGAAAAACCGGCCGTTTTCCGCGAAGTCGGGGTGGAACGCAAGCCCGAGCAGGCCGCGTTCGTCGTAGCCGCCGAGTTCGCCGATCCCGAGGCTGACGAGCCGATCCTCGATATCGAGAAACAGCTCCATTCCGTCGGGCGTCAGGACATCCTCGTCGACCTCGTCGTCCGGTTGCGCCGGCTCGTCGTCGGGGTCCGTGACCTGAATTCGACCCGACATGGTGCCCGGATGAACCTCGCAGACGTATCGGTCCATCTCCTCGGTCGCTTCGAACTCGAGGGTCTGGGTTTCGCCCAGTTCCCGGACGATCTCCGTTCGCTCGACAATGGAATCCGTCTCGTCGAGGATGACGACGTTGTGTGGCTGTCCGTCGCCGTTCTCCCAGGTGAACCGATAGGTTTCGCCCGCGGTCAACTCGAGCGTCGGGTTCTCCCGCCCGTCGATCTCGTCCGGTTCCAGCCCGAGCCAGCCGGGAACGACCCCGTTGAAGACGAACTCGGAGGGACCGTCGTCTCGGTCGGAGGGTGTTTCTTCGTCGGCGTCTTCCGCCGGGTCCGTAGAGGCGTCGGTCTCGCCGTCGGCCGCCCCGTCAGCGAGGTTCGTGACGTATATCTGGCCGGTCTGCGTGGCGAGGAAGTGACGTACCTCGCCGTCGAGTTCGACGAACTCGAGGTCGGTCGGTGCGGGAAGGTTCGCCGCGACCCGCTGCAGGCCGACCGTCTCGCCTTCGGGAAAGTCGCCGGCGACGGGGATACCGTCCCCGTTCTCGGCCGTTTCGTCCTCCTGTGCGCTTACGCCGCCGAGCGCGGCCACAACCCCCGATGTCGCGAGTGCCTGCAGGATCGCCCGTCGTGATCGTGCTCCGATACGGGACGTCGCCGCGTCGAGTTCGGGTTCGTTGGTCGGATTCATTGATATCGCTCGGACGATGCTCGAGCGAACACGCCGTCCGGTCGCGGGACCGCTCGGATCTTTCGAGACGCTCGCGCTCTCATCGGCCAGCCCGGATCCACGGCGCGTCCGCGTGACTCGCCCTATCCCGGTTCCATCCATCGCGGTATTAAATCGAAAGAACCGTTCCGAGAGGAATCGATCCCTTGTCGTCCGTTTCAGCCGCCAACGCTTGGTTAGGGACGTGGCGTCACCGAGACCCCATCTCGAGTCGAGGACGGCGTCCGACCGTCCCACTGACGAGGACGACCGCGACCGTGGCAAACCGCTTAGTGGCGGGTCGGTGTACGCACGCCATGGTCGACCTCGCCTTCTCGACGAACGCGTACACGCGCCACTCGCTTCCGGAGGCGGTGTCCCGAATCGGGGATCACGGTTACGCCGGCGTCGAACTGCTGGGTGACAGCCCCCACGCGTACTTCCCCGAGTTCGACGATGCGGATCGGGCCGCGCTTTGTGAGACCCTCGAAGAGACCGGCCTCGAGGTGTCGAATATCAACGCCAACACGGCGATGGGGTACTACGACGACGCGCCGCCGTCGGCGTTTTTCGAGCCGAGCGTCATCCGGGCCGACGACGACGCCCGCGAGTGGCGGATCGAGTACACGAAGTCGGCGATCGATCTCGCCGAGACCGTCGACGCGCCGGCGGTCTGTCTCGCCAGCGGCCGACCGCTTCCGGGAACGCCGCCCGGTGACGCCCGCCGGTATCTCCACGACTCACTCCACGAAATTCTCGACTACGCCACACCCCGCGGGATCGACGTCGGGATCGAGTTCGAGCCCGAACTGCTGGTCGAAAACACCGACGAGGTTCTCGCGGTGATCGACGAGATCGATCGGGACGCGCTCGGCGTAAACCTCGACGTCGGCCACGCGGCCGTCTACGGCGAGGACGTGGCGACGAGCATCCGTTGCAGCGCCGGTTCGATCACCGGCGTCCACCTCGAGGACATCGTCGGCGGTCGCCGCGGGAAACACTACCACCGGATCCCCGGCGAGGGCGACCTCGATTTCAGGGCGATCTTCGACGCGCTCGACGACATCGGCTACGACGGGTTCGCGACCCTCGAGTTGTACACCTATCCGGACGAACCGGATCGGGCAGCGCGGACGGCCTACGACGAACTCGCGGCGTACGTCTGAACGAGGGTTCGGAGCCAACGAACGCCGCCGCCATCTCAACGTTTTTCCCCTCCGGAGACGACCCCTCTCCCATGAAATACGTTCGCTTCCGCGATCCGGCCGGTGCGGTTCGCCGCGGCGAGTTCGAGAACGGAGACGTCCGCTTCGGGAACGAGAGTTACAGCCTCGAGGACGAGGCGATCGACGTCCTCCCGCCGTGCGAGCCCTCGAAGATCGTCTGTATCGGGCGCAACTACGCCGATCACGCCGACGAGATGGATTCGGACGTTCCGGACCGGCCGTTGCTGTTTCTGAAGCCGCCAAACGCCGTCGCGGCCCACGGCGACACCGTCACCGCCCCTGCCGGCAAAGAGCGGATCGACTACGAGGCCGAACTCGGCGTCGTCATCGGGACGCAGTGTCGCCACGTCCCCGAAGCCGAGGCGATGGACGTCGTCGAAGGGTTCACCTGCGTCAACGACCTGTCCAACCGCGACGACCAGCGACAGGAACAGAACTGGGTCCGCGGGAAAGCCTTCGACGGTGCCGCGCCCATCGGTCCCGTTCTCGCCACGCCCGCGGAGGTCCCCGCCGACGCGTCGGTCCGCTCGCGGGTCAACGGCGATCGCAGACAGGACGGCTCCCGGAACCAGCTCATTTTCTCGATCCCCGAACTGATCGCCGAGATCACCACCTATCTCACGCTCGAGCCCGGCGACGTCATCGCCACCGGAACGCCCGAGGGCGTCGGGCCGCTCTCGGACGGCGATCGAGTCGAGATCGAGGTCGAAGGGGTCGGCACGCTCGAGCACACCGTTCGAATGCCATAAGAGGTCCCGTTGAGCTCCTCGTCCAGTGGTAGCTTTTTCAATAGGGACGTTGCGAGGATGCACTTATCGGTGCAGGCGGCGTATCGTCTCCGTATGCCCGAAGAAGTCCTGTTCGAATCGGAGAGCGACCAGACTCGAGAAGAAATCGCATCGTACCTTCGCACTGTCGCCGAGAAGCTCGAACGCGGAGATGCGGTCACGCTCAAATCCGGTTCCGAGTCCGTGACGATGGAGCCCCCTGCCCGCCCGACGTTCGAGGTCAAAGCCGAACGCGAGGGGCCGGTGGACGGGGCCGGCGAATTGAGTATCGAGTTCGAACTCGAGTGGGACGAGGACGACGGTACGGGAGACGGCGGGAGCGGCCGGCTAGAAATCGAGTGAGCAAATAACGCGCCCGCTGGACGGTTATCTCACGATTCTCCCCGCCCGCTCTCAACGGCTATGCAGAGGGGTTCAGTGAACGTCCCGAACCACCGTGGAGTCGACCGAGAGGACGACGCTATCCGGTGGTCAGAGAGCCGTAGCCATCGGCGAGGCACACAACCTCGGAACGATCGTGTTCTCGATGAGTCGAACGCAGGCACGACAAACAGGCTACGAAAGCTGAACCGCTCGATAGCTGGCGGCACCTCCATCCCGATGGCGGCGTGGATCCGGAACCGGTTGCCGTCGCTCGAGACCGATTTCATCGACCGGACCCGCGATGACTCTATCGCCCGTGAAAACCATCGCTTGCTGATTGGCGACACGAACGTTCCGTTTCCGTGAACGTCGGCGGATGGGTATCCCGTCAGTTAGCCGTTCTCTCTACCGACTGTTCCTCCCTCGACAGATGTCCGTCAAGCAGGCCGAAAACGTGGCTCCGATCACTGTGGCTGGTCGATCGGTTCCTCGAGACTAATCTATTGTGATTCAATCCCATACTAATTATCCGTGAACGGTGGTGGGATCCCGATATTCGGCTGTTCGGACGGATACCGATCACGGTTCCGCTTGCGATAGCGTCCGAACGGCTGCAGCCAGCATCCGACAGCCGGCCGATTGCTCGTCCAGCGATCGGAGTTCCGATGAGCCGAGACGAACTGTACCGTGTGGGCCCGGGACCGCCGGCAGCGAAGCGAGTCACTCGACGGTGAAGAGATGTCCTTCCGTCGGCACGTCGAACAATCCTACGCGCGCGCCCGCGTCGAGCCATGCGTGGCCGTAGGAAAACGACGCCAGTGCGTTGACCGGATCGTCGTTCTCGCGGAAGTGTCTCCCGTCCTCGAGATACGACGCGGCCATCTCGTAACACTCCGCGGCGGCGTCGGCCATCGGCGTCCCCGCCGGCGGCGCGACCGTCGCCGCCTCGAGCGCTTCCGCGAGCAGTTCCCCGTAGCGGTCCGTTTTCTCCTCGAGATCGGCGGCCATACCGGTGCTGTCGAGACTTGCGGCCGTAAACCCGTCGACACCGATGGGACTGTCGAGCCGACGAGCGACGGCACCACCTCTCGGTGACCAAATACGATTCTGCAGGGAACGCAAGTCGTATACACGCCGTTTCCCTATACGGGGACATGAGCGACCAGCCACGCGTCGAGATTTATACGAAGGCGGACTGTCCCTACTGTGAGAAGGCCAAAGACCTCTTCGACAGCAAGGACATCGACTACGTGGAGTACAACGTTACCGGCGACGAGGAGCGGTTCGAGGAGATGATCGAACGCGCCGACGGCCGCAAGACCGCCCCCGAGGTGTTCATCGACGACGAACTCATCGGCGGCTGGGACGACACTAGCGCGCTCGAGGAAACCGGCGAACTCGATGCAAAACTCGGTATCGCGGACGACACGGAGGACGAAGTCGTCGAACACCGCAAACTGATCATCGCGGGGACCGGCATCGCCGGACTCACGGCTGCCATCTACGCGGGCCGTGCGAACAACGATCCGCTGGTCATCGAGGGCGACGAACCCGGCGGCCAGCTAACCTTGACGACCGACGTGGCGAACTATCCGGGCTTCCCGGAGGGAATCGGCGGGCCGGAGCTGGTAAACAACATGAAAGAACAGGCCAAGCAGTTCGGGGCCGACCTGAAAAACGGCATCATCGACTCCGTCGAACGCCTCGAACAGGGGTCACCGCTGCTCGAAAACGGGCCGGGGGCCGGTACTGACGACACCCGGCCGTTCCGCGTCGAACTGACAAACGGCGACGTCTACACGGCCGATGCGCTCATCGCCGCCTCGGGTGCCAGCGCCCGGACGCTCGGCATCCCCGGGGAAGACGAACTCATGGGATACGGCCTCTCGACCTGTGCGACCTGCGACGGCGCGTTCTTCCGCGGCGAGGACATGCTCGTCGTCGGCGGCGGCGACGCCGCCATGGAGGAGGCCACGTTCCTCACGAAGTTCGCAGATACCGTCTACATCGCCCACCGGCGCGAGGAGTTCCGCGCCGAGGACTACTGGATCGACCGCGTCGAAGAGAAGGTCGAAGACGGCGACATCGAGATCATGAAAAACACGGAACTCGTCGAGGTCCACGGCTCTCAGGAGGCGGGTGTCGATCACGTCACTCTCGTGCGTAACGAGAAGGGCCACCCAACGGACCGGCTCGACGACCCCGAAACCGAGGAGTTCGACTTCGACGTCGGTGCCGTCTTCCTCGCCATCGGCCACACGCCCAACACCGAGTATCTCGAGGGAACCGGCGTGAAGATGGACGACGAGGGCTACCTCCGAACCATGGGCGGTGCTGGCGGCGGGCAGACCGAAACCGATGTTCCCGGCATCTTCGGAGCCGGTGACGTCGTCGACTACCACTACCAGCAAGCGGTTACCGCGGCGGGCATGGGTTCGAAAGCCGCACTCGACGCCGACGAATACCTCGAAGACCTCGAGCGCGCACAGTCGGCCGGCGAAGCGGAAGCAGCCGCGGCCGACGACTGAACGGCATCCGGTACTCCCCGGTTGCTAACGGTCGACTCGAGGACGAGAAGCGCAGTCGAGTTATCGCCGGCGTGCAAGCAACGCGACGGCCAGCAGCGAACCCAACGCAATACCGATCCCGAACCCGGGCGTCCCGTCGTCCGAGCTGGGTGACCCGTCGGTTTCGTCCGTTTCGTCGGGTTTAGTGCTGTTCTCCAGTTCGTCCGCATCAGTACCGTCGTCGGCGTGTTCCGGCGTGCTGTTGTTTGTGGCGTCACCACCACGGTCGCTTGCGTCGTCATCGGCGTCGACGGCTTCGACGAACGTTCCGGTCACCGTGGTTATCGTGTGCCCATCGACGCGGTACTCGAGGTCCGCGTGATCCCCGGCCTGCAGGGCGCTGAAATCGACCGGCTCCGACGTGGAGAACCGCCCGGAGGCATCGATTTCGACGGTTGGCGACGTCCGGAAACTCGCGGCCTCACCGACGCTCGTGACCCGAATCGAGACATCCGAGCCGGGTGCGACGGTAGTCTCACCGGTGATCGCTACCTGCTCGTCGGCCTCGAGACGGACGGTTCCGCTGGCGTCCCGGTTATCGAATTCGACTGCGGGTTCGACGAGCGTCATAGCGGTCGTAACCGCCCGGTCCGATCCGGGTCCGAAGTAGGGGTATGCGGGGTCACCGGACCCTTTCGCGCCGTCAGCAGCGAGGGAGTAGCGTTCGTCCTCGTGGGTCTCGTATGCCAGTTCGACGGTGAAGTCGTCGTCGGGGGTTGGCGTGCCGTCCCAGGCGCTGTTGGAGCCGGTGTCGACGACGATATAGAGCCCGCCGTCGTCGGTATCGGGGAAGACGAAGACGTCCTCATCGGCGGCGTTTGCGAGGTCCAGCGTAACGGGATCCTGATTGCCGACGCCGGACTCGGCGACGACCTCGAAGTCGATCCCCTCCCCGGTCATCCCGTCGATAAGTTCGTGGAGGTCCTCGCTCCCGTAGCCGTCCTCGAGTCCGTCCCAGCCCGTGCCGGACTCGCGGACGGACGCCGCCATGAGCGCCCCGTGGAGCCCGGTCGCCTCGGCGTCGATAATCAGTCGATCATCGATCGCGATCTCCGTCCGTTCGGAGAGAGAGCCGGCCTCCCGGAGCGCTTCGGGATCGTCCGCGTCGGCATCACCGGCGGGGGCGACGAAGGTCCGTATCGAATCGAGTTCCGGTTCGTGAAGCGCGATCGTTGCTCTTGCGAGTTCGCCCTCGAGCTCCGACTCGTCGGTCTCGCTGACGCTGAACTCGGGGGAACTGGTGACCGCAATCGGATACTCGGTCGGTTGCAGCGGTCGATCGAGTTGGCCGAGCGGATCGCCGTCGGTGATCCCGAGTTCGCTGACGTACCAGTCGAAGCCGGCCCAGCCGTCGTTGACGAACGCGTCCGCATCGGAGAATCGGACCGTCCGGAGTTCCGTGGGGAAGTTGCCGGTCGGCCCGTCGTAGCTGCTGGTCATACTCTCGACGACGTCGTCGGTGGCGGCGTAGGCCGCGTCGTGACCGGTGCCGGCGAGTCGGGTGTTGATCATGAAGGTGACGTCGCCGCTTCCGTCGTCGTCCTCGATATAGAGGACATCGACGAAGGGGGCGTCTTCGTCACCGAACTGAACGTACGCGTGATCGGTCTCCTCGAGTTCGACGGTCACTTCGACGATGTCGCCGGCGGATTCGGTATAGACTCCCGCGTCGAACGACGCGTCGACGGCATACTCGCTTGCAGTCACCGTCTTCGAGGCCGTCGCCGACGAATCGACCGATTCGAAGGCGATGTCGTACTCGTCCTCGTCGACTCCGGCGAAGTCGATTTCGCCCGCAGGATCCATGCTGTCGACGAGAACGATCTTCTCGTCGGCTCCTGTCTGTTCGTCGTCGTAAATCGCGACGTCGAACGCGCCGTGCGTATCCCACGGGGACGTTGCAGCGTCGAGGTGGCCGTCTTCGACGGCGTGGCCGTTCTCTCTGAGATACTCGAAGACGTCCGTGGAGTCGATAGCTTTGGCATCGGGGTAGGCGTCGTCGGCGGCGATGGCGTCGATAACGGCCGGGTCGACGTCGTCGACATCGACGAAGATCGCAAACAGCGTCTCGGCGTCGAGGTCGCCGCCGGCAGTGACGTTCAAACTGTAGACGTCGCGGTTCGACTCGATATCGAGTTCCGTCGTCGACGGCGGCCCGTCGACGGTCACTTCCCTGTCGAGTTCGACGTCGAGGGTCTGTTCGGACACTTCGAAGGAGTTCTGTCGGGTTTCCGGAATACCGTCCCCTCGAAGGAAGTAGCTACCCGGCTCGAGGTCGTCGGTAGCGAACGTAGCGACGAGGTCGTCCCCGTCCGTTTCGACGACGACCTCCTCGAGGAACGTACTGGACTCGATACCGGAGCCACTGTAGGAGTCGACAGCGCGGAGTTCGAGCGTCTCTCCCGCTGTACTATCGGTATCGTCCAAGGTCGCGGTAACGGGTTGCCCCCGATAGACCACCGAGTCGGGGTCGTACGTTATCTCGTGATCAGCCGCCGCCGCTGTGTCCACGATCGGGACGGACACGACGACGAGGGAGAGTAGCAGTATCGCAGTCAGGAACAATGGTCGTCCCCGCGTGCGATTCTTGGCAGCAGTGTTCTGTCTCATACGATAGTAATTCCCGTATTCTGGATCGGTCGGCTCCGAGTGCAAGGAGCAAGCGCCAGTCCTGATCGAGACTCGTCCGTCGGCCTGCCCCCCGCGAGGGTTATCGATCCTTTCCAACAGGCCCGTAATAAGCTTTCTGAGACAACTATCACCGGAATGTGAATATCGCGAGGCCGTCCGTTCGTCTCGGGGACTCGCTGGACGAGATCCGAAAGAACCCGGACCCAGACAGGTGATCGAACCAGTATCGCTCGTTCAGGACGCCGTCCGTGTCGCTTCGGGATCAACGAGCGATGCCGTCCGCGATTACTAAAACGACTGATAGCGTCGCTGGATGGGTACGTCAAATAATGAAAATCGAAGTGGTCGGGTCGAGCGGTTACCGGTTACTCCTGACGGCGCAGTGCCAGCATGGCAGCTGCGAGGAGTGCAACGAGCGCGACAGCGACGCCGAAGCCGGGCGTTCCGTCGTCGCCTTCGTCTTCGCCGCCGTTTTCGTCGCCGTTCTCGGCACCGTTTTCGTCGCCGTTTTCGTCGCCGTTTTCGTCGCCGTTCTCGGCACCGTTCTCGTCGCCGTTCTCGGCACCGTTCTCCTCACCGTTCTCGACGCCGTTCTCCTCACCGTTCTCGTCGCCGTTCTCGGCGACCTCTTCGGTGAAGACGGTGTCGATGGAGTCGATGCCGCTACTGAGAGCACGGAAGGTCGTCTCAGCAGTGTCACCTTCGGACTGGTCACTGTAGTCTGCGGTCAGCGACCAGGAGCCGTCGCTTTCGATCTCGACGTCCTCGTGGGTGTCGAAGAAGGACGGCGAGACGCCGCTGTCGGAGGCCATGCGGACGCTGCTGTCCGTACCGGGTGCGACGTTAGTCATCCCGGCGACTTCGGCCTCTTCGGAGGCAACGACGACGAGTTCGTCGTTCTCGTTGAGGTTGTCGAACGTCACTTCGGGTTCGACGATGGTGAAGTCCGTCGCGATGGACTCGGTCGAGTCAGCGCCGAAGTACGGGTAGGCCGCACCGTCAGCGCCTTCGCTACTGTCGAAGTGGTAGCGTTCACTGTCGTCGGTTTCGTATTCGAGGTCGGCAGTGAACTCGGTACCGGTTTCGAGGCTTCCGTCCCAGGCACTGGTCGAGCTGGTGTCGACGACCACGTAGAGTGCGCCCTCGTCGTTGTCGACGAAGACGTAGACATCGCCCGCGTCAGCGCCTGCCAGATCGAGTGTCGTCGGGTCCTGGTTGCCGACTGCGTCGTCGGCCGCGACCTCGAAGTTGATCCCTTCGCTTTCCCACGAGTTGCTGTTCACGAGCGTATCGAGGGCGCTGGCTTTGACACCGTCTTCGAGGATGTCGACGCCGTCGCCGGAGGCGGCACCGAGTGCGCCGATGAAGCCGCTCGCCTCGGCCTCGATGACCAGGCGGTCGCCTTCGGCGATGTCGGTGCGCTCGGTCAGCGTAACCTCGTCACCGAGGAGCTCTGCAAGGTCGTCTTCGTCGGCAGGATCCGACGGAGCGACGTGGGTTTCGATGGCGCCGAGTTCGGGTTCGACCAGATCGATCGTCGCCTGGTCGATCTCGTTTGCGGCTTCGGATTCGCCGTCGGCGTTGACGACGAACGTCCCGTCCGCGTCGGCGGTCATCGTGTAGTCAGTCGGCTGCAGCGGACGGACGAGCTGGAACTCCTCGTCGCTGGTTCCGTCCTGCCAGTTGCCCGCGTTGTTGATCAGGCCGAGCTCTTCGAGGTAGTCCCCGAAGTCGGTCCCGGCACCGGCGAGCAGTTCGCCGTCCTCGTTTTCGAATCGGACGGCGTCCGCGTTGAGCGAGTTGTGGACGATGCTTGCGACGTCGTCCTCGTCGGAGTGGTACACGTCCTCGGCGCTGTTCGCGTAGTCGCGGTCGCCGAGGGTGCGGGTGTTGATCCAGAAGTTCACTTCGTCGTCGTCGTTGCCGTCTTCGACGTGGAGCACGTCGACGAAGCCGGAGTCTTCGTCACCGAACTGGATGTACGCCTCGCTCGTGTCCTCCATCTCGAGGTTGACCTCGAGGTAGTCACCGGCGGTCTGCGTGTAGACGCCTTCGGAGAAGGAGCCGCTGACGTCGAGTTCAGCGACTTCGATGTTCGCGGTCGCTTCGGCGTCCGTGTCAATCGTTTCGAAGTCGAGGGTGTACTCGCCTTCGTCGATGTCCTCGAAGTCGAGGGCCGTCTCGATGTCAGTGACGCCGACGAGCACGATCTTCGTGTCGGCGTCGTCCTCGTCCGCGTGGTAGAGCTTGGCGTTGAACTCGCCAGCACCGTCGGCGGCAGCGCCGAGGTTGTCAGCTTCGACCACGTGCTGGTCGCTCAGGTTCGTCCGGTCCTCGGGGAGCGCTTCGTCGGTGAAGATACTCCAGAGTTCGTCGTACTCGAGGTCGCCGTCAGCACTCACGTTCAGCGTGTAGGTGCCGCGGTTGGAGTCGACCTCGAGATCGACTTCCGTGTTCCCTTCGTTGTTGACCGAGTCCTCGGCGAACTCGGCGGTGAGCGTCTGCACACCGACTTCGAAGGTGTCCTCGACGGACGGGTTGTAATCGAAGTCGCCACCGCGGACGAAGTAATCGCCTTCGTCGAAGCCGCTGGTGGAGATCAGGAAGCCGTTGTTATCGTCGGTCAGGTCGTCTGCGGTGAGGTCTTCGACGTGCGTGCTGTCGGTAACGTTACCGTCGGACGTCGAGGTCACCATCCGGACCTGGTAGTTCTCGGAGTCGGCGTCGGTGATCTCAGCACCAGGGGATGCGTTGACCGTTTCGCCCTGGTAGGCGAAACTCGGTGAGTATTCGATACTAGATTCCGCCGTTGCCGCGCCCGCAAAGGCTGCGGACATAGCGACGACGGAAAGGACCATCATCACGGTCAGGAACAGGGCACGTCCCTTGTCGCGAAGAGTGGGTGTAGTATTGCGTGTCATGTGTTGTTGTAAGCTCGTATTTCGCTTGGTAGCGAGCGATTCACCGGGGGTGGGTCTCCAGTACCGAACCCCCGAACGGAGGGCACTGGATTTCAGCTCCCGGGAAGGGGTGTCAGCCTCTTTCAACAGACCCGTAATAAGCTTTCTGTAATACATATAGGACTTGAGATATGTATAGTAATATTATATTACTGTCGGAACTTGGTTTCCAATACCCCATTACTGCCGCTAAAATACTCTAATAGAGTACTTTCTAGACTCTATGTAATAGTTTGTTTCTAATATAATACATACTAGTTCAAGAAATGATCTATATTTTTATGTATATGATGTATGGATAGCAATATGTCTATGATGCTCCAGTGCTGCGAGCGAAAGCGGTACCAATTCGAGACCCGCCACGGGTTGGTTCTCCGTCCGTCGGTTGCGTTCGATCCCGACGCTGCGATCCTGTTGGTAACAATTAAAGTGCTGCTGGCTGTCAGCAGTAGCTGTGGGTGAAAACCCACGTGCGTGTCACTGTGTCGTGCCGGGGACGCTCTCGGGAAGGAGCCGATTGCTCCGGCACGTTTGGGACGCTCCCGCCAGCGACACCGACCAGTACTACGAGCGATAGACCCGTTCTTGGAGATACTCGTCGATCTCGGCGCGAACTGCCAGTGCCCACTCCCCGTGATCGGTCGTCGCCTGACGGACGAACCCGCCGGTAAGAAGCGTAAAGAGCGTCGCTGCGACTTGCTCGGCATCACACTCCTGAAAGACGTCTTCCGCGATTCCAGCACGAATAATCGCCGCGATCCGGTCCTGAAACAGTTGATCGCTCCGGACGAAGTGTTCCCGGTAGCTCGGATCGAAGCCTGCCTGGACGCGCAACTCAAGCAACGCGCGTGCAAACTCCGTTCGGTCGGGATCCTCTTCGACCGGCACGGCCCCTTCCAGAAACGCTTCGAGCGATCGGCGCGGATCGTCGATCCCGTCGGTCGTCATCTCCGACTCGAACTGCTCGAGCATGAACTCGAGACAGGCGACCAGCAGGTCGTCTTTGTTCTCGTAGTGGTGATAGACGAGCGAGGGACTCTTCTCGAGTTCGTCGCCGATCTTCTGGATCGTGAGGTCCGCGTATCCGTGTGTCCGAAGCGCCCGGTAGGCTGCCGCCAGGATTTCCTCACGCGTGGTTTCCGGGTCCTCGAAGTAGGGGACTGTCATCTGGTGGTCTCCGACGTCCGTTCGCGATCGATCGCCGATTCGTCGACGCGAAACGTCGCCGGGTGGACTCGCTTACCGACGTCGTCGAGACAGTACAGGGAAAGCGCCATTGCCTTCTCGGTTGGGACCCGCCTCCATAAGCCGTTTGATTGAACGATCAATCAAAAGGTATATGTTCCGATGCTGAAATTACTGGGCAATGAACGATACCGGAGCAACCCGGTTTTTCGACGGTACCAACGTTCGATTCGGGGATAGCAGACGCCCCAAATCCAGCGGTCTCGCACCAGCGGGGTGGGATCCGTGATCTCGAGTCGACGACTGTCCGCCGGCCTCGTCGTCCTGTTGCTCGTGGTCGCCGGAACGGGAGTGCCGGCAAGCGTGGCCGCACTCGATCGAGGCGAACCGAACATCACCGTCTACCTCCCGGAAAACGAGGTGGCCGCCGGGAGCGAAGCGACCCTCGAGTTACAGCTTCAAAACGACGCTGAACTCCTGTCCGGGGCCGGTCACGAGGTGCGGACGGCCCGGGGCGTGAGCGTCGAACTCGAGGACGCCGGCCCGTTCGAGCCGAAATCCGGCGAGCAGGCGCTCGGACAGATCGCCGACGGCCAGATCACCACGGCGACACAGCGGATCGAAGTGCCCGAGGACATCGACCCCGGTGAGTACGACGTCACCGTCCGTGTCCGGTACGCCTACACCAACAGCCACTCCGAACGGTCCGGCCACTCCCAGCGGTTGACCGAAAGCGAAACCCACGACGTCACCGTCGTCGTCCCCGAGGAGGCCCGGTTCGATATCACGGACGTGACGAGCGACGTCGAGCCCGGAGCGGACGGCCCGGCGACGCTCGAGATAACGAACGTCGGATCCGAGACGGCGCGCCAGGCCCGCGCGACGATTTCCGGCATCGGGGGAGTGACCGTCGACAGCGGGACCGCAGAGGAGGTCCTCGGCGATCTCGAACCCCGTGACTCCCGGAACGTCACCGTCGACGTCGACATCGCCGAGACGGTCAGCCAGGGACACAAACCGATCGAGGTCGCCGTGACCTACCAGAACAGCGCCGGCATCGAGCGCAAGGCGGGTCCGGAGACAGCACGCCTCTCCCCCGCGGCCGAGCAAACGTTTTCGATTACCGGTCTCGAGGACACCCTCTCGGTCGGCTACGACGGCGAGGTGACCGGCGAACTCACGAACGACGGGCCGCGGACGGTCGACGACGCCGTCCTGATCGTCGAACCGATGAGCGACTCGCTGTTCGTCGAGGACACCCGCTATGCGCTCCCGGAACTCGAGCCGGGCGAAACCACGTCGTTTAGCTATCCGATGGACGTCAGCGGGCAGGCCGATCCGGGACCGCGACAGCTTCGATTTACCGTCGAGTACACCGCCGGAGACCGCTCGACGCTCGAGGACGGCCCGATCACCGAACGCGTCGTCGTCGATCCCCAGGAAGACGAGTTCTCGCTCGAGGGCGTCGAGACGACGCTTCGACAGGGCGAGACGAACGATCTCGTCATCGAGATCACGAACGAGCGACCGGAGACGCTCTCGAACGTCGACGTGCGGATCTACACCGACGACCCGCTCAGTGCGACCGACGACGAGGCGTTCGTCCCGGAACTCGAGCCGGGCGAATCCGCCGAAATTTCGTTCGGCGTCGCCGCAGCGAGCAGCGCGCCCGCGAAGACGCATCCGGTCGAACTCGACTTCCAGTACGAGACCGACCGCGGGGAGACGATCGTCTCGGACCACTACCAGTTCCCGGTCGACGTCGAAGCCGTCGAGGACGAGGGTGGGATCGGCTTCGTGGGACTGCTCGTCCGCGGGATGGCCGTCCTCTCGATCGCCGGCCTCTGTGTCGGACTCTGGTGGCGACGACGGTAATCACGACCGATGACCGACCTCGACCACACCGACGAGCGAGACGGCGATGGGGACTCGAGCGACGGAACCGATCGCTCGAGCGAAGACGACGGCGACGGACGGTTCGAACGCAGTCGCATCGGCCGTCTGCTGGGAGGTGGCGGCGACGGGGCCGATGACGGTGACGACCCGTTTACTCGCCGCGTCAATCCGCTGATCACGAATCGCCCGTGGACCGTCGTCGTCGTATTCCTCCTGTTGACGGCCGTGTTTCTGGGCGGCGCGGCGCTCGGTGGCAGCGGACAGGAGGCCGGCTCCGACCAGTTCACCGAGGGAACCGAGGCACAGGAGGCCTTCGAAGAGATGCAGGAGGACTTTCGGGCGAACGGCCGCGAAAGCGGCAGCGACGTCGCTCAGCTGTTCGTCGAAGACGAGCGCAACGTCCTCTCGAAGCAGAACCTGCTGCGGATGCTCGAGTTCCAGGATCGAATCGAGACTAACGACGAACTCCGGGTCAACTCCTCGACGAGTCCGGCGTCGCTGATCGCGATGCAACTCGATCCGGAGGCCGAAACCGCCGAGGAACAGTACCGGGCAGTCGAACGGGCCTCGCCGCGACAGCTTGAAGCCGCCATCGCCGACGCCGACGAAGCGGCCGGACTGCCGGTGAGTACCGACTTCACCCGGGAGTCGGCGTCGGCGGACGTCGCCCAGATCGCCATCACGTACGACGTCCCGCCGAACATGGACGATCCTGCCCTCGCACAGCTTCAGCTCGACACCCAAGACGTCGCGGACGACGTCGAGG
The DNA here is from genome assembly GCF_000455365.1 of Halopiger djelfimassiliensis. GTDB lineage: Archaea > Halobacteriota > Halobacteria > Halobacteriales > Natrialbaceae > Halopiger_B > Halopiger_B djelfimassiliensis. The sequence continues at coordinate 382,790 of NZ_HG315684.1, forward strand.
GCTTCGAGGCGAACGACAACGTCATCATCTTCGGTCAGGCGCTCGTCCAGCAACAGCAGCTCCAATTGCTGGGGGATACGGCGACCGTCGTCTTCCCGGCGGCGATGGTTCTCATCCTGTTTTTCCTGCTCGTTGCCTACCGTGATCCGATCGACCTCGGACTCGGGCTCGTCGCGCTCGTGATGACGATGATCTGGACGTTCGGCTTCATGGGATTCGCGAACATTCCGTTCTCGGACTCGTTGATCACCGTCTTCCCGCTGTTGCTCGCCGTCGGGATCGACTTCGGCATTCACATCATCAACCGCTATCGCGAGGAACGGGCCAAGGAGGTCCCGATCGGCGAGGCGATGGGGATCACGTCCCGACAGCTCACGACCGCCCTGTTGATCGTCACCGGGACGACCGTCTTCGGCTTCGCGGCGAACCTCCTGAGCGAGTTGACCCGCGACTTCGGGATCGTCGCCTCCGCCGGCATCGTCTTTACGTTCCTCATCTTCGGGGTCTTTCTGCCCGCGGGGAAGGTCGGCCTCGATCGGCTTCGAGAGGGGACGCGCTTCCCGCAGTTCGGGACGGATCCGATCGGAAGCGAGGACTCCATGCTGGGCCGTGTGCTCCCCATCGGCGTCGGGATCGCACGCGTTGCCCCCGTGATCTTTCTCGTTTCGATGCTCGTGCTCGGAGCCGGCACGGCGGCGTACGGCACCGGCGTCGACACCGAGTTCGACGACGAAGCGTTCTTCCCCGACGAGGACCGGATCGAGCAGTACGAAGCCCTCCCCGGCCCGTTCCAGCCGGGTGAGTACACGTTCATGCAGTTTCTCGACTACATGGAGGAGGACTTCGATCAGGGCTTTCAGGGAACGGTGACGGTCTACGTCGACGACAGGGACCTCCGGGCGGACGATGCCCTCCAGGAGATCGACCGATCGCTCGAGGATCCGCCGGACGCCTTCAAGACCGACGGGCGGCAGGCCGACGCCGATTCGATCCTTGACGTGATCGAGTCGGGGGCCGAATCCGATCCCGAGTTCGCCGGCACCGTCCAGCGGTACGACTCAAACGGCGACGACGTCCCGGATCGGAACGTCGAGGCGGTCTACGACGACCTGTTCGACTCCGAGGTCGGCGACGAGGCCGCCGAGCGGATGACGACGGATCGGACCGCGACCCGCATCGACGTCGAGGTCGACGTCGACGCCGAACAGGACGAAGCCGTCGCCGCCGCCAGAACCCTCGCGTCGGACCTCCGGTTGGACGCGACCGCGACCGGCCAACTCGTCATCTTCCAGTCCGTGATCGACGAGATCAGCGACTCGGCGATCACCAGCCTGTTCGCCGCCTTCATCCTCACCACGATCTTTCTCGTCTTCGCGTACTGGTGGCTCGAGGGACGGGCGATATACGGCGTTCTCAACCTCGTGCCGGTGCTGTTGTCCGTCGCGTTGCTGGCGGCGTCGATGCGGTACTTCGACGTCCCGCTCAGCCCGATCAACGCGCCGATCCTCTCGGTCTCGATCGGCCTCGGCGTCGACTACACGGTGCATTTCATGCACCGGTTCGTCGACGAGTACGAGGGCGACAAGGACGTCTACGAGGCGTTGCTCGTGACCGTCCGCGGTACCGGCGGCGCGTTGACCGGCAGCATGCTCACGACGGTCTGTGGGCTGGGCGTGTTGTACCTCGCGCTGATTCCGCTGATCATGGAGTTCGGACTGCTGCTCGCACTGGGCGTCTTCTACGCCTGGCTCACGTCCCTGCTCGTGTTGCCGTCGACGATCGTCGTCTGGGATCGCCTCGACCGTGCGGGCGAGGGACTGTCCTGGAACTGATCGACGCTTCGACCGACTGTTCGAGCGGTCGATTCCACCGAAAACGCGGTCGAGATGCCGATCGGGCGCTCGATACTAGAAGGGGAACAGCGACTCCGCGTCGGGGTCGCGCTCGAGCAGTTCGATCTCGTGGCCGTCCTGGTCTTCCGTGAACGCGTACATGTTGTCGTTGCTCTTGGGGTCGCGGTAGTCGGGTGCTTCCCGCTCCATGAGTCGGTCCCAGTCCTCCTGAAGGTCGTCGACGCGGACACAGAGGTGCCCCCAAGCGTCGCCCATGTCGTAGGTACGGCCGTCGTAGTTGTAGGTGAGTTCGACCGACATCGCCTCCTCGGGAGCGTCCCGGGGTTCGACGAAGTAGTTCGCGAAGGTGTCGGCTTCCCAGCGACGGGTCTGTTCGTACTCGAACTTGCGGGTCCAGAAGCCAAGCGCCTCGTCGGCGTCCTCGACCCGGATCATGGTGTGATCGAGCGACCACAGCGCGCCCGATTCCCGCTGGACGATTTCGATCTCGTGACCGTCGGGATCCTTGACGAACGCGTAGCGGCCGCCACAGGATTCGGGATCGCGGTAGTCCTCGACGCCCTCGTCCATCAGTTGCTGGTAGTAGTCCTCGAGTTCGCCCTCTGGAACGCGGACCGCGATGTGGCCCCAGGCGTCACCCAGTTCGGGCGTTTCGCCTTCGTTATGGGTGATCTCGAGCATCGCCCCGTCCTCGTGCATCTCCTCCGGGCCGAGATAGACGATGGTAAACCCGTCGCCCTCGTGGCGGTCTTTCTCCTCGTAGTCGAGGTGGGTCCGGTACCAGTCGAGGGATTCCTCGAGATCGGCGACGCGAATCATCGTGTGGTCGAGCGTTCCGTCCATAGGCGAGTGGTCCGTCGCGGCGAGCAAAAGGATGACGAAGCCGCGATTCAGTCGACGTCTTCCGGGGCAGGCCCGGTATCCGGTCCCGTGTCCGGCTCTCGATCGCCGAGGTCGACCTCGACGGAGGACGCCTTCGGAGCGACGCCTTTCCTGGCGGCGTCGAATTCGGAGAGTCCGTAGACGAGTCCGATCAACAGGACGACCCCCAGCGGGAGAAAGAGGATCGGCGGGACGCCCAGAAAGCCATAGAGGGCATAGCAGACGATGACGACGAACATGACGGTCCCGGCGTAGTACAGTTGCGTCCGGATGTGATCGATGAGGTCAGCGCCGGTAAACGTCGAGGAGAGCACGGACGTGTCGGAGATCGGCGACGTGTGGTCGCCGAAGATCGCACCCGAAAACACCGCGCCGACCATCACCGGCATCAGTTCGAACCCGCCGGTCAGGTCGTAGGCGACGGGGATGGCGATCGGCGTGACGATCCCCATCGTCGCCCACGACGATCCCATGGTGAACGCAACGAACGCGGCGACCAGCAGGACGACGATGGGCAACACGGCGGGCGAGACGACTCCTTCCGCCGCACCTGCCACGTAGTCCCCGGTCCCGAGGTCGTCGGCGACCGCGCTGATCGACCAGGCGAGTACGAGGACCGTCACCGCGGTCAGCATGAGGTTGAACCCCTCGAGCACCGTTTCGACGCTGGCTCCGAGATCGAAGAGGTCGTAGGCCAACCCGATGACGATCGCGGTCAGGACCATCGCGAACGAGCCCCAGACAAGCGCCGCCGCGAAGTCGCCGGCACCGACGACGTCGACGAGCACCTGAACCACGCCCGACTCGCCGACGGCTGCCCCAAGCGAGGTCGGTTCGCCCGCTTCGACCTGATCCGAGAGCCACGACTGGTAGCCGGTCCAGAACGCGCCGGCAAGCGTCACGGCGATCAACACGACGATCGGGAGGAAAAAGGTCCGCAGCATCGGTCGATCCTCGATCGGCGCACCCAGATCCTTCTCGACTTCCTGCAGCGGTTGCGCCTCGTCGCGGTTGACCTTGCCCGTTTGCCAGGCGCGGTGTTCGGCGTCGAGCATCTCGCCGTAGTCCCGCTGGCTGACGACGATAATGCCCACCATCAGGATCGCAAGCAACGCATACGTGTTGAACGGAATCGAACCGACGAACGTCTCGAACGCACCCGGCGTGTCAGCCGCCGAGACGCCGTTGTCCGCGTCCTCGAGCGCGCCGTACCCCTCCTCGATCATCGACAGCTGAAACGCCACCCAACTCGAGAGGGCGATCGTCGCCACGGGCGCGGCCGTCGAGTCGACGATGTAGGAGAGTTTCTCGCGGGAGATCCGCATCTGGTCGGAAATCTCACGCATCGTACTGCCGACGATGGCCGTGTTCGCGTAGTCATCAAAGAACATGAGGTTGCCGAGCATCCACGTCGCGATACCCGTGTTTCGCGGGGTCTCGAGCCGGTTGATCGCCCAGTTTCGGACGGCGGTCGCCCCGCCGAGTCGCCAGATCAGCGCGACGCCCGATCCGAGCAACAGGGTGAAAATCAGGATCTGTGCGTGGAACACGTCCGCGATCGATTCGGCGATCCACTCGAAGGTCCGCGCGATACCGATGCTCCCGGTCGCAATGACACCGCCCGACCAGATTCCGATAAACAGCGACAGGATCGGCCGACGCGTCACGATCGCGAGCGCTATCGCGAGCAGTGGCGGTACGAGCGAAAGGGCCCCGAACTCGGACATATCGGCTACTCACGCGTCATATGCATAGTGTTAACTATTACCGTCCAACAAGTATACTGTTTTACTAGCTTATTCCAATGGTGTAAAATTATAGATAGCGGGCGCAAGCGACGCTATCGACGGAGAATCAGCTTGAGAACGTCTTCGTCCTCGAGCACGTGGTCCCGGCCGACCTGCTGTTCGTCGTGGGTCGCGCTGGGGCCGCTGACGCGGGCGAACCGGAACCGTTCTTCCATCTCGCCGCCGAGCTTTTCGATGGCTTCGCCGACGGTGGTTCCCTCCTCGATGACCAGCGGCTCCTCCCAGTCGATGCCGCGACCGGGTTTGTCCATGTAGACCCGGATCAGCCCCAGATTCTCCCAGATACGGTCCTTGAGCGCCTCGAGTCCCTTCTCCTTCTCGGCGCTGATGAACGTGACGTCCTCGGGGTCGAGGTCGCGGTCGCGCAGCTGTTCGTCGACGGTTTCCTTGTAGGACGGCTCGATGAGATCGGCCTTGTTGACGCAGGTGATCGAGGGGATGTACTCGCGGTTTTCCATCAGGCCGTCGATCAGCCGATCGATCGTCACGGTCTCCTGGAGATTCAGGTCGGCGTTGACGTAGCCGTGCTCCCGGAGGACGTCCTTGATCGTCTCCTCGTCGAGGGCCTGCTCGGTGCTCGAGGTGATCTTGATCCCGTCTTTGTGCTTCGGGCGGACGGTAACCCGCGGGGGAGTCTGGTCGACGCGGATGTTGATGTCGTACAGCTCCTCCTGAAGCCGGTCGTACTGCTCGATCTCGAAGACCGAGAGCACGAACACGATCAGGTCGGCGTTGCGAACGACCGCCAACACCTGCTGGCCGTCACCGCGTCCGGCCGCCGCACCCTCGATCAGCCCGGGTACGTCGAGCATCTGGATGTTCGCTCCGCGGTGATGGAGCATGCCGGGGTTGACGTCCAGCGTCGTGAACTCGTAGGATCCCGTCTCGCTTTCGGCGTTAGTCAGCGAGTTCAACAGCGAGGACTTCCCGACGCTGGGAAACCCCACCAGTGCGACGGTCGCGTCGCCGTGTTTCTCGACGGCGTAGCCGCCGCCACCGCCCGAGCCGGACTGCTGTTTCTCGAGTTTCTCCTTTTTCTCCGCGAGCTTGGACTTCAGCCGGCCGATGTGGGCCTCCGTCGACTTGTTGTAGGGCGTGTTGGCGATTTCTTCTTCGATCTCCTCGATCTCCTCCTCGAGCCCCATTTGTCTGTATCAAACCGGTCGTGCCGGAAAAACACTTTCCATGCGGACTGCCCGCCGTTACCGCCCCGAAACCGCCGCGTCGGCCGGGTCGTCCGCGTGGATCGGCCGACCGCCGGGCGAACGGAGACCGAATCCGGTCACCCCGCGAACGAACCATTACCAATACCAACGGAACTTCGACACACATAAACGACGAGCGGATGAACCCAGCCAGTGACGATGCCAGATCCGTCGCGGCTGCGTGATAGTACGCAGATCGTCCTCCCACAGGAGGTTCTCGAGGGCCTCGAGCCGCAGCTCGACGACGAGTTCGCCGTCACCGTCTTCCCGGAAGGCGAAAGCCACTACCGGATCATCGGCAGCCCCGTCGAGATCAAGGAAGCGAGCGAGTTCCTCGCACGCCGCGGCGTCCACGTGCAGTGACGGCGGAGGGAGGTTCGCGACCGATACCGAGCCGACCGTGGGCTACCGCTCGGGATGGACCGGCGCGTCGAACCCGCCGCGGACGAGCGGCTTCGCGATGTGGCGACGCGCACACGGCGGAACCTCGTACCAGCCGGGCTCGAGGTCCCGCTCCAGCGGTCGTTGTACTTTCGCCTCCCGGCTCGTCTCGCAGTCGCGGCAACGATACCCCTGATTTCGGCCGGCACTTTCCATCGTCCGTCCACACTCCGGACAGGTCGGCGTCACCCGTTCGGTCCGGACGAGGTCCCGGACGGCGAACTTCTCGAGTTTCACCGTTCCGCGGGCGACCTCCCCGCAGGCAGTGATGCGGTCGCCGACCCGAAGCGCTCTGACGCGATCACGAAACCGTTTCGTCGGTTCAAAGGCGGCACACTCGAGGCGCGGCGGATCGTCCTCGCCGTCGGCGGAGCGGTCCGCCTCGAGATCGAAGAACACGTGTCCGCCCCGACGGGTTTCGGGAGCGCTGGCGACTCGTCCCGTCAGTCGATACGCGCGGCCGTCGCGAACGGCCTCGATCGAACCGTCCCGGAGGTGGACGTCCGTCCCCTGATTGGTCACGAACAGTTGCCTTGCGGCGACCGGTTCGCCGTCGATCCGAGCGGCGACCGCCCGGACAGCCTCCGGGTCGTCGCCGCGAATCCCGTGTAAGATCGGTCCCGGCGTGTGGGGGACGCAGACGGTCTCGCCTTCGCCGCGGTCGACCGTGTCCCAGACCGCCGGATAGCCGCGATCCGCCGCGGCGAAGACGCTCTCGTGATCGATCTCGCGAGGCGTCCCCCACCGGTCCGGCTCGCGGTAGGAGATGAACTCGTAGGTCCACCCCGCGAGCGCTCGCCAGCTTCCGACCGCGGCCAGCGCGCCGATCCGTCCGCGGCCGTTGCCGGCATGCCACGTCCGATACTCGTGACGATCGAGCAGCGTTTTGGCGTCCCCGGGCTCGAGGTGGTCGCGGATCGCCGTCCGGGTGAACGCAGCGACCCCTTCAGGAATCGCGTCGCCACCCCGTTCGGAACCGGACTCGAGGTCGTGATCGGCCACGACCAGTCCCGGATTCGTCCGCTCGTCGGCGGTTTCGGCAAACGACTCGAGACACTCGCGGGCGAGCGCGAACGCGCGGTCGGGATCGCAGTCGGTATGGATCGCGAGCGCGGCGTTGCCGCGAGTCTTGTACTCGACGGCGGGATTGAGCCGGACGAGAAGGAGACGCGAGACCGCGGCCCCACGGCGGCGCAGTTGCTCGGCGACTCGTGTGGCGACGTAGGTCGTACACATCCCCCGTTCCCGGGAGTCCGTATCGTCGATCCCGACGACGGTCATCGCCAGGGATTGCGCCGCGAGCGAGTAACCACTTTCGGGTCGGCCCGTTATTACGGACGACCGAAACAAGTATATAAGTATACTGTTGCTACAGCCGCGAATCGCGCCACAGCATGCGGATATCTCGGGGAAACACTCATATATGAGGAATAGCTTACAACCCCGTATGTCCCGCTCCGCACTGGTCGGTAATGTAACCGCGATGTTAGAGGACGCGGGATTCGTGGTAAGCGACCGGTGTGCAATCCGCCCGAAGAGTTTCGACGTCGCTGCCCGCCGTGGCGATGATCTGATTCTCGTCAAGATCCTCGGGAACATCGACGCGTTCAACGAGGCGACCGGCCACGAGATGCGTCGGCTGGGGACCTACCTGCAGGCGACACCGCTCGTGATCGGCCTGCGCAGTCGCGACGAGGACCTCAAACCGGACGTTGTCTACTTCCGACACGGCGTCCCCGTCCTCAGTCCCGATACCGCGTACAACCTGTTCATCGAGGATGTCCCGCCGCTGATCTACGCCGCACCCGGCGGACTCTACGTCAACATCGACGGCGACTTGCTCGCCGACGAACGCGAGGACCGCGACTGGAGTCTCGGCCAGTTGGCGAGCGAACTCGGCGTCTCCCGCCGTACCGTCTCGAAGTACGAGGACGGGATGAACGCCTCCGTCGAGGTCGCGATGGCGCTCGAGGATCTCTTCGATGCGCCGTTGACCAGCCCGGTCGACGTGCTCGATGGAGCCGACGAGGTCCACGAGACCGACTCGACGCCGGACGATCCCGAGGCCGATCCGGACGACGAACAGGTCGTCGCCGTCCTCACGCGCGCCGGCTATCAGGTGCATCCGACGCTCCGGTCGCCGTTCAAGGCGGTCAGCCGCGACGCGGACGAGGACGACGACGACGTCGTTCTGACCGGCCACTCCGAGTTTACGAAAGCCGCCGAAAAGCGCGCGCGGATCATGAGTTCGATCGGACACGTCACCCACACGCGCTCGGTCTACGTCGTCGATCGGGCAAAACGGGAGTCGGTCGACGGAACCGCCCTCGTCGAACGCGAGGAGCTCGAGGAACTGCGAGACGCGGCGGAACTCCGCAAGGTCATCCGCGAACGCGCGGAACACGAGGAAGCCGCCTGAAACCGGCCGTCCCGTGCGGTTGATCGGGTTCGCTGATGTCGTCGCGAAACCCCTGACGACGTCTCAGGCGTAGGTTTCTTCGAGGTAGTCGACGATATCGTCGCTTTCGTGCATCCCTTCGACGCCGTGTTCCTCGTCGATGATGACCGGGACGCCGGTCTGACCGCTTACCTTCTCGACTTCGGTCCGGTCGTCGTGTGACCGGGGTACTTCGATCACGTCGTACTCGAGGTCGAGTTCCTCGAGTTTCGAGCGAACTTTCGCACAGTAGGGACAGCCGGGGAGTTCGTACATGGTGATCGCAGCCATGCTCCGCGGTAGTCGGCTGATGCCTAAGAGACCACCGGTCGACCGCCGGATTGCCGACATCGCGGACGAACCGGGGACGTCCGCCGGCTAGCCGAGCATGCCGCTCGTGGCCACGTAGAAGTACGCCACGAGGGCGACGGCGATTCCCCACTGGCCGGCGTGGACGTCGTCGTACTCGCCCATCGCGGTTTTGATGAGCGGATACGCGATGATACCCGCCGCCAGCCCGTTGGCGATCGAGTAGGTCAGGGGCATGATCGTGATCGTCAACCCACCCGAGACCGCCCAGGCCGGGTCCTGCCAGTCGATATCGAGGACGCCCTGGAGCATGATGATCCCGACGACCACGAGGGCGATAAACGAGGCGTAGGCCGGAATCGCGGCGACGATCGGCACCGCGACCAGCGAGAGGACGAACAACAGCCCGACGACGAGCGCGGTGAACCCGGTTCGGCCACCTTCCTCGATTCCGGTGGAGGACTCGATGTAGGTCGTCACGGTCGAGGTCCCGATCATCGCGCCGACGGTCGTCCCGACCGCGTCGGCCAGCAACGGTTTCTCCATCTCGGGGAGGTCACCCTCCTCGTCGAGGAAGCCGCCGAACTGGGAGACGCCGATGAGCGTTCCGGCGGTATCGAAGAAGTCGACGAAGAAAAACGTAAACACCACGAGGGTAAACGTCGCCGGATCGACGTCGCGAAGTCCCTCGACGAACGCGCCCACCAGCGGCGAGATGTCGTACTGCGGCGAGGTGACGGTCGCGAACGTAACCGTCCCGGTTTCCTGATCGAGCAACGCCTCAGGTGCCAGTTGCGACGCGCTCGCAACGCCGGCGTACAGGAGCGTCCAGCCGGCGACGGTGGTGCCGAGGATACCCGCGATGATCGCGCCGCGAACGTCTCGAGCCCAGAGGACAAACGTCAGGAACAGTCCGCACACTCCGAGGATCGCGGCCGGGTTCTGTGCGAGGTCCCCGAGTGCGACCATCGTTTCGGGATCAGCGACGACGACCTCCATCTCCTGGAGTCCGATAAACAGGAGGAAGACGCCGATCCCGGCTCCGACGGAGAACTTGACCGGTTCGGGAAACAGACTGATGATGTACTCCCTGGCACCCACGACCGTAATCGCGATGAACACGACGCCCTCGACGAAGACGGCCGCGAGCGCGGTCTGCCACGGAATCCCCATGCCGAGAACGACGGTAAACGCGAAGAAGGCGTTCAGCCCCATCCCGGGTGCCAGTCCGAACGGCCGCTTTGCGTACAGGGCCATCACCGCAATCGCGACGATCGACGCGAGGATCGTCGCGATCGCGAGCATCTGGAACACCTCGCCCGCGTCGTAGACGGTCCCGTCGATCGTCGTCTGTTGGTTTTGCTCCCCGGCCTCGTTGAACCCCATGATCGCCGGCAGAAGAACCGTCGGATTGACCACGATGATGTACGACATCGCCAGAAACGTCGTAATTCCCGCGATCAGTTCGGTCGTGAAATCCGTCCCGTGCTCGTCGAACTCGAAGTACGCCGCGAGTCGTTCGATCGCCCCCATGTTGGACGGTCGAGCATACCAACAGCGTTCAGTTAAGTGTTCCCGTCTGAGATGGCGAATATCTATACATGTTTGTGAATATTCTTCCGCCATGAGCGTCGATGAATACGACCCTCGAACGCGAGCCAACGTATTTGACCGCGGAGCGTGTACACAATCCCCATGATGTTCGTCATCGTGGGATACGGCCGGGTTGGATCGCGAACGGCGCGCATCCTCGCCGAAGAAGGCCACGAGGTCGTCGTCGTCGATAACGACCCCGACCGAATCCAGCGCGCCGGCGATCAGGGGTTCGAAACGACACAGGGCGACGGAGCGGACGAAGCGGTCCTCGTCGATGCAGGGATCGAGACCGCAGACGCGATCGGTGCGTTCACGCCCAACCTCAACGCTAACTTCGCGGCCTGTATGGTCGGCGACCACCACGGCTGCCGAACGGTCCTTCGGATCGACGAAGACTACCGCGAGGACATCTACGAGAAGTACGCCGAAGACGTCGACGAGATCATCTATCCCGAACGATTGGGTGCCGCCGGCGCGAAGACCGCCATGCTCGGGGGCGATTTCAACGTCGTTGCCGACATCGCGTCGAACCTGCAACTGACCGTTCTCGAGGTACAGGACGGCTCTCCGGCCGTCGGCAAACGAATAAGCGAACTCGACCTGCCCGAGAGTGCTCGCATCTACGCCCACGGCCGCGTCCGCGAATCACTAACGCTGCCGCTGCCCGGAACGGAACTCGAGGCCGGCGACGAGGTCGCGGTCATCGCCGAGACCGACGCGACGCCGATGGTCCGTAAGCTGCTGTCGCCGTCGACTGCCTGACGGTCGGCACAAGAAGTTGGGAGCGGAGGCGCGCGGACGGTGAGTTGGGATGGGAGGGAGTGTGAATGGGGATGGGTTGCCGTACAGTGCGCGCCCGATCGATAGCTCTCGCCGAGAGGCCATAAAACCGCGTCAGACGACCGGATGACGATGGTCAGACGGGGTCAGCGATCCGTCTCGAGCCGGAAGACGAGCACGTTCTGGTGGACCATCGAGGGAACGAACGAGAACGGGTAGCCGTACACGTGCAGATCCTTCGTCGGATCGTACCAGATCAGGTTCGCGGCGAGGGTCACCGGCGCGGTCGATTCGATCGCTCGCGCGAGGTCGGCCGAGAGGAACTCGTAGGACTGGTCACGGTACATGTCGCCGATGAAAACGACGAGGTGGCCCGCCGGGGAGATCGCATCGGCGAACCGGTCGAACTTCTCGGCCATGTCCGCGAGCCACTCGGCTTTCGAAAGCGCCGGGGCGTCGCCGTCGGTCCGGTCGGCACCGTCGAACGAACCGAGCTTGCTCTCCCGGGTCGCGCGCTCGTTTCGCGTCTGCTCGAGTTCGTCCATGTGCCAGTAGGGGACGTCAGTCAGCAGGAGGTCGACGGAGTCGTCGGGTACCGCCTCGATCAGGTCGGCGCAGTCGCCGTGGCGCATGTCCTGTGGTTTCAGGGGCGGTTCGCCGCGGTCCCGGCGCTCGTCGTTTTCCCGTTCGAGGACCGTCTCGTAGATGTCGACCCACCGTTCGTTGCGTTCGAACCCGATCGCCTCGCGGAGCCCGGTCCGCTCGTGCTCACAGAGGCTCGCGCCAAGCAGCGTCCCGCCGACGCCGGCGAACGGATCGAGGACGGTGTCGCCGGCCTTGCTGAACCGGTCGATAAGCTCGGCACAGAGCCGCGGGGGCTTTTGCCCGCCGTGTTCGCTTCGCAGGTCGTGCTGGAGGTCCGGCGGGTACCCCTCGGCGATCACCGACTTCGTCGCGTACTTCCACTCCTTGCCCGTGAGGTCGTTGACCCGGTTGCGCTCGTCGTAGATGCCACGGCCCTCGACGTAGCGCTGATGGTCGGCGAGGTCGTCGGTGTCGATCAGGGAGCCGTCCTCGACCGGCAGCGATTCGTCTCGCGCGCGCTCGGCGTCGAACTCGCCGTCCTCGTCCGTGAACAGCCGGCTCTGGCGGTGCCTGTCCCCGTCAGCCATGTTCTATTCGAGTGGCTCTCGCGGCGGACGTAAATACGTGCTCCTCGAGCCGTCGAACCCGCCGGTCGGGCGGGACCGAGAAGGAAAGACCGCAGACGCCGAGCGGCGTCAGTCCGTGTAGGAGCTTTCTCCGACGACTTCGACGAACTCGCCACGACCGGTCGCGGTCGTTTCGTCGAACTCGGTGATCCGAACCTGCACCCGTTTCTCGACGGTCCCCGGTCCGGCACCGTCGACGGTCAGTTCGGTATCACCGATGTAGGCGTATCCTACGTCGCTGCCGTTGGACTCGGCGATGAAGATCTCGAGTTCGTCGCCCACGTTGAGCGACGGGCTGGAACTCCGGAACGTCCATCCTTTGAGGTACTTTTGCAGGAAACTCATAGTCGTGCCACCTCCTCGCTTTCGCGGTCGATAATGTACTCGCGGCCGAATCCGGTCAGGGCCGCCACGACGAAGACGGCCACCAGCAGCCAGCCCTGGAACACGAACGGGACGACGTCGATCGGCGTGACGAGCATGCCCGTCTCGAACCACTCGTACTCACCGGGGAGCTCCTGCATCGCCGTATAGCCGGCGAGGACGCCGCCGGACCACGGGAAGATATAGCCCATCGCGGCGGTCTGTCCGTCGAGGATGTTCGCTCGACGGTAGCCGTTCAGGTTGAACCGCTCGCCGATCTTGGAGATGTAGGGTCCGATCGCGACCTCTGCAGCCGTGTTGATCGTGATGACGGCGTTGATCAGCGCTGCGGAGCCGACCATGGTGAGCTCGGCGTTGCGGACGTTCGTCGCGAGGTGACTGATAGACCAGTCGAGGATCGCCTGGAACGCCCCGCCGCGGATCATGATCTGGGCCGCGGCGATAATCAGCAAGACGAGAATCGCCAGCTCGAAGAAGCCGGCCGCGCCGTTTATCAGGCTCCCGCCGACGCCGACCGCATCGGCGTCCTCCACGATCGTCAGAATCGGCAGAAACTCGAGCGGTTCGGCCACCGGCGCGTCCGCGGGCGCGTTGAACGAGACGATGCCGTCGACGTCCATCAGTCCCAGCGAGAGGTTGAAGACGATCGCGAAGACGATCCCCCACGAGATCGCCTCGACGATGTGGCGGCCGGCGACCGCCGCGCCGATCACGACGCCCATCGAGACGAGGTGGATGAGTCCGACGGGTTCGCTCTCTGCGACCAGGAGCTGCCGGGCGTTCCCGCCGATCTCGAGACCGCCCATGAACTGCCCAGCGACGACGTAGCCGGCCAGTGCCACGATCGCGGCGATGATCACGTACTTGAACCGCGAGGCGACGACGCCACCGATGTCGGAGTCCTGCGTGACGGCGCTGACGATCGTCGTGTCGCTGACGGGCGCGAGGTTGTCGCCGAAGATCGCACCCGAGAGGATCGCGCCGAACAGCAGAATCGGGTTCGCACCGAGCAGTATCCCGGCCGGGAAAAACAGGGTAACGAACGCGATCGTCGCGCCGTATCCCGTCCCGATGCCGGTCGTAAACAGCGCCGCGAGGACGAACGTGGCTGCCGGGAACAGCGTTGCCCCGATGCCCGCGATGTCGGCGAACCAGACCAGTCCGTCGACGAAGCCGCCGTCCTGAAGCAGTTCGGCGAACATCCCGGCCCAGATCCACGCGACGATCGCCGTCACCGCGACGGGTTGGGTCATCCCCTCGAAGATCGTGTTCGCGTACGTTTTCCAGCTCCCGCGGACGAAGAACATCCCGACGATCAGCCCGATCAGGAGGCCGACGATCAACCCCCCCGTATCGGAGATCCGCCAGAGGGCGGTCTGGACGATCGCCCAACAGATGAAAAACGCGATCGGGAGTGCACTCATCCCCCGCCCCCCGTAAAACGTTATTCGTGGCCCGTCATCACCAGTTCCCTGGGCAAATGATTCAGCCGGATCGGAACCGGGAGAATCATCGCTGTTATCATTCATCTTGATACACGTCACCACTATTCCAACGCCCGGCGATAAATCTTACCGAGACGATCCTGAGAGCACAGTGGTATCATACCACATAAATAATGTAGAATTGGCAACCACAAGCGAGCCGCTCGTGGCGCAGTGACACGAGTGTTAGCGGGATCCTTTGCCCCTCCAGTTCGTAGCCGGGGTATGAACCAACTCGTCGATGGCGACTGGCGGACCGACGCCTACGAGACGGCCGGAGACGACGGCTCGTTCGAACGCCAGGAAACCACCTTTCGCGACTGGATCCGCGACGATCCCGATGCCGCGTTCCAGCCGGAAGCCGGCCGGTACCACCTCTACGTCTCGTACGCCTGTCCCTGGGCACATCGGACGCTGGTGATGCGGGCGTTGAAGGGACTCGAGGACGCGATCACGGTCTCGGTGGTCGATCCGTACCGCGACGAGGACGGCTGGCAGTTCTCACCCGAAAAGGACGGCTGTACGCGCGATCGCGTCCACGATGCCGACTACCTGCGGGAGCTCTACGTCCGTGCGGACCCGGACGCCACCTGTCGCGTGACGGTCCCGGTGCTCTGGGATACCGAGACGGACACGATCGTCAACAACGAGTCCGCGGAGATCATGCGGATGCTCGACACCGAGTTCGACGAGTACGCCCGACGGGACGTCGACCTCTACCCCGAGGGGTATCGGGAGGACGTCGACCGGATTATCGACGGGATCTACGAACCGATCAACAACGGCGTCTACCGGGCGGGCTTCGCGACGGAACAGGAACCCTACGACGAGGCGATCGACGACCTGTTCTCGGCGCTCGACCGCTGGGACGAGGTACTCGCCGACCGGCGGTACCTCGCCGGCGATCGGCTCACCGAAGCCGATGTCGCGATGTTCACCACGCTGGTTCGGTTCGATACCGTCTACCACACGCACTTCATGTGTAACGTCCAGTACATCCGGGAGTACGACAATCTCTGGCCGTACCTGCGCGACCTCTACCGGACCCCCGGCGTCGCAGATACCGTGCGCATGGACCACATCAAGGAACACTACTACACGACCCATCCGGACGTCAACCCCCATCGGATCGTCGCCCGCGGCCCGGATCTCGAGTTCGATGCCCCCCACGATCGGGACGCCCTCCCCGGCGGGCCGCCGTCGGATCTCGTCTCGGCCGGCGCGGAGCGGTAACGGCCCGTTCGTCACTCGCGGCGTCGAGCGAGGTCGACGGCCGTCTCGGTTCGGCCGCGCCACGGATCGCCGTGTCCCGGCAACAACAGAACCTCGCCGATCGGCTCGAGTCGCGCGAGCGAGTCGTCGGCTTGCTCGTGGTCCGCGTTGAACCACGCCGCCAGGAGTTGCGGGCGGTGGCCGCGTCCGGCCACGAAATCGACCGTGACGATCTCGTCGCCACAGACGAGGACCTCGTGATCGGGGAAGTAAAACGCGACGTGTCCCTCGGTGTGGCCGGGGACGTGAATCACCCGCGGCGACCCCGGAACGTCGAGCGTCTCCCGGCCGTCGATCGATCGAAACGTCGTCAGCGGCGGCACCGAGAACCCGCCCGAGCGGGCGAACTCGAGGAAGTACCGGAACAGTTCGGGCCGCCAGAGACGAGCCACCGCCTGCGCGACCGCAAGGTCCCCCTCGCCGCGCGCGTGCTCGGCGTCCGCTTCGTGCAGCCACACCGGGACATCGGCTTCCGTGCGGAGTCTGTCGGCAAAGCCCGCGTGGTCCGGATGTGCGTGTGTCAGCAAGCAGGCATCGACGTCCGTCACGTCGTACTCCAGGGACTCGAGCAGTTCGAGCAGCTGGTTCCAGTGTGACGGAAACCCCGTATCCACGACGACGAGTCCGTCGTCCGCATCGATCAGATACCAGTTCACGCGGTCGCTTCCGCACCGATACACGCCGTCCGCGACTGCCGTCCCTGCTGTCGTGTCATTCATCGTATCGAACGAACGTTCGGTCAGCAGAAAAGCGTTTGCATCGCCGACACCGTGGCGTCCGGCCGACACGACTCGGAAAACGGTGAGAAGAGGCCGCTCGGCTCAGTTCGGGGACGGGGATTCCTCGGCAGCCGGTTCGGCGTCCGACTCGGACTCGTCGACGGCGTCCGGTTCGTCGGTCGTCATCGGCCGCGACCGTTTCATCTCGTTGCGCCACGTTTCGTAGCGGGCTTCGGGGGGTTCCTCCGCCACGAACGCGCGCCAGAACACCCATGCCACGACGATAATCGGCAGGACGGGCAGCATAATGATCACGAGGATCGCCGCCATAACGTACCCGAACAGCGACATCTGCACGTTCGGGACGTAGCCCGTCGATTCGGACACCTTGGTCGACATACGAATGGCTACGAACGATCGGATATTCGGTCTTTCGATCCCGTGGCCTCGGTTTTCCGTCAGGGCGTCTCGAGTCCGTCGCGGTCGGCCGAGTCGTCGTCCAGTACGACCGCGGCGTCGTCCTGCGGACGGTAACCGAGTTCGAGCATCGTCTCCGACAGCGAGAGAAACCGCTCCGAGTTATCCGAGATGGCGTGTGCGACCGTCGGATTGGACTCGAGGGAAGTCGTCGCGGCGGCCTCGATGGCGCGCCGACAGTCCTCGGGGCTGAGCCACATCGCGCGGGCGAACCGCTCGCCCGCGGCGTCGCGGTCGGCACACTCGTTGCGGAGTTCGTCGCGGGTGAGCAGCCAGCCGATCCGCAGGGAGACGACGTCGAACCCGTGGCGTTTCGCGTAGTACGACCCCATCGCCTCGCCGAAGACCTTCGTGACGCCGTAATAGGTGTCCGGGTTCGGCGGCTCGTCCGGCCGAACCACGTCCGGCGAACCGATCGTCGACTCCGGGCGGACCTCCGAGACGACGTTGCCCATGTTGACCGCGTGGTTCGAACTCGCGAAGACGACGCGCTCGAGGTCGTTCTCGGCGGCAGCCTCGAAGGCGTTGTAGACGCCGTCGACGTTCGGCTCGCGGACCGCGTCCCACTCGGCCCGCGGATCGGGGTTGGCCGCGAGGTGGATCAACACGTCCTGCCCCTCGAGGGCGTCGGCGAACTCCTCGTACCGGGCGATCTCGAGGGGTGTGGTATCCAGATCCTCGGTTTCGCTGTGTGAAAAGAGCGTGAGATCGTCGTCCGGAAACGCTTCGATCGCTTCCCTGCCGACGGACCCTGATGCGCCGGTGATCGCGATGTCGGACATAGGGGATCGACGTCGACCGATCAAAAATAGGTCGGGCCGGCGGGTTCCGGGGCGACGCTCGAGAACCGAATATCGTCCCCGGCGCAGGCTTTTGCGTGTGCCGTGCCTACGTCGTCGTACGCGTATGGTTTCGCCGGCCGTCCTCGAGGCCGCGATCGGGGCGTACAACGAGTATCACAGCCCGATGGCGACGGCAGAGCTGGTCGATTCGACGGCCGACGCGTTCGCCGTGCGGTTCGAAGGGCCGTTCTGCCGGATGTGCTGTGACTACGACTACTTCGAAGACCTGATCTACGAACTGACCGAATACGGCGTCGACAGCGCGGCCGTCGCCGTCGAGGAGATCGAATACGACGGCGACGAGACGTTCCTCGTCGAGTACGTCGTCCAGCCGAACCGCCGGGCCGGCCCCGCCGAGCCGTAGCGTCCGTCGGTGGCGGTCGCGGCGGGACGCCGCCGACTCGCAGCGTTATCCTGCCGTCGCGTCGACGACGGTACCGCGCTCGCGAGCGTACGCGAGGAAGTCGGCGAATACATCGGCCGCGGTCACGGTGTCGCTATCGCCGACGACGATCGCCTTCCGGCGGGCGCGGGTCAGCGCCACGTTGAACCGCCGGGGATCGTCGAGGAAGCCGACCTCGCGGCGATCGTTGCTCCGGACCAGCGAGACGATCACGACCGCCTTCTCGCGACCCTGAAAGCCGTCGACGGTGTCGATCTCGAGGGCGTCGTCGTCGATCCCGCGGTCGGCGAGTTCGGCCTCGATCCGTGAGACCTGATCGGCGTACGGCGAGATCACCGCGAGGGCGGCGGGATCGATCCCCGCCTCGAGCAGCCGGTCGGCGTACGCGGCCACGCGGTCGGCCTCGGAGGGGTTCTCCGTGGACGGCGACCCTTCGCGGCTGCGTTCGGACGCATTGGCGTCGCTCGTATCGACGAACACGAGCGGGTCGCCGGGCTCGAGTGCAGGGTGGTCATCCGCGACATCGTCGCCGTGCTCGAGCAGGCCCGCGAGCGTGTGCTCTCGAACGGACGGGTGGGGTTCGAGGATCCCGTCGTAGAACCGTTCGCTCGAGAACTCCTGAATCCGTTCGTGCATCCGGAACTGGGTCGTCAGCAGCGACCGAATCGGATCGTCACCGTCGTCCCCGCGTGCCAGTCGCTCGAACAGCGTTTCGTCGAGTCCCTCGCGTTCGGCCTCCCGGCTCCTGATTGTCGGCGGCAGCTGTCGGTGGTCCCCCGCACGGGACGCTTGCTCGCAGAGCTTTTTCGGTCGTGCCGACGGTACCGTCGTGTGTGACGGACCCGACGATCTGGAACGTCGAACTTCGCGTTCCCGAGGACGCCGACCTCGAGGCCGCGGGGGAGTCACACACCATCGAGGTCCGAGAGGACGAGTTCGTCCTCGCCGCCGCCCGGTCGGCGGGGATCTGGCTCTCGGCGGACTGCCAGCAGGGGTGGTGTGTCACCTGCGCGGCGAAACTCCTCGCGGGGGAGGTCGACCAGCGTCACGCGAAACGGTACTACCCCGAGGACGAGGCCGAGGGGTTCGTCCTCACCTGCGTCGCCCAGCCCCGTTCCGATCTGGTGCTCGAGGTCGAACGGTACGACGAGATGCTCCGCCACCGTGCCGACCACGACAGGCCGCCGGGACGGTCGAAGTTCGGGTGATATCGACCATGAGTGATACTGACAGGACGTTCACCGGACTCCTGCTCTACGACGGCGACTGCCAGTTTTGCTCGGCCGCCTCGACCGCGGTTCGGCAACTCGAGGCCGTCGGCGTCGTTCCGTGGGACGACCCGGCCGCACAGGCGTTTCTCGAGGCGCAGTTCGGATCGACCCCGTTCGCGCTCTTTTTCGTCGACGGCGACGCGGAGACGATCTGGGCCGGACGGGCGGCGGCACGGGAACTGTGCGATCGGGCGGGGATGCCCGTGCTCGTACAGGACGTCGTCGACGAGAACTACGAGCGGATCGCGGACGCGATTCGATCGGTTTCGGGGCTCGAGCGCGAGATCGACCCTTATCACGACGCGTACCCGCTCACCGAGGACGCGGCCGCGCTGTTCGACGAGGTGGCTTCACGGGCGGAGACGACCCGTCCGCCAATGGAGTAGTCGGACGGCCCGATTCGCCGCTTACTCGGGGCTCGGCGTCGGGAGCGACCGATGCCGTCGCGGCGGAACGAGGTAGTTTCCGCGCCGCCTGACCGTGAGATACTGGAGGATGCCGCTGTTTGCTCTGGGCACGTCGAGGTCGGTTCCGGTCATCGCGTCGCGAGTCCGCACGAAGTCCGCGATCGTCCGCTGGTGGGAGAGGAACTCGAGGGCCGCTTCGTCGTCCTTCGTCGAGTTGAAGTCCCGACGGAGGATGACCGGCGTTCCGTCCTCGCGTGCACGGGCGGCCTTCTGGGCGTGGCCGACCACTCCCCTCGATCTGGCGTCGGATTCGGGATCGGTGGCCGTTTCGACGCCGCTCGCGTCCCCGAGGTTGTGGCCGGCCCCTTCGATTCGATCGTCGTCGGCGTGGGCCGGGCTGAACATCTTGCTGACCCGCTGTGTGCGGCTGTCCTGTTCGTACCACTGTCGAAGGTGCAGACGAAGCCGCGACAGGTGGGTCGTCGTCCCGCCGGCGAACGGCCCGTCGTCGATCGTCACCCGATCTTCGGGGGCCTGATTGTGCCGAAAGCCGGATTTAAAGCCCATAAACAGCGGCGCGTCCTCGGGGACCGGTTCGGAATCCGGAATGCCGCTGACGCCCGCCTGTTCGTCCGCCGGAAGCCCGTCGCCGATGAAGCCGGGGCGGCGATCCGCGAGTTCGAAGATTCCCTCGAGCGTCCCCTCGACGGAGCGGTCGTTTACCGTCTCTTGTTCGCCGAGAAGCGCCTGCTCTGCGCTCAAGACGGCGTGGCCGTGGTCGCTTGCGAGGTGGACGAGCGCGTCGTACTCGTCGAACTCCGGATCTTCGATCGCCGTGAGCGGTTCGGGATCGGGCAACTCGAGGCCGTCGGGGTCGTCGTCGAACCGATCGAAGTACGCGGGACTGTAGCCGACGGTGAACACGAGGCCTTCGTTCCCGCGGCGGAAGGCCCGCTCGAGCGTCGTGAACGCGTCCTCGAGTTGAGCGCGTTCGTCGTCGGCATCGTGGGGACCGTCGCCGACGTAGTTCAGGCCGAGCATGACGTGGTGTTCCGGCGGCACGACGTTCCCGTGGTCGTCGGTACCGAGGAATTCGTTCCAGGCGTGCTGGCGTTCGGGGAGGTCTGCGGGGTCACGGTCGGCCTGTGGAATCTCCGCGGGGTCCTCGCTGCCGTATCCGAGACAGGCGGCGAGTCCGGCCGCGCCGCCGACGGCGACGGCGCTGCGAACGAAGGCTCGGCGTGAATAGCCGCGATCCGGTCCGGACATACTCGATGCTGGGGCACGAGCGACAAAGGGGATTGCGGTCCCGTCGACTTCTCGAACCCACTACCAGTATTTCCGTACATTCAAACCACTTTATGCATGTATTTGTGAACAGGCAAACGTCTAAGTGGCGACTTATGGCAGTTCATGGGTGCGATGTCCGACGAGAAACCACACGCGTCAGGGAACGTCGATCCCGGAGACACCAGCGAACGCGTCGGAATGGCGGTACTCCGCGAGCGCGGGATCGAACCCGAAGAACTCCGCGAGAAACTGATCGACGCGATCGGGGCGGAGTTTACCACGTACTACTACTACACGAACCTGCGAATGCACCTCGCCGGCCACGAGGATTACAAGGAGATCACCGAGGACGCGCGCCTAGAGGACCGCGCACACTTCGAACTCGTCGCCCCGCGCGTCTACGAACTCGGCGGTTCGCTGCCCAACGACATCCGCGAGTTCGCCGATCGGGCGTCCTGTCCCGACGCCGAACTTCCGGTCCCGTACGAGACGGAAGGCCCCGACCTCGACGAACTCTCCGCCGAAGCGATCCTCGAGGTGTTACTCGAGGCCGAACGCTGTGCGATCCGGACCTGGTCGGAGATCTGTGACATGACCCGCGACGCCGATCCGCGAACCTTCGATATGGCCCAGCGGATCCTGCAGGAGGAGATCGAACACGAAGCGTGGTTCGTTGAACTGCTCTCGATGGAACGGGACGGCGAGATCAATCCTGCCGGCCATTTCATCCGGGGCGAGCCCGGCGACGCGCCGTACTCGACGAACCGTCGGTTCAACGACAGCGCGTAGCGATACCGAGTTGCCAGCCGTCCTTACTGCGGTTCGAAACCGGCGTGACGAGCGTTTGCCGTCGAGTCCGACCACCGGTACAGGCATACGCTCCGGGAACGTCACTAGATAACATGGAACTAGTCGAGGTCTTCGAAGAGATCGACGCCCCGCCCGAGGTCGTCTGGGACGTCCTCCTCGAGTTCGACAGCTATCCGGAGTGGAACCCCTTCATCCGGGCGATCGAAGGGGTTCCGATCAAAGGCGAGCGGCTCCAGGTCACGATCGAACCGCCGGACGATCGCAGTACGACGTTCGCTCCCGAACTGGTCGCCGTCGAGGAGCACCGCCGCATCGCCTGGGTCGGCCGTCTGCTCGTTCCGTTCGCGTTCGACGGCTACCACGAACTCCACCTCGATTCGATCGACGGCGGCGAGCGGACCCGGTTACTCCACCGGGAGACGTTCCGCGGCGCGCTCGTTCCGCTGTTGCTCGATCACGACCGGATCGAACGCGGGTTCGAAGCGATGAACGACGCCGTCAAAGAGCGGGCCGAGCGCCGGGCTAGCTACAGGAGTTCCGGGAGGGCCTCGAGCGATTCGATCTCGTAGGTCGGCTCGGCCGTTCCGGAGAGGGCGTATCCCCGCCGGTGGTCTCGCCTGAGAAACGCCGCGTCGATCCCGAGCGCGTCGGCTGCCTGAACGTCGACGCGGCTGTCGCCGACGTACAACGGCCGATCCGCACCCAGATCGTCGATCGCCCGCTCGAGGTAGTACGGCCGCGGTTTCTTGCGGTCGATGCCGTCGATCGTCGGTTCGCGGCCGTACCAGACCTCGAACGAGTCGAACGCGAAGTGGTCGACGATGTTCTCGATGGTCTCGTGTTGGTTGTTGCTGACGATTCCTGCGGGCCGCTCGAGTCCCTCGAGACAGGTCACGTCCTCGTAACAGCGTTTCCGGCCGGCTTCGATCTCGGCGAGCTGGGCCTCGACCGCGGCACGTTCCCGGGCAGCCCACAGATCTCGGGGTTCGACGTCGTGTTCGCGCGCCACGCGGCGAAGCGACGAGACGTCCGGACCGAGAAGCGTCTCGACGTGGTCGTCGGTCGGATCGGTTGCGCCGACTGACTCGAAGGCCTCGTGGATGGCCTCGACAAGCACGTCGCGATCCGTTGGCGTCGTCAGTACGCCGTCGTTGTCGAAGAGGACTGCGTCGTATTCCGTTCCCATTCGGCGTCGGTAACGGTTAGGGCGCGAGGGGTTTTCGGTGTTATGTCCGGAGATTCAAATACCTGGAAGCGGCCAGAGTCGGCGATGCGTTCGGACACCGGCATCGATCGCGACTCGAGCGTTCGAAACGAGGGAAACGATGGGCCATAGAGCGCTCGTCGCCTACCGGCGACCGGATCGTCTCTACGGCCTGCGGTACAGTCACTGGGGCGGCCGGAACCTCGCGCTCGTCGGCGCGATCACGGCCGAGACGCCACTCGCTGACGGAGCCGTGGAAGCCGACCTGCTCGCGGATTCGATCGCCCGTGACAGGATCCTCACGGAACACCTCGATCCCCGCATCCACGAGACGCTGTATCTCGTCGCGCCCGGCGCGGGATACGCCGTCGACGCGTATCGGGTCTGTTGGCCGGAGTGGGGCGACGGCCGCGGCGGCGCTCGAGGGGCGACCGTCGCCGTCGAGGACGCCGCCGACGACCGACGGGTTCGAACGTGGTTTCGCGCGACCAAGACGGCGCTTGCCGACGTCATCGAGATGGGCGCGCTCTCGCGGCGGGCGGCACAGTCGTACCTCGAAGCGCGGCTCTGTCGGGACCAGAACGGCCACTGTTACGCCTACCGCGGGGTTACCGATGGCGGCGTCGGTTCGGCGGGCGCGGGACCGTAGCCCACACCGGTCGTCCCGGGGTCATTCGCTCCAGCGCGCGTCGGCGAGCGTCCGCTGGACGACGTCGTTTCCGACCGCCTCCGCGAGCGTCTCGAACCCCGCCCGCTCGCCCCGGTCGTCGGCGTTAGCGACCAGCCGCGAGACGATGAACTCCGGCGTCGAGCGCCCGACCGTGTCGAACCGGGGCTGATAGTCGACGAGCAACTCGAGGTCCGGGTTCAGCCCCTCAGCGAAGATGCCGTCGACGCGCGCTTCCGGCGGCAACGGTTCGAGGTCGTCCGCGAGATGGGTGACGAACACGCCCAGCGCGTCCCGGTCGACCGAGAGGGTCACCAGTCCGTGCAACAGGTCCGCGGCGCTTCCCGGCTCCGTGATCGCTTCGAACTCGTCGACGAGCATCAGCGTCCGTCCGCCCGCGGACAGCGGCGGGACGATCGAACGTAGCGTCGACTCGAGGACGCCGGCGTTGAAACTCGCGTGCCGGCGGTGGAAGACGAGCGAATCGACCGGCGTCACCGCTGCCCGTTCGGCGGGGACCGGAAGGCCCATCATCGCCAGCAGGACGACCTGACAGAGCGTCTCGAGTAAGGTCGTCTTCCCGCCGCTGTTCGCTCCGGTGAGCACCGCGATCCGCTCCTCACCGGGGGCGGAATCGACGCCGACGGGGCCGTCTTCGAGGGCGTGCTCGCCGAGCGCGTAGGTGACCGGCTGGACGGACTCGTCGCCGCGTGCGGCGAGCGTGAGGTTTCGGGCACCGACGACGGCGACGGCGGCGTCGTCACCGTCGAGAAACGTCGGACGCGTACAGTCGTACGCCAGCGCGAACCGGGCCAGCGAGAGGTGCAACGCGATGTCGTCGACCGCCTCGACGGCCCGATCGACGGAGTCACGGGCCGCTTCGAGGGTCCCCTCGAGATCGGCCGCGACGGTTTCCTCGCGGTCGTCGATCGCGGCGGTGAGATCGCTGCGGAGCGTCCGCAGGGTGCTACCGACGAAGTCCGTCGCGTCGGTCGCGTCGGTCGGCATCGCGTCCCGAACCTGCTCGATCGTGACGCTCGTCTCGGTCAGGAGGCGATCCTCGAAGGCGTCCCGGAACTGTCCGACGTCGCGGACGCCGTCCGATCGCAACTCCTCGATCAACTCGAGGGCGTTCGCGTCCATGTCCTCGATCGCACCGAGGGCGTCCCGAAGCCGATCGAGTTCCTCGTCGGTCCCCGCGGCGACGCGCCCGCCGTCGAGGGCCGCGAGCGCTCCGGCGGCCGCCTCGAGCGTCTCGCGATCGAGATCGGCGATCGCAGCGAACGGGCCGGTGTCGACGCCGGCCTCGAGCAAGGCGAGTGCGGCTTCGACCGCGGCGCGTTCGCTGCCGTCGCGTTCGTCGTAGCGCTCGTAGGCGTCGAGAACCGCCTCGCGATCGGCCGCCGGCAGCGCCGCCCAAGCGTCTCTGGCCGCGAGGACGTCGTCGAGTCGGTCGGTCATCGCCTCGCGGGAGCAAAGCGGCGTAAGCACCCTGATCCGGTCGGCCGCCCGCTGTGTCACCGCGTGCTCGACCGCCAGATCGAGCAGGTCCTTGTACGCCGATCGGGCGTCACCGGTCGCCAACACCGCCATCCCGTCGCCGCCGGTCGCTCGACGGAGGATCCGCGTCGCCCGCCCGCGGGCGAGGCCGGCGTCCGAGAGCGCGCGCACGTCGCCGCTCTCGATGGCCGTTACGGCCCGTTCCCGACCCAGTTCTTCGACCAGCGTTTCCCGCGTCTTCGGCCCGACGCCCCAGTACTCCTCGAGTCGCATACCCAAGGGGTTCGAGTCGATACTCTTGAACACTGTGCCATAGGCCGGCGGTCCCGGCGTACGGGTCGAAACAACGGCCCGTCCCGGCCGCTCGACGACGGCGAACGCATTCGAAACGCGAGCGGTTCCACCACCATTTATCATCACTATTGGTGTGGGATCGATCGGGACCAGCTATGGCAGACCAGCAGATTCCGGGCTATGCCCTGGGTGACGAGCACGTTCCGGAAGCGCCGATCGAGATGGCGGAGTTCGAGCGACTCAAACGCTCGGTCATGTTTTCGGACGAAGACGAGGAGTACCTGCGGCAGGCCGGCGACGTGCTCGAGCCACAGATCGACGAGATTCTGGACCTGTGGTACGGGTTCGTCGGCGATCACGACTTCCTTCTCGAGTACTTCGCCGACGCCGAGACGGGCGAACCGATCGAGGAGTACCTCGACCGCGTTCGCGCCCGCTTCGGCCAGTGGATCAGGGACACCTGCGATACGCCGTACGACGAGGCGTGGCTGAATTACCAGTTCGAGATCGGCCGCCGACACCACCGGAGCGCAAAGAACGAAACGGACGACGTCGACTCGGTCGAACTCATCCACCAGCGATACCTGATCGCCTTCATCTATCCGATCACGGCGACGATCCGAGACTTCCTCGAGACCGGCGATCACGACCGCGAAACGGTTGAGAACATGTATCACGCGTGGTTCAAGGCGGTGACCCTGCAGGTCGCCATCTGGACCTCTCCGTACGCCGGCGACGACTGGTAACCGTCGGCAGCGACGTAGCGGAATCGATCGTCGCGGCGGCATGTACACGTTCGTGGGCCGTCGCGGGAGGAACCGACGGTCGAATCACCCCGCTCGTCGCTGGAGTGTCGTCGGGCGGTCGCTCGAGTCGCAAGACGGCCGACGTCCGAACCGGGCAGGCAGATGTATCCATAATTGTGGATAACTCGTCCCATAGAAGACTGAATAGGGAGCACAAACACGGGGATTTTTATCGACTCGGTGCCCTACGGACGACCATGACTGATGGGCGGGGCGAGACTCCCCGGCGAACAGGGATGACCGAAAAGTGCGGCGTCGTCGGCGTCTCACTCGACGGTCGAGATGCGGCACGGCCGTTGTACTACGCGCTGTATGCGCTTCAACACCGCGGGCAGGAATCCGCGGGTATCGTTACTCACGACGGATTCCAGCAGCACAGTCACGTCGAGATGGGGCTCGTGGGAGACGTCTTCGAGGAGGACGACCTCGACATGCTCAACGGGGCGGCCGGGATCGGCCACGTCCGGTATCCGACGGCCGGGTCGGTCGACTCCTGCTGTGCCCAACCCTTTTCCGTCTCGTTCAAAAGCGGCTCGCTGGGGCTGTCCCACAACGGCAACCTCGTCAACGCCGACGAGATCCGCGACGAACTCGCGGCCGCCGGCCACGCGTTCACAAGCGACGGCGACACCGAGGTTATCGCCCACGACCTCGCCCGCAACCTGCTCGAGGAGGACCTCGTCCGCGCCGTCAAACGGACGATGGAACGCATCCACGGGTCGTACTCGTTGACGATCAGCCACGACGATACCGTTCTGGGGGTCCGCGATCCGCAGGGGAATCGGCCGCTCTGTATCGGAACGCTCGAGGACGGATACATGCTGGCCTCGGAGTCGGCGGCGATCGACACGCTGGACGGTGACCTCGTCCGGGACGTCCGACCCGGCGAGTTGGTCGTCCTGCAGGCCGACGGCGAGGGGTTCGACTCCTACCAGCTCGTCGACGACGAGCACACGGCCCACTGTTTCTTCGAGCACGTGTACTTCGCCCGTCCGGACAGTATCATCGACGACACGCTCGTCTACGAGGCCCGCCGAAGTCTGGGGCGAAAGCTCTGGGAGGAAAGCGGCGTCGAGACCGACGTCGTGATGCCCGTCCCGGACTCCGGCCGAGCGTTCGCGTCGGGGTATGCCGACGCGGCAAGCGAGACGACGGCCGACGGCACGTCCCGGGACGAAAACGACGACGGCGTCGAGTTCGCCGAGGGGTTGATGAAAAACCGGTACGTCGGTCGGACGTTCATCATGCCGACACAGGACGAACGCGAGCGTGCGGTTCGCCTGAAGCTCAACCCGATCAAATCGACCGTCGAGGGCAAGACCGTCACCCTCATCGACGACTCGATCGTCCGCGGAACGACCTCCACGCAGCTGGTCCAACTCCTCAAGGACTGCGGTGCCGAGGAGGTCCACATGCGCATCGGCGCGCCCGAAATCGTCGCTCCCTGCTACATGGGGATCGATATGGCCACCCGCGAGGAGTTGATCGCCGCGGACAAAACCGTCGAGGAGATCCGCGAGGCCATCGACGCCGACAGCCTCGCGTACCTCTCGACTGATGCCGTCGCCGCGGTTCTCGGCAAGGACCGGATCGATCTCTGTCTCGGCTGCGTGACGGGCGAGTACCCCTACGACATCGACGGCGAGGACACCGACCGCGACGTGGCCCGTCCCGACCTCGACGATCGACCGCTACACGCAGACGACTGACCCGGGCTCGGCGACAGTCCGCAGGGCCGTAAATTGGGACTTCCCACGCGCCGGAATATTGCGCACGTCTTTACGTCCCCGGCGAGAAATCCATAGCTATGGAACTCGACGAACTGCTCGAGGGGGAATCGCTAACCGGGCGACAAGCGGTGATCATCTTCTTTACGTTCCTGCTCCTCATTATTCTCGCGGCGTTCTTGCTGGTTCTGTTCAGCGATTTCTTCCGGGAGTTAGTCGTCTGAACCGTCTCGCTGGGTTCCCGGTTCCTCGCTCAGTAGACGACGTGCAACAACGCGTAGACGACGATCCCGAGCGAAAACGAGATCAGCCACAGCGTCGCGGCGAGTCGACCGAAGCGAGCGTGGCTCGTCCGACGCAGGTCCGCGACCGGATACGCGAACGCGAGCAAGAGCGCGTAGTAGAGCAGCGGAATACAGGCGATCGCGAGGAAGATATGGATCGCGAGGATCGGGAGATACACGAACTGATAGACCGCGTCTGGACCCGGAAACGGCTGCGGGCCGCCGGTTGCGACGAGGCGATAGAGATACAGCCCGAGAAAGGTCGCGAACAGCCCGAAGGAAGCGAGCATCGCGGCCCGGTGTCTGTCGACTGCTCCCCGCCGAATGGCCCGCCAGCCGACCGTGATCGTTCCGATCGCCGCCGCACTAATGGCGACGTTGACGTGTGGAATCGCGTCGAGGAACCACTGCGGTGCGGTCGGCACCGTCGACTGGGGGATTCGCCCGCCCGCAGCGGCGAAGACCACCGCGAGCGAGACGACGCTCAGGACGGCAGTGAGAGACCGAACACGGTCTCGAGGAACGTACTCCATATACTGTTCGTTCGGCCACGAGCGGAAAGTGGTTACTGTCCGTGATTACGTGACGACGGTCGGCACTCGAGCCGTGTGCTTAGTATGGAGCCGATTGTCGAACAGCCGTCGCTGTTCGACGTTGGTTCCTGAAGGATTGTGCGTGGGTGATGTCCCTTCGAGGGAATCACCTGCATCGTTCAATGCGGACGATGTCCGCGGTGCGATGCGTGGGACCGGATTCGAACCGGCGGACCCCTACGGGACAGCGCCCTCAACGCTGCGCCGTTGGCCTGGCTTGGCTACCCACGCTCGCGTTCTCTTTCTCTGCACTCAATCGTACCCAGTGTGGTTATAAAAGCCCTTCCCTTTGTGATTGCGTCTGGGCTGGGGTCACACGGAACCAACCGGAGCGGAGCGTTGAAATGCAGCAGTTGCCAAAGTATAACATGGCCAAGTACTCGACGGGTTCGTCCGCCGGCGGCGGCGGAACGAACTGTGAACTCTGTGGTGCCGAAAGCGACTCGCTCCGGCTCGCCTCGGTCGCCGGAGCCGAACTCGAGGTCTGTCCGGACTGTGCGCCCCACGACGACACCCGAAAATCCGGCGGTGGCGGGTCTCGAGACTCGAGCGGCAACTCCGGTTCGGGCTCCGGCTCCAGCGACGAACCGAGCCGCAAGCAAAAGGCCGCCCAGAACGTCGCGAAAGCGAACCCGGTCTGGGACGGCGACTCCGAACACTGGGAGAAAGAGGGAACGAACTACGACGACGATCCGTTGCCGTACCTCGTTTCGGACTACGGCGACAAACTGGTCGAAGCCCGGCGGGAAGCGGGCCTCCAGCGGGAGGAACTCGCCGAGGAACTCGGCACGCAGGAGAAAGCGCTCCTCGCGGTCGAGCAGGGACGGGCGACGCAAGCGGGGGTCGGCGGCGGCCTGATCGAGGCCCTCGAGGAGCGACTCGACGTGACGCTCTCGGAGTAGCGTCCCGAGAACTCAGCTCCGCTGATTCGACCGCAGGCGAGTCCGGTCCGCGAAATCGGCGAGCAGACTTTTAGTACCGGGCGACCCAGTGGAACCGATGAGCGGGCAACGGGCAGCAGCGGAGCCGTACACGACGCGGTTCGAGACGGAAGTGACGGCCGTCGACGGCCGTCGTGTCTGGCTCGAGCGCAGCTACTTCTACGGGGAAAGCGGCGGCCAGCCGGCCGACCGGGGCACGATCGGTGACGCCGACGTCGCCGACGTCCAGCTCGTCGACGGCCAACCGGTCCACGTCCTCGACGAGGAGCCGTCGTTCGGCGTCGGCCACCGCGTGCTGTGTTCGGTCGACTGGTCGTTTCGAATGTACTGTATGCGAGCCCACACCGCGAGCCACGCGCTCTACGGGGCTGCAAGGCGGTTGCTCGAGGATCTCGAGTACGCCGGCTTCGATATCGACGAGGATCGAATCCGGATCGATCTCGAGACGAGCACGGAGATCGACGACGAGACGCTGTTCGAACTCGAAAAACGGATCAACCGGGTCGTCTGGGAGTCCCGCCCCGTCTCGTGGGAGGAGATGCAACTGTCGGACGCGCGCGGGCGCGACGACATCGCGTTCAACGAGGCAACGAGCGACAGGGCGGTTCGGAGCGGGCGGGTTCGGGTCGTCAGAATCGGTGGCGAAAACGACGCAACCGGCGTGAGCGACGATCCGATCACGACCACCGGCGGCACAGTCACCAGAATCACGAACGAAGGGACGAAAACGGGCTCGAGCGCGGGTTCGAGAACGCGGTCGAACGCCGGCGATTCCGATACCCCGTGGGATGTCGCCGCCTGCAGCGGGACCCACGTCCGGAACACTCGAGAGATCGGTCCAGTAACCGTGCTCGGCCGGTCGAACCCCGGGGAAGGGGTGACGCGGATCGAGTTCGCCGTCGGCCCGCGCGCGATCGATCGCCGGACCGCCGAAAAACGGGCCGCCTTCGCGGCCAAACGATCCCTCGAGACGACCGTCTCGGACGTTCCCGGTGCACTCGATCGCTGCAGTAGCGACCGCGAGACGCTCGGGGACTAGTCGGCGACTCGAGGCGAAAACGTCGTCGGAAAAGCGGATGCCACGGACGCAGTTGTCAACCCGACGGGTCCCACGCCGCGACCGACGTGCCCGACGAGTTGACGACTGCGTTTCGGTGGTGGTGGCGGTGGCTCGGAGCGTCTGGCACAGGGAGGTGGATTCGACGCCTCACTCGAAGCCGTTCGTGGGCCACTCGAGTGAGGCGGACCGGCCTCGTAGTGCTGTCGCGACCGGACGTGCGGAAACGCACGGTGTAGGCATGACCCCGACAGCATCCGGTAATATCTGTTGGAAACTACTTAATCTTTTCACTCCATTCCCGATCGATATCGACGGCACCTCACAGTACGTTTCCCGACACGCCGTTGTGGCGTTTGCGTCGCCGGCCCTCTCCGGGTGAAACCTATTACTCCCGTGTACGTGAACGCGATGATATGGGTGTCGATTACTCGAAGCTTCG
>NZ_HG315684.1:414211-417418 GCF_000455365.1 Halopiger djelfimassiliensis
GATCGCTCTCCACGACCTCGCGGGTAAGATCCTCGAGGTGCCGGCCTACCAGTTGCTGGGCGGGAAGTACCGCGACGAGGTCCGGGTCTACTGCGACTGCCATACGGAAGCGGAAGCCGACCCGATCGCCTGCGCCGACGAAGCCGAGCGCGTCGTCGAGGAGTTGGGGTACGACGCGCTCAAATTCGATCTGGACGTTCCGTCGGGCCACGAGAAAGACCGCGCGAACCGCCACCTTCGCGCACCCGAAATCGAGCACAAGGCCTCGATCGTCGAGGCGATCACCGAGCGCGTCGGCTCCCGGGCCGACGTCGCCTTCGACTGTCACTGGACCTTCTCGGGCGGCAGTGCGAAACGCCTCGCGAAGCGGTTGGAGGAATACGACGTCTGGTGGCTCGAGGACCCCGTCCCGCCGGAAAACCACGACGTTCAGCGCGAAGTCACCCGGTGTACGTCGACGCCGATCACCGTCGGCGAGAACGTCTACCGGACCCACGGCCAGCGCCGCCTGCTCGAGGAGCAGGCCGTCGACATCATCGCGCCCGATATGCCCAAAGTCGGCGGGATGCGAGAGACTCGGAAGATCGCCGACCTCGCGGATCTCTATTACGTCCCGGTGGCGATGCACAACGTCGCCTCGCCGGTCGCGACGATGGCGAGCGCCCACGTCGGCGCGGCCATCTCGAACGCGCTGGCCGTCGAGTACCACTCCTACGAACTCGGCTGGTGGGCGGATCTCGTCGAGGAACCCGTCATCGAGGACGGGGCCATCGAAGTGCCCGAAAAGCCGGGGCTGGGCGTCACGCTCGATCTGGATACCGTCGCCGATCACATGGTCGAGGGCGAGGAACTCTTCGACGAGGCCTAACGCGGTCATGCTCGAGGACCGAGCGACCGGCGACGGCTCGAGGAGTTGAGATCCGTATTCTTTCGCGCGTGAGTTACTTTCTTGACACAGGCCGTCGAACGACGGCTCGTGACACACGATAGCCAATCGTCGACCGACCGATGTACACGCCGATCCCGTTCGACGACCGCGACCGTCGTGATACAAGCGGAGGGAGGGACGGATGGCCAACACTGACAAGCGGACCGTCACGAACCGAATCGTCGAGAGCGGCGTCATCGCGGTCCTCCGCGGTATCGACGAGGAACGGATCGTGCCCGTCTCGCGGGCGCTCTATGACGCGGGCGTGACCGCCCTCGAGATCACTGCCGAGGGAACGCGCGCGAGGGAGAAACTCGCCGCTGTCGACCGGGAACTCGCCGATACGGACGCGGTCGTCGGTGCGGGGACGGTCCTCGACGCGGCGACCGCCCAGTCGATGATCGACGCGGGGGCCTCGTTCGTCGTCTCCCCGTACACCGCCGTCGACGTCGTCGAGACCTGCAACCGACACGGCGTCCTCGCGGCACCCGGGGTCATGACGCCGACGGAAGCCGCTACCGCGATGGAAGCCGGCGCGGACGTTCTCAAGATGTTTCCCGCGACGACCGTCGGGCCGGGCCACATCAGCGCGCTCCGTGGGCCGTTCGGCGACGTCGACATCGTCCCGACCGGTGGAATCGACCGCGATAACGTCGCTGCGTTCTTCGACGCCGGTGCCGTCGCCGTCGGTGCGGGCGGGGCGATTCTCGACGATGACGCCATCGCCGCCGGCGATATGGACGGCGTCAGGGAGACCGCCGCCTCGTTCGTCGACGCCGTCGAAGACGCACGGGAGGAGTAACTCCTTCTCCCCTGTTCCGTCCAAAGTACTCCCGGTCGTCGACCGCCGTTCGTGAACCACAGTCCAGTCGTCCGCGGCGCATCCGTGCCTCGTCCTGTAACCGGCCGGATTATCGCTGTGGCGGACTGAGAGGCGTCAATCCGGGGTGTTTTGGTATCGCAGACGACGGATTACTCGAGCGATCCGTTCCACAACCGCGACCGAGAAACCGATCGACTGCCGGATAAGTACTGCCGGTCGGCCACCCTTGTTCAGATATTTACTACTGTGATGGTAAATCTTTTACCAGCTGGTCGCCTTCCTCGAGACATGCAAGCGATCGCTGTCGAACCCGGGGCTGGGGAACCCGTCCTCGTCGAGACGCCCCGTCCCGAACCCGATCCCGGCGAAGCCCTCGTGCGGACGCTTCGCGTCGGGGTCGACGGAACTGATCACGAAGTCATCGCGGGCCATCACGGGAACCTCCCCGACGGAGCATCACAGCTCGTGCTCGGTCACGAAGCCGTCGGCGTCGTCGAGGACGCGAACGGGACCGACCTCGAGGAAGGCGAGGTCGTCGTGCCGACGGTACGACGGCCGCCGAACGGCACCAACGAGTACTTCGAACGCGGCGAACCCGACATGGCACCCGATGGCGAGTACGTCGAACGCGGGATCGTCGGTGCCCACGGATTCATGGCCGAGTACTTCACCAGCCCCGCGGAGTACCTCGTCCCGATCCCCGC
The DNA here is from genome assembly GCF_000455365.1 of Halopiger djelfimassiliensis. Lineage (GTDB taxonomy): Archaea > Halobacteriota > Halobacteria > Halobacteriales > Natrialbaceae > Halopiger_B > Halopiger_B djelfimassiliensis. The sequence goes on from NZ_HG315684.1 coordinate 416,667, forward strand.
GGACCTCGCGTCGCTTGGATTCCTCGTGGAACCGATCAGTATCACGGAAAAAGCGCTCGAACACGCCGTCGCCTCGCGGTCCGCGTTCGACTGGGACCTCGAGTCGGCGCTCGTGTTGGGCAACGGATCGCTCGGGCTCCTGACGCTTGCGATCTTCGAGACGGTACTCGACGTCGATCGCACCTACTGTCTCGGACGGCGTGACCGACCGCACCCGACGATCGATCTCATCGACGACCTCGGCTCGACGTACGTCGATTCGCGGGAAACCCCTGTTTCCGAAATCCCCGACGTCCACGAGGCTGCCGATCTCGTTTACGAGGCGACCGGCCACGCAAAGCACGCGTTCGAAACGGTCGATGCCCTCGCACCCAACGGCGTCGGCGTCCTGCTGGGCGTTCCCGAACCCTGGAGCTTCGAAGTCGACGGCGGTCGCCTTCACCGGGAACTGGTCTTGCACAACAAAGCGCTGCTCGGCACCGTCAACTCCCACCGCGGACACTTCGAGTCCGCCGTCGATACGCTCGCGCAACTCCCCGAGTGGTTCACCGACGACCTCGTGACCGGCGTCTACGGGCTCGAGGACTTCCGGGCCGCGTTCGAAACGGGCGACACCGTCGTGAAAACCGCGGTCGAGTTCGACACCATCTGAGGGCTTGCTCCCGGCGGCGACGTCCCGCCAGTCCGATAGAAACTATTACTATAATTGAAGTAAGTATTTGTAGTATGGGTATCGATTACACTCGGTTGCA
>NZ_HG315684.1:417920-457181 GCF_000455365.1 Halopiger djelfimassiliensis
GTCGCCTTACACGATCTGGCGGGTAAGATCCTCGAGGTGCCGGCCTACCAGTTGCTGGGCGGGAAGTACCGCGACGAGGTCCGGGTCTACTGCGACTGCCATACGGAAGCGGAAGCCGACCCGATCGCCTGCGCCGACGAAGCCGAGCGCGTCGTCGAGGAGTTGGGGTACGACGCGCTCAAATTCGATCTGGACGTTCCGTCGGGCCACGAGAAAGACCGCGCGAACCGCCACTTGCGTGAACCCGAAATCGAGCACAAAGCCAGCATCGTCGAGGCGATCACCGAGCGCGTCGGCTCCCGGGCCGACGTCGCCTTCGACTGCCACTGGACGTTCTCGGGCGGCTCCGCCAAACGGCTGGCCAAACGTCTCGAGGAATACGACGTCTGGTGGCTCGAGGACCCCGTCCCGCCGGAAAACCACGACGTTCAGCGCGAAGTCACCCGGTGTACGTCGACGCCGATCACCGTCGGCGAGAACGTCTACCGGACCCACGGCCAGCGCCGCCTGCTCGAGGAGCAGGCCGTCGACATCATCGCGCCCGATATGCCCAAAGTCGGCGGGATGCGCGAAACCCGCAAGATCGCCGACCTCGCGGATCTCTATTACGTCCCGGTGGCGATGCACAACGTCGCCTCGCCGGTCGCGACGATGGCAAGCGCCCACGTCGGCGCGGCCATCTCGAACGCGCTGGCCGTCGAGTACCACTCCTACGAACTCGGCTGGTGGGAGGATCTCGTCGAGGAGGACGTCATCGAGGATGGCTCCATCGAGATCCCCGAGGAGCCCGGTCTGGGCGTTACTCTGGATCTGGACGCCGTCGCCGACCACATGGTCGAGGGCGAAGAACTGTTCGACGAGGCGTAACCGCCTCCTTCTGTTTCTCGACCACTCGTCTTTCGCCTTCCGCCCGGTCTCGAGCCTCGTATCCGGCGTCGAACACACGGTGCCTTCGTTCGGGATGTCCCTGCTGGTGTGTGTTTTATTACACTCGTCGGGGTGGCAACGGGCGTGACACCGAACCAAAAGCCGCTCACCCGGAGGCGTCTGTTACGAGCCGCTGGCAGCGTCACGGCAGCACTCGGTTTCTGTGGCTCGACGGCGGCGAACCGAACCGTAGCTGCGGATGTTCCGGGTGCGAACGCTCCGGTGCAAAGCGCCCCCGACGAGGACGTGGGACAGTACGCCGAAATCTACGAGGCGACGATCGACGATGTCGTCCTCGTCAACGTGTTCGGCGTCGACGACGAGATCCCCGGGGGGATCGGCTCCGGGTTCGTCATCGAGGACGGGTACGTGGTGACGAACAACCACGTCGTCCGCGACGCAGCCGAGGTCGAACTCCAGTTCAGGAACGAACGGTGGCGAACGGGGTCAGTCGTCGGGACTGATATCCACAGTGACCTCGCCGTTCTGCGCGTCGACTCCTTGCCCGACGCGGTGACCGGCCTATCGTTTGACGACGCGGCGCCGACGATCGGTCAGGAAGTCCTCGCACTCGGAAACCCGCTCGGATTCGATGCCTCCATCTCTCAGGGCATCGTCAGCGGCGTCAACCGATCGCTGCCGAGTCCGACCGGCTTCTCGATCCCCGCGGCGATCCAGACCGACGCGCCGGTCAACCCCGGCAACAGCGGCGGGCCGCTGATCACCCTCGATGGCGACGTGCTGGGCGTCGTCTTTGCCGGTGCCGGCCAGACGATCGGGTTCGCGATCTCTGCGCTCCTTGCCGCCCGCGTCGTCCCCGCCCTCATCGAGGACGGCGAGTACGAGCACGCGTACATGGGCGTCGGCGTCCTTCCCGTCGGGCCGCTGATCGCCGAGGCCAACGATCTCGAGGAGCCACGCGGCGTCCTGGTCACGAACGTCGCCTCGAGCGCACCCGCGTCCGGCGTTCTCGAGCCGGCGAACGACGTGACGACCGTCGAGGGGACGCCGGTCCCGGTCGGCGGCGACGTCATCGTCGCCATCGGTGACGCGGACGTCCCGACGCAGGAACGGCTCTCCGCGTATCTCGCACTCGAGACCTCGCCCGGCGACGAGATCGACATCGACGTCGTCCGCGACGGCGACCGCCAAACCGTATCGTTGACGCTTGCGGAACGCCCGGAGGTCGATCTGCCCTGAGCCGTCAGTCCTCTCCTTCGTCCTCGATCTCGTTCTCGTCCGCCCGCGGTGCGTTCTGCGTGCCGAGGTCGTCGTCTCCGGCGTCGACCTCGTCCGGATCGCGGTCGATCCGCTCGAGTTCTTCCTCGATTTCGGCGTCCCGTTCCGCCTCGCGCTCGTTCGTTCTGTCGTTGTCGGCTTCGGCCATAGGAATCGGCTTCGCCGCCGAACGGGTTGACGTTCCCGCCGTCGAGTGCAACGTCGGGTCGGATCGCCCACCGCTCCCAGCGCGCGGCGACCAGTCGGGAGACACGAAAGACAGATAAAAGACGCCGCGCTGTGAATAGACAGATATGGACGTTCCGTACGACCTCACCTCGTACGTTCGGGTGTTGAAAATGGCGACGACACCCACGACCGAGGAATTCCTTCAGGTATCGAAAATAGCCGGTGCAGGGATCCTGCTCGTCGGATTCGTCGGTTTCCTCATCGGCGCGATCATGCTGTTCCTCACCGGCGGTGGTGGCTTCTAATGGGTATTTACGCGGTCAAGACGACTGCAAGTCAGGAACGCACCGTCGCGGACATGATCATCAACCGCGAGGAGTCGGAGATCCACGCCGCGCTCGCCCCCGACTCGCTGACCTCGTACGTCATGGTCGAGGCCGACGGCAACGCCGTGTTAGAGCGCGTGCTCGAGGACATTCCGCACGCGCGAAGCATCGTCCCCGGCGAGTCCGACATCTCCGAGGTCGAACATTTCCTCTCGCCCAAACCCGACGTCGAGGGGATCGCGGAGGGCGACATCGTCGAACTCATCGCCGGCCCGTTCAAAGGCGAGAAGGCCCAAGTACAGCGCATCGACGAGGGCAAGGATCAGGTGACCGTCGAACTGTACGAGGCGACGGTCCCGATCCCGGTGACAGTACGGGGCGACCAGATCCGCGTGCTGGACTCCGACGAACGCTAGGCTCGCTCGGCTTTCCCGTCAACTGCAGTTGCGGCCGCTGATGCTGTGGGTGACGAAAGCAGCCGACTCGTCGGACGGCGTTACCGTTTTAACTCGTTGGCGATCGCTTCGACGTCCGCGGCCGCTTCGATCTCCTCGAGGAGTTTCTCCCGTTTGCGGACGTCCTCGGAGCTTGCACCGTACGCCCGGACGTACTCGGCGCGGCTGTGTTCGGTAAAGGCGTGTCGGATCGCGAGGTATCCGTCGGGGACGACGGTTCCACAGACTTTGCACTCGCGGCGCTCGTGTTCGGTCGCCTGATGGACGACGGCCGATTCGACGTCCTCGAACACCGAACCGCAGCCGTCGATTCCGCATTCCCAGGCCATTCGATGGGAAAATCGACGGGCCGTCCTAATGGTCTTTTCGCAGTACTCCTGTTGGAGACAACACAGGTCGGTGGGCCGTTCGGCGGTCGACGCGATTACGGTCGGACGCGAACGGTCGGAAAATCAGAATTCATAACTCGCCGGTCGCGAAACGAACGATCGTGAGCGATGGAGCGGAGTCTCGAGTCGACTGTCACGTGAAGGTGCTCGACGAGACGGTCGTCGAGCGTGCAAAACGCGCCGGCCTCGACGCGATCGTCTACGCGCCCCATTTCACTCGGCTGCCGGAGATCCGCCGGGAAGCAAACGCCTACTCGAGCGACGAGTTGCTCGTCATTCCCGCACGTGAAGTGTTTACAGGCTCCTGGCAAAACCGAAAACACGTTCTGGCACTCGGGCTCGAGGACCCGGTGCCCGATTTCATCCCGCTCGATGCGGCGATAGCCGAGTTCGAACGACAGGACGCCACGGTGCTGGCACCGCATCCCGAGTTCGCGAACGTCAGCCTCGCCGAAGACGACCTGCGTCGGTACAGGGAAGTGATCGACGCCGTCGAAATCTTCAACCCGAAACACCTCCCGTTCCACAACCGCCGGGCGCGTAAACTGGCGGCCGCATACGAGTTCCCGCCCTTCGGTTCCTCGTACGCGCACCTCCCGAGTTCGGTCGGTATCGCACACACTGCCTTCGAGACGGCGATCGAGACCGAAGCCGACCTCATCGACGCATTCGAGGATCGGGTCGGGCGACGGGTCGTGTACGAAAACGGCTTCGAACGGATGCGTACGAGCGCGATCGAACTCGGCCACCTCTGTTACGAAAACACCTGGGAGAAGATCGACCGGCTCTTTCTCTCCGGCATCGAGCCGACACATCCCAACCACATCGCCTACGACGGACGGTTCGACGACGTCGCCGTCTACTAGTCGTCCTCTAGCGCGTCGGCGATCCGCTCGAGCTGGATGCCGACGTAACACAGCGCCTGCGTCCGCATGATCGCCGGGTCGTCGCTCCATTCGTTAGTGATGTACGACGCCTGTTTGCCCGCACGGTCGAGGTGTTCGGTATCGGATGCCATCGTCCGCGATCAACGTTCGGCGTCGATATCCGAAACGGTTCGGGTCCGGGTTACGGACACGGAGGAAACGGCCGCGAGGATAGCGGCTCGCGGGAAGCGGCATTATCACGCCGCGGAACTATGAGCGCTTGCGATGTCCGTTGGCTGGACCATGGCCGAGACCGTCAAAGTCATCGAACTGACCGGAAACTCGACCGAATCGTGGGAAGACGCTGCACAGAACGCGCTCGAGGACGCCGACGAAACGCTCGAGAACATCAGCGGCATCGAGATCGTCTCGCAGACGGCCGACGTCGACGGCGGAACGATCGAGCGGTACAAGACGACGGTACACGTCTCGTTCGCGCTCCAGCGCTGACGGCGGCGCTGATGGCGTCGCTGGCGCGTTCGGGACGGCTATCGGTCGCCTGCGTTCCCCGCCCGGTCGCGGTCGATCCGTGAGAGCGTCTCCGCGACCCGCTCCCAGTGGCTTCCGCGCCAGAAGTACTGGCCACACCCACGGCAGCGCCGGACGTCGACCGCCGCCGGGTCGGGCGCGTATTCGGGCGTCGATACCGATTCCGCGACGGGTTCGAGCGGCCCGTTACAGCGGCCGCAAAACGCGGGTTCGGCGGCGAGGCGCAACTCGACTCCCGCGGCGGCCAGTTCCGAGAGTTGGCCCTCGACGCTGCGTGACTCGAGCAAAATTGCGTTGGTCGCGCGGTTCGCAAGCGCGACGTCGCGCGTGATCAGGGTTCGGCGCTCCTTCCGGGCGAGTGCACGCAGGGCGTCGTCGGCTTCGAGGCCGCGGTCGCCGGCGTAGACGGTGTCGTGGTTGCACATCCGGAGGTACGAGTCGAGCCCGCCACACATGACATCGAGCAGGAGACGCATGGGATCGTGCGGCGGCTCAGTGCAGGAACGCCCGCAGGTCCTCGAGTTCCCAGGTGTTGATCACGTCGTCGGGCTCGGCCCAGCCGCGACGGGCCGTGTGGACGCCCCAGCGCATGTACTCGAGCGTCGAGGGCTGGTGGGCGTCGGTGTTGATCGCGATCGGCGCACCTTCCTCGACGGCAGCTTGGACGGCGCTCCCCCAGAGGTCGAGTCGGCGAGGGTTGCTGTTCACCTCGAGGGCGGTATCGTGTTCGGCGGCGGCCTCGGCGAGCGCGGTCGCGTCGAAGTCCAGTCCCGACCGTTCGTTGAGCATCCGGCCGCTCGGATGGCCCAACACGTCGATCGCCGGGTTCTCGACCGCACGGACGAGGCGTTCGGTGGCGGTTTCGGCGTCCTGATCGAGCGCGCTGTGGGTCGAGGCGACGATCACGTCGAGCGCATCGATGACCGCCTCGGAGAGGTCGATCTCGCCGTCGGCGTCGACGTTCGCCTCGATGCCCGCAAAGACCGCGATGTCGGCTGCGGCGTCGACCTCGCGGATCCGCTCGACCTGCTCGAGGATCTCGGTATCGGAAAGCCCCATGCCGCCGACGATGCCGGGACCCTCGGCGTGATCGGCGACGGCGTAGTAGTCGTACCCCCGGTCCGCGGCGGCGGCGACCATCTCCTCGATCGTGGTGTTGCCGTCGGACCACTCGGTGTGACTGTGCAGATCGCCGCGGATATCCTCGCGCGTGAGCAACGCCGGCAGCGTCCCGTTTTCCGCCGCCGCGATCTCGCCGCGGTCCTCCCGCAGCTCCGGCGGGATCCGGGGCAGGCCGAGGGCCTCGTACATCCCCGCCTCGGTCTCGCCCGCAACGCGGTCGCCGACGCGCTGGCCGGCCGCCTCGTCGTCGACGTCGCTTACGTCGAACGCGCCGTACTCGTTGAGCTTCATCCCACGATCGATCGCGTAGTTTCGCAGGGCGACGTTGTGGTCCTTGCTGCCCGTAAAGTACTGCAGCGCGGAGCCGAACTCCTCGGGGACGACGACCCGCAAGTCGACGCGGCTCTCGCCGACGCGGACGCTGGCCTTCTCGGGACCGGACTCGATCTCGCTGTCGACCGACTCCCACTCGACGAACCGCTCGACGACCGCCTCGTTGGCTTCGGTCGCGGCGAGGACGTCCACGTCGCCGATCGTCTCGCGCCACCGGCGGATCGACCCCGCCACCTCGCAGCGCTCGACGGCCTCGAGCGACTCGAGGAACGCGAGCACGTCGTCGGCGAGCGGCCGCGCTTCGCCGAGCAACTGCCGCTGGCCGACCTGCCGGGCGAACTCGAGGTTCTCGAGGATGTTCCGCTCTGTCTTCGGGCCGAACCCCGTTACGGACTGGATCTCACCGGCCTCGGCGGCCGCCTCGAGGTCGTCTAACGTCTGGACGCCGAGTTCCCGGTAGAGTTTCCCGGCCGTCTTGGGGCCGACGCCCTCGATGCGGGTGATGTCGGCGATATCGATGGGGAGGTCGGCGCGCAGTTCCTCGAGTTCCTCGATCTCGCCGGTCTCGACGTACTCGACGATCTTCGAGGCGATGGCGTCGCCGACGCCGTCGATCTCCTCGAGAATCCCCTCGTCGCCCGCCTCGACGCGGTCGGCGATCGGCGACGGATGCGCGCGGATGTTCTCGGCCGCCCGCCGGTACGCGCGGGGTTTGTACTCGACGTCGTCGGCCTCGAGCAGGTCGGCGAACTCCTCGAACCGCGCGGCGAGTTCGGCGTTGGTCGCCATCAGCGCCCCCTCCGTGTGGCCCCGCCGTCGTCCCGTCCGAGCGCCTTTTTGAGGAACGACATCCAGCGTTTGCGATCGGCGGCCTGCTTGGCCTGCTGTTCGCGCTCGAGGTCCGTCGGGCCGAGGCTCTCGAGGGCGTTCAGCGCGCGATCGATCCCGATGATACCCCGCGCCAGCTCCTCGCCTTCCTCGCGGCTGATGTCGCCCTCCTCGATCCGCTCGAGGCGCTCGAGGCGTTCCCGTCGCAGGTTCTTTTTCGCCTGCTCGACGCGCTCGCGCTCGCCGGGCGGGACCGTCTCGCGGCGTTTGATCTCGAAGACGAACGTCCGGAGGTCGATCTCCTCGCCCTGGACCGTGATCGTCTCCGGGATGTCCGCTCCGACGGTCGCGCCCTCGCGGTCGACCCGCTCGAGCAGTTGCTTGCGCTCGTACTCTTGCACGGTTCGATATGGGTGTCGGGGAGCCAAAAATGTACAGTCCCGGGCGAAGCGGCCGCCGGACTCCGACGACGCCCGCAGCCGAATCAGCGGTCGACTCGAACCCCAAATCCCTTAGCTGCTCCGCACATACCCCCGCGCAATGGCCAAGTGCGACGTGTGTGGGAAAGACGAAAACATGCCGTACAACTGTCGGCACTGCGGGGGAACCTACTGTGCCGACCATCGGCTGCCCGAGAATCACGACTGCTCGGGCCTCCAGAACTGGAACGATCCGAAGGGTGTCTTCGACAGCGGATTCGACGACAGCGTCAACGGCGGGAACGCGTCTCGGGCCTCGAGTCTCTCCGATAAACTCCCGATCGATACCGGTCCGGGCGGGCCGCTGGCGTACTTCCGCGGGAACATGACATACACGTTCCTCGCGATCATCTGGGTGACATTTCTCGTACAGCAACTCTCGTTACTCGTCGGCGGTTGGAGTCTCCACCAGGCGTTGTTCGTCCTGACGCCACAGCATCCGGAGTACGTCTGGACGTGGGTGACGTCGATCTTCTCGCACAATCCTTTCGGTCTCATGCACATCGTCGGCAACAGCATCGTGCTGTTTTTCTTCGGTCCGCTGGTGGAACGCTACGTCGGATCGAAGAACTTCGCCGCTCTGTTCATCGTCAGCGGTGTCCTCGCCGGATTGAGTCAGGTCTCGATTCAGTTCCTGCAGGGCTCGCCGACTTCCAGCGGCGTCCTCGGTGCCAGCGGGGCCGCACTCGCCATCATGGGCGTCCTGACGATCTTGAACCCCAGTCTCAAGGTGTACCTCTACTTCATCCTCCCGGTTCCGATCTGGGTGCTTACGGCCGGCTATGCGGCCATCAGCGTCTTCTTCCTCGGCCTCGGTGGGGGCGGAGATATCGCCCACATGGCCCACCTCGTCGGCCTGCTGATCGGACTGGGCTACGGCGAGTACATCAAGCGCAACCGGAACGTCCGCGCACCGAGCCAGTTGCAGTTCGGCGGTGGCGGTCCGGGCGGTCCGGGTGGCCCCGGCGGCCCCGGCGGTCGCCGTCGGTTCTAACGCTCGTTTTCTCTCCTCTGCGTCGCGCAACCCCGACACTGATTTTCGCCCCGCGTCAACACCCGCGTATCGATGCCTTCAGCCCGCCCCGATCTCGCACCCGACGCCGACCTCTCGCGCGATGACATGGAGGCCATGCAGCGCGAAATCGCCACCGCCGCCGTCTTCGAAGACCAGTTCGGGTTCGACCCCGCGGCCCTCTCGAGTCCGCTCGAGACGACCGCGAGTGCCGCCGAGCCGCCGATCGTCGCCGGCGTCGACCAGTCGTTTCTCACGAACGCGGACGGCGAGCAGGACCGCGCCCTGAGCGCCGTCGTCGCCATGCAGGGCGGCGAGGTCGTCGAACGCGTTGCCGCGGTCACGCCGCTCGAGATCCCCTACATCCCCGGTCTGCTCTCCTTTCGCGAGGGCCGGCCGATCCTCGCCGCGCTCGAGGACCTCTCCGTCGACCCCGAGCTCCTCCTGTTCGACGGCAGCGGCCGGATTCACTTCCGACAGGCCGGCATCGCGACGCACATGGGCGTGGTACGTGACGTGCCGAGCGTCGGCATCGCCAAGAGCCTGCTCTGTGGGCAGCCCCGCGAGGAGACCGCGGACCGTCCGGAGGGCACTCGCGTCGCCATCGAAGCCGACGGGAACGTCGACGCGCCCGACGGGACCCTGCTCGGGTACGCCGTCCAGACGCGCCAGTACGACTCGCCGAACCGACACATCAACCCCCTGTACGTCAGTCCCGGCCACCGCGTCGGTCCCGAAACGGCCGCCGACATTGCCCTCGCGCTCGCCGCGTCGTACAAACTCCCCGAACCGGTTCGGTTGGCCGACAGCTACGCGGACGAGGCGAAACGGAACTACCGAGAGGTGCCGTAGCGAAGACGGGACGGCGATTCGCGGAGTCCGCCGTCTGGTATCGGTACACTGATACGATTGGGTCCCGTTTCGGTGGGGTGTATGGGGACCGTCGACCGGCAGCGCGTGCTCGCCATCTGGCGGCGGACGGCCGCGCTCTCGTGGCCGATCGCGCTCCAGCAGACGTTCAACACGCTGATGCGGACGGTCGACATCGTCGTTACCGGTCTCTTCTCGCCGGCGGCCGTCGCCGCGATCGGACTCGCGGACCTCTACGCGCAGGTCCCGCTGCGGATCGGGCTCGGGCTCGGGACCGGTGCAATTGCTCTCTCGAGTCAGGATACCGGTCGGGGCGCGACGGCGACCCGCGACCGGGCGATCACGCAGGCGCTCGCCATCGGGTTTCTGACCGGCGTTCCGATGATCCTCCTTGGGTTCGCGTTCGCGTCGCCGCTCATCGCGGTTTTGGGTGCCGAACCCGACGTCGTCCGGATGGGCGGCCAGTACCTCACGCTGGTTTTCGCCGCGGCCCCGATGCGCATCGTCGGGCTCGTCGGCGCTCGATCGCTGCAAGGGACCGGCGATACGCGCACGCCGATGCTCGTCAACGGCTCCGCGAACGCGGTCAACATCCTCGTAACCGTCGGCCTCGGACTCGGCGTCGGGGCGCTTCCGCGACTGGGAATCGTCGGCGTCGGGCTGGCGACGGCGATCAGCCGCACGATCGAAGCCGCCATGATCACGGCTGCGATCGCGAGCACCCGGACCGATCTCTCGTTTGCCCGCCCGCGGTCGGTTACGATAACGCGCCAGCTCGTGGCGGTGAGCCTCCCGAACTTCGCCGAGGGGATGAGCACTTCGATCGCGAACTTTCCGTTCAACGCGTTGTTACTCACGTTCGGCACTGAAGTGACCGCCGCTTACCACATCGGTCGCCGGATCTACCAGCAGCTTACGGGCCCGCTGTATCGCTCGTTCAACGTCGCCTCGAGCATCGTCGTCGGCCAGACGCTCGGCGAAGGCGACCCGGCGGAAGCGCGGTTCGCGGGGCTCGCGATGACGGCCCTCAGCGTCCTCACGCTCGGGATCGGCGGCGCGGTCCTCGTCGGCGGCGCGGCACCGCTCGCACGCGTTTTCACGTCGGATCCGGAAACGCTCACCCACGCCGTCGCGTTCACCCGTGTCTTCGGCGTCTCGACGGTCTTTTTCGGGCTCTTTTTCCCGCTAGCCGGGAGCCTCAAGGGCGCGGGAGATACGCGGACGCCGTTCTACGCCCGGTTTACCGGAACGTTCGTGTTCATGCTCGGCGTGGCCTACCTCGCGGGGATCGTCTTCGACTACGGTCTTCCGGGAGTCTACGCCGGGATCGTCCTCAGTTACGCGTGGTGGACGCTCGTCGTCGCGGCCGGGTTCCTGTGGGGTAACTGGGCCGACAGGGCGGCGGCGATGATGGCCGAACGGGCGGGGACAGCCGATTAAGGGCGACTCCGGCCGCGAAACCCCACCGTTGGAATCGTTCCGGACGACGAACGGTCACCGATTCCCAACGTTCCATCGGGCGCGACAAACCGTCGATACTTAGGTATCGTCTCCCGAACTGCTTCACATGGCCACCGCTGCGGAAGCCGAGGGAACCGACGAGACCGGGGCCGGCGACGCGGACGGCCGGTCCCCGGGAACAGGTACCGACGAGGCGGGTGCGGATCGCCGCGAGCGCGAGACGACCGTCGACGACGACCGCTACACCCGCAAACAATGTGTCCTGATTACCGGCTGTTCCTCCGGAATCGGGCACGCGACCGCGAAGGCCTTCCTCGAGGACGACTGGCTCGTCGTCGCGACGGCGCGCAACCCCGACGACATCGCCGATCTCGCGGACGCCGGCTGTGAGACGCTTGCTCTCGACGTCACCGACCCCGATCAGGTCGCGTCGGCCGTCGAGGAAACCGTCGACATCGGCGGTGCCATCGACTGTCTCGTCAACAACGCCGGCTACGCACAGATGGGACCGCTCGAGGACGTCTCGACGGCGGACCTCCACCGGCAGTTCGACGTCAACGTCTACGGTCCGCATCGACTCGTTCGCGCGGCGCTCCCGCACATGCGCGCGCAGGCCGAGGGTCGGATCATCAACGTCTCGAGCGTCGCGGGGCGGATCTCGTTACCCGGCTCGGGCGCGTACTCGGGCTCGAAGCACGCGCTCGAGGCGATGAGCGACTCGCTGCGGGCGGAGGTCGAGGAGTTCGGCATCGACGTCGTCCTGATCGAACCCGGGCCGGTCGAGACGGCCTTTACCGAACGCGTCGACGACGAACTCCCCGAGGCCGAGCAAACCCCGGCCTACGAGTCGCTGTACGAACTCTACGACGAGGCGCAACTGATCGGCGGGGGCGCGGGCGGCCCGTTTGCCTCCGAGCCGGAGGACGTCGCGGCGGCGATCCTCGAGGCGGGGACCTGCCCCGAACCGCCGGCCCGCTATCCGGTCGGTCCGCTCGCCCAGCTGGGCGTCTACGCGCGGTTCCTTCCCGACCGGCTGCGCGATACAGCGTACGGACTCCTCAGAAAGCTCGCGTAGGGGTCTCCCCATCCGGACGAGCCCCGATCAGCGCAGACAGGCCGCCACGACTGCGAGCATTCCTTCACCGCGGACTTCCTCGGCGAACAGCGGCACCCGGCGAACGTCGGTACCGCGAAACAGGTCCTGCGCCTCGGCGAGGGCCGATTGCTGGACGTCCCAGCGTCGCTGGCAGAACTCGCAGTCCTCGAGGTTGGGCTGGAGGAACTCGCCTTCGACGTCGTCGGTGACGTCCGAGAGCGGTTCCATGACGCGGTTGACGACGACGGTACCGACCGGGATGTCGAACTCCCGGAGTTGCTGGCGCAGCCGTTTCGACTCGAAGACGCTCATCTCCTCGGGCACGAGGACGATGCGGAAGTCCGTCCGCGCCGGATCGCGAAGGGCCGCCCGGAGCCGTTCGATTCGCTCGCGAAGGACTTCAAGGTCCTCGAGCCCCTGCTCCCCGTCGGGACCGTCGTCCCCGCCGAACATGCCTTTCATCCCCTCGATCATGCCGCCGATCCGCTGGCGGAATTTGATGAGCCGCCCCATCATCGAGTCCATGACTTCGGGGAGTTGCAACAGCCGAAGGGTATGGCCCGTCGGGGCCGTATCGACGACCACGCGATCGAACCGGTCGTCGTCCAGATACTCGAGCAGGAGTTGCATCGCGGCGGCCTCGTCGGCACCGGGCATCGCGCCGCCGAAGAGCGCGTCCATCGGCGATTCGCCCCCCAGCATCTCGCCGAGGCCGCCGAACTCGCCCATCGGACCGCCGCCGACGTCCCCGCCCGGACCTTCGTGTCCGGGTGCGGCGTCGGACTCGGCCCCGCCGAGAAACGCGACCTGTCCCTCCTCGAGGGCCGCGTCGGGGTCGATCTCGACCGCATAGAGGGGGATATCCTCACGGATGCGGGTCGGCTCGGCCGGAACGTCGGCCTCGAACGTATCCGAAAGGGAGTGTGCGGGGTCCGTCGAAACGACGAGCGTTCGGGTCCCCCCGTGGGCGCTGTCGAGGGCGGTCGCGGCGGCCATCGTCGTCTTTCCGACGCCGCCTTTCCCGCCGTAGAGCACGTAGTCCGGGCCCTCGATCGGCTCGGTCGACGGCTCGACGTCGATGGACTCCCGTCTCGCCCCGTCATCGACGGCGTCCGTCGGAGTCACCTCGATGGTGTGATCGTCGTCGTCCGTCGATTCCGCGTCCTCTTCGTCGACCGGCTCGACGTCGATTCCACTCATACCCCTTTCTTTCCGGCCCCGACACGAGTATTCGTCGGTCTTTCGAGGCCCGACCTCAGGCGAAGTACGCCGCCAGCCGCTCGGCCGCCTCCTCGAGTCGCGGCGTCACGAGCGCGAACCGCAGCCACTCGGATCGGGAATCGCCGAACGCCTCGCCGGGCATGCCGGCGACGCCGGCTTCGTCGATGAGTCGCTCGACGTTCTCGAGCGTGCCGGGATACCCCTCGAAGCGCGCCATCACGTAAAAGGAGCCGTCGGGGCGGGTATACGCCGCGCCAGCGGCATCGAGCGCGTCGGTAAACGTGGTGACCCGCTCGCGAAGCAGGTCGCGGTTCCGCTCGTAGTACCCGGGACCGGTCTCGCGCAACGCCTGCAACACCGCGTACTGGCCGGGTCGGTTCCCGGCGACGTTGACCAGCATGTGTCGGCTCTTGGCGTCGTCGACGAGTTCCGGCGGAAAGATCGCATAGCCCACCCTGAACCCCGTGATCGCCATCGACTTCGAGAATGCGTTCGTGACGATCCGGTGGGCCGACTCGACCGCGAGCGCGCTCGAGAACGTCCCCGAGAGGTCGTAGTGGTCGTACACCTCGTCGCTGACGAGGATCGCGTCGCAGGCCTCGGCGATCGCGACCAGTTCCCGGACCGTTTCCTCCGGATAGACCGCCCCCGTCGGATTGTTCGGCGAGTTGACCACGATCGCCGCGGTCTCGTCGCTTGCGGCCTCGCGGACGGCCGCCGGATCGAGCTGTCCGTCCGCGGCCGCCTCGACGTACGCCGGCGTTCCGCCGAGCATCGTCGTCTTGCCGGGGTAGTAGGGGTAGACCGGATCGGTCAACAGGATCTCCTCTCCCCGCCCGCGCTCGAGCGCCCGCGCCATCGCGAGGTAGTTCGCCTCGCCCGCGCCGTTCGTGATCACGATCTGCTCGGCGTCGACGCCGCGGCGGGCGGCGATCTCCTCGCGCAACTCGACGAGGCCCTGACTCGGCGGGTACTGGAACCGATCGGGCTCGAGATCGGCGTACTCGCGCAGGCCGTCCCGCAGCGCCGCGGGCGGTTCCCAGTCGGGGTTTCCGCTGACCATGTCGACGACGTCGCGGTCCGCCCGGGACGCGTACTCCATGACGTGAAAGAACAGCGGCGTCTCGTACTCCATACCAGAGAGCGACGGGCGAAAGACGGTTGTTCTTTCGGTCCGCGCCGTCCGAGCCCCGTGCAGTCGAACGGCAGTACAGCCGCAATCGGGTTCGTACTACTCGGCTATGCTTCCGTGATCGTTTCCTCGAGTTTTGCGGGCAGTCGGTGGAGGCACGTTTCAAGAAAACTCAGTGGCGCTTCGGCTTCGAGATGTCCGGGTTCGTGAGTCACCATCGCACCGGTATCGATTTCAACCCCGCCCACGGTGGGGCGGGGAATCCGCCTCGCTACCTAGTTTGAACGTTGTATTCCCATTCTTCGATGACTTCGATGCGCTCTCTCCGTTCGTCGGACGATAAGTCCTCACGACCGATACTCCGCCGGAGTTCCTCGGGGGACTCAACGTCGGACGTCGACTTCCACGAGTCGATTTCGTCGCCGATCGCACGTAGCTCGTCGGTAAGTTCGTCTGCCGACCGCTCTTCGGCGAGCGAACGCACTTCACGAAGGAAGTGTGTGACGGAGTCGGGTTTATAACAGGTACCGTCGGCCGTTTCGATACGCTCGAGTTCCCCGCGGTCGGCCATGCGGTCGAGGTATTTCGCGGCGGTGTCACTCGATACGGCTGCCTCTTCCGCAATCCAACCGGCGTTCCGTGGTGTCCCGTGCTTTGACAACGCTGTCCGCCGAATCGCTCGCTATGATCGATGGGATCGGTTCCGACCTGCCGAAAGAAGTGGGCGAAACGCTGCGGAGCCGCGAGGAGACGCTGGCCGTCGCCGAGTCCTGTACCGGCGGCCTGATCGGCGCGGCGATCACCGCGGTGCCGGGCGCGAGCGACTACTTCGACGCCGGGGTGGCGGCCTACGCGTACGACGCCAAGCGCCGGCAGCTGGGCGTCAGCCGCGAGGCGCTCGACGAACACGGGGCCGTCTCCGAACCCGTCGCCCGCGAGATGGCACGAGGGGTCCGCGACGTCGCCGACGTAACGTGGGGCGTCTCCGCGACCGGAATCGCCGGCCCCTCCGGCGGGACCGAGGAGCACCCGGTCGGGACCGTCTACGTCGGCGTCGCCTACGCCGGCCCGTGGGGTAGCGAGTCGTCGTTCGCGACCGTCTCTCGGTACGAGTTCGACGGCGATCGGGCCGCCGTCCGGGACGAAACGGTCGAACAAGCACTTTCGGATCTGCTCGCGGCGATCGACGAGCGGTCGGACTCAACCTAGCGCTGGCAACGGGTTCGCGGGACCGACAGTCACGAGAGAAAGGTATTCGGCGATCGCCTCTCGAGTAGGGGGTAGATGAACAAGAAGGGGCACGTTCTCAACGCCGCGCTGTTGAGCATCGGACTGGGAGCCGTACTCGAACCGGCGACGGAGCTTTCGGCGGTACCGGCGATGCTGGAGACGATGGTCGTGATCGGGGTGCCGGTGACCCTCGGAGCGCTGTTTCCGGACGTCGATACGGCGTTCGGGAAACACCGGAAGACGCTGCACAACCTGGGGATTCTGGCCGCGTTCGCCGCATTTCCCGAGGTCTATGGGAACCTCGAGTTCGTCTGGATCGGCGTGTTGACCCACTACGCCCTCGACGTCGCCGGGAGCAAACGCGGCATCGCGCTGTTTTACCCCCTCTCATCGCAGGAGTACGGGCTCCCGTTCGGCGTCGCGGTCAGCAGCCGGTACGCCACCGTCGTGACGGTGGTTGTCACCGCCGGCGAACTGCTCGTCGCCGGGCTGATCGTCTTCGAGGTGCCCCAGTGGGGGCTCGAACTGGCTCGACAGGCGATCGGCGTCTAGATCTCGTAGGCCATCATGACTTCGTCGACGTGGTCGCCGTCGATCGTGTAGTGGTCCCGGCGGATCGCTTCGGTATCCCAGCCGTGATCGGTCAGAAACTCGAGGGCTCTGTCGTTGACGACCGGGACGCTGTTGTACACTTTCCGGTAGCCGTTGGCTTCGGCCCACTCGATGCCCCGCCGGAGGAGTTCGCTCCCGATGCCATAGCCCTGGTAGTCCTCCCGCACCCCGACCGTCTGTTGGGCGACGTCCTGAACCTGTTCGACCTGCGGGAGTTCGAGGTGGGTCCAGCCGACGACATCGCCGTCGCTGGTCGCAACGAAGAACATCCGCGATTTGACGGTGTTGTGTCTCGTGACGGTGTTCTCGTAGAGCAGTTGTTCGGCGATCGTCTCCGCGACGACGTACGTCTCCTCCGACGTGACGTCGCGGATGGTCTCGACGAGTCCATCGAAGTCGGCCTGGCGCGCCGGTCGAATGGTGACGCTCACCGCGTCGGTTTCGTACGTTTCGACGGCTCCGAACTCGAGACCGAGCCGTATCGTCCCGCCGTCCTCCTCGAGATAGCCGTCGGCTTTCAACTGCTCGAGGTGGGTCTGAAAGCCGTCGGCCGAAACCGGGACGCTGTCCAACAGCACGTGGCGTTTCACGGTCCCGTGGCGCTCGACGAACTCGTAGATGTGTTTGCTCGCTTCGTCGGCGAACGTCGGTCGGTCGAGCGATCCCATAGGCTCCGTATGCGGACCGACGGCTTATCCTTTGGGCATCGTTAACAACCATCTGTCCACGAACGTCGGTCGCGGCTCACGGCCGAAACCGATCGCACAGAACCGTCGTGTCGGCTCGAGAATCGCTCGGTTCGGGGTGGACGGTTACTGACGGTTCGGCGTCCACTCCTCGCAGGCGTCCATGTCGTCCATCGCCCGGTCGTGGCGGGCACAGTAGGGAACCATCCCCGAAGACGACCGGACGTACTCGAAGTGACGGCAGTTTCCACAGTAACGGTCGGCGGGCGACTCCGTCGACTCGGCCGTCGTCGTCGAGTCGACGATTTCGGCGTCGCGGCCGTCACCGGACTCGATCGGCGAGGAGATGTCGGTAGCCGCCGTTCCGCCGTCGCTCGTGGCGGTTCCGGCGGCTCGAGCGGGTTCGGACGGTGTCGTCCCGCCCGACGTCGCCTCGCGCTCGTCGAACGACAGGGTCGTCTCGTCGTCCTCCTCGGCGTTTGCGTTCGTCTGTGTCTCGACGTCCCCGGCTGGCGTGCCACCGAGCAGTCCGATTCCGCCGAAGCTGCCCGAGTCGTCGCCGTCGTCGTCGACTTCGACGATCGTCTGATTGTGTCGAGTGACGTTCATCTCGAGCATACCGCCGGGGTCATTGCGGGTCTTGAAGTTGACGATGGCGGTGAACAGACACCAGATGGCGACGAAGAGTCCGAGGAGGTAGACCACCGAGACCTGCAGCGTCAGTTCGTCGCCGTATCCGCGCCAGTGAGCGGGATACGCGTACCAAAAGAGCGTGACGCCACACAGACAGAGACTCGCGCTGATCGCGCCGGCGGCGCGGACCCATCGACCGGCCGGTAACACGATGAAAACGCCGACCAGCGCCGCCGGAACGCCGAGGCCGGCGAGGACGCCGGCGATACGAACCGACGCGTAGTCCTCTCCCATCCCCCACGATTGGGCGGCCGAGGTCACGAACTCCGAAAACAGCCCGGTCGTCGCAAGGAGCACGGCCACGACGGAGAAGCTCGCCCCGAGCAGGACGAGCGCGGTCCCCGCGTACAGCCGCCGGAGGCTCGTCACCTCCCGTGCGTTCCCCTCGTAAACCTCCGTCAGGCTTGTCATGCGAGGGCATTCGATCCCCCACCACAAAACGGTATGTCAGACACATTTCGTCGAACGGAAAGGAACGGCCGTCGGTTCGCGGAAACGAAAGCTTGAATCGACGCGCTCGCGAATCGACGCCCATGAGCGACGACGAGGACGAGGATCCGGCCGTCTCACTCGGTTCGAAAACGCCCGTCGAGGGTGCCCCCCTCGCCCGCGTGAGTTCGCGGCTGACGTGGCCGAAAGAGAAAAGCGAGATCGACCGTCTCGAGGGCGACAGCGTCATCCGAACCCCCGAGGGGCCGCGTGAACTCTCGGCCGTCCTCGCCGAGATCGACGAGACCTACTTCCAGCGCCATCAGGAGTTCGAGAACCACGTCCGGAACGTCATCGGCACCGGTCCAATCCCGACGGCCGACGAGTAACGCTAGCCGTGGCAACCGAAACGGATCGACGGGGAGGTGGCCGACTGCGCGACCAGTTCGACCGGCTCTCCTGGGTCCAGAAATCGCTGTTGTTCGGGGCGGTTCTGACGGTCCTGTGGATGCGTACCGTCCCCGGCGATCTCGGACAGCGAGCCGTCGTCGACAGCGTCCTCCTGATCGGTGGCCCGCTCGCGCTGGGGCTGTCCCACGGGCGACGTATCGGCTGGACCGTCAACCGCGTCGCCGTCCGAAACGCCGTGTTGCTCGCGCTGTTTGTCCTCCCGTTCTATCTCGTAGGCTCGACGCTGCCGACCATCCGCGCCTTCTATCCGATGTGGGAAACCTCCGCCGCGCCGGCGGAGTTCGTTCCGCACGCGATCAAGCTCTTTTGCCTCGCGCTGGCCGCCGAAACCTACTATCGCGGGTTGCTCTGTGTCGGCGTCAAGGAACTGGGATTCAAAGCGGTCCTCATCAGCCCCGTCGTCTACATGATCCACCACTCCTCGAAACCGCCGATCGAGTTCCTGCTGTCTGGGCCGACCGACGTCCTCTTCGGCGCGGTCGATTACACCTCCGACTCGATCCTCCCGTCGGTGATCGCCCACGGGGCCGGACTCGTCCTGCTCGATTGGCTCGTCCTGCACGAGCCGCTGTTCGATCCCATGCCGTTCCTGCGGGCCCTCGAGTGGTTTCCCCTACCGCTGTAAGGGATCGTCACCGGAGTGAGGGCTTATAAGACGCGAGCCGACGAAGGGCCGCGTATGAGCCTGCCGATCGATCCCGAGACGATCGACCCCGAAGCCATCGGCGAAAAACAGGCGGTCCTCGAGATGGACCACGAGGCGGCCATCGAACACGTCCGTGAGGTCTGTGAAGCGGTCGGGTTCGGCATCCCGGCCGAGTTTTCCCCCTCGGAACTGCTCAACGAAAAGGTCGACGCGGACCGGGACCCCTACTACGTCCTCGGGGCCTGCAATCCGGAAATCGCAAACGAGGCGCTCGAGGAAACGATGCGAATCGGCGGTCTCTTCCCGTGCAACATGATCGTCTGGGAGGAAGAGCCGGGGCGACAGCGCGTCTACCACGTCTCGATCATGAAAATCGCCCGTCTGCTCGGGATGGCACCGGACAACGACAGGTGGGACGAGATCGTCGAGACGACCGGCGATCTCACCGAAGAAGCGTTCGATCGGTTCGATTCGGTCGAGACCACCGTGACGGACTGAGCAGTAGGCTTCGGTTCCTGTCGATACCGAACGACTCCGACGACGCCGTCGTTTTCGGTGTCTACGCCGGCGTCGAACCCGTTGTTCTCCGGTACAGTCACGAACGCCAACACTTACATACTTGACGAGTTACGTCGAAATATGGACGTTCGAACCGCGTTCTTTGCCCTCCTGCTTGTCGCCCTCGCAGGGGTCACGGCCCTGATCATCGCCCCGCTGTTGCAGTACGTGCTCGGAGCGGCCCTCCTCGCGTTCGTCCTCTCCCCAGCCTACGAGCGTCTCGAACCCAAGATCGGAGCGCGGCCCGCCGCCCTCTCGCTTACCGGCTTCGCCGTCGTCGCTGCCATCGTTCCGCTGCTTCTCGTGTCGCTCGTCGTCTTCGAAACCGTCATGACGTTTCTCAGTGACGTCGACAGCGAAAGCGTTCTCGAACAGGGCCGGGACGTCGCACAGAACGACCTCGGTCTCGAGGCCGATCACGTCGAGTCGCTCGAGACGGCGCTGCTCTCGGAAGTCGAGTCGTCGGTTTCCGACGCCGTCGAACTCGCCCTCGGTGAAGTCCTCAATCTGGTGAACACGAGCATCGAGATGGGGCTCGGCCTGATCGTCTTCGTCTTTCTCCTGTACTACATGCTCCTCGACGGAGCGGCGTTCGTCGACTGGCTTCGCGACGTCGCGCCGCTCGAGGACCGGGTGCAGGACGAACTGTTCGAGGAGGTCAACGTCGTCACCTGGGCGGTGATCAAAAGCCACGTTCTCGTCGCGCTGGTCCAGGGGGTCCTCGGGGGACTCGGATTGTTCCTGCTCGGGATCCCGAACGTCGCGTTCTGGACCGTGATCATGATCCTCGTTGCGTTCCTGCCGGCGATCGGCGTCTGGTTGGTCTGGGGTCCGGCCGTGGGATACCTGTGGACGACCGGCGACCCGGTCAGCGCCGTCGCGCTGTTGCTCTACGGACTCGCCGTCCTCTCGGTGGTCGACAACTACCTGCGTGCGATCGCCGTCGACCACGATTCGGGGCTGCATCCGGCCGTCGTCCTCGTCGGCGTCATCGGTGGCATCTACGTGCTCGGAATCATGGGACTGTTTCTCGGTCCCGTGGTTCTCGCGGTGTTCAAAGCCGGGCTGGACGTCTTCAGCAAGACATCGCTGGCAGCCGCGATCGAAACCGACGCCGGCGACGCGACGGCCGCATCACCCTCGTCTGTTTCCGGGTCGGGACTGGAGGCGGAGCCGGCGTCGACGCCGCAGTCGGACGGCCCGACGCCGGACGACTGATCCTGAGACCGGAGGAGAAAGAGGGTTAGTCGGCTGCCTGTGGCGTCTCGAGCCGTTTCGTCGTCGGGACGCCGCGTCCGGTCAGGGCCATCGCGAACAGCACCAGCGGCGACAGGATGCCAAACAGGTAAAACGGCGCGTACTCGAGGGTCGGAACGCCGGTCGCACCCGTCATGAAGACGGCCCCGGCGTGCCACGGGAACAACGCGCCGGTCGGGGTCCCGGCCGCCTCGACGGCCCGGGAAAGCTCGTCGCTGTCAAGGCCGAACTCCTCGTAGAGGTTCCGCAGCGTCATCCCGGGGAGGACGATACTCATGTACTGTTGTGCGGTGAGCGCGTTGATGAGGATCGCGGAGATACCGGTTCCGGCGATCAGGCTTCTGGAGGTCCCCAGCCCTCTCGAGAAGTGATGGGCGAGGACCGCGAGGACGCCGATCCGTTCCAGCAGTCCACCGAGGGACAGCGCCGCGACGACCACCGTGATCGTCCACGCGGAGCCGGTCAGGCCGCCCGTATTGAGGAGTTCGTTGACCAGTTCCGAGCCGGTCTCGGGACCGGTTCCGTTCATGAAGACTTCCCAGGCGGGAACGAAGCCGGTCCCCTGAACGAGCATCGACGTGAGGACGCCGGCGAACGCACCGATGACCAGCGTCGGGAGGGCTGGATAGCCCCGGAGCGCGAGACCGAACGTGACGAGCAAGGGCAGGAACACCAGCAGCGAAACGTCGTAGGTCCCCGCGAGGGCGGTCTGAATCTCGGCGACGCGGTCGGCCGGAACGGCACCGCTTGCCCGGAGACCGAGCGCGGCAAAGCCAAGCACCGCGAGCCCGAAGGAGATCGCGGTTCCCGTTCGCATCCGGTGAATGTGGTCGTACAGCGGTGTGTTCGTCACGCCGGCCGCGAGGTTCGTCGTATCCGACAGGGGTGACTGCTTGTCACCGGCGTACGCGCCCGAGATGACCGCGCCGACGGTCATCGGTCCCGAGATGCCCAGTCCGGTCCCGATACCGACGAACGCGACGCCGAGGGTCCCGACCGTCGTCCACGAGGACCCGATCGCGAACGCGACGATCGCGGCCAGCACGGCCGCAGCGGGCAGGAACGTCGCCGGCGTCAGCAACTCGAGGCCGTAGTACATCATCGCCGGGATCGTTCCGGCATCGACCCAGGTCGCGATGAGCGCGTAGATGGTGAAGATGATCAAAAGCGCCTGTGTTCCCATCAGAAGGCCGTTTGCAATGCCGTCGTAGAGGTCGGTCCACTCGTAGCCGAGATACCGACCGAACGCGCCGGTGAAGATGATACTCCAGAGGAGCGGAACGTGCGGATCGAGTCCGAGCACGGCCGAGCCGATTCCCAGAAAGAGAACGACCGCGAGGACCGGAACGAACGCGAGCCGGAAGGACGGCCGGCGTTCCGGATCCAGTTCGTCGATCGTCGTCGGTGTAAAGTCGAGTGTCATGAGCCGGGATATGCAGTTGAAGAATAAAAGAGGAACGGTTTATTACCAAAGAGCATGTGATAAGGGACCAATAACCACGGGTCCAAAGGACAAATTATGGTTCGATAACAGCTCCGGAACGATAGCAGAGCCACTAAACCGTCGGCCCGCCTCCGTGCGGGTATGGCACTCGCACTCCTCACCGCCGAGCAGTTCACCGTCCTCGCCGTGGTGGGCCTGCTCGTCGGCGTCCCCCTGTTCGTCGTCGCCGTCCTCGGCGTCGTCTCCGGTTACATCCGGTACGACGCCGCGCGCAGGTTCGAGGACGTCGAAGCGCAGACGAACGAGGAGCACCCTGCTCCGGACTCGCCTTCGGAACGCTAACGGTCCGTTCGCATCGAGCGACAGCCGACTCGAGAACCGTCTCGTCGATCACTCCCTCCCGGTAAACGCGGCGAGACTCGACTGCAAGCCCGCCGCGAGTTCCGACTTCCGTCGAAGCCGGGCGTGAGAAACCGGTAACTGCGTCGCGACCTCCGCGACCGCCTCGTGGAACGCCTCGGCTTCCCCGTACTCCCCGTCGAAGGCGTTGCGGACGCTTTCCCGCACCTGCCAGACGCCTACGGGTGCCCAGTAGTCGTCGGAGACCTCACGGAGGACGAGACACTTCGCCTGTCGGCCGATCGACTCGAGGTACTCGAGGACGCCCAGTCGAGCGGCGTAGTAGGCACCCGCGGTCTCCTCGACGTAGCTCGAGCGCCCCTCGTAGCCCTCGCTTGCGCTTGCGAGCCAGATGTCGTCGTGGGGATCGGGGTTCCAGATGCTTCCCGGCGCTTTCATCTCGACGAGTTCGAACTCCCAACTGCCGGGAGCCAGCACGATCCAGTAGCGATTGCCCACGTACTCGTTGGCCCAGACCTGCACCTCGTCGATGCTCGGCTCGTTCCGGATGCGCCCGCGGAGGAACTTTCCGACGGTATCGTCGACGGCCGTGATCGACCACCGCGTCGGGACGAGCCGGCGCTGTTCGGTCTCGCCGAGCGCGCCGGCCGAAAGGATCGAGTTGATATCGTAGACGTCGAAGCCGCGCCGGTAGAGGTAGGTCATCGCCCCCTGTGCCTGCCAGTCGTCGTCTTCGAGGGTCTTCTTGACGGGTTTGGGGACGTAGGGGTTCTCGCGGAGTTCGGCGTTTCGGGCGTTCGCGCGGGGACCACGCGGGGTCGCGACGTCCGTCCCCGCGTCGAGGTCCAGCTCCGGCGTGTCGTCGAGACCGATCTCGAGGTCGACCGGCCGGTCCGCGATGGCGACCTCGCGCTGGACGCCGACGAACCCCTCCCAAGTGTCGTGGACCGACGGCGTCAGTCGGCTCGCGATGCTCGGCGAGTCGACGTTCGCGCGTTTGTTGGAGTTCAATAGCCCGGTTCGACGCTGGAGAACGTCGGAGATGGCATACCCCTGTTGGTACCAGTCCCCATCGGTGACGTACTCCTCGGCGGCGTCCTCGTCGCCGACCGGCGAGAGGACGCCCACGGGGATGTCGGGGTAGTTCGACCGCCCGACGAAGATCGACGGTGCCGTCGAGCCGACGAGGCTGTCGCCGCTGACGGCGTCGTCGAACCGCCGTTCGAAGTCCTCGAGATGATCGGTGATCGCGTAGGATTTTTCCTTCGCGAGGCGCCGCCGCTCGGCTTCCTCGTCGGGCTCGAGTTCCTCGATGTAGTCGTCGAGGCGCATTCACCGGCGGTAGGGCCGGGTGCGGTTTGAATGTTCAGTTCCGGGGCACCGTCGACGGTCGCCGGGAACTGACAACACGGGACACGATCGAAGACTCGCCGCCACCGAGTCGGGTTGAAATAGAGGCGGCACCCATCCCCACTGCGATCGTTCGGGCAAACGATCGCTGAGACCCACGACCGAAGTCGTGGGTTTCCGCGGTCGATATGTCAGAGGCACGGCCCGACCGGCGAACGGGCAGTCCGGCCACGCGTCAGGCCGCATCGGAACTTCTGCAGGGAACATAAAATATCCGTGAGCGCGTTTTCCGTCCCAGAAAATCCGCCCGCTATCGGTAACTCGCCCACCCGAGGCGTCTCTGTTCCGGACGCGGCCGTCAGTGACCGTTCCGAGGTCAGGTGGCCGCGGAACGGGGCCGGCGAAAGACAACGGTTAAAAACGACGGGCGGGAAAGGAGGGGTATGAGTACGACGGACGACCGACGGACTCGATCCTGCGTTTCCTGTGGGATCAACATCGCCGGCACGAACGCCGCGTCGTTCAAGTGTCCCGACTGTGGCACCCAGATCTTCCGCTGTGCCAAGTGTCGCAAGCAGAGCAACCTCTATGAGTGTCCCGACTGCGGGTTCACCGGACCATAACTCACCATGGGAAAAGTCGCTGCCAAAATCAAGGTCATGCCGGACAGCCCCGAAATCGACCTCGACGCGCTCCAGGAGCGCCTCGAGACTGCCCTGCCCGAGGGGGCAAAGATCAACGGCGTCGAGCGTGAGGAAGTCGCGTTCGGCCTCGTTGCGCTCTACCCGACCGTGATCGTCCCGGACGGTGCGGGCGGCACGGAGACCGTCGAGGAGAACTTCACGGACGTCGACGGCGTCGAAAGCGTCGACGTCGACAACGTCGGCCGTATTTAATCCACTTTTCGGCCGTTCGATACGTTGATCGCCGCCAGCCAGCCGTGCGTATTCGTTCCTCGCCGTTTACGGCGAGGAGGATGTCACTACACGCTGCTCGGCTCCGTCGGGAAGGTACTCGGCTCGCCCGTCATCGGCTGGCTCTCCGACGGCGACTTCCGATGGCGGTCGGGCTCGGACTGTTCACCGCCGTCGCCGGTTCGTACTTCCTCAGCACGGAACCGCGATGCTCGCGCTTTCGATCGTCAAGGAACGGTACCCCGCAGGAGCCAGCGGCGTGGCTACGGGGACGATCAACACCGCCGGGTTCGTCGGCGCGACGGTCCTTCCGCCCTCATGGGCGTCACGCTCGATTCGCACCGAACCGGCGATACCGTCGGCGGCACCGTCATCTACACCGAGCTCGGCTACCGCCTCGCGTTCGGCGTCCTCGCCGGTACCGTCGGGGTCGCGTTCCTGTGTTCGCTGTGGCTGCTCGGCTGGGATCGCTAGTCGATGGTTCGTTTGGATTCGGGATCGACCGCCGTGAGGTACTGCTCGAGCAGGACCGGAAACTCCCGGCCCCGGATGTACCGCAGGCCGAAGTCCTCGGTCCAGTCGATGATCCCTTTGTCCTCGGTAACGACGCCGGCGTCTAACTCCCGGGCGAGAACGAGAAGGTCGAAGTCCTCCCGGGAGTCGAGAACCCCGGTACGAAGCGCCGATCGGTACTTATCACGGAGATCCGAGATCACCGCATCGACCGCCGTCTTGTGCTCGTGATCCTCGAGTGGTTCGTCGCCGGTCCGGTCGGCCTCCCGGACGGCCTTTTCGGAGACGCGAAGGCCGCGGTCGACCCGCTCGCTCATCTCGTCGACGAAGCTGTAGACGACGTTGGCCGGAATCGAAACCTCGTACCGGTCGGGGTGTTTGCGGATCACCCAGGTGTTCAGCTTCGAGTAGACCTCGTCGTCGACCTCGCGGGCCGTCAGCATCGTCGTGAGTTCGTCGTGGATCGTCGGCGGAACGTAACACGAGATCCCGAGGTTGAGTCGGGCGTTCGCGATCAACTCGAGCAGCCGAAGCACGGCGTCCTCGAGCGACTCCCCGTCCGTCCGGATCTCCTCGGTGATAAACAGGGAGGTATCGAGGACGAACCGCTGTTTGAACGCCTCGCTGGACATAGCTGGACGTTGGGGCCGAACGATGAAATAAGTGGACCGTCGCGCGGCGGGAACGGTCAGCCGTCGAGCCGTCGAGACCGCTATCGTTCGACGTTCGCGCCCAGATCCGCGTTGGAGATGATCTTCGCGCCGGGTTCGGAGAGCTCCACGGTAACGTCCTCGTGGACCGCCTTGTTGATCTCGTCCAGATTACCCGCAAGCACCGTCAGGATGTCGTCGAGATTGGCATACAGCAGCATGTTGCCGTCCTGGCCCTCGGCGACGAGTTGGGTATCGTTCAGGACGATCTGGTCGTTCTGGATCGTCGCTGCGACGACCGGCAGCGCCTCGGGCTTGCCGGGTTCGTCGTCGCGGACGCGTCGGATGTGGACGGCATCGAGGTCCAGTACGTCCTTGTACTCCTCGATCCGTTCGGCGCAGGCGACCATGTCCTGAAGCAGTTCGGACTTCTGTTGGGAAGCGCCGTGGTCGCCCTCGAGGCAGTGCTTGCAGACGCGGAGTTCGATTCGCATTGCCGTTCGGTTGGCGCTCGAGACCGATGAGAATTCCGCTTCGGGGGATCGAGCGCCGACACCCTCTCAGTCGGGAGGCTCCGATGCCGTCGATGCCGGGACTGGTTCTTTCAGCCTCCACGACGTACGCCGTACCGATGAGTGGGACCGAGTACCACAGACTGCTCGGGATGGGGGAGTCGGCGTTCGAGGCCCTCACGGCGCATCTCGAGGAGCGAAATTACGAGGGGCTCGAGTACCGCCACGTCCCGGACTACCGCCACGGGGTCGAGCGCGGAACCGTGCTGATCGACGGCGAGGTGGTCCGTGGCTTTCCGAAGATTCCGCGCACGCTCGTCCTCGCCGAGGGCATCCCCGAACGGTTCGGCGACCACGAGTGCGAACGGATCGCCGTCGAGGAGAAGTTAAACGGGTACAACGTCCGCGTCGCGCGCCTCGACGGCGAGTTGCTCGCGTTCTCCCGGAGCGGCATCGTCTGTCCGTTCACGACACGGATCCTCGAGCGGCTGGTCGATCTCGAGCCGCTGTTCGAGGCGCATCCGACGGCGATGGTCTGTGGCGAGATGATCGGCCCCGAAAACCCCTACACCGCCCACGAATACCCCGGCGTCGACTCGATCGCGTTCCGGGCGTTCGACTGGCGGGACCGCGAATCGGGTGAGCCGCTTTCGGTCGGGGACCGTCGGGAACGGTACGAGCGCTTCGACGTCCCGCAGACGCGGCTGTTCGGTCGCTACGAGATCGACGGTGCAGCCGATTCGGTGTGCGAGATCGTCCGCGAGCTAGACGCCGAAGACCGCGAGGGCGTCGTGATGAAGTCCCCCGACGGCACGGCACACCTGAAGTACACGACGGCCGCCTCGAATCAGGGTGATCTCGCGTACGCGTTCTCGCTCCCGTTCGACTACGGCAAACCGTTCATGTTCCGACGGCTCATCAGGGAGGGGTTCCAGACCGTCGAGTGGGACGAGTCCGACGAGACTGCCCGAAAGCGCGCCCACGAACTGGGCGAAGCCATCCTGCTGTCGATGCGGGATACCATCGAGACCATCGACGAAGGCGGGACCGTCGGCGAACGACACACCGTTCGGGCCAGTTCCGAGACCATCGAGGTCCTCCTCGAGCACCTGCGCGGTCAGGGGCTGCAACTCGAGATCGAAGCCGACCGCCGCGAGGACGGCGATCGGGTCGTCACCTTCTGCAAACGCACGCAGGCGACGAACGACAAGATCAGGAACTACCTCGACGGACACATCGTCGAGGAGTGACGGCTCACTTGGAGCGATGCTCGTAGATCTCCCGCAGCCGTTCGGTCCCGCGGTCGACGTAGCCGCCGTGATAGCAGACGACGTGGTCGACGCGACGGTCGGAGAGGTCGCGGACCGACTCGAGGGCGCGATCCACGTCGTGAGTAAACGCCGGCTTGGGCCCGGTAAGCGCCTCTTCGCCGTCGGCGACGAGCGCGTCGCCGGCGAGCAACAGGCCGTCCTCGGGGAACAGCAACGAGACGTGTCCCGGCGTATGGCCCGGCGTTTCGAGGACCACCATCGGCCCCGCAAGCGTCGGGATCCGAACGCCGCCGGCGAGTTCGAGATCGACCGGAACCGGCCGATAGCGGCCGTTCCCATCCCCCTTGAGCGGGTCGCGGTCGCCGGAGACGAACGGCGCTTCATCGCGGTGGGTCGCAACGATCGCGTCGGTTTCCTCGAGCAGGGCCGCGAGTCCGCCGGCGTGATCCCCGTCGTGGTGGGTCAGGACGACGAGCCAGACGTCCGCGAGTTCGTGTCCGAGACTTCGGACGTGGGTTCGCAGCGGCTCGAGGCTGCCCTCGGGACCGGCGTCGATCAAAACGAGCCCGCGCCGGGTTTCGACGAGCGTCGGGGTGACGGTGAGTTCGCGACCGCCGTACTCGATCGTGATCGGAAGCGCGTGGACGCCGACCTGCTCTCGACTATCGGACATGTGGGGGTCGTCGATCGCCGAGGGAATAATACTGCTCGTTGGCGATCGGCCCGCCGTCGCTACGCGAGCGCCGCCTCGATCGCCCGGTCGAGGTCGTCGATCAGGTCGTCGACGTTCTCGATGCCGACGCTGACGCGGATCAGACTGTCCGTCAATCCGGCCTCGAGTCGCTCCTCGCGCGGAATCGCGGCGTGAGTCATCGGCGCGGGCTGTTCGATCAGGCTCTCGACGCCGCCGAGGCTCTCCGCGAGGGTAAAGACCTCGGTCGTCGAAACGACCTCGCTTGCCTCGTCCATGCTCGCGTCGAGCTCGAAGCTCAACATGCCCCCGAAGTCGGTCATCTGCTCGCGGGCGATCTCGTGGCCGGGGTGGGACTCGAGTCCGGGGTAGTAGACCCGATCGACGTCGGGGTGGTCGTCGAGCCACTCGGCGATCGCGCGAGCGTTCTCACAGTGGCGGTCCATACGGACGGGCAGCGTTTTGGTCCCCCGGAGGACGAGGAAACACTCGAAGGGGCCGGGCGTCGCGCCCACGGAGTTCTGATAGAAGCCGAACTGCTCGTCGAGCGCTTCGTCGTTGGTCAACAGCGCACCGCCGACCACGTCCGAGTGCCCCCCGAGGTACTTGGTCAGCGAGTGCGAGACGACGTCCGCGCCGAGATCGAGCGGCTGCTGGAGGTACGGTGTCGCGAACGTGTTGTCGATCGCACAGAGCGCGTCGTGGTCGTGGGCGATGTCGGCCGCTCCCGCGACGTCGACGATCGACATGAGCGGGTTGGTCGGCGTCTCGAGCCACAGCAGTTCAGTGTTCTCCTGAAACGCGTCCTCGATCGCCTCGAGATCGGTCATATCGACGAAGCTGAACTCGAGGTCGTAGTCCTCGTAGACCTGCGTGAAGATGCGGTGAGTGCCGCCGTAGACGTCGTTGCCCGTTACGACGTGATCGCCGGCCTCGAGCAGGTTGAGGACGGTGTTGATCGCGGCCATGCCGCTCGCGAACGCGCGGCCGTACTCGGCGTTCTCGAGGCTGGCGAGGTTCGCCTCGAGGTCGGTTCGGGTCGGGTTCCCGGTCCGGGAGTACTCGTAGCCGCGATGCTCGCCCGGCGCGTCCTGTTTGTACGTCGAGTTCGCGTGGATCGGCGTCATCAGCGCGCCGGTCTCGTCGTCCGGTTCCTGTCCGGCGTGGATCGAGCGGGTTTCGATCCGGTACTCCGAGTCGGGGCCGCCGTCAGAATCGTCGCTCATACCCGGGTCGACGGGGCCGACACAAGTTACGTTTGTCCTTTTCGAAGACCACCCCGGCCGCGTGACAGTCTCCCCCGAACGTCGGACAGCCGGCGATTCGGTACCGGTCGGCTGCCGGCGAGCCCGGAACGTGCGTTTTATAACCGTCACCAAGTAAGAGGGTCGTACGACTATGCCGAACTCTAATGGCCCTCGTCAGGGAACCCGGAACAAACTCGCGAACGATCCTCGAGACCGGGGGGCGTCCCCGCCACAGCGCGCGATTCAGGAGTACGAGGAAGGTGAAAGCGTCCATCTGAAGATCGACCCGAGCGTTCACAAGGGTCGGTTCCACCCCCGCTTCGACGGACTCACCGGCGAAGTCGTCGGGAAACAGGGCGACGCGTTCAAGGTTCGCATCAACGACGGCGGCAAGGACAAGACGCTGATCGTGACCGCGGCTCACCTGCGCGCACAGGACCGCGCCGAAGACCGCGTCTGAGCCACGACTGGTATGACGATCTTCAAGGAGATCGTCGACGAGGAGTTCCTGACGGTCTCGGAAACGAAGGAGCTGCTCGCCGACATCGAAGCCGAGCGCGCGCTAGACGAGGACCGCGAGCTACCGTACGAACTCGCGCGGGCGATCGATCACGTCAATCGGTTCGCCGTCCTCGATCCCGAGGAAGCCCAGTCGCTGGTCGACGACCTGCAGGAACTCGAGAAGGTCGACGAGCCGACGGCGTACAAGATCGCCAACCTCCTGCCACGCAACCGGGACGAACTCCGGTCGGTGTACGCACAGCAACGGTACTCGCTGTCGGGGGACGAACTCGACGAGATTCTCGACGTCGTCGCGCAGTACGCCTAAACGCGGGCCGACTCTTTAAGTACGCCGTTCCCGTATCGACAAACAATGAGCGAAGTCGACAGCGACGGGACGGACGTTCAGCGCGCGGTCGTGTTGGATTATCTCGCACACGGTCTTTCGGACGACGGCCGACCCCAGTACGAGAAGTCACCGGCGGGCTATGCCCTCGGTGTCGACGACTTTCAGCTCTACGAGGTCGCGTTCGACGAGGACGAGCGACTCACGATCGGCAGCGAGGTCGTCGTCGAACCGCCGGAAGAACGCGAGGTCGTCACTGACGCCAGCCGCGTCGAGTACGCCGATCTCTCGTCGGGGGCCCAGTCGGAACTGGAGTACGCCGTCGCCGACCTCGTCGAGGAACACGAAGAGCGGTTCGTCGACTTCTACAACGAGGCCCAGCCGATCACCCTCCGGCTCCACCAGCTCAACCTGTTGCCGGGCATCGGAAAGAAACTCCGAAACAGCATCCTCGACGAGCGAAAGCGAAAGCCCTTCGAGAGCTTCGAGGAACTCTCCGAGCGCGTCTCCGGGCTCCACGACCCCGACGAGGTACTCGTCGAGCGCATTCTTCAGGAGTTGCGGGACGACGATCTGAAGTACCAGACGTTCGTCGGTCGTCAACAGGACGGGAACTGATCCGACCCCTGTACCGGTTCGCCCTCGGCGACCGTTCTCCGCTTTCGGCGGCTGTATTTTCCCAGTACACTTAAGAAATCAGAACGTGAACGGAAAGCGATGGTTACGTCAATCCTGCTCGCGGTCGACCCGGATGATACCGCCCGGGCCGAGGAACTCGCGGCGCATACGATCGACGTCGCTCGTCCGACCGACGCGACGGTCGTTCTGGCCCACGTTATCGGGACCGGCAAGTACGAGGACGAGGTCCAGAGCTATCACGAGGCGATCGACCGGATCGGGTTCGACGTCCAGAACCGCAGTCTCCCGCCGGAGTCGCTGGCGAAGGAGACGGAACCGGTCGGCGAAATCGCCGAGCGGATCGAAGATGCGGGGATCGACGTCGAGGTCAAGGCGGCGGTCGGCGATCGGGCGACGGAGATCGTCCAGTTAGCCGACGTGACCGACGTTGATCTCGTCGTCGTCGGCGGCCGGAAGCGCTCGCCGACGGGAAAGGCAGTGTTCGGCAGTTCCGCCCAGAAGATCCTGCTCAATGCGCCCTGCCCGGTCACCTACGTCCGGGAAGGGACCGTCTGAATCGCAGTTCCGTCGGTCACCGAAACCGCGAGACGGTGCGTTTACACGCGCCGCCCCCGAACCGCCGGCAATGAGAGACCCAGATGCGTTGATCGCCCGTGCGGGCGTTCGCGGCGATCCGAACCGCGATCAGCACTTTCTCGTCGACGATCGCGTCTTGGACCGACTGCCGACCTACCTCGAGGAGATCGACGCCGACACGAGCCGATTGCTCGAGATCGGCGGCGGAACGGGCGCGTTGACCGACCGATTGCTCGCGGTCGGCGACGAGGTAACCGTCGTCGAGCGCGACCGCGAACTCGCGGGCTTTCTGGGCGAGGAGTTCCGCGAGGAGATCGAGGAAGGGCGACTGACCGTGATCGAGGGCGACGCGCTCGAGGTCGACCTGCCGGCGTTTACCGCGTCCGTCTCGAACCTTCCCTACGGCGTCTCGAGCGAGATCGCGTTCCGACTGTTTCCCGAATCGCGGCCGCTCGTATTGATGTTTCAACAGGAGTTCGCCGAGCGGATGGTCGCCGATCCCGGCACGTCGGCGTACGGGCGGCTGTCCGTGTCGTCCCAGCACTACGCGGACGTGGAACTCGTCGAGTCGGTCCCGAAAGAGGCGTTCTCGCCGCCGCCAGCGGTCCAGAGCGCGGTGGTTCGGGCCGTTCCTCGAGAGCCGGCGTACGACGTCGACGACGAGGCGTTTTTCCTGCGGTTCGTCAAGGCCCTGTTCACCCAGCGCCGGAAGACGATCCGCAACGCGATCCGAAACACGGCCCACATCACCGACCTCGAAAACCCGGAGGCCGTCGTCGAGGCGGCCGACGAGGACCACCTGCAAAAGCGCGCGGACGCGATGGCCCCCGCGGAGTTTGCGGCCCTCGCACAGCTGGCACTCGAGGTCGGCGAGCCGACCCACGACTGACATGACGCCCCTACGAGCGCCGACCGACGGATACTCAAAGCTGCGTTGACGACAGGCTCGAGGGACGACGACCACTCATGTTAGAGGCGCTGCCCGAACTCGATTCGCTGTCGAGGACGTTCGAGACGCTGGAGCTGAAACTCGCGGTGACATTCGCAGCGGTCGGGCTCTTGCTCTTTGTCCTCCTGTCCTATCGGCAGCTACAGGAGTGGCTCAACGAACGAACGCGACCGCTGTACAGCGATATCGTCTCGACGACGGTCCTCGTGGGAACCTGTGCGGTCTCGCTTGCCATCGTGTTGGGAGTCTGGAATCAGGCGCATACGGTCAACGAGTTCTACAACGAGAACCTCGGATTCGGCGAGGACGTCATCTGGCGATCGACCGTCTCGCTTATTCTCATCCTCGGAACGGTCATCTTTCAGCGGTTCGTCAAGCGGGTCCTCGACGAGATTCTCGGCTCGGCGTCGGCCGTCACCGATCATCAACGCGAGATCACCCACCGGATCACGCAGGTCATCATCTGGGCGGTGTCGCTCGTCGTCGTCCTCGGGTTCTGGATCGACGATCTGAGCGGACTACTCGTCGGGGCCGGATTCCTCGGTATCGTCGTCGGTATGGCGGCCCGACAGACCCTGGGTACCGTCCTCGCGGGGTTCGTGTTGATGTTCGCCAGACCGTTCGAGATCGGCGACTGGATCGAAGTCGAGGACTACGAGGGGATCGTCACCGACATCTCGATCGTCAACACCCGCCTTCGAACGTTCGACGGCGAGTACGTCATGATCCCCAACGACGTTATCTCCTCGAGTATGGTGACCAACCGCTCGAGACGCGGTCGGCTCCGGCTCGAGATCGAGGTCGGGATCGACTACGATGCGGACGTCGATCGGGCCGCTGACCTCGCGAAGACCGCCGTTTCGGACCTCGAGTGGTCGCTGTCGGCTCCCTCGCCGCAGGTCGTTACCAAGGAGTTCGGCGACTCGGCGATCCTGCTTGGGGTCCGTTTCTGGATCGACAAGCCAAGCGCCAGACGCCACTGGCGGGCCCGGAGCGCCGCGATCAACGCGATCAAACGTGAGTTCGCGGACGCCGACGTCAAGATCCCCTATCCCCAGCGGGAACTGTCCGATCGCGCCGAAACCGACGGAGTCCGACTCGCAGCTGATGCCGACGCGGCGACCGATGGATCCACGGGCGAGGGCCACCGGAGTCAGAAACAGATGTCACCATCGGAGGACCAATGACCCTGAGAGAACGACGCGACGTGGAAACGGACGTCTATCAGCCCGCGGAGGACTCAGAACTGCTGGCCGATGCAGCCTGTGATCGCCTCGAGAACGGGGCCGGAGACGGGCCGCTCGTGCTCGAGGTCGGCACGGGATCGGGCTACGTCGCCGGCCGGATCGCCGACGAGACGGACAGCCGCGTCGTCGCTTCGGATCTGAATCCACACGCCGTGAGGCAGGCCCGCCGCGAGGGCGTCGAGACGGTGCGGGCGGACCTCGTCTCGCCGTTCGCGGACGACGCCTTCGACGCCGTCGTCTTCAACCCGCCGTACCTCCCGACCGACCCCGACAACGAGTGGGACGACTGGATGGAACACGCGCTGTCCGGCGGGGAAGACGGCCGTGCGGTCATCGATCCGTTCCTCTCGAGCGTCGGTCGCGTGCTCGCACCGGATGGGGTCGGTTATCTGCTGGTCAGCAGCCTCACCGGCGTCGACGAAGTCGTCGAACGCGCCGGTGAGAACGGGTTCAGCGCCGTCGCCGTCGCCGACGAGTCGTTCCCCTTCGAAACGCTGACGGTGCTCGAGTTGCTTCGATAACGGTCGCGACCGCCGCTACTGGATCTCTTCGACGTCTTCTTCCAGCGACTGCAATCGCCGCTCGAGGTCGTCGATTCTGTCCAGTCGTCGTCCAACGTAGAGACCGACTACAACGATGAAAACCATGCCAAACGGCGGGAAAACAAGCGTAAGGAGTATCCCGAGCAGCAGTAACACGGTCACATGAAACGAAGCGGGCAACCACCTCTTTCCGTTCGCATACCCCCAAGTGTTGGCCCGAGTACACAAGTGCGTTTACTTTTGGAGCCGTCGTCAGGCCCTGTAAGTATCGCCGTCTTTCGGGCGGGATCGACGTGACGGCTACGAGCGTGGCCGCTGGTCGTCGACCATCCTGCGTAACCGACCGATGCGTTTCGCCGTCGGCGGATGCGTTGCCGGTCGCCACTGGAGGACGTGCCCGACCCGCCCGAACAACCGTGACAGCGTCGAGACGGCGCGGGCGCGGTCGAGTTCGCTCTCCCCGTCGGGGACCCAGCGTGCGATCGCCGACTCCGCCGGCGGCCGATCGTCACGGTCCTCGAGCGTATGTGGGACGATGCCGAGCGTCGAACTCGCGTGGAGTCGGCGCGCGTCCGCCGTCGGCGGGCCACGCTCCTCGAGGGTCTCGAGGGCGGACGCGAGCGCGGCGGGATCGCCGACGAGTTCCGCGCCGGCACGGTCGGCCGCGTACTCGCGCGTTCGGGCGTGGAGCACGATACAGACCGCCGTGATCGCAAGCACCGTGCGAGCGAGGACGCTGACGAGCACCAGCACGAGCGCGAGGACGACGACTGGCCCCGCGACGAGCACCAGCACGAGCGTGACGGAGCCGATCGTCAGACAGAACTGGAGCCACTGGCCGAGACGCCGTTCCCGGGCGAACAGCCCTTCGGTGAGCGACCCGATCGCGGCGACGATCGTCGCGACCGCCACGTCGCGGTTACGGAGGTGTGCGACCTCGTGGGCGAGCACGGCGTCGAGTTCGTCCTCGGAGAGGATCTCGAGCGCCCCGGTCGTGACGACGACCGTCGCCTCGGTGCCGTTGTGGACAGTGAAACTGGTGGGTTCTGTCGCGTCGGCGATCGCGACGGTCGGCGTTTCGACGCCCGCGGCGAGCGCGAGTCGCCGAATGCGATCCTCGAGTGCGTGTGTGTCGTCCGCGAGCGGACACGCGTCGATCGACGCGAGCGACCGGCGATAGCCGTACCGGACGGCGGTCAGAACCAGTCCCGTTGCGGCAAGGGTGACTATCCCGGCGGCAAGCGGGAGCGAGAACGACGGCCGGACGCCGATCGAGACGGCCGCGGCGTGGACGGCCCACCCGACGGTAGCCAGCGCCGCGACGGCGACGAGAACGACCACGACGAGCGTGCCGATCAGCCGCGCTCGGAGGGGGAGGGACATCCTCACGGGAGCGTAAACCGGTTACCACAAAAACAGTTCCGTAGGCCCGCAAAGCAGCTCGAACTGCGGATTCGACCGTTTGATTACCATCAAGCATTGAATTGGATGGAAAATATTAAGCACCGGTATAACCTAGCCGGGTGTACGATGACCGAATACGTTTCGACCACGCCGGGGCTGTACCCCCTCCCGGACTGGGCGAAAGACGACCTCTCGGACCGCAAGGGCCACCAGAAGGGCGACCTCATCAGCGGCGACGAGGGCGAGGAGATCACGGCGGTCTACGAGAACGCCCGCGAGGAGGTGCTCGAGGTACAACAGAAGGCCGGACTCGATCGCGTCGTCGAGGGGCAACTGCGCTGGGACGACATGCTCGCCCACCCGCTTGCGGTCCACGACGCCGTCGAGACACACGGGATCGTCCGCTACTACGACAACAACAACTTCTACCGCGAGCCGGTCGTCGAAGGCGACCTCGAGTTCTCCGGGGACGTCGCCGGCGAACTCGAGGCGGCCGCCGAACTCGCCGACGGCGACCTGCAGGCCGTCCTGCCCGGTCCGTACTCGCTTTTCGACCTCGCGACGGACGACCACTACGGCGACGAGGCCGCGTTCCTCGGCGCGATCGCCGAGTTCCTCGCGGGCGAGGTCGAGGCCTTCCCGGACGTGGAGACGCTGTTCCTGCTCGAGCCCTCGCTGGTCGAGAACGCGCCGGGCGACGGTCTCGACGAGCGTGCAAGCGAGGCCATCGATCGGGTCGTGACGGCGACCGACGCGGACGTCGTCGTCCACCCCTACTGGGGCGCGCTCTCCGAGAAGGTCTACGCGCACCTGCTCGACGCCGACATCGACGCGGTCGGCTTCGACTTCGTCACCGAGCGGGACGACAACCTCTATAACATTCAGGAGTACGGGACGACCGACGACGTCGCGCTGGGCCTTGCGGACGGCCAGAACACGCTCGTCGAGGACCCCGAGGCGATCCGCGACCGGGTCGACTGGGTCGAGGACAAACTGCAGGTCACCGAGTTCGAGACGGTCTACCTGACGACCAACACGGAGACGTTCTACCTGCCGTACGGCAAGTTCGAGGAGAAACTCGAGGTTCTTGCCGAAGCCGCGGCTCTCGCGGAGGTGAAAGCAGCATGACGAACGCGAACAAGGACCAGTTCCGGCCGGAGGGACACGACGCCGACCACTTCCTGCTGACGACCGTCGTCGGCTCCTACCCCAAGCCCAAGTGGCTCAACCGCGCGAAGGAACTCTACGAGGACGACGACCACGACTTCGACGCCGATGACTGGCAGGAGGCGAAAGACGACGCCGCCCGCCTCATCACGAACGAACACGAACGCGCGGGACTGGACGTCGTCGTCGACGGCGAGATGCGGCGCACCGAGATGGTCGAGTTCTTCGCCCACCGCATCGAGGGCTACGAGTTCAACGGCCCGGTCAAGGTCTGGGGACACAACTACTTCGACAAACCCTCCGTCGTCTCGGCGGTCGAGTACGACGACAGCTGGCTCGTCGACGAGTACGAGTTCACCGCGGCCGCGAGCGACCGCCCGGTCAAGGTCCCGATCACGGGGCCGTACACCCTCGCCAACTGGTCGTTCAACGAGGCCTACGACGACGACGAGGAACTCGCCTACGACCTCGCGGATCTGGTCAACGAGGAAATCGAAAAGCTCGTCGACGCCGGCGCGCGGTACATCCAGATCGACGAGCCCGCCCTCGCGACGACGCCCGACGACCACGCCATCGTCGGCGAGTGTCTCGAGCGCATCGTCGCCGACATCGACGAGGAGGTCCGCATCGGTCTCCACGTCTGCTACGGCGACTACTCCCGGATCTACCCCGAAATTCTGGAGTTCCCCGTCGACGAGTTCGACCTCGAACTCGCCAACGGCGACTACGATCAACTCGACGTCTTCAAAGACCCCGAGTTCACGAAGGACCTCGCGCTGGGCGTCTGTGACGCCCACGTCGCCGAGGTCGAGTCCGTCGAGCAGATCGAGGAGAACATTTTGAAGGGACTCGAGGTCGTCCCGCCGGAACAGCTGGTCGTCTCGCCGGATTGCGGCGTGAAGCTGTTGCCCCGCGAGGTCGCCTACGGCAAGATGGCAAACATGGTCGAGGCGGCCCGTAACGTCGAGGCGGACCTCGATGCGGGGAACGTCGATGTCGAGCGCGGCACGCCAACGCCCGCGGACGACTAGACCGCACCTCTTTTTGAGTCTCGGGACGCGACAGCCTCGAGCGACTGCAATCCCGGCCGGCGAGGTCAACCATGGGATGTGCGAACTCGTGACGACGACACCATCGTTACCTGGTAACTTGTATGTCCGGGAACATATACGTGCGAGCGGTTCCAACGAACGGTCGATGCAAGAATCCGTTCCGGACCGAGACGAGCTCCGCGATGAGGTCGCAAAACACCGCACTCCCGAGTACGACGTCGACCCGCTGTTCGTCAACCGGTGGTCGCCCCGGGCGATGACCGGCGAACCGCTCGACGACGAGGAGTTCCTGCCGCTGTTCGAGGCCGCCCGCTGGGCACCCTCGGCGTTCAACAACCAGCACTGGCGGTTTCTCTACGCGAGCCGCGAGGACGAGGAGTGGGACACCTTCGTCGACCTCCTGAACGAGGGGAACCAGTCGTGGGCGACCGACGCCGCCGTGCTGGCGGTCATCGTCTCGAAGACGACGTTCGATCACAACGGCGAACCCGCACCGGTCCACTCCTTCGACACCGGCGCGGCCTGGGAGAACCTCGCGCTCGAGGGCGCACGCCGCGGGCTGGCCGTCCACGGGATGGCCGGCTTCGACTACGAGCGCGCGGCCGCGGAACTCGATGTCCCCGAGGAGTTCGCGGTCGAGGCGATGGTCGCGATCGGCGAGCGCGCACCGGCGGAGACGCTGCCCGACGAACTGCAGGAACGCGAACGGCCGAGCGACCGCAAGCCGCTCTCGGAGATCGTTCATCAGGGCGGCTTCCGGAACCAGGAGTAACGGGCGACTCCGCCCGTCGAGTCGCCGTCCCGGGCGAGACGAACCGCCAGCCGCAGCGA
>NZ_HG315684.1:457610-764858 GCF_000455365.1 Halopiger djelfimassiliensis
CGATTCGTTTCCGCTTCGTAGTCCGACCGTATAACTGGAATATTTATTACTACCCGAGTTCCGAAATTACCCGCTATGTCGAACGGTAATTCGAACGTGGATGGATCGAAAGCGATCAGCGAGTCGCGGCGGGCGGTCATCAAGGCGACCGGGACCGCAACGGCGGCATCGACGATGGGGTTTGGAGCGAACGGCGCGGCGGCGGACGGCGGCCGCCGCGAGATCGATCGTCTGGTCGACGAACTGACGCTCGAGCAGAAGGTCGGCCAGATGACGCAGGTCGCGATCGGCGAAGACGGCGAGGGGCTCGATCCGTCGGATCCCTTCGAGACGTATGACGAGCCTGCGACGGTCGGGGACCTGTTTACCGAGTTTCACGTCGGGTCGATCCTCCACGGCGGTGCATCGGGACCGACGTTCGACGGCGAGGAGTTCGTGTCGGGGCTCAACGACCTCCAGCAGTACAACCTCGAGCAGTCGACGCACGGCGTCCCGTTCCTGTGGGGCGGCGACGCCCTCCACGGGAACACCCTGCTCGACGGCTGCACGAGCTTTCCCCAGCGGCTCAACATGGGCGTGACCCGCGACATCGATCTGGTCGAGGCGGCGGCGACCCACACCGGGACCGAGATCGCGGCGATGGGGGGTCACTGGATCTTCGGCCCGACGGTCGACCTGCTGCGGGACATGCGGTGGGGCCGGTACTTCGAGGGACACAGCGAGGATCCGATCCTGGCGGGCGAGATGGCCACGGCGCGAGCCCGAGGGTTCGAACGCAACGGCCGCGTCGCCGCGACGGTCAAACACTTCGCCGGCTACGGGACGCCAACCACCGGCAAGGACCGCGCCCACGCCCGGACGTCGATGCGCGACCTCCGTAACAGACAACTCCCGGCCTACGAACGCGCGCTCGAGGAGGCGAAGACGGTGATGGTCAACAGCGGCGCGGTCAACGGTAAGCCGGCCCACGTCTCCCGTTGGCTGCTGACCCAGGTACTGCGGGAGCGGTTCGGCTTCGACGGGGTCGCCCTGACCGACTGGGACGACTTCGAGCGGCTGCGTTCCAACCACGAGTACCTGCCCGACACGGAGGCAGGGTGGCGTCGGGCGGTCAAGCGGGGGATCGAGGCCGGCGTCGACATGCACATGTGCGGCGGCGAGACGCCGCCGGCGGCGTTCATCGAGACGACGATCGACCTGGTCGAGAGCGGTGACCTCCCGGAGGAACGCATCGACGAGTCGGTCCGGCGCATCCTCGAGCTCAAGCAAGACCTCGGCCTGTTCGAGGCACCCTACGCAGACGAGGGCGAGATCGGCGACCTCGTCGGCGGCGCACGGGACGTCTCGGAGCGACTCGCCAAGGAGTCGCTGGTCCTGCTGAAAAACGAGGCCGACGCGCTGCCGCTGTCGGACGACGAGGCGGTGTTGCTGACCGGGCCGGGCGTCGAGGACGGGACACCCAACCGGTTCCTGATGCAACACGGCGGCTGGACGCTCGGCTGGCAGGGGATCGAGGACGGCGACCTAACCGATGACGGGCCGCGACCGCGCCAGAATACCGTCGCGAGCGAACTCGAGGCGCGGCTCGGCGATCGACTCAGCCACGTCCCCACGGAGTTCCGCGCGGCACCGTACGAGAGCGTCCAGAACTTCGAAAACGGCTTTTTCGACGTCACGGACGAGCAGGAAGCGGCGATCGTCGACACCGCCGACGCCGCGGAGACGGTCGTCGTCGTGCTCGGCGAGGGGCCGCACAACGAGGGCTACGGCGATCGCGACAAGATGCGCTTCCCCGAGGCACAGCGGGACCTGGTCGATCTCGTCGACGCGGAGACGGACGACGACACGACGCTCGTCGGCGTCGTCCTCGCCGGGAGCCCGCGGGGGACACAGGAG
Source organism: Halopiger djelfimassiliensis (assembly GCF_000455365.1). Lineage (GTDB taxonomy): Archaea > Halobacteriota > Halobacteria > Halobacteriales > Natrialbaceae > Halopiger_B > Halopiger_B djelfimassiliensis. The sequence goes on from NZ_HG315684.1 coordinate 459,507, forward strand.
ACGTTCGCGCACCTCGACGCGGTCCTCTTCGCCGGCCAGCCCGGCAGCGACGCCGGCGTCGCCGTCGCAGAGACGCTGTTCGGCGACTACAATCCGTCGGGGAAGCTGCCGTTCACCTGGGAGGCCAACGTCGGCCACGTGCCCCAGTGCTACGACGATTATCCGCCGCGCCAGTCCGTCGGTGCCGAAGACGAGACGGTCCAGTACGAGTTCGGCCACGGGCTCTCGTACACCGACTGGGAGTACTCGGGACTCGAGCTCTCGCGGGAGACGATCGGGACGCCCTCGACGAAAACGTCCATCACCGCGCGGGTAACCGTCGAAAACACGGGCGGGATGGCCGGCGAGCACGTCGTCGAGGTGTACAACGTCGAGTCCTACGGCTCGGTGCTCCAGCCCCGCCGCCGACTGCTTGGCTTCGAGCGCGTCCGGGTCGACGCCGGCGACGCCGAGACAGTCGAGATCGACCTCGATCTCTCGGCGCTCGAGGTCGTGCCGGGAGACGTCCCGGGCCACCGGCGACCGGTCGTCGAGCCGGGGACGTACGGGATCGCGGTCGGCGACGAGACGGCGACGCTGACGATCCGGAACGCCGGCACGATCACCGATTCCGAACCGATGCCCGAGCCGTAGGGCGACGAGGGCCGCGTTCGCGCCGACGGAAACGTCTAACAACGCCTCGAGTGAAGGCCAAGGCATGACGCTCGAAGTCGGCGTGCTCGGCTACCGGTTCATGGGAAAAGCACACGCAAACGCCATGGCGCGGCTGCCGATGTTCTTCCCGGATGCACCGGATATCGAGCGCACCGTTTTGGTCGGCCGCGACGAGGACGCGCTGTCGGACGCCGCCGACCGGCTCGGATTCGACTCGATCGCGACCGACTGGGCCGACGTGATCGACGACGTCGACGCCTTCTATAACCTCGGCCCGAACCACGTCCACGCCGAGCCCTCGATCGCCGCGCTCGAGGCCGGGACGCCGGTCTTTTGCGAGAAGCCGCTCGCGCCGACCCTCGACGAGGCCGAACGGATGGCCGCGGCGGCGCGCGAGGCGGACGTGCCCGCCGGCTGTGCGTTCAACTACCGGTTCGTGCCCGCGATCCGCTACGCGAAGGGGCTGCTCGAGGACGGCGAACTGGGCGAGATCCGCCACGTCCGCGGCCGGTACCTGCAGGACTGGCTCGTCGATCCCGAGGAGCCGTGGTCGTGGCGAAACGACGCGGAACTGGCCGGGTCGGGCGCGCTGGGCGATCTCGGCGCACACACCGTCGATCTCCTGCGGTTTCTGGTGGGCGATCTTGCGGGCGAGATGACCCGCGTGAGCGGCCACCTGCGGACGTTCGTCGACGAGCGGCCCGTCGAGGGCGGCGACGAGACCCGGCCGGTCACCGTCGACGACGCCTACTCCGCACAGGTCGCGTTCGAGAACGGCGCGATGGGAACGCTGGAGGCCTCGCGGGTCGCGGCGGGGCACAAGAACGATCACACCGTCGAGATCCACGGCTCGAAGGGGAGCCTGCGGTTCTCGCTCGAGCGGCTGAACGAACTCGAGGTGCTCCGCGAGGGCGACCGGGGGTACGAGACGGTGCTGGTGACCGACGCGGACGATCCGTATGTCGACCACTGGTGGCCGCCGGGGCACGTGCTGGGCTGGGAGCACACGTTCGTCCACGAGAACGACGAGTTCCTGCGTGCCGTCGACGAGGGCGGCGAGTTCCACCCGAGTTTCGAGGACGGCCTCGCCGCCCAGCGCGTGCTCGCGGCGATCGAGGAAAGCGACGAACGCGGCGAGTGGGTGTCGCTGTAGGCGGCGGACTCGAGGCCGGTTTACGGGCCGACCCCGCACTCGGGACGAACGGCGGTGGTTGGGAGGGCCTGTGGATGCGGTTGGGAGCGGCCGTCGTCCCACAGCGTGGAGTCGGCGTGCCGCCCGGCCCGAGTCGGTTCGTGATCGCGACTCGAGCCCGGAGCCTGCGGCCCGTTACTCGCTCGCGGGGTCGCGGGCGTCAGGTTCCTCGCTCGAGGTCCCGGCGTCTGACCGCCGATCGAGGATCCCGGCGAGACCGGACAGCCACACGGGCCGGCGGTGGCCTCGAGCGGGCCGGCCACCGACACCCGCAGGATCGGCGTCCCACAGCGCGGGCACGGCGTCGCCCACGACGGCGGATCGGGGTCGGTTCCGTCGGCGTCGTCGTCGGGAGTCTCGCGACGTCCGTCGGTCATCGTCCCACCCGTTCGGTGCCGACGTCGCGGGCGAAAGCGGCGATACGGCCGGCCGACGCGGTCGGCTCGAGGCCCGCCCCTCGAGCCGCCGCGGCGGACGCAAAGCGGCGAGCCGGAACGGCGGGGCGGCGACCGCATCCGGAACGGACGTGTGCGGACGCTGTCGCTGGTCGGATCGGACGGTACTGCCGTCGTGCGGGACGTTTATATCCCGGTAGAATGTACGCAATCATGGCTTCAAAGCCGAGTGGGCTTTGGAAGCCACGTCTCGGGTGTCCCTAGCACCCGGGGCATTCAGCGAATGCCCTTCGGAACGTGACTTCCATTCTGCGTATTGCCGTCGGATAACTTATATTTACTGTTAGAAGTTTGATTGATCTCTGCGGACCGGCTGGCGGCAACCGCACGCGCCGCGATCGGCTCGAGTGGCAACCGGATGTCTGGGAAATCGGAACCTACCGCGCGAGTCCGCCGTCTCTCCGCGGGCGGCACGGTCCCCGCGTACTGAAGACTTGATCGCGTGGCGGGGCCGGGTGACGGAGACGTTCACCGACCGCGTCGTCGACGGTCCCTCGAATGAGTGTGGTATTCCGAATGCGCTCCGCCGTTCACGGATTATTCCGTAGTGGCTGGATTTATCCCGTTGAAGAACGATGGTACGTCTATGAAAGAACCGCGCCCGGACCGGAAGGCGAACGCCGACGAACGCGCGGAGCCGCCGGATTTCGACGGGCTGACGCCCCCTCGAGAACTCGTTCGCGGTGAGCGCACGCGCGACGATTTCTTCGATGCGGTTCTCGGACTCGATAGTCCTGCAACCGTCAGCGACGTCGCTGACCGCGCCGGCCACGGGGTCGACGCGGCGAGGGAGTATCTGGAGTGGTTCGAGCGGATGGGGATCGTCACGCAGGTCACCGAATCGCCGGCGACGTACGAGCGAAACCGGGAGTACCTGCGCTGGCGTCGCGTCCAGCGGCTCCGAAAGCAGTACGCTACCGATGACCTTCTCGAGTTCCTGAACGCGGCGGTAGAGCGCGACGAGAAATACGCCGAGCTGTTCGACGCCGACTCCCCGAGCGCGGTTTCGGTCACGGCACACGCATCGAGAACCGATCGATCGATAGCGGACGTCTGGAAGGACGTTTCCGCGTGGAAGACGACCCGTGAGCGGATCGCCCTCCTCGAACGGGCGCTCCCGACCGGATCCGGTACGTCGACCGAGGAACGGTCCGCCGTATGACTGACGGCGGCGACGGGACGGAACGGCCCGACGACAGCAGCGGCGCGCCGACCGATTTCGATCGCCTCGAAATCATCGCGGAACGGCTGTCTACCGACGATCGCTTTGCCCGGGTCGTTCTTCGACCCGAGTTCGCTCCGGATCGACTGGTATGCGTCTACGATTCCGGATTCTACCCGAGCAGCGTTCACACGGCCCGTCTGGAGATCGTGTGGTTCGAGAACGGGGACTTCTCGATCCATTACCACGAGGAGCAGCGCGACGGAACGTTCGATCACCGATGGGACCGGCATCCGTCGGAGCACAACGCGCGTGACCACGTGCATCCGGGACCCGATGCGCCGACGCCGGGGGCGGACACGACGCATCCGCCGGACTGGCGTGACGTCCTCTCGATGGCCCTCGCCGAGATCGAGGACCGACAGCGGGCCTTTTGGACCTAAGCCCCCCTCGTCGACCCTGCTGCCGTCGCGAGCGGCGTCGGGATGGCGGTCGATATCCGGGCCGACGTAACCGGGGCCGCCATGCCGGGGCCACCACTTCCAGCTCTCGTCGACCTCCTCGTCGGCTGGCCGCTCGGCCGCCTGATGGACCCTCGCTCGGAACCGTAGTCCATTGCGGCCGCGGTCACTCGAGGGTGACCGACTCGAGGCCGTACCGCGACTCCGTCGGGTGCGGTTCGTAGCCGCCGAGCTCGGCGGTCGTCGCGACGACGTTCGTGTAGTTCGTCAGGAACGCGATCGGTGCCTCCTCGAGGACGATCGACTGGACCTCGTGGTACCGGTCCAGCCGTTCCTCGCGATCGGACCGTTTCCGGGCTTCCTCCAGAAGCGTATCGACCCGTTCGTTCTCGTAGCCGTGGAACAGCGTCGATTCCGTCGAGTGGAACATCTCGGCGAGCCGGTCCGGATCGGGGTACCAGAGCATCCCCCACGAGGAGAGATAGCCGTCGAACGTGCCCTGTGAGACCGCGTCGATCATCGCGTTGTACTCCATCGTCGTCACGTCGACGTCGAACCCGACCCGCCCGAGCTGGTCCTGAATCGTCTCGGCGATCAGCGGCAGGCTCCGGGCGTCGAACGTGTGGAACTCGATCGACAGCGACCCGCCGTCGCGGGTCCGGACGCCGTCGCCGGCCGTCCACCCGGCGTCGGCGAGCAGGGACCGCGCCCGAGCGGGCGCGTGGGGATGGCCCTCGAGATCCGGGTTGGCCCACTCCGTCACCGACTCGGGGAACGGGCCGACGGCGGGGTCGTCGACGCCCTCGAGGAGCGTGTCCGTGATCGCCTCCCGATCGATGGCGTAGCTCGCCGCCCGCCGAACGCGGGCGTCGTCGAACGGGGCCGAGGTCGTATCGAACGCGAGGAACCTGATCCGGGGGATCTCCGGCGTGTAGACGTCGATCTCGTCGGCCGACTCGAGCGAGTCGACCATCTCGGCCGGGAGGATCCGCGCCATCTCGAGTTCGCCGTTCTCGAGTTTCATCCGGCGGGTCTGGTCGTCCGAGACGACCTCGTAGCGGACGGACTCGATCGAGGGGATCTCGCCGTAGTAGTCGTCGTTTCGAACCGCCCGGAGTTTGGACCCGGGATGAAACGAGTCGAAGACGAACGGGCCGGTGCTGACCGGCTCCGCGACCGCGCCGTCGTCGTCCGGGAGGGCTGCCGGACTGAGGAGGACCGCTTCGTTTCGCGAGAGGTGGGCCGGCAACGGCGCGAACGGAACGGCGGTCTCGACCTCGACGGTCAGGTCGCCGGTCGCGTCGATCGTCTCGATCGGAAGGTCCGCGAACGCCGTCGACGCGGCGGTCCGACGGAGCGACGCGACGGCCGCCGCCGCGTCGAGGGACTCGCCGTCGTGGAACGTCACGCCCTCGCGGAGCTGAAACCGCCAGGTGTGATCGTCGAGGCGCTCCCAGTCGGTCGCAAGCCCCGGCGCGGGGTTGGCGTCGTCGTCGACCCGGACCAGCGCCTCCGTGATCCCGAGCCGTCGCAGCGTGTGTCCGCCGTCGAGGGGATCCCGGTTGGCGTCCCACGGCGAGCCGATGCGAACGTCGGCGTCCGCGCCGTCGCCCGAGAGACAGCCCGAGAGCGCGAGCGCGCCAGCGCCGAGCGTTGCCTGTAGTGCGGTACGTCTGTCGATCGTCAGTCGTGGGGTTTCACTCATCGTCGATCATAGTTGCTCCGTGTCTCGTCCACGTCGGTTCGCTCGCTCGAGCGGCCGTTCCGATCGTCGGGGGACCATGCCGTCGCGTACAGACACCGTGATCGGACCCCGTCGATGGACTCGAGGGCCGGTTCGGTCCGCGAGCAGTCCGGTCGGGCGATCGGACAGCGGGAGTGGAACGAACAGCCGTCGGGCGGCGACGCGGGGTCGGGTGGCTCCGCCGAGCCAAGCGCCCGGTCGGTCTCGCCGCGGTCGCCCGGGATCGCGTCCAGCAGCGCGTGCGTATACGGATGCGTCGGCTGCGAGAACACCCGCGTCGCCGGCCCGACTTCGACGAGTCGGCCGAGATACATCACCGCGATGCGGTCGGCGACGTGGCGAACGACGTCGAGGTCGTGGGAGACGAACAGGGACGCGAACCCGAGCGCGTCTTGCAGGTCGGCGAGCAGGTTGAGAATCCGCGCCTGCGTCGAGACGTCGAGCGCCGCCGTTGGCTCGTCGAGGACGAGCACGGCCGGATCGAGCGCGAGCGCGCGGGCGATCGCGACGCGCTGGCGCTGGCCGCCCGACAGCTGTCCCGGATACCGGTCGGCGTACTCGAGGGGCAGATCGACCAGTGAGAGGAGGTCCGTGACCCGTTCGCGCCGGCGCGAGCGCTTCCAGCCGGCCTCGGACAGCGGATCGGCGATCGACTCGGCCACCGTTCGCTTCGGATCGAGACTCGTCCCCGGGTTCTGGAAGACGAACCCGACGTCGGAACGCTGGGCGGCCGTTCGCGAATTGACGTCGCCGACGCGCTCGCCGCGGAGTCGAACGGTCCCGGCGGTGGGGGTCTCGAGGCCCGCGATGAGCTGTGCCAGCGTCGACTTGCCACAGCCGCTCTCGCCGACGAGGCCGACGGTCTCGCCCGCACGAAGCTCGAGGCTGAGGTCCCTGACGGCCGTCCTCCCGTCCTCGGCTCCGCGCCCGAGGAGCCGATCGACGAGCGACTCGGACTGCCGAAAGGTCTTCGTGACGCCCTCGAGTTCGACGACCGGTTCGTCGGGTCGGGGTTCGTCCGTCGATCCCCTGCGGGTCCGCGAGAAGTCACGCGCGTCTCCGGCTGGTTCCGGTTTCGCCCGCAGCGACTCGAGAGACGCTTCGCGTGCTCCGGGAACGCTACAGCGGACCGTGTGGTCGTCGCCGACGGAAACGACCGGCTGGGACGTGTCGTGACAGCCCTCGGTCGCGAACGGACAGCGGTCCGCGAACGCACAGCCGTCCGGCGGCGCGGAGCCGTCCGGCGGCGTCCCCTCGACCGTCGGCAGCCGCGTTCCCGGCTCGAAGCGGTGGGGAAGACAGCCGAGCAGCGCCTTCGTGTACGGGTGGGCGGGGTTCGAGCGGAGCCGCTCGGTCGGCCCCTGTTCGACGACGACGCCGTCGTACATGACCACGATCCGATCGCACAGCTCCGAGACGACGCCGAGATCGTGGCTGATCACCAGCATTCCCGTTCCGTACTCGTCGTTGAGTTCGGCGAGTCGATCGAGGATCGCCGCCTGCGTCGTGGTGTCAAGCGCCGTCGTCGGCTCGTCGGCGATCAACAGCGACGGCCGGCGGGCAAGCGCGATCGCAAGCATCACCCGCTGGCGCATGCCGCCGCTGAACTGGTGGGGGTAGTCGTCGATCCGCGCTTCAGGTCGGGCGATCCCGACCGTCTCGAGCAACTCGAGCACCGTCGATCGCGTCCGCCGCGAGCGGAGCCGGGAACTCATCCCGGCGGCGAGTTCGCGGACGAACGGCTGGCGATCCGGATCACGGCGGACCCGCAGCGCCTCGGCGATCTGCTCGCCGATCGGATAGGCCGGGTTGAGCGTCGTCGACGGGTCCTGAAAGACCATCGCGAGTTCGCGACCGCGGAGCCGCCGCAGCGTCCGGTCGTCGGCCGCCGTGAGATCGTCCCCGTCGAACCGAATGCTGCCCGCGGTGATCTCGCCGGGCTCCTCGAGCCTGGTGATCGCCCTCGCGGTGACGGACTTGCCACAGCCGCTCTCGCCGACGAGACCGACGATCTCGCCGGGAGCGACCGCGAACGATGCCCCGTTGACCGCGTGGATCGGTCCCGATCGGGTCCGAAACCGGACGTGAAGGTCCTCGACCTCGAGTGCACCGCTCACGGTCAGGGTCGCCTCCGTTGGTCGGTCTCTACGTGATCGGGGTCCAGCACGTCCCGCAGCCCGTCGCCCAGCAGGTTGAAGCCGACGACGGTCGCCGCGATCGCGACGCCGGGCGCGGTGGTGAGCCACGGGGCCGACCGGAGGTAGTCCCGCCCGCCCGCGATCATCGTCCCCCACTCGGCCGTCGGCGGCTGTGCGCCCAGTCCGAGAAAGGAGAGTCCCGCAGCCGCGAGCACGACGGTCCCGATGTTGAGGGTCGCCAGGACGAGGACGGGACTGACGACGTGGGGCAGCAGGTGTCGCCTGACGATCCGTCGCCGCGGGGTTCCATAGAGGCGGGCCGACTGGACGAACGGGCGGTCTTTCACGGCGAGTGCGCTCGCCCGAACAACCCGTGCGTACGTCGCCCAGCCGACGACCGACAGGGCGATCACGACGTTCGTGAGGCTCGGGCCGAGCGCGCCGGCGATCACGAGCGCCAGCACGAGTCCGGGAAAGGCAAGCTGGACGTCCACGAGCCGCATCAACGCGGCGTCGACCAGTTCGCCGCCGGTAGCCGCGAGCAACCCGGTTGCGGTCCCGATGGTGAGTCGAACGAGCGTCGCGACGACCGCCAGCGCGAGCGAGACGCGGGCTCCGTAGACGAGCCGTGTCGCCACGTCCCGGCCGAGCGCGTCGGTTCCGAGCGGATGCGCGAGCGACGGTCCCTGTAGGCGGGCGTCGAGGGCCTGCGCCGTCGGATCGTACGGCGTCAGCACGGGACCGACGACGGCACCGAGCGCGAGGAGACACACGATCCCGCCGCCCAGCCGGATCCGGAAGTTCGTCCGGAGTGCGACACCGAACCGGGACCGCGAGAGCGTGCGCATCCGTGCTCCGAGGGCCGCCAACCGCGAGCCGCGAGCGTCGCGGTCGCTCACGCCCGGTCACCTCCTTCGAGGCGCGGATCGAGCGCGACGTACGCGAGGTCGACGAGCTGGTTCGTCACGACGAAGGTAAACGCGGTCACGAGCACGACTCCCTGGACGATCGGGTAGTCACGGGCGAAGACGGCGTCGACGAGCAACGTCCCGAGCCCCGGCCGCTGGAAGACGACTTCGACGACGACCGCGCCGTTGAGCACGAACCCGAACTGGAGGCCGACGATCGTCACGACCGGCACGAGGGCGTTCCGGAGCGCGTGTTTGTACACGACGAGCCGTTTACGGACGCCCTTCGAACGTGCGGTATCGACGTAGTCGGCCTCGAGCACCTCGAGCATCGAGGTCCGGACGAGACGCGTCACGACCGCGGCCATGCCGGTTCCGAGGGTAAGCGCCGGCAACACGAGGTGACCGAGCGTCCCCGCACCCGAGACGGGGGTCAGGCCGAGCCACAGCGAGCAACACAGGATCAACAGATACCCGAGCCAGAAGTTCGGGACGGAAACGCCGAGCAACGCGACGAACTGGCAGGTGCGATCGATCCAAGTGTCTCGGTGGACGGCACTCAGGACCCCAGTCGGGACGGCCAACAGCAACGAAACGGTCATCGCCGCCAGCGCGAGCTCGAGGGTGTTCGGCAGGTGTTCGAGCAACAGCGAGGTGACGGGCTCCGATCGGTAGTACGACGTGCCGAGATCCCCCCGGAGGACGTCCGACAGCCACGAGAGATACTGAACGACGAACGGTTCGTCGAGACCGTGTTCGGCCCGAAAGGCACGGAGTTCCTGCTCGGACGGCGGCCGCTGTCGTTGTTCCCTGAGGATCGTATACGCCGGGTCGCCCGGCGTCAGGAAGACGAACCCGTACGTCAGAAGCGATACGCCGCCCATCACGATCGAAAGCGATCCGAGCCGGGAGAGCAACGTCCGTAACATAGCACTGGCTACCCCGCGTACGGCTCGCGGCCGCTCGAGGCCGGATCGATGGCGATCGGGTCCCCCATCCAACTAAAGTTTAGATACTGAAATGTAGCTTGTAAAGCTTCGGATTCCGCTTTTCCGGTGGGAGTGAGCGGTCGGTCGAGGGGCGGACTCGAGACGGCGAAATCGGCCTCGCCGCGACCGAGCGGTCGTTGGCGACTGCACAACGGAACGACGGAGACGACCGGTCGAGCTCGAGTGACAGATCGGGATGTCACAGGCGACGATTAGCCGGCTCGGCGGTATTTCCGACCTTTATTTGTAATATGATTAAATGTAAATGCATACTATTCAGAAGCGAAAGTAACATTCTGTGGGTGTGAGATAGAATGCAGGTATGAACACCAGTAGACCGCTTTCGGTCTCGGTTCTCGCAACGTTATCGATCCTGTTCGGGTCGCTGTTCGTTATCAGCAGTCTCCAGCACTACTCATCGTCCGCGTCCCCGTTGCGCAGTATGTACGGTGCGGGGCTGGTGGTAATCGGCGCGGGACTCTTTCGGGGCCATCTGTGGGCGTGGCGTGGCGCGATCCTGTTCATCCTCGTCGGAGTGGGTGAGAACACCGTCGGGATAGTCGAACGCACCACCGGTGATATCGTCGGCACCCCCGACACGGTCGTCGGTATCTTCGTCAGCCTCCTGTTGATCGTCACACTGTTCGTCGAGCGGCCGTGGTTTTCGGACGACGGGAACGGGTAGCCGAGACGGTGTTCAGGCGGATTCGATTCTGGTCACGGTGTGTATCTCGTCGTATCGGATACTCCCCTCGTCGAGGGGCTGGCCGTCGAGTTCGAGGTAGCCGGGCTCGAGGCCCGTCACTTCGCCGGTCAGCGTGTGTTCCTCGCCGCCGGTGCGGTCGGCTTCGCGAACCTCGACCGTGTCGCCGATTTCGATGTGGTCGCTGACGAGTTCCGCGGCCCGTCCCGCGTCGGCCTCCGATGGGATTGTCAGTTCGGTCATCGTCCGGGACGAGGGGTTCCACGGGGGTAAACGCCGCCGCGTCAGGTGCTGGGGCGTTTTGTACCGGTGGCACGCGGCAACAACGGTTATGTGCACGACCGGGCGTCGATACTGGTATGAGCCGGATCGACCTCGCGGACGGGTTCAGCATCCACGACTATCGGTCGAAACTCAAGCTGTTGAAGGACTCGGGCGAGACGCGGACCCTCGAGAACCGGGACGGCCTCCGGTGTCCCGCGTGTGACGCCGCGTTCGACCGCCTGTTCGTCACCGAGCGACGAACGGCCACGTTCGACGTGCCGCCGGAGCGCCCCTTCTGTCTCGCACGGACCGGCGACAAACTACTCCTTTGCACCCACTGACAGGGACGGGGATCGATCCGCCGGCTACTCCTCCCACTGGGTCGAGATGTACAACAGCGCGATCAGACAGAGGATCACGATCACGAACAGCGCGACCGTCATGAGCTGTGGGGCTGTCATACCGGCCGTTCGAAACCGCCGATAAAAGGACTGGCGGTCGACCGACCCGTAACTGCGACGACAGCTTTTCCACGATAGCGCAAAAACAGGGGATATGAAGACGATCAAGGACAGCGTTCACGATCACATCGCTGTCGACGGCGTCGCCCGCGAGTTGCTCGATACGCCGGCGGTCCAACGGCTCCGGCGGATCAGCCAACTCGGGACCGTCTCGCTGGTCTATCCCTCCGCCAATCACACCCGCTTCGAACACAGCCTCGGCGTCTACCACCTCGCCTGTCAGGCCCTCGAGCACCTCGGCGTCGGCGGAAAACAGGCCGACCGGGTACAGGCGGCCGCGTTGCTACACGACGTCGGGCACGGCCCCTTCAGCCACAACCTCGAGTCGTTGACCTACCGCCGAACGGGCCGCTATCACGACGACGTCCACGACCTGCTCGCGGACGGCGAGGTCGGCGACGTGTTGCGCGCCCACGACCTCGAACCCGACATCGTCGCCGGCCTCGTCGCCGGCGAGGGCCGGTTCGGACAGCTCGTTTCTGGCGAACTCGACGTCGATCGGATGGACTACCTCGTTCGGGATGCCCACCACACGGGCGTTCCCTACGGAACGATCGATCACGGACGGCTGGTCAGGGAACTGACCTTCGTCGACGGAGAACTCGTCCTGGACGAAGGGAACGTCCAGACGGCCGAGAGCCTGCTTGTCGCGCGGGCGCTGATGAACCCGACCGTCTACAGCCACAGCGTCGCCCGGATCAGCAAGGCGATGCTTCGGCGGGCCGGCGAACGGCTGCTCGAGTCGCCGGACGCCGACGTCGACGCCGAAACGCTGCAGCGGATGGACGACGCCGACCTGATCGTGGCCCTGCGTTCGTGTGCGGCGACCAGCGAGTTCTCCCGACGGCTGGATCGGCGGGCATTGTTCAAGCGAGCCGTCTGGGCCGAGATCGACGACGTCCCCGGCGGCGTCATCGAGGCCGACCACGAATCGATCCGGGCGTTCGAGCGCGAAATCGCCGCCGAAGCGGGCGTCGATCGAGAGCACGTGATCCTCGACGTTCCCGGTCGGCCGTCGATGACGGAGTCGACCTCGCGCGTGATGGTAAACGGCGACATCCGGCGGCTCGAGCAGCAGTCGCCGCTGGTCGAGGCGCTCCGGGCGGCCCAGTACTCGCAGTGGCGACTGGGCGTCTACTCGCCCCGGGACCTGCGCGAGCAGGTGGGGCGGGCCGCCGTCGACGTGCTCGGACTCGATATCGACGGGGCGCTGGTTAGCGAGGTTCGCAACGGGCTCGACGCGACGCTCGATCAGTTCGTCGACTAGGACGGCCGGGAGTTCCACGTCGAACCGTTGAAGGAACTACCCACGAACAGTCCGCTATGGAACGAACCGGCACGATACTGCGTGGACGCGAGTTCGAGCCCATCGAGGGACGGGTAGTCGTCGACGAGGACGGCCGGGTCGAGGCCGTCGAGGCGGAGTCGGTCGACAGTACCGACATCATCGTCCCGGCGTTTGTCAACGCCCACACCCACATCGGGGACTCGATCGCGAAGGAAGCAGGCGGGGGCCTCTCGCTCGAGGAACTGGTCGCGCCGCCGGACGGGCTGAAACACCGGCTGCTCCGGAACGCCGACCGCGAGGAACTCGTCGCCGCGATGGAGCGATCGCTGCGGTTCATGCAGCAAAGCGGCACGGCGGCCTGTCTCGATTTCCGCGAGGGCGACGTGTCCGGCGTTCGCATGCTCGCGGACGCGGCGGCCGGACTCGAGGTCGACGCGCTCTCGTTCGCCCGGGGGTCGGTCGACGCGATGCACGAAGGCGACGGGTTCGGTGCGAGCGGAGCGAACGACGACGAGTTCGGCCGCGAGCGGACGGCGACCCGGGAGGCGGACAAGCCCTTCGGCATCCACGCCGGCGAGGTCGACGCGAGCGACATCGACCCGGCGCTCGATCTGGAACCGGACTTTCTCGTCCACGTCGTCCATCCGGAGCCGGCACACCTCGAGCGGATCGACGACGAGGCCGTGCCGGTCGTCGTCTGTCCGCGCTCGAACCTCGTAACCGGCGTCGGCCTGTCGCCGTACGCGGAACTGGCCGAGCGGACGACGCTCGCGCTCGGGACCGACAACGTGATGCTCAACTCGCCGTCGATGTTCCGCGAGATGGAGTTTCTCGCCAAACTCTCGGAGCTGCCCGCCGACGAAATCCTCCGGATGGCGACGGTACACGGGGCCGACATCGCCGACCTCGAGTACGGGGTGATCGAGCCGGGTCGGGAGGCCCGACTGCTGGTCCTCGACGGCGACTCGGACAACCTCGCCGGCGCGCGCGATCCGGTCCGGGCCGTGGTTCGGCGGGCCGGCGTCGACGACATCCGCGAGGTCGTCTTCGGACGTACGTCGACGTGAGGGGCGGCGTTTTCACGACAACGTTATTATAGCGTCGCGAACTACGTTATCATATCGCACGATGTACGACCGTATCCTCGTCCCGACCGACGGCTCCTCGGAAGTCGAGCGCGCCCTCGAGTACGCGTTCGATCTCGCACACACCCACGACGCGACGATCCGGGCGATCTACGTCGTCAACACGACCGGGTACGGAGGGTTACCGATGGAGACCGCCTGGGAAGGGATCAGCGACGCGCTCCGTCGGGAGGGCGAGGCCGCGATCGGTCGGGTCGAGGAACTCGCGCCCGGCGATATCGACGTCGAAACGGCGATTCTCGAGGGCGTTCCCAGTCGAGTGATCGTCGACGAAGCCTCGCCCGAAGTCTGTGATCTGGTCGTGATGGGAACGCACGGTCGCGGCGGGATCGATCGACTCCTTCTCGGGAGCGTCACGGAGCGGGTGGTCCGGCGAGCGCCGGTCCCGGTGCTTACGGTCCACGTCGATTCGGAGGCGACGGACGAACAACCCGACGAGCCACGCGTCGCCGTCGAGTAATCGCCGGCAGTCAGACGGGACGGAGGTGCTCGCAATCGCCCGCGGAAACGGTGACACGGCCGTCGTCGGTCTCGAGCACGAGCGCCCCCGAGTCGGTGACGTCGACGGCGTCGCCGACGAGTTCGCCACCGGGGCGGTCGATCCGAACGCGCTGGCCCAGCGTCAGCGTCAGTTCGCGCCAGTCCGGAACCACGGTCTCGAGGTCGGTCCGGTAGTCGTCGAACGTCTCGAGAAGCCGCTGGACGAACCGTCGCCGATCGACGTCGCCCGCTTCGTCGCGGATGCTCGTGGCACCCGCCGGGAGGGTCGCGGCGTCGACGTTCGCGTTGAGGCCGACCCCGACGACGAGCCACTCGATACGATCCGTCTCGCCCTCCATTTCCGTGAGAACGCCCGCGAGCTTTCGGTACCCGCCGTCGTCGCCGGTCGGGACGACCACGTCGTTGGGCCACTTGATCCGCGCGTCGACGCCCGCTTCCCGGACGGCCCGGGCGGTCGCGACCGCAGTGGCGAGCGTATACAGCGGTGCCTGCGGCGGCGCGATCGCCGGTCGTGTCACGATGCTCGCCCAGACGCCGCCCGACGGCGCTTCCCACTCGCGCTCGAGGCGACCCCGTCCCCCGGTCTGTTCGTCCGCGAGCACGACCACGTCCGCGGCCCCCTCGGTCGCCCGCGTTCGGGCCAGATCGTTCGTGCTCCCGACGGAATCGTGGTATTCGACGGTAAACGGGGCCTCGAGTCCGTACTCGACCGTCGGACCGTTGTACGCCGTCACCGCCGTGAGTTCGTAGCCGTCCGGCCCGCTGTCGATCTCGAACCCCACGTCACGGAGCGCGTCGATGTGTTTCCAGACGGCGGCCCGCGATACCCCGAGTGCGTCGGCGAGGTCGGGTCCCGACACCGGACCGTCGGACAGCGACTCGAGGATCGATCGTCGCGTCTCGTTCATACCCGGGAGCGGGGTCCGCTTGCACTTCAATCGGCGGGATCACCGCCGTCACCGATCGTCGCGGTTGCCGACCGGTTCCCGCACCGACCAGTCCCTAGGCTTTTGGTGTCGCTCGATCGATCTACGACTAAGAGTGGGGTGTGTTAGCACCAATCATGAAAGTTGGAACACGCTGTACGGTCTGTGGAACGAGCATCGACGACGAACGGGTCCACTACTGCGAGACGTGTGGTCGTGGCGTACACGAGCGGTGTGAACAGTACGAGACGACCTTCGAGTGTCGGCACTGCGGGGACGAGACGTGGATCGGCGCGGTCGAGTTCTGAGACCGTCGCCGGTCGATCCGGAACCGACCGGATGGCGGTCAGTCGATCGTGATCTCGAGTTCGAGGATACCCAGATACGACTGGTCGCTGCCGCCGCTGGTGCGGAACTCGGTTGGGGTCGAGTTTACGTACTCGTAGAACTCCGATTGGGTCGAGGGCAGCATGATCGATCCGTCCTCGCTGCGGAGATACGCGGGTGCGTTGGTCCGCTCGATTCGGTCCTTCCGCTCCTGCCAGTCCTCGCCGGCATAGAGGTAGACGCCGAACGAGAACCGACCCGCGGCGACCGCGTCCCGTTTCGTCGCGAACTGCTCGGCCTCCTCGATCCGGTACTCCTCGTCGCTCAACCAGGCGACGGCCGCCATCCCCTGTGTTCGAAGGAGATAGACGTCCCAGGACAGCGTCCGGTCGAACACCGCCCAGGTGTTGCGCGGCCCGACGGAATCGACCTCGACGCTGAAGGCGGGCCGCCCACGGGAGCCGGATGGTTCGTGGACGAACGTGGCGTCGTAGCCGGGAACGCGAATGCCCCGGTCGTGATAGACGACGCCGTCGGCGTCGATCTCGATGTCGGCCGCGCCCTCGGCGGTCAGCTCCTCGACCAGATCCAACACCGGGATGCCGCCGGCTTCCTCGAGTCGATCGAAGAAGGACGGGATCTCGTAGACGTCGGTCCAGCCGTGGGCCTGCGCTGCGGTCATGGGTATCGACGACCCCCGTTGACGGAACTGCCTGAGGAACGGGTCCGCTCGAGCGACGATTCGACGACAGCGTCGTTCATGTGTGCGTTCAATGGATCGGTCCGGATTAGCCTTTCCGACCGCGGGCGGACGGGCGGCGACGCGAACCCGAGCGGCAACCGGGAGCGACACGTCTTTTTGACAGCGCCGGGCAGTTGGAGGTATGGATTCAAAGCGGGAGCTCACCAGCGTCGACCTCGCCGCCCTCGTCGAGGAGTTCGGGGCCTACGAGGGCGCGAAGGTCGACAAGGCCTATCTCTACGGCGACGACCTCGTGCGACTCAAGATGCGGGACTTCGATCGCGGCCGCATCGAACTGGTCCTCGAGGTCGGCGAGGTCAAACGCGCACACACGGTCGCACCCGAGCGGGTTCCCGACGCCCCCGGCCGACCGCCGCAGTTCGCGATGATGCTCAGAAACCGGCTGTCTGGTGCCGACTTCGTCGGCGTCTCCCAGTACGAGTTCGACCGCATCCTCGAGTTCGTCTTCGAGCGCGAGGACGGCACCACCCGGATCATCGTCGAACTGTTCGGCCAGGGCAACGTCGCCGTCACCGACGGCGAGTACGAGGTCATCGACTGCCTCGAGACCGTCCGCCTGAAATCCCGGACCGTCGTCCCGGGCTCGCGCTACGAGTTCCCCGAGAGCCGGACCAATCCGCTGACGGTCTCCCGGGAGACCTTCGAGCGGGAGATGGACGACTCCGATACGGACGTCGTCCGGACGCTTGCGACCCAGCTCAACTTCGGCGGGCTCTACGCCGAGGAACTCTGTACGCGCGCCGGCGTCGAGAAGGGACTGGACATCGAGGACGCCGACGAAGACGTTTACGGACGACTTTACGAGGCGATCGAACGGCTCGCACTGGACATCCGGAACGGGAACTTCGATCCGCGGCTGTACCTCGAGGCCGACGGAGACGAGGAGGGAGACGACGCCGACCGCGTCGTCGACGTCACCCCGTTCCCGCTCGAGGAACACGTCGAACTGGCCGGGGAGCCATACGAGTCGTTCCTAGCGGCGCTCGACGACTACTTCTTCCGGCTCGAGCTCGAGGACGAGGAAGAACCGGACCCGACCGACCAGCGCCCAGACTTCGAGGCGGAGATCGCCAAACACGAGCGGATCATCGAGCAACAGCAGGGAGCCATCGAAGGGTTCGAGCAGGAGGCCGACTCGCTCCGGGAGCAGGCCGAACTGCTGTACGCCGAGTACGGACTGGTCGACGACATCCTCTCGACGGTCCGGGAGGCTCGCGAGCGGGATCGCTCGTGGGACGAGATCGAAGCCCGCTTCGAGGAGGGAGCCGAGCGCGGCATCGAGGCCGCCGAGGCGGTCGTCGACGTCGACGGTAGCGAGGGAACGATCACCGTCGACCTCGACGGCGAGCGGATCGACCTCGTCGCCCGCGACGGCGTCGAACAGAACGCCGATCGACTCTACACCGAGGCAAAGCGCGTCGAGGAGAAAAAGGAAGGCGCGCTGGCGGCCATCGAGGACACCCGCGAAGATCTCGAGGCGGTCAAGCGCCGCCGCGACGAGTGGGAAGCCGACGACGGCGACGGGGACGACGCCGACGAAGACGAGGAAGAAGACGAGCGGGACTGGCTCGCCGAGCCCTCCGTCCCGATCCGCGAGAACGAACCGTGGTACGACCGCTTCCGGTGGTTCCACACGAGCGACGGCTACCTCGTGATCGGCGGCCGCGACGCCGATCAGAACGAGGAACTCGTCAAGAAGTACCTCGAGCCGGGCGACAAAGTCCTCCACACGCAGGCCCACGGCGGTCCCGTCACCGTCTTGAAGGCGACCGATCCCAGCGAGGCCTCCTCGAGCGACATCGAACTGCCCGAATCGAGCATCGAGGAGGCCGCCCAGTTCGCGGTCTCGTACTCGTCGGTCTGGAAGGACGGCCGCTACGCGGGCGACGTGTACGCCGTCGATTCGGATCAGGTGACCAAGACCCCCGAAAGCGGCGAGTACCTCGAGAAAGGCGGGTTCGCGATCCGGGGCGATCGGACCTACTACCGCGATACGCCGGTCGGTGCCGCCGTCGGCATCCAGTGTGAGCCGTACACTCGCGTCATCGGCGGCCCGCCGTCGGCTATCGAGGGGAAGGCGGTGACGACGATCGAACTCGAACCCGGCCGGTACGCACAGGCCGACGCGGCAAAGCGGCTGTACCGGCGATTCCGTGAGCGGTTCGAGGACGAGACGTTCGTCCGCAAGATCGCCAGCCCGGACCGCATCCAGCATTTCATGCCGCCGGGCGGGAGTCGGATCGCCGAGGAGTAACGCAGTCCGATACCGATCGTATTCGGACGAACCCTGATGTGGCCGGCGCCAGTAGTTTCCGTATGGTGGGTTCGATAGCCGGAGCGATCGGCCACCTCGAGCCGTTGCAGGTCGAACCGACGGCCGGGATCACTGCGGTCGTGGTCGTGGCGCTGATCGGTGCCGTCGCGTTCATGATCTATCTCGCGTTCGGGACGCAGGGCCGACAGTCGACCGCCGACGCGGGTGCGGATAGCACGGTCCAGTCACCCGACGAGTCCGGGGCCGATGCGATGCAGGCCGACGGGGACGAGCCCGAGACACCACGGGAGTAAGAACGACGAACGGCCGTCCAGCGGCGGGACGGAAAAGCGAGTAAGTGGCGGTGGTTCTACGCCGATCGCACAGTTGCCGTGCGATCGGGTGTGCCGAACGAGCGACTCGAGATACTCGAGCGTTCATCTCTCGACAGGACGCCGATCGACACCAACAGGAAACCGAAGCCGACCCGGTATCAGCCGTCGACGTCTCCGGGATCCGCGTTGTGCTCGATCCGATCGGCCCACTGCCGTTGGCTCTCGTCGTACGACGCCCCGAGAGCGATCAAGAACCCGATGATCGCAGTCACGAGGGCGATGCTGCCGACGGCGACGACGGCGATCGGGAGCACCGATCCCGGGAGGACCTGTGCGGAGGTCAGCAGCGACACTGCCGTCACGGCCGCGATCAGCGCGAGGAGGCGACCGAACCGGCCGGTATCGAGTCCCTGTCCGGCGTCATCGCCACCGATATCCAGCAGTTCGTTCAGGACCCCGTCGTACTCGTCGCCGCCGGCGACGTTCCCGAGCGAGTGGATCGAATGAGCGACCCACAGTCCTGCGGTGAGGTTGAGCAGCGCGACGAACGAGACGAGACCGAGTTTCCCCTCGACGAACAGCCCGACCAGAACGGCGTTGACGAACGCAAGCGCCATGAGCGCGTGGATCGCGAGCGAGCGCGTTCCGAAGTCTTCGAAAAGCGTAACGTGTGCGAGCTTCATGCTATATATTGACACGCAATTGAGATACGACTGACCCCTAACTGTGTCAACTTCGACGGCGAGAAACCGACGCGAGACGGGAGACGGACGCGAACGCGGGATCGCAGCCCACTTACCGTCACCGCGAGAAGCCACGCCCATGCAGATCAAAGACCGGGAACAGGTCGAGGGCGGCCGCGTTCGGGTGACCGTCGTCCCCGAGAGCGTCGACGACCTCTGGCATTTGCAGTACGTCCTCGAGCCCGGCGATCGGGTCGCGGGCGATACGACCCGGCGGATCCAGCGCAACGACGACCAGATGCGCGATACCGGCGGCGAGCGCGAGCACATGTGGGTTGCCATCGCCGTCGATGACGTCGAGTTCCACAAGTTCGCCAACCGGCTGCGGGTCGGCGGCGAGATCGTCGCCTGCTCGCGCGAAGACCAACTCGGCTTTCACCACACGCTGAACGTCGAGGAGCGCGACGAACTCTCGATCGAGAAGCGGTTCAAGCCCGATCAGGAGGCCCGCCTCGAGGAGGCCGAGGAAGCGACCGAGAACCCGGACGTCGCCATCGCGACCGTCGAGGAGGGACAGGCCCACGTCCATACGGTCGCCCAGTACGGCACCGAAGAACGGGCGACGATCACCGGTCCCACGGGCAAAGGCGAGTACGCCCGCGAGCGCTCGGAGCTGTTCTCGGAACTCGGTGCCGTCCTCGAGCGGCAGGACGCCGACGCGGTCATCCTCGCCGGCCCCGGCTTTACGAAACAGGACGCCTACAAGCACCTCGAGGAGAACCACCCCGATCTCGTCGAGTCGATCACGATGGTCGACACGGCAAGCGTCGGCGACCGCGGGGTCCACGAGGTGCTCAAACGCGGTGCCGTCGCGGACGTCCAGCAGGAGACCCGCATCGAAAGCGAGGCCGAGTACATCGACGAACTCACCGAACGCATCGCACAGGGGGCGAAAGCCGCCTACGGCCCCGAAGAAGTCGAGAAAGCCGCCGAGTTCGGCGCGATCGATCGCCTGCTCGTGCTCGACGACCGCCTGCGGAAGGAACGGGGTCCCGACGGCGAGTGGGACGTCGACGTCGACGAGATCGTCCGCACGACCGAGCAGAAAGGCGGCGACGTGACGGTCTTCTCGAGCGAGTTCCCGCCCGGCCAACAGCTCTCGAACCTCGGCGGCATCGCGGCGCTGTTGCGGTATCGCCTCGAGTGAGCAGGCGGGGCCGGAACTGCTACGGCGTCCGTGTCCGTAGCCCCCGGTCGTGAACTCCCTGCTGTGGGCGCTGGCCGTGCTCTGGTACGGCGTCGGCGATCTGGTTTCGACGCACGCAGGGCTCGAGTACGACGGTCTCGAGGAGGGACAGCCGCTGGTCCGGGCGATACTCGGCGACCCGCCGTCGACGTGGCGGTTCGGACTTTTCAAGGCCGGCCTCCTCGGCGTCTGCTACGTCGGCTACGCCGCGCTCGAGGGGTACCGCATTCGATTCCTCGTCCCGGCCGGGCTCGCCGCGGTCGGCGTCGCCGCCGTGTCCAACAACGTCCGGGCGATCCTCGAAGCCCGATGAGGTCGGTCCTCCGCCGATTCGATCGGCCCCCACATTACGACGGCGTTTCGGCGCTGGCCTCGATCAGTTGGATCAAAACGGCGGCGAACACCGATTCCGAACTCCAGATGGCGGTCTCACAGCCCTCGTCGTCGATCACGCTCAGCAGGATCCCGTCGTCGTCGGCGATGACGATCCGGCCGGACCGCCGATCGTCCTCGCGGTGGGCCGGCGGCGATTCGCTCGAGACGCCCTCGAGCGACCCGAGCCGGTCCCGAATCGAGGGGTTCTGGCTGACGGCGAGCACCGAAACGCCGGCGGCCGCCCGCGACGCGAGCGTCCGTTCGATCCGTTCGGGAACGAACTCCGGGAGTCGTGTTCCGAAGACGAGTCGATCGTCGGCGTTCGAGAGGAGTTCGACGACGCGGTCGTCGATCCGATCCCGGCCCCTGATCGTCCAGATGTCCTCTTGTGTTTCCTCGCCGGCCGACTCCCGTTTGACTGCATCAACGTACTCGAAGGCACGCTCCTGTTCGCGCTCGAACCGCTCTCGCAGGGTCGTCCGGGCCTCCTCGACGCTGACCGGCCGGTAGCGGATCGGACTCGAGTGCTGGATCTCGAGCAGTCCCCGCTCCGCGAGGTTGTCGGCGACGCTGTAGACCTGCGAGCGGGGGACGTCGGCGACACGGGCGACGTCCCGTGCCGTTCCCGACCCGAGCCGGTGGAGCGCGATGAAGACTTTGGCCTCGTAGCTGGTCAACCCGAGCCGCTCGAAGGCATCGACGGCGTCGGGTTCGTCGACGCTCATTCGTCGTCACCACCGGGCAGCCGGGACGCCTCCGAACCGTCGGCACTCGTCCCCGCGTCGGTCGCCGTCCCGCCGTCGCTCGCGGTCGGGGTCGTCCGGCGCGCGCGTCGTTTCTCGAACGAGACGTCGGGACCGAAGTACCGCGTCCAGAGCACGAGCAACGTCGGGAGGACGATCACGCTGGCGAGAAACGCGTACGTGATCGTCAGCCCGGTAATGATCCCGAACTGACTGAGCACCGGCAGGATGGCGAAGGCGAGCGTTCCGAACCCGCCGATGGTCGTCGCCGCGCTGCCGAGCAACGCCCCGCCGGTGCCGGTGACCGTCGTCTCCATCGCGTCCCAGACGTTCCCCTGTCGCTCCAACTCGAGCGTGTAGCGGGCGCTGATGTGGATGCTGTAGGCGACGCCGAGGCCGATCGTCAGGCTGGTTATCATGCCGGTCAGGACGTTGAACGGCATATCGATGAGGTACATCGTTCCGAGGATCCAGCTGACGGCGAACGCGACCGGAAGCAGGGTTACGGTCCCGAGCGTGGCGCTGTTGCCCGTCGCCCAGTAGGCCACCGTCAGGAAGGCGAAGACGGCGACGAGCGTGATCAGCAGGCTCTGGAGGACGGTATCGAGCAGGTCCTGTTCGACGATGTGGGTGACGATCGGATCGCCGGTCGCGATGGCGTTGCGGTCCGCGTCGTCGCCCGCGTCGATCGTCGCCGCGATGTCGCGCATCTCGGCGGTCGTTTCGTCGACGGCGGCATCGCCCTGAACGGCGACGAGCAAGCGGACCGACTCGTACTCGCCGTCGGCCGTCCGGTGGATAACGTCGCTCGCCCCGGCCTCGTTGACCGCGAACAGTTCGTCGTACAGTTCCGCGACGTTTCGGTCCGGGACGCCGTCGCCGTCCGTGTCCGCGGCGGTGAACGAGGCGTTGAACGACTCGTTTTGCCCCGCCGTCTCCTCCATCACCGACAGCGGTCCCCGGACGTCCGCCTCGCCGTTCGGAAGGGTGTAGGTAACGTCGCTGGCGACGGCCTCGTCCCGTGCCCGATCCAGCCGCGCCATCGTCTCGGCGGTGGCGACGTCGCCGTCGACGAGGATCTGTGCCTGCGAGTCCTGTCGCTGGAAGTTCTCGTTGACATACTCGAGGTCGTCGGCCGCCCGATAGTCGCCGGGTTGCATCGGTGCCGGCAGGGTCTCGGTCCAGTCGGGCGGACTCTCGGCGAGGAAGTCCTCCTCCTCGAAGCTGGTATCGACCTGACTCGCCCCGTAGACGCCGCCGGCGGTGAGCAACAGGACCGCCACGAGGAGCACGATCGGCGCTTTTCTGGCGGCGACCGCGCCGACGGTGAGTGCGTCGCTGAACCGGCTCTCCCCGGTTCCGAACGCGCGCTTGTGCCGATCGAACCCGCGGGCCTCGAGTGCCGAATCGAGTTCGACTTTGGCCGCCGGGATCAGGCCGCCGAAGACGATCAACGCGGCGAGGATCCCGAACGAACTGACGACGCCGAACTCCCGGATCGGAGCGATCGGACTGACGAGGTTCGCGAGAAAACCGATCGCGGTCGTCGCGGTCACCCAGACGAGCGCGACGCCGACGCCGGCAAGCGCGACCGCCATCGAGCCGCGAACGCCGCGTGCGGTCCCCTCGCTCCCGCGTTGTTCCCGGTGGCGCATGAAGACGTGAATCGCGTAGTCGATCGAAAGGCCGATCAGGAGGACGGGAACGGCGACGAACATCTGGTTGAACGCGATCCCGGTCCAGCCCATAAAGCCGAACGTCCAGACCAGCACCGTCACGATCCCCGCGACGCCGAGGACGATATCGAGGAGGTCGCGGTAGGCGATCAGCAACGCCGCGACGACGAACAGCAACGCCAGCGGGCCGACGATCGCGAGGCTGTCGCCCATCGAGCGGTCGATCTCGTCGGTGATGATTCCGGCTCCGAAGACGACGTACTCGTGTTCGTGGTCGGCCGCGAGATCACGAATGTCGATCTGGCTCTCGGTAAGCCGGTCGCCGACGCCACCCATCTCCATCCCGCTGCCGGCCGACGTCTGGGTGATCGCGGTCATCCGGGCGTCCGCCTCCGTCGACCCCGGCTCGTACGAGGACGGCATGAACGCAAGCGCCGCGTTGCGGTCGTCCCCGTCGTCCGACAGCGTTCGTTCGAGGACGTCGTCGAACGCCCCGTCGTCCATGTCCTCGAGCGCCGCGATCTGTTCCTCGAGCGGCGGCCGCTCGTCGCCGTCTTCGAGCGCCGCTTGCTCTCGCTCGAACGCCGCGAGGTCCGCCTCGAGTCGGTCGTACTCGTCCTCGAGAACGCCCATGGTCGCCCCGGCGTAGACGTCCTCGAGTTGGGCCTGCAGGTCCTGATACTCGGGCTCCGACGCCGGATCGTCGGCGGTCCGTTCGATCTCGGCGAGCCGGCTCTCGATCCCCCGGGCATCCCGGGCACGCTCCTCGTACTGGGCCGCCTGTTCGGCGTCCAGATCGGCCGTCGCGTTCCCGAGAACGGCCTCGTACTCGGCGTCCAGTTCCGCCGCCCGCTCCCGGTACTCGGGCGTGGTTTCGTTCGTCGTCTCGTTGAGCCGCTCGTACTCGCGCTGGATCTCGCGAACCTCGTCGATGCCGGCCTCGAGACGGTCGCGCGTCGCGTTGAGCCGCTGCTCTCGCCGTTCGAGTTCCTCGCCCCGGGCTTCCAGCTGCGCGACCCGCTCGTCGGTGATCGCGGTGATCGCGACGAGGTTCTCGACGCCGATGATCGGCTCCTCGTCGACGAGCGTCCCGTTGATCGACTCGTTTTCCCTGAGCGTCCGCTGGAACTCGAGGGACTCGATCAGCGATTCGCGCGTGAGAACGTTCTCGCCGTCCCCTCTGTCGATCAACTGGACGCTGGTCGTGTTCTCCTCGTCGGCGACGACGAACTGCTCGTCGATCTCCGCCATCGCCTGCGCTTCGGGCGAGTCGGTCTCGAACTGCTCGAGCGAGGAGTCGTCGTCGACCATCGGCATCCCCGCACCGATCAGCGCCGTCGTCACGAGAAGCGCGACGAGAACGAGACGCGAACGGGAGGTAACGACGTCGGCGATCCGGTCCGGAACGCTCATCGAATCGCCTCCGACAGCGGGCCGTCGTGGCTAGAGCGCATGCTGTTGTGACGATCCTACAAACGCGTTCGCTTATATGTGTTAGGTTAGTTACAACTTCACGAACGTCACAGAATCCGATATATCGACCGATAGCAGTATCCTCGACTCTTCTGGAGAGAACGTCAGAAAATACAACCTATCTGATAAGATCCCAGCGACAACACTCGAGGGAAAACCGAGTCGACGCCGCTACTCGATCGTGACCGTCTTCAGGTCCTCCGCGAACCGGACGTCGCCGTCGTAGTGGGTACCGATCGACTCGAGCATCTCCTCGTGTCGGCCGTCCGTGTGCGGGTAGAGGTGGGTGAGGTAGACGCGGCCGATCTCGCGGCCCGCCAGTTCGCGGCCGAGCGTCTCCGGGGTCGGATGGTTCGAGACGTCGATATCGTCCGGGAACGAACAGTCGTGAGCGAGGATCGCCGACCCCTCCGCGAAGTTCGCCAGTCCTGCAAAGGCCTCGCTGTCGCCGCTGAACGTAAACAGGTCGCCGAAGCGGTAGGCCAGACACGGCAGCGAGTGGCGGGTCTCGTAGGCCGAGACGTCGAATCCGGCGACCGAGAACTCGCCGGGGACGACCTCCCGGACCTGCAGGTCGAGTTTGTCCTGCAGGTAGTCGTACACCGACAGGAGGTCGTCGACCAGCGCCTTCGTCCCCTGCGGACCGACGACCTCGAGGTGTTCCTCCCCGGCGAGCCAGCGGGCTTTCATCAGCGGCAACAGGTCGGCGACGTGATCGAGGTGATGGTGGGTCAGAAGTACCGTCGAGACGTTCTCGTAGCCGACACCGGACTGCTGGAGTCGGTGGAGAACGCCGGACCCGCAGTCGACCAGCAGGGTCCGACCGTCGTCCTGCACGAGGAGTCCGGCCTGAAAGCGCTCGCCGGTCGGCATCGCGCTGCCGGTCCCGAGAAAGGTGACACGCATGCGAGAGCGTGTGTCCGGCCCGGGCAAAAGGATTCGGGTTCCGCGGATTCCCCGGTCAGGACGACTGCGCCGTCGTGTCCGGAACGGCGTTCCGTACGTTTCCTCGATGACCCCGCTCGCGTGAGCGCGATCAGTCCGAAGCCGACCTTGGTGAGCAGGTCCAGATAGACGATCAACATGATATCGACCGAGAGCACGCCAAAACCGGCCGACCCGAGCAACCAGACGATCGGATACACCGACCGGAGGACGACGGTGAGGTTCCGGAGGCTCGTAAACAGCAGGCCGACGCCGGCCGTCTGGCGGCGACGAATGACTACGATACGTGCGGCATGAAGCTCGTCACGGAGTTTTGATCGCCACTCGTTTCGACCGCGTCACTCGACTCGTACGGACCGATTCCCGCGGGCTCGGAATCGACAAAGGGGTCTCCGGACTGAATCCTTTCCCCAAACTAGAAGGCCGATGTCTCGCCTCGAGTACTACGACACGCTTCCGTCCGCGATCGTCCCGTGTCATCAGGCGATGGTGTTCCCCCTTCGATCCCGTAGCCCGACGACGAACGACGACGTCACCCGAAGAACGCCCCGAATACGGGAACCACCCAGACGAGTACGTGCGCACCCGCAACCGGCACCAGCGTGCGACGCCGTATGTAGACGGCGATAAACAGCGCGGAGACCGCAGCGACCTGGACCAGATTTCCGAGCGGCCACGCGACTGCGTGTACGACGGTAAAGCCGATCAGCGTAAGCCCGCCTGCCACGACCGCACTGTCCGAGTAGTCGAGGAGCCGTTCGATGGCGTACCCCCTGTACAGAACCTCTTCGACGATGCCGGTCGTGATCGCGGACGCAAGCGCCACGGGGAGACTCGGGAGCTCCCCGAGTCCGCTCGTGCCTGCCTCGACGGGGAGTCCGAGGGCCTGAACGAGCGGCCCGGCGAAGACGAAGATCAACAGCGCGGCCACACCGGTTCCGAGCAGATACGCTAAATCGATCCAGGCCGGACGTCGAAACCCGATCGACGAGAGCGACAGATCCTCGACGCCGAGCGCACTGCCGATGACCGTGACGGCGACGAGCCACTCGAGCACGATCGCTTGCGGCTGCGAGACCGCCACCGCCGAATCGGCGAGGGAAAGCGCGGGTAGTGCACCCATCGCAATCGCGAGCGTCACTGCGGTCACGACCGGAACCTCCGCGAGACTCGCTATCGGACTCGTTTCGTCCGCCGTCCGTGTCATACACGGTGTTTTCCACGATTCGAGTTAATTCTTATGTAATTGTTACTTTTGGCTGGCCACACAGGAATCAGCGCGATCTACCGTTTCCCGATCCGCACCCGATTTCACTTTCGCTCCGCTGGCCAAATCCTCTTACGTACCCGGTCCCGAGACCACGGTGATGGCTGGGAACGAGCGCCTCGAGTTGCCGGTCTCCGATTCTTCGCTCCCGTTCGATCCGGACGCGGTCCCGATCGAGGACGCCGACGTCTTCGACCTGCTCGAGCCGGCCGTCCAGGAGTGGTGGCTCGAGCAGTTCGGCGAGTTCGTTCCCGAGAACGAGGGCTTTTTTACGCCGCCACAGCGGGGCGCGATCCCGACGGTCCACGAGGGGACGAACACGCTGATCTGTGCCCCGACCGGCTCGGGGAAGACGCTCGCATCGTTTACCTCGATCATCAACGAACTCTACAGGCGCGACCGCGAGACCGAGTCGGGACTCGAGAACTCCGTCTACTGTCTTTACGTGTCGCCGCTCAAGTCGCTCGCGAACGACATCCACCGCAACCTCGAAGTGCCCCTCGAGGGGATCGAGGGGATCGTCGACCGGCGCGACGGCGACCGGGAGATGGGCGAGATTCGCCACGCCATCCGCCACGGCGATACGGCCTCGAGCGAACGCCAGAAGATGCTCGAAAAGACGCCCCACATCCTCAACACCACGCCCGAAACGCTGGCGATTTTGCTGAACTCGCCGAAGTTCCGCGAGAAACTCCGGACCGTCGAGTACGTCATCGTCGACGAGATCCACTCGCTTGCCGCGGGCAAGCGCGGCACCCACCTCTCGGTCAGCCTCGAGCGACTCGCGGCGCTGGCCGACGGCGGAATCACGAGGATCGGCTGCTCGGCGACGATCGACCCGCTCTCGGACGTCGCCGAGTTTCTCGTCGGCCGCGCGGAACCCGGCGGCAAGCCCCGGGAGTACGAAATCGTCGACGCACGCTTTGCCCGCGAGTTCGACCTGCAACTCGAGTGTCCGACCGACGACCTGATCAACACGTCCCGCGAGGTCGTCCAGGAGCGGTTTTACCGGCGGCTCCACGATCATATCCAGACCCACACGAACACGCTCGTATTCACCAATACCCGGTCGGGGGCGGAACGGGTCCTGCACAACCTCCGCGAGCGGTTCGACGCCTACGACGAGGAAAACTCCGGCTGTCACCACGGCAGCCTCTCGAAGGACGTCCGACAGGACGTCGAAACGCGGCTCAAGGAGGGTGGCCTCGACGTGGTCACCTCCTCGACGAGCCTCGAGCTGGGGATCGACATGCCCCACGTCGACCTCGTGGTACAGGTCGGCTCCCCCAAGTCCGTCGCGGCGCTGCTCCAGCGGGTCGGCCGCGCGGGCCATCGCGTCGGCCAGACCGTCATGGGCCGGGTGATCGCGCTCGACCGCGACGAACTCCTCGAGTGTGCCGTCATGCTCAACAAAGCTACCGAGGGATTCGTCGATTCGGTGTCGATCCCGGAGAACGCACAGGACGTCGCGGCCCAGCACGTCTACGGCATGGCGATCGCCGAGATCCGGCCCGAACGCGAGGTGAAAGCGATCCTGCGGCGGGCATACCCCTACCGGAACTACTCGAGCGAGGGGTGGGAGTCGCTGGCCCGCTATCTGACCGCCGAGTACGCCGGGCTGGAGGAGCGAAACGTCTACGCGAAGATCTGGCGCGACGAGAACGACCCGCCGGACGGCCACCACCACCACGAGGAGTTTCCGGTCGGCGAACCGCTGATCGGCAAACGCGGCCGGCTGGCGCGGGTCATCTACATGACCAACATCGGAACGATCCCCGACTCGTTTACGTGTGAGGTCTACACCCGCGCGAGCGACGAGTGGGTCGGACAACTCGACGAGGACTACCTCGATACCCTCGAGAAGGGGGACGTCTTCGTGCTGGGCGGCGATCACTTCGAGTACCGCTACCGGCGCGGCTCGAAGGTCTACGTCGACCGCACAAGCGATCGACCGACGGTCCCCTCGTGGTACTCCGAGCGATTGCCCCTCTCGTACGATCTCGGCCGTGAAATCCTGTCGTTCCAGGGGGAACTGCTCGAGCGCTACGACGAGGGTGGCCCGCCGCGGGTCCGGGCGTGGTTGCGGACGTTCCCGCTTGATGACGACAGCGTCCGGGCGATCGCCCGACTGTTCGACCATCAGCTCCGGTATGCAGGCGAGGAAAGCGTAAGCACCCGCGACCGGATCGCGATCGAGGTCGAGCGCGACCGCGAGGAGTACGAGCGCCACTACTACGTCCATTCGACGTACGGCCGGAAGTTCAACGACGGGTTCGCCCGCCTGCTGGCATATCGCTGTGCCCAGGAGGCGACCGCGAACGTCCGCGTGGCGGTCGCGGACAACGGGTTCGTGCTCTCGATGCCGTTGAATCGCAAGGTCGATCTCGAGGGGCTCGTCGACGACCTCGAGCCCGAAACCGTCCGGGCGGACCTGCGGGCGGCCCTCTCGGGGACCGATCTCCTCCAGCGGTACTTCCGGATCAACGCGACCCGATCGCTGCTGATCCTCAAACGCTACAAGGGCTACGAGAAGTCCGCCAGCGAACAGCAGGTCTCGAGCGAGATGCTGCTCGGCTTCGCCGAGGATCTCGAGGAGTTCGCGGTCATCGAGGAGACCTACCGCGAGATCCTCGAGGATAAACTCAACGTCGAAGGGATCGAAGCCGTCGTCGAAGCGATCGACGACGGCGAGATCGTCGTCGAGCGACACCTCGTCGATTCGCCGACGCCGCGATCGTTCGGGCTGGCGACGCTGTCGGCCAGCGACGTCGTCCTCGCCGAGGACGAAAGCGCCGCGTTACAGGCGTTTCACGAGCACGTGCTCGAGGAGATCGGCGAGGAGTCGCTTCGCGGCCTCTCCTCGGACCCGGTCGACTAGCCGGTGGTGTCCCGTCTTCGGTCCGATCCGCTCGAGGAGATATCGACGAATCCCCTATTTATCTGAATACCATCAATGAGAGCCCACAAATATATTTATATTATGGTACGTTTGCGATGGAGTGGCTGAAGAGGCAATAGATAGTTCACAGTGCCTCAAATAGCCATTTTTACTCGAGAAACGTCACCCGATATCGGAGCATGGTGTTCAACCCGAAGAGTAGTGACGAGGCCTCCATCGGAGTGAATTATCGGTGTCGAGTTCTTCGGCCGGCGATACTACGATTCAATCACTATTCCGATAGGAACGCAAATAATAAATTCAGCTATCAGTTCGGTCAGTTGCGGGTGCGGGATAGACGGACGAACATACATATAGCGCCGCCACCATGACATGGGTATGGGTTTGCCCACGGTACTCGAGGAGCCGCGTGCAATCGACACACACGCACACCAGCCGACCAGCGAGTTCCTCCACGATGCGGGCGGTCAGATGATGCAGGACGCGGCCGACCGGTTCGGGTCGGATCTCGAGACGGACACCTACGAGAACATGATCGCGGAGTACCGCGACGCCGGCGTCGACCGCGCCGTCCTGCTCGGGTGGGACGCCGAGACCAACACCGGAAACCCCCCCGTTCCAAACGACTACGTCGCCGAGGTCCGCGACGAGTATGCCGACTTTTTCGTCGGCTTCGGTTCCGTCGATCCGCTCAAGGACGACTGCGTCGAGGAGGCCGTGCGGTGCGTCGAGGACCTGAACCTCTCGGGGTTCAAGTTCCAGCAGATCGCACAGGGGTTCGATCCGTCCGACCCCGAACACGAACCCCTCTGGGAGACCATCGAGGACCTCGGCGTCCCGGTCGTCTTCCACGGCGGGAACTCCACGCTCGGAGCGTGTTCACCGGGCGGTCGCGGCCTGCAGATCAAGTACGGGAATCCGATGTTGATCGACGACGTCGCGGCGGCCCACCCCGACCTGCAGATCCTCATCGCCCACCCCGCCTACCCCTGGGAGAAAGAACAGCTCGCGATCTGCCAGCAGAAAGGCAACGTCTACATGGACCTGTCCGGCTGGATGCCGCGATACATCGACGAGCAGGTGCTTCACTACGCGAAGACCCTCCTCGCCGACAAGGTCATGTTCGGCACCGACTACCCCATGCTCGAGCCGGAGCCGTGGCTCGAGCAGTTCGCCGAACTCGACTTCGACGAGGAGACCCAACGCAAGATCCTCTGGGAGAACGCGGTTGAATTCCTGAACCTGTAGCGACCGCCGGCCCGAGCCACGGCCGTCCGCGTTCGCCGGTGCTGTTCGAATTACTCGAACGAAACGCGATCGAAATCCGAATCGATTGGACGGGCGATCGACCCCTCGTTCGGGGCGTATTTCAGCCTCCAATTACACACATACGAGTGTAAAATATCGGGGAGCGATCGGTCGAACGGATGGCGCGCATCCGTTCGAAATACTCGAACACGCTGGCGCTGTGAAAGCGTGGCTCAGGTATGGGCGAGGTTGATCTCCACCTCGTTGGCCCCTCCGAGCAGGAGATCGG
Source organism: Halopiger djelfimassiliensis (assembly GCF_000455365.1). Lineage (GTDB taxonomy): Archaea > Halobacteriota > Halobacteria > Halobacteriales > Natrialbaceae > Halopiger_B > Halopiger_B djelfimassiliensis. Next base: position 491,081 of record NZ_HG315684.1, read on the forward strand.
GCAGTTCGTCGGTCAGCAACTCGCCGCGAAGCCGATTTGCGGGGCCTGCGACGCTGATCGCGCCGATGGCGTCGCCCGACTCGTCTCTGATCGGAGCCCCGACGGCGTGGACGCCGGCGACCGATTCCCCACGATTGAGCGCGTACCCCCGCTCGCGGATCGTCTCGAGTTGCTCGAAGAGGGTGTCGCGGTCGGTGATCGTCCGGTCGGTCCGGGCGGCGAGGCCGTACTCCTCGAGGATCGCTTCGACGCGGTCCGGCGGGAGGTGTGCGAGGATCGCTTTTCCGGCAGCGAACTGATGCAGGGGCGTCCGCTGTCCGAGGCGCGCGTGGGTTTTGATGGAGTGGCGGCCTTCGGCACCGTAGATGTGGACGCCGACGCCGTGCTCTTCGATCACGCACCAGACTTTCTCGTCGGTTTCGGCGGCCAGTTCGTCGACTTTGGGTCCGGCGACGTCGTACAGCCTGTGGCGATTCCGGACGTAACCCCCGTAATCGAGAACCCACGAACTGATGCGGTAGATCCCACTCTCTTGGACGAGCAGTCCGCGTGACTCGAGGGTCTTGACGTGTCGGTGGACCGTACTCTTGGCGAGTCCGAGTTCGTCGGCGAGCGTCGTGATTCCCGCACCGCCGTTGCGTTTGAGCGCGTCGATGATGTCGAACGCCGTGTCGACCGTTTCGACGGGCCTGTATTGCGAGTCGCGTGCCATACGATTTCGATCCCTCCGGCTCGACAAAAGCGTTGTTTCCGCTACTCGAACGGATTGGAATTTCGATCGTCCCGTTCGAACGGCTCCGCGTCCGATCCCCGCGGAGACGATACCGGCAATGCTAGTCCGGGAAGTAATCCATTTTACCCGCAGGGTAGTATCAGCGGCTCGATGGATTCGATCGATCCCGCGACCGGCGCTCATCTCCGGTCGTACCGGGAGGACAGCGACGCCGACGTCGAATCGAAACTCGAGCGCGCAAACGACGCCTTCGCGGACTGGCGCGAGCGCCCGCTTCGCGAGCGGGAGGAACTGCTCGCGGCGGCGGCAACCGTGCTTCGGGACGACGAGGACGACTACGCGACGTTGATGACCGAAGAGATGGGGAAACCGATCACGCAGGCGCGTGCCGAAATCCGGAAGTGTGCGTGGCTGTGTGACCACTACGCGGAATACGCGAGCGCGTATCTCGAACCGGACCACTACCCGAGTCCAGCGGGGACGACGGTGAAGACGGTTTACGATCCGCTCGGGCCGGTTCTCGCCGTGATGCCGTGGAACTACCCGTTCTGGCAGGTCATCAGGTTCGCCGCACCGTATCTGACGGCCGGCAACGTCGGACTGCTCAAACACGCGTCGAACGTTCCCGGCTGTGCGAAAGCGATCGAGGAGGTCTTTCGGGAGGCCGGATATCCGGACGGCGTCTTCCAGACGCTGCTGATCGGCTCCGACTCGGTGAACGACGTCCTCGAGGACGACCGGGTCCGGGCGGCGACGCTGACCGGGAGCGGCCCGGCCGGTCGCGCGGTTGCCAAGACCGCGGGCGAATCACTGAAGAAAACGGTCCTCGAGTTGGGCGGCAGCGACCCGTTTATCGTCCTCGAAGACGCCCCGCTCGAGGACGCAGTCGAGACGGGCGTCACGGCACGAACCCAGAACGGCGGCCAGTCGTGTATCGCGGCAAAGCGGTTCATCGTCCACGAGGCCGTCTTCGACGAGTACGTCGACCGGCTGGTGGCGGCGTTCGAGGATTTGGCCGTCGGCGATCCGATGGACGAGGACACCGACGTCGGTCCGCAGGCCGACCCCGACCTCATGGACGCCCTCCACGAGCAGGTGGTCGAAAGCGTCGAGGCGGGAGCGACCGTACTGACCGGCGGCGAACCGCTCGACCGCGACGGCGCGTACTATCCGCCGACCGTGCTCACGGACGTTCCGGCGGGGTGTCCGGTCGATACGGAGGAGACGTTCGGCCCCGTTGCGGCCGTCTACGAGGTCGCGTCCGAGCGCGAGGCGATCGAGCTCGCGAACGACACTCGCTTCGGTCTCGGCGCGAGCGTCTGGACGGCCGACAGAGCCCGGGGCGAACGGCTCGCCCGCGACATCGAAGCGGGCTGTGTGTACATCAACCAGCTCACCAAATCGGATCCGCGAGTTCCGTTCGGCGGGATCAAGGATTCGGGGTACGGCCGCGAACTCTCGGAGCCGGGAATCACGGCGTTCGTCAACCGGAAAACGGTCTGGACCGAATAACCTACGAGGTCTGGGAGTACCGCTCGACCCACTCCTGTAAGGTGATGTCCATCGTCGCCTGCGTGATCGCGTTCGACGACGCGGAGTTCGCGCTCTTTACGAGTTCGGCCTCGAGCGTCCGTTTCGGAACCTCGCCGAGGAAATGCGGGATGGCCCGCTGTACCGCCAGCGGACAGCCGACCTCGTGGGCGAGGGCGTAGCCCGAAATCGAGTGCGGGATCTCCTCGCTGACGTACGTCGGGTCGGGTTCGTCGAGCGTGTCGTCGTCGACGTGGTCCGGATACTCGTAACACTTGCCGACGTCGTGCAGGAGACACGCGGCGACGAGCGTGTCGGTATCCGGATCGGCCCCGTGGAACTGCCGCTGTTCGTGGGCCGACTCGAGGGCGATCCGCGTGACGCCGCGGACGTGCTCGACGTTCGTGACGTCGTGAATGTTCCAGGCGTAGGGGATGTCCTCGATCCGCCGCCACCCGCCGCGTTCGAGGCCGAGTACCCACGCCTCGACGACGCGCTCGCGGAGGTCGTCGCTCTCGATGTGCTCGAGTTCCGGGAAGGCCTCGCGAACTTGCGTTTCGAACGGGTGGTTCGATTCGGGGTCGGATTCGGACATCGTGATCAGCGCTCGCGTTTGACGAGTCGTTCCCGGCCGATAAACCGGGGTCGGTCGTCGATCGCGAGGAAGTTATCCACGTCCTCGCGGGCCGCCTTGGCTTTGCCCCTGTCCGGGTCGTAGTCCCGGGACCCCTCGCTCCCGAGGGCGTCGTACAGTTTCTCGAGGTCGTCGAAGTAGAGTTCGGCGACGCCGTCGAACTCCGCGTTCTCGGGATCGGTCGGCACGATCGTGTTGTACTTCACGACGCCCTCGATTTCCCGCGCGATCGGGGTGTGGTTGGTCTGCCAGTAGTCGACGAACTCCTCGTGGGACATCCCGTCCTGTCGGACGAGAAACGCCGAGTGCTTGTACAGCCCCTCCGTGTCGCCGTCGACCTCGTCCTTCTGGACGATCTCCTCGCCGATGAACCGCGGCCGCTGTTCGACCGCGAGGAAGTTGTCGACGTCCTCGCGGGCTTTCGCCGCGACCTCTTTGGTCGGATCGTAATCCCGCGATCCCGGACTTCCGAGGGCATCGTGGAGATCCTCGAGGTCGTCGAAGTAGAGTTCGGCCAGCCCGTCGAACTCGGCGTGGTCCGGTTCCGTCGGCAAGACCTGCTGATAGCGAACGACGCCTTCGATGTCCTTGGCGATCGGTGTGTGGTTGGTCTGCCAGTAATCGACGAACTCCTCGTGAGACAGTCCCTCCTGACGTACCAGTAGGGCTACGTGCTTGTACATCACGGGGAACTTTTGCATACTCTGCAATAAATCATGAGGTCGCTCCCTCTCGATCGGTCGCCTCGAATGACAGTCACGTGATGGAATCGCACCGATAGAGCAAAGTTATCAGCCCGCAACGGTAGGGATGCATGCTCGAACTGGTGGAGTCGTTCGTCCGTCCGGACGGCGACAGTCACGACGAATCCGTCAAGCGACGGCAGGCCACTCGTGCCGCCGTCGCTCGCGCGGCTTCCGAATCGAACCACACAGCGACCCCCTCGCCTTCACAACCACCGACCCATGACGACGACAGCAGCTGACCTCGTGACGACGCTCGAGGAGCTGGACGTCGAGTACGTGTTCGGCTATCCGGGCGGTCGGGTCATCGAACTGCTCGATCACCTGCCCGACTCCGAGGTCGAGGTCGTTCGGCCGCGCGACGAGCGCGAGGCGAGCGTGATGGCCGAAATGCACGGTCGGCTGACGGGTGCCCCCGGCGTGCTCGCCGGACAAGGGCCGTGGGTCGGCAGTCTGGGGCTGATCGGCCAGATGGAGGCCCGGCTGTCGTCCTCGCCGATGGTCGTCCTGACGGAAGCGTCCGAACGCGGCGAGTACTCGACGCTGGCCCCCTATCAGCAGGCTCGCGGCGATTACGGCGGGTTCAGCCTGCCCGACATCCTCGACGGGGTGACCAAAGAGTGGTGGTTCCCGCGGACGCCCGTCGAGACGGTACGGTCGACGCAACTGGCGTTCAAACACGCCGTCGCCGGTCGGCCGGGACCGACGGCGGTGATCCTCGACGGCGACGCGATCACGGGCGAGATGCCCGACGACCAGACGCCGCCCGCCTGGAACGCACGCGCCCAGACGCGAACGTGGGATGCACGGCCGACCGCCGAGGACACCGTCGCGGCCGCCGAGGCGCTCGAGGAAGCCGACCGGCCGGTGATCGTCGCGGGCAACGGCGTCCACGCCGCCAAGGCCTACGACGAACTCGCATCGGTCGCCGAGACCTACGACTGCGCCGTCGCGACCTCGTATCTCGGCAAGTCGACCTATCCGGAGACGGACGACCGCGCCGTCGGCGTCATGGGGTCGTTCGGCCACGAGGGCGCGAATCGTGTCGTCAGCGAAGCCGACGCGTTGCTCGTCGTCGGCTGTCGGCTGAACCCGATGGATACCAACTGGCAGGCCCCGGAGTTCATCCGGCCCGACGAGCAGACGATCGTTCACGCGGACATCGACACGCGCAACGCCGGCTGGGTCTATCCCGCGGACGTGGGACTCATCGGCGACGCGAAAGAGAGTCTCGCAGCGCTCGCCGACGCCGGCGGCGGGACAAACGGCTGGGCGCTCGAGCGGGCTCGGCAGGCCCGGGAGTGGTTCAGCGCTCCCGAATGCGACGACGATTCCGCGCCGATCAAACCACAGCGTGCGGTCAAAGAGATCGAGGCGGTCGTCGACGAGGAGACGATCGTCACGGCCGACTCCGGAAACAACCGGTTCTGGCTGCTGTACTACCTCCAGACGCCGGCGGTCCGCACCTACTTCGGCAGCGGCGGCGTCGGCGGGATGGGCTGGGCGAACCCGGCCGCGGTCTCGGCCGCGTTGACCACCGACAAGGACGTCGTCGCGGTCGCCGGGGACGGCGGCTTCTCGATGACGATGAACAGCGTCGAGACGGCCGTCGAGTACGGCGTCGCCCCGACGTTCGTCGTCCTGAACGACACCAGCCTCGGGATGGTCCGGCAGATGCAACGCGAGGACGGCGACATCGCCGGCGTCGAGTTCCACGACACCGACTTCGTGAAAGCCGCCGAGGCGTTCGGCGCGGTCGGCCGGCGCGTGACCGACCCAGCCGACCTCGTCGACGCGCTCGAGGCCGGCAAAGCGGCCGACACACCATACGTCCTCGACGTTCGCATCGACCGCGAGGAGGACATGGCCGACACGCTGGCGTCCTCGTTCTACGAATCGGTCGGCGGACTCCACGAGTAGTATCGATGGAACGATACCGAACGAACATGAAACACAGGATGCGACGAACCGACGACACGGGATCCATACATGAACGACACTGATGCGACCGTACTGGTAACGGGCGGAACCGGATTCATCGGTTCCTACGTGGTACAGGACTTGGTCGAACACGGCCACGACGTCGTGGCCTACGACCTCTCGACGGACACGGAGATCCTCGAGAAACTCGGCGTCGCCGACGAGGTGACGGTCCGGCGGGGCGACGTCTCGGAGCCGACCGACGTCATCCGTGCGGTCAGGGAGACGGGGACGACTCACATCATCCACCTGGCCGCGCTGTTGACGACGACCGCACGCGAGAACCCCCGCGCCGCGGCCGACGTGAACATCATGGGAACGAACAACGTCTTCGAGGCGGCTCGAACGCTCGACGATCAGGTCGAGCGCGTCGCGTGGGCGTCCTCGGCTGCGGCGTACGCGCCGCCGGAACACTACGACGACGAGTGGATCGACGAGACGGAACTCGTCTATCCCGACACGCTCTACGGCGCGACCAAGGAGTACAACGAACACCAGGCGCGGGTCTATCACGAGGACTACGGACTCGACCACGTCGCGCTCCGGCCGACCGTCGCCTACGGTCCCTACCGCGAGACCGGCGGCTCGGCTTTCCTGGCGAACATCATCGAAAAGCCCGCCCTCGGCGAGTCCTACAGCGTCGAGTACGGCGACCAGTACGTCGACTGGCAACACGTCGAGGACATCGCTCAGGCGTTCCGGAAGGCGGCGTTTACGCCCGAGTCGGAGCTGAGCCAGCGCGTCTACAACGTTCGCGGCGTGCTCGCAACCGTCCGTGAAGCCGCCGAAGCCGTCGAATCCGTTATGCCGGAAGCCGATATCGACGTCTCCGACGACGGCGAACTCCCCTGGACCCAGAACCTCGACATGACGAAGGCCCAGGCGGATCTCGGCTACGACCCCGAGTACGACCTCGAGTCCGGGTTCCGGAAGTACATCAACGTCCTGCGCGAGGAGAACGGTCTCGAGCCGATCTAGGTCGTCCCCGCTCGGTCGACGCGGGGTCGGAAGCGGTACAATTTATGTAGTTCGCTTCGGTTGGTTTACCTGTCCATGACATTCTACGAGCGGCGCTTCATGGAGGGAACGCGTGGCACCCAGGCCGTCGACTGGGAACAGCGGATCGATACCCGGCGGCTTCGCAAAGAGCGCAAGGAGAAAGCGCTCGAGCGTCTCCGGGAGACGGATCTCGGGGCGATGTTGTTGGTATCCGATCCGAACATCCGCTATGTCACCGGGCTGGCGATGACCGGCGGCAGCGGCGCGGATCACTACACGCTCCTGACCGAAAACGGCGACGTCGTTCACTGGGACACGGCAGATCACGCGAGCAACCAGCGGTTCAACTGTCCCTGGCTGCACGACGTCCGGTACGCCTGCCCGGGTCTCGGAAACGTGCCGCGAGCCTCCGGCAGCGCGTCTGCGCGGCAGTTCCTGCTCTCGAAGATGGCCGAAACCGTCACCGAGGCCATGGCGGAGTACGGCGTCGACGACGACCCGCTCGGCATCGACATCGGCAACCGGGGACTCGTCGCGGCCTTCGAGGACCGCAACGTCGAGGTCGACGTCCCGACGGCGCAGGCGGTCATGGAGGACGCCCGCAAGACCAAAACCGAAGACGAAATCGAGTGTCTCCGCATGGTCGCGGCGATCTGCGAGGCCGGGTTCCAGACGATCAAAGAGACCGCCAAACCCGGGATGCGGGAAACCGAGGTGTGGGGTGAGGCCGTCAACGAACTGTGGCGCCACGGCGCGTTCGTCGGCGGCGGCTACGTCACGTCCGGCCCGAACACGTGGCCGAAACACCAGGCCAACACTACCGACCGGGCGATCCGGCCCGGCGACCTCGTCTACGCCGACTTCTACAACATCGGCTATCTGGGCTACCGGTCGTGTTACTACCGAACCTTCTCGATGGGCGAGCCGACTCAGGCCCAGCGGGACGCCTACGAGAAGGCCCGCGACGACCTCTACGACGTCCTCGAGCGGATCGAGCCGGGGGCCACGACCGACGAGATCTGTCGGGGCTTTCCCGACGAGGACGGCGAACACATGGACTGGTACGACGCCGACGAGTTCTGGCAGATGACGACCAACCACTGGGCACACGGCCTCGGCCTCCAGTTGTACGAAGTGCCGTTGATCTGGCGCGGTCTCTCGCCGGACCACCCGATCGAGATCGAGGAGGGGATGACCATGGCCGTCGAGACGATGCAACCGGCCGACAGACAGGGCGTTCGCGTCGAGGAGATGGTCGTCGTCCGCGAGAACGGCGTCGAAGTCCTGAGCCAGTGGCCCGTCGACGAGATCACCGTCATCGATCACTGACCGCTCGAGAGTTGCCGATTCGGGCCGTCCGTTCTCAGTACTCGAGACCCGTCGGACCCTGCCGACTCGCGGGGGCGTACGGATCGCTGGTTCGCCAACTGTTAAGGTGGATGTCCTGTATGTGTACGGTATGCAACTCGGGACCGGTCTGTTTACCGCCCAGCGACGGCCGGGCGACGACCGCGAGGCGAGCGAACTGTACGACGAACTGCTGTCGCTGACCCGCGAGATCGAGGCCGCCGGCCTCGACAGCGCGTGGGTCTCCGAACACCACTTCGCCGAGGACGACTACCTCTCGGGGACGATGCCGACGCTCGGCGCGATGGCCGCCGAAACCGAGCGTCTCGAGATCGGCAGTTGCGTCGCACTCGGACCGCTGTACGACCCCATCAGGCTCGCGGAAGACGCCGCCACCGTCGATCTGCTCGCCGACGGACGGCTCACCCTCGGACTCGCGATCGGCTCGAACCCGCGGGAGTTCGATGCGTTCGGCGTCCCGCAGGACCAGCGGGCCGACCGACTCGCGGACCTCGTCCCCTTCCTCCGGGGGGCCTGGAGCGAGGGCACCCTCGGCTACGAGTCCGCGTTTCACGACGTGCCGGACGACGTCACCGTCACGCCCAAACCCGACGACGGCACCGTTCCGATCATGCTGGGCGGCGGCGCCAAGCCGGCCGTCCGGCGGGCGGCCCGAACCGCCGACGCGTGGTGTGCCCCGTCTTCGCTTTCGGTCGAGGGCGTCCGAAAGCGCGTCGAGGACATCCGGAACGTCCGCGAGTCGGACGGACTCGACGACGACTTCACGATCTACGTCCTCCAGCACGGGTGGGTCGGCGACTCCCGCGAGGCGGCCTGGGCGACGATGCGCGACGGCTACTTCTACATTCAGCGGCGCTACGAGGAGATCTTCTCCGGCGAACCCGTCGACGAACTCGACGACGAACGGAAACGGGAGCTGAAAGAGCAGGCCGTCTTCGGGACGCCGTCACAGGTCGTCGACGAACTCGAGACCTACCGGGAGGCGCTGGGCGACGACGTCCACTTCATCCTGCGGACCTACCACCCCGGCGTCGGGACCGAAGAGATGATCGACTGCGTCCACCGCCTCGGCGACGAGGTAGCCCCCGAACTCCGATAGGCACCCGGATCGCGTTCTTCGCGGCCGGCCTCACGATGCGGGCACGACGAGGACGGATCGAGTCGATCCCGCAGATGCCGCGATCGCCGCCCGGGTGCGGCCAGTACTGCTGCTACCCTGCTAGTTTATTACAGGAGCGACTGAATACCGGAACGGAATGGCGACTGCAAACCAGCGATCTAGCCCCGACGCCGAGCGGGTCGTACAGCTTTCGACTCGCGTCCGTTTCTCGGGGAGCACGACCTGCGAGGCGTGTGGCTGCCGGATCTCGTCTCGAACGCGGTACAAGTGTGCGACCGTCCGGACGACCGCCGGTCGGTTCGCGGAGTTTTCCTTCTGCGACGAACGCTGTTTTGCGACACTGTTCTGAGCCGCCTCGGGGGACGATCCGTTCGGATCGTCCCTCGAGCAGTCGCGACTGGCGGGTTCCAGTCGGGAAGCGACGGCGACCGCCCGGGTTAGCGTGTGAATCGCGCGGCCGAGGCGTTCTCTGTGGCCTCCATGACCGCTTCGGCGAACGTCGGATGCGTACGGAACGTCGCCGCGAGGTCCTCGTACCGAGTGCCGATCTCGAGTGTGAGTAACCGCCGCGACGAGTTCGGCGGCATCCGGACCGACGATTTGGGCACCGCGTACGATCCCGACCGCCTCGGCTTTGGTCTCGGTCAAACCGACGGTACCGCTCTCGGATGCAGTAAATTTGACGGAATGCACCGCGGTTGAGACGGGTGCCGCCGTCGGCGTCCGTCTCGACGAGCGTGACGTCGAGACCGAGTTGTCCCGCGCGGATGGCGGCGACGTCGCCGCCCGGGCCGGCACCGATAACCAGGACGTCCGTGCGCCGGGTACCGTCTCAAACGCCCATCATTCTACCAGCAGGAGTGTCGGGGTTTCGAGGTACTCCGTGACCTCGTTCACGAATCGCGCGCCGTCGGCACCGTCGATGAGCCGGTGATCGAAGCTCAACGAGACCGGAAGGACGTGTCTGCTCTCGATCGCGTCCTCGCCGTTCTCGTCGGTGACGACGCGGGGTTTCTTGGTGATCTCGCCGAGCGCCAGGATGGCCACCTCGGGCTGGTTGATGATCGGCGTCGCGTACTCGCCGCCGATTCCGCCGACGTTGGAGATCGTGAACGTCGACCCCTGTAACTCCGCGGGATCGATCGTCCGTTCGCGGGCGCGCTCGGCCAAGTCGCTCACCTCCGCGGCGAGTTCGAGCAGCCCCTTTCGATCGACGCCCTCGACCACGGGCACCATCAGCCCGGCGTCGGTCGCGGTCGCAACGCCGATGTCGTAGTAGTGTTTCGTGACGATCTCGTCGGATTCCTCGTCGAGCGAGGCGTTGACGATCGGATACTCCTCGAGCGCCGCCACGCACGCCTTCATTACGAACGGCATGTACGTGAGCGCCCCGTCGCGGTCGTCGACGTGTGCCTCGAGTTCGGCCCGCGTCTCGACGAGTTCGGTCACGTCGATCTCGTCGTGATGGGTGACGTGTGGTGCGGTGGCCTTCGAGTCGACCATCGCCTCGCCGATGGTGCGACGAACGCCGCGGTAGGGTTCCCGCGTCTCGGGCCGGTCCTCGCCGACGCCGGCCGGACCGGTATCGGCGGTCGGGGTCTCGCAATCCGTCGTCCGGACCGTCCGCTGGCTGTCGGCGTACTCGCGGACGTCTTCGGTCGTGACGACCCCGTGACCGTCCCGGTTCTCGGACGCCGGCACGTCGTCGATGTCGACGCCGGCCGCCGCGGCGACGCGCCGCGTCGCGGGGGTCGCCAGCGTCGTCTCGCGTCCGGCGGCCGCCGGGCGCTCCGCGCTTCCGGAAGCGCTTGTGGCCGCGACCCGCTGGGCGGCCTCGGTCTGGCCTGCGGTCCCAGTATCGGTCACCGCCGCGCGTTCCTCGGCCGTCCCGTCTTCGCTCGCGTACGCTCGAACGTCGGTCTCGGTCACCCGACCCGACGATACGGCGGCGGAAACGTCGTCGATATCGACGCCGAGCTCGCGCGCCAGCCGGCGAACGCTCGGTGGTGCGAAGACGCGACCGTCGGGTGTTTCGGCCTCGTCGGGCGCTCGAGCGTCGGTACCGTCCTCGTCGGGTTCGGGCTCGCGTTCCGTCTGGGAATCGGCTTCCTCGCGAGCGTCTCCGTCGACGGCGAACACGACGATGACGTCGCCGACGGGGACGACCTCGCCCTCGTCGGCACACAGCTTCGATACCGTCCCGTCGACCGGCGACGGCACCTCGACGAGGGCCTTGTCGGTTTCGACCTCGGCGATCGGTTGCTCCTCCCGGACCGAATCGCCTTCGGCGACGAGCCAGCTAACGAGTTCGCCTTCGGCGACGCCTTCACCGACGTCGGGAAGTTCGAATTCGCGCCCCATCGCTAGAACTCGACGGTCTCGAGGATTCCCTCCTGAATCCGGACGGCCTGCGGGAGGTAGTAATCCTCGAGGGAATGCAACGGCATGGGCGTGTCGAACCCGGTGATGCGCTTGATGGGGGCCTCCTGGTAGAGGAGCGCGTGCTCCTGGATGGTCGTCGCCACTTCCGCGCCGAGTCCGCCGGTCTTGGGCGCTTCGTGGACGATCGCGGCCCGGCCGGTCTTCTCGAACGAGTCGACGATAGTCTCGACATCGAGCGGCGACAGCGTCCGGAGGTCGACGACCTCGACGTCGACGCCGTGTTCCTCGGCGAGGTTGTCCGCGGCGATGAGGGTCGGCCGGGTCATCGCTCCCCACGTGTACACCGCGACGTCGCTTCCTTCCCGCCTGACGGCGGCGTCGCTCAGCGAAACTTCGTAGCTGCCCGTCGGAACGTCCTCGCGAAACGCGCGGTAGATCAGCTTTGGCTCGAGGAAGATCACCGGATCGGGGTCGCGGATGGACGCGATGAGCAGCCCCTTCGCGTCGGCGGGCGTACTCGGGGAGACGACCTTCAGTCCGGGCTCGTGGACGAAAAACGCCTCCTTGGACTCGGAGTGATGTTCCGGCGCACGAATCCCGCCGCCGTAGGGTGCCCGGACCACCATCGGGACCGAGTACTGGCCGTGACTGCGGCTTCGCATTCTGGCGGCGTGACTGACCAGTTGGTCGAACGCGGGATAGGAAAAGCCCATGAACTGCATCTCCGCGACGGGGCGCATCCCGGACAACGCCAGCCCGATGGCAGCACCGACGATACCCGACTCCGCAAGCGGCGTGTCGACGACGCGTTCCTCGCCGAACTCCTCGTACAGCGCCTCGGTAGCGCGGAAGACGCCGCCGTTTTTGCCGACGTCTTCGCCAAGGACGACGACGCTGTCGTCCGACGACATCTCCGTGTAGAGGCCATCACGAACCGCCTCGACGAGCGTCAGGCTGTCCGTTCTGGCATCGGTACTCGGTGTCGCAGCCGAACTCATTCTAACACCTCTGAGAAGGCTTCGTCGCCGTACTTCTCCCGGAGGGCGTTCAGTTCGTCGCGTTGCTCTCGGAGCCGTTCGGGCATCTCCTCGTAGACGTGTTCGAAGATGCGTTCCGGATCGGTCTCGGCGGCTTCGACCGTCTCCATCGCGTCGCTGATCCGCGACTCGATCCGCTCGTCGATCTCGGCGTCGTACGCCTCGTCGAGGATTCCCTCCGCGGACAGGTAGTTCCGGAGTCGGTCGAGGGGGTCTTTCTGCCGCCACGCTTCCGCCTCGTCTTCCTCGCGGTATACTGAGGGGTCGTCCGCCGTCGTGTGTGCCCCGTAACGGTACTGGACCGCCTCGATGAGGGTCGGCCGGCGTTCGTCGTCGGTCGGGTTCTTCGCCTTTCTGAGGGCGGTACGGGTGACCTCGTACATGGCGAGCGGATCGAGGCCGTCGACGCGGACCCCCTCGAGCCCGTACGCGGCGGCCTTCTGTGCGATCGTTTCGCTTGCGGTCTGTCGGTCCCGTGGCACGGAGATCGCCCACTGGTTGTTGTTACAGACGAACACCGCGGGGACGTCGAACACGCCGGCGAAGTTTAGCCCTTCGTGGAAGTCGCCTTCGGAGGTCGCCCCGTCACCGAAGTGACACAGGACGGCGCTGTCGGTCTGCCCCTGGAGTTTGTTCCCCCAGGCCATCCCCATCGCTTGGGGGAGCTGGGTCGCGATCGGAATGTACTCCGGCATGACGTTGACGTCGTCCGGGATCGCATACCCGTCCCGGAGGCCCCGAAGCGGTTTCAACAGCGACGCGAGACTCATACCGTGAACGTACTTAGCTGCGTGCTCGCGGTAGGTCGGGAACAGCCAGTCCTGTTCCTCGAGGGCGTAACTCGTCGCAACCTGTGCCCCCTCCTGGCCCGTCATCGGGGCGTAGGTCGCGATGCGGCCCTGTCGCTGGAGGCTGATCGCACGCTGGTCGAACCGGCGTGCGAGCTTGATGTCCTCGTACATGGCCAGCAACTCCCCGTCCGAGAGGTCGGGTACCTCGGCGTTCGGCAAGACGTTCCCGTCCTCGTCGAGGATCCGGATCGGCTCGTCGTCGACGTGCGTGGGTTCTCTGTTCGCTCGCTGGTCTGCTTCTTCTTGTGCGCTCATTGATAGTGGTGTCTGGACCGGTGGCTGCTCACGGGGCTGTACCACGGCCGGTCTGGGTGACCCCGGGATCGATGGGAACGAATCCCGTGAGTTATCCCCAGAGAGCGTGTCCGATGCGAGCGCGGTTCCCGCCTCGCATCGAAGCGACTTCCGCCAGTGTAAATGTAAAGAGGAAAAGCGCGCTGACGGTAGCCTCGAGCTGTCGACATGGCTCGGTCGCGGCGCGGACCTCCTGCGTACTGGCGGTTGCCATATGAGACACAATTATCGAGATGATACTTAATAGTTCTGTGAGACATACTCTCAATATCACGCGACGATGGACGACCAACCCGAGACGGAACGTCGAACAGCGGCCGGGCGGTTCTGACTCGAGAAGCGTCGTATCGGATCGGCCTACCCGTGAAACCACTGAGCGGCCGTCAGTCGGCGGTATCGACGTTCTCCGTCCGAACTTCCTGTTCGGACCACAGCACCAACAGGACGAACAGAACGGTCGTGACGAGAGCAACAAGCGCGATCACGCTCGTCCCCGGGCTGTAGCCCGCCAGACTCAACGCGTCGGAGTAGAAGGTAAAGAGGAGAAACGTCGGGAACACCGTCCCGATCGCGTACCGCCACGGGGTAGCCAGCGAGCGCGAGACCCTCCCGGCCCCGTTGCGGAACTCCTGTACTGCGTCCGGGCCGAGCACCCACGCCCCGTAGAACATGAACCCGATCAGGCCGAGCGTCAACAGGAGATCAACGAGTTGGTCAGCAAAGAGCCCGAACACGTCCGCGTTGAAGGCGTTCAGGGCACCCGTCCCGACGATCAGGACGAACATTCCCCGCGTCGCCATCGAACGCTCGAGGTCGAATTCGTCGACGACGAACGCGACGGGAATCTCGAGGATGCTGATCGAACTGGTGATCGCGGCCAGCAAAACGACGAGGAAGAACACGGCCCCGAGAAGCTGTCCTGCAGGGAGTGTCGCGAACGCGCCGGCGATGCTCACGAAGAGTGCGCCGGGTCCGCCGCCGGTCGGCCCCCCGGCGAACGAAAAGAGGAGCGGAAACACGACGAGGCCGGCAAGAATTCCGATACTGAGGTTGAGTCCGGCGATCATCGTCGCGTCGAACGGCAGCGATCTATCGTCGTCGATGTACGAGGCGTACGTGATCATCGTCCCGCCACCGACCGAGAGGGTAAAAAGCGCCTGCCCGGCGGCAGAGCCGAGGACGGCGAGGAAGTTGTCAGCGAGGTATCCCCCGTCGAAGGCCAGATAGAACTGGTATCCCTCGATCGCGTTGGGCTGCCGTGAGGCCCAGATGGCGAGAGCAACGAGCAAAACGGCGATACCCGGCATCATGAACTTCGTCGTCGCCTCGATGCCCCGCCGTACCCCGGCCATCACGATGAGCGCGGTCACGCCGAGAAACGCGATTTGATACAGGAAGGCGCTCGTTCCGAAGTTGATCGCCTCGAAATGAGCGCCGGGATCGGCGAAGTACGCCCCGGTAAAGCTCTCGACGAAATACCGGAGTATCCATCCCCCGACGACGCTGTAAAACGAGATCAGTACGACGGAGGTGACGACACACAGTACTCCAAGGAGCGTCCACGCTCGCGATCCCTTCAACGATTTAAACGCCCCGACCGGATTTCGTTTCGAGCGTCGCCCGATCACGAACGCTGTCAGCAGTCCCGGAACGCCGATCCCGAGCACGATGAGGAGGTACATCAGCAAGAACGCACTCCCCCCGTTCTCCGCCGTCATCCACGGAAACCGCCAGATATTCCCCAGTCCGACGGCGCTCCCGACCGCCGCCAGAATGAATCCGATACGACTTGCCCAGGTCTCGCGTGACATGCAATATCATATAACATAAACTGGCATAATAAAGGCTTTCCATTAATTCCGAAAATAACCGGTGTATAGTATAGCTCTGTTGAGAATAGAACAGCGACGACTGGCCGGAAGACGGCCGTTAGAAGGAGGTTCGAGTAACCGACCGCATCACTTCCAGCGACTCTTTCAACTCCGGTATTCCGGTCGCATACGACAGTCGAGCGTACCCCGCGCCGTGTTCCCCGAACGCCTCGCCGGGAACGACGACGACGCCGTTCTCGAGCACCGCCTCGCACCACCCTTCGGGTACCTCCGGCATCGCGTAGAACGCCCCCTCGGGCGTCGGCGTCGGGAGGCCGATGTCTTCCAGCCCGTCGAGCAGGACATCGCGCCGGTTCTCGAACGCGTCGACCATCTCCTCGATGGGGTCCTGTGGCCCCGTCAGCGCAGCCGCCGCGGCGTACTGGGCCGGCGCGCTCGCACAGGCCTGGACGTACTGGTGGACGCGCAACATCCGTTCGATGCGATCGGAACTCGCGACGACCCAGCCGAGTCGCCAGCCTGTCATCGAGTACGCCTTCGAGCAGGCGTTTACCTGGACCACGTTGTCGGTCGTCGCAAACGCCATGGGACTGTAGTGGTCGCCGTCGAACACGATGTGTTCGTAGACTTCGTCGGACAGGCAGACGACATCCCGTTCGTCGGCGAGACGAGCGAACGCGCGCATATCCGCTTCGGACTGGACTGCACCCGTCGGGTTGGCCGGGCTGTTGACGATAAACAGCGACGTGTCGTCGGTGATCGCTGCTTCGACCGTCTCGGGGTCGAGGGTCAGGTCGTCCCTGAGTGGGACGGGTTTGGGCGTCCCGCCCGCGAGCAGTATCAACTGTTCGTATGCAACGAACCCGGGATCCGGATAGATCACCTCGTCGCCCGGCTCCACGTGGGCCTCGATGGCGATATGGAGCGCTTCGCTTCCGCCCGCCGTCGCGATGACGTCGTCCGGATCGACCGAGAGCCCGTTGTCCCGTTCGTACTTGGTACTGATCGCCTCCCGGAGTTCGGGGATCCCTTTGTTCGACGTGTACGAGTCGACGGTCCCCTCCTCGATCGCGGTGAGAGCGGCGTCCCTGGCGTGCTCGGGCGTCGGAAAGTCCGGCTGTCCGATGCCGAGGTTGATATCGTCCTCGCTTGCAGCCTCGAACACTTCCCTGATTCCACTGATATCCATCTCTTCGACGCGCGTTGCGTATCTACTCATTGTTGGATCGCTTGTCGTTGATGTGGTGCGTTCTCACGTCGTTTGTCCGCGAGCTACCGGTTCGGCTCCCTGTCCTCGAGCGTCAACCTGTACAGACGCTTCCGGGCGTCGGTCCAGCAGTGCCTGCTCTCGAGGTGATCGTCGTCCTCCAGCGTGTTCACCGCGTGACGGACCGTTCTGGCCGGAAGCATCGTTTCCTCGACGAGATCCCGCTGTGTCATCTCCCCGTGGACGGTCAGGACTTTCGCAACGAGCTTCGCGCTCGGTGGGTACTCCCGCAACTGAGAGGCGTTCTGGCCCCAGGTCTGCTCTCGTGGCTGGACACCGTATGACATGATCGCGTCTATACCCTCATATTCCGTCGTGAAAACTGTTTCGTTGTGAAAGATCGTGTTGATGTCGCGGACTCGCACCGGTTCGGGCGGGCTGAAACCGGACAACGGACCCACTGGTTCCGTGCGTTTCTGGCCGATCGCCGTCGAGGTTGTCCGAGTGATTCGGATAGATGACCGTTCGCACCGGATACCGATACTGACTTCACAACGGGTAGAAAACCGATCGTCGGATTTCTTCGGCCGGGAGCGCCGATTCTTTTCGAACGAATCGGTCGAAGGGGTAGAATACGATCCGAATAGCTCGAATTTCGTCCGAAAGTGATAGAAATCCATGGCTCTTGACACCAGTGAAAGCCGACCGAACGGGCCGCATACCGTCTCGTCACGGCGCTTGACTGCAGGCGATACGGAACGAATCATACGGAACCGAAACCGTCACAGCGACCGAGACGCAGTACTTGTCGGGCGGAAACGGATGGAATAACAGCCCTGTATTTACAACTGTACATTCGTAATTCACTGCCGCGTTCGGTGGGGGAAGAGGAACAAGTTACTCGGACAAACGACGGAAGCGCGATCGGGTGACCGGCCACGACCGGATCCCGACTCGACCGGGATCGGGTGCCCGAGTCGACGGTGGGTCGAACCCCTGTCGCCCCGGGCACGGCGGGGCCCGAACAGTACTACGTCGAACTGTATCGAAGGTTGATATGGATCTCGTCGATCGCCGCGAGGAGTTTGTCCGGGAGTTCGTCTTTCAGGTAGTCGCCTTTCACCCGGTTTGCCGGCCCGGAGATGCTTATGCCGCCGATCGGCGTCCCCTCGTCGTTCCGGATCGGTGCACCGACCGCGTTCAGCCCCTCGATCGATTCGCCGGTGTTGAACGCGTACCCCCGGTCCCGAATCGCCTCCAGTTCCTCACGGAGTGCATCCGCATCGGTGATGGTGTGATCGGTCATCCGCAACAGGCCCTGTCGATCGATGATCGCCCGGAACTCTTCCTCGTCGAGATACGCCAGTATGGCCTTGCCCGCGGCGAGTTGGTGAAGGTATCGTCGCTGTCCAACCCGTGCGGAGGTCCGCAGCGGGCTGTCGCCCGATGCTTTGTAGAGGTGGACGCTGAAATCACCTTCCTTCGCGACGAGCCAGACCTTTTCTCCGGTTTCTTCGGCCAGTCGATCGACCTGTCGCCGACCGACATCGAAAAACGGGACGCGGTTGCGGGCGCTGATCCCGAAGTCCAGAAACCGAAGGCCGAGGTAGAACCCGCCGTCCTCCCTGACGAGCAAGTCGTTGTCCTCGAGCGTGAGGAGATGCCGGTGAATCGTACTGCGAGCGAGATCCAACTCGTCGGTCAGTTCGTCGAGCGTCCCGCCGGGGTTTTGCTTCAGTTGCTCGAGGATCCGGATCGACGACTCCGTCGTCGTGACCGGCCGATTCGATCGCGAGGTGTCGTCCATGTCCCCTTATCGAGGGAGGGACGGTTTAGTTTTTGTTCTGGCAGAAAACAACACCTGTATCCGCGTCGAAAATTCGAACGGCCGTCGGTGCTACCGCGTCCGTCCCGGCAGGTTCGACGAGCCGCCGGTGGCCAGCAGGCGACGCGTTCGAAAGATTCGAACGCGACCCGCTCCCGTCGTCGGTTTTCGGTATTCGAACGGTCGCGATCGTTTCGGGAGCCGACACCGGATCAATCGGGACCGCTCTCGTCGTCGATGAGCCGTCGGATCTCGTCCTCGGACAGGAGATCGATCAGCTCCGCGTCGCCGTTCCTGTAGGCCTCCAGCTCCGACTCGGAGAGGGACGCCTCGAGCCGTTCCCCCTCGAGCGCGTCGTCGATGTCTTCCGGATCGTACCCGGGTACAGGCATGGCGACACGTCCCACCTCGAGGGCCTTATAGTCCGGTTCGACCGTTAGCCGGTCTTGTAGACGCCGCGCGCGTCGGCGATGTGGGTCTCGTCGTCTTCGGCGTACACGTCGACGTCGACGACGCCGACGTCGTTGCCACAGCGGACGACGTCGGCTTCGGCGTAGAGATCGCCCGTCCCGGCGCTGAGATAGTCGATCCGCATGTCGATCGTCGGCACCGGCTGGTCGACCACCGAGACCAGCGCCGCCCCGCCGACGGTGTCCGCGAGCGTGAAGGTGACGCCGCCGTGGGCCATCAGCTGGTCCTCGTTCCAGGAGAGGTCCTCCGTCATCTCGAGTCGGCCCTCGGCGTGGCCGTCGGCGCATTCGGTGACGTCGATTCCGAGCAGGGACGCGAAGGGCATCCCCTCGAAGAAGGATTCGATGTCCATGCAACACGGTTGTCCGCCGAACGATAATAAATGTGCCAGCTAGTGGAACCGTTTGCCTCGACGTCACCGGTGGTCGAAGACCCGCCTTACCTTCCCGACCTCGGTCCGTTCGATCGTTCCGTACTCGACGAGTTCGAGCGCATCGGGCGTGATCGACAGGGCGTTCGCTAATCGCTTGCGGACGGCCGCACGGAGTCTGTCAGCGTCACCGTCGAACCCCGCTTCCAGTTCGATCGTGAGTTCGAAGCGATCGAGGGCGTCCTCGCGGTAGAGATCGATGCGGTAGTAAGGAGCGACGGCGTCGAACTCGAGGACGACGGCTTCGATCTGGCTGGGATAGAGGTTGACGCCACGGACGATCAGCAGGTCATCGGTGCGGCCGGTGACGCCGTCCATGCGGACCATCGTGCGGCCACACTCGCATTCGTCGTAGGTGAGTGTAGTCAGATCGCCGGTGCGGTACCGAAGCACCGGCAGGGCCTCCTTCGACAGCGACGTCAGAACCAGTTCGCCCTCCTCGCCCGCCGGCAGCGGTTCGCCAGTCTCTGGGTCGATCACCTCGGGATAGAAGTGATCTTCCCAGACGTGCAGTCCGGACTGAGCTTCGCGACATTCGACGGCGACGCCCGGCCCGATCAGTTCCGAGAGGCCGTAGTTTTCGATCCCCGTCGCGTCCAGCCGCGATTCGATCTCCTCGCGCATCGGCTCGGTGCAGGGCTCGGCTCCGAAAAGGACCGTCGAGATCGACAGCGCCCGGGGGTCGACGCCCATCTCCGCGGCCGTTTCGGCGAAGTAAATCGCGTACGACGGCGTACAGCCGAGCGAATCGCTCTCGAGATCACGCGCGAGTTCGACCTGTCGCCGGGTGTTGCCGCTGCTTGCGGGGATGACCGTCGCCCCGAGTTCCTCGGCACCGCCGTGGAACCCGAGCCCGCCCGTAAAGAGCCCGTAGGCGTAGGCGTTCTGGAACGTCTCGCCTCGCTCGATCCCCGCCGCTGCCATCGATCGAGCCATCACCTCGTTCCAGCGGTCGAGATCGGAGCGGGTGTAGGCGACGATCTTGGGATTGCCGGTAGTACCGGAGGAGGCGTGGACGCGCCGGATGCGGTCGTCGTCGACGGCGAACAGCCCGTCGGGGTACTCCTCGCGGAAGTCGGCTTTGGTCGTCAACGGCAGCGCCGAGAGATCGTCGACGGTCTCGATTTCGGCCGGCGAAATACCCGCCGCGTCGAGGGTCTCGCGGTAGAACGGAACGGTCCGGTAGGCGTACTGGACGGTCTCGCGGAGCCGTTCGTTCTGTGTCACCCGTAACTCCTCGCGGGGCACTCGTTCGATACGCTCTGGCATGCGTTCGTCTTTCGCTCACGCAATCGATCCTCAAAACCTTTCGTCCGATCGGGGGTCTCGGGTCCGGCGAGCGTCGCGATGTCCGTTCGGCTCCACGGTCCTGACAGTTCACTCGAACTTCTCGAAGGGCTGTTCGCAGTCGCGACAGTAGTGCATCGATCGACAGAGCGACGGCCCTTTCGGGTGCTCGCGGACGGTATCGGTCGACTCGCAGTACGGACACTCCGCGCCGCTGTCGTCCCCGCCCGTCGTCACGCTCGGATCGGATGCGCGTCTCATACGCTCAGCCCGAACTCCCGCAGGTCGTCCTCGCCCTGTTGGGTTACCATCTCGACGGACCACCCCGGACTCCACACCAGCCGCAGGTCCACCTCGTCGACGCCGTCGACGGAGTCGACGCGACGCTCGACCTCGTCGGTGAGCATGTCACGGGCCGGACAGCCCGAGTAGGTGAGCGTCATGTCCACGGTCGCAACGCCGTCCTCGACGGCCACGCCGTAGAGCAACCCGAGGTCGACGATGCTGATCGGCATCTCGGGGTCGTCGATATCGTACAGGACTTCCCACACGTCGGCCTCGAGACCGGTGGCATCGTCGCCGGTCGCCGGGAGGTCTTCGCTTGCCGTCCCCTCGCGGTACTCGGTGTACGCACAGGGCGTGGCGTCGCCGTCCGGGTCAGGAACATTACTACTCATTAGTCTGGATTGGACATGATCTTGGTCGGTTCGCTCCGCTCGAGTTCGCGGTACGTGTGCGTGAATTCGTCGTAGAGATCCGCCCACGCGTCGGTGTGGGTGCCGTCGCGGCCACGCGCGTCGGGCAGCAGGTCGTCGGTCGCCTCGAACGCGAACTCCTCGTCGCCGTCCCGTTCCGCGACCGGAACCGAGAGATCGAGCGACTCGAGGAACGGGACGACGGTCGACAGCCACTCGGTGCCCATCTCCGCGAGGGTCGCCTCGCGCAGACCGAGATCGACGATGTCGTCCTCGAGGTCGCCGCGCATAGCGTCCGCACCCGCACGCGGCGCGGACGGTTCGAAGATCGTCAGCGCGTATGGGAACAGCCGATCGAGTGCGTCCTGGACGCGCTCGTGGCCCTCGTCGCCGTCGGCGAGTCGCTCCAGCCAGTTCTGGGCGTGCTCGAGGTGGTACTCCTCCTCGCTCCGGATCTTGCCGACGCGGTCGGTGATCTTCGGATGGGCGGAGTCCTCGAGGGCCGCAAGCCGGATCTCCTCGGCGGCGTCGTAGAGGTACGAGCGGAGGACGGCGTCGGCCCAGTCGCCGTCCTCGAACGGCAATTCGACGAGCGTGCTGTGCCGGAAGTCGGCCGGATCGCGCTCGTAAACGAGATCCCGTTCCGTGAACCCGAGGTCTTCGAGCACGTCGTACCACAGGCGGGCGTGGCCGAGTTCGTCCTGTGCGTTGTTCGCCAGCGCGAGGTCGGACTCGAGGGTGGGTGCACGGACCTGCCACTCGGTGTAGCGCTCGGCGAGCACGAACTCGTCGTCGCCTAGGCGTTTCAGCAGCGCCTCGAGCGCGGCGCGTTCGCGTTCGTCGAGGGCGTCCGGATCGGCGAAGTCCGTGGCCATCAGGCGTCACCCCGTTGTTTCTCCGCGGTCGCTTGCTCGTCTTCGGATTCGACGACCTCGCTGGCGTCGGTCCCGGTCGTGCTGTAGCTCGTCGCCCACCGATAGCTCTTGTCGGTCGTCCCGCCGAACGCGACGTCCGCGTCGTCGATTTCGCCGATCTCGTCCTTGGGGACTACCCAGAGGCTGTTGGTCGGCTTGCGACGGCCGTGCTGGATGGCGGCGAACTGTTTGGCCATCTCGCGGTCCGGCGCGTGAACGTTGCCACAGTGGGTGTGGTACTCGCCCGTTTTCTCCTGTCGGAACACTTCCCAGATCATGGTCAGTCGGCCGCCTGCGGCGCGTGGCCGCCGGCGGCGGTAGCGTCGTCGCTGTCGATCGTTTCGCGAACCCACTCGACGGCCTCCTGTGCGGCCTTGCGACCGTTGATCTGTCCGAGGCCGGGTTCGTACTCGTTTTTGGCGATCGTGAAGAACTCGTCCCAGTCGAGGTCGTCCTCCTCGACCTCGTAGGTGCCGTCGTCGCGCTCGCGGATGCGCGGCTCGTCGGGGATCTCGAGGCCGTACTTCCGCGCTTTCGGGATGTACTGATCGAGAAAGGCATTGCGCAGCGCGTCGTTTGACTGCTGTTTCAGGCCGACGTCCGACGCGAAGTCGTGGTGGGTGCTCTTGTCGTCGGTCGGGCCGAAGAACTGGATGATACGCGGCCACCACGTCTCGAAGGCCTCCTGAGTCAGCCGCTGTTCCTTGCGGGAGCCGGTCATCAGCTCCTTGAGGATGTCCTCGCCGTGTTTGACGTGGAACCCCTCCTCGAAGCAGACCTTGTCCATCGCGTGGGCGTAAGGCTCCCAGCTGGTCCGCCGGAGCGTCGCCTGTCGGCGCATCGCCGCCCCGTCGACGAAGAAGGCGATCATCGGCGTCTCGACCCAGCTCTCCATCGGGTAGTGAAAGCAGTTGAGGAACTTTCCGTCGCCGTTTGCCAGATCGTCGAGCATCTCCTCGCGGGTTTTGACGCCCAGCGACTCGGCCGCCCGGTAGAGCAACTGCCCGTGGCCGATCTCGTCCTGGACCTTCGCGGAGAACGCCAGCTTGCGATCGATGCTGGGCGCTTGCCGGATGAACGGCCGCTCGAGATACGCCCCCATGATCTCGCTGTTGGCGTGGAACTCGATCATCCGCGTCGCCGCCTCACGATACTCCTCCGGGAGGTCGTCGGCGGGGCTGAACTCCCGCGGGCCCGCTCGTTCTTTGACCGTGTCTAGGTCCATGGTCTCGACCGAATGTACGTTGGTAACATCCTTATCCATTGACCGCTATATAACGAGGTTTTAAATATTGACGCCGTATAGACGATCGTACGGGTTCCGCATGATCGACGAATGCCTCGCCGTCGAATTCCGGGTGCGAAACGACGACTGTCCGCTCGCGGAGGCGACACGGGGTGCCAACGTCGAAATCGATGCACAGCCGCCCCAGCACCGAAACGACGGGTACGATCTCCTGCAGTTCAGCTCCTCCAGAAACGACCGACTTACCGCGCTGCTCGACGGGGACGACCGGATCACGTATCTCCACGTTTCGAAGACCGACGGTCGCTATCGGTACCGGTGTCTGTCGAAACACCCGTGTGTCGTCCACCGGCTGATCGACGGGGGACTCATCGTCGAGACGCTGTGTTACCGCGACGGCGCGGCGACGATCTCCGGGGCCGTCGTCGGGCGCGACGTCCTGAAAGGCGTCATGGAAGCCGCCGGCGATACCGTCGGCGTCCAACTCGAGCGGATCTATCCACTCCAATCGGAAGCCAAGGAGATCCCGAGTCAGCGGTGGGATCTCACGCCGCCCCAGGAGGAGTGTATCCGTCAGGCCCTCGAGATGGGTTATTTCGAGATCCCGCGGGAGACCTCCACGGAGGCGGTCGCCGACGAACTCGGGATCAGCAAGTCCGCGTTCCTCGAGCGGCTTCGCCGGGCCGAACAGTCGGTGTTCGAACGGATGTTCGGCTCGAGCAACTGATGGATCGGACGGGAAGCGTGGCGGAAGAGACCGATCGACGCCCGTCCGTCCAGCGCCTCGATGATGCGGGCCGCTGCAAACGAGCGCAACCGGCCCGCGGGCGAAGGTTTAACTCGAGTTCGGTCGACTGACAGGACGATGTCCGAAGTCGAGGCCGTTATCGTCGACGCAGTACGAACGCCACAGGCGCGAACGGATGGCGGACTGGCCGGGACCTACCCCGAGGACCTCGTGGTTGCGGTACTCGAGGCGCTGGTCGACCGGACGACCGTTCCGGCGGCCGACTGGGACGACTTCCGACTCGGGTGTGCGAATCAGGAAAACGAGCAGGGGCGAAACCTCGCCCGGCAGTCGCTGCTTGCCGGCGGCTTCCCGGAGTCGGTCCCGGGGGCCACGCTGACCCGCCTCTGTGGGTCCTCGCTGACGGCGCTCGTGGACGCGACGCGGGCGATCGAGGTCGGTGATGCCGAGGTCGTCCCCGTTGCCGGCGTCGAGCACATGAGCCGCGTACCGTTCTCCGACTGGCTCCACCCCGCCATCGAAACGCGGTACGATCCGGACGCGCTCCCGATGGGTGCGACCGCAGAGCGCATCGCCCGGGAACACGACATCGGTCGCGAGGAACAGGATCGGTTCGCCCTCCGTTCACACGAGCGTGCGGTCGCCGCCCGGGAGGCGGGTCGGTTCGACGACGAAATCGTCCCCGTCGAAACGGGCGGGCCGTCGGAGCGCCGACGGGACGCTGACGAAGCCGCGGTCCTCGAGCGGGACGAAGGCCCGCGACCCGACACGGACCTCGAATCGCTCGCCGACCTGCCGACCGTCTTCGCCGACGACGAGGCGGCGACGGTCACCCCGGGTAACGCCTCGCCGCTGACCGACGGCGCAGCCGGCCTGCTCGTGACCAGCGCCGACTACGCGAGGGAGTACGGACTCGACGTTCTGGCTCGCGTTCGGTCCCGAGCCGTCGCCGGCGTCGATCCCCGCGTGATGGGGATCGGCCCGGTTCCCGCGACGCGGACCGCACTCGCGGAGGCCGATCTGACGATCGACGATCTCGACCTCGTGGAACTCAACGAGGCGTTCGCCGCACAGAGTCTCCACTGCAAGCGCGAACTCGGGATCGACGACGATCGACTGAACGTCAACGGCGGGGCGATCGCGCTTGGCCATCCGCTCGGCTGCTCCGGCGCTCGTATCACGACGACGCTCGTCCACGAACTCGAGCGCCGCAACGGCCGCTACGGTCTCGCGACGATGTGCGTCGGGTTCGGGCAGGGGGTCGCGACGATCGTCGAACGGCCGTAGCCGGTCCGTCGGTGCCCGTCCAGAGACACGGTACTCAGTGATTGGTACACATACCCCATGATTTTTGTTTCGGCACTCCGGAGTGATGTGTGAGGATGAGTTACACGCAGATAGAAACGGCCCCGAGAGCGGAGATCCGGGCACTGCAGAACGAACGGCTCCGCGAGACCGTCGAACACGCGTACGAGAACGTCGAGCACTATCGAACCGCACTCGACGCGGCGGGTATTTCGCCGGCCGAAATCGAGACCGTCGACGATCTCTCGGCGCTGCCGCTGACGACCAAAGCCGACTTCCGCGAGGAGTATCCCGACGGGCTGTTCGCCGTCGACGACGACCGCATCCGGCGCGTCCACGCCTCCTCCGGTACTACCGGCAATCCCAAGATCGTCGCCTACACCCGCTCCGATCTCGAGGTGTGGAGCGAAGTCGTCGCGCGGTCGCTCGCGGCGGCCGGGGTTGAGCCGGGGCAGACGGTCCAGAACGGGTACGGCTACGGACTCTTTACGGGCGGGCTTGGTCTCCACTACGGCATCGAGGAACTCGGGGCGACGGTCATCCCGGTCGGGGGTGGACAGACCCAACGGCAGGTGGAGCTGTTGCGGGACCTCGAGAGCGACGTCCTTTCGTGTACTCCCTCGTACTCGCTGTATCTCGCGGAAACGGCCGCGGAGATGGGTATTGACGTCGCCGACCTGCCGGTGTCGACGGTCCTTTTCGGAGCCGAACCCTGCACCGAGCCGATGCGCGAGGAGATCGAATCGCGGCTGGGCGTCACGGGGATCGACATTTACGGGCTGTCGGAGATCATCGGCCCCGGCGTCTCGAACGAGTGCCACGAGGCACAGGACGGACTGCATATCTGGGAAGACCACTTCTACCCCGAGGTGATCGATCCGGAGACTGGCGAACCGCTGCCGGCGGGCGAGGAGGGCGAACTCGTGTTGACGTCGCTGTCGAAGGAGGCCCTGCCGGTGCTTCGGTACCGCACCGGCGATCTGACTACACTCACCTACGACGAATGCGAGTGCGGCCGTACGATGGTCCGCATGGACAACGTTACCGGCCGCGCCGACGATCTGTTGACCGTCCGCGGCGTCAACCTCTATCCCAGCCAGATCGAAGCCGTCGTCCTCGAGTTCGACGCCGTCGCCCCCTACTACCGCATCGATCTCTATCGCGAGGACGCCCTCGACCGGATGGAACTGACGATCGAACGCGAACCCGGCTTCGACGGCGATCTCGAGGCCCTTCGGGACCGCGTGCTGACCCGCCTGTCGAACGTCCTCTCGTTTACGCCGGACGAACTGGATATCGTCGGGCCGGGCGAGATCGAACGCACGCAGGTCGGGAAGGTAAAACGGGTTTACGATCACCGGTAGGTCGGCCATCGCTCGCCGAGTCAATCGGGACCCCACCCCAGCAAGTCGCTGTTGGAACGGACCGTCGGTCCGATCGCACGCTCCGTTTCGGGGGATTATCGAAGTAAACTATTTGTGTTGTGGTTGGGATGTCTACATATGGCATACAGCTACGAGCCACATCACTTCGAGGACTTCGAACCGGGCCAGACGTTTCAGAGCGTCGGCCGGACCGTCACGGAAGCCGATTTCGTCATGCACTCGGCGCTGAGCGGTGACTGGACCGAACTCCACACCAACAGGGAGTACGCGGACGACGGCCCTTTCGACGGCCGCATCGCCCACGGCCCGATGACGTTCGTCCAGGCGACGGGTTTCGTCTACCGCACCGGGATCGTCGAACGGACCGCGTACGCGTTTCTCGGAATGAACTACATGGATCTCCCCAATCCGGTCTACATCGGGGACACCCTCTCGCTCGAGATCGAGGTCAGCGAGAAGAAAAACGTCGACCACGACGACGCCGGCATCGTCGTCCTCGATACCGAGATGACGAACCAGGACGATACCGTCGTCTTTCAGGGCGACATGAAGTTCCTCATCAAACACAGGGAGTAGCCGGCGCGACCGGCGGTAGTCCCGGTGTCGGAACAGGACGGTCGCGTCGGTCGTTCCGTCGCCGAGTCGACCGTGGGCCTACCACGAAGTGATCGCCGGACACACGACCGTGCATGCAGGTCCACGACGAGGACAGCGTCCGGTATCTCACGTTCGACCGCCCGGAGGTTCGAAACGCGTTCACGGCCGACGCCGCCCGGGAACTCGCGGCCGGACTCGAGGACCTCGATCCCGAACCGTTCGACGCCGTCGTCATCACCGGGACCGGGGACGCGTTCAGTGCGGGCGGGGATATCGAAGCGATGGCCGACCGCGACGAGACGACCTCGGAGGCGTACGATCGCGTCAGGGAAACGCTCGGGCGGGTCGCCGAGCGGATGCTGACGGCTCCGGTGCCGATCGTCGCGAAGGTAAACGGCGACGCCGTCGGAGCCGGACTGTCGCTGGTCGCCGCGTCGGATTTCGCCTACGCCGCCGACTCCGCCCGCTTCGGAGCGTCGTTCGTCAACGTCGGACTCGTCCCCGACGCGGGCGCAACGGTGACGCTCCCGCGACTCGTCGGGTTGCGGACGGCGAAAGAACTCGCGTTCACTGGCCGCCTCGTCGATGCCGCAACCGCCGCCGACCTCGACATCGTCACCGCCGCCGTCCCCGACGAGGCCCTCGACGACCGGATCGACGGCGTTCTCGAGACGCTCGCGGCCCGGCCGACCGAAACGATCGGCCTCGCGAAGGAAGCCATCCACGAGAACCTCGGGCGACCGCGGCGAGACGGACTCGAGCGAGAGGCGCGCCTCCAGTCGGCCGCGTACGACACCGCCGCCCACGAGGAAGGCGTCGACGCGTTTCTGAACGATCGTCCGCCTCGATTCGAGTAACGGTCCGGAGCCGCGTCGGTTCGTCACCGTCAGGACCGGCGGACTCCGTCGGGAACGTGCCTCACAGAAATCGGAACCATGGAACGTAGTACACCAAATAATAAAAAGTATGTTATTAGTCCAAAACAGTCAAGATAAGGACCTATATTAACGGAGGAGTTTCACAGTCGTGGATAGTGCGATTAAAGCGTCGGAAAACGGAACACACGCCCAGTAAGTGGATCGAATCGGGAACCGTTTCCACGGGTCAGTTTTGGCCCAAAGTATCGTCCGCACACCCACACATATGCTGATTTCGTAGCTTTCGATAGCAGTTCATCGCCACCTCTACTCCAGCAAATAACTGCTTTCCGATATAATAAGTAGACAGATATTAGATGTCGAGACGCGTTCGGGATGCGTCGGTCTCACACGTTGCACCGCCCCCCGATCCGGATTCGCTCGGCGGCGAACGAAGGATCGTTCCCGTCGTCGGCTTCGGTACCGGCGATGCCCTCGAGTCGGACGCGGTTTCCCGTGCGTATCGCGTTCTACCGCGTGAATTCGAAACGCGGACGGGCGGAAACAACAGAGTCAAATACGCAAATGCCACTAGTGGAACAAATGGCTTCCGGACGGTCGTCGATGATGAACCGTCGGGCGGTACTGTCGCTTTCCTCGGTCGCGATAGCGACGTCGGTCGCCGGCTGTACGGGGCTCCGGACTCGGCTTCGGGAACTGCGTCTGGGAAAGCCGGTGCGACGGGTCGCCGCCGACTGGCAGCCAGCCCCCGGCCAGTGGCCGATGGACGGGTACGATCACGCTCGAACGAAGTCCAATCCGTTCGCGACGCCGCCCCGAACCGAGCCGGAACCCGCGTGGACGTACGACGAGAGCGGCGGCGTCGACTCGCTGGTCGTGATCGACGGGACGGTGTTCGTCCGGACCGAAAGCGCCCTCGCCGCGGTGGACGCGACCGACGGCAGCGAACGATGGCGACGGCCACGGGACGGCAGTGGCAGTCTCAAATACGTCGCCGGCCGGCTGTACGACATCAGGGACCATTCACTGCGGGCGCTCGATCCCGATGGAACGGAGCAGTGGTCGACAGCGCTGGACGAAGCGTACTATTTTCTGCTCGAGCGCGACGGATGGGTGATGCTGTGTGCCCGTGATTCGGTCATCCGACTCCACGCGGATACGGGCGATGTCGTCTCCGAAGCCGAACGTGACGCGTATGGACCGGCAACCGACGGCGGACTCGTCTACGCCGGCAAGTTCGACGTGTCCGCGTTCGAGTTCGAGGACGGCGAGTTCGTCACCCAGTGGACCGCCGACGACGAGGAGGCGTACGAGAGCGCCGCGTCCGTGGTTTATTCCGGTGATCGGCTCTATCGGGTGGAACGAACGTTCCCGAGTCGAGAGTCGATTCGGCTGACGGTATACGATGCGACGGACGGCTCGCAACTGACGACCGTTCCTTTCGACCGCACGCCCCTTTCACCGGCCGCCGACGGGAATTCGGTCTACGTGAGTAGTTCGATCCTCACGGCGGGGAGCGTCGGTGCCGATGGACGGCTCGTCGCGCTCTCCGAGGACGGCGACGAGCGCTGGCGGTTCGACCCCGGTGCGGGCCTTCGATCTCCCGTCGTCGCCGACGGGACCGTGTACGTCGGCCCGTTTGCCAACGATCGCGTCCCACTAGTGGCGTTCGACGCCGCGACCGGGGAAGAGCTGTGGCGACGGGAGGTCCCCGGGACACCGGAACTCGCGGTCGCCGGGGACACGCTGTACGTCGGGACCAGCGACGGCGTCCATGCGTTGCGGGAAGCTTCCCAGCCGTAACCCGCTCCCGAGAGGGCGTCGGTTCGAGGACGGCACACGACCGTTCAGCGGGCGACTATCCGATAGTCGAACGGAACCGATCGGAAACCTACAGTACCCGAAGCTCCCGGGGATAGTCGGTCAGATTCTCGTAGCCGGTCTCGGTCACGACGACGACGTCCTCGAGGCGGACACCGCCGGTACCTCGTTCGTACAGTCCCGGCTCGACCGCCACGACGTGGCCGGACTGGAGTTCCCCACCGCCCCAACTGAGCCGCGGCAGTTCGTGGACGTCGAGGCCGACGCCGTGTCCGGTACTCCCGAGGAAGCCGTTCTCGGTCGCTTCGTCGGTTCGCGGCGTCGGATACCCCTCGCGTTCGAACACCTCACAGACCGCCTCGTTGACCGCTTCACCGGTCACGCCGGGTTCGATGGTCTCCAGCGCTTCGTCGTGTGCCTCGCGGACCAGCGCGTACCAGTCCCGGATCGTCGGGTCCGGGTTCCCTTTCACGAACGTTCGCGTCATGTCCGAACAGTATCCCGATGCCTTGCCCTGTGGGGCGATATCGACGATGATCGGCTCGTCGGCTTCGATCGGTCCCGACCCGACTGCGTGACCCACTGCTCCCTCAGCCCCGGCGGCAACGATACAGTCGCACACTCCACAGCCTTCCGAAAGCAGCGTCGCTTCGATCGTCCGACGAACGCGTTCGCTGGTCAATACGTCTCCATCGACGGACAAGACGCCGTCTTCGACGGTCGCACGTTTGAGCAGGTCTTCCGCTGCTGCCATCGCTTGCTCGTTTGCCCGCTGTGTCTCGACGACGTGTTCGATCTCGGTCTCGGTTTTTACCGCACGGAGGCGCTCGACCGGCTCGTCGTAGACGGGTTCGATTTCGATCCCCCGATCGCGCAGGATGGCGGCGGTCCCGGTCGGGAACGAGTCCGGAACGGACACCGATCGAATCCCGTACGCGGAGAGAAACGCCGCAGTGATGAGCGGTCTGGCTTTCGCCCGCCCGTGTTCGACGACCAGGCTCCCGTACTCGAAGTCCGAGAACCGTCTGACCGTCTCGGCATCGCTCTCGGCACATGCCCGCGTATATTCGAGATCCGGGACGAGAAGCCGGATCCCGTCGTCAGTATACAGCGTGACAAAGACACCCGGCATGCGGTAGCCCGAGAGATAATACTGGTTGCTCTCATCGCTGGACGCGACGAGCAGGTATCCATCGGTCCCGTTCTCCTCGAGAACCGTCGATAGCTGTGGATCGGTTGAGTCCATTGCCACAGCTATTGGAAACCCAACTGATAATGGTGGCTACTGTCGTCCCCGAACTGCGAGAGCGACCGATAGCCGAAGGGACGTCTCGCCGTCGAAATATCGAGTCTCGTCCGAATGCCGGCCGGCGTCGCTCACCAGTTATCATCACTATAAACATCATATCACACAATAATAGAACACTGACGCTCGAGAGGGGTGATCGGAGACGAGCGTCCCCAAACTAACTTTACATCGGAAACCAAACGTCCGAACGCTGCGACGTGGGGGTAGGGGGAGGAGACGGTCGGGCGTCGGAACGACACGATCGGATCGATCCCGACGCGGTCGGGTACGTGTCTCGTCGGTGGCCTGCATCTCCGGAGATCGCCGAACTGCGGCCAACGAACCAAACACGTAACTGACGCTATGAACGACGACATCTACGACGATATGACCGGAAGCGAGCCACCGAACTGGGACTTCAAGGACCGCGACATCGCTATCCTCTGTGAACTCTCGAACGACCCACAGCTGTCGTCTCGGGAGTTAACCGACGTTCTCAAGACCGAATACGACATCGACGTCTCGCACGTAACCGTCAGCGAATCGATCCGACGGATGCGTGATGAGGGGGTGTTCCGGGAGGCGATCATTCCGAACGAGGAGTACTACATCTTCGCGCTGTTTGAGTTCAAGTTCAATCCGGAACACTTCGCGGAGAACTGGCGCGACGCGATGGAATACATCAAAGAGGACAAACACACGCTGTTTTTCTTCCTCTCGAACGGGGAATACCAGTGGAAAACGGTGATGATGTTTCGTTCCCGCGAACAGATCTCCAAGTGGATTCACGACTGTTACAAAGACCACGGCGACGTGATCGCGAACCTGCGTAATACCGCGGTCCACAACGTTCTCAAATTCCAGACCGATCCGCGAATCTATCAGGATCTGAGAGCGGAGAGCACCGACCAGTAGCGCGGCCGCTGTTTTCCACGGCGCGATCGGCGTTGCACCGTCGATGCTTTCTCGAGTCGGACGGCCTCGGCTAGGAATCGGGGCCGTCGTCGTACTCGTAGAACCCTTCGCCCGCTTCCGTGCCCGTCTTCCCGTCCGCGACGAGGCTCTCGAGCGTCGGATGCGGTTCGAACCGATCGGCTCCCGTCTCCGCGGCGAGCGTCTCGAGTTTCTCGAGGACGGTCTCGAGGCCGATCTCGTCCGCGCGGCGACAGATGCCCTCGGGAAACCCCAGTCCTAACCGGACGCCGGTATCGATCGCTGCCGGCGTCGCGACGTCTTCGCCGACGAGAAACGCCGCACGGTCGATCATCCGTGCTTCGACGCGCAGGGTGTCGAACCCCTCGCCGTCTCCGCGTTCGTAGGTGACTCCCTCGTCCTCGTAGTCATAGTAGCCCGCACCGCTCTTACGGCCGAGATCACCGCTCTGGACTTTTTCGGCCATAACCGGCGGAATGTCGGCGTCACCTTCCTGCCGAACGTGGTAGCCGACATCGATACCGGTCATGTCGGCGAGTTCGAACGGTCCCATCGGATAGCCCCGCCGATGGACCATCGCGGCGTCGGCCTGTCGGACCGTCGCGTCGCCGTTCGAGACCATCCATGCGGGTTCGCCGCAGAAGGGACCGACGATCGAGTTGACGACGAAGCCGCGGACGTCCTTTCGAACGCGGATCGGCGTCTTGTCGATCGATTCGACCCAGTCGACGCCCCGTTCTATGGCCGCGTCGCTGGTCTCGGCTCCGGAGATGACTTCGACGAGATCCATCTTCACCGGCGGGTTGAAAAAGTGCAGTCCGAGGACGCGTTCGGGCGCATCGACGGTCGCTGCGATCTCCGTGATCGGGAGACTCGAGGTGTTGGTGGCAAGCAGCGTCTCCGCCGTCGTGGCTTCCTCGAGATCGTCGAAGAGATCGCGTTTCAACTCGAGGGATTCGGGTGCGGCCTCGACGACGAGGTCCGCGTCCGCGACGGCGGATTCGAGATCCGTCGTCGTCTCGATCCGATCCAGCACGGCGGCGGTCGGTTCGTCGAGGCGATCCGCGAGTTTCTCGAGACTCCACCTGATCCGGTCGTAGCCGTCGTCGACGACCTCCTGATCGATGTCCCGCATCGTGACCTCGTAGCCGGCGATGGCGGCGACCTCGGCGATTCCGTGGCCCATGCTTCCCGCGCCGAGAACGGCGACGCGGTCGATGCCTTCCAGTGTCATGGTCCTGCTGTCTACGGGCAAACGCTTAATCCCACCGACACGATCGCGGATGTAGATGTGGACGGGTTACAGCGGTTCGTCGCCGTCGATGATCCGCATCGCCCGGGCGGCCAAGGCCGGGACGCGCGCTTCCATCTTCGGGTACATCGGATCGTCGCTGTTGCCCTCGAGATACCGCCGGAAGAACATCTCGCCGAGCGCGGCCAGTTTGTAGACGGCGAGCGCGCGGTAGAACCGTTCGTGCTCGAACGCGAACCCGGTTCGCTCCTCCCAGCGGGCGACGAGTTCGCGCCGGGTCGGATACCCGTCCCGCGCCATAAACTGGGTCGTGAGTTCGGGAACCGCGGGGTCGGGGTCTTTCGGATCGCGCCAGTACGAGAGCATCCAGCCCAGATCCGCCCGCGGGTCGCCGAGCGTCGCCATCTCCCAGTCGAAGACGCCGACGAGTTCCGGCAGTCGGGCCGTCTCGTCCGCCGGGTCGGTCTCCGCCGCGAACATGACGTTGTCGAGTTTGTAGTCGCCGTGGACGAGCGCCTTCGGGTGCGTCTCGGGGACGTTCGCCCGAAGCCAGTCGCCGACCTCGTGGAGGTCCGGCACCGCCCGTTCGGTTTCGGTCACCTCGAAGGCCCACGAGAGCTGTTTCCCCCAGCGATCGACCTGCCGCTGGGTGTATCCCTCGGGGCGGCCGAACGCCTCGAGTCCGATGGCCTCGATATCGAGGTCGTGGATCGTGGCCAACGTGTCGGCGAGTTCCTCCCCGATCCGCCGGCGGGACTCGGGGTCGGCGAAGCGGTCGGGCTCCCCCTCGCGGAGGACCGCCCCCTCGAGTCGCTCCATGACGTAGAAGTCGCTGCCGATGACGTCGTGATCGTCACAGGCGAGGACCGGATCGGGAACCGGCACGTCGGTGTCGGCGACCGCGGTCAACACGCGGTATTCCCGGAGGACGTCGTGGGCGGTGTCGGCGGTTTCGCCCGGCGGCGGTCGCCGAACGACCAGTTTCCGGTCGCCCCAGGTGACAAACAGCGTTTCGTTCGAGTGGCCTTCCTGATGTCGCTCGACCGCGTAGTCGTCCGCGTCGCCGAGGTGGGTCTCGAGGTACGACGCCAGTGCGTCCTCGTCGACGAGCCGGTCGTAGTAGGAGTCGTGCTCGCTCATGGTTTCGGTGATAGTGGCCGAATCGGCGGCCGTCGGCTCGCGGTGGCTTTCGACATGACGTACGGTACCATAACGCCCCTCGTTAACGAAAATAGTTACGCTAGATTTTCCATTTTACAATGTTCAAACCTGTGTGGAAAAACGGCACCCATCCCCCGTCGGAAAGTCGCGCCGTTTACGGTACGGCGGGTTCCACGTCGAGTCGTGACGGACGATCGACGAGCGAGAACGGGGGGTATCTCGCGGCCGCAACTGCTCCGTATCGGAGCCGGGTTCGCCGTCGCAGTCGTCCTCCTGCTCGTTCTCGCGGTCGGGATCGGACTCGAGGAGCTTCGGGAGACGCTCTCGAACGCGGCCCTCGAGTGGGTCGTGGTCGCCTGTCTGTCGACGGGGCTGTGTTTCGCAGCCTGGACGCGGGGATGGCAGCTCGTTCTCGGCGTCGCCGACATCGACGAGTCGTTTTCCCGGCTCTTCGTGACCTATCTGGCGGCGATGTTCGCAAACTCCGTGACGCCGATGGGGCAGGCAGGCGGCGAGCCGTTTATCGCGTACGTCCTCTCGACGGAGACGGGTGCGAGCTACGAGGACAGCCTCGCGAGCGTCGTGACCGCCGATGCGCTGAACCTGGTGGCGTCGTTCAGCCTCGCAACGGTCAGTCTGGGCGTGCTCGTCTGGCGGATCGACCTGCCCGGTGCGGTCGAGCCGATCGCCGGAGCGGTTGCCGTCGTCGCCGTCGGTATCGTGGCCGTCGCGACGGTGGGATGGCGGTTCCGACCCGAACTCGAGCGATCGGTTAGCGGGTTGCTGGTACCGGTCATTCGCCGGCTCCCCGGCGTGACGGTCGCGGGTATCCGCAAACGAGTGGCCGAACTGCAAACCGCGTTCGGCCGCATCGCCGACGAACCGCGATTGTTGGTTCGCGTGTTCGCGTTCGCGTATCTCGGCTGGGCGCTCTACGTCCTCCCGCTGTACTTCGCCGGTCGCGCGTTCGGGATCGCCGTGGATCCCATCGTCCTGTTTTTCGTCGTCTCGGCGAGCATGCTCGCCGGCTACATCCCCTCTCCCGGCGGACTCGGGAGCATCGAGGCCGTTTTGACCGGGCTGTTGGTTGCGCTGCTGGCGCTGGGATCGACGGAGGCGTACGCCGTCGCTCTCACGTACCGCCTCTCGACCTACTGGCTCGCCGTCGTCGCCGGCGGCCTCGCGACGCTCGCGCTCGTCCGCCGGTGGTAGGGCAGCCCGTTCGTCACGCGTCGCTATAGGAACAACTGGCCCCGTTGATAATTTTCAGGTGGTTTAGTTTGGAGCACTCGGCCACTACACGTGTGTACTGAGCAGAAACGCGAGGATAGAATTATACTGCCGCTGTTCGACTTCTCGATCCGAGCACGATCACCAGTGAAATGAGAGCGAGACGATGTTATCGAAAGAGCGCGACCAGCGGATCGAGACAGCGAGATAAAAACTGCTCTACGCGGTTTTCCGCCGCATAATACCAAATTCCAAGAATAGTAACTGCCTGCAAGGCGATTACGACAGATAGGCCGGACACAGAGAGACCGATATAAGTAATGACGTCTGGCCCGTACAAAGCAATTCCAATCATCAGTATGAGATTAGCCACACCAGCGCCGAAGGATTGCAGCGACTTTTGTGGATGGTGATTCGAGGTCACAAAGGCAGTAGTATAGACACTTAAGACCACTACGACAAACTGGAGTTCGGACTCAGTAACCACACAACCTCGTTACAAATAGGGAATGAAAAGTACTACCATCTACGGGCGGAGCAGGCGAAGTGCCTCGGGGTCGTTCGGAAGACCGACGGCCTCTCGAACCACGTGACCCCGAGACGGTTCACACTTAGTTACCCCGACCGTTCCAATATCGACGCACATCGTGCGATCGGGTGTGATTGATTTTCAGTGGCTACGATAGCCCTCTCGCTTCCCGTCGACGATTTCGAGCACCTCCGGCGGGGACTCGATCCGGAAGGAAACGGCCGGCCCGTCTTCGGCACCGAAGGCGACGCCGTGCATTCCGACGGCGGCGGCCCCGTTCACGTCGTGTTCGTACCGGTCGCCGATCATCAGCGATCGGTCGGGATCGACCCCGGCCGCCTCGAGTGCGGCCTCGAAGATCGCGGGGTCGGGTTTGGTCCGACCGACCGCTTCGGAGGTCGTGATCGTATCGAAGCGCTCGCGGACGCCGAACGCCTCGAGCAGCCGTTTGCCGGCCCGGTCGTCGACGTCGCTGATGACGCCGAGGTGGAGGTTCCGGTCCGACAGGCGTTCGATCGTCTCGACGGCACCCGGAACGGGTTCGATCGCGGCCCGGACGGCCTCGTCGAACCGCGGTTTCCACGCCGATTGCGGGACCCGCTCGCCGACGACCGCCGCGACGCCGCTGGCGTAGGCCTCGCGTGCGGCGCGGAACTCGGTTCCCTCGCGCTCGCTGAAGTGGGTGCCGACCGCCGTCCGCCACGTATCGACGGCCGCCGCGACCGAAACGTCGAGGTCGTGGCGATCGACGAGCGTTGCGACGAACTCGGCGTGAGCGGCCTGTACCGACTCGAGGTCGAGGATGACGCCGCCGATGTCCCAGAAGACGGCCTCCCAGTCGGTATTCGCGGGAGACTCGTCTCGAGCGGGCGTTGCGTCCGGGCCGTTCCGTGGAGGTGCGTCCGTCATCGGTATCGGATGCGTGAGGACGGTGTCGATCGGGCGGTCGGAGCGACCACTCCTGTGCCGTCCACACGCAGTTGCCGGAAACGATCGGTTTCAACTCACTTAACGATAGGGACGTCCCCGAACCGAAATCGGACCCACTTTTATTACGACCCGACGTGTACCGATCGATATAGCTAACAATGGTAAATCAGTGGGCGGTTTCCGCAGGTGAGCGGTAATGAGCACGACCCAGTTCAGCATCGACGGCGACGTCGCCGTCGTCACCGGCTCCTCGAGCGGGATCGGGAAGGCGATCGCACAGCGGTTCGCCGCGGACGGCGTCGACGTCGTGGTCTGTTCGCGCGAGCAGGGGAACGTCGACCCCGTCGCCGACGAGATCAACGAAAGCGATCGGGCCGGGACGGCGCTGGCGGTCGAGTGTGACGTCACCGACCGCGACGCCGTCGAGGCGCTCGTCGAGGCGACCGTCGAGGAGTTCGGCGGGATCGACGTGCTGGTCAACAACGCCGGAGCCTCGTTTATGGCCCAGTTCGGCGACGTGTCACCGAACGGCTGGCGGACGATCGTCGACATCAACCTCCACGGCACCTATCACTGTACCCACGCCGCCGCGGAGTACCTGAAAGACGGCGGCGGGTCGGTGATCAACCTCGCGAGCGTCGCCGGCCAGCGGGGCTCCCCGCTGATGAGCCCCTACGGCGCGGCCAAGGCGGCCGTCATCAACCTCACCACGACGCTCGCCTTCGAGTGGGCCGACGACGGCGTCCGCGTCAACTGTATCGCGCCGGGCTTCGTCGCCACGCCGGGCGTCGAGAGCCAGATGGGCGTCGCAGCCGACGAGATCGATCGCGAGGAGGTCGCCCGCCGGATCGGGACCGCCGAGGAGATCGCCGACGTCACGCAGTTCCTCGCGAGTCCGGCCGCCTCCTACGTCGTCGGCGAGACCATCACCGCACAGGGCGTGCCCCAGATCTCCGAAGAGACCGACGTCTAGCACGAACTCCGGTTTCCGCACGGGTTTTCCATCCGCCATCCGGTGACCCGGACGAAATGAACGGGAATAATTCCGTCTTCGGTTCCCATACACCCAAAAGGACGTACCACGTTGTCGAAAGACGATGACAGATAGAGAGGTCCACCTTCCCGTCGCCGCACAGCCGACAGTCGACTCGATCGTCGACTACACCCAACGGGCGGAAGACGGCGGATACGATTGCGCGTGGCTGCCGGAAACGTGGGGCCGCGACGGCGTCACCGTCCTGACGGCGATGGCCGAACGGACCGACTCGATCGGCGTCGGCTCGAGCATCTTCAATACCTACTCCCGGTCGCCCGCCCTGCTGGGCCAGACCGCGGCGACGCTGCAGGAGGTTTCCGATGGCCGGTTCCACCTCGGACTCGGACCGAGCGGCCCCGTCGTCGTCGAGAACTGGCACGGGATGGAGTACGGCAATCCGCTCAAGCGAACCCGCGAGACCGTCGAGATCGTTCGGCAAGTGCTCTCGGGCGAGTCCGTCGACTACGACGGCGACTACTTCGACCTGTCCGGGTTTCGGCTCCGCTGTGAGCCGCCCGAGCCGACTCCGCCGATCGAAGTCACCGGAATGGGTCCCAAAGCCGTCGAACTGGCCGGTCGCTTCGCCGACGGCTGGCACGGCATCATGCTCACGCCCGGAGGCGTGCAGTCCCGGCTCGAGGACATCGAACGCGGAGCCGAACTGGGCGACCGCGACCCGGACGACGTTCGGGTAACCGTCGGCGTCAACTGCTGTGCGCTGGGCGACGCCGAGCGCGCGCGCGACCTCGCCCGCCAGCACACCGCCTTCTACATCGGCGGCATGGGGACGTTCTACCGCGACGCGCTCGTTCGACAGGGGTACGACGTGGCCGACGAGATCCACGACGCCTGGCAGGCGGGGGACCGCGAACGCGCGCTTTCGTTGCTCGACGACGACCTCCTCGGCGAGCTCTGTGCGGCGGGCGATCCCGAAACCGCCCGCGAGGCGCTGGCCGAATACGAGACCATCGACGGCGTCGACGCCGTCGCCGTCAGCTTCCCACGTGGGGCGGACGAAGACGAGATCCGGGAGACGATGGCCGCGTTGGCACCCGACGCCGCCTGATCCCGGCTCGAGAGATCCCCGCTCGAACCGCCGGCGGACGGCGACAGGTACAAGCCGCGTATCCACCCAGTTCGTGGTATGCCCGGGAAAGTTCCACCCGACGACCTGTTGGCACACGTGTTCGATCGAACGGGGACCGACGCGGACGAGACGGTGTTGCAGGGGCCGGCCGACGGGGAAGACGCCGCCGCGATCGACTGGCCCGGCGGCCGCCTCGTCGTTAGCTCCGATCCGATCTCGCTTGCGGCCTCCCGGGTCGGCTCCCTCGGCGTCTACGTCGCCTGTAACGACGTCGCCGCGTCGGGGGCCGATCCCCGCTGGCTGACCGTCGTCGTCATGCTCCCCGACGAGACGACGCCGCTCGAGGAGATCACGGCCGATCTGGACGCCGCCGCCGACGCCGTCGGCGCGTCGATCGTCGGCGGCCACTCGGAGTACGTCGACCAACTCGAGCGCCCGCTCGTCTCGCTGACCGCGATGGGGGCCACGGAGGCGTTCGTTCCGACCGGCGGGGCCGAACCCGGCGACCGGGTCGTCCTCACGAACGCCGCGGGGATCGAGGGCACCGCGATCCTCGCCGGCGACTTCGGCGACGACCTCGAGATCGACGACGCGATCCGCGCCCGGGCGGCGGCGTTTCTCGACGAGATCAGCGTCGTCCCCGACGCCCGCGTCCTCCGCGAGTACGCGACAGCCATGCACGATCCCACGGAGGGAGGGGTCGCGGCCGGCCTGCTCGAGATCGCCCGCGCCTCGAACGGGCGGCTCGAGGTCGACCGCGAGGCGGTGCCGGTCCGTCCCGAGACCGAAACGCTGTGTGCGGCTGCCGGCGTCGATCCGCTCCGGATCTTCGGCTCCGGCGCGTTGCTCGCGACCGTCCCCGACGACCGACTGGCCGACAGTCTGGCCGCACTCGAGGACGCGGGGATCGACGCCGCCGAGATCGGCGTCGTCCGGGCGGGCGATCCGGAACTCCTGCTCGACGGGGCGTCGATCACCGACCCCGTCGAGGACGATCTGTACCCGCTCTGGGCGGCGGCCGAAGACAAAGCGTAGGCCGACAGGATAATGTCGCCGCTGGAGCATTCGAACGCGTATGGCGGATCGATCCGGCAGTCAGCCCGACGGGCCGACGGAACCGGCAGTTACCCGGCGAGCGGTGCTTCGATCGACCGGTACCGTCGCCGTCGCCGGCGCGGTCGGCCCCGGAACGGGAGCCGTCCGAGCCGACACGCGGGGGCCGCGGTCGGTACAGTTACACGTGTGGCCACACGAACGGTTCGTCGACCGGGTCGCGGACACCCCGGCGTGGGCCGACTGGCTCGCACGAATGGACGCCGTCTGCGATATTTTCGAATCGTACTTCGAGTCGATGGCGACGATCGAGTCCGCGACCGCGACCAATCGGCTCGAGACCGCCGAACCGCGGTCCGTCGAAACCAACGGCAACCCACGGGAACGCGACGTACGCGCCGCCGTCCCGGCCGAGACGCGGACCGAAGGCGCGTACAACCTCGTCGTCGTGTCCGATCCACGCGCGAGACTGGGTTCGAACCGGGGCGCGTGGGACGACGCCGGCGGGGCGGTCGGGTGGGTGAACGCGACCGTCCCGACCGATTCGATGCGCATCGAGACGCCGCCGGACTACCGGGACGCCATGGCGTTACACGAGATTTTCCACGCGTTTACGGGGCGTCCGGGCTGTCCCGACGACCACGAGCTCGGCGATCCGGACCCGTCGGTGCTGACGGCCAGCAACCCGAGCATCATGGCCGCCGGATACGCGTTCGCCCTGAGCCGCGGCACGGAGGGCTGTACGCCCAAGACGCGGTGTGGCGGCGATCCCTGGGTGACCAGCCCGAGGCGACCCTCGCCGGCCCTCCGGCTGACGGCGTGTACCAACGGCGCGATCACCGAAACCGTCGACGGGGAGCCGACGCGGGAGCCGCGGACGTGGGATCGGGCCGATTGGGACCTCGAGTGACCCGGCAGCAACCGGGGACGTCCAGTCGCGTCAGTTCCGCCAGTCGTCGATGAACAGCCGCGCCCCCATGATCGGGATAAACAGGAAGAACGTGAGCATCACCGCCCCGGACATGACCGAGACGGCGAACTCCGGCGAGGGT
Source organism: Halopiger djelfimassiliensis (assembly GCF_000455365.1). Lineage (GTDB taxonomy): Archaea > Halobacteriota > Halobacteria > Halobacteriales > Natrialbaceae > Halopiger_B > Halopiger_B djelfimassiliensis. The sequence goes on from NZ_HG315684.1 coordinate 532,944, forward strand.
TCGACCGGCCGCATCCAGGCCGCGAGCACCAGTCCGCCGACGGCCGAGACGACGAGGAGGACGAGCACGTCCGTTCGTGTGACGGGGACTTCCTCCGACATACCGGCACTTGCGACGGCGAGTATATAAGGGGTTTCGTCAGCGAGCGACGGAACGGCCGTTACGCCCGCGCCCACTCGAGCATCCGTTCGTACACCGGATCCGACGCGAGCGCCCGCGCGTCGCCGACGAGCACCAGCGCCCGTTTGGGGCGGGTAAGCGCGACGTTGATCCGTCGGTAGTCCTCGAAGATCGGCCCCTCGAGCGATCCCGTCGCGGTAAAGGAGACGACGATCACCTCCTGACTCGAGCCCTGAAAGCGGTCGACGGTGTCGACGGCCACGTCGTCGGGCACGCGATTCGAAATCTCCGACACCTGCGCCCGGAATGGGGCGATGACGCCGATCTCCGAGCGGTCGAGACCGGCCGCCTCGTAGGTCTCGATCAGATCGGCGATGCGAGCGGCCTCCTCGCCGTCGGTGTACCGACCGCCGTCGCCCTCGACGTCGACGAACGAAACGGGATCGCGCAGCGATTCGGGCAAGGCGTCGCGCGCAACGCCCTCGAGGTCGTCGAGCGTTCGGGCCGCGACTTCGGGCGCTGCGGGGCGCAGTTGGCCGTCGTAGAACTCCCGCGAGGCAAACGCCTGAATGCGCTGGTTCATCCGGTACTGGCGGTCGAGCATCACGCCGGCCTCGGGGTGAAGCTCGACCAGTCGTTCGAACAGCGACTCCGTGAGGTCGTTTTCGGCGCGGACGACCGGCGGCAGTTGCTCGTGGTCACCCACGAGGACGAACCGATCGGCCAGATTGATCGCCGCGCACGTTCCGGGTTCGGTAAGCTGGGCGGCCTCGTCGACCAGCGCGACGTCGAACGCCTGCTCTTTCATGATGCGCGAGCCGCAGGTCGCCGTCGTCGCTGCAACCACCTGCGCGCGTTGCAGCTCCGCGAGGCGCGTTTCGGGATCGCCCGCCCGTTCGAGGCGGTACGACTCCATGTCCTCGCGGACGCCGCTCTCGGAGCCGACGCGGACGATCCGATCGTTGCTGATCGTCCCCTCGAGTTGCTCGAGCAGCGCCTCCAGAGCGTTGTCCACTGCCCGATTGGTAAACGCCGACAGCAGGACGCGCTCGCCGCGTTCGACCATCGCGCGGATGGCGCGGGCGATGGTGTAGGTCTTGCCGGTGCCGGGCGGGCCGTGGATCAGCGCGCAGTCGCGTGCGCCGACGGCCTTTCTGACGGCCTCGTTCTGTCGCTCGTTGTTGTCGATGAAGGTCTCCTCGACGTCGTCGAATTCCGGCTCCTCGCGGCCGAATAGGACGTCTTTCCGGCGCTTGTCGCCTTTCAGGAGCGCGTCGTGTAAGGCGGCAAGCAGCCGATCCGTCGTCAGTTCGGAGGGGTAGACATCGAGCCGAGTGACCTCGACCGGTTCGTCCGCGGTCAGAACGATTTCGTCGTCCAGTCGCTCGATACGGGCCAGTTCGGACTGGCCGCGGACCGGATGGCCGTCGCTGGCCAGCACCAGGTCGCCCTCGCGGAGCTTCGACGTTGCACCGCCGTCACGGCGCGCCCGCAGTTCCCACCGCCCGCCCTCGAGCGGGCGCTTCTCGACGAACTCGAGGTCGATCAGCGCCCGATCGTCGTCGGCTCGCTCCTGTGCGTCCTGTTCCCAGAGTTTGGCGTACTCGCGGTGGACCTCCCGCCGTTCCTCTTCAATCGCCCGGTAGAACCGGTCGAAGTACTCGCGTTCCGCTTTGGGGAGGGGCTGGCCGATCTGTCCCGCCTTGGATTCCTGATCGAGGCGGCCCGAGACGACCATGCAGGTGTCCTGCTCGAAGCAGTACTCGCATTTCGCGTCGGCCTCGTAGCCGGTGGGGACTTCCCCGGCGGTCTCGATCGCCGCGATCTCGTTGCGCAATCGGACGACGAACTTCAGGAGTCCATCGCCCATCGAGAACTCCTTTGCCGGCGTGAGATCGCCGGTCTCCTCGTTGCGATCGAGCGCCGAGTTCTTCGTGTACAGCAGTGTTCCCGTATCCACGTCGCCGCCGTGTTCCTCGAGCAAGAGGGCGTAGCAGGCCGCCTGCACCTTGTCCTTGAACCGCGGTTCCTTCTTGAGGTTCTTGCCCGTCTTGAGTTCGACCGGCGCGCCCCGCCGGATCGCGTCGGCGCGGCCGCGGATGCCGAACGTCTCGCTGATGAGCAGTTGTTCGGAGCGCCAGCTGTCTTCCTCGGTGAGCCGGCCCTGCTCGAGCCAGCCCTCGATCGCGGCGGCGTTCTCGCGGACGTCCTCGGCGACCGCGTCGGGCGATTCCCCGAGCAGGCCGAGTTCGAGCCCGTGTTCGTCGACGCGGGCGTCGATGGCGTCCTCGAGTGATCGTCCCCGCAGGAGATCCCCGAAAACCTCGTGGACGATCGTCCCCTTGACCACGGGGTAGTTAAGCGGGACGCCGGAGAGCTTGTTCAGGTAGTAGAGCCGGGGACACTCCACCCAGTTGCGGATCGCCGTCACGCTCACGAGGAAGCTCGGCTCGACGACGACGTAGGAGTCGCCGGTCGTCGCGTACCGCGGTTCACCCTCGTACTCCTCGGTCGTGGCGTTCGTAACGAGCAGTTCCATCCCGGGCTCGAGCAGTTCGGCCGACTCGGTCCACTTGTTCCAGAGGGTTACCGTGGTCGCCTCGTCGGGGGCGTCGGCGGCCGCCGACGCCGGTTCATCCCCCTCGAGCCGGACCGGGACTTCGGCGAGTTCGCTGGTCCCGTAGCTCGTCGACACCGAACGGATCTCGACCTCGCCCGCGACGGTTCCGCGTACGTGCACGGCTATCCGTCACGAGCCGAGCGATCAAAAACGCTATCGGTCGCGGCCGCTCGATCGGGCCGATCCGACGCCGGACGGGGTAAGGGCGTATTACCACTCGATTCGCTACAGCGGGCCGTGAAACGGTCGCGAGCGCTTTTATCCAGCCGACCGAACCGTCCCGCGCAATGAGTGACCCCAGCGACGACCATCGGACGGCGGATTCGGGACCCGAATCCGAAAGCGCCGCCGACGACGGCCCGGGAAACCCGACTGAAAAGGCGGCCGCCGACATCGACTCCGGGACCGGCGTCGGGGACCGGACGGCCGGCGGTCCGGATCCGCGCGACGATTCCACCCAGATCGCGAACGAAGAGCGCCGGCGCAAGACGTCGTACGTCAGCGTGATCGTCGCCGTTCTCGGCGCGTGGGTCGCCCTTTCGACGCTGCTTTTCGACGTCGGACAGGCGGGCCTGTGGAACAACCTGTCGGTCGGTGCGCTCGTCTTCGTCGCCGCCGGCTACAACTACTATCGGGTGACCAACGACGTGCCGCTCAGCGTTGGCGTTGCCTCGCTGGTCGCGGTACTTGGAATCTGGCTGATCGTTTCGGCTGCGTTGCTCGAGCTGACCGGCGGCCTCTTCTGGAGCACGCTGGTCTCGGGCCTTCTCGTGGCCGGTCTGGCCGGTTACAACGCGTACGAGGCTCGCGAGGCGCGAACGGTCGCGACCGAACCCGAGACGAGGGCCTGACACGCCCTCGAAATCGGGGGGACGGACTCGGCCGTCGGGTTATCGGCCGGACTCGAGCCGGTAAAGCCGATGTTCGGCTGCGTGATGACCCATCGCGACGACGGCAAACCCGATCATAACCGCGGCGAAACCGATCGAGACGAGAAACGAAACGCCGTTGACGTAGCTGTTTACGAGTTGTCCAAGCGCCAGACCAAGCGGTGCAAGCGAGAGGAGCGAACTCTTCGCTGGGGCCGCGCGAAACAGTTCGGCGAGCGAGAACGGGATGGTACCGGCCATGATCAAACGTCGGTTACGCTCCCTGTCGAGGGAGCGAACGTATTCCTTTCGGTTCAGGGGAGGGTGCGTCGTTGTGTGGGACCGATACGTTCATTCCGTCGGCGTCGAAACCACTACGTATGCGGATTCGCGAGTGGCAGGACATACTCGAAGACGTCACGGAGCGGGACGTCGACCCCGAAGACTGGCGCGCAGTCGCCGGTGACCGCGCCGCCGGCGTCGGCGAAGACATGTACCTCGCGCATCCCAGCGCCGGGGTCTTCTTCCTGAAGACCTACGCGAAAAACCCCTACGAGGTGCGCGGCGTCGGCACGCAGGTCGCCCGCAAACTCGACGACGAAATCGGCTCGTTTCTCCCCGCGGAGGACGCGGGCGGTCGGTTCGCCGTCCAGTCGCCACCCGAGGACGAACAACAGGCCGAGACGGTCTCCAAGCGACTGGAAACCGTCCTCGAGACCCACGCCGACGCCCCGACCCGGCCACAGGACCTCTTCGACGACGTGATGGAGGCCCTCGAGAGTCCGGCGTTCGGGCCGATGGAGTACGACCAGTACGACCGGCCGAACGAACTCGAGGACCTCTCCGAACGGTTCGAGGAGGCCGACGAGTTGTTGAACGCGGAACTCGAGGATCTGATCGAAACCGACGAAGTCGACCGCGGGTTCATGTAAGCGTCCGACGGAACCTGCGTTTGCGTCCGGTGTGTCTTTGAGACCGGCCGCCCACAGCACAGGTATGGACACCAGTGCCGAGAACGTCGTCCGCGACTACTACGGGGCGCTTCGTCGCGGCGACCCACTCGAGCCGTACGTTCTGGACGGCGAATCGACGGTCAAGTTCGGTATCGGCGAGGCGTTGTTCGGCTCCGACGAAATCGCCGACGCCCTCCGCGAGCAGACCGAAACCACCGCGGACTGGACCGTCGAGAGCACGAATCTCGTCGTCGACGAACGGTCCTCGTTCGCCACGTTCGCCGACGAGGTGACGATGGCCTGGACCGACACCGACACGGGTGATCGTCGCCGGTTCGAAAGCCGCTGGAGCGGGACGCTGGTCCCGTCGACGGGAGACTCGAGCGGGCGCGTCTCCGACGACTCCCGGCGCGAGTGGGTGTTCGCCTCGCTGCACGTCAGTGCGCCGCGGGAGCTATGAGACGGCGTTCGTCGCGCTCGTCGACCCCGGCCGCTACCGGCCGCCTGCAAGCGGGCTTCATCCTGCTGGTGGGGCTTTCGACCGGGACGATGGCCCTGTCCGGCGGAGCGACGCCGTGGATCGTTGCGCTGTCGGTTCTCGGCGGGATCGCAACCGGAAGCGTACTGCTGTGGTATCTCCGCCGGATCGCGCGGTGACGGCCCTCGTGCGGTTCGACTACCGGTCGATACGCCGGAGCCACGCGTCCGGCGCGTCGAGTTCGTCGTTCGTCGGGAGGTTCTCGGGCCGCTCCCAGACGAGACTCGCGGTCTCGAGGTCGCGGACGGCGACGACGTGTTCGAAGAAGTCCTTGCCGCGTTCGTACTGTCGTTGTTTGAGGCCGAGGCCGAGCAGCCGTCGGAAGAGCCGCTGGATGGGGCCACGGCCCTGTCGTCGCTCGTCGAGCTTGCGGCGGAGGTCCGCGTACTCGTCGTCGAAGGCGTGATCCATCAGCAGTTCCGCATACCCCTCGACGACGGTCATCGCCGCATCGAGGTCGCGAAACGCCTCCCGGTCGAACGAACCATCCGAGAGGGCTGCGATGCCGTCCTCCATGCGCTTTTCGAGGTGGGTCGAGAGCCACGGGGCGGCCCCGAACTCCGCGGCGTGGGTGACCTCGTGGAAAGCGATCCAGCGGCGGAACCGATCGGCGTCGACCTCGAGCTTCTCGGCGGCGTTTAAGATGTTGGGCCGGACGAAATACAGCGCGTGATCGTCCTCGGGCGCGTCCGCGAGCAAGAGCGGATCGTACTGGCCGAGGACGTTTCGGCCCAGAAACGCGAGCAGCACGGTCATCGTACCCGTGTTGATCGTTCGCGCGATGCCCGGAAAGTCCTCGGTGTGTGGCTCGAGTGCTCCCATCACCCGTTCGAAGGTCGCTACGTTGGCGTCGATCCAGTGGTGGCGGTTCTGGATCTCGACGGTTTCGGGGACGTCGAAATCGACGCCTGCCACCGCTCGGACGGCCGCTCTGGCCTCCCGAACGTCGCGGGCGTAGGCTTCGCGCTCGCCGGGGTCGAGCGTGATCGAGCCGGGATCGGTCGCCGCCTTTGCGGCGTCGGCGGCCGACCGCCAGTCGATCGCGTCGTCTCCCGACGCCCCGGCGACGGCCCGGGCGCTACGATAGAGATTCACGAATACGGGTACGGGAGGCAGGCGCAAAAGCGTTCGGCCGCTCGCGTGGCGATCAGTTGACGACGACGTCGGGTTCGTCGGGCTGTTCGAGTTCCGACTCCTCGTCGCCGCGGAACTTCCGGATGGCGACGCCGGCGACGACGAGGACGGCGAGGGCGATCAGTGCACCGATGGCACCCTTGTTGCCGCCGCCGTCGGCGGCGACGGCCTCGTCCGATCGCTCGTCGCTTGTGTCCTCGTCGACGGTCTCGAGGTCGGCGTGGGCCGGTTCGTCCGGTTCGCCGAACGGGAGGAGGTCGCCGATCGTCCGCGGCCCGAACTGGGAATCGCCGTCCAGATGCAACTCGATGAGGGTGAACTTTTTGTCGCCCATAGCAGGACAGTCAACGAGTGCACACTTAGCCGTTTGGTTAGCAGTCAGAAGCACCACGAGCGGCCGTCTCGGCGGTCCCGGAGACGGGAACACGACACGCGGGGACCGGCAAACCGGTTAGCAGAGCGGAAAGACACCGTGTTCGCGTGGATCGTTTACCTTCGTGGAAACCGTACGGGGCGTATGGCCGAAGAGATACGAACGTACGTGGCGCTGTTTCTCGGGCAGGTTCTCGGGGCCGTGATCGTCGTCGCCGGGGTGTTCCTTCAGGGTGGTATCGAAACGATGGCTATTATCGGCGGCGTCCTCCTGTTGCTGTGTATCGCGGGACTGGCCTACGTCGGAACCAGAGACGAGCCATCGACCGCTTCGGGAACGGACACGCCCGACGAGGCGTCTGGCCCCTCGGACGGCTAGTGGACACGTCTCAGACTCGGTGGCCGAAATTGACGATCCACTGACGGCCGCGAGCGGATAAATTCGGACCGGTACGATTAAGTGTCCATCAACTGCGGTCTTGTGTATGAGTGGACGACCGCTGGACGTCCTCGAGGCGTCGCTTGGTGAACGCGTCACGGTTCGCCTCAAGAGTGGTGACGAATACATCGGCGAGCTCGCCGGGTACGATCAGCACATGAACCTCGTCCTCGAGGACGCGACGATTCCGGAAGGCGGAGTCGAAGCAGAGACGCCGGTCGAAGACACAACGATTATACGCGGCGATAACGTCGTTTCGATCACTCCATGACTGGTGCAGGAACCCCGAGCCAAGGAAAGAAGAACAAGACGACCCATACCAAGTGTCGTCGCTGCGGAGAGAAGTCCTACCACACCAAGAAGAAAGTCTGCTCGGCGTGTGGCTTCGGCAAGTCGGCCAAACGCCGCGACTACGAGTGGCAGTCGAAGGCTGGCGACAACTGACCGCCGGGAGTTTTGCCGTCTTCGCTTCTGCGTTTTCCGTCCTCGAGTGACGACGACGGCCGCCGGAAACCGCCGATGGACAGTCATTAGTCCCGGGCCGCGAACACTCGCGTATGGAGACGACCGATGCCTTCGCCGGACTCGAGTGTGTCGACTGCGAGGCCACCTACGACCCAGCGGACGCGACCCATCGGTGTCCCGACTGTGGCGGGATCCTCGATCCGAGCTACGAGTACGACGCGATCGATCTCGATCGCGACACCCTCGAATCACGGCCGTTCGACTCGATGTGGCGCTACGAGGAGCTGTTGCCGTTTCCCCGGGAGACGGCCGTGACGATGGACGAGGGCGCGACGCCGCTCGTCGAGTGTCCGGCCCTCGCCGACGAACTGGGTGTCGAGCGCGTTCTGCTCAAAGACGAGGGACGGAACCCGACGGGGACGTTCAAGGACCGCGGTCAGACGGTCGCCGTAACCGCCGCGAAACACCACGGTGCGACCGACGTCGCGCTCGCGTCCGCGGGCAACGCCGGGCAGGCCGCCGCGGCGTACGCGGGGCGGGCCGGCCTCGAGTCGCACGTCTATCTGCCCTCGCGATCCAGCTTCACCAACAAGGCGATGGTCAACGTCCACGGCGGCGACATGAACGTCGTCGGCGGGCGGATCGGCGACGCCGGCGCGGCCTACGAGGAAGCCCTCGCGGAACACGACGACTGGTACCCCGTCCAGACGTTCGTCACGCCCTACCGCCACGAGGGCAAGAAGACGATGCTGTACGAACTGATCGAACAACTCGAGTGGACGGTTCCGGACGCGATCTGCTACCCGACCGGCGGCGGCGTCGGCCTCGTCGGACTGTACAAGGCCGCAACCGAGTTCCGGGATCTGGGGCTGATCGACGACCTGCCCGGACTGTACGCGGCACAGGCGTCCGGGTGTGCCCCGATCGTCGAGGCCTACGAGGACGGCCGCGACGAACACGACCCGGTCGAGAATCCCGATACCATCTGTGGCGGCCTCGAGATCCCCGACCCCGGCGCGAGTCCGTGGGTCCTCGAGGCGATCCGCGAGACCGACGGCGGTGCGGTCGCGACCGACGATCCCGACATCCTCGAAGCGGCAGTACAGGTCGCCCAACACGAGGGCCTCGAGATGGTGCCCAGTTCGGCGGCGGCGGCAAGCGGCGCGTGGGAGCTCGCCGACCGCGGCGAGTTCGACGGCGACGAGACGGTCGTCATCCTCAACACGGGATCGGGGAACAAGGAGGCGGACGTGGTACGCAGCCATCTGATGGGACAGGGCATCTAGCCGCGACCGCGGAGCCGAACGCTCTTGTGGGCCGGCGACCCAGCGTCGGATAATGCGATCCGAGCGAGTCCGGTTCGGGTCGGTCCGCAACCGGGACGTCGACCTGCTGATTCTCGAGGAACTGACCGTTTCCGCGGCGTTTCGTTCGCGAGTCCTCAAGGAGATCCGCGAACGCGGTGCCGACCTCGAGCCGCCGACGCTGCTCGAGTCGCGGTATTCGCCGGCCGGCGAGGACGGGAGCGCGACCGTCGCGTTCGGCGTCGAAACGGCCGACAACGAGCGGTGGCTCGTCTACCTTCGACAGCCGGGGGACGCGAACCCTCGGGAACCCGGAGGCGCATGCGGGGCCGACGACGGGGGCGACACCGAGTGGGACGAGCGGACGACCGTGCTGGTCGGGCCGTCGGCCCAACTCGAGCGCCTCGGTGAGGCCCCGGCCGTCGACGGGACGATCACCTACGAACAGTTCCGAACGTGGTTCACACAGCGGGAAACGCCACGCGGGGAGTACAGGGCCGAGCTGCTGTCGGCTGTTATCGACTCCCGGGGACGCGGTTCGCCGGTCGAGGCCGACGGCCGACTGACCGAGTTGTCCCGCTCCTACCGGACGGTCGCGACCGATCGCGCGCCCGAACTCGGCGATGTAACCCTCGAGACGTCGCGCTCAGGAGCGGCCGGCCCCCGAGTCGAGTTCGATCCGCCGGCACTGGCCGCCGACCACCGACTCGTCCACGATCTTCCGGCGGGGCACGTCGAACTCCGGGTTCCGGGTGCGGCCGCCCACCTCGAGACGTTCGCGGCACGCTATGCGACGGTGCTCGCTCCGGAGACGGCACTGATCGAACGCGGAGAGGACCTGTCGGTTCGACGCACCGTTCCGGCGATCGATCCCGACGGAGGTGGCGGATCGGCGTTGGAAGGACGGGAGGACGCTATCGCGGCCGGAGTCGGGGCCGCATCGGAACTGCTCGAGCTATCGGAACGGATGGGGAACCCGACGGCGTGATCCCCGGGAGCGCCCGCGGACGGTCGTCGCTCCGGAGCACTGTGTGGTAGCTGGCGTTCCCGGTCGTTTCGTAGCGCTTTTGCCGGTTGTAGGGAAACGGAGCGGTATGCCTACCCCCTGGGACGACTGGAACCACGTTCTCAAGATCGATCCGGACAAGGAGCTTCCTGACGGCGTCACCTACGGCGATCTCTGTGCGACCGGCACCGACGCCATCGAAGTCGGCGGCACCATGGGAATCACCGAGGAGAACATGAGCGACGTCATCGAAGCCTGCGCCGAACACGACGTTCCGCTCTATCAGGAGCCGTCGAACCCCGAGGTCGTCATCCAGGACGACGCGCTCGACGGCTATCTCATCCCGACCGTCTTCAACGCTGGATCGCCGTTCTGGATTACCGGCGCGCACAAGGAGTGGGTTCGGATCGATACCGACCTCGACTGGGAGCGAACGACGACCGAGGCGTACATCGTGATGAACCCAGACGCCGACGTCGCGACGTACACGGAAGCCGACTGCGACCTCGACGCCGACGACGTCGCATCCTACGCCACGGTCGCCGAGCGGATGTTCGGACAGGAAATCGTCTACGTCGAGTACTCGGGAATGCTTGGCGACGAGGGGATCGTCGAAGCGGCGGCCGAGGGAACCGACGACGCGACCCTGTTTTACGGCGGCGGCATCAACGATTACGACTCGGCGTATTCGATGGCCCAGTACGCCGACGTCATCGTCGTCGGCGATCTCGCACACGACGAGGGCGTCGACGCAGTCCGTGAAACCGTCGAGGCCGCAGCCGACGCCTGATCGGTGTCGGAGCGGGACGACTGTCGGCCTAAACTGTTTTGCGTCTTCGATCACCACGAACGGTCATGAGCCTCCTCGCGGAGTTCGAAGCGGCATCGTCGGCGCTCGTCCTCGGCCCGACGCTTGCGGCGATGCCGTCGCTCGAGGTGGACCTCGAGCGGCAGTATGCACTCGACCCGGAGCGGCCGATCGCGTTCTGCTGGATCCAGTGTCGCGATTTCGAACAGTTCGAGCGAACCCTGGATCGAGACGAGACGATCGCGAACTTCGAGCGGATCAATCGGCGCGACGAGAGCGAGCGTGACCGAGTACTGTACCGACTCCAGCAAAGCGACTCGGACGTCGTCCACGCGTATCGCCAGTGGGTCTCCGTCGGCGGCCAACTGCTCGATTGTCGCGGCTCCGACGGCCGGTGGGAAGTCGAGATGCGGTTTCCCGACCGGGACGCTTTTTCCCGCTATCAGGCGTTTCTCGAGCGCGAGAACGTCGCGTTCGAGTTACACCGCATTGCCGACGGTTCGGTCGGCGATCGGCCCACCGGCGGGGAGGTACTTACCGAGTCACAGCGGGAAGCACTCGTGCTCGCCTACGAAGGCGGGTTCTTCGAGATTCCGCGGGAGACGAAGCTCTCGGCGGTTGCGGAAACGCTCGAGATTTCGACACAGTCTGTCAGCGAACGGCTGCGGCGGGGACAGGCACAGCTGATCGAAGACCAACTCCTGTAAGCGGCGATCCGGCGGCGGGCCTCAGGCGTCCACCAGCGTCCGGAGGCGCGGAAGCACCGTCGTCACGTCCTCGCGACGGACCACGGCCGCCCGGTCGTCGACGGGCGTCGACTCGAGGTTGACGACGGCGACGGTCGCTCCGTTGGACGCGGCGAGACGGGGCAGCGACGCGGCGGGTTCGACGACGAGCGAGGAGCCGGTCGCGAGGAAGACGTCGCTCTTCCGGGCGAGCGACCGCGCACGCTGGAGGACCGCACCCGGAAGCTGTTCACCGAAGAGCACCACGTCGGGTTTGTAGACGCCGCCACAGTCACAGGTCGGTGGGAGCGTCCCGTTCGCGGCGCGCTCGAAGATCTCCTCGCCGTCGGTACGTCGGCCGCAGTCCTGACACCGAACCCGCCGTGCGTTGCCGTGGAGTTCGAGGATCGTCGACCCGTCGCCGTCCGAAAGCGAGTCAGCGGCGTCCCCGTGTAGCCCGTCCGTGTTCTGCGTGATGATCGCCTCGAGAACGCCGTCCCGTCCCATCGCGGCCAGCGCGTCGTGGGCGGCGTTCGGTTCGTGCGCCGCCCCGAACAGCTCACGGTGTAACTCGACGCGATCCGCCCAGAACCCCGCCGGGTCGCGGCGAAACCGACCGTAGGTGAACTGCCCTTCGTCGAACCGCTCCCAGACGCCGTCGTCCCCGCGGAAGGTCGGGACGCCGGAGGGCGCGGAGACGCCGGCACCCGTAAGCGCCACCGCGGTCTCGGCCTCGCGGAGTTCGGCCGCGAGTCGCTCGAGGTCGTTCATATCGGGATCTCGCCCTCGAGCGGTAAAAACGGGAAGGTCAGTCCCGGCTACCGGTTCGAAGACGCGTAGGAAGCGGCCAGCTTCGCTTCGATCCGCTGGAGGTGTTCGCCGACCGTTGCCGGGGAAAGCCCGAGTGTCGTGGCCAGTTCCCGGTGGGTTGTCCCGCGGGGAACGTCGTAGTAGCCCTCGCTGTGCGCGAGTTGGAAAATCTCCCGCTGTCGCTCGGTGAGTTCGTGTGCCGTCGCGGGTTCGTACTCGCCGAGTCGGCGGAGTTCGAGGTCGACGCCGGCCGGGAGGGCTGCGGCCGCGCGTTTGATCGCTCGACTCGTCCCGAGGGCCGTCACCTCGAGGCCACGGTCCGCGTCGCCGTCGACCGCGGGACCGGTGTCGACGAACTCCATCGGCCAGTCGAGCACGATATCGTGTTCCTGAAGGATCGCCAGTAGCTCGCTGACCGGGCCGATCGATCGACACTGGACGTAGGCGAGACCGCGGCCGTCCGCACCGGCGACGTCGTACTCGATGGTCTCCGCGGAGTCGGCGAGCAACGCGCGGGCGTGCTCGAGATCACCGCGTAGTTCGAACAGCTCGACGAACCGTCCCTCGTGGACGGGGCTCAGATAGCGGACGGCATCGATAGCCACCGCGTCGCTGCGGGCGAATGTGTCGTCGATCGTGTTGACTCGCCCGTCAGCCCACGTCAACACGACGGTCGCGTATCTCACGGCAGTCCTCCTGCGGGGCGTCCCTCGAAGGGGAGCCGTCCGTTCGTCCGCATACGGTTCCGTACTCGCCCTATATTTAAATACACCTAGTATGATCGGCCACAGGCGGAGGCGGCCGGAGCCCCTCGATACAACTACGCATGAGCAGCGAAACACCGCCGACAACGGACGAACATCCGTCGGGACCCGACGGCCTGCCGCTCGTCGGCAATCAGCTTGCGTTTCTCCGCGATCCCTACGGATTCATGACGAGCACGGCCCACGAGTACGGCGATATCGCTTACTGGGAGGATCCTGGCGGGCCGGTGTACCAGCTCAACCACCCAGACTACATCGAGCAGGTCCTCGTTCAGAACAACCAGAACTACGTCAAAGGCGATCGGTTCCAGAACGTGCTCGGCCCCATCACCGGGGAGGGCATCCTGAACAGCGAGGGGGCGGTCTGGCGGCGCAACCGCCATCGGATCCAACCCGCGTTCCATCCCGATCGGATTCAGGCGTACGCATCGATGATGACGGACGCCACCGAACACGCCCTCGAGGAGTGGATCGACGGCGAGACGCGGCTCGTCCACGAAGACATGATGGAACTGACGTTGAAGATCGTCGCGCGGGCGCTGTTCGGAACCGACATCGACGAGGACGTCGACACTATCGGATCGGCCCTCGAGCGGTTCATGGAAGCCTCCGAGAGCCTGCCGCAGTACGTCTTGCCGCCGTCGGTGCCGACGCCGGCCCGACTGCGGATTCGGCGCGCACGAGCGGACCTCGACGAAGTCGTCTACCGCCTGATCGAGAAGCGACGGGCCGACCCCACGGATCACGACGTGATCTCGATGCTCCTCGAGGCTGCCGACGAGGACGGGACCGACGTGTCGACCGAGCAGCTCCGGGACGAAGTGGTGACGCTGTTGCTCGCCGGCCACGAGACGACGGCGCTATCGCTGTCGCTGACGGCGTATCTCCTCTCGAAGAACCCGGCGGTCGAGACGCGGCTCGTGGCGGAACTCGAGGACGTCCTCGACGGCCGGTCACCGACGATGGACGACCTCGGCGACCTTTCCTACACCGAGCGCGTCGTCAAGGAGTCGATGCGGCTCTATCCGCCGGTCCCGGGAATCGTCCGCGAGCCGGTCAAGCCGGACGTGATCGGCGGTTACAGGATCGAACCGGGCGCGACGATCCGGATCCACCAGTGGGTCGTCCACCGCGATCCGCGCTGGTACGACGATCCGCTCGCGTTCCGCCCCGAACGCTGGACCGACGAGATGGAGGCGAACCTGCCGAAGCTCGCGTACTTCCCGTTCGCCGCCGGTCCGCGGCGGTGTATCGGCGACCGCTTTGCGATGCTCGAGGCGCGGCTCATCCTCGCAACCATCTATCAGCGCTACCACCTCGAACTCGTCCCCGGGACCGACCTCGATCTGATGGCGACGGTAACGGCCCGACCCAGAGACGAGATTCCGATGACGGTTCACGAGCGGTAATTCGCTCGAGAGCGGGTTCGAGCGGTCTCGTTTCCCGACTGCTGGGGAACGACGGCTCCGTACCCGGGCGTCGGGATCGCCGTCCTGACCGGGTGGGGGTTGCCGGCGGGGACGAACGATTGCGCTTAAGTTCCGGCTACGTGAATCCGATGGTATGCAGAACAGAACCTACACTGCCGACGCCGAACCCGGCGACGACGTCACGGTCGCCGGCTGGGTCCACGAGATCCGTGACCTCGGCGGTATCGCATTCCTGATCCTCCGGGATACCTCCGGCAAGATCCAGATCAAGTTCGAGAAAGACGAGATGGACGACGACCTCGTCGAGACCGGCCTCGACGTCTCGCGCGAAAGCGTCGTCACGGTCTCGGGCGCAGTCGAGGAGGAACCCCGCGCGCCGACGGGCGTCGAGGTCGTTCCCGAGTCGCTCGAGGTCGTCGCGCCGGCCGACCCCGAACTGCCGCTTGACCCGTCGGGGAAGGTCGACGCGGATCTCTCGACGCGACTCGACAACCGGACGCTCGATCTGCGCAAGGAGGAGGTTCAGGCGGTCTTCGAGATCCGCGCCGAAATCCTCCGGGCCGTCCGCGAGCGGTTCCGCGAGTTCCGCTGTACGGAGATCAACACGCCGAAGATCGTCGCCACCGGCACCGAGGGTGGGACGGAACTGTTCCCGATCACCTACTTCGGCGAGGAGGCGTTTATGAACCAGTCCCCGCAGCTGTTCAAGCAGCTCATCGCGGGCTCGAACGTCGAGCGCGTCTTCGAGATCGGGCCGATCTTCCGCGCCGAGGAACACAACACGCCCCGACACCTCAACGAGGCGACCTCGATCGACTTCGAGGGGGCGTTCTGTGACCACGACGACGCGATGGACGTCGCCGAAGGGATCATCAAAGCCGCCTACGAAGCGGTCACCGAGAACTGCAGCGCGCAACTTGAGGCGCTCGGCCTCGAAGACGAGTTCGAGATTCCGGAGGGCGACTTCCCACGCATCAGCTACGAGGAAGCCATCGAACGGATCAACGCGACGGGCGAACTCGACGAACAGCTCGTCTGGGGAGACGATCTCTCGACGCCGGCCGAGGAGGCCCTCGGTCAGGACGTCGGCGGCCACTACTTCATCACCGACTGGCCAAGCGAGATCAAGCCGTTCTACATCAAGGATCACGACGACGATCCCGAACTCTCGACCGGTTTCGACCTGATGCACCCGCGCATGGAACTGGTCTCGGGCGGCCAGCGCGAGCACCGCCACGAGAAGCTCATCGAGGGCTTCGAACAGCAGGGACTCGATCCCGATCAGTTCGAGTACTACACCAAGATGTTCAAGTACGGCATGCCGCCCCACGCCGGCTTCGGCCTCGGCGGCGAGCGACTGATCATGACGCTGCTCGGACTGGACAACATCCGCGAAGCAGTGTTGTTCCCGCGAGATCGCCAGCGACTGAGCCCGTAGGACCGTCAGCGTCTGTCGCCGTAAAGCGACGATGCAGCCGCTGAGAGCACGCGAGACTCGCGTGAAAACCGATTCGTTTCGAGGCCCGACCGTCGCCGGCGCGAACGCTCGAACCTGCAACGTTATATCGCCCGAGTCGTAACCGTGGGCTAATGCGCGATGAGGCGACGGCGTTCGTCCCCGGTCACATCACGGGCTTTTTCAGCGCTCACCCGGCCGAGGATCCGACCGAAGCCGGCTCTCGAGGAGCAGGGCTGACCCTTACCGACGGCGTCGAGGTGACAGTCGAACCGGCAGCGGAGACGGAATCGACCGTCGTGCTCGACGGCGAGGAGATCGATATCGACCCCGTCACGATCGTCCTCGAAACGCTCGGCGTCGCCGCCCGCGTCGAGGCCGAGTCGGATCTGCCGCTCGGGGCGGGGTTCGGCGTCTCGGGCGCGATGGCACTTGGAACGGCGCTCGCGGCGAATCACGTCTTCGAGTGTAAGCTCTCGGTGAACGAACTCGTCACGATCGCCCACGGTGCGGAGGTCGAGGCCGAAACGGGGCTCGGAGACGTCGTCGCACAGGCACACGGCGGCGTCCCGATCCGGCTCGAGCCGGGCGGCCCGCAGGAAAACGAACTCGACGCGATTCCCACGCGAGCGCGCGTCGAGTACGTCTCGTTCGGCGAGCTCTCGACGGCCGACGTGCTCTCGGGGGAGACCGAGCAACTGTCGGCCGCGGGGAAAGAGGCGCTTTCCCGCGTGGTCGAAGAACCGACCCTGCTCTCGTTTATGTACGCGTCCCGGCTGTTCGCCCGCGAAGCGGGGTTGTTGACCGAGCAGGTCATCGAGACGATCAACGACGTCACCGACGCCAACGGTCAGGCCTCGATGGCGATGCTCGGCGAGACCGTCTTCGCTTTCGGCACCGGCCTCTCGGATGCCGGCTACGATCCGTCGATCTGTGCGACCCACCCTGCGGGCGCGATGCTGAAGTAAGCTGTTGTTAAATACCGTCGAGAGTATTCAACTCCCGTTCATGTTCTGTGATGGAAGTCGATAACTGGCGTCAAGCAGCCAGTATCGGATCACCGAACTCGACGATATCGTGACCCGAACACCCCGATACCGATCGAGCAACTCGTGAGTTACGCTCCAGAACGGCGATACTGGCTGCCGACCGCTCGAGACGACGGGACCGTTCAACGAGACGACGGCGTAGCGAACGTGTGTTGGTCCGAACACATAATTGAACGACAACGTGGCCGGAGCTTTATTATAGTCCGTTCCAGTTATCCGTTCGGGTTTACGAATGTCATCAGGGAGTGAAATTCAGCAAAAACTGTTTCGTCTGTACGAACACTACGTCGGTGAACCCGACTCGAGAAAGGACGTCTACGGCTACTGGCTGTTTATCGTTGGGTACGTGGTCGGAGCCGCTGGCGTGTTCACGTTCGTCGCGGGATACGCCGGCGATGCCGACTCGTACGGACTGATCAGGGTCTCCGGAGTGATCGCGGCGACGGGACTCGCACTTTGTCTGTTCGGAATCGTGTTGATGCTGCCGGTACGAAGGCGGGGGATTCAGGCCAGCGCGCTCGGACTCGTCATCGCGCTGGTCGGCGTCGGCTTTTTCGGGTGGGCGTATCCGTACAACTGGCGCGGTTTCGGGACCGACTACAGCGTCGAAGTCATCTCGATCTATACGCTCGGTATCGGGATCATCGCGGGCGTCACCGCGCTCGTTCCGATCGTCACCGGGCGAAAGGGGATGTTCGTCGAGGAGGAAGGGGACTCCGAAGATCCGCCGATCCTGACCGGCGACGCGCTCGAGGGGGCACAGTTTGCCGTCTTCCGCGACGAGAACGGTGACTGGAAGTGGCACGTTCTCCACCTCGAGGCACTGGCCGAGAGCAACGACAGTGCGGTCACGCGGCCGAAAGCGACCGCAGGGATCGAACGCGTCCAGTCACAGATCAGTTCGGCGGGACTGATGGAACTGACGACATCGGCGTTTCGGCTCTACGAGGACCGCGACGGGAACTGGCAGTGGACGCTCGCTCGTGACGACGGCAGCATCGTCGGGGCCTGCGCCCGCGAGTTCGACCAGCGCGACGGCGCGGAGAACTCGGTGAGTTTCCTGAAGGATTGCGGTCCCGACGCGGACGTCATCGAGATCGACGACGCCGCGTTCACGTATACCGAAGAGCGCGACCGGTGGTACTGGCAACTGGTCGACGACGACCGGACGCCGCTGGCCGGAAGCGACACGGGACATCGAAATCAGGACAGCGCCGAAGAAGCCGCCCGGACGTTCGCGGAACGCTTCGACGGTGCGCGACTGATCGACGTCGAACACGTCGGCGTCGAACTCTACGAGCGAGCGGGCGAGTGGACGTGGCGGTTCGTCGACGACAGCGACGACGTCGTCGCCACGTGCACCGACGCGTTCGATTCGAGACGCGACGCCGAGGAAGCCGCCGAGGCGCTGCTTCCGGAACTCGAGTCGGCATCGGTGACCGTCGCCGGCGAGCCGACCTACGAGCGATACGAATCCGGCACGGAGTGGCGCTGGCGACTCGTCGACGAGACTGAACACGTCGTCGCCCGGAGCCCGGGGGACCTTCCGGATGCCGAACGCACCGAGCAACGGACGACCGAGTTCAGCGAGCACGTCCGCGACGCGGACGTCGTCGAGATCGACGAGGCGGCTTACGAAGTCTATCCCGCGGCCGAGTCCCACGAACTGACGTTCGACGAGAACGACGATCTGCCGGCGACGGTAGACGAACAGGTGGCGGCAACCGACGGCGGAACGGCCGCCGACGACGATGCCGGAACGGACTGGCACTGGCGACTCGTCACGGAGGATCGCGACGTGATCGCCGCGAGTACCGAACCCCACCCCGACGCCGAGACGGCAACGGGGGCGATCGAGCGGGTCCGCGAACAGGCCAGCGAGGCCGACCTCATCGAGTTCGAGGAGGCGGCTTTTCAGGTCTACGAGGCCGACTCCGGCGAGTGGCGCTGGCGGCTCATCGACGAGGACGGCAACGTCCTCGCCGACAGTGGGGAAGAACACACCTCCCGCAGCGAGGCCGCCGAAGCGATGATGACGCTGAAAGAGCAGGCTCCCGAGGCCGAACTCCTCGAGATCGACACCGCGGCGTTCGAGTTGTTCGTCAACGAGGACGACGAGTGGGGCTGGCGGCTCATCGACGAGGCCGGCAAACTCGTCGCGGAGGACCCCTCGACCCACCCGACCCGGGGAGCGGCCCGCAAAGCGATGAACCGGCTGCTCGAGCACCTCGGATCCGAGGTACGGACGATGGACCGGGCGATCTTTCAGCCCTACGCGTCCGAGGAGTGGCACTGGCGGTTCGTCCTCCCGTCGGGGGAAACGATCGCAGTCGACGGCGACGGCCACTCCACCCGCGACGAACTCCGCGAGCGCCTCGCGGACGTTCGCGAGGCGGCCGCTACCGCCCGCGGCTACACGATCGGCGACGTGACCGTCCAGCTTTACGGCAGCGGCGAGTGGCGGTTCCGATTGCTCGATCGCGATCGCGAGGAGATCGCGGATGCGGCCGTCTCGTATCCCGACCGCGACGTCGCCCTCGAGTCCGTCGAGGCGTTCAAGGCACACGCCGACGACGCGCCGATCTTTACGATCGAGGAAGCGGCGATCCGCCTCGACGACGAGGGCGGCTGGACGTGGGACCTCATCGACCGCGACCGCAACGTGCTAGCGAGTGCTACCGAGGCCACCGCGAGCAAGGACGAACTGCTGTCGGAGATCGAGACCGTCCGCCAGCTCGCGCCGATGGCGGGCCGCGTCGACTTCGACGTCGCCTCGTTCGAACTGGTCGCCGACGAGGACGACCGCTGGCGCTGGCGGCTGCTCGACGAGGACGGACGGACGGTCGCGACCGGCTCCGAAACCTACGCCTCCAGTGCGGCCGCACGCGACGCCCTCGCCGACGTTCGCGACCTGATCGAGACGGCGAGTATCCTCGAGATCGATAGCGTCTCCTTCGAGTTGCACGCGGCCGACGGCGACGACGGATGGGTGTGGCGACTGGTCGACGAGTTCGGATCGACGATGGCAGAAAGCACCCAGCGATACGAGTCCCGGACCGATGCCCGACAGGCGATGAACGACGTGAAATCCCACGCACCGGACGGCTGGATCACGTTCACCGAATAACGACGGCCGGCGGACGGCCGGATCGGGCGGCTTTTTATCACCGGTATCGTGTCATCGACCGTGAGCGATTACGACACCGTCTCGGCCGACGTCGAACACGAGGAGGAGATCCCCGAGGATCACCCGCGGTATCAGGACCTGCTCACCCGCCACCGGATCGAAACTGGCGTCGAGAAGGGAATCACGCACCTGCAGGGGATGCACGCCGAAGGACGGGGCAGTGCCTTCGACTATCTGCTGGGCGAGGAGACGATTCCGAGCGCCGACGACGCCGAACGAGCGGCCGCGGCACAGCTTCTGCTCGCCGACCACCCGGTTCTCTCGATCAACGGGAACGTCGCGGCGCTGGTTCCCGGCGAGATGGCCGATCTGGCCGCCGTCACGGGTGCCGATCTCGAGGTCAACCTCTTCAATCGGACCGAGGAACGGATCACCGCCATCGCCGACCACCTGCGCGAACACGGGGCCGAGGAGGTCAAAGGGCTCGAGGCCGACGCCCGCATTCCGAACCTCGACCACCAGCGTGCGAAAGTCGACGCCGACGGGATCTACGACGCGGACGTGGTGCTCGTCCCGCTGGAGGACGGCGACCGCGCCGCGGCGCTCGAGGAGATGGGCAAGACCGAAATCGTGATCGACCTCAACCCGCTCTCGCGGTCGCCGCAAGTCGCCGATATTCCGATCGTCGACAACATCATCCGCGCCGTGCCGAACGTGACCGCACACGCACGCGATCTGGCGGACGCGAGCGAGGACGATCTCCGGGCGATCGTCGACGCCTTCGACCGGGAGCGGGCACTCGACCGGGCGGAGAAACGGATTAGGTCGGGCGTGGAGTAGGGACTACCGTTTCTGCTCGAGGATCGTTCGAACGCGCCGGCTCGACCGACTTCCCGCCGCTCTATTTCCATCACTGCCGCCAGAGTCGACGCAAGCCGCACGTACAGCGCCGAACCGGCGGACGATGCTCTCGCTCGAGCATCCTGTCAGCGACCCCGATGGACCGACGAACGTGCGAACACAGTTCAAGAACGCATAAATCCGTCCGTTGATTCCAGTTAGACAGCAATGGATACCTACGACCTGATCACGCGAAACGCCGAGGAGGTCGTTACCGACGAGGAGATCCGCGAACTCGCCGACGATCCCGACGGCAAGCGCGTCTACGTCGGCTACGAACCGTCCGGGGTGCTCCACCTCGGGCACCTGCTGACGGCGAACAAACTCATCGACCTTCAGGAAGCCGGGATGGAGGTCGTCGTCCTCCTCGCGGACGTCCACGCCTACCTCAACGACAAGGGGACGTTCGAGGAGATCCGCGACACCGCCGAACGGATGAAAGCCCAGTTCATCGCCTACGGTCTCGAGGAAACCCAGACGGAGTTCGTCTACGGCTCGGAGTTCCAGCTCGACGAGGAGTACACGCTCGACCTGCACGAACTCGAGCTGTCGACGACGATGAACCGGGCCCAGCGCGCGATGGCCGAACTCCAGTCGGGCGAGACCGCGAAGGTCAGCCACCTCGTCTACCCCCTGATGCAGGCGCTGGACATCGAGTACCTCGATCTCGATCTGGCGGTCGGCGGCCTCGACCAGCGGAAGGTCCACATGCTCCACCGCGAAGAGATTCCGGAGCTGGGCTACGAGGCCCGTCCCTGTCTCCACACGCCCATCGTCGCGGATCTCACCAGCGGCGAAGGGAAGATGTCCTCGAGCGACGGCGTGACGATCTCGATGGAGGACTCGACCGCGGAGATCGAGGAGAAAGTCAACTCCGCGTTCTGTCCGCCGACACGCGACCCCGAAGGCGATCTCGAGAACCCCGTACTCGAACTCTTCGAGTACCACGTCTTCCCGCGGTTCGACGAGGTCGTCGTCGAACGCCCCGAGCAGTACGGCGGAAATGTCACCTACGAGGAGTACGAGTCCCTCGCCGCGGACCTCGAGTCGGGCGACCTCCACCCGGCCGACGCGAAGGGGACGCTTGCGACCTACCTCGACGACCTGATCGAACCGGGACGCGAGAAGCTTCGAGAACTGCGCTCCTGACGGCTGGAGCGAGATCGCAGTACCGTCCCGGATATGCTCGAGGGGACCGCCGGACAGCGCTCTTACTCGCCGGGTGTCGTCCCTCGAGCGCCGGCCCCGTCGAAGAACGCGACTTCGAGCGAGACCGTCCGCCGGAACAGCCGTTCGACGCGACGCTGACGGCGCGGGGAAAGCGCCGATCCGACGGCGTCGAGTTCGCCGCGAAGCCACTCGACGAACTCGCAAAACGGCTCGCGGGCGTGGAGGTCGATCCACTCGGCGTAGTAAAAGGGCAGATCGGCACCGTCGCTCGGCGGTTCGGTCCCGGGGTCGGCAGCCGTCGCGGCGACCGCCGTCGCCCACTCCTCGTAGATCCACTCGGCCGGCACCAGAACGGCGAGGGTCTCGGCGTAGTCGCCCTCGCGGGCCGCCCGTCCGAGCAGGTCGACGAACGCGGCGGTCGTCTCGGTCGGGTCGGGATCGGTCCACCGCGACTCCGGTATCTCGAGCGCGTCGAACGAGCGTTCGAAGAAGTCGTTTTCCTCGTCCGTGATCGTCCTCAGGAACTCGACGAACCGACGCGTGGCCGCCATATCTGGAGCCTGTCCGACCGCGTATCCGACCGTTCCGACGAGTTCGTCGAGGAACGCGTAGTCCTGAAGCAGATACTCGACGTAGACGTCCGTCGGCAACGTCCCGTCACCGAGTGCCCGGGTAAACGGATGTTCGACCGCGGCGGTCCAGTCCGGCTCCGATCGCTCGCGGAGCCAGTCGGTAAACCGCGGCTCGTCGGTTTCGGCGGCGTACTCCTCGTACGTCGCGGGAACGCTGTACTCCGTCACAGATCCCACCCCTCGAGCGTGTACGCCATCTCCCAGAAGCGGTACTCGAGTTTGGCGCTCGTGAGAAACGCCTCGCGCATGGCCTCGTGCTGGCCGGGATAGCGCTCGCCACACCGGTCGACGAACGCCCGACACCACGCCGTCGCCTCGCGGAACTCGTCGCCGGTGTAGAGTTCGATGAACGGGGTGTACCGGTGTTCCCCGTCGGCGAGGTCGGCCATGTGCTCGGCGACGTCGAGATACCCCTGCATACACGGGAACAGCGCCGCGGCGATCTCCGCGATCGATCCCTCGTAGGCCGTCCGGACCAGATAGTTCGTGTAGGCCTCGCAGGTCGGTGCCTTCTCGACGGCCTCGAGTTCCTCGCGCGGGATGTCGTAGCCGGCGGCGAACTCCCGGTGGAGGTCCATCTCGTGGTCCAGCACCTCGTGGGCGACGCCGAGCAGGTGCGTCATCGTCTCCTCGTCGCGGGTTTTCGTCCCGGCGATCGAGAACAGCCGCGCGTAGTCGAGCAGGTATCGGTAGTCCTGTTTTACCCAGTGGCGAAACGCCGCGTCGTCGAGCGTGCCCGCGGCGAGTTCCCGGACGAACGGGTGTTCCTTCTGTGCCTCCCAGACGTGCTCGCCCTCCTCGAGCAACTGCTCACTGAACGCCATCGGTCGTCGTAACGAGCGCCCCGATATTATAATCCAATGGTACAATCCGATTATATAGCGGGGACGGATCTCGACGACGGTCTCGTGTCCGGGCAGGTACCGATCGCGCCCACGCTCTCGGTATCGCACGCCAGTGCCGTCGGAAAAAGCCGGCTTTTTGCCGCCGCAAATCGAGATCCATCTGTGACGAGTCTCGAGACGGTCGTTCTGGTTGCGCTCCTTGCCGGCTGTGCGACCGGCGTCGGCGCGCTCCCGACGCTGTATACGGACCGCGTAAGCCACCACGTCTACGACGGCGCACTCGGGTTCGCCGCCGGCGTCATGGTCGGTGCAGCGATGTTCGCCCTCGTCGTCCCGGGACTCGAGCTGGGGACGCCCTGGGAGGTCGTCGCCGGACTCGGCCTTGGGACCGCCTTCCTTCTCGCGGCGAACGCCTTCCTCCCGCATATCCACCTCCACTTTTGGGGCGAGGAACTCGAGGGAACGTCCGCACTCGAGCAGGCGACCGATGCCGCCGTCGGCGGCGACCGCAGGCGCGCGGCGCTCGTCGGCAGCGCGATCACCATCCACAACGTTCCCGAGGGGTTCGCCGTCGGAATCGCGTTCGCGAGCGGGGAGACGGCGCTTGGATTCGCCATCGCGGCCGCTATCGCCGTCCAGAACGTCCCGGACGGGTTCGCGATGGCCGTCCCGGCGACCCGCGCCGGCGTCTCGCGCACCCGAACCGTCCTCTATACGACCCTGTCAGGCGGCGTGCCGGAACCGATCGCGGCGGCGATCGGGTTCTCGCTCGTGGCCGTCGTCACCGGCCTGTTCCCGCTGGCCGCCGGCTTCGCGGCGGGTGCAATGATCGCCGTCGTCTTCCGCGAACTCATCCCCTCGAGCCACGGCCACGGCTACGCCGACACCGCGACGGCGGCGTTCGTCGCGGGGTTCGCGCTGATGCTGGTCGTGGATACGGTGCTTGCGGTCTAGTTCCCGGCGGCCACGCCTTTCCCGGGAATTGAGTCCGTGACTGTGTGATAACCGCGACCGAAGTCGTGGGTGAGTTCAGGCCGAAAGATACTCGCGTCGCAGTCGGCCGACGACGGTCGCGAATACCGTGACATGGATGACAACGATGCTGTGTTGATCGACTGGGCCGAACACCGACTCGAGCATCGCTCCGGCTCCCTTTCCTCCGGACGCTGCGCTGCTGACTACCGCGCAACCAGACGGAGGACGCCGACGGCGAGAACGAGATGACGACCAAGAGACCTACCCGAACTGTGAGTCGTCAGAGCCGTTTGCTCACGTACGGCCCGTCCTGGTGGTAGCCGAGCTTCTCGCGGTAGTACTCTCGGGCACCGATGCCCGAGATGACGCTTAGCTTGTCGTAGCCGGCGTCGGCGGCGAGCGCTTCGGCACGGTCCATCAGTCGGCGGCCGTACCCCTTGTGCTGGTGTTGGCCCGTCTCCCCTTCGGCGTCGGTGCCGACCGACACTTCCGAGCCGTAGACGTGGAGTTCACGCACCAACGCGGCGTTCTCGAGTTCCGGGCGTACCGGATCGTTGGGGAACCGCAGCCGACAGAATCCGATCAGGAGGTCCTGCTCGAAGTCCTCGAAGGAAATGAAGTGTTCGGTGCCCCCGCAGGCGTCGTAGGTCATGACGTCGAGTTCGACCTCGTCGGGTTCCGCGTCGTTCATCCCGACCTCGCGACAGCGGATACACTCACACTCCCAGCCGTGTTCGTCCATGCGCTTGCGCGCGAGCTGCCGGAGGTTCGACTTCCAGACGCCGGCATCGATGAAGTCGGCCGGGATGTCCCGCTGGACGCGCTGGAGCCGCGTGTACCGGGGGATCATGTCCTTGATCTCCGCGATCAGCTCCGCGGCCTCGTCGTTCGAGAGGGGTTCGTACTCGTCTTTGTACCACCAGTCGTAGGTCGCGGTCCCGCGGACGACCAGCGTCGGATAGATCTTCAGGTAATCCGGCTTCCACTCTCCGGACTCGAAGAGCCGCCGGAAGTCCTCGAGACACATCTCCGTGGACATGCCGGGCTGGCCCGGCATCATGTGGAAGCCGACCTTGAACGCCGAATCCCGCAGTCGCTGGTTCGCCTCGATCGACTCCCGGACGCCGTGGCCGCGGTGCATCTCCCGGTTGATCCGCTCGTAGGTCGTCTGGACGCCGACCTCGACTTTCGTTCCGCCGAGATCGAGCATCCGGTCGATCTGCTCGGGATCACACCAGTCGGGCTTGGTCTCGAAGGTCGTCCCGATGTTGCGGACGTCCGCGGTCTCGTTTTCGGCGATCACGTCCTCGAGATACTTGAACTCGTACTCCTCGGGGTCTTGCGCGAAGCTCTCTCCCTCTGCTGGTTCGGGTTCCTTGTCGACGTCGAAGTCGTTCATCGCCTCGAGCGCACGCTTGACGAACCACTCCTGGTAGTCGTGGCTGCGGGCGGTCATCGTCCCGCCCATCAGGATGAGTTCGACCTTGTCGACGGGGTGGCCGATCTCCCGGAGCTGCTCGAGACGGAGTGTCACCTGTCCGTAAGGATCGTAATCGTTCTGGACGCCGCGAGCGGCGGCCGGTTCCTCGCCCGTGTAGCTCTGCGAACTCGAAAACTCCGAGTCGGGGCCGCCCGGGCAGTAGAGACACTTCCCGTGGGGACACCGCTCGGGCGAGGTCATGATCGCGACCGGCGAGACTCCCGACGCGGTACGGACCGGTTTGCGCTGGAGTACCGCCTCCAGATCCTCGCGGTACTCCTTGGGCGCGTAGTCGAGTAGCTCGGAGTTTTTCGGGACCTTGGGTGCCGAGTGCTCCGAGCAGGCCTCGAGTTTGGCTTTCTCGACCTCGTCGCGCTCGATCTCGCCGTTGATGATCCGGTCGACGAGCGTCTCACAGACCTGCTCGAACGCTTCGGTTTCGGTCGGTTCGGGCGTCTCGGTACTCACTACACGTGTTTCGTCGCCGTTCGTGAATAAGCGTGTCGGACTCGTCGATCGGCCGGTCGGTCGTCGGTGACGTGGGGACCGTCACCACTACGTAAACGTGACCGTCTTCCGAAAGGTAACCGTTTAAGGATGGTCTCCCCCTACCGTCGGCGTATCGAATGTCTCCCGACCTGACCGTGATTCTCGTCGCGGTCGCGTTGCCGTTCGCCGCAGCAGGAGCGACGCCGCTGCTGTTTCGCCTGCTCGGCGAGCGGACGGGCTATGCCGGCGCGGCGGTCGCGGCAACGTCGTTTGGCCTGCTTGCCACCCAGTACGGGTCGGCGGTGACGGATCCGGGAGCCGTGGATCTCGCCTGGATCCCGTCGCTCGAGATCGCGCTTCGCTTTTACGTCGACGGGTGGGGACTGCTGTTTGCGTTGCTTGCAACCGGAATCGGCGTCCTCATCTTCAGCTACTCGCCAGCGTACATGCACGGTGAATCCGGTCTCGTGAGGTTCTACGCCGCGTTGCTCGCGTTTATGGGCTCGATCGTCGGGGTCGCGCTCGCCGCCGACCTGATCGCGGTGTTCCTCTTTTGGGAACTCACCAGCCTCTGTTCGTTCGTCCTGATCGGTCACTACACGGGCGACGCCTCCTCACAGTACGCCGCCCGGATGGCCATGCTGGTCACCGTCGGCGGCGGCCTCTTCCTGCTGGTCGGCTTGCTCTTGCTTGCGGTCGTCGCGGGCGACGTGTCCGGGGTCGACTCCGCGTTCGATCTGGCCGCGATGCTCGCCCACTCCGAGGAGATGGCGGCCGCGTTGCGCGAAGAGGGGCTGTTTCTGCCGGTGTTGGGCCTGCTCGCGATCGGGGCCGGGGCCAAGTCGGCGCAAGTCCCCCTCCACTTCTGGCTGCCCAACGCGATGGCTGCCCCCACTCCCGTCTCGGCGTTTCTCCACTCCGCGACGATGGTGAAAGTCGGCGTCTACTTCATCGGCCGCGTCAGGCCCATGCTCGTCGGCCCCGAGTGGCTGTTCCTGTTTGCGACGCTCGGGCTGACGACCATGACCGTCTGTGCGATCCTCGCGGTCGCCGCCACGGACATCAAGGAACTGCTGGCGTACTCGACTGCGAGCCACCTCGGGTTGATGGTCGCGGGATTCGGGTTTACGTCGATCTACGGCGCTGAGGCCGGCGTCTTCCACCTCCTCAACCACGCACTGTTCAAGGCCGCGCTCTTTCTCGTCGCCGGCATCATCGCCCACGAGGCGGGCACCCGGCGGATCGACGACCTCGGCGGCCTCCGGCACGACCTGCCGATCACGGCGGCGATCACCGTCGTCGTTGCGCTCAGCATGGCCGGCATCCCGCCGTTCAACGGCTTCTACTCCAAGGAACTCCTGTTCGAGGCGGCCGTCGAGGCGAGCCACCACCACGACATCGGCCTGCTCGGCTTGCTCTACCCCGCCGTCGCCGTCTTCGGGAGCGTCTTTACCGTCCTCTACTCGCTTCGCTTTCTCGCGCTTTTCTTCGGCGACCGGCCCGACGACCTCGGACACGTCCACCGGCCGGCCGTCACGCTGGTCGCCCCGCCGGCCGTGCTCGCGCTACTCGCCGCCGTCATCAGCGTTAACCCCGAGCTCGCGGTCAGCGCGATCGTCCAGTCAGGCGTCGACGCGACGGCCGTCGAGGCCCACACGATGCACGTCGGCCTGCCGACGTCGTACTCCCCCGCGGTCGGGATGAGCGCGGTCACGATCGGAACCGGCGTCCTCGCGTACCCGTTTTACGGGCGCGTTCACGACGGCATCCGGTCGGTCCCGGACGCGATCCCGCCGGTCAGCGCGAACTGGTGGTACGATACCGTCGTCGACGGCCTCTCGAGTACGGGTTCGTGGCTCGGCTCGCACGTCCACAACGGACTGCTCCGGACGTACGCGACGTGGACGCTGGGTGCCACCTGTACGCTCGCGCTGGCGGGTTTTGTCGCGACGGGAGCCGTTGTCCCGACCGATCTCGTCGGGATCGAGGCACCGATCGCGGTCGCGCTCGTGTTGCTCGTGGCCGTCGTCGCCGGGCTTGCCGTCGTCCGGTCCGAATCACACGTCGCCGGGATCCTCACGCTCTCGATCCTCGGCTTCATGGTCGCCATCTTCTACATCCTCGCAAGCGCGCCGGACCTCGCGTTGACCCAGCTGGTCGTCGAGACGCTCGTGCTCGTGATCTTCCTGCTCGTGATCGAGGAGATCCCCGAGTACTACGAGGTCGGACTCGGCAAGGTCGTTCGCGACGCCGTCGTCTCGGTGGCAGTCGGTGCGACCGTGTTCGTCACCGTCCTCGTCACGACCGACGCCCGACCCGAAGGCGGCACCGAAGTCGCCGAAAAGTACGCCACCTGGGCCGTTCCCGAAGGCGGCGGGACGAACATCGTCAACGTGACGCTGGTGGACTTCCGCGGGTTCGACACGCTCGGCGAACTGGTCGTGATCGCGCTGGCAGCGATCTCGATCCTGACGCTGATCGTGATGCGGGGCCACGGCGGCGACGAACGGATCGACGCACACGATCCGCCCGGCGACGCGTCGACCGGTACCCGCAGCGACGGCGGTACCGCCGGAGGTGAAAACGAATGACGTCGGTCATCATGCGGACGACGGCTCGCGTGATCGTCCCGATCATTCTGGTCGTCGCCATCTCGCTGTTCGTGGAGGGGCACAACCTCCCCGGCGGCGGCTTCATCGGCGGCGTGCTCACGACGACGGCCTTCGCGGTCATCTACCTCGCGTTCGGGCTTGACTTCCTCGAGCGGGGCGTGCTCGGCCGCGACGTCGACCCCGGAAAGGAACCCTCCCGGGACCGCGTCGTCGTCGCCTACCGGCGGGTCTTCGAGTACGGGCTGGCGATCGCCGTCCTCAGTGGACTGGCCCCGCTGGTGTTCGAGGAGCCGTTCCTGACCCAGACGTTTCGCGAGTTCGAAGGCGTCCCGATCTACGGCCACGTCGAGATCGCCAGCGCGCTCGCGTTCGACTTCGGCGTCTACTGCGTGGTGGTCGGTGGCCTGCTGACGATCCTCTCGGTGGTGGGAGCCGAATGACTGCGATCGTCCTCGCCGCCGTGATCGGCGCGCTGTTCGCGCTCGGCACGTTCCTGATCCTCCGACGGGATCTGATCCGTGTCGTCTGGGGACTGACGATCATCAGTCAGGCGGCCAACGTCTACCTGCTTGCGATGGGCGGGATCACGGAGGGGACCGCCGAGACGGTGCCTATCCTCGCCGGCCACGGCGAGCACGTGCCGGCGACGGCCGATCCGCTGGTGCAGGCGCTCGTCCTGACCGCGATCGTCATCGGCTTCGGGATGACCGCCTTCGCGCTCGTCCTCTCCTACCGCGTCTACGAGGAACACGACACGCTCGACGTCTCCGAACTCGGTGATCGAGAATGACGACGATACAGACGCTGACGGCGCTGCCGATCGGAACGGAATCGCAGCTGGTGATCGCGCCGATGCTGGTCGTCCTCGTCGCGGCCGTGGGCAGTTTGCTGCTCGGTCGGTGGCCCCGGGGACGCATCGGCGTGAGCCTCGCCGGCGGCGCGGCCTACGCGGTCGCCGTCGCAGCCATCGACTGGTATATCGTCCTCGCACCGGACGCGCCGGGGATCGCAACCTATCAGGTCGGCGGCTGGCCCGCACCGTTTGGCATCACGCTCGTCGCCGACGGCCTGTCGGCGTTCATGTTGACGATGGTCGCGATCCTCGGGATCGCCTCGCTCGTCTTCTCGACGCGTGTCCTCCCCGAAATCGACCGGCGGAGCTACTACTTCCCGCTGTTTCACTTCCTGGCGCTTGGCGTCACCGGCGCGTTCCTCACCGGCGACCTGTTCAACCTGTTCGTCTGGTTCGAGGTGATGTTGATGGCGAGTTACATCTTCGTCGCCTACTACGGCGGCCCACAGCACACCCGGGCCGCCTTCTGGTACGTCGCGCTCAACCTGCTTGCAAGCGCCGTGTTTCTGCTCGGCGTCGGCGGCATCTACGCGACGATGGGGACGCTCAACATGGCCGAACTCTCCCGGCGGCTCGCCGACCCGGCGGCCTACGGACTCGATCCGCAGCTCGGCTCGGTCGTCGGCCTGCTGGCCCTGCTGTTGTCGGTCTTTGCGATCAAGGCCGGACTCGTTCCCTTCCAGTTCTGGATCCCGACGGCCTACCGGGCCGCCCCGCCACAGATTACCGCGTTGCTGGCCGGTGCGACGAAGAAGGTCGGTATCTACGCGATCGTTCGCCTCTCGTTTACCGTCTTCGCCGACGCGCCCGTCACCGTCGACCTCGCGGTCCCGGGGACCGGCCTCGCCGTCACCGGCGACTCGCCGCTCGCGTTCGTCGGGGCCGCCCTGTTCGTCATGGCCGCCGCCAGCATCCTCGTCGGCGGTCTCGGGGCCGTCGGCCGCGATTCGATCGAGGGCGTCCTCGCGTACTCGAGCATCGGGCAGGTTGGCTTTATCGCGGTGCCGGTCGCAATCGCGGCGACGACGCCGGAACTGCGCCACCTCGGGATCGTCGCCGCGCTGGTGTATGCGCTCAACCACACGCTCGCGAAGGGGCTGCTCTTTCTCGCGGTCGGGGCGGTCAGGTCGGCGACCGGAACGAGTCGACTGGTCGACCTCGGCGGGCTGGCGGGCCGGTCACCGCCGCTTGCGATCGCGTTCTTCATCGGCTCGCTCGCACTCGTCGGCATCCCGCCGCTGTCGGGCTTTTTCGGCAAGTTCCTCGTCTTCGATACGGCGGCTCGAGCGGAGGCGACGCCGGTGATCGTCCTGTTGCTCGCCGGATCGATACTGACGATCGCGTACGCGACGCGGACGTGGAACCGGAGCTTCTGGGGTACCCGAACGCCCGCGGTCGAGGAGGCGACCGTCGACGCCGTTCAGGTCGGCGTGATCGTCGGACTGGCAGCAGCGATCGTCACGGTCGGCGTCGGGTTCGAACCGGTCTACGAGTTCGCCGACGCGGCCGCGGAGGCCGCGCTGGCCGACGACGACTACGCGGAGGCCGTCCTCGAGGGGGGTGTGGCTGAATGAGGGTTCGAACGTGGCCGGTCGCCGGCGTCGTCTTCGCGGTCCTGTGGGTGTTCGTCCGCGGCGTCGCACTCACGCCGTCGGCACTGCTCGGGCAGTTCCTCTTCGGCCTCGTCGTCGGCCTGCCGGTCGCGTTCGTCTTCCGGCGGTTGTACATCAAGCGCATCGACCTCGCCCGCGGGGCGGCCGCGTTGCCGGCCGCCGGCCGCTATCTCGCGGCGTTCTCGTGGGAGGTCGTCCGCGCGAACGTCGACGTGGCGTACCGGGTGCTCTCGCCGGGGATGCCGATCGAACCCGAAGTGATCCTGTTACCGCTGCGGGTCGAGACCGACCTCGCGATCACGACCATCGCCAACAGCATCACGATCACGCCCGGGACGGTCACCCTCGATTACGACGAGGAAACCAACGCACTGTACGTCCACGCGGTCGACGGGCGGGATCCGGAGGCGATCGCAGCGCCGATCCGAAGATGGGAAGACTACGCCCTCGTGATGTTCGACGAGGACGCGTCGCCGGATGACCGCCCGCCGGAGATCGTCGTCTCGGGCGGGGAAAGGGAACGGACGACGGTCCGCGACAGTAGAGGTGTCGACGATGAGTGACCCGTTGGAGCCGGCGCTTCTCGAGACGACGGTCAGGGCCGCGCTGATACTCGTCAGCGGGCTCTGTGTGCTCTGTAGCTACCGGGTGATCTACGGCCCGACGAACCCGGACCGGGTCGTCGCACTGGACGCCATCGCCACGAACGTCGTCGCCATCGCGGTCCTGTTTGCCATCCAGACCGACCGCGGGTTGTTCATCACCGTTAGTCTCGTGCTCGCGATCATCGGCTTCATCGCGACCGTGGCCGTCGCCAAGTTCGTCACCGAAGGGGAGGTGATCGAATGATCCGGACCGCGCTCGTGATCGCGCTGATCGCCGTCGGCACGTTCTTCCTGACGGTCGGGACCATCGGGCTGCTCCGCCTGCCGAACGTCTACAACCGGATGCACGCCACGAGCAAGCCCACGACGCTTGGCACCGCCGCCATCTTCATGGCGGGGTTCGTCCAGTTCGGCCCGGGCGACGAGGGCCTGACCGCGCTCATCGGGATCGCCTTTCTCTTCCTGACCGTGCCGACCGGCGCACACATGATCGCCCGCGCCGCCGAGCGGATCGGCATCCCGTTTCTCGGGAGCGTCACCTGGCCCGATCCGTCGGCGGTGGATCGAGAGCGACGCGAGCAGACCGAAACCGAACCGCCGGACGAGGATTGACGAGACGGAAGTGGCGCTACTCAGTGCAAACCCGTCCTCGAGTACCGGTCCGATCCTCTCAGCATATCGTCGCTCAAGTGAACCATCCGCGAGCAGTGCGTCGCCGGCAAGCGAACCGCCAAGCAGTTCATACTACTGGTGTCGATAGGCTGACTGCCCCGGAAGTCGCTTGTCTACACATCGATGGCGTCTCACGGGGTTCTAAACAGGGTGTGGAATATTCGATGTAGATCCTGCCCAAAAGTTTATTATTATTCCCATATTCCAATGGGGTTATGGATGGTAATATCCACAGGAGAAAGTTGTTGAAGGTAACTAGCGCCTCTGCCGTAGGAATCGGTTCGTTGGTCGCAGCCACAGGCACGTCAGCGGCCGGAGACTATATGCCCTGCTGTGGCGGGGGTAGCGGAGGTAGCGATGGCGACGGCGTTAGTTTCGAGGAAAAGGGCACCAGTAATGATGTAGCGGAGACCGAAGTGACTGCGCGGAACGGGGGCGTTATCGCTGAACCGGCGTCTACTGTTTCAGCAGCAGGTGACTCGTTCCCGAACTCTGCGGACAGCTTTAAACTCGGTATGACGTGGCAAATCCCGTATCAAAGTCCCGACAACAGTTCCTATACTACGTATTTGAGGGATGTCTCGATTGAGGTCGAACCGGTATCGGCTCCGTTCGGAGAGACTCCCGCACTACTAGATTCGGCAGCATCGGAAAACGGGAATCAGAATACCCGTGACAGCGGATCCGATTTGTTCCAATTCGCCCTTAACACGGCGTATAACGCAACGGCCGGAAACGTGATTCCACTGCCGAGTCCTTTCGGATTGGGGAGTTTTAATGATGATAATGTATCCATAAAAACGAGTTCGTGTGATGGGGAAAACAGGGGTTGTCTAACCGCCGATTGGGCCGATATTGGTGAAGAACTCTACGGACTCGAGACGTGGATTAACTTTAGACGGGCCAGCGACGGATATCCACCTTCCGGGACGTATAAACACGATGTTACGTTCGAGGTTGATATTTCAACGACGAATCCGAACCAAACGACAGAGACGGTAAGCCATACACACAGAGTAGAATACGAAGTCCGAGACTAACAACAAACCGATTACGGACACAGTGGAGACTAGAGTCGAATCTCTTCATCGACATTTTTTGAAGCAGTTCGGTCGGATTTGTTTCAGCCCACTCATGGGCGTCCTCGAGGGGTTCCGTGTTCAGTAGTCGCTCGAGTTTCTGTTCGAACTGTGTCGGTGAGTCCCCCCGCCGCGTACCGCTCGCGGAGGGTCTCAAGGGTGTCTCGAGTGTCGGTTTCGGCTCGTTCCGGTTCGGCGTTTGCCTCTGTCCGGCCGGATCCCGTGGGCGTTCTCGATCGGTGATGACGATCCATCTCGTCGTTGAACACCGTCGCGACCAATGGAACGACGACGGCATACCCGACGACAAGCGCCGGGAGCCACCACGACTGTCCGGTTCGACTCACATGGCTCCAACGGAGGGTTCGACGCGGCACCGTCGCTGGTCGGTCGTGCGGACGGTAGGGGAGAACGAGCCTTACGCGAGCGTCTCGTCGAGGGCCTCGAGTGCGGCCTGGCGAACGGCGTCGCGTTCGCCGGGGAGGAACTCGATGTGTCCGTCCCGACCGCCGACGACGTGGACGCCGGCATCGGGTGCCGCTTCGGCGATCGCGTCGCCGAACTCGCGGACGTTCAGCGAGTCGGTCGCACGAACGTGGAGTTCGT
Source organism: Halopiger djelfimassiliensis (assembly GCF_000455365.1). Classification (GTDB taxonomy): domain Archaea; phylum Halobacteriota; class Halobacteria; order Halobacteriales; family Natrialbaceae; genus Halopiger_B; species Halopiger_B djelfimassiliensis. Next base: position 567,464 of record NZ_HG315684.1, read on the forward strand.
CGTCACCGACACCGAGGGTTACGAACGGCCCGTCGTCGCGCTGGCGGCGGTGCAACGCATCGAGCAGGAGCGTCGTCGTCGGGAAGTTGTACCGGTGGGTAAACGCCGCCGTATCGAGGACGGCGACGGTGATCCCGTCGACTGCCTCGGTCTCGAGGTTCTCCCGTGCGGTCCCGAGTTCGGTTTCGAGTTTCGCGCGGAACTGCTCGGAGACGTGCCCGGCAAGGTCGCCGTCCTGTGGCCGCTCGACGGCCTCACCGTCGAACAGCAGGTCGGCGACGAGTTCTCGTTTGTCCTTGTAGGACTGGTAGTACGACTCGAGGGCGACGGCTTCGCGGCGCTCGGAGATAGCGGTCTCGTCGTAGCCGGCCTCGCTCGCCAGTTCGAGGTAGGCCTCGGGCGTGTCCTCCCAGTAGCTGACCGCGGGGAGGTGTTCGAGATCGCCCCGGACGTCGTCGTTGACGTGGGCGGCGACGTTCGCGGTAAGCGCCGTCGAGGTCACGTCCGAAACATCGACGTCGGTAAGCGACGGCGCGACGGCGACCGATACGGCGTCGGTGATCTCGTCGTCGGCGCGGCTGTCGTCGATCACGATCGATTCCGCGTCGTACAGCGAGAGCAGGTCGTAGCCGTCGACGGATTCGGCGGTCGAGCCGGCGTCGACGAGAACGACAAGCGGAAGCTGTTCGCCGTGGCGGTCGCGGGCCTCGAGCATCGCGGTGACGTCGTCGGTCGCGGCGTCCATGTCGTAGACCCGGCCGTCGAGCGGTCGGCGTTCGAAGTAGTGATACTCGGCGTCCTCGCGGGTGTGTTTCTCGCGGATCAGCGGCAGGGCCGCGCGTTCGAGCGCAGCGCCGGCGACGTAGCCGTCGGCGGTCGCGCCGTGGCGGACGACGATCGGCCGGGCCTCCATGACGGCCCGTCGGATCGCGGTCGCGGCGTCGGCGAGGCCGTCCTCGACGGCGGTCACCGCCTCGTGGTCGGCGAGCAGGTCGATCTCGGCCGGACGCGCCTGCTGTTCGATCGCGTTCTCGAGGCGCTCGAGGACCGCGTCGCGGTCCTCGTCGGCGAGGACGTCGAGGGATTCGGTCTCGATCTGGAGGTCGCCGTGGTGGCGCTCGACCTCGCCCTCGAGGGCGACGACGTCGTCGACGTCAACGTCCGGATAGGCGCGCACGCCGGCCTCCTCGAAGGCCGCACACTCGACGGTGCCGGTTTCGTCGCGCAGTTCGAAGACCGTTGGACCGCTGGTCTGTCGGACGCCGGTGATCTCGCCCTCGAGTCGAACGACGCTGCCGACCTGCTGTTCGATCGCGTCGATCGTCGTTCGCTTGAGCGCCGGTTCGGCCTCGGGCGTCGCGTCGGCGGCGTCGTCGGTCGCCGGCGTCGACGGGGCGGCGGTCTCGGTTGCGACGGAGCCGCTGCCGCTTCCGGTGCCGCTTCCGGTGGCGACGGTCTCGGTCGCGTTAGCGTTGGGAGACGTGGTGCCCTCGTCGACCGAGCCGGGTTCGTCGGTCGATGCCTGGTACTCGCCGGCGGTCACGTCGTCGGATTCCGCGTCGGACTCGCCGTCGGAGCCGTCCTCGAACTCCTCGGGACGGAACTCGTCGTCGGCAGTCTCGATCAGTTTGCCGCGGAACTCGCGTTCGCGCTGGCGAATCGACCAGCCGAGGTCGACGTTGCCGTTGTCCCGGACGTCGAGTACCTGGACGAAGACTTCGTCGCCCGGTTCCCAGTCGAGACTTTCGATCCGTTGGTCGAGTTCGCTTCTGTGCAACAGGCCTGTTACGTGTGCTCCGATGTCGATGAAGACACCGAAGTCGGCGTAGCCGTCGACGGTCCCCCGGTAGTAGCGGCTGGGGGTAAGCTGCGAGGGCTCGGAGCCGTGAAACTCGAAGACAACGTCCTCCTCGTGACTCTCGCAGATCTCGCCGTCAACGGGTGTGCCACAGATGATACAGTTACCCATCTACTCGCATCAAGCAGTTTCGCCCTAAAACGGTTGTCGAAATGCGATCGCCGGACGGCCACGTTCGGGTCCGGTCGTCCCTACGCGTCCTCGAAGACCGCCGACTCCGCTTTGAGCGACTCGATGTCGCTTGCGATCCGTTCGACGTCCTCGGGAAACAGCGAGACCTGCATCTCGTTGCCGTCCTCGTCCTCGAAGACGAGTTTGACGCGCTTGTCGCCGAACTCCCGGGCCTCGGCGGATTCGACGTCGAACAGTTTGACCGTCGCCGACTTGTTGTTCGGCCCGACATTTTTGATCGACCCCTCGTTCAACTCGACCATGAACTCCTCGAGTGTCAGCGCGAGCATGGTCGCCGTACGCGTTCCGGATAAAAAACGACACGGCATCGCCGCCACGACGGTTCGGCGCTCGAGCGGGCCGCTCACCGCGACGCCGCCATCGTCGCCCTCGACAGCCGAACGCCGTCCGTGGGGGCGCGTGGAACCCTCTACACCCAGTTTTAAGTTCATCTCACCCGACAGTTCGAACGCTATGGAGCTCACCTGGCACGGCCACTCGACGTGGCACGTCACCGTTGGCGACACCGAGTTGTTGATCGACCCGTTCTTCGACAACCCGAAGACGGACCTCGAGCCGGCGGACGTCGAGACGCCGGATTACGTGCTGTTGACACACGGTCACGCCGACCACATCGCCGACGCCGGCGCGTTCTCGGAGGCGACGCTGGTCGCGACGCCGGAACTCGTCTCTTACTGTCAGGAGGAGTTCGGCTTCGAGGACGCCGTCGGCGGGATGGGGATGAACATCGGCGGCACCGTCGAGTGTGGGGACGCGTTCGTCACCATGCACCGTGCTGACCACACGAACGGGATCATGACCGAGTACGACGTCGACGCCGGCATGCCGACCGGGTTCGTCGTCTCGGACACGAAGCCGACGCAGGTCGCCGACCGCGAGTCGACGACCTTCTATCACACCGGCGACACCGCGCTCATGACCGAGATGCGCGACGTCATCGGCCCCTACCTCGAGCCCGACGCCGCCGCCGTCCCCATCGGCGACCACTTCACAATGGGGCCCCAGCAGGCCGCCATCGCCGTCGACTGGCTCGACGTCGACCACGCCTTCCCGCAACACTACGATACCTTCCCGCCGATCGAGCAGGACCCCGAAGACTTCGAAAGCGAAGTGACAGGCACCGGCAGCGACGCCGACGTCCACGTTCTCGAGGCCGACGAGCCGTTCGAACTCGAGGCCTGACTCACACTCACGCTCCCCGAACCCGACGCGCCGTTTTCGCAGGTCACGCGCCGATACCGGCCACCCGTTCGCGCGCTTGTCGAACGTAGCGACGGTATCCTCCGGGAGAACAACGTTTACAGCGTCGGCCACCGTTTTCCCGACTGCTATGGCGAAAGAGGTCACCACTGTCGCCGAAGAGGGGTTCAGCGCCACGAACGAGATCCGGGAGTTCGAGACGGCGGTCGACGCCAACGGCGAGGACGCGCCGGACACGCTCGAGACCCTGCTGGCCGCGTACGGCTCCTGTTACGTCCCCGCGCTGCGGGTCGGCGGCCAGCAACGCGGCGTCGACGATCTCGGTCGCGTCGAGATCGAGACGACCGGCGAACTCAACGACGACGACAAACTCGAGTCGGTCCGGTTCGACGTCCGCGTCGAAGCCGACGTCGACGACGAAACCGGTGACGAGATCATCGAGCGCGCGTTCGAACTCTGTAAGGTCCACGACGCGCTGAAGGGCGACCTGCACGCGGAGACGACCTTCGAAGGCAACGCGTTCTAGGTCGGGACCGCTGTCGGCGCTCGAACAGGAATCCTATACTTTACTACCAGTTTTTCGGGTATTGCGAACCGAACGCACATAGTCGACGGGCGCATCGAAACGAATGTGCGACGGCTTCACCTGCTCCTTCTGTCACTCCTCGTCGTGCTGGCGGGCTGTGGGACCGGGATTGACGTCGGCTCCGAGCCCGCCGACGTCGAGGAGGCCGCGGCTGGCTCCCTCGAGATCCACCACATCGACGTCGGGCAGGGGGATTCGACCCTCGTCGTCACGCCGGGCGACGAGACGATCCTGATCGATACGGGTGACTGGCGTGACGACGGTGCGGCGGTCATCGACTACCTCGAGACACACGATATCGATCGCATCGATCACCTGATCGCGACCCACGCCCACGCCGACCACATCGGCGGGCACGCGGCCGTCGTCGAGTATCTCGAGGAACACGGCGAGGGCGTCGGTGCGGCCTACGATTCCGGCGTCCCACACACGAGCGCGACCTACGAGAACTACCTCGACGCGATCGAAGCCAACGACGTGCAACTGTTCGAAGTCGCCGCGGGCGACACGCTCCCGCTCGAGGACGAGAGCGTCGAGGCGACCGTCCTGAACCCGCCCGAGGGTGATTCCGGCGTCGGTCTCGACGCCAACAGCGTCACGCTCGCCGTCGACTTCGGTTCGTTCTCCTATCTGACGACCGGCGACGCCGAACGGACGGCCGAACAGCGGTTGGTCGAGGAGTACGGCGACGCCCTCGCGGCCGACGCCTATCAGGCCGGCCACCACGGCTCCTCGACCTCCTCGACGGCACCGTTCCTCGGGACCGTCGCTCCGGATATCGCCGTCGTCTCGAGCGCACGCGAGTCCCAGTACGGCCACCCACACGACGAAGTGCTCGAGGCGTTCGCCGAGCGCGATATCGAGACCTACTGGACCGGCGTTCACGGCGATGTCGTGGTGTCGACCGACGGCGAAACCGTCTCGGTGTCGACCGAACGCGACGGGCCGACGGACCCGACGACGCTGCTCGAACGGAAACACGAGGCTCGCGAAACGAACCCACAGTCGGCGCTCGAGGGCCCGCCCGATCGACCACCGATTGATGGTGCTGCCGTGCCTACTGGTCCCTGATGGGGACCAGCTACACCGCAGTCCTCGACCGGATCGTCGACGGTGAGACGGCAGTGCTCCTGTTCGAGGACGACGGCGGGGTCGTCGACGAACGGTCGTTCGACCTCGAGACCCTGCCGACGGCGGGACGACACGAAGGTGCCGTCTTCGAGGTGACGACCGACGTTCGGGAGACGGAGTCACACCTCGAACTGCAGTATCGCGACGCGGACGAACGAAAGCGGCGGGAGCGAGCACGGGATCGGTTCGATCGGCTCTCCGAGCGTCTCCCGAACGAGTGAGCCGAGAGAGAGAGGAACGAAGGGGGGGTTCGACCCAAGTCGCCGGTCGAGCCGGCGCGGTCGAGTGATGGGGTGAGGTGGTGGGATGACACGCCAGCGGAACGATGGTCGGATACCAACCATCACGTCCGCTGCACTCGCCACGTATCACGGCTCGATGCTTATCGCTAGTGCCAAAATACGTTGGGACGGGACCGTCCCGAGCAGTCCCGGAACCGATCCAGTTCGGTCGGAGACGACCTGTATTAGCGTGGAATATCCGGTCTTCCATCGAGCGGTGAATTGTGGAGTTGAGTGACGCGATTCACGCCCGCCGTTTCATGGCGGGGTTCTCTCGCTGTTTAAAGATAGCTACTTCGGGCCGTAATACGGCTCTCCGGACGTGACGAACCGATGGGCAGATTCAAGGGGCCGCCTCGAGAGACGGGCAGACATGTTGCGTTCGTTCGACGGGATGGAGCCGCGGATCGCCGACTCGGCGTACGTCGACGAGGCCGCGGTCGTTATCGGCGACGTCGTGATCGAGGCCGACGCCAGCGTCTGGCCGAACGTCACGCTCCGTGGCGACCACGGGACGATCGTCGTCGGCGAAGGGGCAAACGTACAGGACAACGCCGTCCTCCACGAGGACGCCGAACTGAAGCCGTCCGCGACGGTCGGTCACAGCGCCATCGTCCACGACGCGACCGTCGAATCGGGTGCGCTCGTCGGCATGAACGCCGTCGTCCTCGACGGAGCGTCCGTCGGCGAGGGTGCCGTCGTCGCCGCCGGCAGCGTCGTGACGGAGGGGACGACGGTCCCTCCTTCGACGCTCGTCGCCGGCGCGCCCGCCGAACCGAAAGCCGAGGTCGACGACCCCCATCTCGAGGCGACGGCCGACCGGTACGCCGAACTCGCGACCCGGTACGAGGAGACGTCCGACCGCCTCGACTGACTGCCTCGACCGACCGCTCGACCGCTGGGTCGTTCCGGGCGAGGGAAACCCTGATACAGCTACCGATCGAACCGGCTGGTATGAGCGATCAGCCGTGGACGGATCGGATCGTCGGCGAACGAATGACCGTCGATCAGGAGTTCTCCTCGCGGATCGCGAGCTCGGAGTTTTCGAGCCAGCAGTGGAGCCTCATCATGACCGCGACGGAGTTCGAGATCGAACGGCCCACCGATCCCGAAAAGGCCCGGATCGTCGCCAACACCGAGAAGGTCGACCAGATCATCCCCGAACTCGAGGACGTCCAGTCGGGGATGGGCGCGATGGGCGGCCCCGCCGGCGGCGTCGGCGACTCGGGTTCGTCCGGCGGCATCGTCGACTCGATCAAAGGGGCGCTCGGAATGGGCGGTGACGGCGGCGACGATCACGAAAACCAGCTAGCGGCGGCCGAACGGCTCACCCAGGAGTACGCCGAGGAGTTACAGTCCCACCTCGAGTCAAAGGGGCGGTGGGAGTCGGTCCGGGAGGCCGCTGCCGCCGACGCGAGCGAGTAATCCCGCGTGCCCGGCCCCCGCCACGGACGACCGGGCGGCTCGAGTTCGAACGACAGCGGTCAGTCGCCGGCGTGAAACAGCGTGTACTCGCTGGTCTCGTAGATGTTGATGAGTTCGGTGACGAGCTCGTCGTAGGACTCGTCCTCGACCCGCAGTGCATCGAGTCGCTCGACGGTTTCCTCTTCGAGTTCGATCCGTGGCATACGTCGGCGTTCGTCGCCGATGGGCAAAAACACCACGGGGGAAACGACCGAACGACCGCGCTCGGTGCAAGCCACAGCACCTTTAGGGACGCTTCCCGACCGTAGTGGTATGACCGACGAAGTAGATACGATCACCTTCTCGATCAACGGCGACGACACGGCAGACGAGATCACCGTTCCTGCGGGGCTCGTCGACCTCGTGGCGGAGGGTGACCAGACCGCCGCCGAAACCGTCGGCGACGTCGTGTTGCTCTCGTTTGCCAGCCGCGCACACCACCTCGTCCACCACGGCGACGGCGCGGACGAGGAACTCGAGGCACAAGAGGAGCGCGTGATGGATCTCTTCGAGGAGCGGTTCGGCGTGACGTTCGGCGAAGCGACCGGCCACCAGCACTGACCGCTCGTCGCCAGCACTGGCGACCGATTCCGTATCGTGACACCCGACTCGCTAGCAACGGCTACGCGCCGCCTACCGGGACCGACTCTCGGCGATTACTCGTCGGTTTCGGCGGTCCCGTCGGTTTCGTTCCCCTCGGCCGCCGGCTCGGGCGCGTCCGAAGCGGCGGGTGAGTCGGGCACGGCGGATGCAGCCGGGCCGTCCGGAGCGGCCGGTGGTTCGGGGGCCGGAGTTACGGGCGGTTCAGGGTCCGCCGGAGCAGGGGGCTCCGGCGACGTCGGTGGCTCGGGTTCCGGCTGCTCGGGGTCGGCGATCCCCTCGATCGTCACCGCCGTAGCGACGGTCTCGTTCCCGCTCGAGACCTCGAGCCCGTACTCGCCGGGCTCGAGGCCGTCCGTTTCGCCGGTCAGCGGAACGGATTCTGTCGCCCCCGGTTCGAGCGAAACCGACGCCGAATCGACGACGACGCCATCGACGGCGAGTTCGATGACCTGTGTCCCCGCCTCGTCGCCGACGTTCTCGATGGCCGCATCGACCTCGAGCGGGACCCCGCGTTCGACGGGATCGTTCGTATCGGCGATCGAGACGGCGAACGCCGCGGGTTCAGTGGGTGTGATCTCACCCGCAGGGTCGGTCGCTGCGGTGAGCACCTCCTCGTAGTCGTAGTTGTCCATATCGACCGCCCAGACGAGCCGTTCGTCGTCGGTTTCGGGCGTCCACTCGACGGTGAACTCGCCGTCCCCCGGCTCGAGTTCGGTGATCGGTTCGTCGGCGGTCGTCCCCTCGATGAACTCGCTGCCGACGAGCAACGCGGCGTCGTTCGGGTTCTCGTAGCCGAAGGTCACTTCGATGGCGTCCGCGGTCGAGGTCGTCTCCTCGACGGTGATCGCGGGCAGTTCGGGGCGGACCTCGGCGATACACCGACCGGCGTCGGGGTTCGGGTGGTCGATCTCGCCGGGAGTCGCGTCCGGCGAGACGATGCCGGTGATCGCCGCGCCGAACGCGCCTTCGGGCACCTCGACGATCGCACCCTCGTCCGTTTCGGAGACGGTAAACGCCGTCCCGGTCTCGAAGACGATCGTCCCCTCGAGAGGTGCGTCGACGTCCTCGCCGACCGTGATCGCGTACTCGCCCATGGTGTTGCCGAATCCGCCGGACTCGTAGAAGCCGGTGGCGACGATGATCGTGTCGCCGTCCTCGAACGACCCCGTTACCTCGGCGCGCGAACAGTCGACGAACTCCACGGCGAACGCCTCGGACCGGTCGTACTCGCCGGCGGGATCGGTCTCGGCGCGAACCGGGTCGTCGTAGCCGAAGTCCGCCATCGGAACCGCCCAGACGAGTCGTTCGTCGTCGGTTTCGGGCGTCCACTCGACGGTGAACTCGCCGTCCCCCGGCTCGAGTTCTTCGACCGGTTGGTCGGCCGTCGTTCCCGCGACGAACTCGCCGCCCGGAAGCGCCGCATCGTTCGGGTTCTCGTAGCCGAAGGTCACGGCGAAGCCGTCGGCGATTTCCTCGACGGTTTCGACGGTCGTCGTCGGCCGTGCCGGCTGGATCGCATCACCACACTCGAGTGCCGCCGGCGGCGTCGCCAGCGTCGATTCGGCCTCGGCCGGCTGGTTGATCCACGGGACGATGAACGAACCGAACCGTCCCTCGTCGGGCACCTCGATGACGACGGTTTCCGCGTCGACCTGCCGGATATCGAACGCCTCGCCGACCGCCATCACGACCGTCCCCGTGAACGGGGCGTCAACTTCCTCGCCGGCCGTGACCCCGCTGTAGAACGCATCACCGGGACCGGCCGAATCGTACCAGAGCGTCCGCGGATACAGCGTCGTGCCCTCCTCGAGCGTTCCCTCGATCTCGACCCGGGTGCAGTCGGCGTACTCGACGAACAGATCGTCGACCGTCTCGTCGAGGTCGTAGTCGACCGTCTCGGTCGCGAGCGACTCGCCGTCGGCCGCCGCGACGACGGTCACCTCGAGCGTGGCTCCGTCCTCGAGCGCCGGCTCCAAGCCGATCGACGCGTTCTCGAGGGACTCGTTCGCGGCGATCGGATCGGTCCGGCCGAGTTCCTGGCCGTCCTCGTCCGTGACGACGACGGCGTACTCGACGGACGCGATCGCCTCGTCGACGGTCAGCGACGCGCCGGACCCCGCCTGATCGCTCACGGCGAGCGTCGCCTCGGGTTCGTCCGGTCGGTCCTCGACGGTAACGAACGCGCCGTCGAGGGCCGGCGAACCGCTCGCAGTGACGTACGGCTCGTCCGCGGCCCCGTCGGTGGCGGCGTACCGGAACGTCTCGTCGTCGGTCGTATCGTGGTGGACGGCGGCGACGATCGGCTGACTTTCCTCCAGCGGTTCCTCGAGCTCGATTTCGAGGAATTCGTGGTTGCCCGGCTCGAGATACGGTGAGACGCCGCGGATTCCATCGGGATCGACATCGACCGCGATCCCCTCGTAGACCGCCACGAACCCGCCCTCGGAAAGGGTTATCTCGTCGACGACCACGCTGTCGCCGGCGGACGTCTGCTCGGAGACGGTGATCGTGGCCGTCCCCTCGCGTTCGTCGACGTCCTCGAGTCGCTGGACGAGTTCGATCTCGACGTGCTGGACGAGTTCCGCCCCGTCGTCGATCCCTTCCCGGCCGGCGTAGCTCGCCGCGTCGGCCGCTGTCGACTCCGCCAGCGTCCGGAGTTGCGTGACGGTGAGTCGCTGGCGCTGGACGGCTCGCGCCGTTTCCCGGCTCGTAACCGCCGCAGCCGACCGGGTCTGTGTTGCCGTCACCCGCCGGGACTGGGAGAGAACCCCCGCAGCGCTGCCGCCCGCGAGGGTCTGGATCTGGACGGCGTCGACGACCTGTTGCTGGACGACCGCGCCCTCGCCGGCACCGGCTGCGGCGGCCCGGACGTGCTCGACCTCGAGTCCCTGCTGGACCGTCGACTCGACTACGCCTTTCGCTGCGCCCGCCGCTGCATACTGGATCTGCGTGACCGAAACGGCCTGTTGCTGAGCGAGCACGCCGCCGGCAGCGCCGTCAGCCGCCGCCTGAAGCTGTTCGACGGTCGCCGTCTCGGCCGCCGCGATCGATCCGGTTGCAGCGCCGAACGACGCGGCGTGAATCCGATCGATCGTGATCCGCTGGCGCTGCTCGAGCCGGATCGTCCGGATCGACTGCAACGACCCCATACCCGCACCGCGGGCCACGGCCTGAGTCTGCTCGACCGTCGCCGCCTGCCGCTGGACGAGCGCCCCCTTGGCCGCCCCGCTGGCGGCCTCCTGTACTTCTTTCATCGTCACCCGCTGGGACTGTTCGGCCGTCACCCGCTGCTGTCGTTCGACCGCGGACACGCTGCCCTCGAGTGCGCCCGCACCAGCGCCCGCCGCGGCGTGAAAGAGGTGCGAGAGCGTGACCCGCTGGCGCTGCTCGACCGTCAGCCGCTGGTACTGCTCGAGGACGCCGTAGGCACTCCCCTGTGCGGCTTCCCGGACGAGTGGGGTCGCGTCGTCGGTCGTCCCGGCCTCGCTTGCGGCACCCGAAGCGCCACCACGGGCGGCGGCCCGAATCCGGTCGACGGTCGCGCGGTGTGCCTGAGCGAGCGCACCGTGTGTCCCGCCCCACGCTGCGCTCTGGAGTTGGCTCGCGCTGGCGGTCCCGCGGTGGTCGAGCGCGCCGTCGATCGCTCCCGCGACCGCATGCTGAATCTGGGTCGCGTTCACCCGCTGTTCCTGCACCAACGCACCGTGGACCGCACCCGCCGTCGCCGCCTGTACCTGCTGGGCGTCGGCTTGCAGGTGTTGTGTGACTGCTTCGCCCGCCCCGTCGATCGCGGCCGCTCGCTGTTGCTGGGTCACTTCGATGCCCTGTGTCTCGACGAGCGCGATGCCCTCGTCGACGCCGTCATCGACGGCCGTCTCGTGTTCTTGCGTTCCGTTCGTCCCCGCGTCCCTCGCGTCGGGCGTCATCGGTGTCGTCTCCGCCTCGGCCGGTGGTCCCTCCACCACACCGGTAGTTCCGTCGCGAACGGCCGATCCCGACACTCCGGCAAGGAGCGGCAGCGCGACGACGCTCGTGATCGCGGCGACGGCGACCAGCACGACCGCGGAGCCCGTTTTCCTCATGGACGCCCTCGCTGCAATCGACCCGTCACACAGCGCTGTCCCGGTCGTGACGATCCCGCCTTCCGGCCCGCACCGGGGGAATGCGATCGCCGTCCCGGTTTCACCCTGCGATACTCCGCCTTGCCGAACTGCGTACACCCGGAGCGCATTCGTTTCACACCACCCGACCGAACCGACGCATAAGCGCGCCGGTCGTTTCGGCTCCACCGCTGACACAATCCCCGATTACGGCCGGCGAACCGATCGCGATCGCCCACGTACCGTCGCCCCGTTCGAACCGATCGACCCGACGGAATGACAGCGGAGAGACACCGCGCCCTCGGAAACCGAAGTTTTGATCCGGGTTTACGAGAGAGGTGGCGTATGGAAACCGACCAGCACTCGGTGGAACTCGTCGACGACACCGTCGTCCGACAGTTCGCTCGGGCGGCCCTGCTCGCGGCGCTGATGGGGGTTGCGTCGATGATCCCGATCCCGATCTCGGCGGTTCCGGGAACGATGCAACTGCTCGTGGTCTTTCTGGCGGGACTCTTTCTCGGCCCCGTCTGGGGAACGCTCTCGATGGTGTTTTACCTCGGGGCCGGCGCGCTCGGAGCGCCGGTGTTTGCCGGCATGAACGGCGGGTTCGGGTACCTTCTCGGAAACACCGGCGGCTTTCTCCTCTCGTTTCCGGTCGGCGCGCTGCTCGTCGGAGCCGTCGTCCACCGCGGCCGTACCGTCCGTGATCCGGCGGAGACGACCCTGCCGGTCCTGCTGTGTGCCCTCGCCGCGGCGACTGTCGTCGTCTACCTCGCCGGGTTCTCGTGGTTCGCGTGGGTGACGGAGACGACCCTCGCCGAATCGTTCACCGTCGTCACGCTGCCGCTGATCCCCGGCGACCTGCTCAAGATCGCCGCCGCCGTCGCCATCGTCAAAAGCGGCCGGATCGATCCAACGTAGCGACCGGATGATCGAGTTCCGATCCGTCTCCTACGCGTTCGGCGACGTCCCCGTTCTCGAGGACGTCTCGCTGACGATCGACGACGGCGAATTCGTGCTGCTTGCGGGCGCCAACGGGAGCGGCAAGACGACCCTGTTGCGACACTGCAACGGGCTGTTGACGCCCGACGCCGGCGACGTCCTCGTCGACGACACGCCGGTCGACGAAAATCCCATCGCCGCCCGCTCGAGCGTCGGCATGGTCTTCCAGCACCCGCGCGATCAGTTCGTCGCGGCGACGGTCGGTGCCGACGTCGCGTTCGGCCCCGAAAACCTCGGCCTCGACCGCGACGAGATCGACCGCCGGGTGACGACCGCACTCGAGGCGGTGAACATGGCGGGCCGCGAGGACGAACGAATCGAGGCGCTTTCGGGGGGCGAACAGGCCCGCGTCGCCATCGCTGGCGCGCTTGCGATGGCCCCGATGCATCTCGTCCTCGACGAACCGTTCACCGGGCTAGACGACCGCGCGCGCCGGTCGGTACTGTCACACCTCGAGTCGCTGACCGCCGACGGAACCGGCGTATTGCTCGCTACTCACGACCTTCGTGACGTCCTCGAGCTCGCCGACCGCGTCATCGCGATGGGTGACGGTCGCGTCGTCGTCGACGACCCACCGGAGCAGGCATGCGAGGAACTCGCGGCGCTCGACGTTCGCGTCCCGTGACACACCGATGCTCACCTACGAACCCGACGAGACGTTCGCCCACCGGCTCGACCCACGCTCGAAGCTAGCGGTCCAGTTCGGCTTCGCCGCGACCGCACTGGCACACACCGGTCCTCGAGCGTTGCTCGTCCTCTCCGTCGTGACGCTGGTCGCGCTCGCCACAGCACGGGTCCCGTTGGGGAACCTGCTCTATGCCTACCGGTTCGCAGTCGTCGTGCTCGCCATCGCTCCGCTGGCCGCGGCGGCGACGATCGGCGATCCCTGGATCGACCTCGAGAGAGGACGCGCATCCGCCCGGGCGAGTTATCGCGTGCTCCTGATCCTGTTTGTCAGCGCTGCGTACGTTCGCTCGACGCCGGTCAGACACTCGCGAGCCGCGATCCAGCGGACGATCCCGGGAAAACCGGGTCAGCTTCTCGGTATCGGGATCGCGCTCGTCTTCCGGTTTCTCCCGGTACTCAGGAGTGACATGCGAACCATCCGCGACGCGATTGCCGCGCGTCTCGGAACCGAACGAAGCGTGCTCGAGCGCGCCAGTACGCTCGGTCTGCTCGGCCTCTCGCGGGCGTTCGATCGAGCGGATCGCCTGTCGCTTGCACTGCGGGCGCGGTGTTTCGCGTGGAATCCGACGTTACCCGCGCTTTCGTTTTCGCGACTGGACGTTCCAGTTCTGGGAGTCGCCGTCGGGCTAGCCCTTTCAGCACTCCTGTGATCTCGGTATCCGGCCGCCAGCCGCGCTCACTCCGCTTCGAACTCGACGGCACCGATCTCGTCGATCCGATCGGCGACGGACCGCTCGACCGGTTCGACGCGGGAAACGTCGCCGATTTCCTCGAGGAGTTCGACGGCCGCCGGCAACGCACGGAAGTCCGCAAGGGAGACGCCGCCCGCGGACGCGTCCCGCGTCCCGTCCGGGTCGCGGCTCTCGATCTCAGCAAGTCGGGCACAGCCGTCCGGATCGACCGCGAACCGGAACCGCGGCGCGCCGTAGGTAACGCGTTTCTTGCCGGCGTTCGTCTCGAGGGTCGTCTCGTAGGTCAGTCGAATATCGACGGACTCGAGGGTACCTTCGTGGTCGTACGCGGCTGTAGTTCCTTCCACGACTGCCGTCAGTTCTCTCTCACCCATTCACTGGGAGAGGCCGGTGAACCGGTAAAACAGTTCTGCCCACTCCGTTGACGAATATCGTCGCGACGAACGGGCTCACGAGTCCAGCGTTTCCGGATAGAGGACACGACGCGCTACAGCACTCGAGTGAAAGGGGGGAGTTGCGAGAGCGGTGATGGGAGTGTGCTCACCGCAGACCCAGCCGCGAGCGTCGTTTCACTGGGGGGTGGATTGACAAGCGGATGGGGGGATGGAATGCCTCCAGACGATAGCTCGTCTGGATGGGCATGCTGTAGTTATTGGTGATAACTAATAATGCTTTGGAAGACGGATGTCTGACGTGGAGTGTATTTTCGAGGAAGAGACGAGTACAACCGAGCCGAAGATCACTATTCATTTATTTTTCTTTCGCGCACGAATAGCCAAACCCCGAATAGATATATTATTTGATTAGAAGATACTATTGTTATCTCAGCAGTCGTTATTTCTTGTTCTAAAGTGTAATAACAGAAGACTTATGCCGGCGACGGAATGATCTCACGAATACCCCACCCGGGAGAACCGTGTCGGAACTAGCGATGATCATGTCGGACGGATGCCGATGGTCGTCTCCGTTGACCGTGCGCTAACCAACCAAAGCAGACAACACTCACAACACATGACAAACGAAGCAACATATCGTGAAAAGGGACGTGCAGTGTTCCTGGCAGCGATTATGGTCCTGTCCGTTGTCGCCATGTCGACCGCATTCGCGGGATCGGTGGCAGCGAACGAGGACCTCGACCTTCAGATCACCAACGCCGATGAACTCGAGACGGTGTCTGAAGGAACTACGATCGACGTTGCGGTAGACGTATCGAACACTGGAAGCGAAAACGTAACCGAGACGGTCGAACTCGAAGTCGACGGTGAAACCGAAGACTCCGAAGAGGTCACCGTCGAAGGCGAGACAACCGAATCCGTCACCCTCTCGTACGACACCAGCAACATGGCTGGTGAGGAGCTGACGCTCCAGGCCACCGCCGGCTCCGTCACGTCCGACGAAGTGACGATGTCCGTCACCGGTGAGCTCGACTTCAACCCGCCGTACTCGGAGTCCCGCGTCTACGAGGGTGACACGCTCTACGCCTACCCGGGCGAGGAGATCGACACCGAGAACAACGACTATCAGGTCCGTCGCGTCACCGACAAATCCGACGGTAAGGTCACCGACAGCAAACACAAAACCGACCTCACCTCGGACGACCTGGTGGAGTACAAAAACACCGGTATCGAAGTGTTCGAGATCGATACCGAAGGGTTCGAGGACGACGACTACTTCGTCCGTAGCAGCGGTGACGACTTCGCGTACCAGCCCGACACCAGAGACACCTTCGAGGTCGGCGGTCAGACGCTCAACGTCGAACTCGAGGACGACGAAGTGAGCAATGAACCGCCGCTGGCGACGACCGACCTCGACATCGAATCCAACCGTGGTCCGTTCAGCGTGCTCGTCGGTGCCGAAGGCGACCTCGACAACGAGGAACTGTTCAACATCTTCACGAACGGTCCCGAATCCGGCCCTGCCTACGACGACGACGAGGTCTACAAGGCCACCGAGGACGAACTCAACGACCTCGACGGGGACGTCGGTGTCGGTCCGTTCAACGCCGTCCTCCTCGAAGACGGCGAGGACGACTCGGACGAGAAGATCGCACTCGTCGGTCTCAGCGACCGCGAAAAGGCGCTCAACTTCACGGACATCGACGAAGACGTGTACAACCTCGAGTTCGAAGCTCCGAACACGAACGCTGAAGCGTCCGCCGAGATCGAGGTCACGGAACTCGACGTCGACGGTGGCTTCTCCGAGGGTGTTTACACCCAGACCGCCGGTGACTACGTCCAGGTCTCCCTCGAGCTCGAAGACACCGACGACACGTACATCCAGTTCGGTAACGCAGAGTCCCAATTCGTCGACATCCTCCACCTCGACGATGACGACGAAAACGACGAAGTGAGCTTCTGGATCAACACCCGTACGCTCGGTGACGACAAGTTCACGGACAGTACCGACGACGTGTACTACTCCGAGGACGACGAGATCGAAAGTCTCGTCCACGGTGACGACTTCGAGGTCAACTTCTGGGACGAAGAAGTCGACAACGGAAACGAACTCGACGGCTTCGGCGAGTACCTCGAAGAGCTCGATCTGGTCAACAGTGCAGAGGACTGGGAGGACGGTGACGAGTACCAGCTCTCCCGACCGCTGCAGCCGACCGAGTACGAGCTAACGGCTTCTTCCAACGGTGACTTCATCGTCAACGACGACGGTGAAGCCGAGATCGACAACGAGATCGACCAGTCGATGGTCAATCTGGAGCCGCCAAGCGTCGAATCGATCAAGACCCACGCCACGCCGGCTGAATCCGCCGACGACAACGACCTCGAAGAGCTTCTCGGTGACGAGGTCACGCTGACCGAAAAGACCGAGATCGCCGAGGAGGACCGTCTGGTCATCGAAGCCGAAGCGAGCGGCTTCATCGGTGCACTGGCAGCCGCCTCCGGTGACGGCGTCGACGTCGTTACCGACGGCACCAGCGCCGACGGTCTCTACGCACTTACCGACAAGAAAGCCGAAGGTGAACACGGCCTCTCCTGGGAAGGTGAAGGTATCAACTTCGAGGTCACCGCCGACGACTCCGTCGGCAACCAGGACCCGACCAGTCTCGCTCTCGAGGACGCGAACGACAAGGACGTTTACGTCCTCGCTGACAACGACGAGGGCGCCCTCTACGTGGTCGTCGACACCAGCACGAGCCGTGCCTGGGACGGCAGCCTCGAGCCCGACCACGAGTTCACCGCCGAACTCGAGTACGAGACTCACGACGAGGAACGCTACCACTTCGACGACCGTGGTGCCGAGGACACTGGCGGCGACGCAGCCTACCCGTACTTCGCGGCTGAGTCGACCGAGTCCGTGACCAAGGACTTCTCGATCGTCGAGCCCGCGGTCACGTTCGACCACCTCAACGAGGACGACGAAGTCGTCGTCCCGATCTCCGAGGATGCCGAAATCTCCGGGACGACGAACGTCGCGCCCGGTGCGGAGGCCAGCCTCCGACTGGCTGCCGACGAAGGCGTCGAGCCAGCGTTCCACAACACCCACGACCTCGAGATTGAGGACGACGGTGAGTTTACGCTGACCGCCGACTACGGCGACCAGTCCGAAGGCGACACCGGTGAGGCTACCTTCCGCGCCTACGGTAGCAGCATCGACACCAACGATCTCGTCTTCGCCGAAGAGCTTCCGGGCGACGAAGAACCGGAGAACGGCGTCGAGAACGGTGACGAGAACGGCGACGAAAACGGTGACGAGAACGGCGTCGAGAACGGTGACGAGAACGGCGACGAAAACGGTGACGAGAACGGCGTCGAGAACGGTGACGAGAACGGCGACGAAAACGGCGGCGAAGACGAGGGCGACGACGGCATGCCCGGCTTCGGCGTCGCAGTCGCGCTCGTTGCGCTCCTCGGTGCCGCGATGCTCGCGAGCCGTCGCCAGCACTAACAGCACCACCCGCTAACTACCGGCTCACGCCGGCCGTACGATCGTTCTTTTTTGGATACCTTCGATTGGCGGCTCAGCGATCGATACCGCTCTCGCCGCATCGGTACGGCAGCACAACCCGACACACCGCGTTGAATCCGAAACAGCCCGTTGACGGAATTTTGTAGGGTAACTACAGCATCTCGGCCCACGACGAGGCGCTAGGAACGCGGTCCGTTTCGAACGGCCGTCCCTCAAGAGATAGCGGTTCGCAGGCGCTACTGTGACTGCTCCTCACTGATAGCCCATACCCGTTCTAACACGTCCGATACTTCGATGTCGGTGTATCTCGCTCCT
This sequence comes from Halopiger djelfimassiliensis, assembly GCF_000455365.1. Lineage (GTDB taxonomy): Archaea > Halobacteriota > Halobacteria > Halobacteriales > Natrialbaceae > Halopiger_B > Halopiger_B djelfimassiliensis. The sequence goes on from NZ_HG315684.1 coordinate 585,496, forward strand.
GTGAATGGAATCCGATTGCAGTAGTGGGCTTCGTGCTGTCCCCTGTTGTGACTTTCCACCGCTTGGAGGCATTGTTCAGATTAGCTGATTCCAGCAGTATGCGTAGCTCTGCAACCATGTTTCTGCAGTTGCCGGATCGGCGTTTCTGAAGCAGTTTCCAAACTGAGAGGTACGTCGTTTTATATCTTGAAAGAGACGTTCGACAGCGTTCCGATTTCCGTGTTTTTCGTAGCGAAATCGGAGGCTGAGATTGTGGAGTGCCGCTTTGAGCCATGGTGCTGAATCGACGAGAAACACGGCATCTTCGACGTCGTGTTTCTCTCTCAGTTCGCGGAGAAACATCTCAGTAAGTGCGGTTGTACGCGTTGAATAGAGCTTGACGTGGAGGAATTCGTTCGTTTCGGGATCGATAGCCGCGTACAGCCAGTAGCGCTGAGCATCGAGTTGGACCACGGTTTCGTCGAGCGCAACGTGATCCGGCTGTTTATCAGCTGTCGGCTGTAGATCGGCTTTCTGCACCCACTTATGGATCGTCGATCGTGCTCGTTCGACACCGAATCTCTCTAAGACAGAAACAGTATCCGAAAGTGATAATCCAGACAGATGGAGCTGGATACTCAGTCGCATTAGCTCGCGCGGTGTCGCCTCACGCTCCACAAAATCTAATTGAATCCCGGTACTAGAGCCGGTGAGGCGGCTGGATTCTGGCATGGATACCTAGAATTCTGACCGCCTCGCTTTTCAGACCTTATCTGAACAGCGCCATACCCGTGTCTTCAGGCGCGGGTCGAGCGATAGGCCCGGCTGGACAATCACAGCCGGCGGCCGGACTAGATTTCTACTGTTATCATTTTGATGTAGCCCGTCGTAACATGGGTTGCTACGAATACCGTGAGAAGCCGGTCCCGAACAGACAAGGGACAGTGACGACCGCAGTCTGTTCGTCACACGGCGATGACATGGTATTCGATGGGGCCTCATTGACCGGCTACAGCCCTATAAAGGGAGGAAACGAGAGTTCCACCGGTATACTGCCGGTTTCCTGTGAGTGCGAGTTGGAATCTTGAACGCTACAGCCGGCGGAAATTCGCTGGTCAGATTCCATGTCCTTCAGGGCGCGGAGGTTGTCATAGCCTTCAGTTATGCCATATGAATATTGTCTATTCTTCGAATCTATAGGTAATACTACTGTTTCCGCTATCACCATGAGTTTCGAACTCGTTCATTGGACCGTCTGTACTGAACGTATGGGTATCATTGTATTCGAGCGTTCCAGTATAGGGATTGTCTACCTTTTTTCCATCTTTCCAGAGATAGTTCGTGGCACCAACCGAGTAATCCGTCTTTGATCCTTCGACAGTAATGTCTCCATAGACGTGCTCATTATCGTACGTCCATCCTGACAGGTCTCCAGTTAGTCTCAGAGTTGAGACGTATCCATCATAATATACCTTATGTTTTCCACCGTTGATTGTACTTTCGACCCACGTTTCATCCCGATATTCTTTGTTATCAACAGAATCGGCGTCGTCAGAGGTTGCATCTCCATCAGTAACGATGGCTAAGTATTCGCCGGTCCCCCTGAGCGTAAGCTCCCCATCGTTAGACGCACCAACTGGCTGGGAACTGGCGAGCAGCGTCCCTCCGATACTTCCAGCAACGGCGCTCCGTTTGAGAAACGACCTCCGGAACTGCGGATCTTTTTCCACCATTGCATATTACCATTCGATATTTTTCTACTTATATCTTACTGGTAGCTATACGATATGATACGATAACAGAGGGGACGATACTGACAGTGATCGGCACACTTCTCTTTCGAACATAAGGCTGGTGCATCGGAGTCCATCCACGGTGCGTACGGCTGTTGCCCCTGTGGACTCCATTGGTCCCGCTCTCGAGTCGTCGCAGATGTAGCTGTTGCCGAACAGTTCCGTCGCTTCGGCTCCGCAGCGGAAACACTCCGCTGCCGTCACAGCGACCACCCTACTCGTTTTCGTGAGTGGCTTTGAACTTGAGGAAGGAAGCCGGTGGAGGGATTTGAACCCTCGACCTAATCCTTACGAAGGATTCGCTCTGCCAGTCTGAGCTACACCGGCGCGTGCATTCATTCGTAGGGGCGATACCGGGCATAAGGATTGCGAATCGTCGCCGTCGTGTGACGGCATTGCGTGGCCCGGACACGGAGCCGCGTTACCGCTCGAGTCGCACGTCCAGACAGATGTTCAGTTCGTGTGGGGCGTAAGACCGGACCGTCCGCCGGGTTTCGACGCTGACATCGTATGCGGGTTCGGCCGCCGCACGGATCGCCCGTTCGCCCGGACCGAACGGATCGTCCTCGTGCTGGATGTCGTAGTAGTGGAGCAGGCAGTCGTCGCCGGCGATCGCCACGGCCGACTCGAGGAACTCGTCGGCGCTGTGGGGGAGGTTCATGACGAGCCGGTCGGCCCAGTCCTCGTACTCGGGGGCGATCTCGCGTACGTCGCCGCAAATCGCCGTCACGCGGTCTGTGACGTCGTTCCGGCGCGCGTTCTCGCGCAAATACTCGATCGCGGACGGGTTGACGTCCGTTCCGACCGCCTCCGCACCGCGTTTGGCGAAAGGAACGACGAACGGGCCGACGCCGGCGAACATGTCGAACGCGCGTTCGCCGTCGGCTACCTGTTCGACGACGCGGTTGCGCTCGGTCGCGAGCCGCGGCGAGAAGTAGACCTCCGCGAGGTCGAGCGCGAACTCGCAGCCGTACTCGCGGTGGACGACTTCAGTGTCCTCGCCCGCCAACAGCTCCCAGTCGCGAACTCGGGTCTCGCCTTTCACCTTCGAGGCCTTGTTCAGGACCGTCTCGAGGGGGAGATCCGACTCGACGATGGCGTCGGCGATCTCCCTCGCACGTTCGTCGTCGTCCTCGTCGAGCAGCGCCGCCCGGCCGAGGCGCTCGTAAGAGGGATCGAATCCCAGCAGGTCGGCGGGCGTCGTCTGGGTCTCGCGTTCGGCGACGACGTGTGAGACGACCTCGAGATCGGCCGCCACGGCGTCGGGATCGGTAACCGGGATGTAGAGGTCACCGTCTTCGACGGCGATCTCGTAGTCGTCGTCGATCAGGTCCGCGTCGGCCAGTCGGCGGCGCGTGGCTTCGCCGTCCTCGCGCGACACGCGGACGCACGGCACTTCCATACCCCATAGTCGCCCTCGGGCCGCCGTAACGCTGACGTTTCGGGGGCGCTCGAGGACGCCGTTCGAACGCGGCCGTGTTCGACGGGGACGACTGGGTGGCGATCGGCCTCGTCGCCGCGTTCCTGCTCGTCGGGTCGATGCTCGCCGGGGCGATCGACGCGACGGTCACGATGGAGAACCCTGATCGACCGCCCGAGTTCGTCTGTGACACGCACGCAGCCGGTTCGGACTCCGCGTTCGCCGAGAACTGCGACGAACCCGAAACGATCGAGCGGGACGCGAGTTAGTTCAGGAGACGATGCGCGACTCCCTCTGGATCGCCCTGGTCAGCCCGATCGTCGTGTGGCTCGTCGGGGGTGCGGTGCTGTACGCCGTCGGCGTCCCGCTGGCGGTCTTCGCGCACTTGGGTATCGCATCGTCACTGCCGATCGGAGCGAAACCGAAGACGCTCGCCGCCATCCGGCCGGCTTCTCCGGGTCGCTCGAGGGAGCGACTCGAAACCTTATAACGGCGGCTCGGACTACGACACGCCATGCTCACGTTCATCGGGCTGGGCCTCTACGACGAGCGCTCGATTACCGTCGCGGGCCAGGAGGCGCTGCGAAACGCCGACCGGGCTTACGCGGAGTTTTACACGAGCGAGCTGATCGGGACGTCCGTCACGGAGCTAGAGGAGTACCACGGCGTCGAGATCGAGGTCAGGGATCGAGCGGGCGTCGAACGAGACCCCGGGGACATCCTCGAAGCCGCCGCAGACGAGGACGTGGCCTTCCTGACGGCCGGGGATACGATGATCTCGACGACCCACGTCGACCTTCGGCTGCGAGCCCACGAGCGGGGCATCGAGACGCGCGTGATCCACGGGGTCACCGCGCGGACGGCGACCAGCGCGCTGACCGGTCTTCAGAACTACCGCTTTGGCAAGGCGACGACGCTTCCGTTTCCGTACGCCCACGGGGCTGACGGGCTTCCCGCAAGCGTCACCGAGACGATCGACGACAACCGCGCGGACGGTCTCCACACGATCGTCTACCTCGATATCAAGGCCGAACGCGAGGAGTACATGACCGCCGACGTCGGTGCCGAACTGCTCGCCGAAGAGTACCCCGACCTCGTCGGCGTCGTCGTCGCCCGCGCGGGCAGCCCGGACCCGCTCGTCGAGGCCGCGACGCTGACCGAACTCGCGGATCGGGAGTTCGGCGAGCCGCTTCACTTGCTCGTGATTCCCGGCGAGTGTCACCTGCTCGAGGCCGATGCACTGGTCGAACTCGCCGGTGCCGACCGGGAGACGCTCGAGATCAGCTAACGCGAGCCGTCGGGTCGGTACCGAGTCCCGACTGCGAACCGAACCGCCGACGTATTTACGGTCCGGGGGCGACACGCTGGCACATGAGTAGTCGGGAGGTCACGGACGGGTCGGCGGCTGCCGACGGATCGGAGACGGCTGACGTTGCGGGCGAACTCGATCGGGAGACGTTCGAACTGGCCCGCGAGGAACTCCGCACGACGTTCGACTATCAGGTCGAGCGCATCCGGGAGATCGACGCCAAGGCGATCGAGATCCTGAAGGCGAACCTCCTGTTGATCGGACTCGTCGTCACCGGCGGCTCGATCGTCGTCCAGACCGATCTCGACGTCGCACCCTTCGTCAATCCCTTCACGGCCGCCGCCGGACTCCTGTTGCTGGTCTCGACGGGGCTAGCCGGGGTCACGTACACGGCCTCGAACCTCCGGGGCGGTATCGACGCCGACGCGGTCGAAGTCGCGCTCGCAACGGGGTCGACGGCTCGAGCCGACGGCGAACCCGACCCGGATCGGTTCGAGGTACGACTGCTCAGAAGCTACGGCCGGTGGATCGAGTACAACGCGCGGGTGACGGCGGTCAATGACATGTTCGCGACGATCACCGTGCTCATGGTGATCGCCGCGTTCGTCTACGTCGTCGCCGGGATCGCCGTCGGCGCGCTCGATCCGGGGTCGGTCGTGTCGGGACTCGTCTTTCTCTCGCTTACGGCCGTCCTGTTGTGGCTCGCGAGGTTCGCCTACCACATGGATCACCTCGGCGCGAACGACGAGCGCTGGGACGGAACGTTCGACGGGGTCAGAATCTCGAAAGGCGTCACTCGAAAGCGGGGGCTGTCGACGCTCCTGACGATGCAAAGCGGGACCGACGAGGGCGAAAACGAGGAGTAGCCCGCGGAACGGTCGTCAGCCGTTCAGGACCGACTCGAGTCGGTCCCGAAAATCCCCGGGGACCTCGAGGTGGGGCGTGTGGCCGGTGTTTCCGAAGACGACTTCCTCGAACTCGCCGCCGGCATCAGCATACTCCGTCAAGACTGCTCGGGTCTGGTCGACCATCGGCTGTGGCGGGAAGACGTCCTCGCCGGGCCAGTCGGGAATCTCGCCCATGCGGCCGAGCGTCCCGACGTCGAACAGCGACTCGTTGGAGACGATCTGATCCGAGTCGCCGCGGATCCACGTCACGGGTGGTTTGTCGGCGGGGTCGACGTCGGTGATCTCGGCGAGCGAGCAGTACTTCGGCGAAACTGCGTTGTTCACGCCGGTCTCGCCCGGTGCGATGCCGGGCCAGTTCTCGCTGGGGGTCGCGTCGCCGGGATAGTGATCGTCGCCGGTAGCGGTGTCGAGCATCCCCGTCAGATACGACTCTTCGCGTTCCGAATCGAACTCGTGGGTCGGGTCGACGTAGTACGTCCGCAGGATCTTCCGCGGGGAGGCTTCGCCGTCCTCGCTGCGATCGCGCTCCGCGAGGGCCGTGACGAACGCGTCGTTGCCGATCCCGCCGCCGGAGCCGGCGTAATCGTCGAAACAGGGCGTACCGTCCGTATCCTTCGTCCCGCCGAACCCGTACGGCGACACCGGATTGACGAGCACGAGCGAGTCGACGGCACCGGGGTTGTCGATCGTATACCGCATTGCGACCCCGCCGCCGTTCGACCACCCGACGAGCGTCACCGGCTCTTCGAGATCGAGTGCGGTCAGCAACGCCCGGAGATCCGCCGCGAAGTCGCCGAGCCCGTTCGTCGCGTCGACGGGTTTCGCCTCGGAGTCGCCGTAGCCCCGCATGTCGGGAGCGATCGCGCGATAGCGAGCCGGCAGATCGGCGACGATATCCTCGAAAAATCGGGAGGAAGAGACGTTTCCGTGGAGAAAGACGACGGAGCCGCCCCCATCGATCGCCCCGTTTCGGCCGCCGGACTCGAGGAAGTGTGTTTCGAGCCGATCGGTGTCGAGAACCCGGGAATCGACGCCGGCGAGGGTGTCGTCTCGAGTACGAGCCATGGCCGGCGCTACCACGTTATCGATGTTAATTCTGCGGCCGCGAACAGGACCGGCCACTCTGCCCGATCGCGGGACCGATCTATAGCCGGTCGATGATCGCGTCCGTCACGTCGTCGGTCGTGGCGTCGCCGCCCAGATCCGGCGTCCGCGGGCCGTGCTCGAGGGTCGCCTCGACCGCCGTCCGGACGGCGTCGCCCGCCTCGTCGTACCCGAGGTACTCGAGCAGCATGGCGGCGGAGATGATCGTCGCGGCCGGGTTCGCGACGCCCTCGCCGGCGATGTCGGGCGCGGTGCCGTGAACGGGTTCGAACAGCGCGCGTTCGGGGCCGACGTTGGCGCTCGGCAGCAGGCCGAGGCCGCCGACGAGCCCAGCGGCCAGATCCGAAAGGACGTCGCCCGCGAGGTTCGGACAGACGACGACGCCGAACTGCTCGGGGTCGAGACAGACCCGGGTCGCGAAGGCGTCCATCAACACTTGGTCGGTCTCGACGCCGTTCTTTTCGGCGACCTCGCGGACCGTATCGCGAAAGCGGCCGTCCGTCTCGCGCATGACGTTTGCCTTGTGGACGATCGTGAACCCGTCGTGTTCGTCGCCGGAGACGTAGTCGCAGGCGAACTCGGCGAGCCGTTCCGAGGCCGACTCGGTGACGACCCGGGTCAGCGTCGAGACGTCTTCGGTCAGTCGGTCCTCGTGGCCCGCGTAGACGCCCTCGGTGTTCTCACGCAGGAAGACGAGATCCGTCTCGGGACGGACGGCGTCGATTCCGGGGTAGGACTTCGCGGGCCGAATGTTCACGAACGAGTCGACCGCCTCCCGGAGCGGCAGGATGACATCGGCCGCGGTGTCGCCGGCCGCCCCGAACAGCGTCGCGTCGGCCGATGCCGCGAGGTCGTACGTTTCCCGGGGGAGCGCCTCGCCCGTTTCCTCCTCGACCGCGTCGCCGGCCTCGGCCTCGACGAACTCGAAGTCGATCTCGAGGGCCTCGAGGACCTCGACCGCGGCGGGAGTGACTTCTTGACCGATTCCGTCGCCCGGGATGACGGCGATCTCGTGTGTCATACCCACCCATCGACGCGGCGCTGAAAAGAGGGTATCGATACCGTCCGCAAGCCCCGTCGAGCGTATTCCGAGGAAACCGGGCCGGACGAACCCGAAGGTAACTGGTGACAACGCCAGTGATGCTGTCGGAGGCTCCGTGCAGCCAACAGTCCCCGAGCCGGATGGACAGGAACAGAGCCCTAAACTGACTCGAGAAAAGGGGGGTAGTCGTCAACCGATCCGAATCGCCGACCGGTCACCGATCCTCGGCGATCACCGTCACCTCGTCGGGGTGAGGGCCGATCACGACGCGGTAGCCCTCGTACTCGAAGCGAACGGTAACGTCCGCGTTCGACTCGAGCACCGTGGTCAGCGCCTCGGGATCGATGGCATCGTACAGCGGTGGTAACGCCGTCCGATCGCGGTCTTCATGGGCCGCGATTCGTGTGAGTACTGTGGCGAGTGCTGAATGCATCGTGATCGTCGGGGGAGACGGTAAGCGTCAGTGTGTACGTCGTCTCGCAGTTCGAACACGTTGCCGGTTCGTCTGGCGTTGCGATACGAACATCGGTGCCACAATCGCAGTGGATCGTTATTCTCGAGGCCATGATTTTGGGTTACAGGCCCCAACGCAGCGAAGCGCAATCCAGCAAGCGACGCAGCGGCAGCTACGACTGGTTCGGCGGGACGTCGGCAGGTCTTTATTTCGCCAGCGTCAATGATGGATTGCTCCCGCCACGCGGGGGCATCAGCGAGCCGGAGTGCTAGGTTGGAGCTGGGCACTCCGGCTCTTGCGCACTTTCGTGCGCGTTTCTGCGTTACGCAAGCAACCCTAAAGAACGTTAGGATACTAACCGGTTGGCGCTCCGGCCCGAGACTCCTTACGGAACGTTCGACAGTTGTGCTTCGAGTTCGTCCGTCGTCGTCCACGAAAAGCACTGGTCCAGCGACTCGAGGTGGAGAAGGGAATCGGTTATCACGCCGCTGTACGACGGCGTGCGACCGCCGAGTTCGGACTCCAGATAGGACTCGAGGTCCCGTGTCGAGATGTCCAGTCCGTGGTCGCAGGCGTGGTCGGCGAGCGCAGCGAGTTCCTCGTCGAGAGCATCGGCATGATACGCCAACTCCACGGCGCGGGCGAGTATCGCGTCTCGCGTCGTCAGTACGGACTCGTCATCGTAGCGTTCCGCCTGCGACCGCGGGAAGAGATACGTGCGCTCGAGCAGCGTCGGGCGTTCGACGCGTCCGAACTCGGCGACCGCCCCGCCGGTGTCGTGCTCGAGGATCAGCGGAATCGCGTCCGCGTAGAGGGCGTGGAGAAAGAACTTGACTTTGAGATCGGGGACGTCAGCCGACACGTCGAGGTCGGGCTGGGTGGCGAGCAGGTACGCATAGGCGTCGTGCCGGTGGTTCAACACGTCGAGCGCCTCGTCGAGGCGGTACTTGAACGGCGGTTCGTAGCTTCCCAGCACGAAATACGTCGAATGCGGCCCGAAGAGGTGTTCGTGTCGCTCTCGCATGTACGAGAGCAGCCGTTCGCTATCGACCGGATCGAGTTCGACGCCGTAGAGAACGTCCTCGAGGATGAACTCCGTGAGTTCCTCGGTGTTCTCCGGTATCTTCGCCATACTAACCAGTATGGAAATATAGCCAGATAACCATACTGGTCTAACGTAGATAAGTCAATCCCGTGTGCTTATGTGAGCCGCCGGCGTACAGCCAGTTACGATGGCCGACATCTCCGCACCGTCTCCCGCCGACCGCGAGGAAAACCCCTTAGAGCGCCAGCGGGAGCTGATGGAACTGCTGTCACAGGAAACGCGACACAGCATCGTGCAGGCGCTTCTGGGGCACCCGAAACTCCTCGCGTCGGCGGCCGAACTCAACCATTTCGTCCCGAGTAAATCGAAAAAGACCGTCGAGGAGCAACTGGGCGTACTCGTCGACGCGGACATCCTCGCATGCTACGAGTATCCCCCGAACGAGGAAAAGCGCGGCTTGCCGTGGAAATTCTACGGCTTTACCGAGTACGGCGCTGACGTCCTCGGGGACTTCAACTATCTCGAGGGCGTCCCGATGGCACGCGCCGTCCACCGGAAAACGCGAAAGCCCGAGCAAATCGAGCGACACGAAACGGCCCCACGTCCGCCCCTTCCGGAACCGGTCCGTGCGACGTTCCGGCTCGACGAGGAAACGGACTAACCGGGAGGAGAGATCCGAACTGGCGTTCCGACTGCGCCGATGTCGGCTTGCATTCGAGTGGATTTCAGCAAATCAATCACGGATATTCAGTCATTATATTAGATTATATTCTATCCCTTCCGAAAGGTCTCCTGTCACTCCACTAGCGAAGGTACTTCCGCATCCTCCGTGTTTTGATAGACAAATGACTATGAAATCAGAAATACATTGCCCATGCTGCAAACGGTCAATCACGAAGGAGGAAAACCTACGGTTCCACCTCATGACGAAGCATCATCGGAGTGAACTGAGCAGCGCCGTCATCGAACTCCTGCAGGCACAGCGAGCCCACATCCGTGACGAAGAGCCAACGCCGGTGGTGTGATTCTGTACTTTGGACGGCCGATCAGCGACACGAGCGTTCCGCGTTCGTCGATGCCCGTCCCGTCCCCTACCTGCGGGCAGCGGGGATCGAGTCTCTCTCCGCGTTCGACGCCGATTTCGACGCTGGGGCACTCGAGAGCGCAACGCACCCGTTCGCGCTCGAGAACGGCCGTGCTCGCCCGGTCTTCCAACGGATCAGGCGATAACGGCTCGAGGAAAGCGGGTGTCGTCGAGCGATACAGATCGGCGACCCGTTACCGATCCCCGTCGATCACAGCCACCGTGGGGTCGGAGCCAACCACGACGCGGTAGCCGCCGTACTCGAACCGAACGGTAACGTCGGCGTTCGACTCGAGCACGGCGGCCAGCGCCTCGGGGTCGACGGCCTCGTACAGCGGTGGCAACGCCGTCCGATCGCAGCCCTCACCGGCCGCGATTCGTGTAAGTGCCGTGGCGAGTGCTGAATGCATCGTGATCGTCGGGGGAGACGGTAAGCGTCAGTGTGTACGTCGTCTCGCAGTTCGAACACGTTGCCGGTTCGTCTGGCGTTGCGATACCAACATCGGTGCCACAATCGCAGTGGATCGTTATTCTCGAGGTCATGATTATCGGGTTACAGGCCCCGACGCAGCGGAACACACTCCAGCGAGCGACACAGCGATAGCTACGACTGGTTCGGCGGGACGTCGGCAGGTCTTTATTTCGCCAGCGTCAATGGTGGATTGCTCCCGCTACGCGGGGGCCGCGTGTGAGCCGGAGTGCTAGCTTGGACACTTGGACTCCGGCTCTTTGCGCGCTTTCGTGCGCGTTTCTGCGTTACGCAAGCAACCCTAAAGAACGTTAGGATACTAACTAGTTGGGCAGCGTTATCGCTTCGAGGGCGGGATCAAGATGCACTTTTCTCGGGACAGAAGCCACGATGTTCCTGCGGGGCAGGGTAACTGCACGGTGTCCGGAACGTGCTGCGCCAGTGCAACGATGGGCCGGCCGGTTCGAAACGGTAGAGCGATGCCCGCACTGGGATGATGGGTGGGACCCTCAATAACTCGTCTTGTCGAATGTGCTTCAGAGAGAGGGTTCGACCATCCCACGCGGTACACACGGCCGCTGAGTGGAGGAATCCCCCTCAGATGAAATAATATCCGGAGATCAGCATATTTTGAGTTGAAACAGCCGAAGAGATATTGTGATTGACACCAATACGGTTTAATATATCTGTTGAATAGATATCTCTATGGTCTCCCTTCGCCGATTGGTCTCGGTGTGGTCCTATCTCCACATCTCTATCGGTAGTGGCCTGATGGCGATCACTCAAGCGCTCCTCGAGCGAGCAGTGAAGGTCCCGCTGTTGGTTGGAGCCGTCGGCGCGTTGCTGACAGCAGGCATCCTTCTCCGTCGATCCCCCGAACTCGACACCAGTGTGGTCAGGCGCTTTGGACTGCTGACCCTCGTGCTGTTCATCACCGGACACGTCCTCGTAGCCGACGGCTTCAAGGTACCCCCCGGCGAGAGTTCACCGCTCACGATCGGATTGCTCTGGATCGCCTCCATGGCGGTCGCCTATGAATTGAGCGCCGGAGGGCTGGGAGCACCTATCGTCATAGACGAAAAGCAGTAAAAAGCCAAATAGAACGATACTCTCCGGTTGTATTCATATCGTCGCAACGGCGTTCCGTTGGACTCTCCGATCGAGCCGCCCGGGAATAGACGACTCCGAGAACTCGAGCAGCCGGCGGCTGATGCCGACAAGCCAGGCGATGTGATCTGGTCGATCAACTCGAGGCTGACGATCATTTCAGTTCTATTTCAGAGGTCGCGGTCGAAACGTACCGCTGACCGCCGTCGAATACGTGGCCGGTGATGCTGGTTGCGTCAGGGCTGCGGTCGAGTACCGGGTCCGATCCGCTCTTCAGCGGGTCGTCTCGAGCGAAAACGCGTGTGTATAATCGGATTTGGAGAACGGTACCGATGATCAGTCCGCAGCGTCGGGAACCTGACTCCCTTCGACGTACGGCAACTCCTCGGCTTTTTTCCGGACTTCGCCGGCGTTTGACTTCATCAGCGCCGTCGTGTCCCAGACGCCCTCGACCAGAGCCTTCCGCTGGGCCTCGTCGACGGTGACGTCGATCGTCTCGTCCCCGTAGGTCACTTCCTCGGCCTCGATGTCGATCTCGAGGTCGCCGTTGGGGTGTTCGTCGACCCAGTCCTGCAGGGCTTCGATCGTCTCGGCGTCCGCCGTGACGGTCGGGATACCCAGCGCCAGACAGTTGCCCGCGAAAATCTCGGCGAAGCTCTCGCCGATCAGGGCGTCGATGCCCCAGCGCATCAGCGCCTGCGGGGCGTGCTCGCGCGAGGAGCCGCAGCCGAAATTGTTGTTGACGACCATCACCGACGAATCTCGGTAGCGATCCTCGTTCATCGGGTGGTCCTTGGGGTTGTCGTCGTCGTCGAACCGGACGTCGAAGAACGCGAACTCGCCCAGCCCGTCGAAGGTGACGACCTTCATGAACCGCGCGGGGATGATCTGATCGGTGTCGATGTCGTTGCCCCGGATCGGGATGCCCGATCCCGAGACGGAGTCGACTTCGGGAATCTCGACTGCATCAGCATCGGCCATTAGGCGGTCACCTCCGCTTCCGGCAGTTCGCGTACGTCGGTCACTTCCCCGGTGATCGCCGCCGCGGCGACCATCCGCGGGTTCATCAACACCGTCCGGCCGTCCTTGCTGCCCTGCCGGCCGACGAAGTTCCGGTTTGAGGAGGAGGCACAGGCCTCGTCACCCTCGAGCTGGTCCTCGTTCATGCCCAGACACATCGAACAGCCGGCGTTTCGCCACTCGAAGCCGGCCTCCTCGAAGACGGCTTTCAGCCCTTCCTCCTCGGCGGCACGCTGGACGCGCTGGCTGCCGGGCACGACCATCGCGCGGACGTCGTCGTGGACCTCTCGTCCCGCAACGACTCGAGCCGCGCGGCGCAGGTCCGGCAGGCGGGCGTTCGTACAGGAGCCGAGGAAGGCCACGTCGATCCCGTAGCCGTCCATCGTGTCGCCGGGCTCGACGCGCATGTGCTCCTGTGCGCGCCGGGCGGTGTCCTGCTTGTCCTCGGGCAGCTCCTCCGGTGCCGGGATCGGCTCGGTGATGCCGACGCCCTGTCCGGGGGTGGTCCCCCACGTCACGACGGGTTCGAGTTCGTCGGCGTCGATCCGAACGACGTCGTCGTACTCGGCGTCCGCGTCCGAGCGGATCGACTCCCAGTAGGGTTTGAGTTCCTCGAACTGCTCAGGGTTCTCCTGGAAGTAGTCGGTCTTCTCGAGCCACTCGTAGGTGGTCTCGTCGGGGTTGACGTAACCCGCGCGGGCACCGCCCTCGATGGACATGTTACAGATCGACATCCGTCCCTCCATGCCCAGCGACTCGATGGCGGAGCCGGCGTACTCGTAGACGTAGCCGACGCCGCCTTCCGTACCGAGACGACGGATGATCTCGAGGATGACGTCCTTGGCCTCGACGCCGTCGCCGAGTTCGCCGTCGACTTGGATCTTGCGGACCTGCTGTTTCTCCATGGCGACGGTCCCCGTCGCGAGGACGTCCCGGATCTGGGAGGTTCCGATACCGAACGCGAGCGCGCCGAAGGCACCGTGGGTCGAGGTGTGGGAGTCGCCACAGACGATCGTCTTGCCCGGCTGGGTGAGTCCCTGCTCCGGCCCGATGACGTGGACGATCCCCTGATCGCCCGTCGTCGGGTCCGAGAACTCGATCCCCGCCTCGCGGACGTTGCGCTCGAGTTCGGCCATCATTTCCTCGGCCGCGTCCTCCTCGTAGGGTCGGGACTGGTCGGCCGTCGGGACGATGTGATCGACCGTCGCGTGGGTCAGGTCGGGGTAGGCGACCTCGAGGTCGCGTTCGCGGAGCATCCCGAACGCCTGCGGGCTGGTCACCTCGTGGATGAGGTGGAGGCCGACGAACAGCTGGTCCTGTCCGGTCGGCAGCGTGGTCACCGTGTGGCGATCCCAGACCTTGTCGTACAGCGTGCCCTCGCTCATTCCTCGTCCTCTACGGGGTCGGAATCGGCGTTTCGGCCGCGCTCGAAGACGCGATTGGCGTCGTCGGCGTCGTGTGGCGGCGTGTGCGGGACGTCTTTCATGGTCTGTTTTCGGTCACCGTCGTCGTCATCGGCTGGCGTCGAATCCGCCGCGGCCCGTTCACCGCCGTCGGCGACGACGATCGGCCCGCGGCTGAACAGCTGGCCGGCCGTTTCGCCGGTGTAGGGGTTCGTGTGGTCGATCTCTGCCATCGTATCGGTGGTATCGTTGTCGGTCATGGTCTCGTGTAGTGTCGGTATAGTCGTGGTTCTCGGTCGTCAGTCGTCCGCCGGCACCCCGGCATCGGCGGACTCGGTTTCGTCCTGTTGTTCGGCCCAGGCGAACAGGTCGCGCAGTCGCTCGCCGACGGCCTCGATCTCGTGGTCCTTCTCGGCCTGTCGAAGCTGCGTGTAGCTCGGGCGGCCGGCCTGGTTCTCGAGAATCCACTCGCGCGTGAACTCGCCGTTCTGAATCCCCTCGAGGGTCTCCTCCATGTTCTCGCGGACGTGTTCGTCGACGATCTCGTCGCCGCGGGTCAGCCCGCCGTACTCGGCGGTATCCGAAACCGAATCCCACATCTCGCCGAGCCCGCCTTCGTACATCAGATCGACGATCAGTTTGAGCTCGTTCAGACACTCGAAGTAGGCGATCTCGGGCGAATAGCCGGCGTCGACGAGCGTCTCGTAGCCGTGCTTGACCAGCGAGGTGACCCCGCCACAGAGCACCGCCTGCTCGCCGAACAGGTCCGACTCGACCTCCTCCCGGAACGTCGTCTCGATGACGCCGGCGCGGGTACAGCCGATTCCCTTCGCGTACGCGAGGGCGCGGTCGTGTGCGTCGCCGGTCTCGTCCTGATAGACCGCCAACAGTCCGGGCGTCCCTTCGTCGTTCTCGTAGTTGCGACGGACGAGATGCCCCGGACTCTTCGGGGCGACCATCGTCACGTCGACGCCCTCGGGCGGGTTGATCTGGTTGTAGTGGATGTTCAGTCCGTGGGCGAACTGCAGCGTGTCACCCGACTCGAGGTTCGGTTCGATGGCGTTCTCGTAGACCGCCGGCTGGACGGTGTCGGGAACGAGCACCGAGACGTAGCTCGCCTTCGCGGCCGCCTCGTCGGGGGTCGCGACCTCGAGCCCGTCGGCTTCGGCAGCGTCTCTCGAGGCGGAGTCCTCGCGCAGGCCGACGACCACGTCGACGCCGCTCTCGTGGAGGTTCAGCGCGTGGGCGTGGCCCTGGCTTCCGTAGCCGAGGACGGCTACCGTCTCGTCGTCGATGGTCGATACGTCCGCGTCGTCGTCGTAGTAGATGTCGGTGGTGAATTCGTCAGTCATCGGTGGCTGTATACTGTTGATCGGCGGTTCGGTTCGCCTCGTCGGCGGACTGTTCCACGGCGCTCGGTGCGGCCGTCTCGTCGGTGCCGCGGGCCAGCGCCGTCGTTCCGGTCCGGGAGATCTCCCGGATGCCGAACCGGCTGAAGGTCGCGATCGCGGCTTCGATCTTCTGGCGCGCGCCGGTGATCTCGAACGTCGCCGTCTCGGGACTCGAGTCGACGGTCGTCGCGTCGTACATGTCCGCGACGGCGTTGACCGCGGCCGGCTCCTCGGCGTCGACTTTCACGAGCGCCAGCTCCCGGCGCATGGCGTCCGGCTCGAGTTCGCGCACGGCGATGACCGGCACCAGTTTCCGCAGCTGCTTTTTGATCTGGTCGATCCCGGGATCGGGCTCCTCGACGACCAGCGTGATCCGCGCGCGGTTTTCGTCCGTCGTCGGGCCGACGGTCAGGCTCTCGATGTTGAACTGCCGCCGCGAGAACAGCCCCGAAACGTCCGAGAGCACGCCCGGTTCGTGTTCGACCAGCGCCGAGATGACGGTCCGACGGGGTTCGTGGGTCGCCTCGACCTCGGGGTCGATGCGGATCCCCTGCCGGTTTCGCCGTCCGCTCGGCGACGGTCGTTCCTCCGGCGGCGGCCCTTCCAGTCCGCGCTGGCGGTCGTCGCTCGTCATAGCTGGTCCTCCGTCAGTGCGAACTGGCCGTTGTCGCCGCCGCTTGGCACCATCGGGTAGACGTTGGCCTGCGGATCGATGTGGACGTCGATCACCGACGGGCCGTCGTACTCGAGTGCGGCCTCGATGGTGTCGGCGACCTCGTCGTAGTCGTCGATCCGGTACCCCTGTGCGCCGAAGGCCTCGGCGAGCTTGTCGAACTCGGGCATCCAGTTGTACTCCGAGGCGGCGTGGCGGCCCTCGAAGAAGGCGTCCTGCCACTGCCGGACCATGCCGATGTACTCGTTGTTGAGCACGGCGACCGTGATATCGAGGTTCTCGCGGACGGCCACGGACAGCCCCTGCATCGTCATCAGGAACGAGCCGTCGCCGTCGATACAGACGACGTCCTGCTCGTCGTCGGCCGCCAGCCGCGCGCCGATGGCGGCGGGCAGCCCGTACCCCATCGTGCCGAGACCGTGACTCGAGACCCATGTCCGCGGCTCGGTGAAGGTCCAGTACTGGCAGGCCCACATCTGGTGTTGGCCGACGCCGGTGGTCACGATGGTGTCGTCGTCGGTGGCCTCGTCCAAGGCCTCGACGACGAACTCCGGCTGCACGGGTTCGTCCTCGGGCGCGTCGTAGGCCATCGAGTAGTCCGATTTCCACTGCTGGCACTGGGCACGCCACTTCGTCGCCTGTGGCGACTCCTCGACTGCCGCGGCCAGTTGCTCAACGACGGTTTCTGCGTCCCCGACCAGCGGGTAGTCCGCGTGGATGTTCTTCGAGATCTCGGCGGGATCGATGTCGACGTGGATGACCTCCGCGTCGGGCGCGAAGGTCTCGATGCCGCCGGTCAACCGGTCGTCGAACCGGGTGCCGATCCCGATCAGCGTATCACAGTGGGTGATCGCCATGTTGGCGTAGCCGGTCCCGTGCATCCCCGCCATCTCCAGCGAGAGTTCGTGGTCCTCGGGGAACGCGCCGAGGCCGGGCATCGTGGTGATGACCGGGATCTCGTGTTCGACGGCGAACGCCCGGCAGGCCTCGCTGGCCTCGCCTTTGATGACGCCGCCGCCCAGCAGCATGACTGGTTTGTTCGCGTTCTCGATGCGCTCGGCCGCCGCCGCGACGATCTCCGGGTTCGCCCGCTCCTGGACCTCGTAGGTGTCGGGCGTTTTCGGCTCGTCCGGCTCGCTGTCCGTCTCGGCGTTGGTGACGTCTTTGGGCAGGTCGACGAGCGTCGGACCGGGCCGTCCCTCGCGGGCCAGCGCCAGCGCCTCGCTGACGTCGGTTCCGACCCGATCGGGTTCGGCCGAGAACGTGTTGTCCTTCGTGATCGGCGTCGTGACGCCGGTCGTATCTGTTTCCTGGAAGGCGTCGTTGCCGACGAACGCCGTCGGAACCTGTCCCGTCAGCGCGAGCATCGGGTCCGAGTCCATGTCGGCGTCGGCGATCCCCGTCACGAGGTTCGTCGCGCCCGGCCCGGACGTCGCCAGACAGATCCCCGGTTCGCCGGAGACGATGCCGTAGGCGTCGGCCGCGTGGGCCGCGCCCTGCTCGTGGGCCATCGTCACGTGGTAGATGTCGGAATCGTAGAGAGCGTCGTAGACGGGCATGATCGCTCCGCCCTGAACGCCGAAGGCGTACTCGACGCCCGCGTTCTCGAGGGCGCGAACGACGGCCTCGGCACCGTTGGTGACCGGCTTCGGCGTCGTCTCCGACCGCGCCTCGGCGTCGGTTTCCGTGGCCGTCTCGTCGGTAAACTGCTCGTGTTCCTGTTCCTCCGTGTCGGCTGGAGTGACCTTTGCTGCGCGTTCGCTCATCGATAGTCTCCCGCCGCAGTGCGGCGATCCGTGACTGTATAGTGTGGTGTCATCTGCTGGGTTGCTGGTCGCTGTGAGAACGGTGCGACGAATCCGGATTCGAGGTGTAGGACTAGATGAGGGGCGAGAGCGCCCCTACAATACGGATCGAAGCGAACGCGCTGCTGCCGACGACGGGCGTGCAGGTCGGCAACGAAGCGCGAACCGTCATTACTGATACCATACACCGTTCCAGGGATATAATGCTTCCGAGTCCCATGGGTCGGGCAAATCTTGCCGCGCGGCTGGGAGCGCGATAGCCGGCGCTCGCGAGCGGGTGGAAACGGGCTCGAGGAGGTCATCGCCTAGACGCGCACCTCCTCGTCCTCTCGGGTCCGCTGGCGCTCGACGTCGGCCTCCTCGGCGAATCGCTCGAGGTCGCTGACCGTAACGCGGCGCTTCTGGGCTCCGTAGTCCTTTACCCGACGGGTGACCGCACGGACCTGCTCGTCGGTGGGGTCGAACCCACACTCATGGAGGCGTTCCCGGACCGAGTGGGTGCCGGTGTGTTTCCCCATGACGAGTCGGCGCTTGGCACCGACCATCTCCGGGGTCATGACGCCGGGTTCGAAGGTGTCGGAGTTCTCGATGACGCCGGCGGCGTGGATGCCGCTCTCGTGGGAGAAGGCGTTGTCGCCGACGACGGGCTTGTTGCCCGGCGTCGCCATCCCGCTTTTCTCCTCGACGACGTTCGAGAGTTCGGTGATGCGCGTCGTATCGATCCCCGTCTCGGTCTGGTAGAGCGATTCGACGGCCATCACGAACTCCTCGTAGGCGGCATTACCCGCGCGTTCGCCGATGGAGTTGACCGACACCTGCGCTTGGTCGGCCCCCGCTTCGATACCGGCCAGCGCATTGGCCGTGGCCAGCCCGAAGTCGTCGTGGGTGTGGACGTCGATCCGCGCGTCGGTGTGTGCCGAGATCTTCTCGATCATCTCCCGGAACCGACCCGGCGTGGCGACGCCACACGTGTCGGGAACGTTGATCCAGTCGGTTCCCGCCTCGGTGACCGCCTCGATCACCTCGAGCAGGAACGCCTCGTCGGTTCGGGTCGCGTCCATCGGCGAGAACATACAGGTCGCTCCCGCCTCCGTGATGCGTTCGACCGACTCGACT
The DNA here is from genome assembly GCF_000455365.1 of Halopiger djelfimassiliensis. Taxonomy (GTDB): domain Archaea; phylum Halobacteriota; class Halobacteria; order Halobacteriales; family Natrialbaceae; genus Halopiger_B; species Halopiger_B djelfimassiliensis. The sequence goes on from NZ_HG315684.1 coordinate 604,618, forward strand.
GCGCGCTGTACGACCTCGTCCCGCGTGGCGTGCATCGAATCCTCGATCTGGACGTCGCTGGTGGATACGAACGTATGCACCATCTCGACGCCGGAGTCCAGCGCCGCTTCGATGTCGGCGTCGACGACGCGGGCTAACCCGCAGGTGGTCGTCGACGTCGAAGACGCGATGTCACGAACGGCCTCGAACTCCGCGTCGGAGTTGACGGGGAACCCGGCCTCGATGACGTGGGTCCCCATCTCGTCTAGGATCGAGGCGATCTGCCGTTTGTCGTCGTACGAGAACGAAGTTCCGGGCGACTGTTCACCATCCCGGAGGGTGGTATCGAAGACACGTGCTGACTCGATTTCGTCAGTAGAATCTAACGTGCCCTGGAAGAACTCGACCCCCCTGACTGGTATCAGAGGATGGGCTGTCTTGTGAAGACATTGTATCCGAATTCCAGGCGGGATGCCATATATAACTCTTGTGGTGAATGAACTGCGCTATTAGACCATGAACGATGATGATGGTAGTGACGGGATCAAAACCGCAGGACATCAACGCCATGAATGCATATATATTCCCTATTATCATACAACCCTGCGGAGCACGAGCGCCGTAATCTACCCGGCAGTGGAACGCGATAGCGGGCTGACCCGCCCCGAAACCATCGGCGAATCGCTGGCGCGCACCTTGCAGTGGACGGTCGACCACTCGAGGAGATGTTAGACGGACTGACGTTAACATACGTTCGATTACCTCCCCTTCGAGAATACATCCTCGAACAAGAGCGTCGATCGTGACACAATGTGTCCCGGTAGCTCGTCGAGACGAGCGAGTCGAAACCCGTTACTCGAGTGCGTCCCGATGTGACTCGTACCGGCTCAGATACCGCTTCTCACAGGACGGACAACAGAACGCCTTGATCTCGCCGTCGACGGTCGCCGTCACGCCGTCGTCGGTGATCGTCTTCCCACAGACGATACATTCGAGCGAGAACCCGTCGGCCGAGAGGCCGACGATCCGATCCGAACGGGCGAGCAACGTCCCGTCGTACCCCGTCAGGTCCGCCAGATCGAGTCGGGACTCGAGCCACGAGCGGACGCTGGCGTCGGGGACGGTCGCGTGGACGATCACCCGGCCGTCCATCCCCTCGAAGAGTTCCTCGACGCCGTCGAGGTCCGCTGCGGCCGCGTAGACGTCGTCGACAGCATCCGGTTTCGGCTCGAGTTCGACCAGCACCGGCGTATCCCCGCGCAGTTTCTCCCGATCGACGTCGATCGTAAACCCCTGAATGATCCCTTGCTCCTCGAGCCGCGAAATCCGATCGGAGACGGCCGGCGGGGTCAGCCCGACGTGGTCCGCGATTTCCTTGTACGGCCGCCGGGCATCGGCGGTCAGTAACTCGAGGATCTCGAGATCGGTGTCGTCGAGTTCTCGCATGCCCGGCGGTTGGAACGGCGCGACAAAGAGTGTATCCCGCCGACACGCGCCGGGGTGGCAGAACGGTCCTCCGGTCGCGGTCACCACGCGATGGCGACCGACGAGACCACCGCCCGGCTGGCGGGCCGGCTCTCGACCCGAACACACCTCGTCTCTGAGAGACAGGTCGAGGCTCGAGGCGAACGTTTTTCTCGTCACACTTCGAGGAAGGGCACATGAGCGACTTCGACCTCGATCTCCGAACGGTCGAGGAACACATCGACGAAGAACTCGATATCGAGGGGAGTATCGTCCTGGGCGTCCTCGATGGGACGACCCCGGCCGACGACTGGCTCGAGGCGATCTCGAAGGGGAACGTGCTCGTGCTCTGTGTCGACGGTGACGTCAACGAACTGGCCGCCGGCTTCGCCCGCGACGTCAGGGAAGCTGGCGGCAACCTCGTCCACTTCCGTGGCTTTCTGCTCGTGACGCCGCCGGGCGTGGACGTGAACACGGATCGACTCTGAGCTCACCGGTTTGTTTTCGGGTTTGTGCCGATCTTCGAGGGGCCGTCGGGATCGATCGCGTTTTCCCGGCGGTCCCGCTCGCCCTGCCGCCGTCGTCGGGAACGAGACCTACGTCGTAAACGTAAGGACGTGTCCGTCGGGATCGCGAACGACGACCCGTTCGTCGTCGACGCGGTCGACGCGGGCGACGCGATCCGAAACCGCCTCGAGCGCCCCGGTCGGCTCGCTGGTTTCGAACCCCAGATCGACGTGGACCCCGCCACGGGCGTCCGCGATCCCCAACTGGGGCTCCCACAACTCGAGTGCCATCGGTCCAGCCATCCGGACGCGGTTCCGGTCGTCGCCGGCGTCGACCGTCTCGAACCCCAGCTCGGTATAAAACGACGCCGCACGCTCTATCTCCTCGACCTCGAGGACCACCTCGAAGATCCCGTCGATCCCCGGGCCGGCGACGTCCTGCTGTCCGAGTTCGACGCAGTTGCGGTCGGGATCGTACAGGTACAGCGACTTCGCCGGACCGAACTGGGCTTGCTCGAGGTCGTACTCGTCCTCGAGGCGGTCCCACCACTCGTCGTACTCCGCGGCCGGAATCGAGAACGCGTAGTGGGTGTGCAACCCGCCGCGGGGAACCCCGTCCGGCCGCCGGCAGACGAGGTCCGTTTCGCCCGCCGCAAAAACGAGTTCCGTCTCGCCCTGCGTCCGGAGATCGAGCCCCAGCGTCTCGCCGTAGAACGCCCGCGCCGACTCGAGATACTTGACCTCGAGTGCGAGCCAGGACAGCCCGGTGAGCATACCTCACCCTACTCGGGGCAAGGGCATAAGCGTCGGCGGTCACGGTGACGAGAACACCCAGTTGCCGATCGGCGGCGATGCACGCCTCTACTGACACGTTTATACTCCGAGCGAGCCAACGAGGCGTATGAGCTTTCGGATCGACGAGTCATCGACCGAGTTCGCCGAGATCGATCGCTTCGACGGCGGCGTCGGCTGGATCGCCCATCCCGACGAACGGATGCAACGAGCGAGCCACGCGCTCGTCGTCGACGGCGACAAAACGGCCGGCGACGGCGACGTCTGGCTCTTCGATCCCATCGACGTCGAGGGACTTGACGAGTTGCTCGCGGAGTTCGGGACGGTCGCCGGCGTCGCGGTGCTTCTCGATCGCCACGTCCGCGACGCCGACGAGATCGCGAGTCGTCACAACGTCCCCGTCTACCTCCCCGACTTCTTCGAGGGCGTGACCGGGGGGATCGACTCCCCGGTCGCCCGGTTTTCCGACGAACTCTCCGATACCGGTCTCGAAGCACACACGGTGATCGACAACCGCTTCTGGCAGGAAACGGCCATCTACGACCCCGAAGGCGGAACGCTGCTGGTCCCCGAATCGGTCGGAACGGCCGAATATTTCCGCGCCGGCGACGAACGGCTCGGCGTCCACCCGATGTGCCGACCCGTGCCACCACGCGGAGTACTCGAGCGGTTCGCGCCCGATCGCGTGCTCGTCGGTCACGGCCCGGGTATCACCGACCGCGCGCCCGCCGCGCTCGAGAGCGCGCTCTCGAACGCGCGTCGACGGTCGCCCCGCCTGTATGCGGGGCTCGTCCGACAGGCCCTGCCGATCTAGCGCCCGGTGACGGACTCGACTCGCGTTCGAGCCCGGACACCGGCCACGGCATGAAACTCACGGGGCATACACCTAACTACGAGCTACCCGTAGCCCACACCGTGGTCTATATCACGCGCGCCCTCGTCGACGTCTTGCTCGATCTGGCCCGCGAGGCCGACCCGGACCGCGTGGCGACCGGCGTCTCGGTTACCCCTGCGAGGGATCTCGAGGGAGCCGAGGCGTTACCCCCCGACGCGCCGGTCTTTACCGACTTCCTTCTCCCCGATCCCGGCAATTCGGTCAACGCCGTCTTCGGCGTCGACCTCTCGACGCCCGCACGGGAGGCACAGGGGCGGTTCGTCTCCCATCCCATCCGGAAACTCGAGGTGACGAAACGGGACGATCTCGCACAGGTCGTCTTCGTCGCCGTGCCGCCGTGGCAGGATCGCCCGGAGTCGTTTGCCGCGTTCGATCGGGCCGGTAACCGACAGCCACTCGAGATCGTCGACGCCGAACCGACGACGCAGTCGCTCTCGCGGTGACGGCCGCCTCGAAAAACGGTGTCGAGATAGCTACCCGGTCGGCGATGGCCAGTTTCCGTCGTCGATAATGCGGTCGATGATGCTCCCGCGGTTTCGATTCCGATCGTCGTCCTCGCCGTCTCGGTCAGGCGATGGGAAGTCCGGAATGTGTGGCATATCTCGCCCCCGGGCCTAGCTAGATGCGTCGAGACGGAAAATAACCCGGGCGACGACTCGCCGGCCGCCGACCGCCACTCACGGTTCGGGCGGCCGGTTTCGGACGGCCGAACCGCTCACTCGAGGTAGCCGAGTCCGCGAAGCTGTTCGGTGATCTCTTCGAACTCCGCTTCGGTGAGGTGGCCTTCCTTCTGGTGTTGGATGACGATACTTCGAAGCAGGAACCGAACGAGATCGCTCGTACTCTGGAAACTGGTGCCTTCGATCGTCTCCTCGACGCGATCGGCGAGATCCTTCGGGATCGAAACCGTGGTGTATTCGGTCATACTGAATACTCCGTCGCAGGACCCAAATGCGTGTCGACAGGGACGACGACTCCGCCGTCTTCGTAGCGGTTTTTTATATTCGCCTGCGAATAACTGCGTATGGGAGTCCGGCCACCATCGAGCGGAGACGACGACGAACCCGAGAGTATCGAATTCGGTATCGCCGCCGTCGACGCCCGCCTCAAGGACGCTGACCTTTCCTTTCCGGCGACGAAAGACGACGTCGCGGCAGCACTCGGCCACGAACACATCCCTTACGACGTGCACGGAAACGATGTCGCCCTCGGCGAGGTTCTCGAGGCGGTCGACGCCGAGGAGTTTCAGTCCCGACAGGAGCTACTGAACGAACTCCACGAACCCTTCGAGGAGTACCGACGGCACCACTCGGGTGGCGTGTTCCAACAGGTTCGGTCGATGCTTCCCTTCTAGGTGTCGTCGTTTCGGTCTCGCTCTCCCGTCTCGCGTGTGATCCGTTCGAGTCGGCGTCGTTGTTCCCGGTGTAAGGTCACGAGCAGGTCCGAGAGCACGCCGAACATCAACAACTGGACGCCGAGCAACACCGCAGCGGCCGAGACGACCGCGAGGATTTCGTGGCCCTGCTGGTACTGGATCCATTCCCAGAGAACGTACGTCGCAACGAAGCCGCCCGCGAGAATACCGGTCACGCCGAGGCTTCCAAAGTAAAACAGCGGGTTGTTGGTCTTTGCCAGCGAGTACAGTGCCAGAACGATCGTCCCGCCGTCCTTGAGCGGGTGAAGGTTCGTCTCCGATTCGTCGGGCCGGGCGCTGTAACTGATCGGGACGACCGTCGTCTCGACGCCGTGTTTTACGCACTCGACGGCGAGTTCGGTCTCGATCGTGAAGCCGTCCGAATCGAGCGACAGGCGCTCGAAGGAGTCGACGGTAAACGCTCGGTAGCCGGACAGAATGTCCTCGTAGTCGGCCCCGTGAATGACACGGAACGCCCGATTGATCATCCGGTTGCCAAAGCCGTTGAGCGCACGCATCGCGTCGTCGTCCATGTCCGCAAACCGGTTCCCGATGACGTGGTCGTAGCCCCGCGAGAGGGGCTCGAGCATCCGATCCGCGTCGGCCGGATCGTAGGTGCCGTCGCCGTCGAGCATCAGGACGTACGGGACGGTGATGTACTCGACCGCCTCTCGAACGGCTTGACCTTTCCCGTCGCCGGACTGGGTCAGGACCTGCGCCCCGTGTTCGCTTGCGATCTCGCGCGTCTCGTCGTCCGAACCGCCGTCGATGACGACGACGTTCGTGTAGCCGTGCTCGTGAAAGCCGTCGATAACGTCGCCGATCGTCGCTGCCTCGTTCAGCGTCGGAATGAGGATACAGACCTCGTCGGCAGAGATCTCGCGCGTCCGCTCGCTCGCGGTCATGGCGACGACCTCTCCGCTGTGAGTGGTCGTTTCCGCGCGAGTCCCATCGTTCTCCATCGCCAGCCACTCATCGGTCATCCCGCAAAAGCGTACTGATAGGCGGTGCCGTTCGAGCGCGGAACTGCCCGGTGTGTCGTCGGTGGAAGCAACTCACCCGTTTCGAGTGTAACGAAAGCACGGGATCACCAGGTCAGACCCTCGTACACCTCGAGTTCGTCCTCGTCGACGGCGATTCGACGACCGTCGGCGACGATACGACGGGCCATCCCTTCGAACGCGAGGTCGTCGAACTCCGGCCAGCCGGTCGCGACGACCGCGCCGTCGGCCCCCTCGAGTGCGTCGTCGGCCGACTCGGCGTACTCGATGTCGAGGTCGGGATACCGTTCGCGAACGTTCACCATCGCGACCGGATCGTACGCCACGACCTCGGCACCGCGCTCGCGGAGATCCCGGATCACGTCCAGCGCACGCGATTTCCGGATGTCGTCGGTTCCCGGCTTGAACGCCAGCCCGAGGACGGCGATACGGCTCCTCTCGAGTGCGACGTGGGTCGCCAACAAGTCGACGAGTCGTCGAGGTTGTCCGTCGTTGACCGCGACGACCGCATCGAGCAAGTCGGGATCGTATCCCTGCTCGCGGGCACCCGCTCTGAGTGCGTTGACGTCCTTCGGAAAACACGATCCGCCCCAGCCCAGTCCCGACCGCATGAACCGGTCGGAGATCCGGTCGTCGAGTCCCACGGCCTCGAGCACGTCGTAGGCGTCAGCGCCGTACGCTTTGGCGATGTTGCCGAGTTCGTTGACCAACGAGACTTTCGACGCGAGGAAGGCGTTGTTCGCGTACTTGATGAGTTCGGCCTCTCGAACGCCGGTCTCGACGAGAGCGGTCTCCTCGCGCTCGAGAAGCGGGGCATAGAGGCTACGGAGTGTGGCCGCGGCGTCGTCGGTCGTCGCGCCGATGACGACCTTGTCCGGTTCGAGGAAGTCCTCGACCGCCGTCCCCATCCGCAGGAACTCCGGGTTCATTGCCAGTTCGATACCGTCACCGACCGCTGTCCCGGACTCGGTCTCGAGGATCGGCCCGACGACGTCCTCGGTCGTGCCCGGCAAAACCGTACTCTTGACGACGACGAGATGCTCGTCGCGTTTGTCCGCGAGTGCCCGACCGAGCGATTCCGCGCCGACCTGCATCGGTGCCAGATCGAGACTGCCGTCCGCGGTCTGGGGCGTGGGTAGACAGAGAAACGTCACGTCAGTCCCGCGAACTTCGCTATAGTCGGTAGTCGCACGGAGGGTCGTACCCGCGTGGCTCTCGATCCGTTCCTCGAGACCCGACTCGTGGATCGGCGCGTCGCCGGCGTTGATCGTGGCGACGACCTCCTCGTCGATTTCGACGTTGACGACGTGATGCCCGAGATCAGCGAGGCACGCGGCGACGGTGGTTCCGACATAGCCGCTGCCGACGATAGAAACGTCCATAGCGTTCGGCCCAACAGACAGCGCAAGAGGCTTAGTCGTTTTTGGTTCCGTCCGGACCGGGATCGGACCGTTCGTGATTCGTCCTCGAGACCTCGGTGTTACGCGATCGGCGTACACATCGTTAGCCGTCGAGAATGGTCGCGATGTGCTGTCGCATCCGCGAACCGATCGGAATGTTCGCACAGCGATCGTCGAGGCCGATCGTCTGCAAGAGAAGACTCGAGTCGTCGAGCAAGGAAAGTTGCAGATACGTTCCTTCCCGGTAGCCGTCGCTCGTCCGGGTCATATCGATTATTTTCAACGTCTCGTACTCGCGGAGTTGATCGGTGATTCGTTTTTTCCCGAGGACGTTCGCGTCGATCGCCTCGGCGAACGCCCGATAGACCCGATACATCTCGGTCGCCTTGAACGCCGACCGGTCGGTAAACTCGTCCATCGTCGCGAGGGCGGCGATCGCGATCTTCGCCTGCGTCGGACAGCCCCGAATCAGGTCCTGAATCCGGGTGACCTCCGCGTCGTCGTTTGCTACGCGGACGTGTTCTTCCCGAACGCGCTCGGCGTCGTTCTCTCGAGCGACCTCGCCGGCGAGCCGAAAGAGATCGATCGCGCGCCGTGCGTCGCCGTGTTCCTGTGCGGAGAACGCAGAACAGAGCGGAACGACGTCATCCGTGAGGACGTCGTCGCGGTATGCGTCGCGCCGACGATTCAAGATGTCTCCGAGTTGGTTCGCGTCGTACGCCGGGAAGACGATCTCGTCGGGGGAGAACGAACTCTCGACGCGAGTATCGAGTCGGTCGCCGTACTTGAGGTCGTTGCTGATGCCGACGACCGTGATGCTCGCCTCGACGTCGTTTTCCTCCCCGGCTCGCGAGAGCTGCATGAGGAGTTTGCTGTCGTCGGCTTCCTCGGGGGGAACGTTCTGGACGTCATCGGGCGGTGCGAGCCGATCGATCTCGTCGAGGACGACGATGATCGCGTCGTACAGGTCGTCGATGACCGCCCAGAGTCGATCGTAGTACGCTCCGGTCGAGATACCCGAGTGTGGGATCGTGATCCCGGTTTCGTCGGGATCGTTGAGGCTCTTTGCGAGGTGGATTACGGTCTGGACCTCCGAGCGGCGTTGGGCGCAGTCGATGACCGCTCGTCCGATTCGGACCCCGTTTTCCTCGCCGCGCTCGACGACTTCGCGGCTGACGTACCGCGTAACGAGGGTCTTTCCCGATCCGGATTTCCCGAGCAGGAGGGTTCCCTTTCCCGTCCCGCCGGAGATGGTCGGCTTGAGACGACGGGCAACGGTTTCGATCTGATTGTTTCGACCGACGATCTTGTTCTGATCCGGAACGTGATCGATACGAAGTAAATCCTCGTTGGCGAAAATCCGGTCTTTCTCGTCGAGAACCGACAGCGGATCGTCGCGGGATTCGGAGCGAGAATGGGCAACGGCCCCATGCTCGGCGGCGTACTCGCCGAGCGATCGCAGTCCCTCCGTTCGTAAAGACATACACCGCGTTTCAAATGAAATCGTCTTAGTCCTTTCCTTCCACCCACACCCGCCGTTCGAATCCCACTACTCGACCGGCGTTTGAATCCGACACCGGATTTCGGATGAAAGATCGCACGACCGAAGGCGGGACGGTCATCGGTCCCACACCGGATTTCAGATGATTTCGCCAACGAACGGCCTCGTGGGACCGGTGCGGTCACGCCCACACCGTATTTCAAATGAAATCGGTCGGAACCGAAGTGACAGTTCGGGAGGCCCATGAAGCGAGAAGACACCGTTCAAGTACTCGAGAACGGACGAGTTGCCGATCGGAAGCGGTCGGTCGCCGAAATCATCTGAAATCCGGTGTCGAACACACCTCGCTTCCACCGACCGACCGAACGAGCGTCCGGAGACACGACAGCGAACGTCACCGGGTAAACTTAAATAGGGTTCGGATATCCTACCGATCTTCGTATTCGGCCATTTCAGTGCCGAAATCGCATTCTGATCATCGGACTCTTCCACATATATTACCTATACAGTAATAGTTATAATATAAAACAAACGGGGTCGTCGGTCACACCGGATGGAACCATCCCGAATCAGCCTGCAATAGCTTTCTCGAGCCGGATATCCGTTCTTGCTTTCCCCTCTCCGTTCTCTCCCTCCCCTGTTCGATAGGCCGAAATCATCTGAAATCCGGTGTGGGAGGGAGAGGAACCCACCAGTACGCTACCGAACCCGGACAGTAACAGTTCGAAACACAGAACCAGCCCAATACGTCGACGGAAGCCTACTCGGCCGGCGTCGCTACTTCGCCGTCCTCGATCCGTGTTTCCGCTTCGTCTCGGTCCTCGGGATAGCCGACGTCGATCCGCCACCCGTCCATCCGGATCGCGTCGATTGTTCGCCCGGACTGAATGAGCAGATCGATCGCGTCGGGGAGTTCGTACTCCCCGCGAGCGGACGGCTGCACGAGGTGACACGCATGAAAGATCGCAGGCGTAAACGTATAGAAGCCGGTCATAACCAGGTTAGACGGCGGCTCGTCCGGTTTCTCCATGACCTCGACGATCTCACCGTACTCGTTGGTGTCGAGAACGCCGTACCTGGACGCCTCCTCGTAGGGAACTTCCTCGACGAGAAACGCCGCATCGGCCCGGTCTTCGCGCTGTCGGTTGATAACGTCCCCGAGGTTGGCCCGGAAGACGTTGTCCCCGAGCATGAGGACGAAATCGTCGTCGACGTGTGGTTCCGCCTGTAGGATGGCGTGTGCCAGCCCCAACTGTTCGCGCTGGTGGGCGTAGGTTATCGGCACCCCCTCGTACTCGTCGCCGTATCGTTCGATAATCTGTTCTTTCTGATAGCCGACGACGACGATGAACTCGGTTACACCGATCTCGAGGAGATTATCGAAGACGTCCTCGATGAGGGGTTTGCCGTCGACTTCAACGAGGACCTTGGGTTTGTCCTCGGTGAGCGGCCGAAGGCGCGTCCCTTTGCCTGCGGCCAACACGACTGCTTGCATACTGGTGTGCATTTTATTCGCACAATATATACTTTCGGGGACAGCGATTCGTGGACAGATACTGGTAATGCACTATTATACCGGTGCGAAGCGTCCGTGGTCGTTTGCCATCCGTTGTTAATCCACTAGCCCGAACCGTTTTTACATGGGGACGGAAAAACGCAGATATGCGTAATCAACGTATTCTTGTAACGGGTGGAGCGGGTTTTATTGGCTCGAACCTCGCTAACGAATTAGCGAAAGAAAACGATGTGATCGCACTCGATGACTGTTATCTCGGCACGCCCAACCACCTCTCGGAGGAAGTCGAGTTTGTCGAAGCGAGCGTGGTTGATACTGAGCTGCCGACCGATGTTGATGTGGTGTTTCATCTCGCAGCGCTGTCTTCCTACGCGATGCATGAGGACAATCCCACTCTTGGAGCCCGCGTGAACGTCGAAGGGTTCGTGAACGTCGTCGAACAGGCACGCAAATCTGGCTGTGATACCGTCGTCTACGCCTCGACCTCTTCAATCTATGGAACGCGGACTGAGCCGTCGCCAGAAGATATGGATGTAGCGGTAAATACCGGCTACGAAGCATCGAAAATGGCCCGTGAGCGGTACGGAGAATACTTCTCAAACCATTATGAGATGACAATGTGTGGAATGCGATTCTTTTCGGTCTATCAGGGGTACGATGGTGCCGAAGAACACAAAGGAGAGTTCGCAAACGTTATCGCACAGTTCGCCGACGACATCGCAAACGGTCGCTCTCCAAAACTCTATGGGGACGGTTCACAGACTCGGGATTTCACTCACGTCTCCGATGTCGTTCGTGCCCTGACGGCAGCTGCTGAGAACCGACTCGACGGAACGTACAATGTCGGAACCGGTGAACGGTACTCGTTCAATACGGTCGTGGAGTTGCTCAACGAGGAGTTGGGTCAGAGCGTGGAACCGGAGTACGTCGAGAATCCCATTCCCGATGACGTGTACGTCCACGATACGTGCGCTGATTTCTCGAAGTTACATACAGCAACGGGATGGGAACCTAAAATATCGTTTGAAGAAGGAATCCGCCGTGTGTGTAGCCAGTACGACTAGTCTGTCAAACTACTCGAGGACCTCCGACCACAGGTATCCCAGCCGCCCGCTACGGAACGATACTATTAGCTTGGCCTCGATCGGTTCGAGACCACTCGTCCCGCTATCTTTTTGTATCGGTCGCGGAGAGAACCAACAAGCAACCCCTATTATGGCAACAGACCGTTCAGAAATAGTGTTATTAGGCGACTATGACTATGATTACCCTCGTGAAACGAACATTCGAGAAGGATTGAACCATCACGATGTCGAGGTCGTCGATTGCCAATTTTCCGAAAAGCAGCGGTTTATCGGTCCGCTAAAGGCGCTTTTGATGCCGCTGTTTTTTGTTCGTATCGTAAGACGAATGCGGACGATCCGTCGTGACCACGACCCGGACGCGATTTTCGTGACGAAATTCAACCCGCTCGTACTTCCACTCGCATGGGTGTATGCCCGGAAAATCGGCTGTCCGCTCGTCTACGACCTGTTCGTTTCACTCCATAGAACTGCAGAAATGCGGGATGTTCATCCCCTACTCGTCAAACTAGTATACCTGCTCGAGTACGGTTCGCTCAGACTCCCAGATTATCATACAGTCGGGACGAACCAATTTATCGAGCTTTATTCTTCGATGTACTCGCTTCCGAAACACCGGTTCATTCGTCTGCCTCCGGGTGCTGACGAAGAGTGGTACTATCCGCTAGAGAAATCGAACCGGGAAGAGTTTACTGCACTTTACTGGGGCAACTTCCTCCCCCATCATGGTGTTGAGACGATTATTGACGCTGCCGAGATATTACAACGCCGCGATGTTGACGACGTCTCTATCGTTTTCGTTGGCACCGGTCCTCGAAAAGAGTGGGCTGAAGCGGCAGTCGAAAAACGCGGCTTGGACAACGTCCAGTTCGAAGGATTCGTCGAGATGGACGTTCTCCAGAACTGGATCGCCACCTCTCACGTTTGTTTAGGTGTTTTCTCGTCGGACAAGCGAGCGATGGCGAGTATCACCAACAAGGTCAGTGAGGGCGTTGCGATGGCAAAGGCAGTTATCACCGAACGATCGCCGGCTATCGAAGAATGGTTCGAACACGAGGAAAACATCTATCTCGTTCCGCCAGACGACGGCGACGCGCTTGCGGAGGCCATCCTCGACTGCAAGGAAAACCCTGCCCTTATTGAAAGGCTCGAGGAAGAATCGTACGAGGTCTTCGAGTCAGCGTTCTCCCAAGAAGAAATCGGAAGAATCCTCGTCGCGGAGCTGTCCCTCCGTTCGAATTCGTAATCGCCGGGCATACCGTTCCGGTGAGTATAAGGGATCGTCATGCGCACTGCTGGTATGGACTGGGCTAACTCCACAGTTCTCGTGACCGGTGGCGCGGGATTTATCGGTAGCCACCTGGTCGATGAACTACTTCGCCGTGACGCAGATGTCGTCGTCGCAGACGATCTTTCTCGGGGCAGTCTCGAAAACATAGACCACGTCGTCGACGATATCGATCTCCGACCGGTTGATCTCACTACCCAAACCGGCGCGCTCCGGGCGACCGAGGGCGTCGATCACGTTTTCCATCTGGCAGCGAGCGTCGGCGGTATTCACTACATCCAGCGGGAGAACGTCGGTGGGCTCACACCGAGCGTGCTGATGAACCAGCAACTGCTCGAGGCTGCACGAATCAATGACGTCGAGACGTTCCTGTTTGCCTCGAGTGCGTGCATTTATCGACAGGAGCACGACGAGCTGAATCGGTTCTCCGAGGAGCAAGCGATTCCAGCCGATCCACACAGCACGTACGGCTGGGCGAAGGTCCTCGGCGAGGTCGCGTGTCAGGCGTATCACGACGATTGCGACATCGATACCGCAATGGTTCGGATCTTCAACTGCTACGGACCCCGCGAAAGCCTCGATCCGGATAGTAGTCACGTTATTCCTTCCCTCTGCCGGAAGGTTATCGAGGAACCCGACGGCGGGTCGATAGAGCTGTTCGGTGACGGCACCCAGGAACGTGGCTTTATTTACGTGACGGATCTCGTCAACGGCATGATCCGGACAATCGAATCGAAAGCGGACGGCGATCCGATTAACCTCGGGAACGGCCAAGAAGTCGTTACGATCAACGAGCTTGCAGAGACGATAATCGAAATCAGTGGCAAGGACATCAGTATCGAACACGATCTCTCTATGCCGACCGGAACCGACAAATACGCGGCTGACACAGCGAAAATGGAACAGGCCCTCGACTGGTCGCCGACTACGACGCTCGAGTCCGGACTCAGCGATGTCTATGAATGGGCAGCAGAAGAACTCGACGCGAAAGATCAAGCGTTCGCTGAGGTGACCTCCGAATGAGCTTCCAAAACGATACCGTTCTGGTTACGGGCGGCGCATCGTTTATCGGAAGCCACCTCGTCGAAGAACTCGTTGCAGCGGATGCTGACGTTCGCGTTGCAGACGATCTCTCGAGCGGTGAAACCGACAATCTCTCGGCCGTCCGTGACGAAATCGAGTTTCTCAACGGAAACCTCAAAGATCGTTCGTTTGCCGACCGAGCGACGGACGACATCGATCGGCTCTTTCATCTCGCTGCCGATCACGGCGGCCGCGGCTACATTTCGAACTATCCGGCGAACTGTGCGACGAACATGGCCCTCGATAATATCGTCTTCGAATCCGCCGTCCAAAACGGCGTCGAGAAGATCACGTTCGCCTCGAGTGCCTGTACGTATCCGACCGACATCCAACAGGAACGGCAACGTCTCCAGGAGGATATGGTCAGTTTCGACGAGCGCGGCGGTGCATACGCCGACGAGACATACGGATGGGCGAAACTCATGGGTGAACGGTCACTTCAAGCCTTCCACGACCAGTATGGCGTCGACGCAAGCGCCGTCCGGATCTTCACTGCATACGGGCCCCGAGAGAACGAAACCCACGCTATCGTCGCGCTTATCGCGAAAGCGTACGCAGAACAAGACCCCTATCAGATCTGGGGTGACGGCGAACAGACACGGAACTTCACCTACGTAAAAGACATCACGAAGGCACTTCGGCTGGCCAACGAAACCATTACCGACGCCACTCCAGTCAACGCAGGTATCTCCGAATATATCTCCATCAACGATGTCGCGGATGCGATCTTCGCCGAACTCGGCTGGGAACCGGACTCAATCAACCACATGACCGACAAGCCGGTCGGCGTTCGACACCGCGCCGCTGATACCACCCGCGCGAAAGAACTTCTGGGTTGGGAACCCGAGTACACGCTCGAGAAGGGACTCGCCGAAACCATCGACTGGTACACCGACCACCGCGACAAAGACTACGTACGCGAGAACCTCGAGACGCTACTGCACGAACGGTAACTGACTGTTCCATTGGATCCACTCGGTTGAACGCCCGACTACTCCCACGACGCAGTCGAAATACGTTTCCCGATATAGAGAGCCAAGTTTATCTGGAAACTGCGAAATTATGACATAAGGATCGCTACTCATGAAACTCGGTCAAAAATCCATCATTCACTTTCTCTCCAAGATTCTAGCGTCCGCTCTCGGATTTATCGCCACTGTGTATATTGCTCGATTGCTTGGTGCTGAAGCCCTCGGCATTTATTCGGTAGCGCTTGCAGTCGTATCCTGGTTAGGTGTCGTCGGTAGTATGGGGATTACGGCAGCAGTGAAGAAACGAGTGAGCGAACTAGAAGAGCCGTCGGCATACGCGCTCGCCGGTGTACTGATCATGGCAAGCCTGTTTGCCATCCTTGCCACCGGTGTGCTTTTGCTCAGAGACTACGTGAATAGTTACGTCGGCTTTCCAGCGGCCGGATTCATCGTCGTCATGTTAGCGGTTTCATTAGGGTTCAATCTGATCACGGCAATTCTAAACGGGCAGCATCTGGTACATATCTCTGGATTGTTTGCACCGATTAAAACCGGGACCCGAGCCGGATTACAGATCGGGGCATTGTTTTTGAGTCTCGAACTCGTCGGATTGTTCAGCGGCTATATCGCCGGTTACCTGCTCGTTATCGTACTCGGTTCCGTAATCATCGTTCGGAACTTCGAACGATTCACGATACCGAAGAAGTACCATTTTCGACGGATTCTCTCGTATGGCAAATTCTCGTGGCTCGGGGGGCTTCAGTCTCGAGCGTTCAACTGGGTGGATATAGTTGTTCTTCGATTTTTCGTCAACAGTTCGTTGATCGGTTTCTACACGGCAGCGTGGAATATCGCCATGTTTCTCATCCTCTTTGGGACATCGTTGAGTCAGACCCTTTTCCCCGAAATGAGCAAAATCTCCGCACAGCAGGATCTCGAGTCTGTATCTGATCTTTTCACTACGGCACTCACTTATGCAGGATTGTTTCTGATTCCTGGTCTGGTCGGGGGGACAATACTCGGGGGACGTATTTTGCGTATTTACGGGAACGATTTTGCACAAGCTCGAATCGTCCTATCGATACTCATCCTCGCAGCTCTCATACAAGCATACCAAAATCAATTCACGAACACGCTCAACGCTACTGATCACCCTGAACTCGCGTTCCGGGTGAACGCCATCTTCATCGTCACGAATGTCTTTCTAAATGTGATTTTAATATACCTGTACGGCTGGATCGGCGCTGCCGTCGCAACCGCTGGTTCCGTTGCAGTTAGTCTCTGTATGGCCCATTACTATTTGTCAACATTAATGGATTTAAGAATCCCAGTGAAAAAAATATCTATTCAGTGGCTTGCTGCAGCAGTTATGGGTGGATTCATACTCGTCGGCAACCAGGTCGAGAACACCTATCTTAACATTCAACCCGATGCCGTAGCTGTTTTAGGGCTGGTTGGTTTCGGAGCCACCACCTATTTTGTTACATTGTTTGTATTATCAGCACAATTCCGTACGACCGTCACACAGAATATCTCTATTAATATTTGAATTCACTACTTTCTTCGGACAGCATTCTTATATACTATGGTCGGTAATGCATGACCTACAGCGATGTCCGACCTACCATTCTCAAAGCGACTGAAACTATGGATCTCGAATTTTCCGTTACGGGCAAACCAGGCATATTTCAGTAGATTTGGACAGCGTTTATTTAACACCCGTGGTGTCGATGTCTTCTCAGAAGATTGGGACAATTTGCTCATACTAGACGCGTGTCGCTATGATGTCTTTGAGAATCTGTCTGATCTCCCTGGAGACCTCGAAAAACGAGAATCTCGTGCCTCAACGACCGACGAATTCATGCAGGCAAATGTCGGGACGAAAGATCTCACAGATACTGTTTATATCACGGCTTCGCCGAGCGTCCATGTAACTGACGGAGTCGATCCAAAGTTCCACGATATAATTGATTTGTGGAAGAAAAACTGGGACGACGACTTACGGACAGTTCATCCGGAGGTTGTAGCGGAAGCGGCAAAAGAGGCAAGCAAACAGTATCCAAATAAACGATTACTTATTCACTTTTTACAGCCACACTACCCCTTCATCGGTGAAACGGGTCGAAAGCACTTCAATTATGTCGGCCTGGATGACCCGATCGAATCAGACGAAATCGATGAAAAATTCTGGGATACCGTTGGGACTCGTATCAACGATGTATCCGAATCGGTCGTTCGGGAAGCATATCGAGAAAACCTCGAGGTAACGCTCCCGCATGTCGAAGAGCTCCTTAGATCGATCCAAGGAAAGACGGTCGTCACTGCTGACCACGGGGAGATGCTGAACGACTGGATGAAACCTATTCCATGGCCGATTTATGGACATCCAGCAGGTCTATATACACAGGAGTTGGTTGAGGTTCCGTGGCACGAGTATACCAATGGGGGGCGTCGAACAATAAAACGGGCTGCACCCACGAAATCCAAAACCGTTGATGCAGATATCGTCAAAGATCGACTCCGCGATCTCGGCTATGCATGAATACCAGAGAAAATAATTACTCCTACCATCTATAGAGACAAGATGAAAGAGAAAACCCGGAAAAACGTCGTTCTCGTTGTATGTGATACTCTCCGTCCCGACGTTCTTTCCTGTTATGGTGGTCCAGTCGAAACACCAGGTTTCGATAAAATAGCTAAAAACGGAACACTTTTCGAACGTGCATATGCGGCAGGTCCCGGTTCTTCGATCTCTCATGGAGCACTCTTTACCGGTCAGTATCCTTCAGAATCGGGAATCGTTGGACAAACTGAAGTTCCTCACGATGTCCCGCTAATAGCGGAACACCTCCAAAGTCGAGGATATAACACATTCGGAATTCCCGGCCCTGCCCGTATCGGTTCTGACTGGGGATACGACCGGGGATTCGAACAGTACCTCGAAAAATGGCATGATATTCCTTCTTCTCCAACGCTGACAGATTTACGAAAAGCTATTGAAGACCCCACTCTTGTCAAACCAATGCCGCGACACTTTCTACGAATGGCCAAACAGGGAGATGATAAACATACAGGATATCTATTCGACGTATTTATGCGCAAACTACAGGATGACTTCGACGAACCTTTCTTTGGATTTGCTAATTTCCCGTTTGTCCATGCTCCTTACGATCCGCCTCGGCCCTTTAAAGAGGAGGCAACGCCTGGGCTCAGTAGAGGATCCTTCGGGTTAACCGACTTTCTTCCATGGATGGAGGAAACTCTTGATATCGAGGGAGTACGAGAAGATCGTGTCTACGAAGCCCAGACCGGACGGGGAGATCCGCAGTTTTTTGCTAACAACGACTGGCTGTCGGAGGCGGAACTTGACATACTGTGGTCGTGGTACTGTGCCTCTGTAAAATATCTTGATACGCATATACAGCGGCTATGGAAATGGTTCGAGGATACAGGGCATATTGAGGACACCATATTTGTTGTACTCGCTGACCACGGAGAGTACTTCGGTGAACATGGACTTTTAAAGCACATGTACTTTCATTTCGAAGAGGCGCTTCATGTTCCACTGCTCATCGCCGGGCCAGGTGTCCCAAAGAACGAACGTCGATCACAGTTTGTCTCCCTAGTCGACATCTTCGATACGATTTGCGATGCTGCTGGCATTGCGGCACCCAACGAGACGTCCGGCCGGTCGGTTTTCAGTGACGATCAACGAACTGCTGTCTTTGCTGAAAACGGAATACGTGATGTTCCCGACTTCTATGCAGATCATATGAGTAGCAGTCAGATTAAGAACTTCGAACGGGGACGGAAATCGATCCGATCCGAGAATGCTCTGTTAGTATTGGATTCAGAAGGCGAAGTCTCGCTCTATGATCGACCAAACGAACAGAAAGTAACGGATATGGACGATAGCAGAACCTCTGAACTATACGATCGTCTTATCTCAACGTTAGGCGACGAATTCACCACGGCTGAAGGATATGGTGATGACCTCGACGAATCCGTCATGGATAACCTTCGAGAGTTAGGTTATATGGAATAACTCTTACTCTCCCTGAACCGCATCGATGGCGGTCAGAAGTTCGTCCACGTTAACATGCAGGTGTTCGTCTACTGCCTCACACTCAACGCAAGCATAGTCATGACCGAACCCTTCCGACATTTCGTAGTAGACGGGAACGAAATGTGATGCAAACAGTTCGATTATAGCGGCATCTTCCATATACATAAGTTCCGTTAGCCCTGCACCGTGAGTAGCAACTATCAGATCTGCGTCTTTGACCAGGCATTTCTGTTCTCGGAATGTTAAATTGCTAAACGAGACCGTGCAGAATCCGCGTTCGTGAAGTGCTGACTCTACTTCTTCCCAGTTCACTATCCGACGGGTATCCGCATCTTTTTCTCGAGAAACAAGTATCTTCGAAGTTGAATCGGTCTGCTTACAGTCGGTCTTCGACCATACTTGATCGCGCAACCACTCTAGAGCAAAGGGTTCCCGAAGATAGTCATCCGAAGTATCGCTCAAGCACCGTCGAACAGATGGGAGAACTAATCGATCTACATGTCCTCGATAGTTTTCCCCCCACTCGACGTATTGACCCTCATATCCCAATAAATCGAGCGAATCAGTTACGAAAGATGGTGGATTTGGTGGGATGATCAACACTGGTTCTTCTCCAGTTTCTCGAATATAGTGCTCAATACCTTCCAGCTGTGTCAAACATTCCTCAGTCCAATGGCTATAATTCGTTCCCCACCTCTTCAGTAACGGAACAGCCAAATCATAACTGACATCGTGAGTATTAGATCGAGAAAATTTCCACGTGCCATAGCTCAAAGCTTCGACGATATCATAAGAGAGTTCCTGAGACGAGCGTTCATTAGCTGACTGCCAGTAGTTATACACGGCGAACTCGTTGGACGATGTAAGCTTGATACCCGGGTAGCCCACTAGCTCAACGTCCAAGACTTCAATTACGAATGGTGGATGGCGTTCGTGAGACCCGATAAGAGCCTCTATTTCGGGCGGTAGTTCGTTGTAGAACGTAGGTTCCTCAAACGTGAACGAACGACGGTCTCCGAATCGCCAGTATCTCGCTCGACCCTGATCAACTAAGTCCCGGTACGAGACTACACGATCAGCGAACAGGTTTTGACAGATCCGTCGTGCAATATTTTTCGATTGCTCTGGAGCATATCGCTCTGCAATCGAACGGAGGGTGAGATCAGCACCGAATTTCATTCATGATCTCTCATTTTAGTTCCCAAACAGGAGGTAATACGCCTAGCCATGATTAAATTTGGTCCTCGAAGTACTCAAGAGTCTTCCGGAGTCCCTCACGCAACTCGACTTCGGTTTCATAATCGAGGATTTGACGAGCCTTGGATAGATCAGGACGTCGACGACTAGGATCGTCTTCGGGTAAAGGTTCGTGCGTAATGCCACTTTCCGTCCCGGAAATGTCGATGATAGTTTCTGCTAGCTCATGAATTGTCCTCTCATCTTCGTTGCCTAGATTAATGACCTCACCAGCCAATCCATCTGCTTGCATCGTTTTCTCGATTCCTCGAATGAGATCGGAAACATAGCAGAATGAGCGTGTCTGTGATCCATCACCATAGACAGTCAAATCTTCGCCTTTGAGCGCTTGTGTGATGAAATTCGGAACAACACGGCCATCGTCCATGTGCATTCTCGGTCCATATGTATTGAAAATACGGACAGTCCGAACATCAAGATCGTGTTTGTTATTATACGCTACTGTCAGGGTTTCACCGAACCGCTTAGATTCATCATAGCAACCCCTTGGCCCTCGAATATTTACGTTACCGTTATATGATTCATTTTGTGGATGGACCTCCGGATCGCCGTATACTTCACTGGTAGAGGCAAAGAGCATCTTCGCGTCGTGTTCGACTGCATAGTCGAGAAGGTTTCTTGTCCCCTTAGTATTTGCTAATGCAATTCGGACAGGGTATTTCTGGAAATCCTTCGGTGAAGCCCGGGAAGCAAGATGATAGATTTCGTCGACTGGTGGTAGATCGAGTGGTTCACGTATATCTGCTTCGATAACTTCAAAATTGCCGCTCGAGGTTAGGTGGGATATATTTTCCCTACTACCACTCCCAAAATTATCTATACAAAATACATCGTAACCATCGTTTAGAAGTGACTCGCATAGATGGCTCCCAACAAAGCCGCTGCCACCGGCTACAAGGGCAGACTGAGATTTCATACCACGATTAACTCAGTCCTGGTACTTATCCCGTTCGAAAAGCCAAAGACAATTCTTTTTGCCATTCCAGAATTCACCTACATATATGGCAGGATCTCTTCGAGTGCTTCTCGTAACACTAAACTATCCGCCACCGCCGGGTGGAATTCAAACTATCGTAAAAAATCTTGAAAGAGGGCTAAAAGAACTCGGGCACGAAGTGGAAGTTCTCCATATAGACAGGAGCGACTTCGACTGGTCGATTAGCGACTTACTCCCGAAACCACGCTGGTACTACTCCGTTGAGGGATTCACTTCCCGAGATTACGTTTATATGAATGCCGTCTACCGCCAAACCGTTGAGGCCATTAGAACATTCGAACCAGACGTTGTCCACGCTATGCACGTGAAGGATTGGCCCGCGATTGTCGCTGCTCAAGAACGAGATATTCCGACTGCACTCTCAACATATGCGCTGGAGTTAGGAAATCGACCTCTCGCCTCTCGAGCGATCCGAGATGTAGATGTCGTGCATGCCCTCACTGAGTTCACAGAATCGTTGATAGATGACGTTGCACCGGATCACGTCAAAACGGAAATCATTCCTCCATCAATCGATATCGATGAATACCATCGTGCAGTACGGAGGATAAACGGAAACGAACGAGGTGATGTGGTAACTATGTCTCGGTTTGTTGATCGAAAGAACCTCGAGACGATAATTAGAGCTTGGAAACAGCTTGAAGACGATGTTCGAGGTAAGAGAGAACTAGTTGTAGCAGGAGATGGAGAAAACCGAAACGAATTAGAGCGACTCGCTTCCGATACGGACGATATCCATTTCCCTGGCTGGGTTAACGGTAAAGAGAAACGTGAATTACTTGCCAAATCCGACGTGTTCGCGATGGTTCCACGTCGAAACGGGTACGACGTGGAAGGTTTTGGAATTGTATATATCGAAGCCCAAGCTGCCAAAACTCCCGTGATAGGATCGAAACACGGGGGGGCGCCGGAAGCCATTGATGATGCAGGTATTATCGTCGACAATGAAAACGATCCCAAAGAAGTCGCCGAGGCCATTCGCACGTTGATCGCAGACGAAGAAATCCGAGAGACAAAGCTCTCAAACGCCGCTGAACGGATTCGCAACTTCGACATTCCGCACGTCG
This sequence comes from Halopiger djelfimassiliensis, assembly GCF_000455365.1. Taxonomy (GTDB): domain Archaea; phylum Halobacteriota; class Halobacteria; order Halobacteriales; family Natrialbaceae; genus Halopiger_B; species Halopiger_B djelfimassiliensis. The sequence goes on from NZ_HG315684.1 coordinate 626,897, forward strand.
CAGAACGCCATGTTGAAATGTACAATCGCGTTCGATAAATCGATAAGCAGTACGCTTATTTGTCTTAGTTCCGGTCGTTCTCATATGAGTCGGCCTTCACATATTTTGGTCACCGGTGGTGCGGGGTTCGTAGGTAGTCACGCTGCGGAATTCTACGCTGAGCGGGGAGCCAAAGTAACTGTGTACGACAATATGAGCCGTGTTTCGTCCCTCGAGACGGCCGATGAAACGAGAAATACTGCGTCTTTTAACCGAGACTACCTCGAAGAGAACTATCCAGAGATATCATTCATCGATGGTGATGTACGCAACCGTAAACGTCTTTTCGATGTCGTTGAAGGCCACGATGCTATCGTTCATACCGCTGGACAAGTGGCTGTAACTGCCTCTTTGAACGATCCACATTATGATTTTCAGGTTAATGCAGAGGGGACGTTTAACATCTTAGATGCCGCTTCGGCGGCGGAAAGCGATCCAGCAGTTGTATTCGCCTCAACTAATAAAGTGTATGGCGACAATGTTAACGAAATCCCAGTTAAAGAAGTGAACAGTAGGTACTGGTACGATAGCCCAGAATACAATGACGGCATACCTGAATCACTCTCTATTGATGATTGTGAACACACTCCTTATGGCGTATCGAAATTAGCCGGTGATCTCTACGTACAAGACTATGCGGCGCGGAATGAGGTTGATGCAGCTGCGTTCAGAATGAGTTGTATATACGGACCCCGTCAGTTTGGGAATGAGGATCAAGGATGGGTTGCTCATTTCGCAATTAGTGCAAAACGAGATGAACCAATTACGGTTTTTGGAGATGGGAAACAAGTCCGAGATGTACTATATGTGACTGATCTGATTGATGCTTACGATTCATTCCTCTCTGATCCAACAAATAAACCAGCCGTATTCAACATGGGAGGTGGACCAGAGAACACAACAAGTCTTCTTGAGCTATTGGAAATCCTAGGGGAAAACCACGGTTGGGAAGCGGATGTCACTTATGATGAGTGGCGGGAAGGAGACCAGAAGGTATACGTCTCAGATATTTCTCGTGCAAAGGAACATTTAAATTGGAAACCTAAAGTAGATTTTAATGAAGGTGTTGAGCGGTATGCAGAATGGCTATCAACTATCGAATAATATATGCCATCGTTAAACAGTCCGGTTGCTATCTTTGTGTTTAACCGACCTGAGACGACTAAGAAGGTTTTTGAGATGATTCGAGATGTAGAGCCTGACACACTTTACGTTGTGGCTGATGGTCCGCGTGCTGATATCGAGAGTGATCAAGAAAAATGTCGACGAACACGTGCAATAACCGAAAACGTTGATTGGAACTGTACAGTTCATCGCGAATACGCAGTAGAAAATCTGGGTCTAAAGAGACGCTTCGTTACCGGCCTTGAGACGATTTTTTCGAATGAAGACCGTGCGATTATTCTGGAAGACGATTGTGTTCCAAACCACGATTTCTTCATATTTTGCGATGAAATGCTAGAAAGATACGAAGACGATATGCGAGTTTGGGATATCAGTGGCACAAACTATCTGGGGGAGTGGAAGCCTGAGCAACAGGATTACCACTTCTCGTATTATGGCGGTATATGGGGCTGGGCAACCTGGCGACGGGCATGGATGAAATACGATCCAAAAATGCGTCTTTGGACCGAAGAAGGGGTACAACATCGACTGAAAGATGTTCTTGCTAGTAAAAGTCAATATGAGTATCTTCGAACAGTATATGATCGTACCTATCAAGGCGTGATCGAAACATGGGACTATCAGTGGGGGTTCGCGAGACACGTTAATTCTGGTCTCTCTGTTGTTCCCTCTCGAAATCTAGTTACAAACGTGGGATTTGGAGATCATGCAACGAACACTACTAACGAGGGGTCAAACATGGCCAATATTCCCAGAGGAAAAATCGATTTTCCCTTGGATTTTCACGACTATGTAGCTGTCGATCGTACATTCGACGAAGAATTTCACAAATTACGAACGTCTTGGTGGGAACGAAATCCTGTTCTGAGGCGCCTTTCGGATACTGTTTTACGCTGACTCTAATTCTTCGTCTGTCACTGCTGTCAGCACGTGAATTCCTCTGTCTTCGTATTCCGTTTTTTTATCAACGACACTATATCCTGCATTGTTAAGTGCAGCACGAACATCGGACTCTGGCGAGCCGAAAACAGCATGTGTTTCGACAATTATATTCTCTGGCTTTTCATCAAGAGAGTTGATAATACTGATTTCCGCACCTTCACAATCAAGAATGAGTGTATCACAATTTGGTAGTTCATCTGCTGAGATCCTATCTGCATCTCCTGACTCTCCGTATATCTCTACCTTTTTAGATACAATTGCATGGTGAACCGTCGTCCATTCAGATACTTGAGCGAGTTCAAGCGTTTCGCGAACGAGTTTGACCTGATCGTGACTTCCTTCATACACCGTAACATGACCGGATGGTCCAGTGAGATTTGCGGCGACAGTACCAGAAACACCTCGCCCACCACCGACAATGAGACATCTATCAGTAGTCGCAACGACATCTCGTAGAGCGGCAATGAGTGCACCCTCGTAATTTGGCTGTTCGTCAGTGATATCAAAAAGTGCTCGGTCTCGGACCGGAACGCCGTTGTATACACCAATCTTTCGTGGAAGTCGGGGCCGAAGATAATAATCATATATTCGACGTAGCATAGTATACACTTTGAATCTCTCCAGAAACGTGGGTTGCTTCATAATGAATAGTCCAACAGTAACCAGATATTGATTCCTTCGGTCTATTACCCCAAGTGTTGATGTATTATGATAATTCAATCGAGATATTCTTGTAGCCAGATCTCGACTGTAGAGAGTTTTGCTAACGGATCAATATGGTTAGTTGTATGAGATTGATGTTGCTTCTTTAGTTCGTGTACTGCGGTACTATTTATAAATTCTCTCTCAGCTATATCATCAACATATTTATTCACGATATTACGAAGAGCACTACTTTCCCTATACCAGCGGGCATGTACGGGCTCATTTCCATTCCCAAACAAATCACTGGATTTGAATGAGATGTCGTGCATATATATGGATCGCTTTGGTGCTAAGTTGGTTCGTTCATACGGTATTTGGTCAATTCCATTATTATGCTGGCGAACAAGTTCCAATTTCAACTTTGAAGAGCTATGACTAAACATATTCATGTATTCGGTAACAGGACCCCACCGGTAAGCAGGTGGAACTGGAGTGGACTTCTCTATCACGTCACCGTCTGCATGTACACAACGAAACCCAGCAACGGTCCTTTCAATATTTCCTCTTGCATGGGCGTTTGAGTAATAATTACGGAAAATCAAATCTGTTGATTGTGTATATTTATTTTCATATTCGAAACGTTTATATTCGTCTTCGAAGGTTTCTCGAATGTTAGGAGTATTAGTCAAAACTCGCTCTGAAATATCAGAACCCCAGTACATAGTAAAGTTCTTCACAGGGTCACCCTGACAAAGATCGTAAGGTATGTCCTCACCGAATAACTCTCCTTGCCCTGCCCCCCAGAACACGACATTGAGTTCGTCTGGAAACCGTTCTAATTTCCCGGAGATACCGTGTAATTCATGCCAAGATTGAAGTCCACTTGTCCGACGTATTGCTTCTTCAATATATTGGGAAGTTGATTCAGGACCATAATCAAGTATTTCATTCTCGACATTAAGGACATCAGCTAATCGTCTCGCAGGTCCAATATTCACTCCACCGCCGGGGTTAGCATCATATGTATATGACGTGAGATTTATATCATATTCGGATAGTGCTCCACTCAATAACCGACTGTCAAGACCACCGGAAAGATACGTCCCTACACGAGAATTATCGGCAACTGTTTTTATAGCATGATCCGTAGCATCCATAAATGCATTGTACACATCATTAACATAATTTTCATCGGGTGTCGAAGGACTAAACCTCCAGTACCGATGTGTTTCCATTGTTCCGTTACTCCAACGGAGGTAGGAACCAACTGGGAGACACTTAATTCCTTGAATGAGGGTTTTCTTACCCCACGAAAAACCTGTTTGTAGCATCTCACTGATTGCTCTCACGTCAACGTTGGGATCATCGAGTACAGGAACAAGTGCACCGGGATGTGTAGCGAATGCCCCCTCCTGTTCTGGAGTATAATAGATCGGTCTTGACCCAATTTTATCAGATGCAACGATTAGTTCTTCATCTGTTGCAACAGCTAATACGAAAGAGCCGTTCAACTGAGAAAGATTTTCATTGGGATTGTCGATAATTTTTTCAAGATTCTCACTCAGACTCTTTGTTTCGTTTAGTCCAGTAATATAACCATATACCATCCCCTCGATAAGATCCGTCGAAATAACAGACCAGTCACCAGGATCATGATCACCGTGGTGATAGAATCCGAGTCGATACGTGTCCGTTTGGGATTCAGTGTACTCATACCATTGCTCGTACTTAAACCGATCACTGGACGAAAAGATACGGGATTTCCCTGAAGCGTCACCAAATAACTCAACCATTTAGTCGAAAAGGTATTTGCTTGTTGTTAAAATTTTGGGCCCAAAGTCCGACATATGACACCACACTGTGGTAGTATTTAATTACATTCCCCACATATCTTGGTAAATATTATAGTATTTATTTGCGACTTCTGTTTTCTTATACCTATCAACTGCTCGTTTTCGTGCTTTTTGACCGAGAATAGTGTTCCGTGCAGAATCCTCTATCACCCAATTAATTCCTTGTCGTAAACTTTCTATATCGTATGGTTCTGCGAGGTATCCGCTTTCTCTGTGGTCAATAATATCTTTTGGACCAGTCGCATCGAATGCAATGACGGGAGTTCCACATGCAAGTGATTCTGAAACGGTTTGGCCGAATCCCTCATATCGTGACGGAACTACCATCGCATCAGCTGCACTATATAACAGCACTAAACTAGGATCGTCGTGAAGATAACCGACGTAATTCGATTGGAAGCCAAAATCCGGCGGGTCTTCAGGTTCTTCTGCCCCAAATATCACTAGCTCTAGGTCTACTGAAGTGGACAGTTCTTGGAGCGCCTCCTGGAGCAAGTCTGCGCCTTTTCGATGGTCTCCCATCGGGTTTACGGCTCCAAAGAGTAGAAGTTGCTTGTCCTCCGGCAGATCGAACAACTCACGGCCCAGCATACTGTCTCGAGGCCTGTAGACGTCGGTATCGAGTGCGTTCGGGATCACTTCGATTCGGTGATCGCCGAACAACGAACTCTTGCGGGCTTGGTCGGCGAGCCACGTGCTCGGCGTCACGACAGTCAGATCGAGATCGTCCCAGTGGAAGTGCTTCCGATGCCATGTGAGTCGCGAGAGATCGTAGCTGGAATCGCTTCCGAGTTGTGGGCACGCCCCGCACTTGTCTTCGAAGCCGTCACAGCCGTAGGCGTAGTGGCAGCCGCCGGTGAGCGCACTCATATCGGGAAGCCGCCAGACGAGGGGACGATCGATTTGACCGATAGATCGAATGGACATCGCCCCGCGACCCAACCAGTTGAGGTGGACCACATCGGGGTCAATGCGTTCGATGGTCCGGTTCATCCGTTCCGGAAGCCAGTTGATCATAAATCCGCTCGATCGACCGTACCACCGAAGCGGTAGCATGTCCACGTGTGGACGGGCGAGACTCCATGCGGTCTCGAGTTTCGAGGACGGACCCGTTATTGTGGCGTCGTTCGTCGACTTTTCCTGAACGAGCATTCGTGAGTCGACGCCGATCGATCTGAGCGCGTGATGAATTCGTTTCGTCGCCGTCGCTGATCCGCCCGTATCCGAGGCGTTGACGAGAAGCGGACGAAGGTCTGTATTTCGAGTCATTGTCGAGACCGAAACGAGCAGCGGGATCGACTGCTGCTACGAGAAGCGTTCTCGGGTCTAACTAAAAACGTTCTCATCGAACGGATCGGTCGTCGAATAGACGCTACTGTTCCCGGTGTCTCGGTCAGTACTGAAATTTAGAGATACCCGAGATTTTCGAGATGGGTTCGAGCACCCGTGTCGCGGGTTAGATCCGGTTCGATCGAGGGTTCGTAGGTCTCCTCATCTACATCGCTTGTGGTTACCGGGGGACGGGACAGTAGGGGGGGGGACTTTCCGTTGACGTATGCAGTCTTCGAGATTCGGTCCAGTATCGGTCTCGGAACGTGAGTAACATCCATTCGATAGTCGTACTACCGACGGACTACATCGCTTCTACCTCGTCGATGAACTCGTCTTCCTCTTGGGCGGCCTGCTGATTAGAGATTCATTATCTCGCTCAGTTGTTAACCACAGCGTCATTATCAACAGTCAAACTCGAGCGATCGACCGACAGCAGTCCGTACAGATACCCGAAACCAACTGCGGCGGTGAAAACGAAGATCGACAAAAGTTGTTTCGCTTTCGGTGCCGATGGTTGCCGAACGAGATGTGACAATCGTGATGGAACGAACTCGAGCATGAGTTGCTGTAGATACTCGTTTTTGTCCCCTTTTGCCTCGGGCAAGAGCAGATCCATGATCCGTTTCGAGTAGCCTTGCCAGAACGACCGAAAAACGAGCCAGCGGAAGTCGCCGCGGTAGTCGAACAGTTTGTGGTTCACCACGGCGTCGGTGTTGTAGATCACGCCTTTGCCGTACGCGTTGGCCATCCGGATACAGACGGGGGCTTCGTGTGCCTGAATGTGTTTATCTCCTTTCCGTCCGGTATTCTCGTCGTAGCCGCCGACGTTCAGAAACACGTCACGTCGAAACGAGATGTTTGATCCGTACGTGTTCCGGAGTTCCTCCATGTGTTCGCCCATGCCGCGCTCGTCACAGCCGACGAGCCAGTAGAACTCCGCGGGGAAGAAATCGGGTTTTTCGGTCACCCAGTCCGGCTTGGCGTGGCCACCGACGGCGATCGCATCGGTCTCGTCGTATACCCGAGCCAGTTCCGCAACCCAGTCCGGTTCCGCGACGGCGTCGTCGTCGATAAACGCGACCACCTCACCCGTCGCGAGTTCGGCACCGCGAGTTCGACTATAGGAAATACCCTGGTTTTCCTCGTTACAGTGAAGGACGACGTTCTCGAGGTCCCCGTAATCCTCGCAGACGCGATCGAAGACGTCTTCGTTGCCGTCGACGACGATAACGATCTCGAGTGGCTCGTACGTCTGTGCGAGAACGCTATCGACGCATTCGGAGAAGACGTCGTAGCGGTCCATCGCATACGTGCAAATGACGACGGAGACCTTCATCGGGGATCGATTGCGGTGAACACAGAATAAGCCTTTTCCTTCGAGAGGTCAGGACTGCCTCTCGACCGTGGTGATGACCGGATGAGATCCCGAACCGACCTCTCCCGTTACGGGTAGGGATATGAAGCTGCCGCGAATATATGACAAGGCTTATTCTCCGTTTGGGTCTGGTGCAACCTAATGAGTACCGATACCGAACGCATCGAGGAGGAGGCCGAGACATCCTCGTCTCTCCTCGAGACGTTGGAAAACTGGTATCACGTCCCCGTCATCGGGGCCGTGATGCTGTTTATGATCTGGGTGCGGACCCAATCCTACAGTAACTTCGTCACCGAGGATGGGTCTCCGGCCCTGGCTGCAGTCGACTCGTGGTATCACTGGCGCACGGTACAGTGGACGGCGGAGAACTATCCCTATACGATGCCGTACGACATCTGGACCGGGTTCCCGACCGGGCGATACGTCGGCCAGTTCGGGACGCTGTTCGATCAGTTGATCGTCACGGCGGCGATGATCGTCGGGTTCGGCGATCCATCGACGGAAACGCTATATACCGTGTCCCTGCTCGCGGTGCCGGTGATGGCTGCACTCATCGCGATCCCGGTGTTTTACATGGGCCGACGACTCGGCGGGACGATCGGCGGGATCGTTGCGATTCTCGTGCTCGCGCTCGCTCGAGGGCAGTTCCTCTCGCGAACGAACGTGGGACAACTCCAGCACCACGTTGCGGAGGTCCTGTTCATGGCGATCGCCGTGCTCGCGATGATGGTTGCGCTTCGGGTCGCCGAACGCGAAAAGCCGATCTACGAACTGGTTGCGGACGGTGACTGGGAGACGCTCCGCCGGCCGGCAATCTACAGTGTCCTTGCGGGGCTGGCCCTCTCACTGTACATCTGGGTGTGGCCACCGGGCGTCGTACTGATCGGGATCCTCGCGGTTTTCTTCACCGTACAGCTTTGTCTCGACTACGTCCGTAACGTGTCGCCGGACCACGTCGCCTTCGTCGGCGCGATCAGCCTCGGTCTCACGGCGCTCGTAACGGCGGTGTTGATCGAAGAGCCCGGAACGAGCGTGACGAGCTTCGGCTACCTGCAGCCACTCAGCGCGGCGCTCGTCGCGGGCGGCTGTGTGTTCATGGCCTGGTTGGCCCGGCAGTGGAACGACTACGGGGTCGATCGACGGTACTACCCGGTCGCAGTCGCCGGACTGATCGCCGCAACGTTCGGGGTCCTGTGGCTTGTCCTCCCGGACCTGTTCAGCACCATCACGAACAACCTGACCGGTCGGGTTCTTCCGTTTGGCGAGTCGGCGACCGATCTCACGATTCAGGAGGCGCAGCCGCCGAGCGACTTCCCCGGTCATGTAAGAGACGAGTTCGGCGCGGCGTTCTACACGATGCTCGCGGGTCTCGTCTTCCTCGTCGCACGCCCCTTCCTGGGGCGGGAATACCGTGCCGAATACACGCTGGTCATCGTTTGGTCGCTGTTTTTGACCAGCATGGCCGCGACCCAGATTCGGTTCTCGTACTATCTGGTGCTTGCCGTAGCGGTCGTCAACGCCGTCTTCGTCGCGGATGTCGTGCGACTGTTCAACCTGGATCTTTCGGGCGGGATCGAATCGCTCCGTCGTATCGAAACCTATCAGATCATCATCCTGTTCATGATCGTCATGCTGTTGTTCGCACCGCTGCTCCCGCCGATCGCCGCCGAAGGGACGACGGCATGGGAGCAGACCGACAACGCCCAACCGCATCCCGATGCCATGGTCTGGGAAGAGTCGAACCACTGGCTCGCCGAAAATACCCCCGAGCCCGGTAACTGGGGTGGGGCGGACAAGGCCGACGAACTCGAGCTCTACGGCACGTACAATTACCCCGAGGACGGTGACTACGACTATCCCGACGGAACCTACGGCGTGATGTCGTGGTGGGACTACGGCCACCTGATAACGACACAGGCCAATCGGATACCCCACTCCAACCCGTTCCAGCAGAACGCTCGCTCGTCATCGGCGTTCCTGACCGCCGAATCCGAAGAGCGGTCCGAACTGATCCTCGATTCGATCGCGACGGGCGCATCCGTCAGCGGCAAGTCCAACGAGGAACTCGAGTCGATAATCGCGAACGAGGACGAATCGGACGAGGAGATCCGGTACGTGATGATCGACGACCAGATGGCCGGCGGGAAGTTCTCCGCGATCTCGACGTGGACTGGCCCCGGCTACGACCACTACACGACACCCGAGGATTACGAAGCGGGCGAGCAGATCAGCCGCGACGAGGTTAGAGAGCGGTTCGCCAACGTCCCGTACGACAATACGACGCTGTCCCGGCTGTACTTCGACGACGCGGCCGGAATGGAACACTACCGGCTCGTACACGAAAACGACAAGCGAACATCGACGTTCATCAGCTATGCGGTCGTGCGGCAGGATAACGATCAGGTGCTGCTCGGGGAGGACGGGAGTCCGCAGGTGTTCGTGAACCAACAGGTGAACCAGTTGACCCAGGTGCGTCTCGCGCAGATCCAGCGGCATCAGAATCTGGATTACGAGATCATCGATCAACGGCAGGGTGCCGCAGTCAAGACCTACGAACGGGTCGAGGGGGCGACGATCACCGGGACGCTCGACGACGAGAACGTCACCGACGAGGACGTCACGGTGACCGCCTCGGTCGAACTCGAGACGAACGCGGATCGTGGCACGTTCAACTACACCCAGCGGGCCGAAGTCGACGACGACGGCAGCTTCGAACTGACGGTCCCGTACGCGACGAACGACGAACTCGGCGTCGAGGACGGGTACACGAACAGCAGCGTCGAAGCGACCGGCGACTACAACGTGAGTGCCACCGTCTCGAACGAGAACGGATTCACCGTCTATCAGGGACAGACGTCGGTGCCGGAGACCACGGTTATCGAGGGTGAGACGGTCGACGTCGACCTCGAGCAAGCCGAGGAAGTCGAGTTCAACGAATCCGGCAACGAAACCGAAGGCGAAAGCGACGAGGGCGCGGTCGACGGCGAGAACGCTGACGGCGAGAACGATACTGACAGCGGTGAGTCGGCCGACAACGAAACGGACGCGTCGCTCGCACCGATCGCCGAGCCGGCGCGGTAACACCTCGACGACGGCTCGCTGACTGTTTTTTCAGCGCGGTCTCTGTGGCGACCGGGCTGTTGCACCTGAATTTGCCGTTCGTCCCCGTCCGAGAATCTTCGGTGGTCGAACCGATCCGAACGTCGCACGCTGTCTCAGAAGCGGTATCGAGGATAGGTGGCTTTTTGATCCGCGGTCGGACCGATACCAACGATGGAACGACAGCGAGTGAGTCGACGGGGGATCCTTCGGTCCGGGGGTGTCCTCGCGGCGATCGGAGCGGCGGGATGTGTCGACGACAAGAGTGAGGCAAAGCCGCAGACGGAGACGGGGAAAGACACCGACGGAACGGAAACGCATGGCGCAAGCGAGATCGACGATCCCCCGGTCGCGGCCGAGGTGACGCCGGAAGACGGCGAGATCGGTGACCGATTCGGGGCGGCGATCGCACTCGAGGGGAGCACCTCCCTCGTTGGTGCTCCCGGCGACATCGATGCTACCGGATACCGTGTGGGCGCGGCGTACGGCTTCGATCGGACCGATGACGAGTGGGTACAGCGCTCGGCACTGGCCCCGGACCGCGACGGTGTGGATATCGAGTTCGGGGCGGCCGTCGCGGTCGACGGCGACGCCGCGCTGGTTGGAGTCCCCTTCGACGAATCAGGTGGATTCGAGTCCGGATCGGCGTTCGTCTTCGAGCGCTCGGACGGGGACTGGCACCGGCAGGTAACCCTGTCACCCGACGGCGGAACGAGCGGGGGGTGGTTCGGTGAGACCGTCGCGCTCGAGGGGTCGACCGCGCTCGTGGGCGCTCCCGGCGACGGCCCTGGCGTTGCGTACGCGTTCGAGCGAACGGATGGCGCTTGGGGACGATCGGCGACGCTCGAACCCGAAGCCGCCAAGCGCGGCGGCCGGTTCGGAACGGCGATCGCGCTCGAGGGGACGACCGCGCTCGTGGGCGCTCCGGGCCCGGGTGTCGCGTACGCGTTCGAGCGGACGAACGGGGGCTGGCATCGGCGAGCGACGCTCGAACCGGCGGAGGGTGACAGCGCCGACGAGTTCGGTGCTGCGGTCGCGGTGGCGGACGACATCGCTCTCGTCGGCGCTCCTCGTCGCGAGTTCGCCGCGGACGGGACGGGAACGGCGTTCGTCTTCGAGCGCTCGGACGGGGACTGGCACGAACGGGCGATCCTCGAGCCCGACGGCGACGACCGCGGGTTCGGGACGGCGGTCGCGGTCGATGACGGGATTGCGCTCGTCGGCGCACCAACTGAACGCTCCAACTCGGACGGGACGGGAGCGGCCCAGGCGTTCGAACGGCGTGACGGTACCTGGCACCGGCGAGCGATCCTCGCGCCCGAGACCCCCGACAGCAAAACAGGGTTCGGGAAGACCGTCGCACTCGAGGGGACGACTGCGCTCGTGGGCGCTCCCGACGACGGCCCGGGTGTCGCGTACGCGTTCGAGTTGTAGCGACGCGCAGCGCGTCGGTGGGCGACTCGAGTGGCGCTCGGCAACCGAGAGCGCCCGTTAAGACTGTCAATTGTCTTGACTAGTGACTGTACGGAATCAGCTGCAAAGACGAATAGGCCTCCGTAGTGGACAATTTGTGGGCCTAACAATAAGATCCCGTTATTCTCGTGAATTGAGGTCATCTATCATGTTTCTAGAGTATGAACGACTGCGGCAACGACTATATCTCCAAGGAATAATAATAGATAAGTATATTCCGATACATCTATCACTACATTATACAATTATAAATAAAATTATCTGAAAATATAAGATAAATTTAATACCAGAGGTAACAACCATAGGGATGTGATGTCCGCGAAAGACAGCATGAAGGATTACCTCGCACAGCACCCACGAATGATCGGTGTCCTGTTCACGTTGTTCGTCCTGCTCAGTCAGGCGGGAACAGTCGTTGCAGGAACTAATACCCAGGTCGGCCCGTAGATTAAAATCAATCTTACTGAATGTTATTGGTATAAAACATACGGTTTATCTGCAATTATATTATAGCTGGTCCAACACCGTCATTCCAGTGTAACTGGTCATCAATCAGTATTGGAAGTTCTATCCATATCAAGTATTCCTGGATTGAATCCGCTTCAACCCCAGAAAACGGTGTGAAGCCTGGCGTTAAATGACGGTCTGCAACCGACTTGAGATTTGATTCAGTTACCGAACCGAGTTTAAATTCTTTAGTCGAATAAGATCTAATTGAGAAACCAAATTCATCTTCATTTCGCCTTTCAAGTTCAATAATTCCGGGTGCTCCATGATCCGTTTGAGCGATATCTACCGATCCGTCGCCGACGATGAGATACTGATCTCCGAGCGACGAGTTCTGTTGCGCGATCTCGAGCGCGCCCCGAAGCGGGAAACCGCGGTTGAGAAGTCGCGCCATCGTCTCGCCCGCTTCGACGGCGTCCTCGTTTGCGACGTCGCCGTACGTACTGACGCCGCCGAACGCGCCGCGGCGGGTGAGCGCGATTCCCTGTTCGTAGGAGCGACAGGCGTTCAGGAAGAACACACCCACGTCGACCGACTCGAGGGATCGCACGTCGAGATCGGCGTCGGGACAGCGGAGGCCGTCTTCGGTCGCGTGACCGATGTAGTGGACGAAGTCGTAGCCGCCCTCGGAAAGCAACGACGCGAGCCGGTCCGAACTCACGCCGAACTCCGAGCGGATCTCGAAGGGCAGTTCCTCCCGGGTTCCGTAGGCTTCGTCGAGCAAATCGTGCTCGTCGATCATGCGGGCATCGTTGCAGACGAGCAGGATCTCGATCGACTCGCTTCGCGCGCCGCGGTCGAGTTGGTTCCGGTAGGCCTCGATCGTCGCTTTCGACGCGTTCTGGGGCACGGCGTCGCCGAACCACGCGTGTTCCACTGATTCGTCGGTAACCGTCGGCACGACGAACTCCGAATCGCCGGTTACCGACGGCGGCGAGCGTGTGGCCGCTGCCGAACGAACGAGTTGCGCGTTCGACGGGTCCGCGCTCGAAACGGCGTCCGCGACGGTCCCGGTCGCTTCGCGGACGAGGCCGAGTTCGTTGACGACGAACGGTATCAGTTCGATACTCTCCGGGTCGTCCGGAACGTGCGCCGTCAGCGGCCAGCGCGGTGCGTGGGAGTCGATTACCTCGTAGGGAATCTCGAGGTACCGTTCCAGTCGTGCTGGCAGCGGCGTTTCGTACATCGATCCGAGGGCGAACGGCAACTCGTCTTCGAGAACCGATAGCTCGAGCAGGTCGTACTGAAAGAACCCCTCGTTTCTGACGAGGCAGTCGAGGAAGAAAAAGCGCTTCAACAGCCTGGCGATGTCGTCGCCGAACGAGCGGGTGTCCGCCAGCGTGTACTCGAACTGGGGCGTCTCGAGTTTCGGTTCCGGTCCGGGACGGATCGTCGCGCCGAGAAAGAACGCCAGCGGCGCAGCCTGATAGAGCGGCAGATACTCCGGGGGCACCGTAACCGTGATCCCGTGGTCGTTATCCGGACGGTCGATGGAGTCCGGAACTTCGAGACGCTCCCCCAGTTCGATCAACGGCGGATGGCCACGCAGGGTCGGCCACGTCCGCTCCGGCGAGGTCGTCTTCAGCGCGGACGGCAACACCGAGATGGCGTCCATCATCGACTCGACGTCGGGCGGCGTCGTAATCGTCCCCGCCGGCCGATCGTGCAGCGATCTGGCACCGAGTTCGATCGTGGACTCCCGCTCGAGCGTGATGCGGATCGATGTGAGCCCGATATCGACCGTCCCGGCGGTCTCGGTCCGACAGTACAGTTTGATCGGGCCGCTCAGGCCGACGAACTGGGTTCGCTCGTCGAGAGCAACCGTCTCACCGACGTCGAAGTTCGCTTCCGACCGACCCGTCCGATCGTGAAGCGTCACGGAAAAGAGCCGATCGAAGTAGAGTTCGTCCGTTTCGATCGTACAGGTCTTGTTTACCGGGAAACGGAACCCCTCGGGCTCGTCGGTTACTGACGAGACGACGCCGTCCGTCTTCACTTGGAGATGCCGTTGCTCGAGCGAGTCGTAGACCTCGAGCCCCGCAGGGTGAGTAGTTTCCTCGAAGGTAATCGTCATGTCTCGTCCGTCGATGAGAGAAATATGCGAGCGCACAGTCAAAAAAGATACCATTGTTCGAGTGTCCGCGCTTTCTCGTTGACGGGTGTCCCGGTGATCACGTCCGGGATTCGGTTTCGGACCCGTTTTCGTCGGCCGCCGAACTGAGCGCCCGAAACACGATCGTCGGGAACCGCGGCTCGACCGTACTCGGGCGGCGACCGCTTCCGTTTGCCGGCAAGGGTACCCGCTCGATCACGCCGCGGTCGGCGAGTTCGTACAGGAACCGTTTGACCGTCCCGTCGGTCAGCGACGACCGATCGGCGATCTCGGTCGCGACCTCGCGGATCGGTTGCTCGGCCGTCTCGACCGAGACCAGATGCCACAGCACCTGCTGGCGCGTTTCCGAGAGCGCGAGCGCCCGGTCGACGTGGACGCCGTCCTCGGGGACGTCCGACTTTGCCCGCTCGAGATGTCGGTCGGCGACCCGCTCTGCGTCTGCCTCGCTGGCACATACCGCGGCTCCGAACAGCGCCGCGAGGGCGTCGTGGGCGTTTCCGTCGGCCCAGACCGCCAGGTCGCGGACGGACTCGTGATCGAGCGCGCCCGCAGCCAGCCCGGTCGAGACGCGGTCCGTCACGACGTCGACGAGTTCGTGGTGGCGGTAGGCGGGGACGGTGACGGTCGTGCCGTCCCAGTCGTCGGGTTCGCGTTGGCCGACGGCGACGGTCGACGTGCTGTCCGCGACCGGAACCAGCAGTTCCCTGACCCGGTCGTACGACAACGTCTCGGGTTCGTCGTGGTGGTCGATCGCCACGACCGCACGCCGGTCGCGACGGCCGAGCAGGGCACCGAGTCGATCCCGCAGTTCGTCGGTCCCGATGCCGCTTTCGGGGACCGCGTCGGCCGAGACTACCGAAAGAACCGCACGATAGAAGGCGAACGCACTCTCGACGCGGCGGCCGTCGACGTAGACGAACCACGTCACCGGGCCGGTGCTGCCGGCCCGAGTCGTCGTGGCGATCGACCGGCTCGATTCGCCGAGTCGCTCGTTTAACGCATCGAACAGCGCAGTGACGATCGCGGACGTTCCCGACCCGGCCGGACCGACGACCGCAACCGGCGACGGTAACTCTCCGTTGAACACCGGCTCGAGCGCGTCGAGCAACTGCTCGAGAACGGGACCGCGACCGATCGGCTCCGGCCGGTGGACCACGGGACTGAGATGATCGCGGTCGACGATGACCGCTCTCCCCTGCTGTGCCGACCGCCGTCGTGCGATGCGCTCGTGGAGGTTCATTACTTCGCGGACGGGTCGGGACCGACGAGGGCTGCTTCGAGTACCTCGAGCGTGTGGGTGATCTCGTAGCCGGTGCCGTGTTCCATCTGCATCGAACAGGTCGGACACTCCGTCAGACCCGTCCGGGCGTCGGCGTCCTCCATGTGATCGAACATCTCTTCACCGATTTTCATGGATGTTTCGTAATTCTCCGCCTTCCATCCGTACGTTCCCGAAATCCCGGAACAGGAGTCCCCGACGTCGTGGGCGTCGACCCCGTCGATCGCGTCGAGCACTTCGAGCGTCTGGCCGTCGAGTCCCTGATTTCGGGAGTGACACGGCGCGTGATACGCGAAGTCGTCGAACTCGTCGCCGACGGACGTTCCCTCGAGTTCGCCCTCGAGGTCCTCGTGGACCCGGAGATACTCGATGGCGTCCCAGGTGTTTTCGGCGACGGTTTCGGTGCCGTCGAAGTCAAACAGTTCGGGGTACTCCTGGCGAAGCGACATCGAACAGGAGCTACAGCCGGCGACGATGTCGGCCCCGTCCTCGATCGCCGCAGCGAGTTCGCGGACGTTCGTCTCGGCCGCCCGCCGGGCGTCCTCGAGCATCCCGTTTGCGAACATCGGCGTCCCGGAACAGGCTTGCTCGGGGACCATGACCTCGTAGCCGAAGTACTCGTAGACCCGGACCAGTGCCTTCGCGACCTCCGGCGTGTTGTAGTTCGAGTAACAGCCGTGGAAGTAGGCGATCCGTTTCTCCTCGCTTTGGACCTTCGCGCCCCCGCGTTTGGTCCACCACTCGCGGAACGTCTCGGTCGCGAACTCGGGGAAGTCGCGCTCGCTCGTGATCCCGAGGAGTTTCTCACCCATCCACTTGGTTACGGAAAGCCCCATCACGAAGTTGGCCGTCCGCGGGAACATCGCGCCCAGCGGGGCGAGACGCCGGTAGTTCGCCAGTATTCTGTTCCGGAGGTATTCCCGGGAGAGTTTGCTCATGTTCTCGTCGACGTACTCCGCCCGGGCGGTGTTGTGCATCTGCGAGAGCGGCACCTCGGAGGGGCAAGCGCTATCACAGCGCATACAGTTCGAACACTTCATCACCGAGTCGTCGATGTCGTGGTCGTCCTGACGCTTGAGCCGCCACTGCTCCGGCCCCTGAAACTTCGGCCCGGGGAACTCGTCGTCGACCTCCGCGACCGGACAGTTGGTGTCGCAGGTCGAACACTTGTAACAGTTGTCCGCGCCCGGTCGGAGGTCCATCTCCTCGGCCTCGGGGAACACCTGGATCGGTTCGAACTCCTCGTCTCCCGGTACGTGATCGTCGGTCGGTCGTTCTGCGTCGCTCATCGAATCACCTGAATCTGTCGTGAGATCATACTCGAGTCGCTCATTCGCTCCCCTCCTCGCCGGCGCGCGTGCCGGCGACGTATCCGGTCGCCAGCGAGACGCCCCCGCCGGATTTCTCCGCCGCGAAGTCGTAGCCGCCGAGGACGGCACCCGCCGCTCGCAGGTTCGAATACTCCGGGTTCTCCCCCGCATCGAGCGGGCGAAGGTCGCGGTCGGGAACGAGACCGAACCGCGCGTAGGGGTGGTCGCCGAAGACGTCGTCGACGAACCAGTCGTAGCGGTCCGTGGCGTGTGGCACGTGACAGTCGAAGATCGGTTCGAACACCCGTTCGCGCTCGGATCGGACGCCCTTCCCGACCAGTCCGCCCGTCGCGAGGACGTACTGCTCGGCCCGATAAGGGATCTCCGTCCCGTTCCGGTCGACGACGACGTGATCGATCCGGTCGCCGCCGTCGTCGGTCTCGAAATCGATCACGGGAACGCCCGATGTCGTCCGGACGCCCGCCTCCTCGAGGGCGTCGTACAGCAACTCCTCGAGTCGGATGCCCGGCAGGCTCGGCGGTCCCATCGGGACTTCGAATACCTCGACGCCGAGCGCGTCCGCGAGATCGGCCCGGACCGCCGCGGCGTGTTCGTCCCCCAAAATCGCGGGGAAGCCGACGCGGGTCTCGTCCTCGAGGTGGGGTTCGACGGCCGCGGCGAGTGCCTCGCGCGCGCCGGCCTCGCCGTCCCCGGTCGCGACGGTGTCGTCCCGGTCGAGCAGGTGGGCGTACCGCGTGACCTTCGCGTCGTCCCGGACGATGCCGGGAAACGAGAGGGTGACGCCGCGGGCCGCAAACGGCGCGCCGGCGGCCTCGAGGTGGGCGGCCGCAAGCGGGGCTTCGAAATCGGGCAGCGTCCCGAAGCCGACCAGCAGGGTGTCCCGGTCGTCGCTTGCCAGTCCGGCGGCCGTCGAGGCCGGATAGCGCGCGGTCGGCTTGACGGTGCCGCCGTGGGTCGGAACGAGCGCGTTGGCGTCGGTATGGCCGCCAGCGTAGCTATCGCCGGCCACGTCGTCGAAAAACGACAGTGCCTCTCGGACCGCCTCGACCCCGACGCGTTCGTAGGGATGGCCGTCCGGGAGGGCCGCCAGCGCGTCGAACGGATCGACCACCGGCCCCTCCCCGTCGGGCGTGTAGCCCAGCACGTCGATCAGGCCGCTGGCGTGTCGGAGCGTGCTCTGTTTGTACGTGACGAGCCGGACCTGTCCGTCCCGTTCGGCGGCGGCGAGTGCGGCGGTCGCGCCGGCGAGGCCGCCGCCGATCACGAGCACGTCGTCTTCGATCGCCATCTCAGTTCCCCCCGTCGAAGTTCGCGTACTCGATGTCACCGGGCGTGCCGGCGGGATCGGCGTCCCGGTTCATCGTGGTCGCGTGAAGCGCGTAGTTGAGCATCGCCTGCGAGAGCTGTTCGCCCCACAGCGCGTGTCGTTGGCCCTTCCAGCGTTCCTGAAAGAGTTCGTCGAGTGCCTCCCGGACCGTCGCCTCGTCGTACTCGGGGTGGAGTTCGTTGGCCATCTGCATGCTACAAAAGCCGCCCTGACAGTTGCCCATCGACGCCCGCGTGCGGATGCGAACCGCGTTCAGATCCGAGCCGGACTGTTCGATCGCGTCTCGAACCTCCGCGCGGGTGACCCCCTCACACTGACAGATGACGGGGTTTGCCTCGTCGGTCTCGAGCACCTCGCTCGCCCGACTGCCCAGTCGTTGTTTGCTCCGCCGTGCGATCGGGGACCGCAGGCCGAAGTCGTCCATCCCCTGCTCGAGGGCCTCGATGTTCTCGCTGCCGGGCAGCGGTTCCTCGGCGGTGGCACAGCTGGCGTCGACGCCGAGTTTCTCACAGACGTGATCCGAAATCTCCTCGGCCATCGCCCGGTAGGTCGTGAACTTGCCGCCGACGATGCTGGACATGCCGGCGACCCCGTCCCGATCGGCGTGGTCGAGCAGGAAGAAGTCCCGCGTGATGTCGGTCGGGTCCTTCGTGCCCGTCCCCGGCGGTTCGTACAGCGGTCGGACCCCCCAGAACGAGCGGATCGTCCGTGCCTCCTGCAGGATGGGCACGAGTTCCGAGAGCGTCTCGATCATGTGATCGACCTCCCACTGTTCCTCGGGGTAGTCGTCGGGATCGGCGACCTCCTCGTCGGTCGTCCCGAGGATCGCCGTGGTTTCGTGGGGGACGATGATGTCGGCGTCGCCCTTCGGTCGACAGCGGTTGACGACGGTGTCGACCTGCCGCACGTTCATGATCGTCATGACGCCCTTCGAGGGCCGGACCTCGATCTCGAGGTCGGCCATCGCGCCGATCTGCCCGGCCCACGCGCCGGTCGCGTTGACGACGTACTCGGCGGTGATCTCCTCGGTGGTACCGGGGGCGTTGTGCGTGCGCTTGCCGGGGCCGGAGTCGTGGCGGACTTTCACGCCGTAGATGTCGTCGCCCTCCCGCAGGAGGTCGATGACTTCGGCGTGGGTTTCGATACGTGCCCCGTGATTCTGTGCGTCGAGTGCGTTCGCGACACAGAGTCGAAACGGGTCGACCGCTCCGTCCGGAACCTCGATCGCACGCGCCACGTCGTCGGCAAGGTACGGTTCGACTTCCCGGGCTTCCCGTCCCGAAAGCACGCGTGCGGGAATGCCACACTCCCGACACCCCTCGAGTTTCTCCTGAAAGTACTCGTCCGAGTCC
Organism: Halopiger djelfimassiliensis; assembly: GCF_000455365.1. Classification (GTDB taxonomy): domain Archaea; phylum Halobacteriota; class Halobacteria; order Halobacteriales; family Natrialbaceae; genus Halopiger_B; species Halopiger_B djelfimassiliensis. The sequence goes on from NZ_HG315684.1 coordinate 646,689, forward strand.
TCGGGCCGCTGGACGAACAGCCCGCCGGTCATCTCGACGCAGTGATCGGCGATGTCCCGGAGCACCTCGTTTTCCTCGATACACTCCGTCGCGCTCGCCTGATCGGAGACGGCGTACCGACCGCCGCTGTGTAAAAGCCCGTGCATTCGTCCGGTCGTTCCGCCTGTCAAGTTGCCTCGCTCGACGAGGGTCACCTCGAGCCCGCGCATCGCCAGATCCCGGGCGATGCCACAGCCGGTCGAGCCGCCCCCGAGGACGAGGACATCCGTGTCCTGTGCCATCCCTTCGTTCGTCCCTAGCACTCCCCCGCCTTTATTTTATCGGCGGTTGCCTAACACCCATAATAATCGGAGGTGAGCCGCGACCCGCGATCGAGGTTTCGACGCCGGTCGACTTCCTTACACAGAAACAGGTATCAGGTCCTAGAGAGAGGGATCAGAGAGGGGCCGAGCGGGTCTCGATCCATCAGCCCCGCTATCAGTAACATTTATAATGATCGTCGAGACTGTTTACCAGTAGCACGCGACCAGCGGTAAAAATGTCGCGTGGTCAGTTCAGGGGTGATTACCAGTGACAGACAATACGTACGTCGGCGCAGTCGATCAGGGGACGACCGGAACGCGGTTTATCGTGTTCGATCACGGCGGTCAGGTCGTCGCTAACGCCTACGAAAAGCACGAACAGATCTACCCGGAACCCGGCTGGGTCGAGCACGACCCGATGGAAATCTGGGAGAACACCAAACGCGTCATCACGCAGGCGCTCGGACAGGCGGGCATCAGCCCCGACCAGCTCGAGGCCCTTGGCGTCACGAACCAGCGCGAAACCACGGTGCTGTGGGACGCCGACTCCGGTCGGCCGGTCCACAACGCCATCGTCTGGCAGGACCGCCGGACGACCGACCGCGTCGAGGAACTCGAGGAAAACGGCATGGTCGAGACCATCCGCGAGAAGACGGGACTCGAGGCCGACGCGTACTTCTCGGCGACCAAAGCCGAGTGGCTGCTCGACGAGGCCGATCCGATCAAGATGGAGCGCGCCCGGCCGGCCGACATTCGCGAACGGGCCGAACAGGGGGACGTGCTCTTTGGCACCATCGACACGTGGCTCATCTACAACCTCACGGGCAACCACGTCACCGAGGTCACGAACGCCTCGCGGACGATGCTGTACAACATCCACGACCTCGAGTGGGACGACGACCTCCTCGATGAGTTCAACGTCCCAGCGGAGATGTTACCCGAGGTCCGCCCCTCGAGCGACGAGGCGACCTACGGGACGACCGACCCCGAGGGCTTCCTCGAGGCCGAGATCCCCGTTGCGGGGGCGCTCGGCGACCAGCAGGCGGCGCTGTTCGGTCAGACCTGCTTCGACGCCGGCGACGCCAAGAACACCTACGGGACGGGTTCGTTCTTCCTGATGAACACCGGCAACGAGGCCGTCGAAAGCGACCACGGCCTGTTGACGACGATCGGCTTCCAGCGCTCGGGCGAGGACGTCCAGTACGCACTGGAGGGATCGATCTTCATCACCGGCGCGGCCATCGAGTGGCTCGAGGACATGTCGCTGATCGACGACCCGTCCGAAACCGCGGAACTCGCCCGCAGCGTCGACTCGACCGACGGCGTCTACGTCGTCCCGGCGTTCACCGGCCTTGGAGCGCCCCACTGGGACCAGCGCGCCCGGGGTACCATCGTCGGGATGACACGTGGCACCCGCAAGGAGCACATCGTCCGGGCGACGCTCGAATCGATCGCCTACCAGACCCGCGACGTCGCGGCGGCGATGGAAGCCGACTCGGGGATCGACATGACGAGCCTGAAAGTCGACGGCGGCGCGGTCAAGAACAACTACCTCTGTCAGCTTCAGTCCGATATCATCGGCTCGGAGATCGTCCGACCGGTCGTCGACGAGACGACGGCGCTCGGGTCGGCCTACGCCGCGGGGCTGGCCGTCGGCTACTGGAACGATCTCGACGAGTTGCGCAACAACTGGCAGATCGATCGCGAGTTCGAGCCGAAGATGGATCCGAACACGGCCGACAAACGCTACGAACGCTGGATCGACGCCGTCGAACGGTCCCGCGACTGGGCGAACGACGGTGATGCCGAATGATCGATGCGCTGCTCGATCTCGCGGAACTCATCGCCGCGTTCGGCGGCGGTGCCTTCGGCGCGGCGCTCGGGCCGCTTCCCGCCTTCATCTTCACCGGGTTCCTGGTGATCGCCGGCGAAGCCGCGACCCTCGTCGACCCGAACGCGGCCGCCATCACCGATGGGGTCGCCTTCGGGCCGCCGTTCTCGCCGGCGATCAGTTTCGCCGGCGGCGTGGCCGCGACGGCCTATGCCGCACGCCGTGGCTACCTCGAGACGGGGTTCGATTACCACGAGGCGAAGAACATCGCGTTCGCGCTCGGTACCAAGCCCGACGTGCTCGCCGTCGGCGGCGCGTTCGGTGTCCTCGGCTACTGGCTCCAGACCGTCTCGGCTGAACTCGCGATGCCGTACGACCCCATCGCGATGGGCGTCGTGCTCTCCGCGCTGTTTCACCGGCTGATCCTCGGCTACAGCATCATCGGGACGGTCCGGAGCTCGAGCGTTCTCGACATGAGTCCGTTCGAGGACGGGGAAAAGCGCGTCATCGGCGAGCCCGCGACCGACGGCGGACAGGCACAGGCCGCCGACGCGTCGCCGGCCGAACAGCGGGAGGGCGACCGACTGGTCGTCGAACCGTGGCTCGGCCACCAGTACAAGTGGGGTCACGTCGCGATGATCGGTCTCGTCGCCGGAATTCTGGGGGCGTACGTCGCCGTCACGACCGGCAGCGCGTTCCTCGGGTTCGGTATCAGCGCGGCGTCGCTGGTCTTTCTCAACTGCGGCGTCGAGAAGACCCCGGTCACCCACCACATCACCCTCCCGGCATCGACCGCCGCGCTGGCGGTCTCTCTCGGTCCACAAGCGGCTGCCACCGCGCCCGTCGACTATCAGGAGGGGGCGATGCTCGCCGGCGAAGGACTGGCGGTCGCGCTCGTCGTCGGCCTCCTGTTCGGCATCGTCTGTGCGCTGTTCGGAGAACTGTTCCAGCGAATCTTCTACGCCCACAGCGACACCCACTGGGACCCGCCGGCAGCGGCGATCGTCTTCGGGACCTTCCTCGTGACGCTCTGTTACGTTGCCGGGGTCTTCGGAACCACCGTCTGGGTCCCGTGGTTCTGACCGTCGCCAACTGACGATCCGTTTTTTGTCGACTCGCGTCCCCGAGCCGACCGGCTCCGGTCCGGTCGCGTCACAACCACGGGATCGGCGTATCCGCGAACACGCCGTCGACGCCCTCGAGCGAGAGCATCGCCGTTTCGAACCCCGAGTCGACCGTCCAGGCGTTCACGTCGAACCCTCGGTCGTGTGCCCGGTCGATGATGTCCGTCTCGAAACACAGCGCGGTCGACGGATGAACGGCCACGCAGTCCAGTTCCGCGGCGGTCTCGAGGACGTCCGCGGGAGCCGCCCCGTCCCCGACCACGTACGCGAGCGGAACGGTCGAATCGAGCGACTCCACCTGAGCTAGCGCGGTTGCGTCGAACGACGAGACACGAACCGTGACCTCGTGGCGCTCGAGCAACTCGAGGAGATCCGGTGCCAGCCCGCGCTCTTTCAGTTCGACGTTCAGACGGACGTCCGCGGGAACCGCCTCGAAGACCGCCTCGAGTCGGGGGACGCGAGCGTCGCTGGATTCGACCCGCAGCGTTTTGAGCCGCTCCCAGTCGGTCGCGCCGACCCGACCGTTCCCGTCGGTGGTTCGCTCGAGGCGCTCGTCGTGGAGACAGACGAGTTCCCCCGAGCCACAGTGCCGGACGTCGACCTCGATCGCGTCCGCCCGCGGCGCGGCGTATCGGACGGCTGCGACGGTGTTTTCGGGTCGCTCGTCCGCGAACCCGCGGTGGGCGATGACCTCGGTCGAGCGCTCGCGGGCGAGACTCCCGGACAGCAGCGTCGCGCCGCCGACGGCCGTGCCGGCCAGCAGGTGCCGCCGCGTCACCTTCGGGCCAATCATCGGGTGACGGACGCCTCCGGTCGGCAGTGCTCGCGATCGGAGTGGTAGATCGCCGCCCCCGTTTCCGGATCGAACAGGTGGAGCCGGGTTTCGTCGACGGTCAGCGTCACGGCGTCGCCGGCGTCGCGGTCGGCTCGCGGGTCGGTCTGGACGTGAAACTCGTCCCCGCCGGCGCGACAGTGGAGCAACAGCGTATCGCCGAGCGGTTCGGTCACCGTGATCGTCGCCTCGATCGGTCCCGTCGATCCTCGCTCCGGACCCGTCCCGCGGTCGACGATCGAGACGTCCTCCGGCCGGAAGCCGAGGACGGCTCGACCGGCGTAGTCATCGAGTTCGGACGCCTGCGGCAGCGACAGTTCGAACGCACCGTGGCGGGCGATCGGACCACCCGGCGTCCCCTCGAGTTCGACCTCGAGCATGTTCATCGCCGGATCGCCGATGAACTCGGCGACGAAGCGGTTGGCCGGGGAGTCGTAGAGCCGCTGTGGCGGTGCGACCTGCTGGACCTGCCCATCGCGCATGACGACGACTCGCTCGCCGAGCGTCATCGCTTCGGTCTGGTCGTGCGTGACGTAGACGGTCGTCGTCCCCAGGTCCTCGTGGAGTCGCGCCAGTTCGGTCCGCATCCGGACGCGCAGTTTCGCGTCGAGGTTCGACAGCGGTTCGTCCATGAGGAAGACGGCCGGGTCGCGAACGATCGCCCGGCCGAGCGCGACCCGCTGGCGCTCCCCGCCGGAGAGCGCCGCCGGTTTCCGATCGAGGAGGTCGGCGATGTCGAGCACGTCGGCGGCCTCCGCGACGCGCCGGTCGATCTCCGCGCTCGAGAACGACGTGGCAGAGCCCATTCCGAAGGTCATGTTCCGTTCGGCGGTCATATGCGGATACAGCGCGTAGTTCTGGAACACCATCGCGACGTCGCGTTCGTGGGGTTCGCGGGCGGTCACGTCCTCGTCGCCGAGACGGATCGTCCCGTCGGTCGGCGACTCGAGGCCGGCGAGACACCGAAGCAGCGTCGACTTGCCACAGCCGGACGGGCCGACGATGACGAGGAACTCCCCGTCGGAAACGGACAGGTCGATCCCGTCGACGGCGGTCACGTCGTCGAAGCGTTTCGTCAGGTCAGTGAGTGTTATCGAAGCCATGTTATTGGACGCCAAACGTCTCGAGCAGCGGTTTTCGGCAGGCGATCAGAACGAAAAGCGGCGGGACGAGCGTCACGATCGACCCGGCCATCACGAGCGGCCAGGAGACGTCGCCGGATTCGACGACCCCCCGGAGGAGCCGGATGCCGACCTGCGAGACCTGCATCGACTGGTCGTTGACGATCAACAGCGGCCAGAGGTACTGGTTCCACGAGTAGATGAACATGATGACGGAGACGCCCGCGAGCATCCCCTTCGACATGGGAAGCAGGACGAACACGAGGAACCGAAGCGGCCCGACGCCGTCGAGTTTCGCCGCCTCGACGAGCGAGGGCGGGATCGACAGGAAGTGCTGGCGAAGCAGAAACACCGTCGTCGCGCTGGCGAGGTACGGAATCGTCAGCGCGAAGAACGTATTGGCCCAGCCGAGGTCGGCAACGAGTTGGAACAGCGGGACGATCCGAACTGGAACCGGAAGCATGAGCGTCACGAGGACGACCGCGAACACCGCGTTTTTGAACGGGAACCGGTAGTAGACGATCGCGAGCGCGGCCAGCAGCGAGACGACGAGTTTGCCGGCGACCACGACGATCGACATGAGAAACGAGTTGAGCATGTACCGCCCCATGTCGTACCGAAAGAGCACGTCGTGGTAGTTTCGGGCCGCCGTCTCGAGCGACAGTTCCGAGAGGCTCGTCAGCGTCGCTCGCGTCCCGAAGCTGATGAGGACCGCCACCGCCAGCGGAAGCGCCATCAGACTCACCGCGACCAGCAATCCGACGTGGGCACCCAGCGGAGCCTCGCGGTCGCGGATCGACGGCCACTCGAGGTCGACTGGCGCGGTTCTCGATCCGGGTAGCTGTTCGCGCATGGTCAGGCACCGTAGTGGACGCGGTCGTTCGAGAGCCGAAGCTGTGCGTACATCAGCGCGCTCACGACCACGAACAGGACGATCGATTGCGCCGAGGCGAGGCCGTGGTTGTTGAACTCGAACGCGTTTCGGTAGAGATCGAAGATCAGGACGTTCGTGGCCCCCCCGGGACCGCCCTGTGTCATCAGGTCGATGAACGCGAACGTGCCGAAGAACGCGTAGATGGTGTTCATTACCACCAGAAACAGCAGGGTCGGCGAGATCAGCGGGGCGTAGACTCGAAGGAGCCGGGTCCATCGACCGACCCCGTCGAGTTCGGCGGCTTCCGTGAGGGTCTCTGGGACCTTGTTCAGCGCCGCGAGCATGAAGATGACGTTGTAACCGAGTTGTTTCCAGATCGCCGCGGCCGTGACGACGACGAACGCCTGCCGGCCATTGCTGAACCAGTCGACGTCGATCGGGGTGTATCCTTCGACGAGCCCGGTGACCGTCCCGATCGACGGATGGACTAGAAAGAGAAAGACGGTGCCGGCGACGGCGGGCGGCAACGCGTACGGCCAGATCGCGGCGATCAGATACCACGACTGGCCCCAGTCGACCTCGTGCAACAGCGCGGAGACGACGAGCGAGACGGCCATCACGCCGCCGACGACCACCGCCGCGAACGCGACGGTCACGGCGACGCTTTCGTGATACGACGACGACTCCAGCAGCGTCTCGTAGTTCCCGAGGCCGACCCACGTTCGCTGGCCGCCGAAAAACAGCGTCTGGTAGAAGCTCAACTCGAAGGCCTTGATCGCGGGGTAGTAGAGAAAGACCGCCGAGACGAGCAGCGTCGGGGCCACCAGCAGGTACGCGACGGCGATCCCCCGGATCTCGGTACGCAGCGGCCGTCGACCCGCTCGAGCGTTCGCGATGGCCCCTCGAACGCCGTGCTCTCGCAGGTACGCCGCGGTCCCCCGGAGCCCCCGCTTCCGCAGGAACCGACACACGCCGAGCGAGCCGCCGTATATCTCTCGCGTCGACATGGGTTAGGACCCGCGTGCCTCGACGTACCGCTCCATCTCCGATTCGATCGCCGTTTTCATGGTCGAGAGCCCGTCCTCGAGCCCGGTCCGGTCCTCGAATATCTCGACGGATCCCTCCTGCAGTTCGACGGCGACCTTCCGGGCGGGACCGACGAGCATCCGCTTTGTCGCGGTCGTCTGCTCGCTGGCGAGCAGTTGCTCGAACGCGGTCCCGTGGTGTGGGCTCTCCTCGAACCAGCCCTCGTCCTCGAGCCGATCGACGGCCGACTCACGAACCGGGTAGTAGCCCGTCTCGCGGTGCCACTCGATCTGGTTTTCCGGACGGGTCATGAACTCGAGCAGTCGGCCGGCCTCCTCGGCGCGGTCGTCCGGGAGGTCCGCGGGGACCCACAGGGACGCGCCGCCGATGACAACGCCCTCGCGGCCGTCGATCGCCGGGTAGAACCCGGTCCCGAGTTCGAACCCGTTTGCCTCGCTCTGTGCGATGGCCCCCGAGACGGAGGCCGTCGACGTGAGTAACATGCCGACGTCCTGCCCGTAGAAGAGATCGGTCGCCTCGGTCCAGGCCTCCATCCCCGGGTTCGTATAGAGGTCCTCGCTCGCCAGGTCGCGCCACCACGACCAGATCGTCTCGCCGACGTCCGTTTCGGTGTGGACGGTGGTCGGATCGTCCGCCCAGCCGTTCTCGTTGTCGACGAGGGGCTGGCCGGCCAGCGCGTACCAGTGTTCGAGAAACCAGACGTGGTTGGGCCAGGTGATGCCGTAGTCGGCCGCGCCGGCGTCGACGATCGCTTGCGAGTACTCGGTTACCTCCTCGAGCGTTTCCGGCGGCGACTCCGGATCGAGTCCCGCCTCGTCGAAGACGTCCTTGTTGTAGTAGAGGATCGCGTTCGAGTTGTTAAACGGCAGGGAGTAGAGGGTTCCGTCGACGGTAAAGAAGTCGGCGACGGGATCGAGGAAGTCCGCGACTGGATAGTCGTCCGGTAGCACGTCCTCGACCGGCTGGTACGCGCCGGTATCGAGGAGCTGTTTCGCGTGCAGGCTGTCGATCTGGACGATTTCGGGCATCGTCCCGGCTTCGAGCCCCGCGAACGACTGGTTCAGGGTGTCCTCGTAGCTGCCCTGATACGACATCTCGACCGCGATGCCGGTTTCGTCTTCGAACGCGTCCCCCAGTTCCGTCATCGTCTCGCCGTTCCCGCCGCCCATCGCGTGCCAGACGGTGACGGCGTCCTCGTTCGGCGTCTCGAGGCCGTCGCTCCCGCCGGGGAGGGCGTCGCTGAGACAGCCGGCTATCGCGAGACTGCCGGTAAGCGACGCGGCTCCCCCTTTCAGAAGCGCTCTGCGTGAATTGCGGCTCACGGCTTCGAGGTCCCACACGAGGGTAATGAACGTTACTAGGAGCTGACCATACGCGACCGAAGCGAAACGTACCGGCCGGATCGACTCATACCCCTACTGTGAGAACGGTTTGCATCCGTCCGGCTTCGAACGGACCGGAGTTCGCTCGAGAAACGGTTTTGGGGACGGGCATCCGACCCGTCGGTATGACAGCCGATCCGCCGCTGGTGCTCGACATCGACGGGACGCTGACCCGCCCCGAAGGCTGGGGCATCGACCCGCGGGTCTTCGATCCGCTCCGGGCGTGGGACGCCCCCGTCATCGTCGCGACCGGGAAAGCCTTCCCGTATCCTGTCGCGCTCTGTCACTTCGTCGGCATTCCCGAACTGGTCGTGGCCGAAAACGGCGGCGTCGTCTACACCGGCGACGACGTCTTCTTCACCGCCGACCGCGAGGCCGCACAGGCCGTCGCCGAGGCGTACCGCGCCGCCGGCTATTCGCTCGGCTGGGGCGCGGAGGATACCGTCAACCGGTGGCGTGAAACCGAGATCGCCGTCGCTCTCGAACAGCCGATCGCCCCGCTCCGGGAGATCGCGGCCGAGCACGGCCTCGAAGTGATCGACACCGGCTACGCCTATCACGTCAAGGACACCGCCCCGAACAAGGGCGACGGCGTCGAGACGATTGCCGACCGCGTCGGGGTCGACCTCGCCGACTGCGTGGCCGTCGGCGACTCCGTCAACGACGTCTCGACGTTCGAGGTGGTCGGCCGCAGTTTCGCCGTTTCGAACGCCGACGAACCCGCGACACGCGCGGCCGATGAAGTGCTCGAGGGGGCACACGCGGACGGGACGCTCGCGGTCCTCGAGCGGGTCGCCGAAACCGGATAGCGCTCGCGGCGCTACTGCGAGTCGTCGTCGGTGAACTCGTCGGCGTCCGCCTGCGCCGACGACTGGACGTCGTCCATGTCGAAGGTCGAGCCGAGTTCGTCCGCGTCGATCGACCGCTCGAGGGTGTCCCGATCGGCCACCGCGCCCAGCCCGCCGTCTTCGACCGCCGACCGGATCTCGCCGGCGTCGATGGCCGAGTCGACGCTCTCGGAGTCGGCGGCCGACTCGAGCGCCCGCCGAACGACGAAATAGCCCGCCAGGGCGACGCTTCCGGACGCGATCGCCCCCGGAATCCCGTAGCGTTTGTACCCGAACGTGATCGCCTTCTTGCCGATCGTGTACGCGCCGATCATGGGCGGCGCTTGCGCCGGAACGGGAAAGAGGACGCGGCTTTCGTACGGAAGTGGCCCCCTCGCGGACAGGCGGACGAGAACGAGCCGGTCGCGTCTCCCGGTCGTCGCATCGCCTCTCAGAACGCTTTTCCCGCCGTTAGCTCAAGTCGACGTATGGTGTCGCTGCAGGGGCTCGCCGTCGCGCTTCTCGGGTTCGCGATCGTCGTCGGCTGTGCCGGTGCCGTCTACAGGGACGCGACCCGGGTCGGCGTCTCGAGGGCGGGTCCGTGGGCCGGATTCGTCGCTCTTACCGTCGGGTCCGGGTTCGCCGGCTACCTGTTCCCGTTTCCCGTCCCGGTTCCCGGGTTGCTCGTGATCGTCCTCGCCGGTCCGGCGCTGTACCTGTTCGAGCGCGACGACGCGAAACACGGCGGCGGATCGGCCGACCCGCGCTCGCTCCCGGGCGACTCGGGGGACGATTCCGGGGCCGACCGCGGCCGCGAGGAGTGATCGTCCGCCACACCGCACGCCTTTTGCCCGCGCCCGTCCAACGGCCGCCAACATGAGCGACTCCGCGAATCCCGGGACGGACGGCGCTGGCGGCGACGCCGCGGACGGCGACGGCGGGCCGGCACAGGTCTCGAGTCCGGACTACCACAGCGAGAACCACACCGCGGCCCAGACCTGCGGCTGGACGGCAAACGCCCTGCGCGGCGAGGGCAAGTGTTACAAGAACATCTTCTACGGGATCGAGTCCCACCGCTGTATTCAGATGACGCCGGTGGTCAAGTGCAACGAGCGCTGTGTCTTCTGCTGGCGCGACCACCAGGGCCACGCCTACGAGATGGACGAAGTCGAGTGGGACGACCCCGAGGCCGTCGTCGACGCCTCGATCGAACTGCAGAAGAAACTGCTCTCGGGCTTCGGCGGCAACGACGAGGTCCCCCGGGAGGTCTTCGACGAGGCGATGGAACCCCGCCACGTCGCCATCTCGCTCGACGGCGAGCCGACGCTGTACCCGTACCTGCCGGAACTCATCGAGGCGTTTCACGACCGCGACGTGACGACGTTCCTCGTCTCCAACGGCACCCGTCCCGAGGTGCTCGCCGAGTGCGATCCAACCCAACTGTACGTCAGCGTCGACGCCCCCGAGCGCCACACGTTCGATCAGGTCGTCAAGGCCGTCGAGGACGACGCCTGGGAGCGGCTGCTCGAGACGATGGCGGTCCTCGCCGACAAGGACGAGACCCGGACCGTCCTCCGGACGACGCTGGTCAAGGGCGAGAACATGCACCATCCCGACTGGTACGCCGGGTTCTACCAGCAGGCCGACCCCGATTTCATCGAGCTGAAGGCGTACATGCACGTCGGCCACTCACAGGGGCGGCTGGACCGATCGTCGATGCCCGACCACGAGGAGGTCGTCGAGTTCGCCGAAGCCGTCGGGGAACACATGCCCGAGTTCCCCGAACTCAAGGCGGTGCCGGCCTCCCGCGTGGCCTTGCTCTCGAGAACCAGCGACACGTGGGTGCCCAAGCTGAAGAAAGACAGCGAGTTCTGGGAGCGCGACCCCGTCACCGGCGACTGAGGCCCGCTCGAGTCAGAACTCGAGTCCCGTCCCTCGCACCACGCCGCCGACGGTCACGCGGAGTTTACTGCTGAGTGCCCACAGCGTGCCGGCGTAGACCGCCGCCCCGAGCGTGACGATCGCGAGAAGGTGTGACCACCCCTCGATCGCAATGACGCGGGCCGCGAGGACGACGACCGCGAACATCACGGCCGCGGCCGCGACCTGCTCGAGCAGCGTTCGCGGCAACAGCGAGACGTCGGGAAGGTGGCGTTTGACGACGATAGCGGCGACGGCGTACCGGATCGACTCCGCGACGACGGTCGCGACCACGACGCCGATCGGCCCGTACGAAAGCGTCAGCACGACCCCGAGGACGACGTTGATCGCCAGGGTGCCCGACGCTGCGGCCGTGTTGATCTCCGGGCGGTCGATCCCGTCGATCACGCGCAACAGCGGAACGCTCTGGGTTCGGACCACCTTGTACAGCGCCAGCCCGACGAGCAGGGCGGCGGCCTCGGCGTACTCGGGACCGAACAGCGTCACGACGAGGGACTCCCGCAGGGCGAGCGCCCCCAGAAAGAGCGGAATCGCGATGACGCTCGCGAACGCGACGGTGTTCGAGACGTCCTCGCTGACGTCGGCGTCCATGCTGTGGCGGTGGCTGACCCGCGCCATCAAGCCGCTCGCGGCCGCCATCGAAACGAACGTCGCCGGCAGGGTGATCTTCAGCGCGACCTCGTAGTAGCCGGCGGCGGCCGGGGTCAGCAGGTAGCCGAGCAGGAGGACGTCGAACCGATCGTAGGCCTGCCCCAGAACGGCGTTGGGAACGCTGAACCGGGCGTACTCCCCGAGGTTCGAGAGGGTGTCCCGGGGCGGGAGCGTCGGCACGACCCGAACGTAGTACCAGAGGACCGGCACCGTCAGGAACGTCGCCCCGGCCAGCCCGTAGGCCATGCCGGCGGCTCCAAGCCCGAGGAGGACCAGCCCCAACTGCAACGGGAACGTCAGGATCGAGCGCAGCGTGTCGACCCACATCGATGCGCCGACGAGTCCGCGGGCCTGAACGACGCGATCGACGGGCTCGTACAGCGTCGTACTCAGGAGTACCACGACGAACAACACCGGCGCGGCGGCAAGGCCCGTATAGGAGACGAGCCACCGAGCGCCGAGGACGGTCGCCACGCCGGCGATGGCGATCCACGCCACGGTAAAGAGCGCCTGCGCGCCGAGCAGCTCGCGCTCGGGTGCGCCGGCCTCGGAGAACCGTTTCTTGATGGCGATCCCCCAGCCGACGGCCACGCGGTCGGCGAGTTTGACCAGCGCCAACAGCAGGTAGAAGCCGCCGAACGCCGTCGGTCCGAGGATGCGGGCGAACAACACCACGCCGACGAACCCGACAGCCGCCATCGCGAACTTCGCCGCCGTGGCTTTGACCGTCTCGCCGCCGAGACTGACGCTCGAGGCGTCGACCATCTAGACGTATCCGAGGTCCTCGAGTCGGCTGACGGTCGCCTCGTCCAGATCGACCGCCTCGGACTCGCGTCTCGCCTTGTCTTTGTACGCCTCGATGGGGACGTCGAACTCGTCGCGACACCAGTCGGGGACGCCGTCGCCGTCCGATCGCAGTTTCTGGTGGGACGTGCCGCTGACGTCGTAGACGAACGTATTACCCATTGAATCCCACTCGTACTTCCGGTCGTCGCGGTAGACCGCCCGGATCATCCGGTCCCAGTACTCGTCATCGACGTCGTCGGGAACGCCGAGCCCGCAGCCGATCAGTTCCGCCGGAGCGATCTCCCGGGTCGGAACCGAGGCCTCGCGGTCCTCGTCGGCGATGTCGACGATCAACTCGCCGAGATCGAGGTGGGTAACGTACTCCCCGTCGTCGGGGGCGTCCATCCCCTCGGGTGGATTGATGATCTCGAGGGGGACGTGGACGAGCCCGTCCGTGAGACTCGAGGTGTGATCGAAGAGGCCGTCGTCGGCGTCGTAGCCGAGGTTCTCGCCGTGATCGGCGGTGACCACGACCGTGGTCTCGCCCGCGGTTTCGTCCCGGAGGCGTTCGATGGTATCCGTGACGGTCCGGTCGAGGTAGTCGATCGCGGCGGCATAGAGTTGGCGGTGATACCGTCGGTCCCGCCGAAACTCGCGTTCCGGAACCTCGTTTCGGTCGGCCATCCGATCCCACGTCTCGAACTCGAGCGACGACCAGCCGTACGGGGCATCGTGGATGGAGCGGTCGTACCCGAGGACGTGCTGGTGGGGCGCGTGGGCGTCCATGAAGTTGGCGAAGAGAAACAGCGGTTCGGGACGCGTCCGTGCCAGTTCGACGAGCTGGGAGCCGATCGCCCGCGCGCCGTCGTCGATCAGTTTGGGGACCGGCGCGGTCCGCATCGTCGCGTTGAGCTTGAAGACGACGCCGTTGACGAGCGTCTTGGCCGGCGCGTCGTGGGCAAGCGCCGTCCGGAAGAACTCGAGGAACCGCCTCGCGCCGTCGGTTTCGTCGGTCTCGCGTTCCTGGACGAACTGCTCCATGTCCATCCCCGCCGGAAAGATCCGGTGGGGGGCCACGTCCCGGTACTCGTCGAAGATCGCGTCGAACCCGAACGTCGAACTCGCGTAGACGTTCGAACTCGCGCCGTAGGCCCCGTGGGGTACCCCGGCGAGGAACGTGTCTGAGCGCTCGAGATCGAAGACCCGGTCGTGGGTGTGGATGTCGTGTTCGCTCGGAAGGTCGCCGGTGAACATGCTCGCGTGGCTGGGGACGCTCCAGGAACTGGCGGCACGACACCGGTCGATCGAGATGTCCGACATGGCCTGCAACCGCGGCGCATACTCGTCGAAGTAGTCCTTGCGAACCGTATCGATGAGGATCAGCGCGACGTTTCTCGTCATCTGACCATCCCCTCCACTGCGGCTCGAAACGCCGCGGCCTGGCGCGACTCCGTGCAGTCCTCGATTCGCTGGCGATGCCTCCGGCCCATCTCGATGCGTGCAGTCCTGTCCATGGTTCGGACGCGGTCGATACAGTCGGCGATGTCGTCGACGTGCGGTTCGAAGACGTTCCGCTCGGGAAGCACCTCCCGTGTTCCGGTTTCGGTACTGGCGATCACGGGCGTTCCCGAGAGCATCCCCTCCATCGCGGCGACGGGGAACGCGTCGCCGATCGACGGCTGGACGTAGAGACTCGCCCGGGCGAACGCCGCGGCGAACGCCTCGAGATCGACGAAGCCGGGCGTTCGGACGCTCTCGAGCGACGCGTACGGCTCCTCGTCGTGGCCCGCGCCGAGGATCGTCAGTTCGACGCCGGGGAGGCGGTCGGCGGCGCTCGCGAGCGCGGCCACGTTGTTCGCCGGTTTCGTCGTTCCGGCGGTCAAAAGTTCGACGGGATCGTCCGGGGACGCCGGTTCGAGGCTACGGAGGCGGTCGTACTTCGCCGGGGCGATAGGCGGCCTGACGACCCGCGTGTGGACGGCCCCGAGATACGGCCGCGCCCACTCGAGGGCCGTTTCGCTGACGCCGATCGCGCCGTCGAGCAGCCGGCCGGTCACCGGTTCGAGCGCCGTCCAGACGTGTCTGGTCCCGCGGTTGCGCAGCGTCAGGAAGGTCTCGTCCGCCGCGAGGTAGACCAGTGCCGTCGAGCCGAACAGCGTCGACGGGTGGCTCGCTCCGTAGGCCAACAGCGTCTGGAGCGGCGCGGTCCCCTCCGCGATCACGACGTCGTAGTCGCCCGACAGCGTCGTCCCCGTCTCGAGGCGCGCGAACTCGTCGTCGAGCGTCCGGGAGCCGTCGGCGAGTCCCTCGCCGGTTTCGAAGTGGACGTACTCGGCCCCGAGCGCGTCACCGAACGTCCGGTGTGCCGGGTGGGGATTCTGGAAGAGCATACAGGCATTCAGGTCGGTTTCGGGACCGGAGTCGGCGGCGGAAACGGCGTCGGCCGCCGTCGCCCGCTGGCCGGTCATCCGTCGGTCACCCCCTCGATCGATGCATCCCGGTCACGCTCCTCGTCGGCGTGCCGAGACGCCTCGGTCGCTGGCAGCTCGCGCTCGCTCTCGAGGGCGGAGTCGACCGGTTCGCTGTCCGCCTTCGGAACGCGGTCCGTGGCAGCCGGTGGGCCGACGTCGGCGGTCGCCGTCTCCGAGACGATTCCGCGGAGTCGCTCCGCAAAGCGGTCGTACTCGTACCGGCGCGCTTCCTCGCGGATCTCGACCGGATCGAAGTCGTCGGAGTCGAACCGTCGAACCGTCTCCCGGAGGGACGCGACGGTCGGCTCGAAGCACATCCCCGTACGGCCGCCCTGTATCTGGTAGCGCGTGAACCCCTCGTTTACCCCGAGCAGGGGTTTGCCGGCCATCATGGTTTCCGCGCCGACGAGGCCGAAGTCCTCCTGAACCGGCGCGTAGACGACCGCCGTCGCCCGCGCGACCAGCGACTCGATGTCCGCGACGTAGCCGCGCACCTCGATGTTGTCGTGGCGGGCCGCGAACGCCTCGAGTCGTTCGCGCTGGCGTCCGTCACCGGCGATTACGAGCCGTTCGTCCAGACCCGCAAAAGCCGTCGCGATCAGGTCGATCCGCTTTTCGGGTGCCAGCCGGGACCAGGTGACGAAGTAGCCGTCGTCACCGTCGTTGCGCCAGTCGCCGGTAACCGGCGGATAGAGGACCGCGGCGTCGCGGCCGTAGAACCGCCGGATCCGGTCACGAACGAGTTCGCTGTTCGCGACGAACCGGTCGACGTAGTCGTTTGCCTCCTTGTCCAGCGCTCGCCAGCCCTTCGCGTAGGCTTTGAGTCCGGTCCCGACGAGCGGGAGATCGAACGACGAGAGCCGGGCTCGATACCGATCGTACAGCCACCGCGGGGGGCTGTGGGGATAGTGGACGACCCGCTGGTCGACCTCGGGGACGTAGTACTTCGACAGCGGCGCGCTCTCGAGGATCACGTCGTACTCGGGCAGGTCCTCGTGGGCGTCAGTGATATCCAGTGCAACGTTGAGCGTCTCGAGCGGATTCATCCCCTCGTTTCGCCACTCGAGTAGCGGACGCCACGGCAACGACGTGTACTTCGACTGCCGGAACGGGCGAACCTCGACGTCGTCGGGAAGGTCGGTCCCGTCGGCGACGTAGGTCGTGTATATCGGCGCCTCGAGCACGCGCGCGGCCTCGATGGCGAACGCTTCGCCGCCGCCGAGACCGGGAAACCGGTCGTGGAGGATCGCGACGTCGACGTCGGTCACTGTAACACCTCCCGGAGTTCCCGATCCGGATCCCAGGTTCCGTCGTGTGTTTCGTCGTCGCGATCGCGCAGGAGGGCGACGCTCGCGCGAAGCAGCGAGATCTGGGCGTCGAACAGCGAGTACAACGGCTGGATCGGTCCGAGCGCGTCGCGGGAGCCAAGCGCGGTGACTCCGACGACGGCGGCCGGAACGGCAAGTCCAGCAGGGCCGAGGACGGCCAGCGAACCGACCGTCGCCAGCGCGAGGGTGCCGGCGACGAGCCACGGCGAGACGACCATGAACCACCAGTTGAAGGGCAACACGACGCGCCCGTAGGTGCCGTGTCGGCCGAGCGCGTCCCGCTGTCGCCACAGCAACCGCAACAGGCCCACCGCTCGCCGATCCTTCTGTTCGCGGCGCTTACCGAACGCGGAGTGGGCCGCTTCCCGATATCGGATGTCGGGATCGAAGACCACCCGATCGCCGTTGCGGCGGATCTTCAGGGCGAGTTCGGTGTCGTCGGCCATCGAGTCCTCGTCGATCGGGACGATCGCCTCCCGCTCGTAGGCCGAGAACGGGCCGTGAAAGATCAGCGTCGAGTCGAGATGCGACTCGAGCATCTGGATCCGGGTCTGGAGGTTCCGGTAGCCCCGCTCGACGTCACTGTCGCCGATGACCTCGGCGTTGCGACCGGTCACCGCGGCGACGTCGGGATCGGCGAGGTTCGCCGCGGCCGTCCGTACGGCGTCGGCCGCGATCCGCGAATCACAGTCGGTCTTGACGACGAGTTCGTTGCTTGCGACGGCGTAGGCCTCGTTCAGGGCGGTCGCAAGCCCCTCGCGCTCGTCCCGTCGAACGAGCGTCAGTTCCGGCTCCGATCGCCCCGCGAAGAACGTTTCGACCCGCTCGGCCGTCCCGTCGTCGCTCGAGTCGACGACGACGATCTCGACCCGATCCATCGGGTAGTCGAGTGCGACGAGGTTCTCGAGTTTCGAGCCGACGATCGCCGCCTCGTTGTACGTCGGGAGGACGATACTCACCGGCGGCGTCTGCGGCCGCGTATCGGCGGGAGTGCCGGTCGGTCGGCGGAGGTAGTACAGGCAGAGATACCACAGGTACGGGAGTCCGGTCAGTGCCACCACCCCGAACAGGGCTTCGACGAGACGCTTCATGAGAGGACGCGTAACCGTTCATCAGGTTGTGACAAAGCCGGCCGCCCTGCATTGTGCAAGGGGCGACGGTCGTTACTGTCACGGGTTTCGAAACGGGAGAGCAGCCGATCGACGCCGGATCGGTGGGCTTTTCCACCCCGACCGGGATCGGAAGGTACGGATAAACGCTCGCCAACTCCATCACGGTTTTGTGACGCATACCATATTCGATACGCTTTTGAGCGGGTACACCAAACCTGTGGGTATGTCAGTGACATCGGAGTCCGCCGTCGGCCACGACGAACTCGCCGTGCTGAAACTTCTCGCGCTCGAGGGCGGTCTCGAAGGCGACCTCAAGATCTCCTGTTCTCACCTCGCGGACCGTCTCGAGGCGTCGAACCAGACCGCATCGCGTCGGCTCCAGCGACTCGAGAGCGCGGCCCTGCTCGAACGCGACACGGTAAGCGACGGCCAGTGGGTCGCGATCACCGACGCGGGCGAGCAGGTCCTCCACGGGGAGTACGAGGATTACCGGCGTATTTTCGAGACGGACGCGGAGGTCGAACTCGAGGGGACGGTCACCAGCGGCATGGGGGAGGGCCGCCACTACATCTCGCTGCCGGGGTACAAACGCCAGTTCGAGGATCGACTCGGCTACGAACCGTTCCCCGGGACGTTGAACGTCGACCTCCGCGACGACAGCGTGCGCCGGCGCAGCGCGGTCTCGTCGCTCGAGCCCGTCCCGATCGACGGCTGGGAGGACGACGAACGGACCTACGGCCCCGCGGTCTGTCACCCCGCGATCGTCGAGACGGCGGAGGGGGACCGATACGAGAACGCCCACACCATCGCCCCCGAACGAACACACCACGACGACGATCAACTCGAGGTCATCGCGCCGGACAAACTCCGCGAGCAGTTGGCACTCGAGGACGACGACCACGTCACCGTCCACGTGGGTGATCGACGATGACCGGCTCGCACGCCGGTCCACGGTCGAACGCGAACGCGCGTGCCGCCTCGAGCGGGGACGCCGACGTGGACACGGATGCGGCGTTCGAACGCGCGCTCGATGCGCTCCGGTCCGGAGAGCCGGTTCTCGTCCACGACGCGGCCGACCGCGAGGGGGAAACCGACCTCATCTATCACGCCGACGCCGTCACACCCGATGCCCTCGCCCGACTGCGAAACGACGCCGGCGGGCTCGTCTGCGTCGCGCTCGGCCACGAGGTCGCCGAAGCGTTCGAGCTCCCCTTCTACGCGGCGGCGGTCGATCACCCGGCGACGGGCGACCACGACCTCGGCTACGACGAACGGTCCTCGTTCTCGCTGACGGTCAACCACCGGGATACCTACACCGGGATCACGGACAACGACCGCTCGCGGACGATCCGGGCGCTCGGTGCGGCCGCCGCCGAACCCGACGAAACCGATTTCGCCGGCGAGTTCCGCGTGCCGGGACACGTCCACTTGCTGAAGGCCGCTCCCGATCTGCTCGCCCAGCGGAAGGGCCATACCGAACTCGGGCTCGCTCTCGCCGACGCGGCCGACCTCCCGCCGGCCGTCGTCGTCTGTGAGATGCTGGACGACGAAACCGGCGAGGCGCGCTCGCCCGTCGACGCCCGTGCCTACGCCGACCGACACGGATTCCCCTATCTCGAGGGCCGTGCGGTCCTCGAACGACTCGGCTAACCGCTAGTCGCTGCGGGACCCCAGCGACGCCCCGTTGCCCGACGGCCCGCTCCGGTAGACGGCATAGAGCACGAGCACGGCGATCGCGAAATCGAAGCTGTGTTCGACGAGGTGATGGACCGTCATCGGGAGCAACCCGAAGACGGTACAGAGCCCGGTCACCGACCGTGCCACGAGCAAGCCGAGAACGACCGTAATCAGCAGGTATCTGAGCGACCGCCGACGCGAGTACGCGACGACGCCACAGCAAAAGAGGATCGTCGTCCCCGCGACCGCCAGGACGATCACGGCAAGCAGAACTGGCGCGAGCTGCGGGTCCAGCCACCCGACGTCGAACGGACTCGTATGTTCCATCGCCGCTACCCTACGTGGGTGTGAGAGTTACGTATGTGCTTCGGTCGGAACGAAACCGACGGGTCATATGACCCGTTCTCAACGAACGGGAACGATCGGAACCCGTTATCAGGGCGCCACCGCTACCTCTCGACAGCGGCCGTCCGTTCGACGGCTATCGATTCCAATGAGCGAGACTCGTCGACAGATCAGAACGCACGTTCACGCGAACGCCGGCATTCACTTCAACGAACTCGTCCGGGAGTCGGAGTTCGCACCGGGACAGATCCAGTATCACGTTCGCCGCCTGATCGACGCCGGTGACCTCGTCCGCGAGGAATGCTACGGACGAACCCACTACTATCCGCCGGAGTACGACGAGTGGGAGCGAGCGGTCCTTGCGCTGTTTCGCCGCGAAACGACTCGGGAGATCGTCGTCCACCTGCTCGAGGACGATTCGGCCGCGCCGGGCGACGTCGCCGACGCGATCGGCATCGCCCGCAGCACGCTCGAGTACCACCTCGACCGGCTCGTCGAGTGCGACGTGGTCGAGAAAACCTACGACGATCGAAACCGGGTGACGATCCGACTGGCCGACCCCGAGCGAACGGCCCGACTGCTGTCGACGGTCGAGCCGTCGGTTCCGGATCGGCTCGTCGACCGGTTCACGCGGCTCGTCGACGGCCTGCTCGAGGCCGGTCCCGCCTCGGAGTGACGCCGGGCGTCGGACGGTTCCGCGGTCGCCGACCGACGATCACCCATCGGGCGGCGGGGTTTCGACGGCCGTACCATAATTTCGACGTTCGAACCATAACTAGGAATAATACACCGGGCGTGCGATCGGCTATGAAACAGCCCGTCAAGCGGCGGCGGTTCGTACAGATGGCAAGTAGCGGTCTCGCGGTCGGGGCCGCCGGCTGTCTCGGCGGCGAGAGCGGCGATGGCGAAGCCGATCCGGACGACGGCGACGAGTCGGACGAAACCGCCGATCACGGCGAGCGGACGGGGAGTTCGGGCCTCGCGTACGCCTTCGGCCCGAACACGATCGCACTTATCGATCCCGAGGCCGGCGAGGTCGTCGATGAACTCACCGAGGGCGTCGACGGCTACGAGTACGGGGACGCGGTCCTGACCGACGACGGGAGCGAACTCTTCGTCATCGAGGAAACGCTCACGCAGGTGCTCGTGATCGACACCGAAACGCGGACCATCGTCGACGAGGTCCCGATGGGTCCCGACGGCACGCACATGTACCATCCGAACGCCGACGAGATGTGGGCCCACTCGGACGCGGAAGGGACGTTCTACGTCATCGACACCGATTCCCACGAGGTCGTCGAGACCGTCGCGGTCGGCCTCGAGGGAGAGGGCCACGGCAAACTCCTCTCCCACGCGGATCTCGGGTCGGTCGGCTACGCGACGAACGTCAACGACCCCGCGGCCCACGTCGTCGATCTGGACGCGTACGAGCGGACTGGATCGATCGAACTCGGCGAGGAGGGCGGCACCCACTACAAGGCGTACAGTCCGGCGAACGGCCTCGCGTACTTCGAGTACGGCGACGTCACCGCCGTCGTCGACACCGATACCGACGAGGTCGTCGACGAACTCGACGTCGCCGGCGGGATGTATCTCACCCCGAGCGGGGACCGGATGAGCATCGTCGACCACGGCGAAATCCACGTCTTCGACGTGACCGGCGAGGACACCGTCTCGATCGGGTCCGTCGCCGTCGACGACGGGCCGGATGCACTCGCCTACCACGAACACGACGGCACGCGCTACGGATTCACGGCGAACACGATGGCCGCCACCGCGACGGTCGTCGACGTCGACGAACTCGAGGTCGTCGAGCACATCGACGCCGGCGACATCGAACGCCCCGAGGACGCACACCACCTCCATCGCTCCGGCGTCTCCGGCGACGGCTACTTTTTCACTCCCGCCGACGGTGACGGGACCGTCGCGGTCATCGATATGACCGCCCGGGAGCTGGTCGCGCACGTCCCGGTCGAGGACGGCGTCGACACCGTCCAGTACGTCCCCGCGTCCGAATGATCCCCGGCGAATCGCTCGCGCGCGATCCCCGTGGCCGGTCGCCGCCGGCGTGGGTGCCGGCCGTGCTCGCGGTCGCCGTCCTCGTCCTGACCGGCGTCGCCGCCCCCGTGGCGGCACACGCGTCCCTGAGCGATTCCGACCCCGAAAACGGCGCTCGGCTCGAGACCCGTCCCGCGGAGGCGACGCTTACGTTCGCCGGCGACGGGATCCAGACCGCCGATGTCGCCGTCCTCGACCCCGACGGCGAGGACGTCAGCCGCGAGGCGCGCGTCGACCCCGACGACGCGCAACTCGTCCGCGTGCCCCTCGAGCCCGGACCGACGGACGGCCAGCACGGACTGTACACCGTCGAGTGGGAGGTCTTCGCCGACGACGGCCACACCACGTCCGGATCGTTCGTGTTCACCGTCGGCGACGGGCCGCTGGATCGGGATGCCGTCCTCGAGACCTACCGGACCGAAGGCGGCGGGGCGGACGAGGGGACGCCGCTACCGGAAGCCGGCGCGAAGGGATTGGTACTGCTCGCGATCGCCGGACTCGTCGGCCTCCCGGCGACGGCTGCGGTCGCCGTGTACCCGGTCGCGACTCGGTTCGACTCGCCAACCCGGACGGTCGATCGTCTCCTCGCGCGATCGGTCGCGGGAACGAGCGCGATCCTGTTCGCGTCGGTGCTCGCCCTCGGACTAGCGCGAGCCGCGTCGCTTGGACCGCTCGCCGTCGGGACCGTCCGCGAGTTCGTCGCCACCGCGCTGGGACGGGTCTGGCTGGTGCAGCTCGGCCTCGCCGCTGCCCTCGCCGTCGCCCTCGTCAGTATCGCCCGCGACCCCGATCGACGCTCCCGTCGCGGTCGGCTCGGAACGGCACTCGTCGGCGCGCTCGCCGTCGGCGCGCTCGGCAGTTGGACGAGCCACTCGGCGACGGCGATCGATCGGCTATGGGGACTGGCCGCCGACTTCGCCCACGTCGTCGGTGCCGGGCTGTGGCTCGGGGGGCTGTTCGTCCTCGCGGTCGTCGTCCCGCCGATGCTCCGCGGGACGGCCGCGGCCGACCGCAGGGCCGCCGCGGCCGAAACGATCCGGCGGTACTCGCTGCTCGCGCTGGCCGGCGTCACCCTCGCCGGCGCGACCGGACTCACGCTCGCGTCGTGGCACGTCCCCGCGCTCGAGGACCTCGCCGGAACGGGATACGGTCGAACCCTTTCCGCGAAGACCCTCCTGGTCCTGCTGGCGCTCGGCCTCGGTGGAGGCACACGGTTCGTCCTCCTGCGCCGCCTCGAGACCGGAGCCGATCGTTCGGCACCGATCGTCGCGTTCACGCGCGCCGTCAGGCTCGAAGTCGCCCTCCTCGCGGTCGTCGTCCTCCTCTCTGGCCTGCTCGCTTCCGTCCCGACGGCCGCGGTCGTCGCCGGCGGGGACCATGGGCTCGAGACGGCGACCGTCGAACGCACCGACGACGATACCGTGGTCGAACTGGCGGCGACCCCAGCCGCGACCGTAACGGACCGCGACGCGACCGGCGACCGGCGCGAGCGGCTTCTGGTCGCGGAGAACACGCCGCTCGTGTTCGAGGTCGCCTTCTCGAGCGGTGCCGGCGGGGACCCGGTCGCCTCCGATCGGCCGGTTCGGCTGCTCGCAACCGCCGTCGACGGCGACGCGACGATCGAGGTCGAACTCGAGGAGACGAACGGGGGAACGTACGCGACGGTCCAGCGGCTGCCCGCCGACGGCGACTGGGAGCTTCGAATCACCGGCGCGCCGGACGGCGATTTCGACGACTGGTGGATCGACGCGCGCGTCGCTGACGATCGCACCGCGAGCGACGACACCGCTCGATCCGATGGGAACGATCCCCCGCTTCCTATCTGGCTTCGGTTCGGCGCGGTCGCGATCGCGGTCGTCGGTACCGCCGCGGTCGTCCTCGAGGCCGTCCGGTTCGGCGACTAATCGCCGTCGATCGTCCAACCGCCGGCCGCCGCCGGCCGGTTTGCGCCCGAAAAATCGCGAACACTTAGT
This sequence comes from Halopiger djelfimassiliensis, assembly GCF_000455365.1. GTDB lineage: Archaea > Halobacteriota > Halobacteria > Halobacteriales > Natrialbaceae > Halopiger_B > Halopiger_B djelfimassiliensis. The sequence continues at coordinate 670,371 of NZ_HG315684.1, forward strand.
ACGGTGGCTTGCAACACACACGATCATGGGATTCGACGAGATGGACGTCGACACGATCTGGATGGACGGAGAGTTCGTCGACTGGGACGACGCACAGATCCACGTGCTCACCCACGGACTCCACTACGGCAGCGGCGTTTTCGAGGGTGTCCGCTGTTACGACACCGAAAACGGCCCCGCCATCTTCCGCTGGGACGAACACCTCGATCGGCTCTTCGAGTCCGCAAAGCCCTACGAGATGGACATCGACTACACGAAAGCGGAACTCACGGAGGCGACGAAGGAACTCATCCGCCGTCAGGACCTCGCGTCCTGTTACATCCGCCCGCTCGCCTTCTACGGCTACAACTCCCTCGGTGTCAGCCCGCAGGACTGTCCCACCACGACGGCCATCGCCGCCTGGCCGTGGGGCGCGTACCTCGGCGAGGACGCGCTCGAGAACGGCATCGAAGTGATGGTCTCCTCGTGGCGCAAACACGCCTCGAGCCAGATCCCGACCAACGCCAAGACGACGGGACTTTACGTCAACAGCATGCTCGCCGGCGAGGAAGCGCGCCGGAACGGCTACGCCGAAGCGATCGTCCTCAACAAGGAAGGCAACGTCGCGGAAGGCCCCGGCGAGAACGTCTTCCTCGTTCGCGACGGCGAAATCTACACGCCCGGACTTTCGGAATCGATCCTCGACGGCATCACCCGCGATACCGTGATCACGCTCGCCGAGGATCTGGGGTATACGGTCCACGACAACGTCTCGATTTCGCGCGGCGAACTCCACACGGCCGACGAACTGTTTTTCACCGGCTCCGCGGCCGAGGTTACGCCCATCCGGAAAGTCGATAACGTCGTCGTCGGAAACGGTTCCCGCGGTCCCGTCACCGAGGAACTCCAGTCGGCGTTTTTCGATCTCGTCGAACGGACGACCGACGAGTACGACGAGTGGTTCGAGTACGTCTAGCCCCGCAAACCGTCACCGATCGAGACGCAACGACTGCACGCGATAGCCCGCTCGAGCCGGCCGACGGCGTTCAATCGTCGTCGTCGGAGCGACCGGCCTGACTCTCGTCGATGACGTCGATCGAGACGCCGGCGTCCATACCGCGGTTTCGGTCCGCGTCGCCGAACCCGGCGCTTAGGACCCGGGTGAGCGCATCCTCGACGTCCTCGTCGAGGTCGATGATGTCCTCGGACTCGACCTCGATCACGAACCCGGTCGTGATATTCGGAGACGTCGGCAAAAACAGCACTTCCCGTCCGTCTTCGGTTACCTTGCCCGTCTTGAACGCGGTCATTCGAAGCCCGTCCCACACCTCGAGTTTGACGGGTTTCTGGAGCGATTCCTGTTCGCCGAAGGCGGTTTCGGCGGCCATTTTGGATGCGTTGTAGACGACCCGCATCACCGGGACCCGGTTGGCGACGTTGTCGACGACGCGTTCGACCAGCCCACCGATCGTCGTTCGCATGAGATAGCCGACGGAGAAGGTGAGAATAATGAAGACCGTCAGTGCGACGATGACACGGAGGAACTGGGCGAGTTGTCGACGCGTTTGTACGGCCTGGTCAGTGCTGCCGGGGATCAACGACTCGAGCGCTTCCGCTTTGAGAATAAGCCCGGGAGTAACTCCGGCGACGAGCCCGTAGAGCCAGTAGATGACGTAGAGCGTCACGAGGATGGGCCCGAGGACGATCAGCCCGCTCGCAAAGTCCCGCTTCCACGAAGCCATGTAGTGAGACTCACACTAGGGCCTAATGAGCCCTTCCCTTTATCGGCCGAGAACGGCACGGAGGGCAAACCGGAGGTTCTCCTTGCGTTCCATCACGCGCCGGAAGAAGTACGACTTCCAGCGCCCGCCGTAGGGAACGTACTGCCAGACCTCGTACTCGTCTGCGAGGTCGTACTGCGCGTCCTTGCGGACGCCCATGAGCATCTGGATCTCGAAGTCGGTGCCGTGTTCCTCGTGGAGGGAAGTCGCGTACTCGATCATCTCGGGATCGTGGCTTCCGACCGCGATCCCGCCGTCGAAGTGCTCGAACGCGTACTCGAGAAGCGACCGGTAGGCCTCGTCGACCCGCTCGCCCTTTTTGTAGGCGACTTCGGACGGCTCGTCGTACGCGCCCTTGACGAACCGGACCTTGCCGGGGACGTCGGCGAGTCGTTCGACGTCCTCACGGGTTCGTTTGAGGTTCGCCTGAACGCAGACGCCGACGCCGCCGTCGTGCTCGCGGGCCAGTTCCTCGAACGTATCGAGCGTCACGTCGGTCGTCGTGTGATCCTCCATGTCGATCCAGACGAAGACGTCGTGTTCCGCCGCGGCGTTGACGATCTCCGTCACTTCCTCGCGGAACACGTCGTCGCCGAGGTCCAGCCCCAGCTGCGAGGGTTTGACCGAGAGACACGCGTCGAGGTCCGAGGACGCGATGTCGTTTGCCAGCGACCGATACTCCGCGGCGTCGGAACGGGCCGGCGGCCGCTCGTCGTAGTGTTCCCCGAGCAGGTTGATGATCGCCTTGACGTTTTGCTGGTTGAGTTGACGGGCATGGTCGAGCGCTTCCGCGGGGGATTCCCCCGCGACGAACCGGTTCGCGATCGGCGGGATCATAGCCGGCGTATCGGCTGCCGGGCATAAGGAGTTTGGTATTTCGATCGACACGGGTCCGCTCCGTGAAGCACCCGAATCGGCTCGTTTGACCCGTTTCGTACCGATTCGTCGCCACTCTCCCGATACTGTTGGATTGTGGAGATATCGTGCGCGAGCGGGCCGTCGCTGGCGTGGACCGAACCACCACCGGTTAAGACGTGCCGGGACATTCCGGCGCACATGGCAGTACTCGAGACAGTCGTGATCGCGTTCTGGGCGATGTTGCCTGCCTACGTTCCGAACAACGCCGCAGTGCTCGGTGGGGGTGGCCGACCGATCGACGGCGGCCGAACGTGGGGGGACAAACGGGTCCTCGGCGACGGGAAAACCTGGCGCGGGACGGCCGCGGGAATCGCCGCGGGCGTCGTGCTCGCGGCCGTTCTGACCGTCATCGAACCGACCGTCAGCGACGCGCTGGGATTCGACGTCCCGGCGTTCGAGCCGCTTGCAGCGCTCGGTCTCGCCGCCGGAGCGATGCTCGGCGACATCCTCGCCTCGTTTCTCAAGCGCCGAAGCGGCCGCCAGCGCGGCGCGATGTTCCCCGGTCTCGACCAGCTCGATTTCGTCGTCGTCTCGCTGCCGTTGACCGCCCTGCTCGCGACCGAGTGGTTCCGTACGTGGTTTACGCTGGACGTGATCCTCGTCGTCGTCGTGCTTACGCCCGTCCTGCACGTCACGACGAATATGATCGCGTACAAACTCGGGCTGAAGAACGAACCCTGGTAAGTGCTTTCAGCGGCGTCTATTACTCGCCCGACTCGGCCGTTCTCGAGCGTGGAGCGTGCCAGCGACCGGACCTCCGATCGTTCACTCGAGCGCGTCCCGGAGATCCGCGACCGCGTCGTCGTGGGCCTCGTGGGCGCGCTCGAGTTCCGCCGGGCCGGCGAGCATCCCGAAGAAGCCGTGGATCACGTCGTCGTAGTGGTGGTGGCTGACGGGAACGCCGTCGTCCGCGAGCCGCCGTGCGTAGGCGGCACCGTCGTCCCGAAGTGGATCGAACCCCGCGGTGATGACCGTCGCCGGCGGCAGCCCCGAGAGGTCGTGTGCCAGCCGGGGCAACGCGTAGACGTTCCCCTCGTCGATCTCGCGCTCGAAGTAGTTCGTTCGAAACCACGCCATGTCGTCTTCGGTCAGGAAGTATCCGTCGGCGTTTTCCTCGTACGCGTCCGTCTCGAGGACGTTCCCCGTGCTGGGGTAGACGAGCAACTGGTAGGCGATGTCGGGTCCGTCACGGTCGCGTGCGAGCAGCGCCGTCGCCGCCGCGAGGTTCCCGCCCGCGCTGTCGCCGGCCAGCACGATCCGATCGGGGTCGGCGTCCAGTTCTGGGGCGGCCGAACCCGCCCACTCGAGGGCGGCATAACAGTCCCGGAGTCCGGCGGGGAAGGGGTGTTCGGGCGCGAGACGATACTCGACGCTGACGACGGGGTAGCCGGACTCGGCGGCGAGTTTGCGACAGGTTGCGTCGTGGGTCTCGATGCTCCCGATGACCCAGCCCCCGCCGTGGAAATACACCACCAGCGGTCGGTTCGAGCCGTCGGTTCCCGGTTCGTAAACCCTGATCGGCAGGTCGCCGCCGGGACCGTCGATAGTCCGGTCCTCGACCGACGCCAGTTCGATCCGTGGGTCGCCGCCGGCCTGCAACCGCTCGAACGCCCGGCGGGCCTCCGGCGGTGACAGCTCGGAAAACGAGGGCGTATCGAGGGAGTCGTACAGTTCGAGGAACTCCTGTACGTCCGGATGCGGTTCGGAAGCGCGAGAGACCGTCATCGAACGGAACTCTCACCGGACGAGACAAAAAGGTACGTCAAGCGGCGGTTCGCTCCTCGACGGGCACGTTGTGGTCCCGTTCTCGAGGGGGCGTCCGAACGGTTCGTTCCACACCGCTTATTTCGGTTCGGCACGCGCCTTCGAGCAATGACGAACCAGGCACTCATCGACGCCCTGCGGGCGGCCGATGCCGTTCGGTTCGGCGAGTTCGAACTCTCCCACGGCGGCACCAGCGAGTACTACGTCGACAAGTACCTCTTCGAGACCGACCCCGACTGTCTCGAGGCCATCGCCGCGGCCTTCGCCGAGCGGGTCGACCCGGACGACAAACTCGGCGGGGTTGCGCTGGGCGGCGTCCCCCTCGCTGCGGCGACCAGCGTCGCGGCCGAGGTTCCCTACGTCATCGCTCGGAAACAGCGCAAGGAGTACGGCACCGCCAATCTGATCGAGGGCCGCCTCGAGGAGGGCGAGGAGGTCGTGGTACTCGAGGACATCGTGACCACGGGAACGAGCCTCGTCGAAGCCGTCGAGGCGCTGCGGGACGCGGGCGCGACCGTCGAGCGCGCGCTGGTCGTCGTCGACCGGCAGGAAGGCGGCCGCGAGAACGTCGAGGACGCCGGCGTCGAGATGGAGGCGCTGGTGACGGCCGAGGAACTGCTGGCCGACAGGGAGTGAGGACCGACCCGCGCCCGTTTCCGGGCCGTTAGCCGCTACTGCCCGTAGGACTCGAACTGCTCTACGACCGTCTCGAGTTGCGCGTCCGAGAGCGTCGCCGGCTCGAGCCCGGCCGCCCTCGACTGGAGGTAGAGTCTGGCGAGGCTCTCGACGTGGTGGGTGTTCTCGAGGGCCGTCTCGAGGTCGGGCGCGGTGACGACCAGACCGTGGTTTTCGATCAACGACGCCGTCGCGTCGGCCTCGGCCATCGCGGCGACGATGTTCTCGGCGAGCGCGTCGGTACCGTACGGTGCGTACTCGGCGACGGGCACGCGTTTGCCGACCGCGACGATCATGTAGTGGATCGGCGGGAGCGGCCGGCGGGCGACCGCCAGCGTCGTCGCCCACGGCGAGTGGGTGTGAACGATCGCGCCGACGTCCTCGCGCCGGTAGATGGCGGCGTGCATCGGCACCTCGCTGCTCGGTGCCATCCGGCCGTCGCGTTGTTCGCCGTCGGTTCCGACCACGGGCACGTCGGCGGCGTCGAACCCGTCGTAGGGGACGCCGGTCGGCGTGACAGCGAAGGCGTCTCCGTCGCGCCCGTCACGAACGCTTATGTTGCCCGTCCGGCCGGGCGTCAGCGCCGCGAGGTCCGGCGCGTGCTCGACCACCGCTCGGCGTTCGGCCTCGAGGATCACAGCACCACCTCCAGTAGTTCGTCGAACGCGTCGATCCGGTGATCCGGCGCTCGATGACCGTCGAGCGATTCGTCCCCGTCGGGAGCGTCGGCGTCGAACAGCACCGTCTCGAGACCGACGGCGTTACCGCCGACGATATCCGTCTCGACGTTGTCGCCGACCATCACCGTCTCCGAGGGGCGGCGCTCGAGACGCGACAGCGCCAGCGTGAACGTGGCCGATCCCGGTTTCTCCCGACCCGTTTCCTCCGAGGTCAACAGGAGATCGATCTCGGAGTCGAGTCCGAGCGTCGCGAGTTTCTCGAGTTGGACGCGCGTCGTCAGGTTCGTGACGACGCCGACGTCGATCCCGCGTTCGTTCAACGTCCCGAGCGTCCCTTCGACGCCGGGAACGAGATCGATCGCGTCGATGTACGCCTCCCAGTAGGCGTCGGCGAGCGCGAGCGCGTCCGCCGGCTGCGGACGGCCGGTTCGCTCCTCGAGGGCGCGTTTGAAGTAGAGCACCCGCCCGTGGGCGGCCGCGGTGCCGGGGACCTCGCGTTTCGTTTCCCGACGGCCCGTCCGATAGCACTCCTCGAACGCCTCGCGGTCGAGGTCGTAGCCCAGTTCCCGGGCGGTCTCGAAAGCCGCGTCCTTTCCCGCCCGATTGCACGGCGAATACGGGTAGAACGTGTTGTCGAAATCGAAGAGGACGGCGTTGACGCTCATACCCCATGGTCAATGGCGAGCGAAAAACGAGTACCGGTCCCGTCGTCCCACCGCAGATCAGTACAGCGGCCGATATCGGATCAAAATGGTTTTCGATTGTCATGATCGCAGGTTACGCCATGTCGAAGCTCGTGTTACCACTCTTTCTCGTCTTCGTTCCTGCGTTTCTCGCGTTTGCAGCCTATCTGTGTTACCTTGGCGGTCGCGATCTACGCAAATCTCGGACGATCGTGACCGCCGATCCGCGATCGATCGGCGAGGTTTCCGCTCGAAGCGGGCCGATCGAAGTGGAAGGAACGGCGGTTCCAGCCGACGAACACGGGACCGTTACCGGACCGTTCACCGAAACCGACTGTCTCGCATACACGTACAGTGCACAGGGAAAGCGGGGATCGGGGCCGGACGACGCGCCCCGGTCCGACGACGGGACGTACGACGTGCTCGACGAGGGGAAAGCGTCCACGAGATTCTACGTCGAAGACGAGACGGGACGGGTTCTCGTCGATCCGGCCGGTGCGACGTTCGAATTCACGCCCGAAACGCACTACAACGCGCCGCTAAGCGATACCCCTGAGCCGGTCGAGGAGTACATGCAACGGAACCCGGAAACACGACCGCCGGACACGTTGCTCCATCCCGTGGTGTCAACTATACTACGGAACCACAATCGATTCGTCGAACGCCGGCTGGATATCGGGGACACGGTGTACATTACGGGGTACAAGCGGCCCGCTACCGAAGGGGATTCTGCCGAGATCGTCGTCGGTAACGGGCCGAACGAATCGGAATTCGTCATTTCCGATCGATCGAAACGATGGACCGCGGGCGAGTACGGAATATACGGTCTTGGAAAAGCGATCGCGGGCGTCGTTTTGGTCATAATGATGCTGCTTCTCCTCCACGAAAACGTCCAGTACATCCACCAGCACAGTACATTCTAGTTCGGTTCCGGCGGCTCCCTGACACCAATTCGTGCGGTGTCGTTTCGCTTCTCAACCGCAACTCGTCCCGCTTCGCTTTGCATCCGAATTCGAACAGCGCCACGGACCATCACAACGCTTTTATTCCGGTCGAGACTACGCGTAGTCACGATGGTAGGTGTCCGTTTTACACGCCGGGCTCGTGCCCGCTTCTAACTCCCACCTACCGTTCGCTGTGTCGACCCGAACCGACCAGCAAACGGTGTCGACGGCCCGCTCGCTGACGGACACGCCACCGGCGTTCTCCGGACAGTTATCCCACCACAGTTACAACCATGTCAGAATCAGAACCTGAACCGCAGGCGGACGGACGAATCGCAGTCGTACTTCCCGACGGCTCCGAACTCGAGGTCGACGCGGATGCGACGGTCGAAGACTGCGCCTACGAGATCGGTCCCGGCCTCGGCAGCGACACGGTCGCCGGCAAACTCGACGGCGACCTCGTCGCCAAGGAAGAACCCGTCTACGACGGGGCCGAACTCGAGATCGTCACCGACGACGGCGGCGAGGAGTACCTGCGCGTGATGCGCCACTCCGCGTCCCACTGTCTCGCCCAAGCCGTCGAACGGCTGTTCGACGAGGACGAAGTCAAACTCGCCATCGGCCCGCCGACCGACGAGGGCTTTTACTACGATTTCGACAACCTCGACGTCGACGAGGACGACCTCGACGAACTCGAGGCCGAGATGGCGGAGATCATCGAGGCCGACTACGAGATCGAGCGCGAGGACGTCTCGATCGAGGAGGCCGAAGAACGCCTTGCGGACGAACCCTACAAGCTCGAGTTGCTCGAGGAGTTCGCCGACGAGAACGACACCGTCTCGTTCTACCGGCAGGGCGAGTGGGAGGACCTCTGTGCCGGCCCGCACGTCGACTCGACGGGCGAGATCGGCGTCGTCGAACTGCTCGAGATCGCCGGTGCCTACTGGCGCGGCGACGAGGAAAACGAGATGCAGACCCGGATCTACGGGACGGCCTTCGAGGACGAGAGCGATCTCGAGGAGTTCTTAGAGCGCAAGCGCGAGGCCGAAAAGCGCGACCACCGCCGGATCGGGTCGGAGATGAACCTCTTCTCGATTCAGGATGTGACGGGACCGGGCCTTCCCCTCTATCATCCGCCGGGGAAAACCGTCCTCAAGGAACTCGAGACCTTCGTCGAGGACCTCAACAAGGACGCAGGCTACGACTACGTCGAGACGCCCCACGTCTTCAAGACGGATCTGTGGCACCGCTCCGGCCACTACGAGAACTACGCCGACGACATGTTCATCTTCGACGTCGGCGACGACGAGTTCGGCCTGAAGCCGATGAACTGTCCCGGCCACGCCGCCATCTTCCAGGATCAGTCCTGGAGCTACCGCGACCTCCCGATCCGCTACGCCGAGAACGGCAAGGTCTACCGGAAGGAACAGCGCGGCGAACTCTCCGGCCTCTCGCGGGTCTGGGCCTTTACCATCGACGACGGCCACCTGTTCATCCGACCCGACCAGATCAGACAGGAGGTCGAGGAGATCATGGACATGATCACCGACGTCCTCGAGACGTTCGATCTGGAGTACGAGATGGCGCTTGCGACCCGCCCCGAGAAGTCGGTTGGCTCCGACGAGATCTGGGAGCGCGCGGAAGAACAACTCGAGTCCGTCCTCGAGAACCGCGCCCACGACTACGAGGTCGAGGAGGGTGACGGCGCGTTCTACGGCCCGAAGATCGACTTCGCGTTCGAGGACGCCATCGGCCGCTCGTGGGACGGCCCGACGGTCCAGCTGGACTTCAACATGCCCGAGCGGTTCGACCTCTCGTACGTCGGCGAGGACAACGAGGAACACCGGCCGGTCATGATCCATCGGGCGCTGTACGGCAGCTACGAGCGGTTCTTCATGATGCTCATCGAGCACTACGAAGGCCGGTTCCCGCTGTGGCTGGCTCCCGAACAGGTCCGCGTGCTGCCGATCTCCGACGACAACCTCGGCTACGCCCACCGGGTGGCAAACGAGTTCGATGACTTCCGCGTCGAGGTCGACGACCGAGACAGCACCCTAGAGCGGAAGATCCGCGCGGCCCACGACGATCGCGTCCCCTACCAGATCATCGTCGGCGACAACGAGGAGGAAGCCGGCAACATCTCGGTCCGGGACCGCTTCGAGGACCAGGAGTACGACGTCGAGATCGACGCGTTCAAGCGCCATCTCGAGGACGAAATCGAGGAACAGCGAACCCAGCCCGACTTCCTGCAGGACGAGTAGCGTCGCAGTCTGTACTGCAACGTTTATCCCGGCGTTCGTGGATTTACGTCGTCCGATTAGTCACAACAGCAGTGTACTACTTCTCGATACGTCATCTCCCGCTCGGCTCCATAATAGAGATCGATTTTGCGTGATACACTCGGGTGTGGTGGACATTCCGGTTCAGCAGGAATATTGACGACACCGTTTGTGCCATCGTCGGTCCGATACTCGATGGTGCGTACATACCGTTGACCCTACTATATACATACTCGTAGATGGGCGTCTGAACAGAGTCGAGAAGACAGCCCTCCGGTTGCGGGCGATCGACGTATTGCGAAGGTTGAAGGAAATATCAGGTAACTGACTGCGAACGTGGTCGAGGAGGGTGACGGCACGTTCTACGCAGGACGAGTAACGGCCCGCGTCGACTGTCCGCGTTTCGTCCTCCGATCTGCAGGACCTCTTCTGTGCGGTCACCGTCTTCGACGGCCGACTCGAGGGTCAGGTCCCCGAACCCGACGCGGCCGCCGTATCGCGGTCGACCAGCGCACGCAGCGTTTCGCGGCCGAGAAACCGCGGGACGCGTTCGGCGTACCGCTCGTAATCCTCCCCGTAGCGCTCGCGTAGCCACGGCTCCTCGGCGAACGGTAACGCGAGCCACCAGCCCATGTAGATCGCACAGACGACGGCGACCAGCGTGGAGTTCGTCAGGACCGCGAACCCGACCGTCGCGACGAGATAGCCGACGTACTGGGGATTTCTCGAGTAACGGTACCAGCCACCGGTTCGCAACTCGCCGGCCAGTCCCTTCGTCTCCTCGACCCCGAGATCCAGTCCGGACGCGATGGCGACGCCGTAGCCGGCGACGAACACCACTGCACCGACGATCAGTGACGGGCCGCGTGGCAGGCCGAGACTGTTCCAGTCGAGAACGGTGAGCGCGAGCATCACCGCGTTCAGCGCGTGCGAGATTCCCCAGTGGGTGTAGTAGGCCCAGTTTCGCTCGCCGGGTGGCCAGTACCCGCACAGTCCGAACGCGCTGGCGACGATACCGCCGAGATTCGTGATGGTGAGGAGAACGCCCACGGCGAACACTCCGCTTGTCAGAACGCCAGTCATCGGTACATCACCGTCGATGGATCGAACGTCGGCATACGTCCATATCGGTCGCCGAGCGGTCTGTGACTTCGCCCGAATACGCTAGGGGATTTATCCGGCGAGTGGACCGACGAGAGCCGATCGCTCGGCCGTTCGATCGTGTTCGCTTCTGACCACGTTCGTGGCTATCTCCCACAGTCATCGTATCGAAACCCCCATAGTTGCAGGATCGTGCATATTCGGTATGAACAGAGCCGAGAAGGCGGCCCTCCAGTTGCGGGCCGTCGACGTGTTGCGGATGCTGAAGGAGACGCGAACCTACGACGAACTCGCCGAGACGACGGGACTGCCGGCGGGCGATCTCAACCGCTACGTCAACGGACACGTCCTGCCGGGGACCGACCGCGCCCGCGAGGTCGTCGAGGATCTCGGTCGGGAGGCGCTGGCGGCGGAACTCGACGCCCGAATCAGGGTCGACGAGGAGGGCTACGTCGACAACTCCGGTGCGGTCTTCGATCAGCCGTTCCTCGATCTCGTCGCCCCCGTCGTGGCAAACGGATTCGAGTTCGACCGGCCGGACGTCGTCCTCACTGCCGCTACTGACGGGATCACCCTCGCGGCGTCGCTTGCGAGTTACTACGGAACGCGGTGTGCGTACGCGAAAAAGCGCAAGGAGACGGCAGTCGAGGAGTTTATCGAAGCACGCCAGCGTCTGCAGTCCGGCATCGAACTCACCTACTACCTGCCCGCCTCGGCCATCGACGAGGGCGAGTCCGTCCTCGTCGTCGACGACCTCATCAGATCGGGCGAGACGCAGGAACTGCTGCTGGATATCGCGGAAACCGCCGACGCTGACGTCGCCGGAGTGTTCGCGCTCATCGCCGCCGGCGACGACGGCATCCGGCGTGCACGCGAGCGGACCGATGCACCCGTCGGCGCGCTCACGACCGTGTAATCTCGGTACGGACTTGCGGTCGATTCGTTTTCCTCGAGCGCCGGACCGTTCTCTACCGAACGATCGTCACCGGGACCGGCGACCGCCGAGCCACGTTCTCCGCGACGCTACCGAGGAGGATGCGACTGGCCCCCGTTCGGCCGTGGCTTCCGATAACGATGTGGTCGACGTCGTGGTCAGCGGCGTAGTCGACGATCGACCGGGAGACGCCGCCGACGACCTTTGCCGTCCCGATCTCGTGGTCGCGTTCGGCTGCGAACTCCCGGACCTCTTCGAGGAGGTCCTCGGCCCGCTGCTCGTGGTGTTGCTGGATCTCCTCGTAGTTCGCCATTGCGCCACCCTCGATACCGGTCGCCGCATAGAAATCGCCCGGATCGAGCACGTGCAACGCAGTAATCCGGGCCTCGGGGTACTCGCTGCACGCGAACTCGAGCGCTTCGGTCGATCGGTTGGAGTCGTCTACCGGAACGAGAACGTGAGTCGCCATACAGGGCTGTATCGCGTCCGACGTGATAAGTGTCGGCTCCAATTCCCGCTCTGTCCGAAACGCTGCGTTTCGCCCGAGTACACCGGAGTAGTCCGTCCGAGCGCGGGCGGTCGAGACGGAGCGAGACGGCGACGGCGGTCGTGAGCCGTTGTCGACGGAGACAGCTGCCGCTCTCGAGTCCGGGTCGCGATAAAAATCGAGGACAGCGGCGCGAAACCGTTACTTCGCGCGGCCCTGGCCGCCGGTGTTGGACGGGCGGACCTTCTCGGCACCCTTGCCGCGGTTGTTGAGGCCGCGGTTGTCCTTGCCGGCATTGGTGAGTCCGCGGAACGCGCGGTTCTGGTGGGAGTCGTCGCAGATCCAGTTGAGATCGTCGTCGTTCTCGATGGCCGGGTGGTTCGGATCGACGAGGATCACTTCGAACCACTTCTGGCTGCCGTCTTCACCGACCCAGTAGCTGTTGAGCACCCGCAGGTTGGGGTACTTTCGCGAGACGCGTTCCTCGCCGATGCGCTGGATGTTCTTGCGCCGTCCGATGCGGTTGACACCCTGTCGCTTGGTCCGTCGGCCGGCCTTGAAGCGACGTTTTCGGGCGGTCCCCTTGCGGACCGACACGCGAGTGACGACGATACCCTGTTTGGCCTTGTAGCCGAGCTCGCGCGCCTTGTCGAGTCGCGTCGGGCGCTCGATCCGTTCGATCGCGCCCTGCTTGCGCCATTCCTGTTTGCGCTGCCACTGCAGTTCCCCGAGCTTGCCGTCGTCGGGGTCCTTCCATGCCTCCTTGATGTGGGAGTAGAAGCTTTGTGCCATGTATGTTCACCCGCGGGCGTTTCCTGGTTCAATCCCGACCGGGGCCATGCCCCGCGGATCACATCCCGACCTGCGGCAAAGCCGTGCAGGTGCCCGCTGATGCCCGCGAACCAGCGAGTCTACCGTAACTATCTAGCTCTCGAGTATAAGCGCTTCGAACCGGCCACACCCTGCGTGTGAAACACACACTAAACGCCCTCTATGAAGGATCGAGCCGCTGGCGATAGCCACCGGGCCGCGCGGGATCGGACGCGTCAAGTAGAGAACGACATACTTTAGGCTCACCTAAACAACGGTTCGACAGTAGGAGACGATGAGTGAAAGCGTACTCACCGGATCGACACAGGATGGAGGGGGAGAGTCGCCGATCGACGCCATCGACGGAGCGGCGTTTCTCGCGCGTTCGGAGCACAGGGTCCGCGTCCTCGAGTTGCTCGCGGATGGCACACGGACGCGCGAGGAGTTGAAGGCGGGAACCGACGTGACGAGGGTCACGCTCAGTCGGATCCTCGGCGATCTCGCGGATCGGGGCTGGATCGAGCGGGACCACGCCGAGGGCCGGTACGCGGCCACGGATACGGGCCGAGAAGTGTACGAACACTTCGACCGCTTGCTCGAGACGATCGCCGTCGGGCAACGATCCCCGGACGTGATCGACTCCCTCCCGACGGAGTGGTTCGACTTCGAACTCAGGTGTCTCACCGACGCCGATATCGTCGCGGCCGAGAGCGCCGATCCGCTCGCGGGGATGCGAGTCGTCGCCAACGCCGTCGGTCGCGCGACGACCGTCCGCGCCGTCGTCGGGGCGTTTACGAGTCTCCCGATGTACACTCACGCCGAGGCGTTACACGCCGGCGATCCGCCGGACGCCGAGGTCGTGTTCGATACCGACGCGACCGCGGTCAGCCTCGACGATCCGGACCTCGTCGATCGGTGGCGACGGATCGAAGCCGAAACGGATCGGTCGGTATACTACAGCGTCGACGAGGCGGTCCCCTGTAACGTCGATATCATCGACGACGAGACGGTCTTTCTGTCCGTCAGCAACGCCGAAGCCGGCGGGTTCAACGTCGTCAGAACGACCCATTCGACGGTCGTCGACTGGGCACGGAACCTATTTGGCGAGAAACGAGCCGCTGCAGTCCCGCTCGAGCAACGCCGTCCCGGAGCCGGCACGACCGACGACTAGTCCGTTACGGACTGGATTACACGTAACGCGGCGTGTAACATGCAACGTGGGGAATCACTAATACGTTCTTAGGTAAGCCTAAAACATGCCACGCAGACGGGCAGTACTCGCCAGTAGCGCAGGGTTCGTTGCAGCGACCGTCGCCGGCTGTACGGGTGATCCGACCGCGGATGAAGACGATTCGAGCAAGGACGTCGATCCGTACACCGTGACCGTCGAGCCACACGGCAGTTACGAGTTCGATTCGGTGCCGGAATCGTACGCGGTGATCCCCAGCGTCTGGCTCGATATCGGGATGGCGCTGGGAATCGAACCCGACGCCGTCGCGAGTTTCGATCGCGCACCCCTGAAATACTACGACCTGTTGCCGGACGTCTCCCTCGATACGGATGCCGTCACGTTGCTCGCTGGCGACGCCGAGGAGGGGTACGACAAGGAGAACTTCTACACTGCGGACGTCGACGTTCACCTCATCGATCCGCGAACGCTGCAGTTCTACGCCAACTGGAACGAGGACGACATCGCGGAGATCGAAGAGGCGACCGGTCCGTTCCTCGGCTCGACCATTCGGTTCGCCTCGAGTTCGATAACCAACGGCGACGAGCCGGCGTACGATCTCTACGGTGCGTTCGAGAAGGCCGCGGAGATCTTCCAGCGCCAGGACCAGTTCGAGGCGTGGCAGACGTTCTACGACGACTTTATCTCGAACATTCAAGCCGAACTCCCGCCCGAGGACGAGCGGCCGTCGGTCGCCGCGATCTGGCGCGGCGTCAACCCCGACTCGGGGGAGTTCCGAATCGCCGAAATCGACGCCAAAGCGAACAACACCAGGACCTACCGAGAGCTCGGACTGCAGGATGCGTTCGCCGGCCGAACCCCCGACGGGCCGATCGGCTACGAGGAACTCCTCGACGTCGATCCGGACTACATCGGTGCCGTCGGCGGTCTCACGTCGCTAACGCACGAGGAGTTCGTCGAAAGGTCCGTCGAACCGTTCGAAAACGATACGAACGGACAGCAACTGACCGCGGTCCAGAACGGGAACGTCGTCCGGACCGGCGGCCAGTATATGGGTCCGATCGTCGACCTCTATTCGACGGAAGCCCTCGCGAAGCAGGTCTATCCGGAACGGTTCGGGGAGTGGCCGGGGCCGATCAGCGAGATTCCCGAGGACGAACGACTCTTCGACCGACAGCGGCTCGCGGAGATCATCAACGGGGAGTTATAGCCCATCGATGGCGGAGTCATCGACAACACCCGACCACGACACACGATCCGCCCGCTCGAGGGGCGCGTGGCTGGATTCCAGTCTGGCTTCGGTGATCCTCGGCAGTCTCGGCGTTCTCCTCGCCGCGACGCTCCTGCAGGTGAGCTTCGGCGCGTACCCGCTGACGTTCGGCGAAGCGTGGCGGACCGTGTTCGACCCGCAGATACTCTTTCACGTCGATATCTGGCGGGCGTTTCTGCTCGGTTCGGACGTGCCGGACTGGCTTACCACCCGGCAACACATCGTCTGGACCATCCGCCTGCCTCGCATCCTCGTCGGGATTCTCGTCGGCGCGAACCTGGCCGTCTCAGGTGTGATCTTCCAGGTCGTGACCCGAAACGAGCTCGCAAGCCCCTACATTCTGGGCGTCAGCGACGGGGCGGGGCTGGTCGTGCTACTCACACTGACGACGTTCTCGGGCATGATGGGATGGCTCCCGCTGCTAGCGGCCGCCGGCGGCGCGCTCGCCTTCCTGCTCGTCTACGCCATCGCGTGGAAAAACGGGACCAGCCCGATCCGGCTCGTGCTCGCCGGCGTCATCGTCGGCACCGTGTTCGGCTCCCTCCAGCGGGCGCTGTTCTTTTTCATCGACGATCTGGGAATCGCGATGGCGGCCCAGACGTGGCTGTCGGGTTCGCTTCTCGGGACGGACTGGGAACAGGTTCGCATCGCGCTCCCGTTTACGATACTCGCGCTCGTGTTGGCCTTCGCCGTTACGCGCCAGCTCGATGTCCTACTGCTGGGAGAGGAAACCGCACGATCGCTCGGCATGCCCGTCGAACGGGTGCGCTTTTTGGTTGCCGGGATCGCGATCCTGTCGACGGCCGCGGCGATCGCCGTCGCGGGCCTCGTCGGCTTCGTCGGATTGATCGTTCCGCACATGGTCCGGAACATCGTCGGCAACGACACGAAACGGCTCCTCGTCGGCTGTCTGTTCGTCGGCCCCGCGTTGCTGGTCGGAGCGGACGTCGGCGCACGTCTCGCCCTGAACCCCGTCCAGCTTCCGGTCGGAATCGTCACCGGCCTCATCGGCGGGCCGTACTTCCTCTATCTGATGCGAAAGCAGGAGGACATGGGGTCGGTCTAGCGGCGACCGCGGGTCGCTGTCTCGCTCCCCTTCGGCCCGTTCCCACCCCCGTCGGGCACACGCGTCGGCGACGGCCGGGTCCTCGGGTTTCTCTCCTATCCTATCAGTAACACAGTGCCGCGTACCGTCTCGAATCAGTAGACCCGACTTTCCTCGAGCGCGGCGCGCTCTGTGCGCCGCGCAATTACCCGCCCCCTTGGGGGGCATCGCGTTTTATCGAAACGGACCAACCAGTTAGTATCCTAACGTTCTTTAGGATTGCTTGCGTAACGCAGAGATGCGCACGAAAGTGCGCCGAGCCGGAGTGCCCAGCCGCCAAGCTTGCACTCCGACTCGCCCATTGCCCCCGCGAAGCGGGAGCAATCCACCATTGGCGTTGGCGAAATAAAGACTTGCCGACGTCCCGCCGAACCAGTCGTAGCTATCGCTGTGTCGCTCGCTGGAGTGTGTTCCGCTGCGTCGGGGCCTGTAACCCGACAATCATGACCTCGAGAATAACGTTCCACTGCGATTGTGGCACCGACGTTCGTATCGCCCCGATCACGGAGCCGGCAACGTGCTCGAACTGCGAGACGACGTTCGTACTGACGCTCACCGTCTCCCCCGACGATCACGATGCATCCAGCACTCGCCACGGCACTTACACGAATCGCGGCCCATGAGGGTTGCGATCGATCGGCCTTGCCACCGCTGTACGACGCCGTCGATCCCGAGGCGCTGACCACGGTGCTCGAGTCGAACGCGGACGTTACCGTCCGATTCGAGTACGGCGGCTACCGCGTAGTGGTTGGCTCCGACCCCGACGAGGTGACGGTGATCGACGCGGATCGGTGACCGGTCGTCGATTCGGATCGGTTGACGACCACCCCCTTTTCTCGAGCCGTTGTCGCTTGTGCTGTCGGATGACCAGCCATGGAACGGGAACGCGTCTCGGTCACGCCGGTTGAGACGGGTTCGTTGCGCCGTCGAGACGGACGACGTCCTCGGTAGCGTCGAGATCGAGGTCCCGTCGGCGGTTGCGCGACGAGGGCCACCTAGAGGTCCTCACTTTGGACGTGCTTGGCGTTCTCTAAAAAAGCTCGTGCGCTTCTTCTTCCATCGATTAATCGCCATTGTCTGAAATACCAGCGATTCTATTGGATCGGTTTCGGAACGGTAACCGACGGATTTCGTATATCGATATCCGATTCATCAGATAACCGGTCGGACAGCCGATGGTCGACGGAGACGCTACGGCTCCCGAAGCGCAGCCGCTCGAGAACCGGATCCCGTCGTCAGAACGCAGTTCCGAAACGCCCGCGGCTCAAACGTAGGCCTCGAGCGACTCGAACGAACCGGCCGCGATGGCTCCAGCGACGTCGGCGGCGTCGAGGTCGTCGGGAACGTGCTGGGGATACTTGCGTCGGAAGTAGCCGATCAGGTTCGTCACGTCCCGCTCGAGGAATTCGGTTGCGTTCTCGTGGTCGGTCGGGACGGCCTGTGGCCAGTCGAAGATCTTCACCCCCTCCTCGTTGACGAAGACGTTGTACTCGCTCATGTCCGCGTGAACGTACCCGTGTTCGTATGCGCGCGCGACTTCGGCCAACAGTAACTCGAGGACGCCGAGCACTTGTTCGTCCTCGAGTTTCGTCCGCGAGAGTTCGACGCCGTCCATCTTCTCCATGACGATCGCGTGGCGGTTCTGATCGACGGGCCGTGGTACCGAGACGTCCGGATACAGTCCCTCGAGGATCTCGTGTTCGCGTTCGGCGGCCTTCCGGGCGGTGTACATCCAGGAGACGTGCTCGTTGTCCGCGGCGTAATCCCGTTCCTTGTGGACCTCCCGGAAGTTCGTGTACCCCTCGCGGTGGTACTTGAGCGCCAGCGGTTTGTACGAACGGACCTCGTAGACGTCGCTTTCCTTACCGACGCCAAGCGGCGAACCGAACTCGCCGATCGTGTCCCGCTCGACGAGCGCCCGCAGCGCGAGCGTATCGTAGCCCTCGAACTGAAGCGTATAGCCCTCGTACTGGATCGTCTTCTTCTCGATCAGCCCGCGCTTGAGACAGCGTTCGAGCCGATAGTCGACCTCCTCTTCGGTCAGGCCGGAGAACTTCGGGAGCTTCTCCCGCTGGACCCACTCGGAGAAGCGCATCCCCTGTTCGACGCCCGAAAGGAGATAGAAGTCTTCTTCCTCGAGTTCCGGCAGTAATCCGGCGACGTTCCGCACCATGTAGCGGCGTAACCGGCGTGAACGTAAAAACGTCGTGACGCGTGATTCGTCCGTCGGCCGCGGGCGTCTTGTGCCGGACGCAGCCCCTGTGAACCGTATGTCGTGATATAGAATTCGCTGTCGAACGCGACGCAGTCGGCTCGAAGCGTTGGATCGACACAATCCATAACTGGATTGCTTGCAATTGAGCGAGTATGACCGACCTCGCCGAGCGAGAGTGGCGACTGATCCGGGACGAACCCCGTACCGGGGCGACACAGATGGCGATCGAAGAGGTGGCGGCACGCACCGCACTCGAGGACGACCTGCGGACGGTGCGGGTCTACTCGTGGGAGCCGAGCACGCTCTCGCTGGGCTATCGACAGGACGCCGACAGCGTCGACTGGGAGTACTGCGAACGCGAGGGGATCGATGTCACACGTCGTCAGACGGGCGGCGGGGGGATCTATCACGACCGGTACGCCGACATCTCGTACACCATCGTAGCGCCGGCGGACGAAGTGCCCGGCGACCTGATGGATTGTTACGAACTGTTCTGTCGACCGATCCTCGAGGCGTTCGAGCAGATGGGCGTCGACGCGGACTTCGCGGCGGCCGAACAGGACGCGATCTACCAGCCCTCGTGCTACCTGCGCGATATCAACCCGGCACATGATATCGTCGCGCCCGCGGGATCGGGCGCGGATGCCGGCAAGATCAGCGGCAACGCCCAGTACCGCCAGCGCGACGTGGTCATCCAGCACGGCTCGATCAGCTACGACCGCAAGCCGGAGCGCCACGTCGGCGTCTTCGATG
The DNA here is from genome assembly GCF_000455365.1 of Halopiger djelfimassiliensis. Classification (GTDB taxonomy): domain Archaea; phylum Halobacteriota; class Halobacteria; order Halobacteriales; family Natrialbaceae; genus Halopiger_B; species Halopiger_B djelfimassiliensis. Next base: position 689,938 of record NZ_HG315684.1, read on the forward strand.
CGGATCTCGAGCCCACGACCTTCGCCGATCGGGTGACGAGCATCCGCGAACAGGCCGGCATCGATCGGGAGGCGGCGGTCGATGCGATCGCCGAGGCACTGGGTGACTGGTGTGACGCGGACGACGGCGACTGGCGCGACGGCGAACTCGAGGCCGCCCGCGATCTCGCCGCCCGGAAGTTCGGCACCGACGCGTGGGTACGCGACCGGGAGGCCCTCGAGGCCGACGATCACTGAGTGCAGACCGATCGACCGTCGGCGATTCGGACGACCTCGTGGAGCGTCGCGACCTCGTAGGTCGGCGTCACCGAGAGGGTCGCGTCGCGGCAGTGGGACCGTCGAACGAACGCCGAGTCGATCCCCGCTCGGTCGGCCGCGACTACGTCGCTTTCGCTATCGCCGACGTAGAGTGCCGATTCGGCGTCGAGATCGGCGAGGGCCCGCTCGAGATAGTGCGGGTTCGGTTTCTTCAGCCGGAGGCTTTCGACGGTCTTCTCCCGGCCGTAGTACGTATCAAACAGCGGGCAAAGTCCGAAGAACTCCAGTACGAACGCGACCGTACTGTGGTGGTTGTTGCTGACGACGCCACAGGGCTGAGAGAGCTCGGTAAGGCAGGCGACATCGTCGTAGCAGCCTCGCGTTCCCGATTCGAACGCCTCGAGTTGCGATCGTTCGTCGTGGCGTTCGCGCGCTGCCCAGAACGTCTCCGGATCGATCCCACAGTCCGTACAGAGTTCCGCGAGCCCGTCGACGGTCACGCCGGTGACGATCGCGTTCAGGTGCTGTTCGTCGATATCGGTAACCCCTACCTCTCGAAACGCGGCCTGCGTCGCTTCGCGTTGTGTCTCGGCTGCGGGCGGATCGACGAGGATGCCGTCGTTGTCGAAGAGAACCGTCTCGTATTCCGTCACTTGTTTCACGTACTCTGGACAGTAGGTTGACTGTTCCGGTCGGCTGCCGGCCCGCTCCGTTATACCTATCACGGCCCGGTACTGACGGGAATCCATGACGATAAAGGTCGGCGCACACGTTTCGATCTCCGGATCGCGCGTCTCCTCCGACGACGAGACGCCGCCGTACGACGACATCCGCAACGCGGTCCATCGACAGGTCGCGTTCGGCGGCAACTGTGGACAGATATTCACCACCTCGCCGCAGGTCTGGGCTCAACCCGAGATCAGCGACGAGGCCGCCGAGGGGTTCCGGACGGAAACCGAAACGCAACTCGAGGGGCCGTGGGTGATCCACTCGGCGTACCTGGTCAACCTCTGTACCCCGAAGGAAGACCTCCGGCGCAAGTCCAAAGCGAGCATGCAGGCGGAGCTCGACGCCGCCGATAAACTCGGGATTCCGTACGTGAACGTCCATCTGGGCGCACACACGGGCGCAGGCGTTGAGCAGGGGCTGGACAACGCCGCAAGCGTCATCGACGAGCTCGACGTCCCCGACGACGTGACGATCCTCATCGAGTCCGACGCCGGCAGCGGGACGAAACTCGGCGGCGAGTTCGAACACCTTTCGGGCATCATCGACCGCACCGAAACCGACATCGGCATCTGTATCGACACCGCGCACACGCTGGTCGCGGGCAACGACCTGACGACGCCGGAAGCCGTCGACGAGACCGTCCAGCGGTTCGACGACGAGGTCGGGCTGGAGTACCTCGAGTACATCCACCTCAACGACTCGAAACACGACGTCGGCACGCACAAGGACGAACACGCCCACATCGGCGAAGGGTACATCGGCGAGGACGGCATGAAGGCGATCGTCAACCATCCGGACCTCCGGGACCTGCCGTTCGCGCTCGAGACACCCACCGAGGACGGCCGCGGGTTCGAGTGGAACATCGAGAAGGTCACGGAACTCCGAGAGGAGTGACCGCTCCGATCGGCACAGCACGCGGTCCGCTCGCCGGCACACCCGAGCGAGAGCAGTGAGTGTCCCTGCACCCGACGGCAGCCGGGACGGACACGACGAATCGACCCGTTTTTACTCGGGCCGCCGTTATCGGGGGCCGTGCGAGAGTTCTCCGAATCCTATCTCAATCGGACCCGCGAGGGGATGTGGGACGACTCCAGACGCGCCCTCGAGCCGCTGGCTCTCGAGTCCCGCGACCGGATCCTCGACGTGGGCTGTGGGACCGGCGAACTGAGCCGCGTTCTCGCCGCGGAGTCACCGGGAGACGTGATCGGCTGCGATGCCGATCCGGGGCTGCTCGCGGCCGCCAGCGAGTACGTTCCGACCGTCGCCGGCGATGCCCTGCGGCTACCGTTCCCGGACGACGCCTTCGATCTCGTCGTCTGTCAGGCGCTTTTGATCAACCTCCCCGATCCAGCGGCCGCCGTGGCCGAGTTCGCCCGCGTTTCGACGGACCTGGTGGCGGCCGTCGAACCCGACAACGCTGCGGTCGAGATCGACTCCAGCGTCGACGACGAGGACCGGCTCGAGCGGCGCGCCCGGCAGGCCTATCTCGAAGGCGTCGACACCGACGTCACGCTCGGGGCGGACACCAGCGAGGCCTTCGAGGCGGCGGAGCTGGAGCTACTCGAGACCCGCCAGTACGACCACGTGCGAACGGTCGAACCGCCGTACACCGAGAGTGCGCTGGCAGCCGCCCGGCGCAAGGCGACCGGCGACGGACTGGCCGACGACCGGGAGACGATGCTCGCGGGCGAACTCACCGAAGGCGAGTACGACGACCTCCGGGGGTCGTGGCGTGAGATGGGGCGAGCCGTAATCGAGCAGATGCGCGACCGCGAGTATCGACGCGAGGAAGTCGTCCCGTTCTACGTGACGGTCGGCCGCGTGCCCTAGTCTGCAACGGACCGAGACCGCGTTTTCCGGTCCGAGCGCGCCGGCTCCGTTCCCGTCACTGCGGTCGGAGCGCCCGCAGTCCGCTGCCGACCAGGCCGCTGGCGTTCGTGCTCCAGCCATCGGAGTCGTTCGATATGGGATCGCCAGCCGAGTCGCTCGGGGTGCCGTCGCTTTCGTTGCCCTGCCCGTCGGTCTCGTCGACCCGGCTATCGGGCTCGTTACCTCGAGTATCTGTTTCGTTGCCCCCGTCCTCACCGTCGCTTTCGTGCGGTGGGTCGAACGGGGTGGGCACGGGGACGTCGCTTTTCGAGCCGACCTCGACGGCGTATTCGGTCACGGAGAGGCTCCGCAACTCGACCGAGCGGGCGTCGACGACGATGTCGGTTCGTCGAGCCGTGAAACACTCCTCGGCCGCCGCGAGGTCGTTGAGCGTCTCGTTTCGCCGATCCGTCCGTAACACGATGGCTCCCTCGGAGGAGCGCGGTTCCCCGAGTTCGACGCGTCTGGTCCCGTCGAGGTGGATCGTGACGTTCCCATCGTCGCTTCGAATGACGATCCCGTTGGTATCCGGCGCGAACTGCTGGGCGCAGACGGTCGCACCTTCGATCGCCCCGAGGTCGACCGTGACGACTGGCTCGTCGGCCTGACCGGCCACGTGGGACGTTCCGACCGCGGCACCGCCGAGGGCGACGGCCAACACGACGACGAGCACACTGGTCCGGATCATGCGTCGGGGCGGTTCGTCGGTCCGGTTCGTCCCGGCGTCACTCGTCGATACCCCGCCGTTTGATGCGTTCGATGCCCGCGCGACAGGCAAGGCGTATCTTGCCGAGGAGGCGATCGAACCCCGCGTCGATCCGGGCCGCCGCTTTGTCGATCACGCTCGGATCCGAGCCGTCGTCGTCGGTGGCTTCGTCGCCCGGCTTCCAAGCGAGACAGAGGTTCCCGCCAAGGATGCCGAGTAACATGCCGATCAGCAACCCGCCGAGCGATCCGAACAGCGAGAAGATCGACAGAACGATCCCGACGACGCCGATCACGTCGGCGCTGGCCGGCTTGTACAGCGCGTAGACTCCCGACAGAAAAACGAACACGCCGAAGAGGGACCCGATCGCGAGATAGCCCGCCATTTGTCCGCCGATGAAGGCGAGATCCGGCAGGATCCGCATCGGAACCCAGGTGATGAGGACGCCGCCCAGACACAGCAGGATACCGCCCAGGAACGGGCGTCCCGTTCGCCAGGCGTTGAATCGGCTCCACTGAGAGCCGATCCGCCGGCTGACCCGTGTGGGTGGGGACTCGGACTCGTTCTGGCCGTTTTCGGGAGACATGGGCGATCACCCGTCGGAATGGAATTCCACGTCGACGTCGAGACCGGGGAGTGTGATCTCGTTCGAGGCGAGGTACACCGCATCCATCTCGACGTCTTGTTGGACCATTCCGGGGCTCTCTCCGGAGATGTCCGTGAGGTGGCCGTTCTCGGGATCGGCGTTTTCGCCGGCCGTCTGTTGGAACTGCCGTTCCGGATTATCGCTCGCCCTGGCGTTGACGACCTGTCCGTTGAACGTCGCCTCTTCCGCCTGCAAGTCGGTGAGTTTGATGTACTGCTCGTCGGCTTCGACCGTTCCGTCGGCGGCGAACGAGATCTCCATCGAGCCGTCGATCAGGGGAACGGATTGTTCCCCGCTTAGTACCATGCCGTCGATCTCGACGTTACGCTGTTCGACGACAGCAACCGGCGTCTCCCCCTCGGTGTCTTCCCCGACGCTGGGATAGAGGAGGAACTCGTCGGATCTGATCTCGTCGGCCGTGACGGTGAACCCGCTGCCGCTGGCAGTGGCCATCGCCGTCGCATAGGCCGTCCCTGATGAGAGGACGATGAGACCGACAAGCGTGACGATCAGGAACGAGGTGCAGGTCCCGGTCACCAGCCGCTTGCGGCGGTACATACTACGTCCACCTCCGAACGGCCGGTTCGGTTGCTTTCGTTCGATACGCCCGTTTCGCGCCGTTTTCGCTTCGACTTCGTGGCCGCATCTCGTGCGTCACAGGAGCACACCCAACACGATTTCAAATCATTTTTCCTCCTTGTATGAGGGAGCATTTATAACTGACCGGGTGCGAATATTATCTCGGTTCTGATTCGGAATCCGATCTAGAAGAGATTTTAACCCGCGGAGAGGGCTTGAGAGGACACCTCACCGGACGACGAGAGTTATCCCTGCAAGCCCGAAAGTACCGACATCGTTCTCCGCCTAACGGCGGCCATATTCGCCTCGGTATAAAGAGGCGCGGAAACGCGGCGGAACGACTATCCGGGAGAACCGTTCGTGTCGGAGCATGCGAACGAAACGGTTCGAAATCGATCGGTGCACCACGTCCCCCCCATGAGTGTAGGTATCGGATACCACGACTACCGTTGCTCACCGCTGCGGTTCTCCCTGCCGTCGCTCAGCCCGACGGCCGCCGGCTTTCCGTCGGCTCGTCGCAGTTTCGCGGCAGCGATGGACCCGAGGGATCGCCGCCGATCGGACGCCATAATTATGGTAAACGATAATTGGAAATACGTCCACGATGTCGTGACCGTTCGACGATGAGATACGCGAAATGCGTCATTATCCCCGACGACGAGGGACTGCACCCGCTCGATCGGCGGATCGAGGAACACCCCGACGTTACGCGCGAACTCCTCCACAACGTCAATCTCCTCGCCGACGAGACGATCGTCGCGCTCTACCAGTTCTCGGGCGACAGGACGGTTCTCGAATCGATCCTCTCGGAGTCGTCGATGATCAACCAGTACCAGCTTTCGACCGTCGACGGCACACACCACGCCTACGCCCACATCGAAGCACACAACAGGCTCGTCGGGCTGTTGAGCATGCTCCGGGAGTTCGAGTTCATCTACGATACACCCCTCGAGTTTACGCGCCGTGGTGGTCTTCGGGTCACGATGATCGGCGACGTAAAGAGCTTTCAGGAGGCCATTCCGGACGTTCCCGACGGAATCAGGCTCAAGCTCCTCAAGACGGGTCGGTACGAACCGAACACGAATCGACTGTTCTCCCAACTTACCGACCGCCAACAGGAGATCCTTCGGACGGCCGTCGACATGGGGTACTACAACGTCCCGCGGGCGGTGACCCACGAAGACATCGGCGAGAAGCTGGGCTGTACCGGAGGGACGGTCGGCGGCCACCTGCGGAAGATCGAATCGACGATTCTCACCCAGATCGTCCCCTGACCCTCTCACGACCCGACGCCTAATTACATACGGACAGTCGTCGAACGGGGTCGGTATGGCGGCGATCGAACTCGAAGCGCTCACGAAAACGTACGGCGAGGTGGTCGCGAACGACGGGGTCACGGTCGACGTCGAACGCGGCGAAATCTTCGGCTATCTCGGCCCGAACGGCGCGGGCAAGACGACGACTATCCGGACGCTGCTTGGCTTTCTCTCGCCGACCGCCGGGACCGCACGATTGCTGGGACACGACGTCACCGACGAGCGGGCCCTCCTCGACGCGAAACGACGACTGGGCTACCTGCCGGACAACCCGGCGTTCGACGAGACGGTGACCGGGCGTGAGGTCCTCGAGCTACACGCGTCGATCAAGGGCGACGAGCGAAGCGAGGCGTTGCTCGAGCGGTTCGATCCGCCGCTCGATCGCGAGGTACGGGACTACTCGCACGGCAACGTCCGCAAACTCGGCCTCGTGTTGGCGTTCATGCACGACCCCGATCTGGCGATTCTCGACGAGCCCACGAGCGGACTCGATCCGCTGATGCAACAGCGGTTCGCCGAGTTCCTCCGGGCCGAGCGCGACCGCGGCGTGACGGTCTTTTTCTCCTCGCACGTCTTGAGCGAGGTCCGACGCCTCTGCGATCGCGTCGGCATCATCCGAAACGGCCGGCTCGTCGCCGTCGAACCCGTCGAATCGCTGCTCGACAGGAGCGGCAAGGTCGTTCGACTGCGCGCCGACGAAGCGATTCCGCACGAGGTGCTCTCGGTCGATGGCGTCTACGACCTCGAGACCGAGACGTCGAAGCCGAGCGAACGCACACAGTCGGCGGTCACCGAGTGTACGTTTACGTTCACCGGCGACGTAAACGCGTTGCTCGCGGCGCTTCGCGAGTATCGGCTGCTCGACCTCTCGATCGAAGAAGCGCCGCTCGAAGACGTGTTCATGCGGTTTTACGGGGGCGACGAACGCGAACCCCGGAGAGGCGAGCGTGCGAACGCAGGAGCGGACGATGGGTGAACTCGCGCGGTACGACGGCCGACGCCGGCTCACCGGCAGCACCGTCCTCGCGCTCGCGCTGGCCGCGCTGGCCGCGCTCGTCGTCTGGGTGTACCCCTCCTTTCGCGGGGCCGTGGACATGGACGAGCTGCTCGAGGCCTACCCCGAGCCGATGTTACAGGTCATGGGGATCCAAACGTTTGCGAGCTTCGAGGGGTTTCTCGCCGTCGAACTCTACGTCTTCGGCTGGGTCATCCTGCTCGGGCTCTATCTCGCCTACAGCACGGCGGGCGTGATCGCCGACGACGTCGATCGGGGTCGGATGGACCTGCTCCTGTCGCTGCCGCTTTCCCGGACCCGCGTCGTCGGCGAGAAGTTCGCCGCCATGAGCGTCCCGATCGTCCTCGTCAACGTCCCGACGCCGCTTGTCGTCTTCGTCGGCGGGGACCTGATCGGCGAATCGATCGATGCGGCGGACCTGCTTGCGCTTCATCTCCTCTCGATCCCGTTCCTGTTTGCCTGTGCCGGGATCGGCCTCCTCGCGTCGGTCGTTTTCGAACGAGCGAGCATCGCCCAGCGGGTCGCCCTCGGAGTCACCTTCGGACTCTTTCTCGTCGAGTCCCTGCTCGAGGGCACCGACTACGAGGCAGTGGGTGCAATCGCCCCGATGCGGTACTTCGATCCGAACGAAATCCTGCTCGAAGGAACGTACGACCTCGCCGGTGCGGGTATCCTCATCGGAATGACGCTGGCGCTGGTCGTCGTCAGTCAGTTCTGGTTTCGGAGACGCGACCTCTGAGCCGATCCGGTCGTCAGACCACGTCACCCCGCACCGTAACCCCGTCCTGCTCTTCGCGCCAGGCGTGGAGTTGCCGGGCCGCCGTCGCGGCCTCCTCGGCCCCCAGCCCCAGCATCTCGAGGGCGTCGGACAGCGTCGGCAACGCGAGGTCGCTCTCGCGGAGCTTCCGGAACGCCTCCTCGCTTCGGGTCCCGTCGGCCCAGAGACAGACGCCGCGGGGATCGAGCAGTTGCGTGTAGTCTTCCCGGCGTTTCGCGCCGCGCAACCGCTGGGTGACGTTGTCCTCGAAGGACGCGTTACAGACCTCGAGATGGATCGGCTCGTCCTCGTCGTCCGCGAGCAGGTGGGCGGCCAGACACCGCTCGGGGGCGGCGTGGCCGTTCGGGTTGGCCCGCACGTACTCGGGATACTCGGCGGCCCAATCTGCCCGAACGGACTTGCCAACTCCCTCGACTCCGAGCGCCGCACTCGAGTCGGACACGTCGGTTTCGACGGCGTCGCTGTCGTCGCGCATCAGGATGTCCTTGGTCAGATAGACGTCGAGTCGCTCGACCGGATCGAGTCCGAGTGCGACGTCGCCGAACGCCCACACCTCGCGGACGGGAACCGGCATCCGTTCGTTCTCGACCGTCCCGACGAGTCGTTCGAGGCGGTCGACCGCGTCGCTTCGGGGGTAGCCACTCATTAGCGGGTGTGAGCGCTCGAGGCGCAAAACGGTTTCTCAGCGCCGGCCCGCGGCCGGAACCCGGATCGTCGGTCGTGTCAAGAGAGCACCTTTTTTATCGGTTCCCGACCAACGAAACCGTATGCGACACCGCGTCTTCAACGAGGACGGCGACGAGGAACTCGTCTTCGTCATGGGCTGGGGCAACCGCTGGACCCACGAGAACGTCAGTTGGCTCATCGGAACGCTGACAGACGCCGACTATCGGGTCCACGCCTTCGAACTCCCGACCAACATCGAGGACTTCAAAGCCGACTGGCTCGAGCCAGTCGCCGAGTACGTCCGCGACCTCGATGAGTACCAGTTGCTCGGTCACAGCGCCGGCGCGCTCGTCGCGCAGGCCCTCGACGGTGCGGACAACCACGTCTACCTGAGTCCGTGGTGGGGGTACGGCGGCGACGTTCCGGAACTGCTGCTCGAGGCGATTTCGAACGTTCCAACGACGCTTCCCTGCCTCCCGGTCGGCGAGCTCGAACGGCGGGCGATCGGTGAGAAGGCAACCGATCACCAGCTCGCGACGACCCCCCGATGGGTGTCGCCGGCGTTCGTTCGGGAAACCCGCCACGCACAGGAGGACCTCCTGACGATCGATCACGACGCGGTCGTCTTCTGCTCGCTTCGCGATCCGCTCATCGATCTCCGCCCGATCGGCGAGCGCGTCCCCGCCGAACACGTCGTCCTCTACGACGGCGGCCACGAACTGTTCTCCTCGACCAGCCGCGAGCGCTACGTCGAGACGTTACTGGCCGCTCTCGAAGACGGTGCCGAAGCCGTCGAGGAAACCGACGCGGCCGACGAAGAGGAACCAGTCCGGGCTTAGGACGCAGGACTCGAGGCCGAGATCCGGAGTGCTCGGTGTAGTCCGTGAGGCCCGGAGTTGTGTGTCGCCGTTCGAGTCGGTTCGGCTGAGAGGATCGGTCGTTTGCCACCACGATATGTATCGATCCACTTCGTTTTCGACCGATCACCACGTTCGAACGGCTGCCCGCGACGCGCAACCAGTCAGCCGACCGCGAATCGCGTCGCAACCACCGATCGAAGACAGCGATACCTCCCCTGACCCATGACGACAAATCCCACCGACGAGACCGGAGAGCCGTCCGCCATCGATGCGATCACCGACCTCGAGACGCTCCGTGCCCGTTCCGACGTGCCGGTTCACGAGGAGATCAACGTCGTCGACCGCGAAACCGTCGAGACGGTCGCGGAGCTGAATAATATGGCCGTCACCGGCGTCAGCGACGACACCGGTGCGATCCTATTGATGCGCGTGACCGGGACGTGCGGACTGAAACCCCCGTCGGCCTCGGTCGCTCCGGGCGACGATTACGCCGCGGCCGCGCGGGAGTGGGTCGAAACGCAGGCCGGTTTCGAGATCGACCTCGACGCCGTTGAGGGCGTCTGGGATCACAAGGTTCGCCCCGAGGACGGCGACCGGACGGCCCGGCGGTCGTTCGTCGTCTTCAGCGCCACGCCCGTAACCGATCCGAGCGACGCCGAACCGGAGGCCGACGATACCGGCTGGTACGACGAACTCCCGGCGGAAGCGGTCGAACCGCCGGGATGGCAGGCGTTCTTCGACTGATTTCCGGGTCACGTCGCTTCGAGTGCCCGCGTCAACTCGAGGAGGCCGGCGGACGCCGCTCGAGACGAAACGGACATACGCGTTCGCCGGCAACGATCCCTCGATGGACTGTAACCGGTGTGACGAGGAGGCGGTCATGCACGCCGCCTACTCCGGGGCACACCTCTGTGCGGATCACTTCCGCGAGTCGGTCGAAAAGCGGGTGCGCCGCCGGGTGCGGCGGGACGACCTCGTTCCGCAGGACGCGACGCCCGAGGACCCCGAGACGTGGGTAATCGGCCTTTCGGGCGGCAAAGACAGTGTCGTCCTCACGCGGATCCTCCACGACACCTTTGTGGAGGATCCCCGCATCGAACTCGTCGGCCTGACGATCCACGAGGGCATCGAGGGCTATCGCGATAAATCGGTCGACGCCTGCGTCGAGCTCGCCGATGACCTCGGGATCCGCCACGAACTCGTCAGTTACGAGGACGAGTTCGGCGTCCGGATGGACGACGTCGTCGAGGACGACCCCGAAAACATGGCCGCCTGCGCCTACTGTGGCGTCTTCCGGCGCGATTTGCTCTCGAAATACGCCGACGAACTCGAGGCCGATCTCCTGTTGACGGGCCACAACCTCGACGACGAGGCCCAGACGGCGCTGATGAACTTCCTCGAAGGCGACGTCGAGCAGATCGCGAAACACTTCGACGCCAGCCTCGGTCCCCTCCCCGAACGCGACGAACAGGACGAGTTCGTCCCGCGCGCGAAACCCCTGCGGGACGTTCCCGAAAAGGAAGTCGCCCTCTATGCCCACATCAACGACCTCCCGGCCCACATCACCGAGTGCCCCCACGCCAGCGAGGCCTACCGCGGCGAGATCCAGCAACTCCTCTACGATCTCGAGGAGAACCACCCCGGCACTCGCCACTCTATCCTCGCCGGCTACGAGGATCTGGCATCGATCGCCGCCGACGAATTCAGCGGCGACGACGGTGCCGACCTCCGGGAGTGTGTCGAGTGTGGCTCGACGACGACTCGCGAAGTCTGTCGGAAGTGCTCGCTGCTCGAGTCGCTGGCCTGATTGGCGCTAGTCTTCTCGGTTAGTATGACGGATTGTGCTCTGCAGCGAACACATCGTGTTGGTGTAAAAAGAGCGCTTCTCACGACGTTTCTACAAAAGAATACTTCTCACCACCGGTTATCAGAACCACCGTTCCGTATTTTGTCACGGGTTACGGATTCACACATTCAACAAATAAGGTGTTGAGCGAATCGTCTCGAGAAACGATTACTGAGATAACGGTTCACGTCCATGAGACCACACTCATCGAACAAACCGACGACGGATTCCGAGTGGCGGTCGTTCACGGAAACACGGAGCAGTCCCCGCGCGCTATTGGGCGGAACGGAAGAATGCTCTCTACCTACTATTTCGACGGTAATGTTCCTCTCAGAACGTCGGACTCCAGTTTACGTGATTCGGAATCCATGCTCGATCCGAGAACGGACCCGAACGAAACTCTCGTCGAGTGTTATCCGGGTGAGACTGGAAGCAAGTACCGGCGACATCTCGGCTCAGTGACTCGCTACAGGTCCCGGTGTCGCAGTAACCGCGATCCGCTCCACGAAAATCGTTTGCGCGAGAACGAAACCCGAGTAAACGGATGCAATCACTCGGTATACGGCCCCGAGTATTGATCGACGAGGGTCTATTCGACCTGTGTTGTCGTCCGGTTACCGGATCACGTCGACGCCGTTCTGTCGTTCGACTTCGCTACGGCCGCCGTCGCTCTGAGCACCGAACTCCGGACCGGATGTCTCGACGTTGTTGCTGGCGTCGAAGTCGGCGTCGTTGAGTCCCTCGATGCTCGCGCGGGACTTGTCGGCCTGCTTCTGGGTGGTCGGACCGAGCACCTGCGCGCTCTGGACGCCGGTCATGATCGCCATCACGCGGACCTTGCCCTTGTAGTTCTCCTGAATGCGGGCACCCCAGATGACGTTGGCCGAGGCCTCGAGCCGCTCGGTGATGTTGTCGGCGATGCCTTCGGCCTCCTTGAGGGTGAGGTCGGGGCCGCCGGTGATGTGGACGAGTCCGCCGGAGGCACCGCGGTAATCGACGTCCAAAAGCGGGTGGTTCATCGCGTCTTTGACGACCTCGTCGGTCTTGTTCTTGTCCTGTGTCTCCCCGACGAGCATGACGGCGACGCCACCCTGATTCATGATCGTCGACATGTCGGCGTAGTCGAGGTTGATCAACGAGGGCTGGGTGATCGTCTCCGAGATGCCCTTGACGGTTTCGGCGATGATCTGGTCCATCACCGAGAACGCCTTGCCGATCGGGAGGTTCGGGACGTAATCGAGCAGCCGGTTGTTGTCCAGTACGATGATGGAGTCGGCCTGTTCGCGGAGTTTCTCGAGGCCCTCCTCGGCTTTCACCGTGCGGGCGCGCTCGACGTTGAACGGCGTCGAGACCATTCCGACGACGATCGCACCCTGCTCTTTGGCGATTTTGGAGACGACGGGGGCGGCACCCGTGCCGGTGCCACCGCCCATGCCGGCGGTCACGAATACGAGGTCCGCATCCCCAAGGACCTCCTTGATCGTGCTCTGGGCCATCTCGGTCGCGCGTTCGCCCATCGACGGATCGCCGCCGGCCCCGAGCCCGTTCGTGAGCGACTTGCCGACGAGGATCTTCGTATCGGCCTCGATCATCTTGAGGTGCTGTTTGTCCGTGTTGATCGCCACGGTGTCGGCACCGTCGACGCCGATGTTGTACAATCGATTGATCGTGTTGTTACCCGCACCGCCGCAACCGACGATGACGATCCGTGGATCGCCGAACTCATCCTCGTCGAGCGAGGCGTCCATCTCACGGGCTTCCTGTTCCGCGTTCTCGAGGGCGTCTTGTACGATATCCTGCATTGTTACACCTTGGCCCAGTTCCGTTTCCCGGACTGTTCGTGTCCGTCGTACTGTTCGTTGATCATCTCACGGACGGCCGACCGGATCGCCTCGCTTCGGTTCGGGAATTCGCCCGTTTCGACCAGTTGTTCGACTTCTTCGATCTGCTGTTTCGGAATTCGCAGTGTCACACGCTCCATGGTTGTATTCCCCGTTGGGGTAAGACGGTGGCGCGCCCCTGTCAGACGCGGCGTGTCTTACACCGGAACCGCCCGACATCGGGCGTTTTCGTCCTCTCTCTTCCGCTGTAAGACGACCGTCTTACGCGAGTAAACGGAATACTGTCTTGGATAATAAAGCTTTCGTCAGACACGACGTTCCGTGTCTTACGACCGTCTCGAGTTCTGACGTTCCGACTCGAGAACGTCGGCTGCAGGAGTCCGACGCCCGCAACTCGGACAGAACGACCAGTCCGACCGGAGTTCGTCACCACACTCGCAGAACAGTCGATGGGAGGTTTTCTCGCCGCAGTTGGGACAGTAAACGTGCTCGTCGTCGACTGACTCACCGCACTGGCCGCAAGCGGCGGCAGCTTGGGTCTCCCGATCCCGACCTCGAGCGTGGGTGCCATCGTCGCCGGCCGACTTCCCGCGCGACTGGCTCCGCATTCCTTCGTGGGTCGCCGTCCGAACCGCATCGCCCTCGAGCGAGATCGTGACGTTGACGTCCTGCGCATCGCGGCCGCCAGTACGCGGGTGCGCGTATGACGACTCGAGTCGTTTCGCGAGGAGATCATCGACCCGCTCGCGAACGAGATCGTCGATCGACGGTTCCTCGTCCGGACCGGAGCGGTCCGATTCCCCGCTGCCCCCCTCGGCGTATGACGGCCCTTCGTCGAGATACGAGCGCAGCGCCTCCCGCATCGCTTCGCTCTTGGAACGATCGAGCGCCTCGAGTTGCTCGACGAGGTCGTCGTCCGCGCGGAACGTGATCTTACTCATGGGGCGAGATACTGCCGTGTTGACACGCCCCCTATATCAATCATTCTGCCGTTCACGGTCACTCGCCGCTTCGCCGTCGTCGAAAATAACAACCCTTATGTTATCCACGGCGGCTACGTAGAAGTGCAACCGCCCTTAGCTCAGACTGGTAGAGCAGCCGACTGTAGATCGGCTTGTCCCCCGTTCAAATCGGGGAGGGCGGATTTTCTCCGAAAATCCGACCGACACGATTTGAACACGCCAGTCGCAGCGCGCGAACGCAGTGAGCGCGACCGTCTGGCACCTGTTCAAATCGGGGAGGGCGGACTTTTTCACCAAACGATTCGGAGCCGAGTGGAGCCGCGACGTCGTGCGATTCTATCTCGGCGTGTTTGGGTTGAACAGATTGCCTGACTCGGGCTACCGCTGTCGTGCGTTCGCGTATAGTAGAACGGGTCGGGGAACCTAGAAACTTTCGCCCGAAGATACGACATGTTCTCAATCGGTGGTATAGGATTTGAGTGGCGTGATTTCTTTTTACGAACGCGACGAACTTGCCTTACATAGGTAGGCCGCCCCGACTCCGAAAATATCCCAGATTTGCAACCAGACTTATGCAACTATGGTCGGTTTGAGTCTGAACATCTGCGATGTAGTATATGGGAAACACCTCGTGAAGGACTGCCCAATTGTCATAATATTAAATGAAGGGTGTTGATGATTCATTCTGAAATCCAGAGTACCACGTGTCGAATGGTAAACAGGAGAGATAACACAGGTGTGGTGTCGAGATGACCGCATCGGCTGTCGAGAAGTTCGACAGAGGCGATCGTCAGAATTCTGGTCCTACAGCTATCGGGTGCATCGTAGGAGGTGAGGGCTGGATCAAAAAGGGGCACGATCACAGCGGAAAAGCAAACAGCAACTGAGTTAAGTTCCACGCACTCATTTGAGGATTGGAAGTTCCCTCTGAGAATCGCCCAAACGTTCTATATGGGAATCACTCGGTGAAGGCCACTCCATTGTCACGTATTATACCCATTGTCGACGTACAGGGAAGTCGCACACTGAATCAGCAACCACAGAGTACTAATGATTGGGACTGAGATGCTTTTTTATGAATCTTAACCTAGGATGCGGTGCAGATGGGATTGATGGTTGGATTAATATCGATAAATCTTGGGACGCTCGTCTCTCGAAATATCCCTTTATCCATCGATTCTTTCAAAATATTGGAATAGGATTCACAGATGAAATGAGGGACGTTCCGAATTTGATGACACACGATCTTTCAGAAGATCTGCCATTTGATGACGAATCAGTAGAATACATATACACATCCCACGCAATTGAACATCTTGGTCGTGATGATGCTGAAGATCTTATTGCGGAATCATACAGAGTGTTGGAACAAGGTGGTCGAATACGAATAGTAACACCAGATTTAGAAAAGTATATTTCTGAATATTTAGGCGATATTGAGCTTGATGGGAGTGAAAAATACACATCTTCCGCAGACATATTTGTGAATCGTACAATGATGGGAAAAGAGAATATTGATATGGTTGCCCAAAGAGTAAGAAAATCTATATTTCAACCAGAGAATAATCATTACTGGCTATATGATTTCAAATCTATAGAAAATATGCTGGAAAAAGAAGGGTTTGAAGAAATCGAACGTTGCAAGTATCAGGAGGGAAATGTACCTGATATAGAAAAACTTGATAATAGACCTCAAACTTCAATACACGTTGAAGCAAGGAAATGATATTCAATCTGTTCAACATCTTTCCGCCAGAGCCGATACTCGTACAGCCTGCGGCCAGTGAGGTCGTTGTGGTTGGTGAGGTTTTCCTTCGCACCATCGGACGAAGTGCTTGAGACGGTATCTGTGGGCCTGTACGGTTCTCTCAGAAGCGTCGTCCTCCCGTTGTGCGAGGTAGAGGTCGACTGCCTTCTGTGGTGCGATGGGTTTGAGGTCTTGGGTCATCGGTTGTCATCTCCGCGAACCCACGATGTCGGTCGGGGAAGCCGAGCAGATGGCCCGATGCAGCCCTGTTATCCCGCCGCAGTCCCCCGTTCAAATCGGGGAGGGCGGATTTTCTCCGAAAATCCGACCGACACGATTTGAACACGCCAGTCGCAGCGCGCGAACGCAGTGAGCGCGACCGTCTGGCACCTGTTCAAATCGGGGAGGGCGGACTTCGTTTTCAGTCGAAGCGTAATATTCCCGTGAAGACGTGTTTACATCCGTTCTAGAGTCGCCCCATTCCAGTCTCTAGGACGTGCGTTCATCCGAAAGCCGTGCGTTTACCGGATCGATGCCATCGCCTGTATTTCATAGCAAGCGAAAACCGGTGAGACAGCGCTGGTTCCACTCGAGAACCAACGTTGTATGGGCCGTTGTCCAAGGGTCAGCGACGATTAAACCGACCAAGAGCTCGCCTCAGACGTCCAATATTGCGAAGAGCCACAGCAGCTATCGACCGGCGAATCAATCCCACGTATCCCGTGTTTCCTGCAGCCAAGGCGCTGGCTAGATGATCGTATAGATGACGACTATCACGACCGGAACGGCGAGCAATGCGATCATGCCACCGACCAATCGATCGCGTCGGGACGCTGCCACGGTGTAGAACCCGGCAAAGACGGCGACCGTTCCGAGAAACCGTAGCAGTTCCGCCGCGCGAAATTGGGAAGCGCCGGACAGCAGGGCGGCTGAAAGCGAAGGTCCGCCCGTGAATGCGGGTCCGACGATGAACCAGACGGCAGACGCGATCCACTGGGCGAGCACCCCCCATACTGCGACGGCACCGATTTCCCAGTCCGGTGTTGCCGGACGGTGTCGGACGTACGTGAGCACGCCGACGACGATCGGTATCAGAGCGATGAGTTGTTTCAGTTCGGATGTCCGGCTCGGCGTTTGAACCAGTACAAACACCTGTAAAGCCAACCCGAGCATGACGATGCCACCAAGCAAGCCAGCAAACGTGAGCCTGTCCGAGTCAGCGACCGCCGAGCGAGACGATAGAAGTGAGGGCATACCGCAATAGTATTGGATCCTCAATAAGTGTTTTCTGTTTACGATCTCCTGAAGGAATTCAGCTGGTAACGCCGTTGCTCCGGTATCCAGTTCGTCGGATGGGCAGTTCGCTTTCGAACGAACAGGGACGTCGGCTGCTGACCGTAGAGATTAGACTGCGTTTCGTTCGGCCTCGATTCGATCAACGTACGCCGCTGTCACCCTCTCGAGGATCCGTTCGCCGGCCTCGGCGGTTGCCTCGCGGGGATCCCCGAGGACGCCGTTTTCGGTGATCGATTCGAAGCCCTCGCTGAGCAGCCGTGCCGCCGAAACGTCGCCCTCGTGTCCGGACTCGAGTGCGTTCGTCCGGACGAGTCCTTCGTTTACTGCCAGTACGATCGCCGTTTCGGCGGCACCGGCGTGAATCACGTCCTGATCGTACTCGATGCCCGCCTCGTCGAGGCCCTCGTTGAGCAACCGCATGTGTTCGTCGAGGTCCGCGAGCGCGATCACGGTTGCGTCGATCTCCCGACCGATATCGGGAGTGACGGTTTTGACGGGGCCGAAGTTGCCGCCGTGAGTCGGCACGAGAACGACGTGTTCGAAGCCGTGCTCGTCCAGCGAACGACAGTAGGCGCGAATGGTGTCCATCAGCGTCTCGGGCGGAACGGTAAGCGTTCCGGGAAACTCCATGTGGTGTCCCGAACAGCCGGGCCGGATCGTGGGCGCTGCGAGTGCATCGCCGAGTTCCGAAGCGATCCGGCGCGCCAGTTCGTCGCCGTCGAGCGTGTCCATGTTCAACGGGAGGTGTGGGCCGTGTTGTTCGATCGATCCGACTGCGACGATGGCGGTCCGCATCCCGTCCTCGAGCGCCGATTCGACTTCCGGCCATGCTAACTCCTCGAGGAGAAGCGAGCGGCAAGAAGGCATACGCGAAGGCACGCAGTCGCGGTTGGAAAGCGTTGCGAAATCGACAGTAGTCGTTCGGCCGAGCGCCACTGGTTCCGGCCGTCGCCATCGAAACCGAGGCAGGGCGGTCCCTGCGAGCGCTCGAGCGGCCACGCAGACGCCGGCCGGTCGTTTTTAATTCGAGTCCCGGTAGCCCTGCGTATGACCGACGACGGCCCGGACCGCGACCGTGCGCAGGATCGCGCCGAACAGCGCAAATCGAGGCGAGCGGACCGTACCGAGTCGATCCTCGGGGACGTCGAACGGCACCTCGGCGACCTCGAGTATCCGACCACGAGCGAGGAGATCGCCGCGGAGTACGGCAACGAGCCGATCGATATGCCAAACGAGACGGAGTCGCTGGGCAGCGTTTTCGACCGGCTGACCGGCGAGGAGTTCGAGGACCCCGAGGAGGTCCGCGAGGCGGTGTACGGCGAGATAACCGGCGAGGCCGGGAGTCCAAACGAGGCGAACCCCGAACGCGACCTGACGGAACTGGACGAGGAGAAAGGGGGGTCGCTCGGGGAGAGCAGCAGCGACTCGCTCTGATGGTTCCGGCCGATTAGCAGGTCACCGCCGGCCGAAACCGCCGATCGATTCGTCGCCGTCCGACTGCCAGCTACGGATAGCAGAACCGATTTACGTTCCGGTCGTCTTCTCTCGTGTATGGATTACGAATCGAGTCTCGACCGAGCGATGGACGACGTCCCCGATATCGGGGGCGACGAACAGCGGTTACAGATCCCCGACGCTGCGACGCAGAAAGACGGTGCGTTTACGCGGTTTACGAACCTCGGCGAGATCGCCGACGTGCTCTCGCGCGAGGACGAACACCTCCACCGGTTCGTCCAGCGCGAACTCGGAACCAGCGGCAAACTCGAGGACGGGCGCGGCCGGTACAACGGCAGCTTCTCCCAGCAGGACTTCGACGCCGCCGTCGACGCCTACGTCGACGAGTACGTCCTCTGTTCGGAGTGTGGCCTGCCGGACACCCGACTCGTCCGAGAGGACCGCACGCCGATGCTTCGCTGTGACGCCTGTGGTGCCTTCCGGCCGGTGACGAAACGCTCCTCGAGCAGCCAGCAGCAACAGCAGGCGGAAGCCGTCGAGGAGGGTGAAACCTACACGGTCGAGATCACTGGCACGGGCCGCAAAGGCGACGGCGTCGCCGAGAAAGGGGAGTATACGATCTTCGTCCCCGGTGCCGAAGAGGGGGATGTCGTCGACATCTACATCAAGAACATCTCCGGCAACCTCGCGTTCGCCCGACTCGCCTGAGCGGCGATCGACGGGCGGGACGGACGGGGCGTCGCGTGCCGGCACCTCAACGTTTTTGCGGCGGTACGCAGTGATCGACGGATACGGATGACTGCACGACTTCCGGCGACCGAGTTCGAGACGCGTCTCGGTCGCGTTCGCGACCGACTCGCCGAAACGGACGCGGACGCCGGCCTCTGGTTCGGAGCGACGAGCATCGAGTATCTCACCGGGTTCGATCACCTCCAGACCGAGCGGCCGGTCGCACTCGCCGTCACGGCGGACGGCATCGAGATCACGGTTCCGCGTCTCGAGGTCGAACGCGCGAGCGAAAACTCGCGGATCGACGCGGTCCACCACTACGACGACTATCCCGGCGGCGAGCCGATTCGCACGGTCGCCGAGATGCTCGCGGGGCTGGGCGCGGACCGCGTCGCGGCCGATGCGGACGGAGCACCGGGAACGATGGGGTACCAGGGGCCGGCCCTGAGCGAGTTTCTGGCGGTCGACACCCAGTCGTGGGTGTCGCGGCTGCGCTGGGAGAAATCCGAGACGGAACTGGCGTTGATCCGCGAGTCCGCCGAGTGGGCGAACCTCGGCCATCGGTATCTCGCCGACTACACCGAACCCGGCGCACACCCGGTGACGGTGAGCCAGCGCGCGTCGATGGAAGCCTCGCGGGCGATGCTCGATACGCTCGGCGACCGGTATGCGCCACGGACCCGCGGCGACGGCCCGGTGCACGCGGGCTATATCACGGGCGAGCAGACGCGGCTCCCGCACGGACACACGGCGAACCGTCGAATCGAGGCGGGCGATACGCTGATCACGGGCGCGACGGCGATCGTCGACGGCTACCACTCCGAACTCGAGCGGACGATGTTCGTCGGCGAGCCAAGCGACGAGCAGGGCCACTACTTCGAGGTGATGCTCGAGGCACAGGACATCGCGATCGACGCGCTCGGTCCCGGCGTGCCGATCGCGGACGTCGATCGGCGAGTGCGGGAGTACTTCGAGGAGCAAGGGGTCGCGGACCTCGCCCAGCACCACGTCGGCCACAACATCGGGCTCGCCGGTCACGAGCCGCCGTACATCGATCGCGGCTGGGGCGACCACTGCGAGGCCGAGGCGACGACCTACGACGGCGACGACGCGGTGATGCGGCCGGGGCAGGTCTGGACCATCGAGCCCGGGCTGTACACCGAAACGGACGGTTATCGGCACTCGGATACGATCGCGATCACCGAGGACGGGATCGAGTGGTTCACCTACTACCCGCGGGATCTCGAGTCGAACAGCGTCGCCCTCGAGTGACTGCGGGGTCGGTGTCGCCCAGCGATCACGACCGAACCGCGAACCTAAAGTCGACTTGTGCTAGTTACACGCACGTGGGAGTATCGTTCGACCTCTTCGGGACGCTCGTGACCGCGGATCGGCCGGCCGATCCGGCCGCGGCCGTCGCGGCCGAACTCGAGAAACGGGACGTTCCGGTGCCCGACGACTGGGCCGACGCCTACGCCGAGCCACACGTCGATGCGCCCGCGGGCGCGGAGATCCCTTTGCCGGCACACGTGGCCCGTGCGCTGGCGAGTCGGAACGTTCCGAACGCCGCAAACGCGGCCAGACGGGCGGTCGTCGCTGCGTTCGATCCCGACGTCGAGACCAGAGACGGCGCGCGCGAGGCGGTCGAAGCCGCCCGAAAGCGGGGGCCGGTCGCGATCTGCTCGAACTGTAGCGTTCCCGAACTGGTCGGCCGGACGCTCGTCAGATCGGCCTTCGAGCGCGACGACTTCGACGCGATCGTCACGAGCGTCGGCTGCGGGTGGCGCAAACCGGCCCCGGAGATCTTCGAGGTGACCGCCGCCGAACTCGGCGTCGACCCCGCCGATCTCGTCCACGTCGGCGACGATCCCGCGACCGATCGCGGCGTCGAGGCCGTCGGCGGAACGGCCGTCTTGCTCGAGGAGACCCCGCTTTCCGCCCTTCCGACGCGACTGGACGTGCTCGAGAGGTCGCGGGAGCCATGATCGGGGAGCCGTCCGACACGGAGGAAGCGCCGTGACGCTGACGACGCTTGCGTTGCTCGGGCTGGCGTTTAGCCTCGATCTGTTGCTCGGCGAGCCGCCGAACGCCGCCCATCCGGTCGCGTGGTTCGGCCGCCTCGTCGGAGCCGTCGACAGGGAGTGGACCGACGACGAGCGACGCCAGCGCCTGCTGGGCGTCGTGATCGCCCTCATCTTGCCGCTCGTGGCCGCGGGCGTCGCAAGCGGGGCCGTCCTCGTCGTGGCCGACCTGAATCGGTTCGCCGGTGCGGTCCTCGCCGGTCTCGTCCTCTTTTCGACGACCAGTCTGCGCTCGTTGCTCGAGCTTACCGACGCGGTCGTGACGGCGAGCGACACCGATCCTGAGACGGCCCGCGAACGGGTCCGCGGGCTCGTCGGTCGGGAGACATCGACGCTCTCGCCGCCGGAACTCCGCAGTGCGGCCGTCGAGAGCGCAGGGGAGAACCTCGCGGACGGGCTAGTCGCGACCGTGCTCCCGTTCGCGCTGCTGGCCCCGGTATCGCTGCCGGCCGCTTCGGGGGCGGCCGCGTGGGTCAAGGGCGTCAACACGCTGGATTCGATGCTCGGCTACCGGTCGAAGCCGATCGGGACGGGCAGCGCCAGACTCGACGACGTCGTGATGTGGCTGCCGGCCCGGCTCACGGCGGCGTCGATCGCTGTCGCCGCCGCTGACCCGCTTGCGGTCGCTCGAGCGCGCCGGTGGGCGCGCGATCCGCCATCGCCGAACTCGGGCTGGCCGATGGCGACCCTCGCCTGCGTTCTCGGGGTTCGACTGCGAAAACCGGGCGTGTACGACCTCAATCCCGGCGCTGCGTTACCGACGCTCGAGGACGGCCGGCGGGCCGTGACCGTCGTCGGTCTGGCCGCGGTGGTTGCGGTCGTCGTCGCCGTGGTGATTGCAGCCGGGACCACGGTCGCCGCGTCGATGCTCGCGGGAGAGCCGGGGGTGGGGACCTGATGGGGCGGTGGATCGGGGCCGTTCGCGGGGCGGTCGGGTTCCTGACGCGACTGCCGGTGGGCCACCGTGACGGCGACTGGGACGCGTTCCGGTCGACGCCGGCCGCGTTCCCGATCGTCGGTCTCGTGGCGGGAACGCTGGCGTCGCTCCCGTTGCTTGCGGCCGACGCACTCCCGTCGGCGACCGTGGCGTTCGGGTATCTGCTTGCGGTCTACGCGGTGACGGGGATCCACCATCTCGACGGCGTCGCGGATCTCGGCGACGCGCTCGTCGTCCACGGCGACGCCGAACGCCGGCGAGAAGTCCTCAAAGACACGACGACGGGCGTGGGTGCGCTGCTCGCGGTCGCGGGAACCGTGACGGCACTCGCACTCGCCGGCCTGGGCCTTGCCGGCCGGCCTCCCGTCGCCGCGGTCGCGATCGCGATCGCGGCCGAAGTCGGGACGAAACTCGGCATGGCCGCGATGGCGTGTTTCGGCCGCGCGGGGTACCCGGGGATGGGCCGGCAGTTCACCGCGGCGACGGCCCGCCGGTCGTTCCTCGCGCCCGCGGTCGTCGCCGCGCCGATCGCGGCGGCGACCTGGCCCCATCCGGCCGCCGCGGTCGCCCTCTGTGGGGCCGTCGCGGGACTCGCCCTTCCGTGGTACTGGGCAGATCGGCACCTCGGCGGCATCAGCGGCGATATCTTCGGCGCGGCCAACGAAATCGGACGCGTCGCCGGCGTCCACGCGGGGGTGATCGCGTGGACGCTGTTGTGATGTGTGGCGGTCGGGGAACCCGGCTCGAGAGTCCACACGAGAAACCCCGCCACCCGATCGACGGGGTTCCGATGATCGATCGCGTGCTCGCGGGCCTCGAGCGAAGCCGTATCGAAACGACGTACGCCGCCGTCTCGCCGAACGCACCCGAAACGCGGGCCCGCCTGACGGACGATGGCGTCCCGACGCTCGAGACGGCCGGCGACGGCTACGTCGCGGACCTGATGGCCCTCCTCGACCGTCCCGAAATCACGCCGCCGATCCTCACCGTCGCCGCTGACGTGCCGTTGCTCGACGGGCCGGTCGTCGATCGAATCCTCGCGGTCTACGGCGACAGCGACGCCTCGCTGACCGTCTGCGTACCGGTACGGCTCAAAGAGCGCCTCGGCGTCAGCGTCGAGGCGCGACTCGAGCCTGACGATTACCTCGCGCCGACCGGGGTCAACGTAGTCGGCGATACGGACACGACCATGACACACGTGAGCTACGATACGCGACTCGCGGTCAACGTGAATCGACTCGAAGACGCTCGAATCGCGGCGGCACACGTCCAGCGGACGGAGGGGCGGTAACCGATGCGCGTCCTCCTGTCCGCCGGAACGACGGAAACGGCCCTGATCGACGGGATCAGCGCCGCCGGCGCGGCCCCGGAGCTGATGGCACACACGCCGTCGGCTGACGCCGAGATACTCGTCTACGGCGAGCCGACCGCCGCGCCGGTCACGCCGGTCAGTCCGACCGGCTGTCCGACGCCCGCCGCGGTGACCCGTGCCGTCCGGGAGATCGTCGGCTTCGATCCGGTTGTCGTCGACGCCGGACTCGCCAAGCCGACCGCCGCACCGACCGTCGATCTCGGGGCGAAACCGGGAGCCGACGTCCGCGAACGCGAGGCCGTCCCCGACGCGGCGGCGATCTTCGACCGCGCTCGAGACTACGGCGCGGGGCTGCCCGACGACGAACTCGTCATCGGCGAAACCGTCCCCGGCGGGACGACGACGGCGCTCGGCGTCCTCACCGCCCTCGGCGAGCCGACGACCGTCTCGTCGTCGCTCCCCGAGAACCCGATCGAGCGCAAGCGACGGGTCGTCGACGACGGCCTCGCCGCGAGCGACCTCGAGCCGGGAGACTGCGAGGGCGACCCCCTCGCGGCGATCCGCGCCGTCGGCGATCCGGTCCAGCCCGCGGTGGCGGGCATCGCGGCCGGCGCGCTCGAGTCGGGAGCCGACGTGACGCTCGCGGGCGGGACGCAGATGGTCGCCGTCGCCGCGGTGGTTCGCCACGTCGGCGTGGCGGACCCGCTGTCGATCGCGACCACGTCGTTCGTCGCCGACGAGCAGGGCGACCGACTGCGCGACGCCTGCGATCGGCTCGACTGTTCCCTGACGGCGACCGATCCCGGATTCGACGGGCGCGACCACGTCGCGATGGCCCGCTACTGTGCCGGCGAGGCCAAGGAGGGCGTCGCCATGGGCGGCGCGCTCGCGTGCGTTCCCGACGGCGAGATGCCGGCGGTCAGGGATCGGTTCGAAACCGTCTGTGCCCGCCTCGGGATCGACGCCGACGGAGCCGCGGACGAACCGGAGGGTGAGCGTGGACCCTGACTCGGTTCGGACCGGACAACGGGTGCCCCACGGCGGCGAGACCGACCGGGACCTGCTCGACTTTTCGGCCAACACCAACCCGTCCGTCCCCGACGGCGTCGCGGACGTCTACGAGGCCGCGCTCGAGGACGCCCGTCGGTATCCCGACGACGACTACCCCGACTTCCGGGCGGCCGCGGCGGCGTTCGTCGGCTGCGACCCTGACCGGGTGATCCCGACGCCCGGCGGGCTGGCCGCGATCCGGCTGGCGATGGAGACGATCCTCGAGCCCGGCGACGAGGTGCTGGTTCCCTACCCCAGCTTCGGCGAGTACGCCCGCGAGATCGAACTACAGGGCGCACTGGCGCGGTTCGTCCGGGACGACGACCTCCTCGAACTGGGGGTCGACGTGCTCGAGCCGTGTTCGCTCGCGGTCGTGTGTACGCCGAACAACCCGACCGGCGACGCGGCCGACCCGGACGAGATCGCGGCGTTTGCGGCCCGCTGTAGCGAGGCCGGGACGACGCTGCTGGTCGACGAGGCCTTCCTCGGGTTCACGGAACTACCGTCGGCCGCAGGTCTCGATCGGGAGTCCGTGATCGTCGCCCGATCGTTGACCAAGCTGTTCGGCCTGCCGGGACTGCGGGCCGGCTTTGCGGTCGCGAGCGGCCGGCGGCGGGACGCCCTCGAGACGGCCCGCCGCGCGTGGTCGCTCGGCACGCCGGCCGCGCGGGTCGGGGCGTACTGTCTCCGACGGGACGACTTCGTCCGGGAAACCCGCGAGCGCGTCGCTCGCGAACGGGATCGACTCCGGGCGGCGCTCGAACGGCGGTTCGACGTCGCCCCGTCGGACGCCCCGTACCTCCTGTGTGATGTCGGCGACCGGGACGTGGAAGCCGTGATCGAATCGGCGCGGGCAAACGGGGTCGCGATCCGCGACGCGACGACGTTCCGGACGCTCGATTCGCACGTCCGCGTCGCCGTCAAGGACCGCGAGGCGAACGACCGGCTGCTCGCCGCGCTCGGCGTCCGAACCGGGGACGACTGACATGACCGAAGCCGACGCCTACGAGGCGATCCGTCGCGACGGCGTGGTGCGGGTCGGCAGGCTCGATACGGAGTGGCTCTCGACCGGCTGGAACGGCGGGCGACGGGTGGCCGACTGCGCGTACAACGTCTCGGTCCCCGACGGCTGGGACTGTGCCGATCTCGACGGGTACGTCGCCGACCGACTCGAGCGGGCGGGGTTCGACGGCGATGGGGGCGGCGATCCGCCGGTTCTACTGACCGGCGTCGAGGCGGCCGACGCCCGCGGCGCTCGGTGTGGCCCGGTGACGGCCGTCGCGACGGCCGGCATCTCGAACCCCGCAGCGTTGCCGATGGACCCCGACGGCGCGTCCTCCTCGAGTGTGTCGGGCGCGGATTCGACGCCGGGGACGGGAACCGTAAACGTCGTCCTCGCGACGACGCGTTCGCTGGCGGCCGGTGCGCTGGCGAACCTGATCGCGGTCGCCGCGGAAGCGAAGGCCGCAACGCTGCTTTCCGACACCGGCTTTCCCGGGACGACCACCGACGCAATCGTCGTCGGCCACGACCCGACCGGCCGACCCGCGGACTTCTCGGGCAGCGCCACACCGGTCGGAGCGGCGGCACGCGCCTGCGTCCGTGAGGCGGTGCGTGCCTCGCTTCGTGCCCACTACGAGGGGCGGAACGCGGACCGCCCCGGCTCGGTCGCGGATGCGGCCCACGGCGTTTCGACCGACCGGCGGGCGGCGGTGTTTCGGCCGCCGCTTTCGTCGGGGTGATCCGGAGCCGGTCGACGGCGATCGGTAACCGTTAACCACCCGCGAGCCGAACCGTCGGGCGATGCCCGCGGACGACGATGACGATCCGTCGACGATCCGATCGATCGCGGTGTCGCCCGACGACGTCGTCGACGCCTACGCGTACTCACAGGAAAACCCCGGCGAGGCAGTTCTCCGCATCACGCCGCCGTTTCACGGCCGGATGCGGGCCCGCATCCACGTCTACCGGGTCGACGATACGGAACTGACCGGCGCGGTCCATGTCCGGCCCGCCGACGTCATCGAACCCGCGGTGGTGTCGGAGTATCCCGACCTCGAGTCGGAACTCGACACCGCCGACCCGGACGAGGCGTCCCGGCTCCGCAAACGCCACGCCGAGGCCGTCAGGGCGTGGCAGGAGCGGGCCCGCGAGGCGATCGTCGACGCAGTCGGCCTCGAGACCGACGCCGGTCGCCACGAGGTCGAGATCAAACGGCTGGGCTGACCTCGGTCGGCCTCGCCGAACCGCGAACGATCCGGCCTCACCGCCTCCTGCGTACACTTTCACTTTCACCGCGGACGGATCGGTTTGACGTACTGTCCGTCCAATCGAGAGGTATGACGCTGATCGTCGACCGGACGACCGACCGCAGTGAGCACCGCGAGGAACGCCCATCCCTCGACGGGGACGAACGGGACCGACAGCGGCGTCGCATCGACGTGACGGACCTGCACGCGGCGGGGATCGAATCCTTCGTCCGGACGAACGTCGACACCGACGCCGTCTCGCTCGAGCACCGCGGCGCGCGGACGTACCTCGTCCTCGAGGACTGAGCCGCCGCGATCGATCGGGGACCCGACCGGTCCGGGGGGACGTTTTACCCGCGCGGGTGGACCCGTCGGATATGGCTCGCGCACCGAACGCGCCCGACGAAGGTGACCGACGCTCCGGATCCTCCGCGACGGCACCGCGGCGGCGGGTACTCCGTGGCATCGCCGCCGGGGCTTTCGTTCTCGGAAGCGCTGGAACGGCCGCATCGCAGCCGGAGGCCGATCCCGTCGCGGACCAGCCGCTGTTCGACGCCCACACCCACCTGATTCCCGAGGAGACGCTGGATCGCGACCCCCTCGATGCCGACGGCCTCGTCGAGTGGATGGACGCCGCCGGGGTCGACCGCGCCGTCGTCCTCGCGCTCGACTCGCCCGAGAGCTACCCGGTGCAGGCCTCGAGCTGGTGGATACTCGAGGAAGCCGCGGCGTACCCGGATCGCCTCGTTCCCTTCTGTACGGTCGATCCGCGGACCCTGGTCTACGACACGGAACCGGTTGCGGAACTCCTCGATCGATACGTCCAGCGTGGCGCACGCGGGTTCGGCGAACTGAAACCCGGCGTCCGGATCGACGATTCACGGCTCGAGACGCTCTACGAACTGTGTGCCGACCGCGGATTGCCGATCCTGTTTCACACCGACGACAAGGCGATGATCGACGAGGTCGGACTGCCCCGACTCGAGTCGGTACTGGCGTCGTTCCCGAGCGTCGATTTTATCGCCCATGCGAGCGGCTGGTGGGCGCACATCTCCGCGGACGTCACGCGGGCCGACAGGGGTGGCTACCCGGACGGACCGATCGAGCCGGGCGGGCGCGTCGCCGAGCTGCTCGCGTCGTACGACAACATCTACGGCGATATCGGGGGGCCGTCCGGCTGGAACGCGCTCACGCGCGACGAGGACTATGCACAGGCGTTCCTCGAAACCCACGCCGAACAACTGGTGTTCGGCACGGACTACGTCTACCCCGGCCAGTCGATCGCCCAGTTCGATCTCTTCGAGCGGTTCGACCTCGAGCGCGAGGCGCAGGCGGCGCTCAGGCACCGCACGCTCGAGGGCCTGCTCCGGTGAGTCGGCGGCGGGAACGGCCGTCCGACGGACGGCGGGCAGTTCAGCGGAGCCGCCGGTACGCCCGAAGCAGGAGCGAGACCGCCGTCCCGAACCCGGGGATCCGCGACGAGACCGCGGCCGCGCCCAGAAGGAGAGCACCGCTCTTGCGGCGGCCCTTCGAAAACTCCATGACCGCGTCGACGAGCGTCGTGACGACGCCGGCGTTTTTCAGCAGTTCCGTCCGATCGCGGGTATCTGTCGTTGCCATATCGGACGAAACGGTGGCCGGCCGAAAACCCGCGACCGTTGCGTATGCCGGGGCCGTCGTTCAGCCCCCGCCTTTCTCCAGCGGCGCGCGGATGAGGTTCCCCCACTCGGTCCAGGAGCCGTCGTAGTTGTGGACGTCCTCGTAGCCGAGCAGTTCGTGTAGCGCGAACCACGCGATCGCCGATCGCTCGCCGACTCGACAGTAGGTGACGACCGTCTCGTCGCCGTCGATCCCCTCGTCGCTGTACAGTTCCTCGAGCTCGTCGGGACCCTTGAACCGGCCGTCGTCGCGCAGGTTGGTCTTGACCGGCACGTTCGATGCGCCGGGGATGTGACCGCCGCGCTGGGCGGTCTCCTGAAGCCCTTCGGGGGCGATGATCTCGCCGCTGAACTCCTCGGGCGAGCGAACGTCGACCATCGGAATGCCCGCCTCGCGGGCCTTGTCCACGTCGTCTTTGTACGCGCGGATGCTCTCGAACGGCCCGCTGGCGTCGTACGCGACCGCCTCGAAGTCGGGTTCGTCCTCGGTCAGCGGGTAGTCCTCGGAGACCCAGTAGTCCTTCCCGCCGTCGAGCACGCGGGCATCGTCGTGGCCGTAGTACTTGAACTCCCAGTAGGCAAAGAGCGCGAACCAGTTGGGGATCCAGCCGTCGCCGTAGAAGACGACCGTCGAATCCTCGCTGATCCCGTGATTTCCGACGACCGACTCGAAGTCGTCCTTTTTCAGGATGTCCCGCTCGTCCTGATCCGACAGGTCCTCGTCCCACTGGAGCCCGATCGCGCCCGGAATATGGCCCTCCTCGTATCGGGACGGGAAATCGCCTTCCTCGGGGGACTCCGGACTGTTGACTTCGACGAGGCGGTACTCGGGATCGTCGGACTGGAACTCCTCGAGGTGATCTTCGACCCAGTCCGCCGAAACCAGCACGTCGGTATCGTACTCGGGCATGGGCGGCACTCCCACGAACAACAGCAAAAGCCTAACACGGCTCGTTCGTGACTGAACCGATCGACAACCAAACCAGTAGGCGGCCGTCGGTATCGGTCCCCGGCCGAGCGTGGAGGTAGAAAGGCACTTCAGGCCGAGCCACATCCGCCGACACGTGAGCGCTGACGCCCCGCATCGCGTCGAGGTCTACCCCGACCGCGAGGTCGTCGTCGAGTTCGACCCCGATCTCACCTTCGAGTGCGTCGAGGACTGTACCTGGTGTTGTCACCACGGGGTCTTGCTCTACGATCGGGATCTGCTCGAGTTAGCCCAGCGGGCGAACCTCGCGGAGACGACGACGGACTTTCGCGGCGAGAAGTTCGTCACCCGGGAGGCAAAAGACCGCGAGGACCACGTCGCCGACGACGGCTGTGCCTGTGCGTTCCTGCGCGAGGACGGCCTCTGTTCCCTCCATCTCGAGGACGACTGGAAGCCCACCCGGTGTTCGGTCTTCCCGCTTGCAGTGTGGCTCGAGGACGGCGACTTGCACGTCGACATCCGGGACTCGGCCCACGACCACTGTGACGGGCTACACGTCAGCGAGCGCCGGGTCATCGACAATCTCGAGGCGTTTCTGCCGTCGCTGCTGTGGGAGCTCGAGAATCCGGATTCGGACCGGGAGCTGTGATCGAGGACGGTTCGAAACCGAGTGCCATGCTACCATGGCTCTCCAATGGTTTAAACGTCTGCCCCACGTAGAAACGGTGTGACAGAAGACTCCGGGCGACGGAATCTCCGTATGCCCAACAGCGATGAAGTATTCGCCGTCGTAACCGAACACCTCGGTGGCAACCACGTCCAGCTCCGGTGTGAGGACGGCAAAGAACGTCTCGGCCGTATCCCCGGCCGGATGAAATACCGAACCTGGATCGAACAAGACGACATCGTCGTCGCCGAACCATGGGACTGGCAGGACGAGAAAGCCACCATCGAGTGGCGCTACACCGGTCAGGACGCGGATCAACTCCGCCGTGAAGGACACATCGACTAACGCTCGGTTCGACCGACCACAGTAATTCTCTCGCGGACAGCATCGATTCCGAGCGGCGGCGCTTGTCCGTGGTTGCTCACGACACGTCGTGGACAACGCCGCGAGGAGATCGGCGACCGTTAGCTCGTCGCCCGCTTCCACGTCTCGAGTCCGACCACGTTGCCGTCGATCTCGTCCGGACTGGCTTCCGTCGCCGCCCAGACGAACAGCCCCGCGACGGAGTCGGGATCGCGACCCCGTCCGTTCGTGAGTGCCGTCGCGACCTGACCCGGATCGAGGCAGCCGACGACGTACTCGGTGTCGGCGGCGAACCCGCGGGCCACCGCCTCCGCGGTCGCCTTCGAGACCGCGTAGCCCCCGTATCCGGGCTCGTGGTCGCGGGCGACCGCTCCCGTCGGAACGAGCACCCGTGCGCCGTCGTTCAGGTGCGCGATCGCCTCCCTGATCGTCGCGAAGACGCCGCGGCCGTTCGTTCGCCAGTGATCGTCGAACGCGGAATAGGGTGCCTCGTCGAGCGGCGTCGCACCCGGTTCGCCGTGATAGACGCCGGCCGCGGGGACGACGACGTCGATCCCGTTCGTCGGCCCCGCCTTCGCGGCCGTCTCGACCAGCCGTTCGACGTCGAACTCGTCGCGGACGTCGGTGCGGACGCCCGTCGCCGTTGCGTCCGCGTTCGAGGACTCGAGCCGAGCCTCGAGCGCGGAGACCGTCTCCGAGACCGCGTCGCCGTCCCGCGCGCCGACGACGACCGTTGCACCCTCGTCGGCGACGGCCGCGGCGACGGCGCGGCCGATACCGCGTGTACCGCCAGTGACGACGACCGTCGTTTCGTGCAGTTCCATAGGCCACGTACGCAGTCCCTGACAAGGAACGTATCGGCGACGTTCGACTCCGGAGAAGAAGACGCTCTGGAGGCGCTACCGGCCGAACAGCCGCTTGAAGAGGCTGCGTTCGCTCGGGCGCTCGGCGAGCAGCACCGAACAGTCGACCTCGTTGACCACGTCGAGGTGCAACGAACTCGTCACGAGCCTCGAGAGCAGGCCCCGCTCGGTCGCGCCGATCATGACCATCGTGTGGTCGTCGGCCGCACGGCAGATCGACTTCTCGACGTCACCGGAGTCGTCGACGATGATCTCGGCGTCGTGGAGGTCGTGATCGATGGCCCACTCCTCGAGGAACTCCTCGCCGGCCCGGCGTTCCTCCTCGCCGTCGACGACGTGCAACAGCGAGATCTCGGCCCCGACGGTCGTACTGAGACCTCGTGCGACCTCGGCGCTGAGATCGGAGTCCGGACCGCCGGCCGTCGGCAGGAGGATCCGCGACGTATCCAGGCCGCGGTCTTTGACCACGAGGAAGTCACAGGGGAGTTTGCTGGTCAGTTCGCTGATCGGCCGCTCGGCGCGAGCGGCGTCCCAGAGGGTGTTGTCGCCCCAGCCCATCACGACGAGATCGGCCTCTTCGCGGACGGCGGTGTCGAAGATCTCCTCGAACGAGCGGTGCGTGACGATCGTCGAGGTCTGGCTGTCGACACCGGAGTCCTCGATCGGCCGGGTAACGTCGGCGAGCAGGTCCTCGGACTCGGAGACGATCCGGGACCGCTGTCTGTCGGTGCCCATCGCCGACGGACGATCGGGGGTCTGGACGACGTGAACGACGTGGACGATCGCGGATTCGCGGGTACTCGCAAGCGTCCCGGCGAGTTCGACGAGCCGGGATTCGGTACGCGGGTTCGCGATCGGGACCACGATCCGACAGGCGTCACCGTCGGTCGTCGCGGCCGTTTCGGCGGTGTCGATCAGCGGGACGTACGACCGGCCGACGAGGCCGCCGAACGCCCACTCCCTGACCGAGAGGCGACGCTCGGTGCCCGCAAAGCGAGCGGACTCGAGTCGTTCCTCGCTCGTCTGGAAGTAGTTGACGACGGTTACGAGCAGGATGCCGCCGATTGTGTTCCCGAGCAAAACTGGGAGCACGAAGTGGAACACGCCGACGAACGGCGAGAGTTCGCCGAGAAAGACCACGTAGGCCATCTCGGTAAAGGAGGTGACGACGTGATAGAGGTTCCCGATCGGGATCGCGAGGAAGGCCATGTAGACGACCAGGATCCGGGCGACCGTCTCGCGGGCCGCGTACTCCACCCAGACGACGCCGGCGACGATCAGGCCGGCGAAGGCCGCCTTGGTAAACAGGTGTAACCAGGCCGTATCCTCCGGTCCGTGGGTGCCGAGATACGCCGCTGCCTCGGCCGCTTCGGGGGAGAGAACGCCGCCCCAGGCGAGCACCGCCGCACCGATCGCGCCGCCGGTGAAGTTGCCCGCGAGGACGATCGTCCAGTGGCGCAAGAGCGCGGGGAGGCTGGTGATGCGCTCTAGCGTCAGCGCCACCGGGGGGAGGGTGTTCTCCGTGTAGAGCTGGTAGCCGCCGATGATGATGTAGATGAACCCGAGCGGGTACAACAGCGCGCTCAGAATGGGATGTCCGTCCGTCGCCCCGTACAGCGAGGCATACAGCAGGACGGTGATCGTGATCGCGAAGCCGGCGGCGATGCCGCTGAAAAACAGCTCGCGACTGCCGGACGTGACCTCTTCGTCGGCGGCCGCGACGATCCGCTGGAAGACCTCGTCGGACGAGAACCGGTCACGGACGACCGACCCGGCCGCCGGAGCGCCGCTTCGGGAGCGGTCGACGGCCTCGCGGACCCGCTCCGCATCCGCCCCGTCGAACGACGACGCTTCCTCCGTGTCCTCTCGGTCGTCGCGGTCGGGTTCCACGCGACGACGTTCGTGATCACTCATTGTCGGACCGTACCTCGGGACGAACTAAGCGTTTGGCTTTGAGGATGATCCGAGTCAGTATTTGTCATGTTCGATGATCGGTCGTCCGCCCGCTAGCAGTCGGAACGACCGACAGTGAACGGGTCCCCTCCTCTCTCGAGGCCGCCCCTGCCCGCCGAGTGCGGCGAACCCTACGTATGTATGACATACGTTTTTCCCCGCGCCGACGGTCACGGTCGAGTATGCAATCGCTGGCCGGCGAGTCCGTCGTCGTGATCGGATCGGGGTTCGGCGGACTCTCGACGGCGTGTTACCTCGCCGACGCGGGTGCCGACGTCCACGTCGTCGAGAAAAACGAGCAACTCGGCGGGCGCGCGAGTCGCCTCGAGCGCGACGGGTTCCGGTTCGATATGGGACCGTCGTGGTACCTGATGCCGGACGTGTTCGAGCGGTTCTTCGCCGATTTCGACCGAACGCCCGGCGACTACTACGAGCTGACGCATCTCGACCCCCACTACCGGATCTTCTTCAAGGACGGCGATCGAGTCGACGTGACGCCGGACCGCGAGCGAACGAAAGCCGTCTTCGAGACCTACGAGGACGGCGCGGGCGAGGCCCTCGATCGCTACCTCGAGAAGGCACGCGAGAACTACGAGGTCGGAATGCAACACTTCGTCTACGAGGATCGAACCCGGCTCCGGGATTACATCGATCTCGACGTGGCCCGGCAGGCACGTGGCCTCTCCCTGCTGGGATCGATGCAAGACCACGTCGAGAGCTACTTCGACCACCCGAAACTCCAGCAGATCATGCAGTACACGCTGGTGTTTCTCGGCGGGTCGCCGACGAACACGCCGGCGCTGTACAACCTGATGAGCCACGTCGATTTCAACCTCGGCGTCTGGTACCCCGACGGCGGGATCGGTGCCGTCGTCGACGCGCTCGCGGAACTGGGCCGAGAGCTGGGCGTCACGTACGAGACCGACCGGCCGGTGACGGCGATCAAAGGCCGGGAGGGTGCGTTCCTCGTGGAAACGACGCAGGGTCCGTTGCGTCCCGAGCTGGTGGTGAGCAACGCCGACTACGCCCACACCGAACAGGACCTGCTGCCGCCGGAGCGGCGGCGATACGACGCCGACTACTGGGACGCGCGGACGTACGCCCCGTCGGCGTTTCTGCTCTATCTCGGCGTCGAGGGCGAGGTCGACGAGCTGGCACATCACACGCTCGTCCTCCCGACGGACTGGCAGCCCCATTTCGACCGGATCTTCGAGGACCCACAGTGGCCCGACGACCCCGCGTACTACCTCTGTGTGCCGTCGAAAACGGACGACGATGTCGCCCCCGACGGACACAGCGCGCTGTTCGTCCTCGTGCCGATCGCGCCCGGACTCGAGGACACGCCGGCCCGCCGGGCGCAGTACCGCGACGCGATCCTCGCGGACATCGCCGCCAACACCGGCACCGACCTCCGCGATCGGATCGTTCTCGAGGAACGGTTCTGTATCGAGGAGTTCGCCGATCGGTACAACAGCTACGAGGGGACCGCGCTCGGGCTGGCCCACACCCTCCGCCAGACCGCGCTCTTCCGGCCGCCACACCGCTCGAGCGAACTCGACGGGCTGTACTTCACCGGCGGGGACACCACGCCCGGCATCGGGGTCCCGATGTGTCTTATCAGCGGCGAGCTAACCGCCGAGACGGTACTCGAGGATCACGGGCGGCCGGGCCGGACGGAACGTGGCCGCGAAACGCCGGACGCGACGGAACGATCGTGAGTACGAACCCATGACCGCACGTTCGACGGCGACCGGCGGAAACGAAGGCCGCTTCGATCGGCTTGCGTACCTGATTTCGCTCTCTCGACCACGGTTCTGGCTGTATCTCGCCGGCCCGGTCATGATCGGGGTCGCCTACGCTGCCGAGACCGTCGACGACCTGTTCGTGCCGACCGCGGTCGTGCTCTGGCTCTACTTTCTCGTTCCGGCGAACGTCTTCCTCTATGGCATCAACGACATCTACGACCGCGATATCGACGCCGCGAACCCGAAGAAAGACGAACGCGAGAGCCGCTACCGGGGACAGCGATACGTCCCGATCGTCGTTGTGATCTGTGCCGCGTTGCCTCTGACGTTCGTCCCGGTGGTCCCGAGCGCGGCCCGGCCCTGGCTCGCGGTCTTTCTCGTCCTCGGGGCGGCCTACAGCGCCCCGCCGATCAGGTTCAAGACGACGCCCGTGCTCGATTCCGTCTCGAACGGACTCTACATTGCCCCCGGTGGGGCGGCCTACGCGGCCGTGTCGGGCGTCCAGCCGCCGGCGCTTGCCGTCGCCGGCGGCTGGCTGTGGGCGATGGGGATGCACACCTTCTCGGCGATCCCCGACATCGAACCCGACCGCGAGACCGGGATCAGAACGACCGCGACGGCCCTCGGCGAACTCCGTACCTACGCCTACTGCGGCGCATGCTGGCTGGCGAGCGCGGCCGCCTTCGGCGCGCTCGACGGTCGACTCGGCGCGCTCATGCTCGTCTACCCCGGACTCGTCGTCGCGATCGTCGCCTCGAGCGTCGCCGTCGATCGCGCCTACTGGTGGTTCCCGGCGATCAACACGGTCGTCGGCACCGTGCTGACGATGGGCGGGCTCTGGAGGGTGGTCTGACGTGGACGCGCCAACCGTCTCACGGCCCGGCGACACGCGAAAGGCCGTCCAGCGACGCCTCGAGACGATCGTCCGCGGGAACCGGGTTACGATCGCCGTGGTCTTTCCCGTCGTCGGGGCGGTGATGCTGGTCGGGAGTGCAGCGGCGCTGGTCCCGGCACCGCTGGCGTACAATCCGCTGGCTATCTTCGTCGGGACGGTCGTGATGCGCTCGCCGCTACTGGTCGGCCTCCTGCCGCGGATCGGCTGGCGGGCACTCGGCTGTCTCGGCGTCCTGACCGCCTATACCTACGCGATCGAGCTGGTTGGCGTGCGAACGGGTTGGCCATACGGCGCGTTCGAATACGCCGTCCAGCTTGGACCGATGGTCCTCGGCGAGATTCCGCTGGCCCTGCCGCTGTTTTTCGTTCCGCTCGTATTGAACGCCTACCTGCTGACGCTGCTGGTGCTCGAGACGTGGCGTGTGAACTCGCTTGTCAGACTCCCCGTTGCGGTCGCGGCCGTGGTGGCGATCGATCTGGTCCTCGATCCCGCCGCCGTGGCGATCGGCTTCTGGGAGTACGTCCCCGCCGGCCCGTACTACGGCGTCCCGCGCTCGAACTACGTCGGCTGGCTCGTCTCGGGTACCGTCGCCGTCGTCCTCGTCGATCTCGCGTTCGACCGCGAGGCGTTGCTCGAGCGGGTTCGAGCCTGCGAGTTCATCCTCGACGATCTGGTGAGTTTCGTGTTGCTCTGGGGGACGATCAACCTCCTCTATGGCAACTGGCTGGCGGCCGGCGTGGCCGGCCTGTTCTGTTTGGGGCTGTTGCGTACCGATCGGTACGATCGAGACCTGCTGCGGACGGCGCTTCCGGGTGTCGGATGACGAGTCCCCCTCCACGCCTGCCCGTTAGTAACTCCGTGGAGCCGATGGGGACCCGACCGTGCCAAAGCGATTTTTGTTCGTGTGGCGGACTGTTGCTATGGTCGTTCCACTGGAAATGGGATGGCGGCAGCTACTGTTCGAGAACTGGCCGATCGATCCTGCCGTGATGGATGCCCATCTCCCGAACGAACTCGAGGCCGACGTGTACGACGGCTCGGCGTGGCTCTCGATCGTTCCGTTCACCAACGTCGCCGTCCGACCGGCGGGCGTACCCGAATCACTCGGGATCCGACTGCCGGAACTCAACGTCAGAACGTACGTCACTCACGCCGGGGTTCCGAGCGTCTACTTTTTTAGCCTCGACGCACAGGGTGTTTCGAGCGTTCTCGGTGCTCGGCTCTTCTATCACCTCCCCTACTACTACGCGCGCATCGCGCTGGGCCGGACCGACGGGCGCGTCACGTTCAGTAGCCGGCGTCGGCATCCGGGCGCACGGCCCGCCCAGTACGAGGGGACGTACTGGCCGACCGGCGACCCGTTTTCGGCCCCGAGCGATCCGTTCGGCGAGTTTCTGGTCGAACGCTATCGGTTCTACACCGAAGCTCAAGACGGCTCGATCCGCTACACGGACGTCGAACACGAGCCCTGGACGTTGTACCCGGCTGCCGCCGAAATCGAAACGAACACGCTGTTTTCGGCCCACGGATTCGCCGAGCCGAACGCCGATCCGGTCTCTTACTACAGTCCCGGCCTCGACGTGGTCGCCTCACGAAGCACCCGGTTGTGATCTCGCAGTTGGCATCCTTCGACGGGGCCGATTCGAGCCGGGCCACTGGCGACTCGCTCGAGTCGGGAGCCGGTCGAGAGGTCGAGAACGCGGTTGCGGTCGGTCGTCCCCGCGACGATCAGACGAAGACGCTGGCCAGCGTTCCGCCGAACAGGAGCAACAACAGGACGGCGGCGAACGTAAGCGTCAGCCAGACGCCGAGACCGATCGCGGTCGTCCGGGCCATGCGTCGATCGACGTCGATCGAACTGCCTGCATCGTCGGTTGACATACACGAACCCGTAGGATGGCCGTCCCCACAGCGTGTCAACCACCATATCGAGGGGGTTAAAGTGCGTCCGCGGGGATCACTGCGTCGGCACGCGACTGCCGGGTCCGGGCTCGTGTTGCTCCCGCTCGAGGGTCGGGACGGCGGAGACCCGCCGGAAGACCGCTTCGGGGTCGCGGTTCCAGTGCCAGTGCCAGCGCGTTTTCGCGAGACACCACAGTTTCCGCGTCGTCGACAGGGACGGCTCTTGCGTGAGCACGTCGTAGTCCCGGGCCCGAATGAGCGCGTGGTGTTCGGCGTACAGGACGGCCGCCAACAGGACGGGGAGCTGACAGTCCGCGGGCAGATACCGAATCCCGGCGACGCCCTCGCGGTAGAGCGACTCCGTCCGCTGTAGTTCGTCGGCCATCGCCGCCGCGAACGAGTCGGAGTACTCGAGCGCCTCGAGTTGCGCGTTCGAAATCCCGTGTTTCCGCAGGGTCTCCTGTGGCAGGTAGATCCGGTCGCGCTCGAGGAGGTCCTCGCGAACGTCCCGCAGGAAGTTCGTCAACTGGAAGGCCTCGCCGAGTTTGATGGCGTGGGGGATCGCGGCCGACTCCAGTTCCGGCTCCAGTTCCATGATCGCAGTCATCATCACGCCCACCGCCGCTGCGGAGCCGCGCATGTACGACTCGAGGTCGTCGTACGTCTCGTAGCGGCTGGTCGTGATGTCCGTCTCCATCGCGTCGACGAACCGGTCGATCTCCCCGTCATCGATGTCGTATCGGACCCGAAGGTCCTGAAACGCCTCGAGTACGGGGTCGTCGGGCTCGGCGTCGCCGAGCGCCCGGGCGCGAAGCGCCTCGAGTTCGGCGCGCTGTCGCGCTGGTGGCACGCCCTCGGCGTCGTCGACGATTTCGTCGGCGATCCGGAAGAACGCATAGAGCACGTGTGTTGCGTGGCGGACCCGCTGTGGGAGAAACCGCGTCGCGAGGTAGAAGGTCTTCCCGGTTCGCTTCTGGATCGCCTTGCTCGCATCGACGTGTTCCCGTTGCATTCTCACTCACGACTCCGGAACCTGCCGGACGCTTTGACCGCGTTCCGGATGGACTCGATACGACAGATGGTTACAAAATAGCTACCCCTCACTAGTGGGGTCGTGAGTGAACAGTTCGTCGAGCAGTTTCCGCTGTGCGGCCCGGAGATGCTGGTGAAACGTCGATCGGGAGATCCCCATCGACTCGGCCAACTCCTCGCCGGAGACGTCGCGGGGCCACTCGAAGTAGTCGGCGTAGTAGGCTTTCCGCAGCGCCATCTCCTGGCGTTCGGTCAGCGCCGATTCGAGTTCCGCCATGAGGTCACGCGGCGTTCGCGTCGGCTGTTCGTCCTCGCGGTAGCTGATCAGTTCGACGCGATCGTACCGCGTTTCGAGCAGGTCGTAGGCCGATCGTGCGGACTGTCCGTTGGGGAGATCGAGCGTGAGATCCGCCACGCCGTCGGCGACGGCGAACCGCCGAACGACCGCGCCGTGTTCCGCGAGGGTCGTCACGATCCCGTCGGAAAGCGCCAACTCGAGGAGAACGCCGTCGTCGTACGACGACAGGACCGTGGCGGCCGTTACGGGCTCGAGCGCTGTCGCGGTTTCGGCGACGGTCGCGCCGTCGGAGTGTCCGACGCGGAAGAACACGAGCGGCGTCCCGTCACGATCGTAGGCCAGTCCTCGATAGGTGATCGGGGCCTCGAGTGCGGTCGAAAGCGCCGTGGCGAACAGCGACGGATCGTCGATCGTGAGTTCGAGTTCGACGACCGTCTCGGTCGTGAGCATTCGGCGGGTCTCGACGGCGTTCATCGCGGTTGCGACCGTCCCGGCGAGCGACTCGAGGACGAGGCGTTCGCGGTCCTCGAAGCAGTCGGGTTCGTCGGCGAACAAAACGAGAACGCCGTATGTCACGTCGCCGTAGGTCAGCGGGAGCGCGGCGACAGACCGGAACAGATCGCCCGCACTCGCGGGCCACCACTGGTCCGCGTCCTCGAAGGCCGTGACGTCCTGTATCACCCGCGGTCGATCCGCATCGACAGCCCGAACGGCCGGATGCGACTGGTCCGACTCGAGGACGAGGGCATCGTCCTCGAGAGGGGTGTCGTCGGCTCCGGCCCACTCGCGGGGAGCGATACGGTTGTTCGTCACGTCCACCCGGCCGATCCAGGCGAGCACGTACGGTTCGGTGTCGACGAGCCGATCGCAGACGCGTCGTTCGATCTCCGTTCGCGTGCCCGCCCCGACGGCGGCGTCGGTTACGTCACGGACGAGACCGTCCACGCGGTCGAGGACGTGCTCGAGCGTGCTGCGTTCGTCCCGAAGCTGTGCGGCGGTTTCCTCGGCGGCGATCTCCGCCAGTTTCCGGTCGGTGATCTCGAGGTGGACGACCGAGACGTGGGTGTCGCCGTCGACGGTAAATCGACTCGCTCGCATCATGAACCACTGCTTTCGCTCGGGCGAGTGGCAGGGGTACTCCATCGCGAACGTCGCCCGGTCGCCGGCCAGAACCGATTCGATGCCGTCGACCGCGCGCCGTGCGTGCTCGTCGTCGTCGGCGTCCATTTTGGCGGTCGCGATGTAGTTGACGCCGACGTGGTCGTCGGGATGGCCGTCCGGTCCGAACTCGCGCCAGGAGCGGTTCGTAAGCAGGATCTCGCCGTCGGCAGCGAGGACAGCGACGGTAATCGGGAGCGTCTCGAGGGCCGCCTCGGCGAGTGACTGCCGGTGGACCATCGGGTGAGTATTGGATCGCCAACGTATTAACGGCCGTGGGGCCCCGAGACGGCGGACTCAAACCCCGTTCAGTGGCGATTACGGGGTCGACTCGAGGAGTTCGTCGCGGAGCATCGGGATGAACGTGCCGATGTCG
Source organism: Halopiger djelfimassiliensis (assembly GCF_000455365.1). Taxonomy (GTDB): domain Archaea; phylum Halobacteriota; class Halobacteria; order Halobacteriales; family Natrialbaceae; genus Halopiger_B; species Halopiger_B djelfimassiliensis. The sequence continues at coordinate 730,702 of NZ_HG315684.1, forward strand.
GTGACCATCCCGATGGCCTGTGCGCTGCCGCGATCGAGTAACTGGGTGACGGTGGCGGGGTTGATGTCGACGCAGACGGTCTTCGTCGTCGAGGGCAGGCAGTTTCCGACGGCGACCGAGTGCAACAGCGTCGAAAGCATAAGCACCATGTCGGCCTCCTGTGCCTGCTCGCGGATCGCGTTCTGGGCCTCGATCGAGTCGGTGATGGTGTTCGGCAACGGACCGTCGTCACGAACCGAGCCCGCGAGGACGTACGGGACGTCGTTTTCGATACACTCGTACATCACGCCCTCGTCGACGATCCCGTCCGCGACGGCCTCGGCGATGCCGCCCGCGCGAACGATCTCGCTGATCGTGTAGATGTGGTGTTTGTGTCCCTTTCGTGGGTGCTCGAGCGATTCCGTATCGACACCCAGCGAGGTTCCGTAGAGATCCCGCTCGAGGTCGTGGACCGCAAAGCCGTTGCCCGCACTGAGCGCGCCGATATAGCCCGCCCGAACCAGGTCCGCCAGCGCGTCCCGACCGCCGGAGTGGACGATCGCCGGCCCACAGACCGCGAGCACGGTCCCGTCGCTCTCGTTGACCTCGCGCATCTCGTCGGCGATCTCCTCGATCAGCGACGCCGAGGGGCGTTCGCTCGAGACGCCTCCCTGCATGAACCCGAAGGAACTCCCCCCGTCGCGCGGTCGCTCCGGTGGATCGACCCTGATGCCGCTCTCGCCGGTGACGACGAGATCACCCTCCTCGACGGCGTTGAGGACCTTGGTGGAGACCCGCGGCCCGTCGTCCGCTTCCGACTCGATCCCCTCGACGACCAGTGCACAGTCCATCTCGATGTTTTCGACCTCGACCCACTGGCCGTCGATACGGACGGCGGTCGGATGGTTCGTCGTCGAGTAAAAGTCGACGGGAACGACCTGATCGGCCGGCGCGGTCTCGAGTCTCGCGTCACGCGGATCGGCCACCGTCGCCCCCTGCTGGTTGAGTTCGTGGAGGATCGCCCGCAGGTCCGATTCCGTCTCGGCAAGCACCGTCATTCGACAGTACGTCTCGTCGTGTTTGTGACGGCCGACCTCGAACGCCTCGACCTCGAACTCGCCGCCCATCTCCATTACGACCCCGAAACAGTTCCCCATCGTCCCCGAGTCGATGATGTGTCCCTCGAGTTCGACGGTTTGTGCGACTGTCATTAGGGGACAATTGACGATCGGAGACCGTCAATGTGTGTGTCCGTGAAACGACGGGAACGTCGCCCACACCTTCCCTTGCCGCCGTTCCACGACCTGTGTGTCACGATAACGTTTTTTTACCGGGACGTGGATGACTCCCACGGAGATCACCCGCGCCCACCCGACCGGATATCCCGTTTCGGTCGTTCGTCCCCGTAACGACCGAGACGTTCCATGCGTCGACACGAGGCCGCGAGACGGCTCGGGTCGGCACCGGCCCAGTGGTCTCCGATCGGTTCGGACGGGTCAGCGAGTACGACCGCGATACCCCGTTCTCCTGTGGCCCCCGAACCGTGTCACACGCTCCTTTCGATCCGGTCGCGTTCAGTCACGGCAATTGAGACCAACATATATGGTACCTAGTGGCATATATCCGAGTATGGCAAGTGACTCAGCGTTTGCCGGACGGTCCCGGTGTCGCAACTGCGGGTTCGAAGCTCCCGGCGGCGGCGAGGAGTGGGGACGAATCGACGTTCCGAAACTCGGCCGGATGACCCAGTGTCCGAACTGCGAGAGTACCGACATCATCACACGCCGGTGAATCGATCGGTTCGGTAACACTGCTCGAGGACGGCGGTGATCGCGATCGGAAAGGGGTGGAAACAGACTCTTGGTCGTCTCCGTTCTAGCAGTCGTATGAGCGACGAGCAACCCCGACACGATCAGCCGACGACCGACGAGGAGTGGCGGGCGGAACTCGACGAGGAGGAGTACCGGGTCCTTCGAGAGGCCGGAACTGAGCCGCCGTTCAGCGGCGAATACGTCGATCACAAAGCCGACGGCAGCTACGCCTGTGCCGGCTGTGGCACCGAACTGTTCGACTCCGATGCGAAGTTCGAATCCGGCTGTGGCTGGCCCAGTTTCGCCGACGTCGACGACGACCGCATCGAAACCCGACTCGACACCAGTCACGGCATGCGCCGGACGGAGGTGCTGTGTGCAAACTGCGGCGGTCACCTCGGACACGTCTTCGACGACGGCCCCGAACCGACCGGCAAGCGATACTGCATCAACTCCGTCGCCCTCGAGTTCGACGAGGAGTGAGGGAGCGACCGGTATCGCCGAACGTGCAGGCAGCACGCTTTTCGAACTCCCCGGCTCACCGTCGGCCATGTCCAACGAACGACCGACCGCCGAGGAACTGCGTCAGGGGATGACCGTCGAAATCGTTCAGGACGATGCCGACGTCCAGTCCGAGGACACCGAACCGATCATCGGCGAGGTCGGGACGATTCACGGCGACGATCCCGAGGGGCCCCACGTCAAACTGAAAAGCGGTGCCGTCGGCCACGTCCAGTCCGTCGTCCACGACGAGTAACCGGTCCACGTCCCGAACTCGAGTGTGGCTCGGTTTGGTGCGTTCGACGGCACCCCAAATCCCGTCGACCTCGAAGCCCCCATCGGTCTCCCGTGATTCAGCCGCGGAGCATCCATACAGTCGAAGATCGTCGATATTTTTGGAAATATATTTGATAGCTGCGGAACACTACCCATTCTGATTGGGTATTCAACCAGAGTTTCAGAAAGATCCGACACATTCATAGTCAACAGAGTAATATCACTAACTATGATGCCCGACGCAGCGCCGATCGGAAGCCGATCGGGTGAGACCGGAGACGTCGTCGCAGCGATCGACGAAATCGACGGGCGGCCACACCTCGTCATCGCAGATATCGCGCGGGACGACGTCTGGGTCGCCATGAGCGAGGCCGAAACCGCCTCCCTCGAGGAGTGGCGATAACGACAGCCGCGTCGGGGCTTGCGGTCTTTCAGCCATCGGAGCCGTCGTCTCGAAACGCGGCGTAGACCGCGTTCGCGCGTCCCTCGCCGATCCCGTCGATCAGAGTGAGTTCCTCGCGGTTCGCTCCGAGGAGTTCCTCGACGGTCGGGTACCGCTCGTACAGCGCCGTCGCCAGCTCGGGACCGATCCCTTCGATACACCCGTACATTCGCTTGGTCGTCGGCTCGCGCTGACTCGCAACCGAGCCGGCCGGAAGCTGGCGGCTCGAGGGAGATTCGACGTGTTTTCGGCCGAGTCGAACCGCGAAGTCGACGAGCGTCCGGCGGTCCGTACAGGGGATTACCGGCACCGCCTGACGCGCCGTAATCGAGGCTATCGACCCACGGATCGACGCCGGCGAGACGCCCGTTCGAAGCGAGTCGAAATCGTCGAACCCCCCTTCGAGGAGGACGTACGAGTGGTCGTAGACCGCAGCCAGACGCTCGACCTGCGTGGTGAGATCGGAGCCGGACCGCCCCATCGCGCTCGTCACGTAGTCCCGCGGCGTCTTCCGTTCGACTCCCACCGATCCGATAGCGAGGTCGCCGGCCGAGAGCCGCTCGACGCCGGTGTCGGTCACGTCCGGATGGTTGCGGACGGCCGCCACGAGTCCGGCGGGTTCCCGATCGTCGACGGTGACGGCAACGCGCATACCCGCGGGAACGTCCTCGAGACGGGAACGGCTATCGGTTCGTTCGAAAACGGGTCGAAGCGATGGTTTCTATCCCCGTCCGCCCGTAGCGAAGCGAACGATGGTTTCCCCACGGCCCGGCGACGAGCGCCGACTCCTCGTCGTCGGACTCGAGGACGAACCCGTGCGTACAGCGACGAACGACCTCGAAGCCGGCCCCACCGACGTCCGGACGGTCGCGACCGCACAGGCGGCTCTCGAGCGTTTCGCGACAGGTCCCGTCGACTGCGTGGTGACCGCCCAGCGGCTGTCCGACGGGACCGGCGTCGCTCTTCTCGAGCGGCTACGCGACCGCGATCCGACGGTTCCGGTCGTGCTCGTTCCGGACGACGCCGGCGACGAGGCGGTTGCGAGTGCCGCTGTCGCCGCGGGGGTCACGGAGTACGTTCCCCGCGATCGATCCGACGACGACCTCGCCGCGGCCCTCGAGCGAGCGATGGCGACGAGCCGAAAGCGACGGCGACGGCGGGCGCGAGCGCGCCAGTTCGGCGCGATATTCGACGATCCGGAGACGTACGCCTGGGTGCTCGAGCCGGACGGGGCGGTTCGGCGGGCCAGCGAGGCCGCGCTCGGGGCGCTCGACGCGACCGAGGACGACGTTCTCGGTTGTCCGTTCCCGACGTTATCGCTGTGGCAGCGCGCCGAAAAGGGGGAATCCGTGGTTCGAGACGCCGTCGACCGGGCGGCAAACGGCGAGGTCGTCCACCGGGAGGTTGCCCGGACCCGCGCGACCGACGAGCCGCCGGGCGAGCGCGAGTCGTACGCACTCGAGGTGACCGTCCGGCCCGTGCGGGACGACTCCGGGACTGTCGTGTCCCTGCTCGCGCGGGCAACCGACGTCACCGAGCGGGTCCGCCTCGAGCGGGAACTCCGCGAGTCCGAACAGCTTCACCGGGTGACGCTCAACAACATGACCGATACCGTCCTCATCACCGACGACGACGGGGCGTTTACGTACGTCTGTCCGAACGTCCACTTCATCTTCGGCTACTCCGACGACGAGATCCACGAGATGGGGACGATCGACGAACTCCTCGAGGCGGACCTGTTCGACCGCGAGGAGCTGGCGACGGAAGGCGTGTTGACCAACATCGAGTGTACGGCGACGGACAAGGCGGGTCGTGAACACACGCTGCTCGTCAACGTCCGCGAGGTCGACATCCAGGGCGGGACGGTCCTCTATAGCTGTCGGGATATCACGAAACGAAAACGCCGCGAGGAGGCACTGACGGCGCTCCACCGGACCGCACGGGAACTGCTGTACGCCGAAACGGACCGCGAAATCGCCACCCTCGTCGTCGAGGACGCAACCGATGTCCTCGATCTCGAAGCGAGCGCCGCGTACCTGTTCGAGACGGACGAGAACGTGTTGCAACCGGCCGCCCGTTCGCCGGGAATGGACGCGTTACACGGCCCGTTACCTGCCCACCAGCCCGGCGGCGACAGCATCCCCGGCGACGTCTTCGTCGAAGGCGAGAGCCGGTTCTTCGCGGACGTTCACAAGTCGCCGCTGTTGTCCGATCCGACCACCGGGATCAGAAGCGCCGCGTTCGTCCCGCTTGGCGATCACGGCGTCTTCGTTGCGGGATCGGCGACCGTCGACGCGTTCGACGACGTCTCGCGGGAACTCACCGACCTGCTGGCTGCGACGGCCGAGGCCGCGCTCGACCGGGTCGAGCGGGAACGAACCCTCCGCGAACGGGACCGCGAACTCAAGCGACGGAATCGACAGCTCACGCGACTCAACCGGATCAACGAGATCATCCGGGAGATCGACCAGGCGCTGGTACAGGCGGAGACGCGCGAGGAGATCGAAGCCGCGGTCTGTGACCGTCTCACCGCCGCCGATCGGTTCTCGTTCGCCTGGATCGGGGCGGTCGACCCCGGCGGCGATCGCTTGGCGTCGCGCGCTCACGGCGGAACGGAACAGGGTCGGGACTATCTCGACGGGGTCTCGCTTTCGCTGACGGCGGCTGCAACCGAACCGGCGGTTAGGACGGCGAGAACGAACGAGGTGACCGTCGTCTCCAACGTCGCCGATGCCCTCCACGAGTGCGGCCAGTCGTGGCGAAAGGAGGCGCTTCCACGCGAGTACCAGTCGGTCATCGGCGTCCCGCTCTCGTACGACGAGTTCACCTACGGCGTGATGACCGTCTACGCCGACCGTCCCGACGCGTTCGACGAGGTCACGCGGGCCGTCCTCGAGGAACTCGGCGAGACCATCGCCTCCGCCATCGCGGCGGTCGAGCGAAAGAGCGCGCTCCTGTCGAACGCGAGTACGCGCCTCGAGTTCGACGTTCGCGACGGGAGTTTCGTCTTTACGCGACTCGCCCGGCGGGCCGAGTGTGTGCTCTCGTTCGACGGCGGCATTCGACAGCGGGAAGACGCTGCCGCGGTGTTCGTCACCGTCGAAGGGTGTCCGCCCACGGACGTCGTCTCGGTCGCCGACGACCTCGTCGCCGTCGAGGGTGCGCAGGTGATCAACGACGCGTCCGACGGCGACGACGCCGGAACCGGGTCCGGCACCGAACGCGAGCCCGGCGGGACGGTCCTCGTGGAGCTTTCGCGGCCGTTTCTCGCCCTTCGGCTCGCCGACCACGGCGTGGTCCTGCGGAGCGTCGAAGCCACGCCCGAGCGTGCCCGGATCGTCGTCGACGTCCCACGAAGCGTCGATGCTCGAGGGAGTGCGACCGTCGTCTCGGAGACGTTCTCGGACGTCGAACTCAGGTCGAAACGGAGCGTCGATCGAACCACGCCGCGGGACCTCCGGTCGGAGATACTCGACCGACTTACCGAACGACAGCTCGAGGTCGTGCAACTGGCCTACTACGGCGGCTACTTCGAGTCGCCGCGGGACCGATCGGGCGAGGAAATCGCCGAGACGCTGGGGATCTCGCCCGCAGCGTTTTACCGACACAACCGGACGGTCCAGCGGAAACTCTTCGACCTCCTGTTCGACGAACTCGGCCTTCCGGCAAATACTGTACCTACGGTTGAATAGTGAACCCTACTGATTCGGAGGCGCTAGCTATCTGACGAGTACGCTCATCCACGTCTTCCGAATAGTGTTCGATCGCGACCGTTGTGCTCCCCCGGCGGAGACGGTCGAATCACCATGAAAGACATCGAATACGACCCGGCGGAGGAATCGACATACGAGTGTTTCGCGTGCGGCACCGTCGTGCAAGCGTCGACCCCGGGCGCATGCCCCGACTGTGGTGCCGACATGCGCAACCGGCGGACGCCGATCGAGTAACGGCGTCGTCCCATTGGACACCGGTGGCGGATCGTCCCCTTTCGTGGTTAGTGGTACCGCAGGCCACTGTTTCAAGACCGTAGAGCGCGAACGTCGAGGGGATGTCCGCCACCGGATCCATCACCGTCGTCCCGAGCGTCCACTTTTCGCCGACCCACCGCCGTCGCGTGCGAACGACGATCCGCGAGACGGAGCCAGATCTCGTCGCCGTCGAACTCGACGAGCGACGGTACGAACGCCTCGAGCGAACCGATCGAGAGACTCCGTTCGAACTGGCCCGGGACCTTCCGCCGGCGACTGCGGCCGCCTACAACGTGTTGCGAGCGGTCCAGCGGACAGTGGTCCGACTGTACGGGCTCGATCCGGGCAAGACCGACATGGAGACGGCCATCGAGACCGCCGCCGAACTCGGGACCGACGTCGCGCTCATCGACGATCCGATCGAAGAGACCGTCGCCGCACTTTCCTCACGGGTCGGTCCGGACCTCCTGCCGAAACTGTTCGTCCGGGCCCAGCGGATGCCCCCGAGCCAGCAGGTCGCGCAGTTCGAACTGCTCACGCTGCCGTTCGAGGACATCACGAGCGGCGAGGACGTCCAGCCGGCGATCGAACAGCTCCGGTGGTTCCTCCCGGAGCTGACGGACGTACTGATCGACCGCCGCGATCGGGCGATGGCCGCGCGGCTTCACGCACTCCGGCGTGAGGGCCACGACGTCGTCGCGGTCGTCGGGGCGGGACATCACCTCGGTATCGAGCGCCGCCTCGAGGACCTCGAGTCGCGGGACGACGACGGGGAGACGCCGGTCCCGGTCCGATCGCCGTCGCGGACGGTGACCCGCATTCCGATCGACTGAGAACCCCCGACGGTCAGCCCTCGAGGTAGGCCATCGCTTCCTCGTCGGTCACCTGTCCGAACTCCCGGTAGAACTGGCCCACCGCGCGGAAGTTCTGGGGCGTCCGGAGCGCGATCACCTCGTCGGCCTCCCGCTCGAGGGACTCGATCGACTGTGGCGAGCCGACGGGGACCGCAAGGACGATGGTGTCGGCGTCGGCCTCCTGAACCTGCCGCAGACAAGCCGTCGCGGTCGCCCCGGTCGCGACGCCGTCGTCGACGACGACCACGCGCTTCCCGCGCAGATCCGGCATGCCGTCCGTTTCCCGGTACCGATCGGCCTTCAGGCGCGCGTTTTCGGCCTCTTCGTCGCGGATCTCCTCGAGATAGGTCTCGGAGACGTCGAGCCGATCGATCAGATCGTCGTTGTACCGGGTGCTGCCGTCGCTCGCGACCGCGCCGAGGGCCAGTTCGGGGTTGTTCGGCGCGCCCATCTTCCGGGCGACGACGATATCCAGTTCGGCCCCGAGCGCATCCGCGACGGGCCGGGCGACGGGCAAGGCTCCGCGCGGGATCCCGAGGACGATATCGGCCTCGAGTCCGCGGCGCTCGAGTTCGGCCGCGAGCCGGTTGCCGGCGTCGGTCCTGTCGTCGAACATGGGTCTAACGGACGTAGATCGCCCACGCACTACGGTTTGACGTGGCATACGACGGCAGCCGATCCGCCGCCCGGAAGCGACCGGAACACGCCTGCCCAACGCCTACGACCGGAGCCTCGCGACGACCCGTATGGGACGCCTGCAACGAACGCTGTCGAACGTGTCCGAGGAGTCCGGTACGGAAAGCGGCCGCGTCGCCGTCGTTGGCGGCAGCATCGACTATCCGAATCAGCCGGCGATCGTCGGAACGGCCGCGCTTCGGACGGGATCGGACCACGTTCGCGCGCTCGTCGCCGAGAACATCTACGAGATCGTCGCGAGCCACTCGCTGAACCTGCTCGTCAGCTACTACGCCGGCGAGCGGTTCGACGAGGGCGCGGTCGAGCGAACCCGCGATGTCAGCGAGTGGGCGGACGCGCTCGTGATCGGTCCCGGCCTGGTCGACGCGGAAACGCGGGCGGTCTGTGAGACGATCGACTCCGTCTCCATCCCGGTCGTGGTCGACGCACTCGCGATCGAACCCGCGCTCGAGGCCGACCTCTCGAACGCCGTGCTCACGCCGAGTGGTTCCGAAGACGACCCGATCTACGAGACCTACGGGTCGCTCGAGACGTTCACCGAGGAGACGGGCGCGGTGATCACGCTGACGGGGGACGTCGACGAGATCGTCGCCGACGGCGAACGGCTGCACAACGAGACCGGCACGTCGGCGCTGACCGTCGCAGGGACCGGTGACACGCTCGCCGGGATCACCGCCTCGCTGCTCGGGCAGGGGATGGAACGGCGGGAGGCGGCGGAACTGGGCGCGTGGATCCTCGGCAAAAGCGGCGAGCTGGCGACGGCCGAATACGGACCCGGCGTCCTCGCGACCGACGTGATCGACAGCATTCCGAACACGATCCGGTAGCCGTCGGGGAAACGGTTATCCGTCAGTTGATCGTCACCTCGAGTAGACGAATGTCCGACGACCACCCGCACGGAACCTCGACGGGAGACGGTTCGGAGCCGACCGTTTCCCACCCGCTCTTCGCGGCGGTGTACGATCGATGGCTGCCCGAACCGCCGTCGATGAAGCCCCACCGGACGTATCTCGCCCGGAACCTCTCGGGGCGTGTCCTCGAACTCGGCATCGGAAACGGAGCGATGGTTCCGTTCGTCGCCGCCAACGCGGACGACGGTCTCGAGTACCACGCCATCGAACCGGACCCGCACATGCGAAAGCGGGCGCACCGAGCGGCCCGGAAGAACGACGTTCCGGTACGGCTCCGTGACGCCCGCGCGGAGTCGCTTCCCTATCCGGACGACGCCTTCGACATCGTCGTCTCGGCCGTCGTCTTCTGTACCGTTCAGGACCCCGACGCCGCCATAGACGAGGTCGCACGCGTCCTGAAACCGGACGGCGAGTTCCGGTTTCTCGAGCACGTCCACGCCGACGGCTGGCGCGGCACGGGACAGGACCTCCTGAACCCGCTGTGGGAGCGTGCCGCCGGCGGCTGCCAGCTGACCCGGAAAACCGTCGAGCGGTTCGTCGAACACGACGCGTTCGCCGTCGAGGAGATCGAGCGCGTTTCGTTCGGGATCTTTCCCGTAACGCCGGTCGTCCGCGGGACGCTCCGGCGACGCCGCGCCGGGCTCGAGGGGTTTATCGGAACGGACGTGGGCATAGGGGTATGACCACGAACAGGGTGCGGATGACGCCGGGACCGACCGAGGTCCCCGGAGCCGTCAGGAACCGAATGGCCGAACCGACGCCCAATCCCGACGTCGAGGCCGAGTTCTTCGAGTTCTACCGATCGTTGACCGAGAAACTCGAACGGCTGTATCGAGCCGGACCGACGGCCGGCAGCGACTCGAGCGGACAGGCGGGGAGCCGGGACGTCGTCGTCCTCGGCGGCGAAGGCATCCTCGGTCTCGAGGCCGCGATCGCCTCGCTCGTCGAGGAAGGTGACCGCGTCCTCTGTCTCTCGAACGGGCTCTACGGCGACGGCTTTGCCGATTTCGTCGAACAGTACGGCGGCGAGGCCGTCACCTGCGAGTTCCCCTGGCGGGGGACCCTCGGGGCCGACGCCGTCCGCGACGAACTCGATCGGGCAGCCGACGCCGGCGAGCCGTTCGATCTCGCGACGATGGTCCACTGCGAGACGCCGACGGGGACGCTCACCGACCTCGAGCCGATCCTCGACGTCCTCGAGGACCGCGGCGTCATCTCGGTCGTCGACGCGGTCTCGTCGCTGGGCGGTACGCCCGTCCCGACCGACCGGATCGACGTCTGTCTGGGCGCGAGCCAGAAGTGTCTCAGCGCGCCGCCGGGGCTGGCGACCTGCGCGATCAGCGACCGCGCGTGGGACCGCATCGAAGCCGTCGAGACGCAGTCGTTCTACACCGACCTCGAGCCGTGGCGTACCGCCGCCGCCGACGAGTGGTTCCCCTACACGCACCTGACGGCGAACCTCTACGGGCTCGACGCCGCCGTCGAACTGCTGTTCGAGGAGGGCCTCGAGACCGTCTTCGATCGACACGAGACGGCCGCGGCCCTGTGTCGCGAGCGGGCCCGATCGCTCGGGCTGGAGCTGTACCCCGCCGACGAGGCCGACTGCTCGCCGACGGTGACGGCACTCGACGTCGAGGGCCGAGCCGCGACCCTCCAACAGGCCGTGCTCGATGAGCACGGGATCGTCCTCGCGACCGGGCTCGGCGACCTCGAGGACGACGTGCTCCGGATCGGCCACATGGGTCACAACGCCCGCGTCGATCACGTCGAGCGGACGATGGACGCGCTGGCCGACGTGCTCGAGTGAGCCACAGAAACTCGACTCTCGGGGCGTCGTATCCGACGGGAACGAAGCCGGAACCTGCAGGTGGAACCGTTTCCCGCCCGACCGGGCTAGCTCTCCGTATGTCCGACCCCGATCGGGAGCCGACGGAGAAACCGACGAATACGAAAACGGAGGCCAAACAGGAGGATCAGCGGATCATCCGCAACTGGGTAGGGATCGCCGTCGTCTCGATCCTCGCGCTGTGGCTGCTCGTGATCGCGCTGATGCAGGCGACCGGCGTCATGGACGTGTTCGGACCGATCGCCGACACCCAGACACAGCAGTGGGCCGTCTTTGCCGTCCTCGTACTCGTCGTCGTCGCCCTCGCCGGGTGGAGCTGGCGCTCGATCGTCGGATAACCGGTCTCAGTCGTCGGTCGGAACGGACGAGCGACGCCGTATCGCGTCGAACCCGCGCTCGAGGTCGGCAAGCAGATCGTCGGTTCCCTCGACGCCAGCGGACACGCGAACGAGCGTATCGGTGATCCCGAGGTTCTCCCGTTCGGCCCGCGAAAGCGGTTCGTGGGTCATTCCGGCGGGGAGTTCGATCAGGCTCTCGACGCCGCCGACCGAAACCGCGAGCGTAAACTCCTCGAGCGCTTCCACGAAGGCCGCCGCGTCGTCGATGTCGCCCTCGAGTTCGAACGAGAGGATGCCGCCGAAGCCGTCCATCTGTTCGCGGGCGAGGTCGTGCTGTGGGTGGCTCTCGAGACCGGGGTAGTAGACGTCCGAGACGAGTTCATGGCCCTCGAGGAACTCCGCGAGAGCGACGGCGTTGCGCTCGTGCTGGCGCATCCGCATGTGCAGCGTTTTCAGCCCCCGGAGAACGAGGTAGCTGTCGAACGGGGCGAGCATATCGCCGACGCCGACCTGCTGGTGAAACTGGAGCCGTTCGGCAAGCGAGTCGTCGCTCGTAACGACGGCCCCGCCGATCGAGTCCGAGTGGCCGTTGAGATACTTCGTCGTGCTGTGGGCGACGACATCCGCGCCCAACTCGAGCGGACGCTGGAAGTACGGGCTCGCGAAGGTGTTGTCGACCCCGAAGGTCGCGTCCGCGCTGGCCGCGATTGCGGCGATCGCGGCGATATCACAGAGGCCGAGTTTCGGATTCGTTGGTGTCTCCATCCAGACGAACGCCGTCTCGTCGGTGACTGCCGCATCGACGGCCGCCGTCTCGGTCGCGTCGACGAACTCCACGTCCACGTTCAGCCGGCCCGCGAAGACCTCCTCGAGCATCCGCCGGGTGCCGGCGTAGAGGTCGTCGAACGCGACGAGGTGGTCTCCCGGCTCGACGACCGACAGGATCGTCGTGAAAATCGCCGCCGTTCCGGACGAGAACGCCATCGCGTACTCGCCGCCCTCGAGCGCGGCCAGTCGCGTCTCGAGGGCGTGTCTGGTCGGGTTCGACAGCCGCGAGTAGACGAACTCGCCGGCGTCGGGATCGACGTCGTCGAGGCTCAACTCGGTGTCCAGACCCGGCAACGCGTAGGTCGAGGCCAGATGGAGCGGCGCGGTGACGTCGCCCGCTTCGCTTCCGGTCCGGAACGGCTCCTCGCCCGCGGTGACGGCGAGCGTCTCGAACGCCCGTTCGGGTGCGGTCATGTCCGAACGACACGAACGATAGTGAGTAATATCTTCCTATTTTGTGGTAATATTTTCCTGTATTTGGTATAACCAGAGATTATTGCCAGATCGACGAGAGTCGCGCTGGCTGGCACTTCACTGCGAGCGCGTCTCGATCCGGCACGCTCTCGTGGGCCGACCGGCTCGGAACTCCTGTGCCATGTGAAGGCAGTACAGAGCGTTGCCGGAAGGAAACCCGTTTAGTCGGGCCGCACCAGGGACGACCAATGAGTACGAGTTACCGGATTGGACTCGTCGGCAAACCGTCCGTCGGCAAGTCCTCCTTTTTCAACGCGGCGACGATGAACGACGTTCCCGAAGGTGCCTATCCGTTCACGACGATCGACCCAAGCGTGGGCGAGGCCTACGTCCGCGTCGACTGTGCGGCCCCCGAGTTCGACGAGGAGTGTACCCCGAACGTCGGCTACTGCGACGACGGCACGCGGTTCGTTCCGACGAAACTCGTCGACGTCGCCGGCCTCATTCCGGGTGCCCACGAGGGTGCCGGACTGGGCAACCAGTTCCTCACTGACCTCAACGAAACCGACGTGCTCGTCCACGTCGTCGACTTCTCCGGCCAGACCGATCTCGAGGGCGAACCCACCGAGGACCACGACCCCCGGAAGGACATCGACTTCCTCGAGGAGGAACTCGACCAGTGGTATCTCGGCGTCCTCGAGAAGGGGATCGAACGCTACGAGTCGGGGTATACGACCGAGGACGACGCCATCGAGGAGGAACTCGCCGAGCAGATGAGCGCGTTCAAGACCACCGAAGACGAGATCAAACGCCTGATCCGGCGCGTCGATGTCGGCTTCGAACCCGAGGCGTGGGATGCCGAGGACAGACTCGAACTCGCCCGCGAGATCCGCAAGGAAACCAAACCGATGGTCGTCGCGGCGAACAAGATGGATCTGCCGGCCGCACAGGAGAACTACGAGGGGATCACGAGCGACCCGGACTACGCCCACCTCACGTTCGTCCCCTGTAGTGCCCACGCGGAGAAAGCGCTGAAGTCCGCCGATAGGGCCGGCGTCGTCGACTACCGACCGGGCGATGCGGATTTCGAAATCACGGGCGATATTTCGGGCGAGCAAGAGCAGGGACTCGAGCAGATCCGGACCTTTCTCGACGACTACGGCGCGACGGGGGTGCAGGCGGCCCTCGAAACGGCGCTGTTCGACGTTCTCGGCGTGACACCGGTCTTCCCCGGCGGCGCGAACGGGCTGGGGAACGAACGCGGCGAAGTGCTCCCGGACTGTTACCTGATCCCGCCGGGATCGACCGCCGAGGACTTCGCGTACAGCCTCCACTCAGACATCGGCGATGGCTTCCTGCACGCAATCGACTGCCGGACGAACCGCCAACTCGGTAAGGACTACGAGGTCGAGGCCCGCGACGTGATCGAGATCATCACGACGAACTGATACTCGAGAGGGCGGCCGGTTACCGGCCCCAGATGAGCCGCTCGACGGCACCGTCGAGGCGGCTCGAGACCCCCGCGATCCAGCCGTCTGGTGAGACGGTACGCAACTCGTCCTCGTCGACCTCGATCCGGTTCTCGTCGACGGGATCGCGGCCCGCTCGGCCGTCCTCGTTACGGTCGGTCTCCGCGACGTCGACCGCAACTGACATCGAACAGCGGCCACACGCTTCCCGTTCCTTTGGCATGTTATACCGTGGTACGGTCCGGCGATTCTTAAACGCTGGTACCGGCTGCGCCGACGGACTTTTGGCTCACGCATGATATGTGACCACATGGAACGACCCGCCGTAACCGGCTCGGCGGCGACGGCTCGAGACGGAGCCGCGTCAGCGACGTCCGCACACGGTGACAGGAATGCGTGATCACGAGCGATTCACGGACGATCGCACCGAAACGGGGATCGACCGCCCGGACGCGGCCGACGGAGCGACGGCAGCGGACCGCGAACGCGAGTCGGGTCCACGTGACCGCCGCGAGGAGGTTCCCGACTGGGACGACGAGTACGTCGATCGGGTCAGTACCCGACTCATGTACAACTACGACCTCGAGAAGGACTACGATGTCGGGAACGAGCGGTTCACGCTGTACGGGCGGATGGATATCGTCAACCGGAAACACTTCCTCCATCCTTCGATCTCGATCGCCGAACACGAGTCGACGGAACACCTGTTCGTCACGCACGTGCCTCGAGTCGACGACCGAACGCTCGATCGGTACCTCGATCTCGGCCGCGAGTTGGCCGACGAGTGGATCGAGCCCGACGAGGAACACTTCTGTACGGAATTTACGTTCGTCCTGCTCGCGCCGTCGATCCCCGAGGCGGTACGGAGCCGCGTTACCCGCTTCGCCGAACGGACGCTGTTGTCCTACGGGTACCACGGCCACTACGAACTCAACGTGGTCGTCGTCACACCCGAGCGGGAGGAAGCGGTTGCAAGCGAGAACGCCGACGTCGCGACGGCCTTTCGGCTCTGGGAGCCGATCGAACGGGAGGAGCCCGGTGTTCTCGAGCTGATCGCCCGGCGGCTACAGCTCTAATCGTCCTCGGCTGTATCGCCGCCGTCGGCGGCGACTGGTTCTTCGCCGACGGTTCCCGTGGACTTGATGTTGCCGTAGCCGAGCCACAGCAAGGCCACGGCGAGTCCGACCAGCGTCAGGTTGATGACGAACTGGCTGCTGCCGGCGATCCAGGTCCAGAATCCGGGATCGCCCGACAGGAGCCGAGTGTACAGCACCTGATAGAGTGCGACCCACAGGAGACCGATGACCGTAATGACTGCCATCACCACCAGCGGGACGCCCGTACTGAGCAGTTGTTTGCTTCGGTCCCAGTTGGCGAGCCAGACGGTTCCGGTAAGCAGCGCCAGCGCGGCGAGCAACTGGTTTGCACCGCCGAACAACAGCCACAGGTCCTCCCAGCTTCCCGTTCCGAGAAGCAGGAACGCGACGATCACGATGATGCTCGTGTTTACGTACCGATTCGCGCCGTAGCCCTCGATCGACGTTTCGGGGGTCCCGATGACCTCTTCGACCATGTATCTGCTGAGTCGGACGGCGGTGTCCATGCTGGTCAGGAGGAAGCTGGCGAGGACGAGCGCCATGAACGGCGCGCCGTAGCTCTCCGGGATGCCGAAGGCGGTGAAGATCACGCCGCCCCCAGTCGCGAAGTTCGGGAGCGCGAGCCCGATACCGGTCCCTTCGGCGATCCCGACCACGGCGATGGTACAGAGCGCGACGGCGGCGAGCAGGCCTTCGCCGAGCATCCCGCCGTAGCCGATCAGCCGAGCGTCCGTCTCCTTGTCCAACTGTTTGGCCGTCGTTCCCGAGGAGACCAGCGAGTGGAACCCGCTGATCGTCCCGCAAGCGATCGTGATGAACAGCAACGGGAAAAGCGGCATCAGTTCGTACGCCGCGTTGTCGCTGCCGAACACCCCGTACCACGCATCGACCTGAAACGTGAGCGGCTCGCTGGTGGTGGTGACGAACGTGCCGACGATGACGGCAAGCAGTGCGCCACCGACGCCGGTGTACAGCAGGAACGACGACAGGTAGTCGCGGGGCTGGAGGAGCATCCACACCGGCAAGACGCTGGCGAGCCCACCGTAAACGAGCATTATCACCACCCACGCGCCGATGTTCGCGTTAAAACCGAGTTCGGGGACCACCGCCGGAGCGGTCTCGCCGAACAGGACGATCGTCCCCGTGGCGTTCGGAAACTCCGAGCCGAACAGCGCGATCGGGTACCTGATACCCACGTACACCGACGCGAAGATGCCGGCGACGAAGACGACCGTCCCGACCGAGAACGGCAGGTTCAACTGGTACAGCCAGAAGCCAAATCCGAACGCGAGCGCGATGTAGAGGAGGCTCGCCGTGGCAGCCTGCGGATAGGCGTCGAAGACGATGCCGATGACCAGCGCGAACACTGCCACCACCAGAATCGTCAACAGGAACGCGAACCACAGTAGCATGTTCTTGCCGCGCTCGCCGACGTACTCGCCGATGATGTAGCCGATCGACTTCCCCTCGTGTCGAAGGCTCCCCGACAGCGAGATGAAGTCGTGAACCGCGCCGATCAGCGGGTTCCCGATCGCGACCCACAGCACCGCCGGGACCCATCCCCAGACCAGCGCGGCCGTGATCGGCCCGACGATGGGCGCACCCCCGGCGATGCTCGAGTAGTGATGCCCCAGTAACACAGGCTTCTTCGCGGGAACGTACTCCTGTCCGTCCTGATACTTGTGTGCCGGCGTCTCCCGACTGTCGTCGAGGTCGACGAACCGCGAGAGATACCGCCCGTATCCGAAGTACGCGGCGGTAAACAGCGCCAACACCAGCGCGACGATCCAGATCACTCCTGCCATGGTATTGTCTCCCGTACCATGGGTCGCACGGAACCATTATAAATATAATTCCCCACAATACATGAATTTTCGATCCCGATCGAAATTCACCGAGACACACGAATCGGTCCGCCGTCCCCGCCAGCCCGCTGATCCACGGTCGCTAGCCGATCCGCAGTTCCTCGCCCGGTTTGACCTCGAGTTCGGCGGCGACGTCCTCGAGAAGGGTTCCCCGAACCTCCTCGGGCCGAGTTTCGATCGTCGCGACGGTCGGGACGTCGAACGCGTCGTCGATGTGCTCGAGTCGGTCGCGTTCGGTTGCGACGCGCCGGCGGAGATACCGCGCCCCTCGACCCTCCTCGTGCGGGTCGGGTTCGGGGGTCAACCGGTTGACGACGAGTCCCCGAACGGACAGGTCGGCGGCTTCGAGCGTCTCGATCGACCGCCGCGTCTCGCGGATCGAGAGTTCGTCGGGGTTCAACACGAGATAGAACGTCGCCTCCTCGCGCAACACCGTCCCGGCGAACTCGAATCGCTCCTTGCGCTCCTGCAGGCGCGCCACGATTGGGTCGCCGTCCATCACGCGCCGGGGCTTTCGGTTCCCGATCGCGGCCTTCTCGTAGCGGTCGATGCTGCGCTCGCGCTTTTCCAGCAGCCGCTCGACCCACCGCTCGAGCAGGTCGGGCAATGCGAGCAACCGCAGCGTCGACCCGGTCGGCGAGGTATCGAACACGACGGTCTCGTACGGGTCGGCGTTTTGCATCACCTCGATAAACCGGTCGAACAGGGCCGATTCGTACGCTCCGGGCGTCCGATGGGCCAACTCGAGCTGGGCGTCGATTTCGTTGACCATCGCCGCGCTCACCTGCTCGCTCAGCTGTTGTTTGAGCCCCTGCAGGTGTTCCTGTACCTCCCGCTCCGGATCGATCTCCATCGCCGAGAGCCCGTCGTACCCCTCGATCGGTTGTGGATCGTCGCCGAACTCCTGTTCGAAGACGTCGGCCGTACTGTGTGCCGGGTCCGTCGAGACCACGAGCGTCTCGAGACCCGCGTCAGCACACTCGAGCGCGTAGGCGCTCGCGATCGTCGTCTTACCGACCCCGCCTTTGCCGCCGAAGAAGACGAATTCCGTCATCGCCTCAGAAGTGATACTGGTGTCCCTTGCGTTCGATGAGCGACCGCCGATCCCACAGTCGCCGTTCCCAGGCCTCGAACTCCGCTTGCAGGTGTGGCAGGAGTTCGGCCGTGTAGTACGACACCGGACTCGGAACGCCGAAGGCGTCGGGGAAACACGCCAGCATGAACGCATCCTCGAGATCCTCGGCCTCGGCCTCGATCTTCTCGGAGGCCGGATGGACGATCAGTCCGTGATAGAGTCCGTGGAGCCACTCCTCGAGCGTCGCCCGGTAGGCCGCGATCCGGTCGGCAACTGTCATCGTTGGGCATGATTGTCGCTCGAGGCAAAAAGCTGTCACGCCGTCATCGATGCGGTCACAGGAGATGCCCGAACGGGCACGCTCGATTCCGCAACGGTCCACCTTTCGACGAGACGCTCTTGGGGCCGTTACGACTCGGTGTATGCGAATCCGACTCGATACTCCTCGTCGTACTTGAGCGTCACATGTCGGATCCCGTCGACGTCGAAGGTCACGGTGTCACCTTCTTCGAAGTCGCCGTCGATCTCGTCGCCGAGGTCGACCTCGGTCCGTCCGTCTTCCGCCCATGCGGTGGCCGTGAGTTTCGACGCGAGAAGCGCATCGCCGCCGACGTGTTCGATCTCGTTCCCGTCGAGTTCGAGTTCGATCGAGGGTCGGGTTTTGGTCCCGCCGACAGTGATCTCGTCGTCTCCCCAGACCGCGGACACGTTGGTTCCGATCGGGACGTCCGTGACCTCGATCGTCGCGCCGTCGGAGACGGTCTCGTACTCGTCGGTCCACTGCGTGTCGGCCGGCTCCTCCTCGACCAGCAGTTCGTACTTCTCGGCCGGCTGTTCGGCCACGTCGGCGTCTTCACCGAACTCGATAGTCGCCGAAAGCGTCTCGCTGCCGTAGTCGTACTCGAAGCGAACGAGCCCCGGTGGGTCGACGAATTCGGTCCCGATGCTGTCCTTGTAGCTCGCTCCGTCCCAGCCGACGATGACGGCGTCACCCGGACGAATCCCCTCGAGCGTTTCCTGATGGCCGCTTTGGACCGTTTCACCGGTCCAGGGCTGGCGGGTCGTTCGGGGTTCGGGTTCGTCCTCGTCGTGGCGATAGTACGGCCGTTCCTCGTAGACCGCGAGGTGGATCCTGTCGCCGTCAAGCGTGAAGTCATCGGCGTACTCGACGGTGAGCGTCTCGGCGTCGAGGTCGTAGTCGTACACGAACTCGAACCGGTTGAGGATCGTCGTCCCGGACGAACTACTCCCGAGTTCGTGATCGTGATTGAGGGTCACCGAGACGTTCGGCTCGACGTCGTCCATGTCGATTTGAATCGTGTCGCCCTCCTCGATCGTCCCGTGACCGTCGGCCCAGATCTCGCGGTCGTACTCCTCATCGGCGAGTTCGAGCGTGAGGTCCTCGACCGGCGTCGGATCGCCGCGCCCGACTTCGAGTTCGAGCATGTCGTCGTCGGGATCGATATCGCGGTCGGTTTGGAGCATGCCGGGACTCTCGTGTTCGCGGATGGCGCGTTCCTTCTCGAGGTCACGTTCGCCGGTGACGGTGATGACCGCGCCGTCGACCTCGACTGTGGGCTCGCCCTCGGACGACATGTACGCCAACTCGCCGGTGAGGGATTCCACGAGTTCGTCGGTCACGTCGGATTCGTCCTCGAACGCGAAGACGAGTTGGACCGCCATCGTATCCGGATCGAGGACGGTCGATGCGTGGACCGCGTATCGAACGTCGGCGTCGGCGTCGATCTCACGGCCTAACTGTTCGTCGCCGACGGTGATGTTGTAGCTGTCAGCGTCGTCGACGGTCTCGAACGCTTCCGCGACCTCGGATTCCGATTCCAGTAGTCGAGTGTTCTCGCCCGCACCTGCGGCGACGGCGTCCTCGAGCATCCCCGACTCCTTACCGATGACGATGACTTCGTCGAGATCGGCGGCGACGAGATCGGTAGTGGCACTGTCGTAGAAGTCGTATTCGACTCCGTCGTCGGTTTTGCGGGTCTCGGCGTCGCCGTCGATTTCGATGTCGCCGCTGAGCACGGTGATCGGCTGAGAGTACCCATCCCCGAAATCCAACACGGAAACGTGCTTTGTGACGGCCTCGGAATCGATATCGAACGAACCGGTATGTGGATTCATTTCGTGCGGTTCGTTTGCCTCGCGTCGGCGCTCGAAGTCGACAGCCGAAATCATCATCGTCTCCGACGCAACCGTGGCCGGAAGGTAATCGAGAAGCGAATCGAACTCCGATGGAACGGACGCGCTCTCGGACGCGACGTCGTCCTCCGTCGCTGCGACCGCGTTTCCGGCCAGTGCGACGGTAATCGTCGTGCCAATGCCTCCAAGGAGGGTCCGGCGGGGACACTGTGTCATAGTCACGCCGAACTTGACCCGGGGATTACAAGTAAGTTTTCATCACTTTCTACCCCAGAAACATGATGGTGATTCGTCGTCGGTGGCTTCATTCCGGAACACCGGGGCGGACGACCGAGACCGTGATGCCGACCGTGCGTTCCAGTCCGAGCCTGAACCACCGACCGGGCAAGGCGTCAGTAGACGGGAAACGGCTAAGTGGTCGACACCCGCGTATTGCGCCATGACCGGCGATCGGAACTCCGGCAGGGACGATGGGTTTCGGGAGGGACTCGAGTCCTCCCACGGAGATCCGCGGGTGTTGCTCGTTTTGAACGCCGTCCTCTCTGCGGTGTTCGGCTGGTCGATCGTGTGGGGCGGGGCCGTTCTCGGCGTGCTCGAGTACAGTCGGACGACCGCCGTTGCAGTTGCGGTCGGACTGTTTCTGCTGACACACGTGGTCACCGGATGACGGGGCCGTCAGCCTGCCCGGACCGAATCGTCGATGCAATGCCACCGGAGCGAGCCATATCGGGAGCGAGAGAACCGTCGCATCTTACCCATCGGGGTCGTAATCAGCGCGGAACACGTCCCGAAACTCCGCAAATCGATCATCACCAGTCAACCGATGCAGTTCGTCGAGTTGTGAGATATGTAACCCATGGTACGACGCTGACTGGACGCCGTGTTTCAAACAATACAGGCTCACGTCTCCGGGAACGCGGAACTCATCGACCGTCTCTCCGATCGTCCGGATCGCAGCGAGCGCTCGTTCTCTAACGGCCTCCCGTCGAGTTGCCTGCCAGTATTCATAGATTCCAGACACTATGCAAGTCGAAGGAGGGTTCGAACGAGACTCGATCCGGCACCGGTTGTGGCCACTCGTCGTACCCGTGATCCTTCAGCTCTAGATCAACCCATTTTGCCGCCGGGAAGTCACGCAACCACCGAGGGCCGCGACTGACGAGATCGATATGACGGAAGTACCGACCGACGATCTGCCATGCAGCCGGATATCACCGTATTCCTGTTAAGCCCTTGTACAGAGTTCCGTGAACGTGTATTCGGACGGACGATCACTGATATTGGTCAGACTGAATCACTGATGAGTGACGAGAGAGCAATATTCGGAGAGTCCGGTATACACGACCAACGGCACTGTCGTCGCGAGACGAGATTTCAATCGGAACGTGACTGTCCAGTACCATAACTATGGGCTATTTGTGATGGTCCGTTGACGGTATCCCCATGAAGGATCGCGCTACCCTTCCGCGACGGGCCGTGTTAGCGGCTGTTGGCACGAGTGCCGTCGCCGTGAATCCGGTACTGGCAGCACGGGACACCCAGCAACCGCTTCGGCCGGAGTGGACGCTCGAGAACGGCGTCGCGATCGTCCTGCAGGACTGTTCGAACGTTCAGATCACGGGTAATTCGCTCGAGGCGGAATTCGTCTCCGTGTTCGTCGGCTACTACGATGATAACGGCCGCTGGTGGGACGACGTGCTCGATCTGGACGCGGACCTTCCCATGACCGTGGACGCCGCCGCAATGGTCGGGGAAAGCGCCGCCAGCGACGTGGTTATCGGCGGCGTCGATGTCCACGGCGCGAATGGACAGCTGGCGACGCTGAGCACGCCCGATCGGTGGAACTGCTACGATCGCGTCGAGGAACCGGCCCGAGAGTGACATCACGAGGGGATTGCGGTCGCGGTACCGCCGTCCTCGAGCGTTCCATCGGCAGTAGCTGTCCCCCACGATCGACGGCCTCGGGTTGGTCGCGCCGATCGGGGCCGCGTTCGGTTCGACGACTCGGCGACGAGCTACCGGTAGATGTTCCGATACCGCTCGCTGAACTCCCGGAGCGCCAGTCTGGCCTTGCGCCGCGAGGAAAACCCGAACCCGATCGCCGGACAGGAGTCCGTCGAACACTCCCAGCGGAACGTTTCCGAACTGGGATCCCTCGTAACCGGTGCGTCCGCACTACAGCGGGGACACGTCCAGCCCCACCGCATGTCGCCAGCGTAGTCCCGAGCCATACCGTCAGATCCCAAGGGTTCGGCCCGGAAAACCGACCGACTTCACCGGTTCGGGTTTTAGGTTGGGGCCGTTACAGTCCGACCCCCCGATCGCGACGATCGGGGGCAGACGGACAACGGAAACTGGTCCAGTACCGTCGTCTAGCCTTCTTCCGTCCCGTCCGCTCCACCGGATTCGTCGGCAGTACCGTCGCCGTCCTCGACCTCGATTTCCGCTTCGACTTCGATCGTGACGCCGTTGGCGTCGAGTTGTCCCTCGACTTCGCGTCGGTCCTCGACCTCGAGTTCGAGTTCGTCGGTATCCACTTCGACTTCGATTTCCAGGTCGACGGTGACGTCGGATGCGTCCATATTCGTCCTTGGGCCGGCGTCCCCCATAGTGGTATCGCGTGAGTTCCGGTTTCGAAAACGGTCGAGCGCTCGACGCAGGCGGTCCCGATGCCGATGGATTCTCAGGTCGGACCGTTTCGCCACGAATCGAAAGCGGGAGACTGCTCGCCGTCCACCAAGCCCATAAAGCCCGAACTCGAACAGGGGAACGGCTATCCGCTCATCGACGCCACACCCGACCAGATGCAACTCGAGCAGCCTTCCCAGGAACCCACTTGGAGTGGGACGGTTCCCACTGCGTTCGATGCACGGGTTCTCGGTCTGGTCGTCGTAACGGCGGGGCTTGCAGCGTCGATGAACCTTCCGTACGGTGGCGTGTCGCTGGGACTCGCTGCATTCGTCCTCCTTTCGGGTGGCGGGATCGTGGCCCACCTGCTGGGCGAACGGCAACTGCGTCGAATCACCGACGGACTCGTCGAACGGTGGGCAGACGCCGGCGGGCGGATCGAGGACGTTTCCCGGTCGGCCAACGGCATGCGGACGGAATGGACGGTGACAACGCCGAAAGGGACTGTCACTATCGGCGGGCTTGCGCTGATCCCGATCGCCCGGGTGTCGATCGAGTGGCGAGGCGTCGCCGACACGATGGCCGCAAACGAGGCGGAGTCGGACCTCGATCCGCTCGCGGAGAGCCTGTACGCGGAAATCTTCGAGACCGGATCGAGACCGGAGCCGCTCAATCGGTAGTGCCGACGAGCCCGCACGCGATCGCGTCCGGATCGACGATCTCTTCGCCGTCGACCGCATCCGGAGCCAGCAGGAGAATCGTATCGTCCGGCATCTCGTCCTCGACCTGTATCGGCCGACCGAGTTCGTCCGCGAGGTCGTCGCTTTCGTCGAGATCGAACTCCTGCTCGCGGAGCCGTTCGGCGTTGGTCCGCGAGAGGACGAAGACGAGATCGCCCGGATGGGAAGCCCCGCTTTCCGCAGTCTCGAGCAGTTCCGAGAGCGTCTCGGAGCTGACGTCCTCGAACGACCGGATCGTCACCCGCTCGGTGTCCGAGCCCGGAGCCCGCTGGGATTGGGTGCGAACGCGTGCGGACAGTTCCTCGAAGTCGGTCGTCGCGTCGATCGGCGTGTCGCTACTCGAGCCCATACGGGGACTCCACCGTCGCCGGCCTTGACGTTGGGGCCGGCCAGTTCCGGCGGGGCGAGCCGTCGACGTTACTGATACGCCGGCAGTCGGTCCGACCGGTCCGAGCCGTCGACGAAGGGCAATTCGGTACGGGTTGCAGGGGTTTCCTCGCCGCCGACGCGAACCGTCACCGCGTCGCTCTCGAGGTCGAACTCGACGATCGCGAGCGCGATGACGTCCTCGAGCATCGGGCTTTCGTCGGCGCGGGTGATCTCGCCGACGGAGGCGTCGCCGTCGAAGACGGCGGCACCCGGTTCGGGAACCGCCGCTTCGCTCCCGGCGTCGCCCGGTTCGGGCTCGAGCGTCAACCCCACGAGCTTCCGGCTCGGCTGGCCGCGGTTTTCCACGCGGGAGACGACCTCCTGGCCGACGTAACAGCCCTTCTCGAAGTCGAGTGCGTTTCGCAGCCCGAGGACGTTCGGGATCGTCCCCGCGAGTTCGGTCCCGAAAAGCGGCGAGCCGGCCTCGAGCGTGAGGGTATCCCAGGTCCGATAGCCGAAGGGTGCAGCGTTCATCCCCTGCGTGAGAAGCGTATCGTAGACGGCCTCGGCATCGTCGGCGGCACAGACGACCTCGAAACTCTCCTCCCCGGTGAGCGCGTCGGTGCGGATGACGGTCACGCCCTCGTCGCCCATCGTCCCCCGGACGAACGAGTAGCACTCGTCGGGCGACGCGGCCCCGTTGAGGACGCTCGCGACTTTCTCCGTCGCCTGCGGGCCGTGAACGCCGAAGATCGCGTACTCGTCGGTGGCCACCCTGATCTCGACGTCCTGAATGAACACCTTCTCGGACCACTCCTCGGCCAGCGGCCGGGCTTCCGTCGGCGGCACGAAGAGCAACAATCGCTCGCCCGCGTTGTAGATGTAGAGTTCGACCTCGATGCCGCCCTGTGGATCGAGGACGAGCGCGTAACAGCCCTGTCCGTCCGTTTGCGGGACGCGGTTCGAGACGACGTTATCCACGTACTCGAGGCGGTCGTCTCCCTCGACGACGATCACGCCGTAGGCCGACTCGAGCAGGCCGACGCCGTTGCGCACCGCGCGGTGGGTTCGCTCCGGTCGCCCGAAGTGTTCGACGATCGTCCGCCCGTCGCGCTCGCCGAACGTGGCTCCGTGGTCCTCGTGCGTAGACTCGATGACACTCATCCTGCGTACTCCCAGGGGCCTGAGCGTATCAGGCGTTTCGATTCAAAAAGGAATCCGATCGCGAAGCCAGTCCCCGATCGATTGGTTCTCGTCCGCGTCGGTCGGTTCGTCGGGAACCACGCGGTCGTCGGGCTTGATAACGGTTCCATCCCCGTGAGATTCGACGACGATCAGCCCGTCCGCTTTCAGCGTCGAGAGGGCCTCTTCGAGGTCGTCGATCTCGGCCTCGACGGCCGCCCGAAGTTCGAAGACGGTCATCCCGTCTTCGGCACGATCGACGAGTGCATCGAGTACCGCCACCTGCGTCCGCTCCCGGTTTCGGTACTCCTGCTTTGCTCTCATCCGTCTTGCTATTCGACGACCCGGGATTTGACGTTTGCCGTTCACCTCCGTCCGATCGATGCGACCACGCTCTCCCGAACGGGACGTGACACGCATCGAGAGGGTTCAGGCGGTACGTTTTTTATGGCCTGGGTCGGTACGGTGGGACAATGGTCCTGCGATGTTCGCTGCTCGGGCACGACTACGGCGAGGCCGAAGTCGAACGCGAGCGCGAAGAACGGGGCAGTGAGGTCGTCGTAACCGTCCAGGAGTACGAGGAGTGTTCCCGCTGTGGCGAACGAAACATCATCAGCGAGAACACCGAAGTGACGAGTATCTCCGCGGAGACGAACGCTCCATCGCCCCCCGACGAACCGATGTCCGATGCCCAGCCCGACCCCGAGACCGCCGACTCGAGTTCCGACCGAAACGAGGAGTCCGGCGGTCCCGACGACGAGAGCGAGGACGATGCCGAGTTCATCGACGCCGCGGAGCCCGAGAGTCCCGCCACGGCCGACGCCGAGGGCGACCCCGAGTCGTCGATCGATGACGGGATCGAGGTTCCCACGGACGAAAACGGCGATCCGGTCACCGACGACGGCGAGATCCTCGACGACGACGGGGACGATCCGGCGACCGACCGCGACCGCGATCGCGGCGAGTGGCCGGAGTCCGAGGACGTCGGCCCGCCGGTTGGAGCGTCGAACGACCCCGAAGAGTGGCCGGAGACGGATCGGGACGACGACCTCAGCGTCGACGGCGAACCGGTAGACGACGATGCGGTCGTCCTCGAGCACGACGCACCGACCGGAACCCGTGCCGTCGACGAAACCGTCGATATGGACGCCGTTGCGGCCGAAGCGGCCACTCGCGGGGCGTCCGACGACGCCGACCGCGAGTCGGGATCCGCAGGCGACTCCGGAACCGGAATCGAGCGAGCCGGTGCCGCGCCGACGCCGGGCGAAGAGGCCACCGGCCCGTCCGACGACAGCCCAACCGAGTTCTACTGTCCGCGCTGTGAGTACGTCGCGGCGGGCGATCGCGGCTCGCTGCGGGCCGGGGACATCTGTCCCGACTGCCGGAAAGGGTATCTCGGCGAACGGCCGCTCCAGTAACTTCCTTCGAGAGGATCTTTGTAGCCGGTTCTGGCTCTCGGATACCGTGTTCGACGACCGATCGATCCCCCATCTCGGAACCGACTTCTCGCTGGTCCCGAAGCAAGTATCCACACGGGAGTCAATCGACCGAACCGGCGGTAGTCGGCATCGGTTACGTCGGTCGGTGATACGCCGCCAGCCGGGCTCGACGCCGCGATAACGTCACGCTCGAGTGACGTGTTGTGCGCGAACAACGTCGGCTATGAAAAGAGGTAAACACTCCGCCGTGTATCTCCAATCCATGAAAGAGTACAAGATGCGTCGCGGCGAGTATCTCGAGGAGCGAATCCCCGATATGGAGTCGACGGTCGAGGACTACTTCGGGCCGATCACCGGCACCGAGGAGTACAAGGGAAGCGACCTCTACCTCATCGAGGAGCCCGACAACCCGGTCTTCGAGAAGATCGTCGTCGGGGCCATCGAGTACTCCGGCAAGAAGGACAAACTCGGCGTCGAGTTCCACGAACGCGATCCGACCGAACTCGGCCCGGACGAGCTCGAGGCCGCGAGCGAAGCCGTCGACGCGAAAAACGACTTCCTGCTCGAGGCGACCGGTCGGGACGCCAAGGCACGCCGTGACTCGATGAAACGCGCCGTCGAGGACGATCCGGATCACGAGTTCTGAGGCCGTTGTACCGCGTTCGGTTCGCGCCGTCACAGCGTCGCTGCCACGCGACGCGTCGGTCGGTACTCGACCGACACACGCCGTCTCGCTTCGCACACAGTGTTGTCGACCAGCCCTCGGTCCGTGGCTGCTCGAGACGCGCCGGGCCGGCTTCGAAACGGCTATTGGGACCACCACGTATCTCTCGAGTGAAATGGAGCTTTCGGCGTTTCTCTTCGCGACGGCCTGCGCTCACGTCGGCTTTGCCCTGTTCGTCACCGGTCACGGACGCGTGACCGGCCGCGAGCCGGGGAACTGGCCGTACATTACCCTCGCGCTTGGGCTTGCGGGACTCGCCGGTTATTTCTTCTACGACGAGACGGCCGATCCGGGCCGGCACTGAGGTCAATCCCCGGTCGTGACGCGTTCCTCGCCACCCGTCGCTGCGTTCGGCCCGTCGGCCCAGACGCCGCCGGAAAGGTCGATCGCGCCGGTCCACTTGCCGACGACGGAGGCGACGGCGAGGTCGCCGGTGACGTTGTTCGTCGTCGCGATCCGGCCGAGGATCGGATCGACACCGGCGACGAAGCCGACGATCTCGAGGGGCAACCCGAGCGCGTTCAGGATGACGGTGAGCATGATCAGGCCGGCCCCGGGGACGCCGGCGGTGCCGATGCTGATCAGGATCACGGTCGCGAGGACGACGACCTGATCGGCCAGCCCGAGCGAGACGCCGACCAGATTAGCGGCAAACACTGCCGTTACGGCCTGTCTGATCGCCGCGCCGTCCATGTTGATCGTCGCTCCGAGCGGCAACCCGAATCCGTAGACCGACTCGTCGATCCGGAGGTTCTCCTCGGCGTTGGCGATCGTCACCGGCAGCGTGCCGCTCGAGGAACGGATCGTAAACGCCGTCACCATGGCGTCTTTCGCGCCGCTGAGGAACGAAACCGGCGACTGTCCGAGCACTCCGACGGTAAACACCCCGAGGTAGGTGACGGTCATGTGGATCACGATCCCGACGGCGATGACGGCGACGAGCGCGCCCAGTTGCACGATCGCGCCGAGTCCTTCGGTTCCGATCGAGGCGGCCATCAGGGCGAAGACGCCGATCACGCCGTACTCCATGACCCCCCAGACGATCTTGAACAGCGCTTCGGTCCCGGCCTCGACGAACGCGAAGAAGCCGTCGATCGCGCGTTCGATCGACTCGTCGGGCGTCGAGTCCCGAACCATCGTCAGCGCCAGTCCGAAGACGATGACGGCGAAGATAATCGACAGGATTTCACCCTCGACCATCGCCGCAAACGGGTTCTCCGGGACGATGCCGAGCACGACGTCGGCGACCGTCGGCGGGTCGGCCTGCTCGGCTTCGCCGCCGGTGAACTCGACCGCGGAGCCGGGATCGAACAGGTTCGCGACCGCCAGCCCGACCGCGGCCGCAACGGCCGTCGTCGCCGCGTAGAGAGCGACCGTCAGTCCCCCGACTTTCCCGAGCTTCGACGGGGTGAGCTTTCGGAGGCCGCCCAACAGCGTGAACACGATCAACGGAACGATCAGCATCTCGAGCAGCCTCAGGAACAGATCCCCGAGCGGGGAGAGAACGGCCGCTCGCTCGCCGAAAACCGCACCGACTGCGGTGCCAAACAGGAACGCGACCGCGATCCGATACACGATCGGAACGGAACGATACACCGCCCAGACAGCGCTGAAAACTGATTCGTTTTGCCGTGCCATCGACGGTCATTGGGACGAGACCCACCAGCACGTGTCGATTTCGGAGAGACTGTCCTCCTCCTGTGACGCTCGCCAAGCGGAAAATAGCTTACATATCTGCCCGGTCCTCGAGTGGCGACCCGCACGGACGATCCGGAGCCGACCGGTCAGGCCAGGAAGACGTGGCGCGGCCGGTCCTCGAGCACGTCACGGCCGAACTCGACGGCCTCCGAGAAGGCGTCGCTGCGGAAAAAGGCCATGGCGTCCTCGCGGGAGTCCCAGCGGCTGGCGATGAACATGTCGTTTTCGTCCTCGCGGTTGACAAGCAGGTCGGTCTTGCGGTGGCCGTCCATGTCCGCGAGCAGGTCGCCGGTGTCCTCGAAGACGCCGACGAAGTCGCCGCGGTGGTCGGGCTTGACGGTGTAGAACATCCCCATCGTTCCCCACGAGTCGCTCTCGTCGTCGCCGGCCTGTCGGACGATCCCCGGCAGGTCAGCGAGGAAGCCGGCGGCGGTGTTTGCGGCCCGCTCGGTCTCCCAGAGGCTGGCGACCGCCGTTTCGGCGTCGCCGCCGGCCGAGACGTCGCTTGGCTCGTAGACGGCCGTTTTCACGTGCGTATCGTAGTGGTCGAAGTTCGATCGCAATCCGTCGACCTCCTCGAAGAGGTCGGCGGGATCGGCCTCGGAGTAGAGAGCGACCGCGTGAACGTCCTCGCCGTGGGGCTGGCCGGCGTAGATGCCGCGTTCCTCGAGTTCGCTGCGGACGGCGTCACCCTCGTCGCCGCCGTGTCGGCCGCCGGAGTCGCCGTGTGAGTGCCCGTTCGAGTCGCCGCCGTGGGGGTGGCCCTCGCCGGCGTGTGGGTGACCGCTCGAGTCCGCCCCGGCCTGCGGGACGGGGTCGCCGGCGAGGTAGGCACCGAGCTGGGACGGCGGGAACCGCCGGGCCGAGAGGAACCGGCCGAACTCGGCGAACCGTGAACTCGAGGGGTCGAAACGCATCTCGTAGAGCAGTTCCTTGACGTCGGTCGGGTCGTCGCCGAACAGCGTCACGCCC
The DNA here is from genome assembly GCF_000455365.1 of Halopiger djelfimassiliensis. GTDB lineage: Archaea > Halobacteriota > Halobacteria > Halobacteriales > Natrialbaceae > Halopiger_B > Halopiger_B djelfimassiliensis. The sequence continues at coordinate 760,978 of NZ_HG315684.1, forward strand.
CACTCGAAATCGTCGAGGCCGATGCTGCCGGAGATGATCTGGGTGACCCGGCCCGCGTACCCCTTGCCGATCTCGCCGTGGTTGGCGAGGTAGTCGGCCCGCTCGTCGAAGGGCAGTTCGTACCAGTTGTGGTCCGGCCCGCGGCGCTTGCTCATCGGGTAGAAACTGACGAACTCGCTGTCGGGAATCTCGGGTTTGAGCCGCGACTCGATGTACCGCTCCAGCCCGGTGTCCTCGACTTCCGCGTCCTCGTCGAAGTAGTCCTGGGACATGTACCCCGACACCTCGGTCACAGAGAGATACGAGTCGGCCCGTTCGGTGAACTCGGCCAGCGCCGTGTGTTCGAACCGCCGCTCGAGCGCATCGATGTCGGCCAGCGTGGGCCGCAGATGCAGGACCAGCAGATCGGCCTTGTGACCGAGGACCGAAAACGTCGCCGAGTCCCCCTCGTCGGCATCGTCGACGCGGGCTGCCGACTCGAGGTAGTCGATCCCCTCGTCGATCGCCCGTTCGCGACGACGATCGGGGGCATCACGCCAGGCATCCCAGTCGATCGTCCGGAAATCGTGCAGGACGTACCAACCCTCTTCCGTCTGCGGTGGCTGCCGTCGTTCCATGGTCGCGGGTTAGGCCGGCACCGCCAAGAAGGACAGGGTTTCGCCCCACACGTCGCTGCATGCCCGCTTACAACAGTTCCCGAACGTCGGAGTACCACATGTCGTGGTAGTCGACGTGGCCGACCCGCCGGGCGATCGCCACCGCCAGCGTGTGCCAACAGAGGTCGGTCGGGTCATCCGGATCGAGGTTGTACTCGCTGTCCTTGCAGGTACAGCCGCCGTCCTCGACGATGTACTCGTCCTTGTAGCCGACGACGATGGTGAAATCCCGGTAGGCCTTGACCCGGTTTTCGCTGACCGCTTCGATCGCACGAACCCCGCGGTCGCCGTGCAGCCGGGAGACGCGCTCGACGATCTCGGGCGTCAGCTCGCCGGCCTCCTCGAGTTGGGCTTGCCATCGCTCGACGGGGTTCGCGTTCGCCACGAGCGGAACTGTGTTCCCAACTGTAAAATCGGTTCGGTTGTCCGCCAGCGGCGTTTCGAACCGCCGGCGTCGCCGCGGGAGACCACACCGTTTTTCGCCCGGTACCGACGAGAGTGGATATGCGCGTCACGGAGGGCGGGATCGAACTCGAGGTCCCCGGCGAACAGACCGAGGGGATCGAGGAGTCGGTGTTTTACAACCCGCGACAGGAGTTGAACCGGGATCTGACGATCGCGACGCTGCGAGCCTACCGCGAGCGCGAGGATCGCGCCGAGTCGTATCTGGACGCGATGACGGCAAGCGGCGTCCGCGGCGTCCGGGCGGCCGCCGACGGCTGGGACGTGACCTGCTGTGACGTCGACGCCGACGCCGTCGAACTCGCGCGGGCGAACCTCGAGCGAAACGGCTGTGGCGACCGGGCGCGGGTCGAACGCCGAAACGTCAGCGCCCTCATGCACGACGAACCCTTCGACGTGATCGATCTCGATCCCTACGGGACGCCGATGCCGTTTGCCGATGCCGCGTTCGCGAACTGCCGCGATCTGGTCTGTGTGACCGCGACCGACACCGCGCCCCTGTGTGGTGCCCACTTCAACAGCGGCGTCCGCTCGTACTCGGCGGTCCCTCGAAACACCGACTACCATCCCGAGATGGGCGTTCGAACCCTCATCTCCGCGCTGGCCCGCAGCGCCGCCCGGTACGACGTCGGGGTCCGCCCGCTGTTGACCCACGCGACGAGCCACTACGTCCGGACCTACCTCGAGCTCGAGCACAGGGCAACGTCCGCGGACGCCGCCATCGACGAGTTAGGCTTCCTCTACCACTGCGAGGACTGCCTGTACCGGGAAGCCGACCCGGGATTGATCGCCGACCCGCTCGAGAGCTGTCCCCACTGTGACGGGAGCCGAATCCTCGCGGCCGGCCCCGTCTGGCTCGGCCCCGTCCGCGACCGCGAGTTCGTCGCCGCGGTTCGGGCGGAGATCCCCGACACGTTCGGCACCGCCGACAAGGGTCGCGAACTCTGCGAGACGCTGGAGGCCGAGCTCGACGAACCGACCCACTACGACCAGCACAAACTCTGTCGGAACTGGGGACTCCCCGCCAACGCGATGGACGAGTTCCTCGCGGACCTGCGCGATGCGGGCTACGCGGCCTCGCGCGCCCACTACGGCGGAACGACGTTCAAGACCGACGCCGGCGTCGGCGAAATCCGCGAGGCGACCGAAGCGAGCCTCGAGTAACCGCGGACCGGTACGGGACACGATGTTCGCGTTTCCGCTGCATGCGTGTGCCACACAACCACATATTGCGTCCGCGTGGCGAACTACCGGACGTGATCGACCGCAGCGAGGGCCTCGAGCTTGCGACCCGGATCGTTCGGCTGGCTCGCACCGAACAGTTGACGTTGCTCGCGGCCGGCGTCGCGTTCTATGGGTTCATCTCGCTCGTCCCGCTGACGCTGCTGGCGCTCGGGATCGCCGCGTCGATCGGCGGTGAGGCGCTCGCTACCCGGCTGACGGCAGCAGTAAGTGACGTCCTCACGCCGACGGCTCAGGAACTGCTCGCGGAGACGTTCGTCGACGAGACCGGCCGCCAGAGCGCGACCGTCGTCGGTGCCGTCGGCCTGCTGTGGGGCTCGAGCCGAGTGCTCCGTGGCCTCGATCGGGCCTTTTCCAAGGTATACGGCACCGCCGCCTCGAAGTCGCTGTTCGATTCGTTCTGGGACGCGACGATCGTCTTCCTCGTGATCTCGGTGGGACTGTCGCTCGTCGGGGCTCTCGAGCTCGCGGTTCGGTTCGTCCCGTTCGTCGGCATCGATCTCCTCGGCCCGCCGTTTATCGTCCTCGGCCTTTTTGCCACCTTCTTGCCGCTGTACGTCGTCTTTCCGGACGCAAACGTCGGCCTCGGCGAGGCGGTTCCGGGAACGATCATCGCCGCGGTCGGCTGGTTCGTGCTGAGCCGAACGTTCTCGCTGTACGCCGGATACGCCGGCGAGTACGTGATCTACGGCGCGCTGGGGGCCGTGTTTCTCGTCCTCATCTGGCTGTATCTCGGCGCGATCATCCTCGTTTTCGGTGCCGTCGTCAACGCCACCATCGCCGACCGTGAAGTGGATCGGCAGCTACAAAGTCCCGGCGCTCGACAGGTTCGAACAGAAGCGATGACCGACGACGCCACGGGTGCCGACGCCGACGAGGGGGCCACGGAGGACGGCGCGGGCGAGCGAACGCGACCGCGTTCGAGCGCCCGAACCCGAGACCGAGCGGACGATCCCGAAGCGCTCCGGGAGGAGATCGAACGCCTGCGCGACCGCGTCGAGGGCTTCGAGGAGAACGTCGAGCGCCGCACCGTCGAAAAGGAGTCGCTCGAGAGCGAACTCAAACGGTACGTCCGCCGGCGGGTCCGCCGGAGTCACGCGCACGGGTGGGGACCGTACCTCGTTTTGCTCTACGGAACCGCGATGACGATCGCGGCGTTTTATTTCCTCACCGACGGCTGGGCCATTCTGGCGATGTTCGTCGTCTGGACCTCGACGCTCGGCGTCTACCTGTTGATGGTGCTGTTCGGTGCCGGTCTCTCCCTGCTCGGCGTGCCGGGCCGGCTCCGCGATCGCATCAGCGACTGGCGGTCCTGACCGTTCGGACTCCTGTGGCCGGTACTGCGCGGAAAACTTCGTTCTCGTCTCGAAATCGATCGTCCCGCGTCAGAAGGTTTCGAGGTAGCGGTCGAGTTCCCACTGGGAGACGTCGACGAGGTACTCCTCGAACTCCTGGCGTTTGGCTTCGACGAACTTCGGCGCGACGTGGTCACCCAAGGCGTCGTAGACGATTTCGTCGTCC
>NZ_HG315684.1:764884-835565 GCF_000455365.1 Halopiger djelfimassiliensis
TGGCTCCGGCGCGGCGTTTACCGTATACCCCATCTCCCGCGCCCGCTCGAGGGCGTTTTTCAGCACCCGCCGCGGGTCGCCCTCGAACGGCTCACCCGTCGACGTGTCGTACACGTCACAGATCATCCGGGCGGAGGCACCTTCCTCGCGCTCCCGCCACGGGAGGATCGCGAAGGTGTCCGGGTCGGGGACGAGCCGCATGTCCGACTCCTGAATCCGTACGAACCCCTCGATCGACGACCCGTCGAAGTAAATCCCCTCCGAAAAGGCCTTCTCGGCCTGCCGGGCCGGAACCGAGACGTTCTTTACCGTTCCCAAAATATCAGTAAACTGTAGTCGAAGGAAATCGATATCTTTCGCTTCGATCTCGTCCAAAACGGCCCGTTCGGAATCAGAGATGTTTCCGCTTGTCATCTTTCTCGTCGTGCTATCCAAGTAACCACGCTACTAAAACCCTGCTGCTCCGAGCAATTCTTCTCTCCCTGCTCTGAAATTGTATATTCGTAAATTTCTAAAGGCCGGGATGAGTGGTTGCAATCGATGACGTACGAAAATCTCGATGCGAAACTAGTAAATGCGCTTCTCGGCGACGGCCGTGCGAGCCTCCGCAGTCTTGCTGAAGAGTTGGACGTCTCCGTCACGACGGTCTCGAATCATCTCTCCGATCTCGAAGAGCAAGGCGTCATCGAGGGCTACACGCCCCGTATCGATTACGACGCGGTCGGCTACGACGTCACCGCCGTCATCCAGCTTCAGGTCGAAGGGAACGCGCTGCCCGATATTACGGACACGCTCCGCGAGCACCGCCAGATGATCAGCGTCTACGAGGTTACCGGCGATTACGACGTCATCGCCATCGGCAAGTTCAGGGATACCGACGGGATGAACGAACAGATCAAAACCCTCCTTACGGACCCCGACATCAAGGCCTCCAACACGAGCGTCGTCCTCAACGCCGTCTCCGAGAACGAACAGTTCGAACTCGAGGTCGGCGAGGATACCTGATCGAGGTCCGTTCCGGTCGTCCGTTTTGCTCGCCGCGTTTTCAGGCGTAGTTGGCGACCCAGTAGGCAACATAGAGCCCGACGAGGACGACGCCGCCGCCGCGCGTTACGCGATTCCGCGCGAGCATTACCGTCACGACGAGCAGACAACCGGCGAAGAACGGCCAGTGGACCGAGAGTACCGCTCCGCCGGTATCGACCGGATGGAGGAGCGCGATCAGGCCGACGTTCGCCGTCATATAAAAGACCGTACTTCCGACGACGTTTCCGACGGCGAGGTGCGGCCGTCCCTTTCGCACCGGTTCGACGGTGAGAGCCAGTTCTTCGATCGAGGCGATGAAACTCAACACCGTCGCCCCGAACGCAAGCCCCGAAATCCCGAACGCGACGAAAAGCCGCTCAGCGCTGGCCACGGTGAGCAACGAGCCAGCAGTTAGTCCCACGATCGAGAGAATCGCCACGCCGAGAGCGAACGTCCCGCTTCGCTCCTCGAGATCGGGGACGAACTCGTCTGCATCCAGATCGAAATCGAGTGCAAGCGTCGGGATCACGGAGTCGTCACGATCCGTCCCCACTGTCTCCCCCTCGGTTGCGTCGGTGCTGGATGCCGTCGTGCTATCGGCCACCGGTTCCGTCCCGTCGTCCCTGCGATCCGTCTCGAGTGCCGCTTGTACCTCCTCGGAGCGCATGTACGCCGTCCTCGACCGACGTTCGTACCAGAAAATGGCTGCGAGCAGCGGCACGAACGCGGCGACGAGGAGCACCCCCTGCTGGAGGTCGATCGTTCCGCCGAGTGACATCGCAAACGCCGGAATCGGGACGAACAACAGCATGAGCAGGTAGATCCGCGGTACGGCCGACTCGAAGGGAGCCACGAGGCCCGCGACCCCGACCCCGACCGCGAGGACGAACAGCGATTCGCCGAAGACCGTCCCGAGCGCGAGGTCGGGGAGCGCGACGAAAGCGGCGGTAAGCCCCAGCACGGCGTTCTCGAGATCGACGCCGGCCAACAAGACTGCCAGAAAGAACCCGGAGATACCGAGCGAGACCGCACTCCGGGCGACCGCTTCGATGAACACCTCCACGCACCAGATCACGAGGAGGACTCCAAGGAGAAACAGGACGAGAAAGAACGCGATCGGGAGTCCTGCCCCACTCATAGGTACCGCCACGACGGTCAGGCACTTAGTTCGCCGACCGTGGCGTCCGACACCCATCGGTCGTCGCGTTGAGGAACGGATCGTCTCGGCGCTACAGCAACGCCGAAAGGGAGGCCGACGACAGTGCGAACGCGATCGACTGTCCGCCGAGCAGCAACATTCCCCCGAAGATGCCGCAGCCGGAAACGCGTTTTTGCAGTGCCGTTTCCGCTCGATCGATGGTCCCGGATCCGGAAGCGCGACCGCGGCGTGGCGTCCCGATGACGGTTACCGGCTCGTCCGCGGGAACGAACGCCTCGCTGATCGAGAGTCGCTTCCCTCTGGCGTCCGGATCGGGAAGCGCAGTTCGGGTCCGGAGCAACTCGGTTACGGAGTCGGGAAGCGCATCTCCGGGGCGGCCGAGACGCGATCCGACGCGCTCGAGAACACGCAAAGCCGGTCGTCGTCGAGCCGTACCGTGCCGTCCCCGGACGTGAAAGCGGTACTGCGCACCTCGCTTGCGAGGCTGTCCCAGACGTGTCGACCCTCCAGCGTCCGGCGCTGCTGGACGAGCCAGTCGACGTATACGGCGGATCGACCCGTGACCAGCGTTCGAACGTCGACATCGCCCGGCCGGGTCGGGGTCCCGGAGGTGGCGACGAGATCGCCGTCGGCGGTCGGCGAGACGCGTTCCGGCGGTCGATACGCCGCTCGAGTGACCAGTCGGTGCGTCTCGAGCGAGGCGATGGCGATCAGACAGAGGGCACCTCCGACGGCCCACAGGTCACCGTCGCCGATACCCGCGCCGGCGAGAACGGGGAGGGAGATCCACACGGGGACGAGAAGAGACCGACCCAGTCTGCGGTCCCGGTGACGCCCGTCCGCCGGGCGAGTTGCTCGACCGTGGGTGACTCGAACCGGGCGGTTCCGTACGCGATAACCACTGTCAGTACGAGAAACGCGAACAGGAGCCGATATCCATGACGTCTTCGGTACCGGGACTGTCACTTCCACCCGAAAGCGTACCGTTTCCCGACGGACTAGCTCAGAGCGGGTCAGGGATCGGGACGCCGCCGAAGACGAGGATGGCGACGAGCCAGTAGCCGACGTAGAGTCCGGCGAGGGCGTAGCCGTGTCGCCGCCGGAGCCGTCCGGTCGAAATCGCGTATGCGGCGACGGCAGTCAGGAGGATCACCGCGGGAAGGTGAAAGACGAGCACGTCCCGGGGGACGACGACGTCGGCGACGAACGCGATAACCCCGACGTTCGCGGTAACCGAGAAGATCACGCTACCGATGACGTGTCCGATGCCGATCTCCGGGACGCCCCTGCGTACCGGTTCGAGCGTCAACAGCAGGTTTTCGAACGTCAACACGATCGTCAGGATCGTCGCGCCGAAGACGGTGTGTTCGATCCCCCAGGTCTCGGCGATCACCGCCGAACTCGTCTCGAGGAGGATCGACCCCGCGACGAGGCCGAGCAGTGCGACCAGCGACAGTCCGATCCAGAGGGCCCCTTCGTACGCGCGACCTGCGACGAACGCGTCTTCCGGGATGTCCTCGAGGACCGCCCGGTTATCGACGTCGCCGATACTGAGTTCGTCGATCGGGACGCCGCCGTCGGCCTCGATCCGTGCCGCGATCTCCGAGTCCCTGAAAACGGGGACGTCCCGCCGAAACTCCCGGGAGATGATATAGCCGAAGAGGCCGACGAAGACCGCGGTCAGTGCAAGCCCGTGGCCGAACGTGAGCGTGCCGACGAAGACGAACGGGAGCAGCCCCAGCGGTGACACCACGAGGAGAAGCAGATAGTCACGCGGGATCTCGACCGGGAACGGTTTGTAGACGGCCGCCGCAGCCAGTGTGATCCCAGTAATCGCGAGCGCGGTTCCCAGTGCGGTCCCCAGCGCCACCTGCTCGAGGCCGCCGGCACCGAACACGAGCGCGACGGCTGTGTCGTCGAACTCGAAGCCGGTAAAGACGATCGCCAGCCCGAATATCGACACCCCGAGACCGAGGGCCGCCCGCGTGAGGTAGCTGATGAGTTTCTCGACGCTGTAGGTCAAAACGACAGCGCCGACGAGCAGGAGTACGTACGCCAGCCACATCCCCCGGTCCTCGACGAACGCCTCGATGAGGGCTTCCACCATGCCACCTCGAACGTGAACAGGTACCATATAACCATCAAGCCGTGCATACGATTCCGTGGGAGGAGTATACACGGCGGTTCCCGCGACTCGCTTCGGTCGGCCGCGTTCGATCACGAGCGACTCGGCTCGTCGTCGACCGGGTCCGCCTGTAACACGAACGTCCGTTCCGGCGGCGGAGCGATCCGTAACTCGATGGCTGCGGTCAGTTCGTAGTACTTCCGGTTACCCCGCATGTACCACTCGACTAGCCCGGCGTCCTCGAGCGTCGAGAGATGGTGGGCAGCGGTTTTGCCGTCCGTCCCGGTCGCCTCCGCGAGTTGCGAGACGTACTTCGGCTCGCGGGAGAGTTCGTGAAGGATCTCGAGTCGCGTCCCGTTTCCCAGCGCCGCGATGAGCGACATGGGGGCGTCTTCGCCGTCGCTCCCAAGAAGGATTTCGACGGGGTCGCCATTGCGCGTCCGGCGTTAGTGACTGCTGATGTACTTTTAACACCACCTGTGTCAAACGTTGGCTTATGACGGACAGAGTCAACGTCCCGGAAGACAGGACTCGGGAGCGCCGAACGATCACGGACGGGGTTTTCGAGCGGGAGGTGTATCTCTCCCGGGAGGAAACCGCGGCGTTTCTCCGAACGCTCGCCGACCGGATCGAGGCCGATACGACGATCACGATCGCCGGTTCGGAGTGGGAGATCCCGTTCGAGTACCGCGAGCCGATCGAGGTCGAGATCGAGTTCACGAAACGGCGCGACCGGGAACTCGAGATCGAACTCGAGTTCGAGGAGCCGGACGGCCAGTCGGACCTGTCGGTGCGATAGAGCGATCGTCTCGCGTCGCCGTCGGCCGCAGCCACGTTACTCGACGGCGAGCACACCACCCTGTGCGAGCGCGGCGCGGAGGGCATGCCAGTCGTCGGGAGTGTGCCACCCCCACCCCCGTTTCCGAACGGCGTCGCTGCTCCCGAACCGCTCGCTTGCCAGTCGGAACGTCCGGACGACCCGCTCGGGGGACTCGTTCGATCGAGCCGCGATCGCCGAGACCGCCGCATCCGCCGCGGCCGGCGCACGCGTCGCCGTCGCCCACCCAGCCGTCGTCGCGGCGAGGAACCGCTCGAGTCGCGACCGATCGCGGTCGCGCTGTACTGCTTCCCGCGTCGTGATCAGCGTCTGTCCGTAGGCCGGGTACTGATCGGCGAGGGAAACGACATCAACCGAGTGCCCGTCCCGAGCCAACCGTCGAGCGTCCGGGACCATCCCGGTCACGACGTCGACGGTGCCCGCCCGGAGCGCGTCCCGTTCTTCGCCGTCCAGTTCGACGACCTCGACGGCGTCGCCGACGTCGGCCTGCTCGAGCAGGAGCCGACCGAGCAACGCCGTCTCCGTCGCGTGTGGCGTTCCGAGCCGCCGTCCCCGGAGTTGTTCGATGCCCTCGAAAGGTTCGCCGAACGCCTCCCGGGTCGTGTAGAGGACGACCGTCGACCGCTGCAGGAGGACGGCGACCGGGACGATCGCCAGCCCGCGAGCGCGTTCGTAAAGCACCGTCGCCGCTCCCGCGACGCCGACGTCGACGTCGCTTTCCGCGACGGCCCGTGCGGCGGCACTCGAGCCGGCGTAGGTCCGGAAGTCGATGGGAGTCTCCGCCGCGGAGCCGTCCGTTTCGGCGGCAAACAGCGGCAGGTGGAACCCGTTCGGTCGCCAGTTGAGGCCGACGGTGATCCGATCGCCAGCCGGATCCGCTTTGCTGGTGGGGTTCGATCGGCGCTCGTCGCCTCGCGTCTCGCGGTCGCCGTCGGCCTGCCCGTCGGTCGGTACAGGCCCTTCGTCGCCCGGTTCGTCGAAGCGGAGTCCCTGCTGGAGGAGCCGCGTTGCGTGCCAGTTGTCAACGCGCCGTATCGTTTCCTCCCGCGGAGCGACCGCGTGCCAGGCGGTCGGCGGCCGGCCCGGCGTCGCCGTCTCGACGGTCGTTCGATCGATCACCGCCGTTCGCTCGAGTCGACGCAGACACTCCCGCGTGGCGGTTCTGCTGAGTCCGGTCCCGATGTGGATCGCGGTCAGGGTCGCCGTTCGATCGAACGCGTCGGCCTCGAGCCGTCCCAGCAAGTAGGCGAGAACCCGCGCGGCGTCCTCGCCGAGTCCCGTCGAGAGCCGGTCGACCAGCCGCTGGTCCTCGTCGGTGAGGACGGGGAACTCCCGGATGTCCATCGGTTCATCGTCCCACACCCAGTCGCATAAAGTCGAAGCCGCCTCCGAAACTCGTCGACGGTCACCGGACGTACAGGACCGTCGCTCCGAGAACGAGAAACCCGAGGCCCCACCACAGCGAATCGCCCGGCAATACCTTCAGGACGAGCGTGACGATCCCCGTCGTAAACAGCGACCAGCCGAACGTCGTTCGATAGGTCATGCTCGTGGTACGGCGGCCGCGCAAATAGGTCATTTGTGTGTCGTCTATCGGGTGAGTCACGAGCGCTGACCGTAGCGGGGCAGCCAAGCGTCGCCACTCGAGGTCGACTGCAGCAAAAATTCGGATCGTCGAACGGGCGATTCGAGTCGGAAGCGGCCAGTGTGGTGGGGCTGGCAGCCGGCGTTACATCATGCCGCCCATGCCGCCGCCCATGCCGCCCATGCCGCCGCCGGGCGCTCCGCCTTCTTCCTCTTCGCCCTTGTCGGTCGAGAGGTCGCCGGCGGAGATGATGTCGTCGATTTTGAGCACGAGGTTGGCGGCTTCGGATGCGGAGGTGACGGCCTGCTCTTTGGCGTGGGCCGGTTCGACGACGCCGGCCTCGAAGGTGTCCTCGACGTCGTTCGTGAAGACGTTCAGGCCAGCCGTGACGTCGTCCTCGTCGTGAGCCGCACGCAGGTCCACGAGCGTGTCGATGGAGTCGAGGCCGGCGTTCTCGGCGAGCACGCGCGGGACGAGCTCGAGCGAGTCGGCGAAGGCCTCGACGGCCAGCTGTTCGCGACCCGAAACGCTGTCGGCGTAGTCGCGCAGCCGCGAGGCGAGTTCGACCTCGATCGCACCGCCGCCGGCCAGCACGCGGCCGTCGGAGACGGTCTGGGCGACGACGTCGAGCGCGTCGTTGACGCCGCGCTCGAGTTCGTCGACGACGTGGTCGGTCGAGCCGCGCAGCAGGAGGGTGACGCCGTGGGCGTCCTCGCCTTCGACGTAGAACAGTTCGTCTTCCTCGTCGCGGGTGACGTCACCGAAGCCGAGGTCGTCCTCGCTTGCGCCCTCGAGGTCGGAGACGACCGACGCGCCGACGACCTCCGAGAGGAACTCGAGGTCGGACTTCTTGGCGCGGCGGACGGCGAGGATGCCTTCCTTGGCGAGGTAGTGCTGTGCGAGGTCGTCGATGCCCTTCTGGCAGAAGACGACGTCCGCACCGAGGTCGGCGATGTGGTCGACCTTCTCGCGGAGCTGTTTCTCCTCGCGGTCGAGGAACTGCTGGAGCTGGTCCGGGTCGGTGACCGAAACCTCGGTGTCGATGTCGGTCTCCTCGACCTCGATGGCCTCGTTCAGCAGCAGGATGTCGGCGTCCTCGGCCGAGCGGGGCATGTTGTCGTGGACGGGGTCTTTGTCCACGATGCCGCCCTCGAGCAGGTCGGACTCGCCGACGCCGCGGCCGGTCTGGGTCTCGATGTTGAGGAACTCGAGGTCGACGACGTTCTCGCCGTTCTCGTCCTCGACGGTGACCTGTCGGACGGCCTCGACGATAAGCTGGGAGAGGTGCTCCTTGTTGACCTCGGTGCCCTTGCCGGTCATCGAGGTCTCGGCGACCGAGCGCAGGAGCTGTTCGTCCTCGGTGTCGACGTCCTGCGCGATGTCGTCGATCTCCTCGCGGGCCTGCTCGCTGGCCATGTGGAAGCCCTTGATGATCGCCGTCGGGTGAATGTCCTGTTCGAGGAGCTCCTCGGCGTTCTTGAGGAGTTCACCGGCGATCGCGACGGCCGTCGTGGTGCCGTCGCCGGCCTCGTCTTCCTGTGTCTCGGCGACCTCGATGATCATCTCGGCCGTCGGGTTGTCGATGTCCATCTCCTGCAGGATGGTGACGCCGTCGTTCGTGATGGTGACCGATCCCATCGAGTCGACGAGCATCTTGTCCATCCCCTTCGGACCGAGGGTGGAGCGGACGGCCTCGGCGACTGCACGGGCCGCGCTGATGTTGTAATCCTGCGCGTCCTTGTCCTTGACGCGCTGGGACTCCTCGCTCATTACGATCATCGGCTGTCCCTGCTGCATTCGCTGGCTCATAGTCAGCCGAACCATTGATTGTCCTTCTACATAAAAGTACCGCTACGTGTCCCACTGCCCGAACCCCCCAGAACGATCGGATGGGCGGAAAACTACGGTAATGCGCGGGTATTCGGATCAGACGGTGGGAACGAGTACCACCCGTACGGACGGTTCGGAGCACGGGAATACCCGTCATTTTTAAGTACGATCACGGTTTCCGCGTCGGGAACCAGCTCGAGCGCAGCTTCGTGCAAAGCCGACAGGATTAATCCCGTCTCCGTGAACCGTCGGGTATGACGCTCTCGAATCGACGCGTACTGGTGACCGGCGGCGCGGGGTTCGTCGGCTCGCATCTCGCCGAACGCCTGTGTGTGGACGGGGCCGACGTGACCGTCGTCGACGATCTATCGAACGGGGACCGCGATCGCGTCCCCGACGGGGCTGCCTTCGTCGAGGCCGATCTCACGACCGCCGGTGCCCTCGAGGGCCACCTCACCGACGTCGATCTCGTCTTCCATTTGGCGGCGTCGAAACACGTCGATACGGATCGGCCCCACGGTCAGTTCGACGACAACACGCGGATGACCCGTAACCTGCTCGAGGCGATGGCCGACGCGGACGTCTCCGAACTGGCCTACACGTCATCCTCGACGGTCTACGGGGAAGCGCCGCGGCCGACGCCGGAGGATTACGCCCCGCTCGAACCGATCAGCGCCTACGGCGCGAGCAAACTCGCCGACGAGGCGCTGCTTTCGGCGCGCGCTCACAGCCACGGGCTGACGGTCTGGAACTTCCGGTTTGCGAACGTCGTCGGCCCGCGCCTTCGCGGCGCGGTGATTCCGGACTTCATCGAGAAGCTGCAGGCCACCTCCGACAGCCTCACCATCCTCGGGGATGGCCGACAGGAAAAGTCCTACCTGCACGTCGAGGACTGTCTCGACGCCATGCTTCACGTCGTTGCCCACGCCGACGACGCGATGAACACCTACAACCTCGGGACGCGCACGACGACGTCGGTCGATCGGATCGCCACCATCGTCGCCGACGAACTGGACGCCGATCCCGACCGCGAGTACACCGGCGGCGAACGCGGCTGGACCGGCGACGTACCGAAGATGCGCCTTTCGATCGAGAAGCTCTCGGCGGTAGGGTGGGAGCCGTCGCTGTCCAGCGACGAGGCCGTGCGACGAGCGACCCGCGAGATCCGCGACGAACTGCGCTGATCGGAACGTCAGATGACTAACGAAACCGGCCGGGAGAACGTTCGTCGTTGCCGCCACGCCGTGTTTTAGGTGGGCTTAAATATCTGGGGCGAGAGGCCTCGCACATGAGCGATGGGGGTGGACGATCGGGGTCGGGGGAAGCCGGTGACCGATCGGCTCCGGCGAACGCCGACGCGGAACCAACGGGCGGATTCGCCGGGGTCCTGACCCGACGGCGACTGACCATCGGGGGGACGATACTCGTGATACTCGGCCTGATCGTCGCCGTCCGGGAGGTCGACGGTCGGGCCGTCGCCGCCGAGGTCTCGAGCGCCGATCCGCTTTTCGTGGCGGCCGCCGTCGCCGTCTACGCCATCTCGTGGCCGCTCCGGGGCCGTCGATACCGGGACGTGCTGACCACGATGGGCCATCGCAACGGAACGGCGTTTCTCACGCTTGCGGTTTTCGTAAGCCAGACGGCGAACCTCGCGATCCCGGCGCGGATCGGCGACGCCGTCCGCGCGTACGTCGTCAATACTCGAGCGGTACCCTACACCGCGGGGTTTGCGTCGCTGGCCGTCGAGCGAGTGTTCGATCTGGCGACGATCGCGGTGCTGGCCGGGGCGGCGACGGCGTGGCTCGTCGTGGGGGGCGACGCGACTCCGCTCCGGATCGCCGCCGAAACGGGGGGTGCACGAACCGCCTTCATCGCGGCCGCGGTCGTCAGTACCGCGACCGTCGGCGTCGGGGTCGTCGTGGTAACGTCCGCGCGTATCGATCACGGACTCGGGACGCGACTCCGGGCGTTCGCCGACGGTTCGCCCCGACTCGAGGCCCTCCTCGAATCCGTCCTCGGGTTCGTCGGGGACGTACAACTGGTCGCTCGTCAGCCGCGGGCGCTGGCGTCGATCGGCGGAACGAGCCTGCTCGTCTGGACGCTCGACGTGCTCACCGCGGTGCTCGTACTCGCGGCGCTGGAAAGCGGACTCACGTTCGGCTCCTCCCTCGCGGTCGGGACCCTCGCAGTCAGCGTCGGCAATCTCGCGAAGGTGTTGCCGCTCTCACAGGGAGGCGTCGGCCTCTACGAGGCTGCCTTTACGGCGCTCGTCGTCGGTCTCACCCCGGTCGGCCCGAGCACCGCGCTCGCGGCCGCGATCGTCGATCACGCGCTGAAAAACGGAGTAACGCTGGTCGGCGGTGCCGGCGCGGTCACGGCGCTTGGCATCTCGCTGTCCGACGCAGCCGAGGAATCACGAACCGCACGGGATACCGGCAACTTTTTAGGTTCGCCTAAAAGATAGCGGAGCAATGAGTCAGGATATCTGCGTTATCGTTCCGACGATCAGGGAGTACGAGTGCATGCGCTCGTACTTCGAGAACGCCCGCGAGCACGGGTTCGATCTCTCGCGACTCCACGTCGTCCTCGTGACCGAGGACTTCTGTGAGACCGACGCGATGGAACGGATGCTCGAGGAGGAAGGCGTCTCCGGCGAAGTCTTCGACGGGAGTCGGCGCGAGGAGTGGTACGCCGACCACGGGATCGCGGAGTACGGCCACGTCGTTCCGGCAGCCAGTCACGCCGAGACGAGTTTCGGCCTGCTGTATATGTGGGCCAACGACGAGTTCGACTACGGCTTTTTCATCGACGACGACACGCTGCCGCATTCGGATGTGGACTTCTTCGGCACGCACATGGAGAACCTCGGGTTCGCGGGCGAGATAGAATCGGTCTCTTCCGACGAGAACTGGGTCAACGTCCTCTATCAGAACGCCGACGAACACGGCCTCTACCCGCGCGGGTATCCCTACTCCGCGATGGACGAGACGGTCGAGACCGGAACGACAGAGATCGCCGCCGGCGAGGTCGTCGCCTCGCAAGGGCTGTGGACCAACGTTCCCGATCTGGACGCCGTGCGCATCCTCATGGACGGCGATCTCGAGGGACAGGCCCAGACCCGAACGTCGCGGGACGACTTCGGCGACGATTTCGTCGCCGCGCGGGGCAACTACCTCACCGTCTGCTCGATGAATCTCGCCTTCCGCCGGGAGGTAATTCCCGCCTTCTACCAGTTGCCGATGGACGACAACGAGTGGGAGGTCGGCCGCTTCGACGACATCTGGTCGGGCGTCTTTCTCAAGCGAGCCTGTGACGTCCTGGGCAAGCGCATCTATAACGGCGACCCGTTGTGTGAGCACAACAAGGCCCCGCGGAGCACCTTCGACGACCTCAACAACGAGGTTCCGGGTCTCGAGCTCAACGAACACCTCTGGCGTGTCATCGACGACGTCGGCTCCGACGCCGACACCTACGCCGAGGTCTTCGAGGCGATGGGGCGGGAACTCGCCCGCGGTGACTGGGAGGCGTACAACAACGGTGCGTTCTTCAACTACGTCGGCGACCATATGCTAGATTGGCTCGAGTGTTTGTCTAAAATACAATCTCAAGACAATAGAAAAGTAACAAAACCATCGTAATCTCGCCGCTCAAATCGTCAATTATAAGTTTTTAGGTTTGCCTAAACAAGATATGAACGACGACAGTGGTGTCCATACGTTTTCACGGCGGAACGCGCTGCGGCTCGGGTCCGCGTTCGGCGTTGCGTCGCTCTCGGGCTGTCTGGGGCTGTTCGGTGACGATCAAGACGCCGAGATTCCGGCGCTCTCGGAGTTTCGGGGCTCCGGGGCGCTGGCGGACGGCCGCCCCGCACCGGAGGGACCCTCGATCGAAGACCTTCCCGACCTCTCTGGCGACCTCGCGCTCTATATCGGCGGTGGCGAAGGCGGCATCTATTACGATTTCGTCGAGATGCTGCAGGAGTTCTACCCCGACTTCGAGGTCCACCCCCACGATACCGACTCGGCGTCGCTTGCCCAGACGATCGTCGAGGAGGTCGACGCCGGGGCGGCACAGGCCGACGTGTTCTGGTCGATCGACGCCAGTTCGCTCGGATATGTGGCCGAAAACGACGCCTACGAACCGCTGTCGGACGAGACCGTCGACACGGTTGCAAACGATCAGTTCGTCGGCGACGACAACGCCTGGGCGGGCGTCGCTGGTCGTGCACGCGCCGTCCCGTACAACACTGAACAGCTGAGTGCGTCGGATATTCCCACCACCGTCCAGGAGTTCCCGGAAACGGGCGATCTCCAGGGGACGATGGGATGGGCACCGACCTACGGCGCGTTCAAGTCGTTCGTAACGGCCATGCGCCTGCTCCGGGGCGAAGACGAGACCCGGCAGTGGCTGGTCGACATGCGGGAGGCCGGTACCGAACAACACGCCAACGAATACGTCGTTTCCCAGTCGGTTGCCAACGGCTCTCTGGGTGCCGGATTCGCCAATCACTACTACGCGATGCGCGTCAAGAACCAACACCCCGACGCGCCGATCGACCTGGCGTTCACCGAAGGCGACGCCGGGGCGTTGATCAACACCGCCGGTGCGCTGAAAATCAAGGGCACCCAGCGGGGCGAACTGGTCGACGATTTCGTTCGCCACCTGCTGTCCGCGGAAGCACAGGAGTACTTCGCGACGCGGAGCTTCGCCTACCCGATGATCGAGGGCGTCAACCCGGTCGGCGGCCTGCCGTCGATCGACGAGCTGAGTCCGCCGGACATCGACCTCGCGGAGCTAGCGAACCTCGAACCGACCCTGAAGCTGATGGACGAGGCCGGCGTGTCGGGATGACGATCCGACGGCGGATCGCGGATGCGACCGACGGTGACGGCGGCGACAGTGTCGTCGACGTCGGTCTCAGCCTGCTCGCCGCAGCCATCGCAGCCGCATTGGTACTCCCCCTCGCCTGGTTGGTCGTCGACGCCGTCGCGCTCGGAGGCCGGGCGCTCGAGTTAGCCGTCGCTCCGCGCACCCTCGACGTGTTGGTCCGTAGCGTCGCTCTCGTCGCGGTCGTCACCGGCGCGAGCGTGGTTCTCGGCGTTCCGCTCGCGCTTTTGACGGTTCAGGGGGACGTCCCGTTTCCCCGGTTTTGGACGGTGTTGGCCGCGTTACCGCTCGCGGTCCCGAGCTATCTCGGCGCGTTCGCGTTCGTCTCGGCGTTCGGTCCACAGGGCGAACTCGCCGATCTTCTGGAACCGCTCGGCGTCGAATCGCTCCCGTCAGTGTACGGGTTCGCCGGTGCGGCGTTCGTGTTGACGCTGTATACCTACCCGTACGTGTTCCTGACGACCCGGGCGTCGTTGCTCTCGCTCGACGGGTCGCTCGTGGAGGCCGCGCGGACGCTCAACTCCGGCCGGTGGGAGGCGTTTCGACGCGTTACGCTCCCGCAGATCCTCCCGGGGATCACCGCCGGCGCGTTGCTGGTCGCGCTGTACGCGCTCGCTGACTTCGGGACGCCGAACATCATGCGGGTCGAGGTGTTCACCCAGTACATCTACGCCCGGTACCACGCATTCGACCGCGGGTACGCCGCGTTGCTGTCGTTGCAGTTGTTGACCGTGACGGTGATCATCCTCGCGATCGAGTCCCGGATCGGCGCCGACGATTCGGGTGCCTACGAAAGCGGCGGCCATCGCGGGACTGCCGACCTCGGTCTCGGGCGCTGGCGATACCTTGCGCTGTTGCTCCCGACGGCCGTCGCCCTAGTGGCGATCGTGCTACCGATCGCCATCTTCGGAATGTGGCTCGTCTCGGGCGGTCCCGGCTATCAGGGCAGCCGACTGGCCTTCGACTGGGAGTACGGGATCAATTCGGCGTACGTCGCATTGCTTGCCGCGGCCGCTTCGATCCTCGTCGCCTTGCCGATCGCGATCGTCTCGGCGACGTCCGACTCGCGGCTGGCGGCGCTGGCCGACCGCGCGCCGTACATCGGCTACGCGACGCCGGGGATCGTGCTGGCGATCGCGTTGCTCAGTTTCAGCCTCGACGTGTTGCCGGCGATCTACAAGACGGTGCCGTTGCTCGTTTTCGCCTACGTCGTTCGGTTCATGCCACAGGCGATCGGCTCGATCCGAACGTCGACGCTACAGGTCGATCGCCGGCTCGTCGAAGCGTCACGCACGCTCGGCCGGTCGCGCCTGCGCACTTTTCGGGCGGTGACGCTGCCGCTGATCCTGCCGGGAGTGGCGGCCGGCGCTGCGCTGGTGTTTCTCACGACGATGAAGGAACTGCCCGCGACCCTGCTGTTGCGTCCGCTGGGGTTCGAAACGCTCGTGACCTACATCTGGCGGGTCGAGGAGGCCGGCCTCTACGGGCAGGCGGCGGTCCCGGCGCTCGTCCTCGTCGTCGTCTCCGGCCTGTCGATGGCCGTGATGCTCGCACAGGAGGGACGATGAGCCGATGACGACCGACCCGTCCGCTCGTACCGGCGGTCGATCCCGTTCCCGAGCCCACGACCGATGAACCGACGCGCGTGGCAATCGGCGGTCGCCGCCCTCGCTCTCGTCGGAGCCGTCGCCGTCTGGCTGCTCGCGACGCGGGTGTTTCCCTATCACTCGCTCAACCACGACGAGGCCGTCTACCTCCAGCAGGCGGCACTGTTGCTCGAGGGACAGCTGGTTCTCGAGCCGCCGCTCGAGGAAGTCTTCCGGCCGTGGTTTTTCGTCGAGGACGGCGGGCGGCTCTACCCGAAGTACGCGCCCGTCCCCGCGGCGATCTTCGCGCTGGGCGAACTGCTCGGGGCGGCCCGACTCGCGCTCGCGGGAACCGCCGCCGCCGTCCTCGCGCTCGTGGCCGCGGTCGTCCGCGAGACCTTCGACCGCCGGACCGGGCTCACGGCCGCCGCGATCGTGCTGTGTTCGCCGCTGTTTGTGATCGAATCGGCCGTCTTCCTGCCGTACGCGCCGACGGCGATGTTCAATCTGGCGTTCGCGTACTGCTATTTGCGGGCCGACCGAACGAACGACCGCCGCGTTGCGGGGCTGGCCGGCGTGGCCATCGGGATCGCCTTCTTCGCACGACCCTACACCGCGGTGTTGTTCGCCGCACCGTTTATCGCCCACGCGTGCTGGACGCTCAAGCGGAACCCCCGAACGGCGCTTCCGAGACAGGCCGCGACCGCCGCCTTCGGGATGGCCGGCGTCGCGCTTGCACTGGCCTACAACGCCGCCGTGACCGGGTCGCCGCTGCTGTTTCCCTACGAGGCCTTCGCACCGCGGGACGGTCCCGGGTTCGGTCATCGCCAGATCCTCAGCCACGAGGCCGAGTACACCGTCGGGTTGGCCCTGCGGTCGAACGCCCTCGTGTTGGAACGGTTCGTCATCGACTGGATCGCGGGCGGACTTTTCGGCGGGATAGCGGCCGCCGTCGGGTTCGTCGTCGCCGTCCGCCGCGGGCTCTCGCCCCGCCAGAGCGTCCTCGCCGGACAGGTCCCGTCGATCGTCGTTGGGAACGTCTTCTTCTGGGGCAACTTCAACATCCTCGGCGACCTCGAGCGCGCCGGCGACGGCCTGATCGCTACCCACGGCCCGTACTATCACTTCGATCTCCTGTTGCCGGTCGCGGCGTTTGCCGCCGTGGGCGTGCTGGCGATCGCCGCCGTCGCCCGCCGAACCGCCGACCGGAACCTGTCGCCGGAGCGCGCACGCGTCGTCCTCGTCGCGGCGTTGCTCGTGAGTTCGCTCGCGCTGGGCGGCGTGACGGCGACGAGCCTCGACGAAACGATCGATCGAAACGCGGCGGCGACCGACACCTACGAGCGGGTCTACGAACCGCTCGAGGACGGGACGGACGATCCGTCCGTCGTCTTCCTTCCGACGCCGTACGGCGAGTGGCTCAATCATCCGTTCCAGCCGCTGCGCAACGATCCGGACTTCGACGGGAAGCGGGTGTACGCCCTCGACGAGCGCCCGTTCGCCGTCGTGGACGAGTACCCGGATCGATCCCTGTACCGACTCGCGTACCGCGGGACCTGGACGCCCACCGCCGGATCTCCACAGGCGTCACGCCTCCAGCGGGTCGAACACGTTTCCGGGGCCGAGCTCGCGTTCAACGCGACCATCGGCGTCCCTCCGGGGACGGAAAGCCTGACCGCGACCGTCACGGCCAACGGGACGAGTGCCACCTACGTCGCCGAGAACGTCACCGACCGGTCGACCGTTCGGCTGACGGCCACCGACGATCGGTTGCGGGTAACCGGGACGAACTGGAACGCCGACGAACCGCTCTCCCTCGCGGACCGAGAGGACGTTCGACTGACCGTGTTCGTCGACCGGGGTCCCGGGCGCAGTTTCAGCTACCGGTTCGAGTTGCCGGTTCGAACGACGGGCGGATCGGTTCGGGCGCTGACGCCGCGGATCGAACGGTGTAGCGCGATTCGTAACTGCGGCGGCGAAGCGGCGTACGTTCCCGACAGCGCGCCACGGAACACGTTCGTTCGAACCGAGCTCGATGCGTCGAACGCCGACGGCTAGGCTGTGACGGTCCGACCACGAACCGCAGGGGACGGCGCACGGCGATCGGAGCCGCCGGCAGCGTCGCAGGTGTCGAGGCCACACCCGTGCCGTTCAGCGGAACCGTTCCTCGAGACTGACTTTGACGATCGATTTCGCGATGGCGGTCCCGCCGCGGATCGGATCGAGTTTCGTCTCCCCGGCGCGCTCGCGGTACTCGATCGGGTGCTCGCGCACGTCGTAGCCCCGCATCAGCGGTCGGATCAGCAGTTCGGCCGAGAGGCCGGTGTTCTCGGTCCACTCGATGGACTCGACGACCTCGCGGCGGTACGCGCGCATGCCCGTGGTTGTGTCGTGGACGCGAGTCCCCATCAGGACGCTGGCGATAGCCGCGAAGGCATGGTTGCCAAAGCGGTTGAACGCCGGCATCGCGTCGGCCCCGTGGTAGAGGCGGTCGCCGCTGACGACGTCGTACCCGTCGTTGATCAACTCGAGGAACTCGGGCAACTGCTCCATGGGATAGGTGTCGTCGCAGTCGGTGGTGACGACGATCGGTCGATCCGGCTCGAGGATCGCCGCGCGGACGGCGACGCCGTACCCCTGAGGGCGCTGTTGGATCACCGTCGCGCCGTGCTCGCGGGCGATTTCCGGGGTCCGATCCGAGGAGCCGTCGACGCAGACGACTTCGGCCCGGCCGTCGGTGACGGCCTCGATGTCCTCGAGGACGGTGCCGATCGCTTCCTCCTCGTTGTAGGTCCCCATGACGACGCTGACGTCGTCGAAGGTGTACTCGGTGTCGGTCGGTTTCTCGCCACTCCCAGTCGCGTCCGCACTAGTGCCTCCGTCGCTCATCGACGGCCCTTTCGGCCGTCCGGACTTATGTGTTTAGGTTTGCCTAAACCTCACGTCTCCGGTCGTGAAACCGCAGTGACAGGGCGTTTCGCGGATCGGTATCTCGACGTCAGTTCGACCGTTCGTCCGGGTGCCGGGGAGCCGTCGCGTCGTACCGCCTGTAGAGGACCACGAACGCCGCAAACACGACGACGGTTCCGACAGCCGTGCCGATCCAGCCCGGGTACGGAACGCCGAGTGCCACGAAGAAGTTACCCACTAGATACGCGGCGACCGACATCGTCACGATAACCGCCAGCCCCAGCGCGAACCGCGTCACCGGGTTCGCCTCGATCGGATTGCGAGTCATACCGGAACGTCGTGTCAATCGGCCATAAGCCTTGCCGCGTCACTCCCCCTCAAGTACGGGAAGGGCGGGTTACGAGAGCGTCTCGCGGACGTGATCCGCGGCTTTCAGCGCGAGCGCCGCGATCGTCAGCGTCGGGTTCATCGCGCCGCCGGTCGGGAAGACGCTGCTCGAGGCGATCCAGCAGTTCTCGAGGTCGTGGGTGCACAGATCGGGACCGACGACGCTCTGGGTCGGATCCGCCCCCATCCGAGTCGTTCCCATGTGATGGTAGGCCGGCCCGGTGTCGTCGGGACCGACCTGCCACGTGATCTCCGCGCCCAGTTCCCCGAGGATCTCCCGCTGGATCTCGGTGACGCGTTCGATCGTTCGCAGCGCTCGGTCGTCGACCGTCCAGTGAACGTCCGGAACGGGGTTGCCCCGATCGTCCGTTCGGTCGGGATCGAGCGCGACGTAACTGTCCTCGCGGGGGAGTTGTTCGACCAGCGCCCCCATGCCGATGTGGTTGCCGTACTCAGACCGGAGGCGCTCGAGTAACTCGTCGCCCCAGTCGTCGCCGGTCAGCGCCATCTCGACCGGCGAGGGACCGTCGTAGTTGAAGAACTCGAGTTTGAACGGGGCGTACTCCTCGTCCGCTTCGTCGTAGAACTGGTGGGACTCGCTGGTGAGAAACCCGACGTGATTCTGTCGGGTCGGTTCGTCGATGACGCCGCCGGTCCCCGCAAAGAGGTGATCCATGAAGAACCGACCGACGAGACCGCTCGAGTTGGCCAGCCCGTCGGGATAGTCGCTCGAGTCCGAGAGCAACAACAGCCGGGGCGTCTCGACGCCGCCGCAGGCGACGACGAAGGCGTCGGCCGACTGTCGGCGGTTCCGATCGTCGGGGGTGGCGTAGACGGCCGCTTCGATCGCGTCGGCGTCGTGCTCGAGGTGCTGGACCGGGGCGCGGTCGATCACCGTCGCCCCCTTCCGTTCGGCCCGTTCGACGTGGACCGTCGCGTCGTACTTCGCGCCGGACGGACAGACCGGCTGGCAGGTGCCGTAGCCGACGCACGCGCTCCGCCCGTCGTAGGTCTCGGAGTTTCGAGCGTTCGGAACCGAGTGCATCGCGATCTCGAGTTCCTCGCAGGCCTCGGCGAACAGCGAGTCGCTGTAGGACGGCGGGAACGCGGGCAGCGGATGCGGTTCCTCGCGGGGTGGCGCGAACGGGTTGTCGTCGGCCCCGGCGACGCCGAGTTCGCGTTCCGCGGCGGCGTAGTACGGTCGGAGCTCCGCGTAGTCGATCGGCCAGTCGACCCCGACGCCGCGGGCGCTGGCCGAGTTGAAGTCGTCCTCGTGGAGACGCATCACCATCCCCTGCCAGTGGAGCGTCGAGCCGCCGACGCCCTTGGCGCGGGCGTGGTTCAGCGGGTAGAACCGGTCGTCGTTCGAGTTCGTGTAGGCGTCGCGTTCGCCGTCGCCGTCCCAGACGTCCGGGCGGCTGTAGGCTGGCCTGATCGCGCGTTCCTGCCGCGAGCGCCGATCGTCGGGGTCGAACCGCGGTCCGGCCTCGAGGATCACGACCTCGTACCCGGCCTCGGCCAGCCTGTCGGCGACGATGCCGCCCGCTGGTCCCGCGCCGATCACGCAGACGTCGGCGTCGTCGACGGGAGTGCGATCGACGGCTGCGTCGGTCGCCGTTCCGGCGGTTTCGGCCGGCGGACGACTCCCGCTCACGCGTCCGGCCCCCGCTGATAGGTGGTGATCCCGCCTGCGTACCCCTGCGGGTTCTCGAGACCGACCAGTTCGCCGCCCGTCGGCGAGGCATACAGCGCCAACAGGAGTTCGTTGACGACGTAGTACCGCACCCGCTCGGCGGTCGTCCCCTCGGGGTCCTCGTCGGCGTCATCCGCGCCCACGTTCCGGAGGACCTGCTCACGGTCCGCGGCCGGCAGGGCCGCGAACCGGTCGTCGTACCACACCGCCGCGTTGTCGTCGAGGGCCGCGACCGCCGCGGCGACGCCCACGGCGTGGTCCCGGTCGGTGAGTCGACCCTCGAGGAACGCCTCGACGAACGTCGCCGTGCCGGAAACCTCGCTCGGGTAGACGACCTCGGCGGCCGCGACCAGCGTTTCGCGGAGCCGTTCGATGTCGATCGGTTCGGACCCGGGCGGGGCCACACAGCCCGACAGCGTCCCCCCACCGACCCCGAGCGCGGCCAGCGCGGCGACCGCGTCCCGTCTGGTCAGTTCCATGGCCCCGGATTAGGCGAACCTAAACATATATTCGTTGGAACGGCCCTCAGACCGGTTCGATCAGCGACGGGTCGTCCGTCGACGGGTCGTTCACCGCCGTCGACACCGGATACGCATGCATTTCGTCGGCCGAATACGGCTCGAGGAGGCCGTCCGGATCGTCGGCCGTCAGCCACTCCCGTTCGGACTCGGGATCGAGAACGACGGCCATCCGGTGGTGAAGCTCCGCGACGAGATCGTTTGGCTCGGTCGTGACGACGGTGAACGTCTCGAGCGCGCCGGACTCCGGTCCGTCGTCGACGCCGCCGCCGAACGCGTCCAGCCCGGTCTGGGTCGTCTCCGGTTCCCACCGTTCCCACAGGCCGGCCATCGCGAACACCCGGTCGTCCTCGAAGGTGACGCGATAGGGTTGGTTCCCCGCGTCCGTCTCGACCCACTCGTAGAACCCGTCAGCGAGGACGAGACACCGCCCCGCCGACGGCGTATCGCGCGCTCGTTCGCTCGAGTCGGGCGACCACCGCGGCCGTTCGTAGGCCGCCCGAAAACTCGGCTTCTCGGCGAGGGTGTCGGCCCGGGCGTTGATGAGTCCCCCGCTGTCGTCGTCGGCCCACGACGGCACCAGCCCCCACTCGAGGTGCCGGACCGTATCAGGGGCCGCGTCGGTGATCACCGGGAGCCGTTGGCCCGGGGCCATGTTGTACCGCGGACACGTCAGCTCCGCGTCCGGCGGCACCCGGACGCCGAACCGCTCCTCGAGTTCGTCCCGTTCGACGACCAGCGTGTAGCGACCGCACATACGCGGCCCATCGGTCGGCAGATCCAAATCGTTGTCCGCTCGCTACCGGAATCGCTGCTCAACTCCCGTTCACCGAGTAGTCGCCGCTCGCGGTATTGCTCGCGGCAGAAGACGCCAGGACTGGGATTTGAACCCAGAATCCCAAAGGGAACACGCTTTCCAGGCGTGCGCCTTACCGTTCGGCCATCCTGGCTCGAGTCATCCTTACCACGTCCGTCGTTTAACTCTTACTTTTACCGGCGACCGCCGTGTGACTCGCTTTCACCCGACGCGCGCCGAGCGCTCCAGTCGGCGATTCGATGCTCGAGGGCGTAGGCACCGATCGCAGTGGCGACGCCGACGAGTCCCGCGACGGCCCCGCCCTGTGCGATCGTCACCGGCGGCTCGGCCAGCAGGGTATACCCCTGCGCGAGGACGAGAAACGTCATCGCGCCCCCGAGTCCCCACAGCAGGGCGGATTTGACCCGCGGCGTCAGAACGCCGCCGGCACCCATCTCACTCGAGCGTCGCGACGGCTTCGATCTCGACGCCGACGCCTTTGGGGAGGGCGGCGACCTCGACGGCGCTGCGGGCCGGCGGCTCGTCGTCGAAGTAACCGCCGTAGGTGTCGTTCATCTCCTCGAAGTCCTCGATATCGTCGAGGAAGACAGTCACCTTGAGCACGTCGCCGGCGCTTGCACCCTCCTCCTCGAGGATCGCTACGAGGTTGTCGAGCGCCTGCTCGGTCTGGCGTGCGATGGACTCGTCGTCGAGCAACTCGCCGTCGGGCGTCATCGGGATCTGGCCGGCGGTAAACAGGAGGTCGCCGTTAGTGGTCGCCTGACTGTACGCGCCGACCGCGGCGGGTGCCGCGTCGGTTTCGGTGACACGTTTCATACCCGGTGCATGTATCCGGCCCCGCTTAAAGCTACAAGATCCGCCCTCGAGCCGCGTGGCCGGGGCCGTCAGTACCCCTCGGCCTCGACGGGTCCCGAAAACGTCGAGTACAGTACCGCGAAGTAGACACAGACCAGCGGCACGAGGAAAGCCGCGGCCGCGGTCAACAGCCGGAGTGCGGGCGTGGAGATGGCGGCATCGGCCGCGGTGAGTCCGGTCGCGGGATCGAGCGTCGGGTACAGCAGGGCCGCCACGAGCGCGATCAGCGCGTAGGTCGTCCCGCCGGCCGCGAGGAACGCGGCGCGGTCGCGCTCCCGGCGGACGGCCACGACGTACACCCCGGCGAACGCACCGAGGACGGCGACGAGCGAACCCGGGAGCGGCTCGAGCAGGGCCGTCCGAATCGCGGGCCGGGCGGCAAGCGCGAGGAGGGCCAACGCGAGCGTCAGGAGGAAGGCACCGAGGGCGTACAGCCCCCACGTTCGGGCGTCGGCCGCGAGCGAGCCGTCGGTTTTCATGGCGAGGAACGCGCCGCCGGTGACGACGGTGAGCGCGACGACGGCGAGGCCGACGATCACGGTCGCCGGCGCGTCGGTGACGGTCGTCCCGAGCAGCCAGTTGCCGACGAACGTCCCGAGCAACAGCGGGGTCGCCACGCTGCCGAGGACGAAGGCCCGACCCCACCAGCGCTTCCAGGTCCCGTCGTCGCGCTGTTCGTAGAATTCGGGCGCGAGACCCCGACAGATGAGCGCCACGAGGACGGCAAAGAGCAACAGGTAGTGACGGCTGAACAGGGCCGCGTAGACGGCCGGAAACGCCGCGAACAGGCCGCCGCCGAAGACGACCAGCCACACCTCGTTGCCGTCCCAGAAGGGACCGATCGCCGCGAGGATGCGCTCGCGCTCTTTCTCGTCGGTCCGGGTCGCAAACACCGCGCCGGCCCCGAAGTCGAAGCCGTCGAGGAAGAGAAACGTCGCGAGGAACCCGAACACGATGCCGACCCACAGCGTCGGCAGATCGATCGGCAACGCGAACGCGACGGGAACGATCTCAATCATCGTCGGGCACCTCCGGTTCCGGACTCGAGACCCGCTCGAGGTCGGGTCTCGAGTCCGTCGCGTCGATCGACGGGGGGCCTGCGGCGACGAGTCGCCGGAGGACGTAGCCGTAGCCGACGAGCAGACCGGTATAGAGGACCGCGAAGCCGACCAGCGTCAGCGTCGCCTCGGTGCCGGTAAGCCCGGGCGAGACGCCGTCGTCGGTTCTGAGCAGCCCCTGGACGACCCACGGCTGTCGGCCGACTTCGGTGACGACCCAGCCGGTTTCGACGGCCAGAAAGCCAAGCGGGGCGGAGCCGACGAGCGCACGGTGGAGCCGACGGTTCGAGAACAGGTCGCCGCGTCGCCAGCTGTACGCGCTCCAGCCCGCCAGAACGACGAACCAGACGCCGAGCAACACCATGGCACGAAACGCCCAGAAGACGACCGCGACCGGCGGCGTCCCTTCGAACTCGTCGAGTCCCGCCACCGCGTGTGACGGATCGCCGCCGCTGGCGAGGATCGACGCGAGCGCCGGCACGTCGAGGGTCCAGAGGTTCTCCGCACTGGGGTCGGTAAGCGCGCTCGGATCGGTCGGAACCGCAAGCAGGTGTAACGCGGCCGGCGCTTCGGTCTCGTACTGGGCTTCCATGGCGGCGAACTTCTGTGGCTGGGTGTCGGCGACGTGGCGTGCATACGAGTCGCCGTGGACGACCTGAAACGGCGCAGTCACGAGGAGGACGACCAGCGCGATCTTGAGCGTGGTTCGCCAGAAGCGGGCGTCCCCGCCGGCGTCGGCAGCCGGCGCTGCGTCCGTACTCGAGGAGTCGTCGCCGGATCGGGCGACGAAGTACGCCGCGACGCCGGCCATAAACAGGGCAACCGAGAGGACGGCCGCGGACTGCATGTGGACGAACATCCAGGGGAATCGCGGGTTCAGGTACGCGGCGACCGGATCGACGAGGGTCACGACAGGCTGGCCGTTCGCCCGCGCGAGTTCGTAGCCACGCGGGGTTTGCATCCACGAGTTGGCGACGAGGATCCAGACCGCCGACAGCCACGTCCCGAGGCCGACCGCGATCGCCGAAACCAGATAGAGCGCGTCGCCGACCTTCTCGCGGCCGAAGACGAAGATCCCGAGGAACGTCGCCTCGAGGAAAAACGCCATCATCCCCTCGGCGGCCAGCGGTCCGCCGAACAGTTCGCCGGCAAACGTCGCAAACGCCGCGAAGTTCGTCCCGAACTCGAACTCGAGGACGAGTCCCGTGACGGTGCCGACGACGAAACTGACCGCGAAGATCCGCGTCCAGAACCGACGCTGGCGTTCCCAGAGCGGGTCCGACGATCGGATCGACTTCCACGTGAAGTACACGAGAAAGGGTGCAAGTCCCATCGTCATCACGGGAAAGACGATGTGGACGATGGTCGTGAGCGCGAACTGGAGTCGACTGGCGAGGGCTGGATCGACCATGGTGTATCCGGGCAGCGTGCCCGCTTACGGATAGGAACCCGACGTTTGACGGGACCACGTCGATTCTCGAGCGCTGGGAACCGGTTGCGGCGTTGACGACGGGGCCGGCCCTATCGGACGGGGGATACCGGCCGATCCACGGCGACGATCAGACGAGGACGTCGACCTCGTAGCCCGCCTCACGGAGCGCCGAGAGGAACTCATCGACGTGGTCGGGGCCGCGCATCTCGAGTTCGATCTCGACTTCGGTGTCGCTCATCTCGACGTCGCGGGAGGTGCGGTCGTGGTGGATCGCGTAGATGTTCGCCTGATGGGCGGTAAAGATGTCGAGCAGTTCGTCGAGCGCGCCGGGTTGATCCGTCAGGATGGTCCGAATCTTGAGATAGCGGCCGGTTTCGACGAGGCCGCGGACGATCACGTTCGTGAGCGTGTTGAGGTCGATGTTGCCGCCCGAGAGGACGGGGACGATCGTTTCGTCGGCCTCGTAGTCGAACTTCTCGAAGAGGGTCGCCGCCAGCGGGACGGCACCGGCCCCCTCGACGAGCGTCTTCGAACGCTCGAGCAGGTAGACCGTCGCGACGGCGATCTCGGCATCGGAGACGGTGACGACCTCGTCGACGTGCTCTCGAATGTAGGGGAACGTCGTCTCGCCGACGCTTCGAGTCGCGATCCCGTCGGCGATGGTCTCGACACCGTCGAGGGAGATTCGCTCACCCTTTTCGAGCGACTCCGCGGCGCTCGAGGCCCCCTCAGCCTGGACGCCGACCACCCGCGTCTCCGGCTGCTGTGCTTTGATGGCGGTGGCGATCCCGCTGATCAGGCCGCCGCCGCCGATAGGGACCACGACGGTTTCGACCTCGGGGCAGTCCTCGAGGATCTCGAGGCCGATCGTTCCCTGACCGGCGATGACCATCTCGTCGTCGAACGCGTGAACGTAGGTCCGATCTTCCGCGCGCTCGATCTCGTGGGCACGCTGGGCGGCTTCGTTGTAATCCGTGCCCTCGAGGACGACCTCAGCGCCGTAGCTGCGAGTCGCTTTGACCTTGGAAATGGGGGCGTGTTCGGGCATGACGATCTTCGAGTCGACGCCAGCGCGCGTGGCCGCGAGTGCGACCCCTTGCGCGTGGTTTCCCGCGCTGGCGGTCACGACGCCCGCCTGCGCTTGCGCGTCCGAGAGCGTCGCGATCCGGTTTGTCGCCCCGCGGATCTTGAACGCGCCGGTCCGCTGGAACGTCTCCAGTTTCAGATGGACGTCGGCGTCGGTCATCGCCGAGTACGTATGCGAGTACTCCAGTGGCGTCCGCCTGGACGTTTCTTGCACTCGCTCGCGAGCCTCGAGAACATCCGAGTAATCGATCATACGATCGACTATTCGGCTCGTACCGTAAGACTGTCGGGAACGGCCGGACCGATCGAATCGGTCCTTCCGTCTTCCCCAACAGGGATGTGCTGGTGTGGACAGCACGACAGGGAATACAGGGAATGCACGGCGTGCGACGTGCGAGTATAGAGGGGGACGCTGAGTATATAAAACCCATCCCTCCGCGGCGAAAGTGAAATCGACAGACTGCGTCGACTTCGATCGGCGTCTGACGCCCGGCGGACGGCCGTCATTCGGGGCACCGTACCACGACGTCGGGTCGAGTCACGTGCCGCCGAACGCGGTCCCGAAGCGACGATCCGGCGGGCCAGTCGACGGGCGCGTCCACCTCGAGTCGGTCCGGATCGCCGACGTACGTCCAGACCCGTCCGCCGTCGGCTCGAGCGACTGCGATTCGCACGTAGAGTCCGTCGTCGACGCCCTCGTATCGATCGAGTCGTTCGAGCCCCGATCGGTCGACCGAAAGCAGCCGTCCGTCGACGCACCCGCCGGGTGCGAGCGTCGGGTATCGGCCCTCGACGCGGTGCAGTCCCTCGAGGGTCGCCGATCCGGCGACCGCGGCCCCGGACGCGCCGAGCACGGCGTCGACTCGCTCCGGGTCGGTCAACGTTCCGTACACGAAGACCTGCACGGTCGTCCGTCCGATCCGTCGATACTTTTCGGTTGTGCCGTCGATCCGGCACCGACGCTTTCGGTCCCGTTCGTCACCGGACGCAAAACAGCGTCAAAGCGACTCGTTCGGGGTCTACGACCGATCCTCGAGCGGAACGAACTCCCGGTTCTCGGGGCCGGTGTACCGTGCTCGCGGTCGAATGAGGCGGTTGTCCTCCTGGTACTCGAGGACGTGAGCAATCCAGCCGCCGACGCGGCTCATCGCGAAGATCGGGGTGTACATGTCGATCGGAATGCCGAGCTGGTAGTAGACGGAGCCGGAGTAGAAATCGACGTTCGGGGCGATCCCCTTCTCGACGAGACCTTTCTCCTCGGTGAGGTACTGTTCGATGGTGGTGGTGTACTCGTACCACTTGTCCTCGCCGTTCTCGGCGAGTTCCCGGCTTCGCTCCTGAAGGATCTTCGCCCGTGGATCCTTGACGTTGTAGACGCGGTGGCCGAAGCCGGGAATGCGACGGCCTTCCTCGGTCGCCTGCTCGACCCACTCGCGGTGGTCGAGGTCGCTCTCGTCGATCTCCATGAGGATCTCCATGACGTCCTGATTTGCGCCCCCGTGCAGCGGTCCCGAGAGGGCGCTGACGCCGCCGGTGACGGCGCTGTAGATGTCGGCCATCGTCGAGCCGATCACCATCGCGGTAAACGTCGAAGCGTTCAGTCCGTGATCGGCGTGCAGAATCAGCGCCTGATCGAAGGTTTCGGCCGCGATGTCGTCGGGTTCCTCGCCGGTCAGCATGTACAGAAAGTTCGCCGCAAGCCCGAGATCCGGGTGGGGATCGACCGGCTCCTCATCGAGTCGATAGCGCTCGAACGCCGCGAGCGCGGTCGGGATCTTGGCGGTGATGCGCCGACCCTTGCGCAGCGTCGCCTCGAGATCGTCCGGTTCGGCGTCGGACTCGGGTTCGGTGGCCGAAAACATCGACACCGCAGTCCGGAGCGCGGCCATCGGTTTCTCGTCGGCCTCGGCGAGCCGTTCCATCGTCGCCAGCACGTCCTCGCTGACCTCGCGTTCCTCGTCTATCGAGTCGGTAAACTCGGCGAGTTCCGCCTCGGTCGGGAGGTGTCCGTGCCAGAGGAGGTACACGACCTCCTCGTAGCTCGCGCCGCGGGCGAGATCCTCGATCGGATAGCCCCGATAGATCAATCGCCCCTCGTCACCGTCGATCGAGCTGAGTTCGGACTCTGCGACTAAGACACCCTCCAGCCCTTTCTTGAGGTCGGCTGCCATACTGTGAGATTTTCGTGGGCGATGGAAAAGTATTGTCGTTTGGTCGCTGTTACCGGTCAATGTGTGAGATTTCGTCGCCGATTTTCGTTTCTCTTTCCGAACAGTTGTTTTGCCACGATGAAACCCGGTGTTAGTTCATCATCATCGATTTCTCGCTATTCGACCGGATTATCTGACAAGACCTCGATCGGTCACGACGATAACTGACCGAACCGATATCCTGTCCGCTGTCGTCGAGCGGGCGCGACGCTACGACTCGAGGATCGCGTCCATGAGTTTCGTCTGGGCGGCCGCCAGATGTTCGGTAAACGTCGAGCGCGCAACGCCCAGCTCTTCGGCGACGTCGGTGGCGTTTGCGCCCTTGGGATACTCGAAGTATCCCATCTCGTGGGCCGTCTCGAGGATCTCCCGCTGTCGCGCGGTCAACGCTTCCCGATCGACGATGACGGGATCGGACGAGTCGTCCTCGTGGTCCTGCGTGA
Source organism: Halopiger djelfimassiliensis (assembly GCF_000455365.1). GTDB lineage: Archaea > Halobacteriota > Halobacteria > Halobacteriales > Natrialbaceae > Halopiger_B > Halopiger_B djelfimassiliensis. The sequence goes on from NZ_HG315684.1 coordinate 793,330, forward strand.
GGTCTTCGACGAGCACGCCGTCGAACCGTTCCCGGAGGTCGTCGACGATCTCGGCAATCTCCTCGAGTTCGACGGTGCGAAACGACAGGAGCAACGACCCCTCCTGTGCCCGCACGGACGTGATCGGCGTTCCCGTTTCCTCGACGATTTCACACGCGCAGTCGCCGGTACTCTCCCGCTCGAACCGATACACCGACTCCCGTTCATTTGTCTGTACGGGTGTCAGTTCGGGGTCGGCGGAGGTTTCACCCTCGAATGCGGCGTCGCCGGGGATGCCGAACTCCTCGACCACGGTTCCGCCTTCGGCGGTCGACCGTGTTCGGCTCACCGAATCGATGGGTTCGTCGACGGTCGCCGAGACGTCGGCGACTGGACACCGGACCGGATCGTCGACCACGACGGTCGCGCGAAAGCCTGACATACCAGTAGCTACAGACGCAGGGGCTATAACTCGACCCAGGAATTCCCGGACCGTGAAAACACCGCACAGCCATTCGGTGTCGTTCCGACCAGTAGCGACCGACCGGGGGTCGGCACGGTCAGGGAATCGATAGCTGGACGCCCGGAACGCTCGAGCCGTCGAAAAAGGGAGAAGGTGATCCGGTCAGACCTGCTGGCCGAGTTTCTCGCGGCTGATCCGGACGCCGGTCGGCGTGATAATCATCTGGTCGTCGCCCTTCCGGACGATGTCGCCGTCGACCTCCTGGGCGACCTGGCGGAGTTCGTCGACGATGTGCTCGACGGTGCTGTCCTCGGTTCGCAGACGGGTGATATCCGCGATGACGATGTCGCCGTCGTAGACGGCGTCTTTGATGTCGATCGCGTCCGCCTGATTATTCACTTCCGCGATATGTACCTGCATCGCTGCTGCGTCGGCTGAACTCGCCGATACGTCGTCGAGATCCAGTTCGACGTACTCCTCGGCAGTCCGGGACTGCCCCCCGCCGAGAATCTTGCTCATAAGTCCCATTGGCGTTATCCACCGCCGCCGTCAGTATAGTTCTTACGTCAGACACCTTCCGTAATCGAAACGTGTCCGCTTGCTGTCCGAAGCGACGAATCGGCCGTCGGTCCCCGGTCCGGACCGCGAGGCCTGCCGGTGGCGACTGGTTTTTCCTCTCGGAAACCGATTCTTCCGACCGATGACGGTTAGCCTCTGCGTCCACGAGGAGTACGAAACCGACGACGGGGAACGCCACGAGCGATTCGGCGTCGCGGTGACGACACGTCTCCCCGGTGTCGGGACGCTCTGTCCGTTCGTCAGCGAACACGGTGCCGTCGCGACCCAGAGTCTGGTCAACGTCGACCTCGGCGAGCGCGGGATCGAGTACATCGAGGACGGACTGGCGATCGACGACGCACTCGAGGCGCTGCTCAACGCCGACGACGGCGCACCACAGCGGCAACTCCACGGCGTCGACGCCGACGATACCTTCGCGTTCTCCGGGGCGGCGTGTGTCGACTGGTTCGGCCACCGCGAGGGCGACCACTACACCGTCGCCGGAAACATGCTCACCGGCCCGGCCGTACTGGAGGCGACCGCGGACCGGTACGAAGCGACGGCCGTCCACGGGACGACCGACCGGTCGACCGGCCCGGGCGGCGTCGACGGTGCGGTCGAAACCGACCCCCTCGCGAAACGCCTGATCGATGCGCTCGGGGCGGGTCATCTCGAGGGCGGTGACAAACGCGAGGAACTGCCCGTCCAGAGCGCGGCGGTAGTCGTCGAGACGACCGAATCCCACCCCGTCGAACCGCCGTACAACGACTTGCGGGTCGACGCGACCGAGACCCCGATCGCGGACCTGCGCGAGACCTACGGCCTCGCGTTGCAGGGATACGCGGACACGCTCGCCCGGTACGAAGGAGCATACGAGGCCGACTCGCTGGACGAAACCGGCGAAACGACGTGATTCCTCGACGACGAAGAATCGGTGGCCCCGGCGACGGGCGGTCACGCCGCGAGACGCTCGCGGTCCGCGGTCACCCGGTAAACTCGTAGAGGTCGTCGCCGACGTGATGCAGCGAGTCGACGACCTTCCCCTCGTCGCCGGCCATCTCCGAGCCGTCGACGCGGGCACGACCGACCGCGAGCACCTTGCCGTGGGACTCCTCGGCGATGACGACCAGATCATCCGCCGAGATGTCGTCGGTCGCCTCCGTGATCCCCGGGCGCATCACGTCGGCCCCATCGCTGACGAACGAGACGGCCCCGGCGTCGACGGTCACCAGCCGTCGATCGGGGTCGTAGGCGTTGGCACCACGAACCGTGAGGAACGGTTTCTCGTCGAAGTACGCGACCTGTGGCTCGCCGTCGATGAGGACGACGATCCAGTCCATGTCTTCGAACTCGACCCGCTCGTAGGCGTTGCCGCCCGGCGAGACGCCGAGTTTCTCGGCGAGATCGTCCTCGAGATCCGAGACGGCATCACTGCGGAGGTGATGGCGAGACTTGACCTGCATGTCCGGCCCAACGGCCGGTCGAGAGATAAAAGGCCCGTTCCCCGACCGCTCGGACAGACAGACAGTGGTTTCGGTCGAAACACGTGCCAATCGATAAGTAATAGCACGATGTCGGATGGGGTATGTGGCCTTCCCGGAACCGGACTGAGACGGTCACGTGTCTCGCCTGTGGCGATCAGGTTCCCCGGTCGATGGCCCGCGAGTACGACAAGTACGGCGACCGCTGGGACCGCGAGGACAAAGCATTCGAACACCTCTGTAAGTCGTGTCACGGCGACCTGTGTCACCACCCGCGCGACGAACTCGAGGAGTTGCTCGTGGAACTCGACGCCGGCGAGACGGGGCAGGATGCGTTCCTGTACGGCTATCTTTCGACGGTGGAAGAACGGTACGGGACACTCGAGGAACGATAACCTAGAGGTCGCTGGTGGCGAACCGGCGGACGCCGAGAGCGGGGGCGAACAGACACCACCCGAGCAGGACAGCGCTGCCGAACGCCGCCAGCCGTCGATCGGCCCCGTCGCCGACGAGGACTTCGATCACTCGTTGATAGGCAAGCGTCGGCGAAAGGAGTCGGACGTACGCGGCCCACCACGGCTCCTGAGCGGCCGTTTCGAAGCCGTTGACGACGTATTCGATGCCGCCGGGGACGAAGTACCATCCGAACACGAAAAGCAGGAACACGACGAACGCACAGACGGACGCCCACGTCTGTTCCCGCGTGAACGCGGACAGACAGATCGCTATCGCGACGAAAGCGAGCCCGAGACCCGCGGTCGCGACGAGAAACCCCACCAGTTCCGCGGCGGCCAGCTCGACACGAAAGACCAGCGTGACGAGCACGGCCGCCGCGACGCCCGCGACGATCGAGACCGCGAGGATAGCATACCGACCCAGATAGGTCCCGATGACGATGTCGGTCCGATCGTGTGGCATGCCCAGCAGGAGGGCCAACTGGCCGTTTGCCCGCGGTTTGACGATCGCCGCGTAGGAGAGCATCAACCCGACTGCGGGGACGAGCAACATACTGACGAGCATGAGGCGTTCGACGAGAGCTGCCGGCTGGGCGGTCCCGCTCCGTGCCTGATTAGCATGAAGGGACGCGATGAGTCCGAACACCAGCACGAACATCGCGGCGTTCGTGTGCAGTTGCCGGTTGCGGAGCGCGTCACCGATCTCCTTTCGAGCGATCGATCGCCAACTCATCGTGAACCCCCCGTGTAGGAGACGAACACTTCCTCGAGCGAAGCCTCGCCGGTCGTAAAGTCCCGAACCGTACCCCCTGCGGCCCTGATCTCGTCGAGTACCGTCAGTTTCGCGTCGGTCGTACAGGCGACCACGAGGCTGCCGTCGCGCTCGAGGACTGACGAGACGCCCTCGAGTTCGCTCACGGCGGATGCGATCTCGGCGGGATCGTCGACCAGTTCGACCCGCAGCTCCGCGTCGGCGTCGACCGCCCCGCGGAGCCCGTCGATAGTGTCGACGGCGACGAGTTCGCCTGCTCGCAGGATGGCGACGCGGTCGGCGACCACCTCGACCTGTTCGAGAATATGACTCGAGAAAAAGACGGTCGCACCGCGATCGCACTCCTCGCGGACGATCTCGCGCATGCGTCTGACGCCGTGTGGGTCGAGACCGGCCGACGGTTCGTCCAGGATCAACAGGTCGGGAGTCCCCACGAGCGCCATCGCCAGCGCGAGTCGCTGGGCCATTCCCTTCGAGTAGTCGCGGGCCGGCCGATTCGCGACGTCCTCGAGCCCGACGCGTTCGAGGAGCGTGTCGGGATCGTCGTCGGCATCGTTGGCTTCGATCGCGTACTCGAGGTGTTGCCGGCCGGTCATCGTCTCGAACGGGGCGAATCCCTCGGGGAGAATGCCGACCCGTTCCCTGACGGCGACGGGATCGGCGGTGACGTCGTGGCCGAGAACCTCGACCGTTCCGGACGACGGATGAGTATAGTGTAACAGGATATCGATCGTCGTCGACTTGCCGGCACCGTTGGGACCGAGAAAGCCGAACACTTCGCCGCCGTCGACGGTGAGATCGATCCCGCGCAGGGCGTGTATCCGACCGAACCGCTTCGTGACGTTCCGGAGGGCGATCGCCGTCATGCCCTAAGTTTCGCGTCCCAAACATAATATATATTTACAAACCGTTCGATTCGGGGGACACGATTCCCGCTCCCGTATCCCGACACGACTTTCACCCTCACGTCCGTACCCTTCGTCATGAGCGACGATGCCGACGCACAGGCCGACGCCGGTACGGCCGAAGGCCAGGGACCCGTCGAGATCTCCGAGGACCTCGCGCGCCACCTCGAGAACAAGCGCGAGGAACTGTTCGAGAAGTTCGAGATTCCGGACGCCTTCCCCCCGGAAGTACTCGAAGAGGCCGAGGAACGCACCGAGGACGTCCAGTCCGAAATCACCGAGGAGATCGACGACCGCGAGGATCTCCGGGACCTGACGACCTGGACGACCGACCCGATCGACGCGCAGGACTTCGACGACGCGCTCTCGGTCGAGGAACGCGAGGACGAGTACGTGCTTTGGGTCCACATCGCCGACGTGACCCACTACGTCAACCCCGAGACGGCGATGTGGGACGAAGCCGTCGAGCGCGGGAACACGGTTTACCTGCCCGGCTACACCCTCCACATGCTGCCGCCGGTGCTCGCCGAGACCGTCTGTTCGCTCGTGCCTAACGAGGAACGGCTCGCCCACACCGTCGAGATGCACCTCGACAAGGAGACGCTCTCCTACGAGACGATCGACATCTACAAGTCGGTCATCGAATCCGACGAGCGGCTCACCTACACGCAGGCCGAAAATCGGCTCGAGGACCCCGACGCCCCGCTGCACGAGGAGAACAAACTGGTATACGAGCTGGCCGAACGGATGCACGAACAGCGCAAGGAGGACGGCTCGCTCGTCCTGAACCCGACCCGTGACCGCGCCCACACCATCATCGAGGAGTGTATGCTGAAGGCCAACAAGGCCGTCACGCACGAACTCATGTGGAACCGGGGCGTCGAGGCGATGTACCGGGTCCACCCCCAGCCCAGCCCCGACGAGTGGTCCGAAGCCCTCCAGGAGATTCAGGATCTGGATGGCGTCTCGATTCCCGGCGAGGCATGGGACGACCCGCGGAAAGCGGTCAACGCGACGCTCGAGGAAGCGCCCGGCCGCCAACTCGACAAGATCCAGTGGGCGGTGATGAAAGTGATGCCCCGTGCACGGTACATGAACGACCCGTTCGGCGGCCACCACGCGCTGAACTTCGAGATTTACGGGCACTTCACGAGCCCCATTCGGCGGCTCAGCGACCTGATCAACCACTGGATCGTCTACAAAAACGACGTGCCGGAGAACCTCGTGGAACTCTGTGATCGCGCCAGCGACAAGCAAAAAGCCGCCGAGCAGTGCGAACGCGAGTACAAACAGTTCCTCGAAGAGGTCGGCCTCGATCCGATGGCGGTCAACAACCGCGGGATCGAAGTGGTCGACGAGAGCGAGGCCGAGAAGACGCTGTAGCCGGCGGAACGCGAAACCGATCGCTCACCGCGACAGCGGTTTCTCGTAGACGTGCTCTTCGATTCCATCGCCGAGATCCGTCTGCCGGGTTGTTTGCCGCTCGAACCCACGGGATTCGTAAAACGAGATTCCGACTTCGTTGTCCGCGAGGACGGAGAGGCGAAGACGATCGAACGTGCCCGCGGTTTCGGTCTCGAGACGCTCCAGTAGCGCGGTTCCCGTGCCGTCACCCCAGCGGTCCGGATGGACGTAGAGTCGCACCAGATAGCCGACGGAAGCGTCCTCCGGCCACGGAACGACGTGGGCGAAGCCGCGGCAGCCGGTCCCGGACATACCGGTCTCGGCCTCCCGGAGCGGCGCGCCGGCGACGAGGAAGACGGCGTCGTCGCGGCCGCCGGCCTCGTCGATCGACGACTCGAGGTCGTCGATCGCGTACCACTCGTCGACGACGTCGTCGACCCGCTCCGCGCCGAGGATGCCGTCGTAGGCGGCGTGCCAGCTTTCCCGTGCCGTTTCATGAACGGCCCAGACGTCGTCGGTCGTCGCCTGCCGTACGTCTCGAGTCACGCGTCCGTCGTATCACCGGACCAACCAAAAGCCTGTTGCTGGCCGCTGAGCGGTCCCGACACGGCGCGGGTCGAGAGACGGATTCGAAACCCGAAGCCGTCGACGAACGGGACTACAGCGACGGCTCCCGAGAGCTGGCTCCGACGCAGTGCTGTCGATCCCCGAGTTCGGCACACGCCTCCCTGATGAGACCGTCGAGGATCTCGGGCGTCGTCGGGTGATACGCACGGTTGGGGAGATCGCGGACGTCGAGTCCCAGTTCGACGACGACCTGCATCGTCTTTGCCATCACGTCGGCGTGGAGGTGCAGGCCCTGATACCCCAGCACGGCCCCCGTCTCGGCGTTGACGACCAGCGTCGCCCGCCCTTCGGGGTGGTTTTTCGTCCGGAACACGCCGTCGGACGCTGCCTCGCGGGTGACGACGAACGTCTCCATCCCCGACTCCGCGGCCGTCCGCGGCGTGTGGCCGATCCGGACGAACGGAGTGACGCCCAGCCCCGAAAAGATCACGTGGTGTGGGACGTTGACGTAGGGTTCACACCCCTCGCCGCGGGAGTGGGAAACGATGTTCTCGGCGGCCGCGAACCCCTGTTCTTTGGCCACGTGGAGGATTGGCTCGCGGCCGTTCGCGTCGCCGACGACGAACACCCGCCCGTCGTCGGCCGCCTGCATCGTCGGCTCGACCCAGCGGTCTCCGGGCTCGAGTCGCGTCTGCTCGAGTCCAAGCCCGTCAAGGGCAGGGCGTCGGCCGGTGAAACAGTAGAGTTGCTCGGCCTCGAGCGCCCGTTTTTCCCCTGCCTGTTCGACGACCAGCCGAACGCCGCCGTCGTCGGTCTGCTCGAGGTGCTTTTCGTCGGCGTTCGTCAGGATCTCGATCCCGAACCGATCGCGGTAGAGGTCGAGGATCGAATCGCCGTAGGCCGGTTCCAGTTCCTCGAGCGGCCGGTCGTCGTGTTCGATGACTGTGAGGTCGACGCCGCCGACCTCGCTCAGGTACGGCGCGAGTTCGAGTCCGATGTAGCCAAACCCCATGACGATCCCGGTCTCGGGGAACTCGGTCGCGTCCAGTACGTCCGCGCTGGTCTCGAACTCGACTGCGTCGATCCCCGGTATCGTCGGGACCGACGGCACCGAACCCGTTGCGACGACGACGTACGACGGCTCGAGCCGTCGATCGCCGACCGCGAGCACCCGGTCGTCGACGAACCGCGCGGTTTCGTGTACGAACTCGACGCCGTCGTTCTCGGCGAGTTCGTGCACGTGACGCCGGCGGTGTTCGGCGAACCCGGATACGTGGTCGTCCTTTCGGGCGACGACCGCCTCGGGATCGATCTCGGGAGCACCCGTCAGCCGGTCGTCGTGGCGCGCCTGATAGCGGTGCTGTCCGGCCGAGAGCACGTCTTTGGAGGGCATACAGCCCCGGAGAATACAGAGCCCGCCACCCGGATCACCGTCGTCGATCAGCGTCAGTTCGAGGTCGTCCGCGAACTCGTCGGCCCGCTCGAGGAGTTCGTCGGCGACGGCAACACCTGCGCTGCCGTACGCGCCGACGATGGCGACGTGGACCATACGCGGTGGACGACCCGAACGCAAAAAGACGTTGTCCGATCGTGGCCGGACGACGCAGGCGAGAACCGTTAGTGCTGGAACCGTGCGAGCAGTCCGGCGAGCGAAACGGCGATCACGGCGACTGCGACGCCGAATCCGGGCACGGTGTCGCTCGAGCCCTCGTCGGATTCCCCGCCGTTGTCCTCGGTACTGGAGCCGTCACTGCCGTCGGAACCGTCGGTCGTGTCGTCACTCGTTCCGTCGTCACTCGAGTCGGAATCGTCCGTTCCGTCGTCGTACGAACCGTCGTCACTCGTCCCGTCGTCGCTTCCATCGCTTGCGCCGTCGTCACTGCCGTCGATCGTCGCCGTTCGCTCGGAGAAGTGATTGATCGCGACGTACACCGTCGCTTCACCCTCCGCTTCGGCCGTGTTGGCGACCTTGTAGGCCGATCGATCGCCGCCGATCGCACTCTCGAGTTCGCTTTCCGAACTCGCCTCGACGGCGGCCTCGCCGTCGACCGTGACCTCGATATCCTCGAGACTGCCGACGGCCTCCTCGGAGACGGTGGTCATCACGATCGCTCCCTCGTGGACGGCGCGATCGATGGTCACTTCGACCGTGCTCTCGGCCGTGTGTGCGACCTCGGCGCTGGTCTCCTCGCCGAAGGTCGCCGCGTCGGCGACCGCCTCACCGTCGCGGGTCTCGACGTGGATGTCGGCTGCGGCGGTCCCGTCGGCGATCAGTTCCTCCTCGTATTCGGCGTCGCTGTCGCGTTCGCCGTCGCCGTAGGCGCGGAACGTAAGCGTCGCGTCCTCCTCGAGTTCGGCGACGACGTTCCCGTCGTCGTTGACGGTCACCTCGCCGTCACCCGCAACGAGGAAGACGCCCTCGTGCGTGTCGGTTGCGACGCGGACGGCGTCGCCGTCGGTTTCGGCCGCCGCGTCGGCGGCGACTTCGGCTTCGACGTACTGGCCGTCGCCGTCGCTTTCGACGATCAGCGTTCCGCGTTCGGTGTCGTGAGCCGACAGCGTCGCGCCGCTTTCGGCCTCGACCTGTGCGCTCGTCTCGGCCTCGACGCCGAGTGACAGCCCCGCACCCTCGAGCGCTGTCAGCGCACCGAGTTCGATCGAGGCGTCGGCATCGATGCCCGCAGCGGCGTCGGCCTCGCTTTGGGACTGCACTTCGACCGAGGAGAACAGTTCCTCGCCGCCGACCTGATAGTCGGTGATGGCGTTGCCATCGACCGCGAAGTCAACGTGTGCGCCGGCGTACGCCTCGCTACTCGTACTCGATTCTCCTGCAGCCGATGTCGACGTCGCTGCACTGACTGGCGCGGCCGCTCCGACGACGCTCGTGGCCACGAGCAGTGCAACGAGTACTGGGGCTGTTCGATTCATTGCGTTCGGTGCTGCTGATTCCAGCATAAAACACGTTCTGGCAAACCCGTCCAAATGACGGGTCGGCCCCACCCCCACGGATCACGCCTCGCTGACGGACCCCGGCGGCGGCAGTCGCTCAGCGGGAAATGTCCGCGCCGCGTTCTTCGATAACTCGCTCGACTTCGTCGGCGGTCACGAGCGCGGCATCACCCGGAATCGTCCGCTTGAGCGCCGCCGTCGCGGCGGCGTACTCGAGGGCGTCCGAGACGTCGTCGCCCTCGAGTCGGCGGGCGATGAACGCGCCGGTGAACGCGTCACCGGTACCGATCGGATCGACGGTGTCGGTGTCGTAGGCGTCGTGGTCGTGAACGACGCTGTCGTGCCAGGCGAGCGCGCCCTCGTCGCCGCGTGTGACGACGACGGTCGTGAAGTCGTACTGGGAGCCGAGCTTGTGGGCGAGCTGGCGCGGGTCGCCTTCGAAGCCGAGGACCGTTCGGGCGTCCCTGGCGGCGATCACGAGCACGTCGATCCCGGGGAACAGTTGTGTAAGCGTACTCTCGGCCTCCTCGGGTGACCAGAGCTTGCGCCGGTAGTTGAAGTCGACGGCCGTCGTCGTCCCCCCCTGTCTGGCCGCCTTGAGCATCTTCGCCGTCGTATCCCGGAGCGTCGACGAGAGTGCGGGCGTGATTCCAGTGGTGAAGAACACGCGTGCGTTCTGGATCCGATCGATGTCGAACTCACGGGCTTTGGCGGTCGTGAAAGCGGTGTCTTCCCGATCGTAGATGACGTTCGATCCGCGCGGGGAGCCACCCTGCTCCAGGTAGTACGTCCCCTGCCGGCCGCGGTGACTCCAGACGACGTCGGTCTCGATCCCGGCCTGTCGGAGTTCGCCGACGGCCCGGCGGCCGAGGGGCGTCTCCGGAACCTTCGAGAGCCACGTCGCGGGCGTGCCGAGGCGCTGGGCTGCGATCGCGACGTTACTCTCCGCACCGCCCGCGTGAACCTCGAACTCGTCGGCCGTCTCGAGTCGCTGCGCCCCCGGCGGCGAGAGCCGGAGCATCGTCTCGCCGAACGTGACGAGATCGCTCACGGTCCGGCCCCCCGCTCCCGAACGGTGCGCTGTAGCTCGCTCATAGTTCGGCTATGGAACGCTCGCGGTATAAGTTGTACTGGTAGCTTCACTTTCGTTAACTACCCCGATCCGCGTTCGTACTCCCGGAACGCGGTTCACGTCCGGCGTTTTGCAGCCCGTCCCCCACGTTGGCTGACAGGAAGGCCGCACCGTCGTCCCGATCGCACTCGATCCCGATGTCGAAGGCGGCGAGCAACTCACAGCTCGTCTCGACGTGCTCGGTCGGCTCCGGAATCCGTATCCGTCCGCCCGCGAGCGCGAGGAACGCGAGCAACTGATCGGCCATGTGTCGATCGATCGGCGCGGCCCGCTCGAGGAATCGATTGGCAGCGTCCGCGGCGGTTTCGCCGACGCGTTCGGCGGGCGTCCCACGCTCGCCGAGGGCGGTGAACCCGGCGATTCCGGTCCCGTGATCGACGCGGATCGCGATCGCGGAGCCGGGCGACGGGGTCGCCACGGTCGTCTTCCGGCGTTCGACGGTCTCGAGCGATCGGTCCTCGAGAGCTAGCCGTTCGATCGCACCGCCGGCCTGTCGGGTTGCGACGTTCCGATCCGACAGCGCGGCCGCCGCCGTCGAGTAGAGCCGGACGGACTCGAGCGGCCCGCGTTCCGCGAGATCGATCGGTTCGATCCGCGAGGGGGCAAGGTGTAGCGTCGCTCGACCGCCGCCGTCCGGATAGAAGCCGCGGCGGTCGACCTCGCAGGCGGCGACGAGTCCGAACCGCCGCAGCAAGGGTAGCTTTACGTGCCGAGCGTAGTCGATCGGGGGCGACCACTTGACGTCCGTGCCGCCGGTGACCGTAAGCGATAGCGGCGACTCGAGGACCGTCGCCAGCGGCATCACGGCGTCGAAAAGCAGCGTGATGCTCCCCGCGGTGCCGATATCGACGGCGTAATCGCCGCCCTCAATCGTCCGCCGCCCCGGATCGAACGCGACGGTCTCCGCCCCGAGTTCGGCACCCGAGACGGCAGCATCACAGAGCTGGGCCATCGTCTCGAGGACCGCGAGGTGCTGGTGGCGAAGACCCGGCGTCGAGCGGTTCCCGCGGACGTTCTCGATGCGAACCGGTTCGTTCCGGAGGGCGGCGAGTGCGAGTGCGGTCCGCAGGAACTGGCCGCCGGCGGCGGAGCCGTCGAGTTCGCGCGTGGCCGTCATATCGGCCCGTAGCGGTTCGACCGCCGTACCGTTACCGGAGTCGCCGCTCCATCGAGTGGTTCCACGTGATCGAATCGGCCGCGGCTTCGGACGCCCCGTTAGCCCCCGTGGCCCGGGTAATCCCGCTCGAACCGCGCTTCGATCTCGCTGCCGTCGATCCGGACGATCACCGGACGGCCGTGCGGACAGGCGTAGGGGTTCTCGCAGTCGTCGAGCGCGGCCAGCAGGTCGACGACCGACCCCTCCGTCAGCGACGTGTTCCCCGTGATCGAGGGGTAACAGGCCAGATCCCCGAGGAACTCGTCGGCCAGCGCATCGACGGTCTCGGCACCGGCCTCCCGATCGCCCTCGATGAACGACGTGAGAACGTCACGCAGCCGATCCGGCTCGAGGGTCTCGTCGAACACCGCGGGGACGGTCGTCACTGCGACCGTCCGGTCGTCGATCCGGTCGGCGTAAAACCCGAGCCGGGACAGGGCCTCGCGGTACTCCTCGAACGCCTCGGCTTCGGCCGCGGTCAACTCGAGTTCGACGGGATCGGCAAGCGCCTGTGCGGCGGCGTCGTCGGAAACGGCCGCCTGCAGGCGCTCGTAGTTGACCCGCTCGTCGGCCGCGTGCTGGTCGACCAGCGCGAGGCCGTCGTCGGTTTCGCACACGAGATAGGTGTCGTCGAGCTGGCCGAGCACCCGCAGCGGCGGCAGCGAGTCGAACGCCGTCTCGTCGCCCGTTACGCTGTCTCCGTCGAGCGTCCGCTGTTCGGTCGCGACGTCGAACTTGCGGTCCGGATCCCGGTTCGGCGCGTCCGTTCCCCGTCGGCTCGAGTCGTCGGTCCCCGTGGATTCGGGTCCCGACTCGTGTGCGTCCGCACCCGGCGTCCCGTCGTTCCCGCGCGAACGGTCGGCCGTCGTCTCGGATTCGTCGCGTGGCTCGCGCGAGCCGGTTCGATCCGCGGAGCCGGGGGCCGATCGGTCTGCGTCGCTCGGGTCAAGCGCCGGTTCGGCCGTCGAGTCGGTACTCGAGGGCTGCGGTTCGCCCGCGGAGACGGGAGCGCCGCCGTCGCGCCCCGACGCGTCGTCGGTCGGTCGCCCGCCGGCTCGGGACCGCGGCTCGACCCGCGTTTCGCCCGGTGCCGACCGACCGCGGGGCGCACGCGAGCGCAGCAGGCCGTGCTCGAGCAGCGCTGATTCGACGGCGGCGTCGACCTGCCGGCGGACCGCGTCGTCGTCGTCGAACCGCACTTCCCGCTTTCGCGGGTGAACGTTTACGTCGACGGCGTCGCCGGGAACGTCGAGAAAGAGGACGACGAAGGGGTACCGATCGCCGCCCAGCTGCGTGCCGTAGGCCCCCATGATCCCCTCGCGGACCGCGTCCGACGCGACAGCGCGCCCGTTGACGTAGGTCGCGAGGTACTCCCGACTCGAGCGGTTGGTCTCGGGGTGGGAGACGAGTCCGGAGACGGACTCGAGCGGCCCCGGTGGGAGGTCGTCGCCGTCGGCCTCGACGGCGATCATCGACGCGGCGACCTCGCGGCCGTACACCGAGAGGACGGCGGCCTGCAGGTCGCCCTGACCGGTCGTGGCGAACACCTCCCGGCCGTCGTGGCTCAGCGAGACCGCCACGTCCGGGTTCGCGAGCGCGTACCGGGTGACGACGCGGTTGACGTGGGCGAACTCGGTCGCCGTCGTCTTGAGGAACTTCCTGCGGGCGGGCGTGTTGTAAAAGAGGTCCTCGACCTCGACGGTGGTCCCCGCCGGACAGCCGGTCGGTTCGACGCTCGTTACCTCGCCGCCCTCGTAGACGAGTTCCGTCCCAGCGCCGTCGCTCGCCTGCGGCCGGGAACGGATCGTCATCCGCGAGACCGAACCGATGGTGTGCAGGGCCTCGCCCCGAAAGCCTAACGTGGCGACGCCGGACTCGAGATCCTCGAGTCCGTCGATCTTGCTCGTCGTGTGCTGGCGAACGGCGGCGCGGACGTCGGCCTCGGTCATCCCGTGGCCGTCGTCGGCGACCCGGAGCAGTTCGGTCCCGCCCTCCTCGACGGTGACGTCGACGCTCGAGGCGTCGGCGTCCAGACTGTTCTCGACGAGTTCCTTGACCGCGCTGGCCGGCCGTTCGACGACCTCGCCGGCGGCGATTCGGGCGACGGTGTCCTCGTCTAACTGGTGGATGTCGGTGTCGTTCGTCATCGTGGCGTCTCACCCCAAGGCGACTCGAGCGGTTCCACGTCGCGCTCGAGTCACGGTCACTGTTCGTCTAGGACGGCGGCATCGGGATAGTACTTGCGTGTTTTCATCCCGCCGGACTCGAATTCGGTCCGGACTCGCGTCGGACACCGCCGGGAGCGACGGGCGAGACGGGGGAAGCCGATCGCGCGTATCGGTTACTTTTTTGATGTGAGACGGCGATGCGTTCGTATGGATCGGCCCGCCGACCGTCGCCTTCAGAGCCGGATGGGCCTCGCCCTCGCGCTCACGCTCGTGGGCTACGGTGTGCTTCTCTGGTTCGTGTTCGCGCTGTTGCCCCCGACCGCGGCACTGGTGACGTGTGGCGTCTTCGTGATCGTGCTGGTTGCCGCCATTACACAGGCCGATCGCATCGCCTACTGGGCGACGAAAGCGATCGCCATCGATCGCGACCAGTATCCGCTGGTGGACGATATCACCGACCGACTGGCGCGACAGGCGGATACGCCGAGACCGCCGGTCGCCGTGATCCCGTCGGCCGAAGCGAACGCCCTCTCGGCGGGAACGGGCGATCGGACGGTCATCTGCGTGACGACCGGCCTCCTGAAGGCGCTGGACGAGGACGAACTCGAGGCGGTGCTCGCACACGAACTCGCCCACCTCAAGAACAGCGACTCCACCGTGATGACCGTCGCCGGCTTCCCGATGACCGTTGCCGCCATCGGCCTCTCGACGGCCGGCCGAACGTTCCGTTCCACGTCGATCCTGATCGGCGTCCCGTTCTGGATCGGGCTGTATCTGCTGTTCGTCGCCGTTCCGATATACGTCGCCAGCCTCCCGGGAACGCTCGCGCTGTCGCGGTACCGCGAGTACGCCGCCGATCGGGGGGCCGTCGCGATCACGGGCGATCCGTTCGCCCTCGCGAGCGCACTGGCAACGCTTCATTCGGAATCGTCCCCGTCCGACACCGATCTCCGGTCCGTCGCCGCGTTCAACGCCTTCTGTACCGTCCCGACCGACTCGATGTTCCCGGTCGCGACGCATCCGCCGACACACAAGCGGATCGAACGGCTCCGAACCGAGTTCGTCGATCGGGAACTGCGCTAACTGGACTCGCCTCTCGACCGCAACGAACGGTTTGCTCGTCGCCTCCCGCCTCGAGCGACCGGCGAGAATCGCGTCGGGTTCGGACGGCCGTCCGCTCGGTCACTCGAGACCCAGGTCCTGCGACATCGAGTTGCCGGCCCGCGGAACGCCCTTGACGGTGAGCGTTTCGCCGGTCATAAACGAGGCGGCGGGGCTGGCGAGAAACTGCACGACGTCGGCGATCTCTTCGGTGTGGCCGACGCGTCGATCCGTCTTCTCTCGTGACGGCATATCCTCGCTTCGGATACCGAGAGTCTTGGCGACGCCGGGCGTCTGGATCAATCCGGGAGCGACGCAGTTGACCCGCACCCCGTCGTCGGCCCACTCGACGGCGAGCGTCTCCGTCAGGCGAATGATCGCCGCTTTCGCCGCGCTGTAGTGGCTCTCCCCCGGCGCAGCGTGCTGGCCGTTGACGCTCGAGAGGTTGATGATCGACCCCCCGTCGCCGTCGCGCATGACCTCGCCGGCCAGTTGGGTGCAGTGGACGGTGCTGGTGAGGTTGAGATCGATGATCGTCTCCCAACCGTTGGCCGAGATGTCCTCGAAGTTCGCGACGAACTCGCCGCCGGCGTTGTTCACGAGGACGTCGACGCCGCCGAACGCGTCGACGGTTTCGTCGACGAACGAGCGGACCTGCTCGCGTTCGCGGACGTTGCACTCGACCGCGAGGGCTTCACCGTCGGCGTCGGCCGCCTCGTTGATCGCCTCGGCGACCGGGCCGATCCGATCCATCGATCGGGAACAGATGGCCACGTTCGCCCCGCTGGCTGCGAGCGTTTCCGCGATCGTGCGGCCGATACCCTGGCTTGCGCCCGTGACGATGGCGGTCTTTCCAGCCACGCCGTAGTCTGGTTGGCGCATCGTCCTCCGTGTGGGTTCCGTCAGCGCATAGTGTTACCGATACAAACCGAACTGCTCGAGAAACCGTACAGTGTACACGCGATTCGGAAAACAGCCAACAACGAATACGGCGGTGTCTCGAAACCGGCGGGACCACCCAAACGGTCTTCCGAAGCAACGACGTTATCTCCCGACGCGCGAAGCGGTTCCAAGACACTACCCATGAGCACGTATACGATCGAGGTCCCCGACGGGCGAAGCGAGCGGGAGCGAGAACGCGGTATTCGCGTCGTGTGCGACGAACACGGCGAACACCAGGAGTTTCAGCCGGGCTACCGCAGCGTCGCGTTCTACTGTGACGGCTGCGGGTTCGAGGTCGAGATCGGCCTCCACGACGACGACTGGCGGGACTGGGGCGAGCGGTGTTGAGAACGCGTCCCGGAATCGGTTCAATCCTCGAGTCGCTGTTGTAGCTGTTGAACCTTCGTGACGAGTTCGATCGGCGGAGTCGTGTTTACGTCCAGCGCCGCGAGGTCGTCGAGGACGGCCTTCGCCTCGGGATCGATCCGCTCGTCGGCTCCGTCCGTCTCGCCGCCGTCGGCGTTGGCCCGGCCGCGGAACTGGCCGCTCGAGAGATCGAAGACGGTCTGGACCGGGTCGCTCGAGCCGCCCTTCGCTTCGATGGCCTTCTCCTCGCGCAGGCGCTCGAGGACGTCCCGTGCGCGGTCGACGACTGGATCGGGAACGCCGGCCAGATCCGCAACGTGGATACCGTAGGAGCGGTCGGTCGGCCCGTCCCGAACCGTCCGGAGGAACGTGACCTCGCCGTCGCGTTCGTCGGCCGCCACGTGGACGTTGGCGACGCGGGGCAGGTTCTCGGCGAGACCGGTCAGCTCGTGGTAGTGTGTGGCAAAGAGGGTCTTCGCCCGCACTTCGTTGTGAAGATACTCCGTCGCGGCCCACGCGATAGAGATCCCGTCGTAGGTCGCCGTCCCGCGGCCGACCTCGTCGAGGATCACCAGCGAGTCCTCGGTCGCGGTATGGAGGATGTTCGAGAGTTCGCTCATCTCGACCATGAACGTCGACCGCCCCTGTGCGAGTTCGTCGAGCGCACCGACGCGCGTGAAAATGCCGTCGACGAGGCCGATCTCGGCCTCCTTCGCGGGGACGAAGCTCCCGATCTGCGCCAGCAGGACGATACAGGCCACCTGGCGCATGTACGTCGATTTCCCGGACATGTTGGGGCCGGTCACGACGAGAAAGCCCCGCTGTTCGTCCAGTCGGACGTCGTTGGGGACGAACTCCGTCGTCTGCTCGACGACCGGGTGCCGCCCCTGCTCGATCTCGAGGCGATCGCCGCGGTGCAGGTCGGGCTTGATCCACCGATTTTCCGCCGCGTGGGTGGCGAGACTCGCGAGGACGTCGACGGTCGCGAGCGTCCGGCCGACATCCTGCAGCAGCTCGGCCCGCTCGGCGACCGTCTCGCGGAGTCCCTCGAACAGTTCGTACTCGAGTTCGCCGCGTCGTTCCTCGAGGCGCAGTACCTCCCGCTCTTTTTCCTCGAGTTCGTCGGTCGTGAACCGTTTCGAGTTCTTGAGCGTCTTGATCTCCTCGTAGTGGTCGGGGACGCCGTCGGCGGCGGACTTGCCGACCTGAATGTAGTAGCCGTCGGTCTTGTTCCGGTCGACGGTGACATGCGAGAGGCCGTGCTGGCGCTTTTCGCGCTCGGCGAGGGTGTCGAGCCACTCCCTGAGTTCCTCGTGGCGGTCGATCACCTCGTCGAGTTCGGCGTCGTACCCCCGCTGGAAGAGCTCACCCTGAGTCACCGTCGACGGGGGTTCCTCGACGATGGCGTCGGCGAGGGTTTCGCGGAGGGTTCGCGCGGCCTCGCGGTTCGGCCGCTCGACGATCTCCGCAAGCGGCGACGCCGCGAGGTCCGGGTTCGAGTCGACGATTTCGACCAGCGTCGGCAACACGGCGAGGGTCTCCCGGACGGCGAGAAGGTCACGCGCGTCCGCGCTTCCGTGGGTCGCCTTCGAGGCCAGCCGCGCGAGATCGTACGCGTCGTCGAGGGCGTCCCGGATTTCGTCGCGGGCAAGCGCCGCGGACGACAGCGCCGCGATGCTCTGCTGACGCGTCTCGAGCGCTCCGATCGATCGCTGCGGGCGCTGGAGCCACTCCTTCAGCAGGCGGCCGCCGGCGCTCGTCTCGGTGTGATCGATCGTCTCGAACAGCGACCCTTTGCGGTCGCCCTGCATCGTTTCGGTGAGCTCGAGGTTGCGCTGGGTGGTCGCGTCCAGCGTGACGTGTTCGTCGCCGTGGTGGGCCTGAACCCGCGTCATCGACGCGAGCACGCCGGCACCGGTCTCCTCGACGTAGGAGAGCACCGCGCCGGCGGCCGCGATGGCCGGGTCGGCGACCGAGAGCCGGTCGACGGTCTCGCCGCCGAACTGCTCGCGGACCGTATGAGCGGCGCGTTTGGGCGCGAACGCCTCCGTCTCGTGCAGGGTAAGCGTCGCGTCGACGCGCTCGCGAACCCGACCCAGCAGGTCGTCGTCGGTTCGAACCTCGGGTCCCGGCAACACTTCCACCGGGTCGAAGCGATAGAGTTCGGTCAGCGCCTCGTCGCCGTCCGCGGCGTCCGCGACGAGGAACCGACCGGTCGTCACGTCGGCGAACGCGAGCCCGTAGCCCGAGGCCCCGCCGTCGACGACCGCCGCGAGATACTGCGCGTCGGCGTCGCTCGTCTCGAGCAGGGTCCCCGGCGTCACGACGCGAACGATCTCGCGCTCGTGTCCGCCGTCGGTCTCGTACTGGTCGGCGACCGCGACCCGGTAGCCACGTTCGACCAGCGCTTTCAGATAGGGCGTGAGGTCGTCGACCGGCACGCCGGCCATGGGGTACGACGACCCGTGCGAAGACTTCTGGGAGACTTTCAGGTCGAGTTCCTCGCTGACGATTTCGGCGTCCTCGCCGAAGAACTCGTAGAAATCACCACACTGCATCGTCAGCAGTTCGGCGTCGGTGTCCTCCTTGAGCGAGAAGAACTCGCCGACGATCCCCGTCGCCTCGGTCATGTGCGGTGACTGTCCCTCCACCGCTAAAATGCTGCGGGTTCCGCGGTGGAAGTGGTCGCCGCGCGGCTCAAAACAGCACCCCGCCGAGGGGGACCGACTCGTCCGGTTCGACGAGCACCGGATACCCGTCCTCGTCCGGGACGCCGACGGTCAGCGCTTCTGACTCGAAACCCGCGATCCGGACGGTACCGAGGTTCGTCGCACACAGCACCTGTCGTCCCTCGAGTTCGTCGGGGTCGTAGTGGTGTGCAAGCTGTGCGGCCGACTGGACCTCGCCGTGGTCCTCGCCCAGATCGATCCACAGCTTCGTCAGCTTCGGCTTGTTCGCCTCGGGAAACGGTTCGGCCGCCAGTACTTCTCCGACGCGGATCTCGGCGTCGAACGGACTCTCGACCATGGTGGCCGCTATCGTTGAACGGACGGATAAGCCGTCGGGTTCCGGGACCTACGCGAGCAACTCGTCGGCCAGCAGCGAGAGGCTCTCGTCCTCGTCGTCGGCCGCGTCGGGAACCACCAGCATGACCTCTTCGAGGCCGACTTCGGCGTACTCCGCGAGTCGTTCGCGTACTTCCGCCGGGGTCCCCGTGGGTGCCGTCTCGAGGTACCCCGCGAGGAAAAACTCCCGCGGCTCCGCGGGCTCGTTCGGCAGGAACGCGTCGACGAACCGCTCGCGCTTCGCTTCGGCCGCGTCGGTCGTCTCGCCGACGAAGACGAACAGTTCGGCGGACTTGCGGATCTCGTCGTATCGCTCCCGGCTCCCGCAGTGTCCCCGCAGGACCTCGAGTTTCTCGGCGACTCCCTCGGGTTCGAGGGTGCCGTAGTTCCAGCCGTCGGCGAGTTCGGCGGCGTACCGCAGGGTGAACTCCTCGCCACCGCCGCCGATCCAGATCGGCGGGTAGGGGTCCTGCACGGGCTGGGGCTGGCAGAAGGCGTCCTCGAGTTCGATCTCGAGGTGTTCGCCGTCGTGGCTGTAGGTCTCGTTCGTCCACAGCCCCCGGAGGATCTCGACGGTCTCCGCGAGCCGGCGGAGCCGCTCGGCCGGCGGCTCCCGGAACTCGTAGCCGAACCGGTCGTACTCGTCGGCGTACCACCCCGCGCCGAGCCCGAGTTCGAGCCGGCCATCGCTTACGTGATCGACCGTCGTCGCCATCTTCGCCAGCAACGCGGGATGGCGGTACGACTGGCTCGTGACGAGCGTCCCGACGCGAACTCGCTCGGTCGCCTCGGCGACGGCGCTGAGCGTCGTCCACGCCTCGTGGGTCGCCCGGCGCGGGTCGCCGATCCACGACTGGAAGTGGTCCTCGAGCCACACCGCGTCGTACCCCAGCGACTCGGCCCCAAGCGCCGTCTCGCGGACCGTCGCGACGTCGGTCCCGTACTGCGGGAGGACGACGCCGACGCCCAGCCCGGCAGCAGGCGCGGTCATTCGCTCACCTCGTCGGCGAGCGCCAGCGTCCGCTCGGCCAGCGCCTCGGGATCGGTCGCGACGAGTTTCGTCATCGCTTCCTTCCCGACCTCGCCGCGGTCGACGACGGCGACCGGTGGCTCCTCGCGGCCTTCGAAGGCCTGCCGGGCACCCCACCCCATCGTGCTCCCTTCCGTCGCTTTGACGGCCGCCGGTTCGTCAGCCCGATCGTACTCGGCGACCGGCCATCCGAAGCCCTCGAGCGCGTCCTCGACGGCCTCGTCGAACCGGCAGTTGACCGCAAACCGGAGGTCGGGGTGGTACTCCCGCGCTTCGAGGAGAAAGCGGGCGACGTGGCTCGAGGCTCCGAACCGGACGCCGCGGTTGGGGTGGACCCCGGAGAACGTCCGCGTGATCCGCCCCTCGACGGCCGCGGTCTCGGCGACGGACTCGGCGTAGGGGGTCGCGCCGACGACGTTCATGCCGACTTCGGGCACCAGCGCCGAGACGTCGGCCTCGACGAACCGATCGACGACCGCCTGTACTTCCTCGGCGGTCAACTCGCGGGTCGCCTCGTTTCGCAGTTCGACGGCGTGGTTGACCGCGCCGTGTCCCTGCCCGACGTCGTAGTAGTATCGGACCGCGCGCGCGAGGAAGTCCGTCGCCCCTTCGACGGCGGTCTCGAGCGCTTCCCCCTTCGCGAGCCGGGCCGCGATCGCAGACGCGAGCGCACAGCCGGAGCCGTGGGTCGCGTCGGTCCCGACTCTGGGGTGTTCGAACGCCCGGACGCCGTCGTCGGTGACGAGCACGTCCCGGACCGTCTCGCCCGGGACGTGGCCGCCCTTGATCAACGCCGCGTCGACGCCGGTCTCGAGGATCGCCTCGCCGGCGTCTCGAGCGCTCTCGGCGTCGGTGACCACGATATCGGTCAGCACCTCGGCCTCGTCGGCGTTCGGCGTCGCCAGCGTCGCCTCGGCGAGCAGTTCCTCGTAGGCCCGCTCGGCTTCGGGCTCGAGCAGTCGATCGCCCGAGGTCGCGACCATCACGGGGTCGACGACCAGCGGGAACTCGAACTCGACGGCATGGTCCCTGACGGTCTCGATGACCTCGGTCGTCGCGAGCATGCCCGTCTTCGCGGCCCCGACCTCGAAGTCGCCGGTGACGGCCTCGAGCTGGGCCGCGATCTCCTCGATGGGAAGCACGAACGAACTCTCGACGCCGCGGGTGTGCTGGGCGGTGACGGCGGTGATCGCCGACGTCCCGAAGACGCCGTGGGCGGTCATCGTCGCGAGGTCAGCCTGGATTCCGGCACCGCCGCCGGAGTCGCTTCCCGCGATCGTCAGCGCGACGGGACGAGCATCGGGTGCTGGCGTTCGCATGGTCGTGGGTATTCCTTGGTTGTACAAATCGATGATGGTCGGGCGCGCTCCGAAGACGATGCGTCCGACACTCCGCACCCACATAAACGCCGAGTACTGCCGATCGAACGGCGCTCGTCGCTTGCGAACTCGGCAGCGCGGCCGCGCCGCTCGTTCCGCGGTCCTACTCGCCGGAGAGGGCGGCGTACGCGCCCCACGACTGATCGACGCTCGGGTGCTCGAGTCGCTCGCCGTCGACGACGACGCCCGTTCCCGCCTCGACGCGACCGATGTCGGCGACGGTGCCGCGGTCCTCGAGCGCCGCGGTCACGTCGTCGACGCCCGCGGGATCGACCGCGATCGCGAGCGATCCGCAACTGGTCGCGGCCCACGGATCCATCTCGAGGACTTCACACACTTCCCGGACGCCGGGTCGCATCGGGACGGCGTCCCGGTCGATCGAAAACCGGACGCCGGCCCCGTCGGCCATCTCGTTGAGCGCGCCCGCCAGACCGCCCTCCGTCACGTCGTGCATCGCCGTGACCGGTCCCGATGCGGCGGCCGTGAGGGCGTCGCGCACGCAGTGGACCTCCTCGAGTCGGTCCTGTGCGTCGGCGAGGACGTCGTCGGGGAGGTCGATCCGGTCGGGAAACAGCGTGCTCAGGAGGCCGACCGCCTCCACGGCGGGACCGGTCGTCAGGAGGAGCCGATCGCCGACGCGCGCCCCGTCGGGTCGGACGATCGCGTCCGGGTCGCCAACGCCCATCGCGGTCGCCGCACCGACCCACGGATGGGACGGATCGGAGTAGCGGGCCGTATGCCCCGTGACCACCGCAACGCCGAGGTCGCGACACGCCGCGTGCATCGTCTCCCAGACGGTCGCGAACTCCTCGTCGGTCATCGACTCGGGGAGCGTGAAACAGATCGAGAGGTGCGACGGCGGGACCCCGCTGACGGCCACGTCGGCGAGCACGAGATCGAGGGCGAACCGCGCCGCGCGCTCGAGCCCCAGCGACGGGAGGATCGACAGCGGGTCGGTCGCGGTCACAAGCGCCTGCCCGCCGATCTCGAGGACGCCGAAGTCGACGCCGTGCTGGGGGCCGACGACGACGTCATCGCGGTCGGCACCGAGGTTCGGCGCGATCCGTCTGTCGAAGAACTGCCGGTCGATCTTTCCGAGATCGCTCATTGGCGACCTATCCAACTGACCGCCTTTAGGCGTGCTGATCCGCGAGTCCACCGGTCGCAAGGCGACCACACCGCCGACTCGAGAGCGGTGGGTCGGAACCGTTCGCACGGCGATCGCCGATAGTGTAACTGGAAAGGAGCACATCTCAGCAGAAATGTAACCACGAATGATTTCTGGAAACAGTGAAACCGATTCCGGGCGAAACGGGCGTGAATGGCGCACCAGCCCCGATCGGCGGTCGATTCCGACCTCGAGTTTTCGGTCCGCGAGTTCGCGGGTGCGTTAGGGGATTCGGTTACCGTCCTCCCGTTGCTCGTCGCGCTCGGGGCGACGACGAGCGTCTCGCTGCCCCACGTCCTCGTCGGGTTCGGCGTCTTCCAGATCGTCTGGGGGCTGTACTACGGCCTTCCGCTGTCGGTCGAGCCGATGAAGGCGCTGGTGGGGCTGGCGATCGTCGGCTCGCTTTCCTATCCGGAACTCGCCGCCGCCGGGTTGCTCGCGGGCGTCGTTTTGCTCGTCGCCGGGCGACTCGGGGTCGTCGGCCGGCTCCAGCGCGTCGTCGGCGAGCCGGTCGTTCGCGGCGTCCAACTCGCGGTCGCCCTGCTGTTGTTCGAGGCGGCCGTCGACCTTTCGGCCGGGAACCCGCCCGTCGCGGCGGCCGGACTCGCCGTCGTCGCCGTCCTCGCGCTCGTCGGCGTTCGCCACTCGAGCGCGCTGGTCGTCCTCGCACTCGGCGCGATCGCGGCCGTCGCGGCGGCTGGCGTTCCGACGCCTCGAGCGCCCGAACTCGCGGTGTTCCCCGCCGGATCGCCGACCCTTTCCGCGGCGGCGCTCGAGGGGACCGTCGCCCAGCTCGGCATGACGGTCGGCAACGCCGCGATCGCGACGGCGCTGCTGTGTGGCGACCTCTACGATCGGGACGTCTCCGCGGACGCGCTCTCGAAGAGCATGGGCGTCACCTGCCTCGCGGCGGTTCCGATCGGCGGCGTGCCGATGTGTCACGGCAGCGGCGGCCTCGCCGGGAAGTACGCCTTCGGCGCGCGAACCGCCGGCGCGAACGTCCTGCTCGGACTCGGCTACCTCGCGCTTGCGCTTGTCGCCGCCGGATCGGTGCTCGCCGCGTTCCCGGTGGCCCTGCTCGGGGTCTTGCTCGTGGTCATCGCCCTCGAGTTGGCGCGAGCGGCGTTCGACCCCGTCTCCGGCCGCCGGTCGCTCGCGTTCGTGCTCGGCGTCGGCGTCGTGGGGCTGGCCGTCAACGTCGGCGTCGCGTTCGTCCTCGGGGCCGTCCTGTTTCGGGTGCTCGCTCGAGCGGAATAGCGCGAACGGCCGTGTCCGCATCCCCGCGGCTAGGCCTCCGGATCGGATTTTTCCGCCCCCTCGAGGCGGGCGCTCATCCACCCGCCGACGAACCCGCCGAGCTGTCCGATCACCAGCAGGGTGAGCGCCAGAATAACGAAGGTGGTGACGGCCGCTCCCGCCGAGAGCAGCGCCATCAGCCGCCGGTCACCGACGGCGTCGACGAGCTCCGGATAGTTCCACAGCTCGAGCACCGTCGTCCCGGTGCGCCAGACGAGGATCGGAGCCCCACCGACGACCGCGGTTACCGCGCCCGCACGAGCGCTTTTTTCCGAGCGGTCCCTGTAGAGATACCCCGAAAAGACGCAGGCGACGAACAGGGGGATCGACCAAACGGGATCGGAATTCAGAATCCAGCCGCCCCCGATCGCAAGCGGGAGCAAAGCGAGCCCGAGGTAGATCGCAGTCCGGAACTGTCCGTCCCGCAAGTCGTGTCGGACGTTCTGCAGCGGGCTCATACGTAGGTTATTTTACACCTCGTGGGTTAATTCTTTTGTCACGGCCTGCGGCCGGTATTCGTCCGTTCGTTACGCTCGTCCACCGCTCCGAAACGGGGAACGCGAGCGAGCCCGGCGGGACGACTCGAGAGGCGCGGGCCTTTTCTCCGCCGCCTGCGAAGGACCGCCGATGCCAGCGAGCTGGGCCGACCTGTTCGATCGCGGCGGAAGCTACGACGTGGATCTCGAGGCCGTCCGGGCGGCGGCCGACGAACTGTCGACGGAGACGGAGGCGACCGACGATGCCTGACCGACCGAACCCGACCCGCGTCGTCGCCGATCCCGCGGTGCTCGCGGCCGACCTGCTCGTCGGCGGGGACGCCCGCGCGGCGCTGGATCACGTCCGCCGGCATTCGTGGGTCGACCTCGTCGCGAGCGATCCGCTACTCGAGCGGACGGAACGGCTCGTTACGACGCTCGCCGACGCCGAACTCGCGGCCGATCACCGGGCGCGGCTCGAGGCCGAACGGGTTCCGGTCGACCACCCCGAGGGGGATCATCCGGCGCTCGCGTCGGCCTACCGCGGCGAGGCTGCACACCTGATTTCGGACGACGAGTCGCTCACGTCGGCGAAGGCGGGCCTTACGTTACAGCCGCGGGTTTCGGTCAGCGTCAGGCCGCCGGACGCGTTCGCCCGGCTGTTCGATCCCGAAAGCCTCTACGAGGCCGTCGAAGGCGGTGAGTATCCGGGTCCAGACTGCGATCCGCGCGCCTGACCGGCGGGCCGGCCGGTTCGTCCGGTCGTTCGCCGTCGGAAGCAGAAGTATACTCAGTAGTCTTCTCGCGGGTCTTCGACCAACTCGTAGAGCCCGCCACGGTTCAACTGTTTCACCCAGCCGGCGTTTTTCAGGTTTCGGAGCGCATATTCGACCTGTCCTTTGTCGAGTTCCGACCGCTCTCGAACGTACAGCGGATTTACCCGGCCCCATGGCTCGTCCGCTCCACGACCTTCTTTGAACAACTCGAGAACGATTTCCTCACGTTCGGTCGGAGTGTAGTTCTCGTTGACCATTCGTGTACGTGTGACCGTTCGTACAGCATAATCCCTAGCCAACTGCTCCGCGTTTCGCTGCCCTATCTGCTGGGCACTTTGCTTAGCAAAGAAATTATATAGGATTCCACTCAACTTGGTGTTAGGAGCGCGGGTATCCTAGAGAAGGACCGGAGGTGATGGCTCCGACCCCGCGCTTCGGCACGCAACCGAAGCATGCGAATAACGAAACCCGCCGGACTTCAGCATTCCGGCACGACTTCGAGTATCGATGTGCGAACTACCAACTCCAGATACATCGAGTATTACCGCCTCAGTCGAGGAGTTCTCTCGGTAGGAGGGACTGACGATGGCGACTGACGAAGCGTGGGAACAACTGGCCCGTCGAACCGCCAGCCGGTGCGTGTTCGCCGAACTCGAGGCCGTCAACGCCGCGACGGATCGACTCGCCCGAAAGCTGGAGAGCGGCGAGGAGCTTACGAGCGAAGACCTCGCCCGGTTTCGCCGGTCGCTCCGGGCGCTGCAAGCCGTCGTCGAAGGCGAGGTGACGGCGGTCGTCGACGGCACCGATCCCTACGAACGGGCGTTCGGCCACGTTCCCTACGGGGTTTTCTGCGACTATCTGGGCGTCTCGCTCGAGCAACTGGCCGCCCTCGAGCGCGAGGGGACCCGCTGAGACGGGACCCGCAACCGGTCGTCCGGCTCGAACCCCTCAGTGCTGGTCCGCGTACCACTCCGCGAACTTCGCCAGCGCCCGGCCGCGGTGTGAGATGGCGTTCTTCTCCTCGGTGCTCATCTCGGCCATCGTCTGCCCGTTGTACTCGAAGATCGGATCGTAGCCGAACCCGCCCTCGCCGCGGGGCGCGACGATCGTGCCGGCGACCGATCCCTCGAAGGTCTCGACCCCGTCCTCGTCCGCGTACGCGAGCACCGTCCGGAACCGGGCGCGCCTGTCGTCCTCCTGCTCGACGAGCCGCCAGAGCCGCTCCACGCCGACGGTATCCTCGACGTACGCCGAATAGGGGCCGGGGAACCCGCCGAGCGCGTCGACGAACAACCCCGCGTCGTCGACGAGGACCGGTTCCGTATCGCCGAGCGCCTCGAACGCCTCGCGCGCGCCGTGGGCGGCGACGTCCGCGAGCGAATCGCTTTGAATCTCGGTGTAGTCGTACTCGACCTGATTGACGGCCGTGATCCCCTCGAGGTACGCCTCGGCCTCGCGGGCCTTGCCTTCGTTACCGGTGACGAACCGAAGCAGCATGTGCGAGGCGGGGTGCTCCGGGCGAATATAGCCGTCGGTTGTCCGGCAGAACCCGGTCAGTCGTAGCGCACGTTCCACGGCCACGGCAACAGATCGGCAACGCTCTGTGTCGCCAGAACCCCGTCGTCGGACACTGAAACGGTGCCGTCGGAATGTGCGTCGTCGACGATAAACCCGGACTGATCTTCGTGACCGGTCCGTGTCCGACCGACCAACTCGTCCGATCCGAACCGTTCGGTCGCCTCGAGTTCCCGCCGTTCGCCCGGTTCGAGCGTCAGGGTTTCGTCGACGATCGTCTCGTCGCCGGTCAGTTCGGCGTGGATCTTTCGGGAAGGTAAAGCGATAGTTTCGCGTCGTCGGTCCCGGCTCGAGCCGGGACCCGTCGCGCGACCTCAGAGGACGAGTCGGTCGACGACTCGTTGCTGGGCCTTCCGGAGGTGTTCGGAGGCGGTCCCCGGCGCACAGTCCAGTTCGGCCGCGACGTCCTCGACGCTCGCCGTTCGCGGGACCTCGAAATAGCCGAGTTCGCGGGCCACCCGAAGCGCCTCCCGCTGGCGGTCCGTCAGCGACGCCTCCTCCGGATCGCCGCCGTCGTACTCCCCCACCTGTTCGACAGTTACGTCGATTCCCGACGGAACCTCCTCGGTCGCCCGCCGCAGGTCCGCCGACTCGCCGACAAGCGAGAACCGGACCGTCCAGTCGGACCGATACTCGACCGGCGGCAGCGGGACGAGACTCCCCTGTGAGAACGTCTCGAGCAGCCGGTTGCCCACGTCGTCGGGCACGTCGCGAACGTAGACCGAAAACGATCGGTCCCCCAGCCGCGTCAGTTCGGCGCTCCGGACACCAGTGTACGACTCGAGTGCCGCTTCGTAGGCATCCATATCCCCGACGACGTGGAAGATAAACGCGTACTCGTCCGACCCCGCGAAGTTGCCGTGGACCATCCGGTAGGAGTCGAACGCGTCGCTGTCGGCGACGAACCGATGCATCGGGTGGATCGTCTCGGCGTCGTGGCCGAGGGTGAGCCGAACGGTCTTCATGGCCGGACGTTCGCACTCGCACATAAATAGCCTAGCGCGTGGCGCAGAATCGACTCCCGGGGACCGTGCGAACGGACTCAGTATGGACCCATCGTCGGAACTCGCGTCATCGTCGGCGCGAGCGGATGCAAAAGTCGGTCTCGACGGCTTGCTCGAGGAGTACGCGATCGGCCGCGACGACCATCTGAACGCGCCCGCGTTCGTGGTCCGGCCGGACGACGTCCGAGCGGTCCTCTCGACGCTCCGGGACGAGGCCTGTTTCGATCACTGCGCCTGCGTCACCGCCCAGCAGTACCCGGACCGGTACGAGACGATCTATCACCTCCGGTCGTACGACGACGCGACCCGCGAGGTCAGCGTCGTCGTCCCGACGCCGATCGACGATCCGCGAAGCGAGTCCGCAGCCCCGGTCTACGGGACGGCCGACTGGCACGAGCGCGAGGCCTACGACCTCATCGGCATCGAGTACGCGGGCCATCCAGATCTCCGGCGCATCCTTCTGCCCGAGACGTGGCAGGGCCACCCGCTGTCGAACGACTACGATCAGCACACGCCACAGGTCGTCACGCTCACCGAGCACGCGAACCCGATCGCGGGCGACAAGCGCGATCCCGAGTCGGAGACGATGTTCCTGAACATCGGCCCCCATCATCCGGCGACCCACGGGGTCATGCACGTCAAGGCGGTGCTTGACGGCGAGACCGTCGTCGATGCCGAGCCCGACATCGGCTATATGCACCGCTGTGAGGAACAGCTGTGCCAGCAGGGAACCTACCGCCACCAGATCATGCCCTACCCCGACCGCTGGGACTGGGTTTCCTCGGGCCTGTTAAACGAGTGGGCCTACGCCCGGACGGCGGAGGAATTGGCGGGCATCGAGGTCCCCGAGTACGCGCAGGTCGTCCGCACGATGGGCGCCGAACTCTCCCGAATGGCTTCTCACTTCATCGCGGTCGGCACGTACGCGCTCGACGTCATCGGGGAGTTCACGGCGGCGTTCATGTACGCCATGCGCGACCGGGAACTCGTCCTCGATATTCTCGAGGACCTGACCGGTCAGCGGATGATGTTCAACTATCTCCGGCTGGGTGGGGTGGCGTGGGATCTACCCGAACCACGCGGGGAGTTCGTCGAGACCGTCAGGGACTTCCTCGACGGGCTTCCGGCGAAGATCGAAGAGTACCACGACCTGCTCACGCAAAACGAAATCTTCCAGCTTCGCGTCGTCGACACCGGCGTACTGGACCCCGAAGTCGCCAGACAGTACGGCTGTACGGGACCCGTCGCCCGCGGCTCGGGAATCGACTACGACCTCCGGCGCGACGATCCCTACGGCTACTATCCGAACCTCGAGTGGGACGTCGTCACCGAGTCGGCCGGCGACAACTACTCGCGGCTGCTCGTCCGCATGGGGGAGCTCGAGGAGTCGGCGAAGATCGTCGAACAGTGTCTCGACCTGCTCGAGGACTGGCCCGAGGCCGACCGCGAGATCCGGGCGAACGTCCCGCGGACCCTCAAACCCGATCCCGACGCGGAACTCTACCGGGCCATCGAGGGGGCGAAAGGCGAACTCGGGATCTACATCCGGTCGGACGGAACCGACACGCCCGCGCGGTTCAAGATCCGGAGCCCCTCGTTTTCCAACCTCTCCGCCCTGCCCGAGATCAGCCGGGGCGGCTACGTCGCCGACCTCATCGCGTCGATCGGCAGTCTCGACTGTATTATGGGCGAGGTCGATCGCTAGGCCGCTCGAGCGACCGGCGACCGTGGTCGCCCCTCGGAACGAGAACCCGACGGAGACGGTGCCGCCGGAGAAACGGAAAACGGAGTCGTCAGTCGTCGCCGTCCTCGTCGACGATGACTTCGACGGGTTCGTCCTCTGGCTCTTCGCTTCGGTCCGTCCCGCCCTGTTCCTGCTGCCAGAGGAGCGCTCCCGCGACGAGGACGACGATCCACGACCGCCAGTTGGCGAGGTTCAGGGTGTAGCCGACGCCGAAGGGTTTCTCGACGAGCATCCCTTCGCCGGGCTGCCAGTACGCCGAGAGCATGCGGCTGATGCTCGGTCGTTCGAAGTTGTACGGTACCCCGAGAATCTCACCGGAGGTCGGCTTCTCTGCCATGCGCGGTGATACGTTCTCCCCTGATATGAGTATTGTGTGCTCGACTCGACGCCCGAAATTTCACCCCCGGGTCGCCGTCGCCCCGACGCGGCCGCTTACCGACCGGCGTCGAGCGCGACTGCAAGCCCCGCGATCAGTCCCTCCCGCATCGTCTCGAGGGCCATGCTCGGTTCGCCCTCGTCTCGAGCGGCCGCCTGCGCGTGGGAGAACGGCACGTGAACGAACCCCGTCCGGAACTCGTGGGCGGTCGTCTCCGCGAGGTGACGGCCGGTGTACAACAGATCGTTACAGAGGTGCGTCCCGGCGTCGGTCGACAGCGCTGCCGGAACGCCGGCTTCCCGCATCGCTGCTTTCATCTCCCGGAGCGGCAGCGTCGCGAAGTAGGCGTTGGGTCCGTCAACGGCGACCGGTTCGTCGACGACCGTCCGGTCGTCGTTGTCCGGCGTCCCCGACGCGGACGTATCGCGACGGTTGATTCCGACCCGCTCGAGCGAGAGCGTGTGCCGACCGGCGGCCAGTCCGAGTCCGCAGACGATCTCGGGATCGTACGCCTCGACATATTCCTCGAGTCGTTCACCGGCACGGTCGAACGCGACGGGGAGTTCCTCGCCGGCGACTGCGGCGTCGCCGATCGTCGTGCCGTCGAGCGCCAGCGCGAGTCGTCGCGCCGAATTGATCTCGAAGTCGCCGAACGGTTCGTATCCGGTGACGAGAACGTCGCTCATCGGTCGATCCTCGAACCGTCGTCGCAAGAGTCCCCCGATTTCGTCGGCCCGACTCGAATCCGACGGCT
The DNA here is from genome assembly GCF_000455365.1 of Halopiger djelfimassiliensis. Classification (GTDB taxonomy): domain Archaea; phylum Halobacteriota; class Halobacteria; order Halobacteriales; family Natrialbaceae; genus Halopiger_B; species Halopiger_B djelfimassiliensis. Next base: position 824,371 of record NZ_HG315684.1, read on the forward strand.
CGCGTGCTCGCACGGGGTCATAAACCGGTCCGAGATATGCGGCACAACCGTTTCGTCGTCGCCCCCGACCGATTCGGTATGAAACGAAACGCCGGCGGAGACGATCGCATCGTACGCGGCGTCCTCGGTATCTGGCTGGTCGTGACGGCCGGTGCCGCCTACCGGGACGGCAAGCGCGAGCGCGGCGCGCTCGCGGGCATCGCCGGAGCCGGACTGCTGTGGAACGCGGTCACGGGCTTTTGCGGCGGGAACTACTTGCTCGGGGTCGATACGACGACGGACTCCTGTTCAGTCGAGTAACGGTGCCGCGAGTTCGAGCGCGTGCCGAATGCTGACCACCGACACCCTCGTCGTGGCCTCGGTCGAGGCTATTCCCCGTCGTCGTTGACGTACCGGCCGCGCCCCTCGATGTCCCGCAATCGCTCGAGGACCCGCTCGTCGCCGACCTCGCGGTACCCCTCGCGGACGGCCGCCCGCAGGGGCTCGGGGTCGTCGGCGGTGCCGACGAGGCTCTGATCGAAGACGTGGACGTCCATCGCGTAGTCCTCGACGTGATCGGTGTGGTAGCCGAGGCCGAAGTCGATGAGGAAGGTCCTCTCCGCGTTCACCCTGACGTTTCGGGTCGTCGGATCGCCGTGGACGAACCCGGCCCGGTGAAGCCGCGCGAGGTGACGGCCCACGTCGCGAACCCGCTCGGGCGACAGCGCCCCACGCAGGTCCCGATCGCCGACGTACTCGAGAGCCAGTCGGGCCTCGGTCGGATCGACGTCCGACAGGACCGGCGTCGGAACCCCCTCCTGCCGGGCGAGAGACGTCAGCCGGGCCTCGAGGCGCGTTCGTTCGGTTCGCAGACGCTCGTCGAGTTCGGGATGGCGGTAGCGCTTTCGCCGTCGGTGCTTGGTGACCCGTCCGGCGTCGGGTTCGAGGGTGACGAGCGCTTCGGCACCCCGGACGCGGCCGTCGTCACGGCCGAGCGCGAGCGACGACTCGTCCGATCGCCAGGTGACCGGCACCTGATCGGGCCGGTAGTCGGGATCGACCCGCGACTCCTCGAGCGGGACCGTCTCGCCGGCCGCGTACATCTTCGCGCCAAGAACGGCGATCATGCCGGCGTTGTCCCGTAGGAATCGGGGTTCCGGCGCGTGAAAGTCGGCACCGCGCTGGTCGCACATCTCCGCCAGCATCTCCCGAAGCCGGGCGTTCTGGCCGACGCCGCCGCCCAACACCAGTTCGTCGCTGCCGGTCAGCGAGAGCGCCCGCTCGGACACCTCGGTGAGCATCCCGAAGACGTTCTCCTGCAGGGAGTAACAGATGTCCTCGACCGCAACGCCGTCGTCGTACCGCTGCTTTGCGGCGCTCATGATCCCCGAAAACGAGAAGTCCATCCCCTTGACGACGTAGGGAAGGTCGACGTACTCGCCGTCTTCGGCGGCCGCCTCGACCTTCGGCCCGCCGGGGTGTGACCAGCCGACGTGCCGGGTGAACTTGTCGATCGCGTTGCCGACGCCGGTGTCCATCGTCTCCCCGAGCACGCGATACCGCCCGTTGCGGTAGGCAAGCAGGTGGGCGTTCGCGCCGCTTGCGTTCAGACAGACCGGCGCGTCGAAGCCGGAGGTGTGGCGGCCGATCTCGAGGTGGGCCACCATGTGGTTGACGCCGACCAGCGGGACCGAAAGCGACTGGCTCAGCGCCCGCGCGGCCGTCCCGACGACCCGAAGGCAGGGGCCGAGACCGGGACCCTGCGAGAAGGCGACGGCGTCGACCGGCGGCTCCGTCCCGGGACCGTCGTGGGTATCACGGGCGTGCTCGAGCGCCCGCTCGACGACTCGCGGCACGGCGTCGTGCATGTGTTCGGCGGCCTCGCGCGGGTGAATGCCGCCGCTGTCGGGCTGGTAGGCGTCCGTCTCGATAACGACGTCGTCGGCTCCGGAATCGTACACCGCCGCGCTGGCCGCCCACGCGGTGCCTTCGATCCCAAGAACGCGGATGTCAGTACTCACGGCTCGAGGGAATAGCTGCAACGTGGTTCGGAAGCCACGCGCCGGTCGGTCCGGAACGCGGTCTCCGTGTGAGTTTCGGGTTCGTGGGGGCGGTCACGATGTGCTGTCGCCGGTCGGCACATCGCCACATCGCCGTTACTCCCACTCGGTGTAGCTACACTTCCCGCAGTGTTTCCGGTCGCCGTGATCGGCGAGGAAGACGTCGCCACAGCGGGGACACTGTTCGCCCTCGGTGCTTCCGTCGTCGCCGTAGTGGTCGTAGCGAGCCATGTTATGCCTCCTCCGCTTCGGCGTCCGCGTCGGCCTCCTCGGCTCCGATCTTGTTGCGCTCGAGCATGTGATCCTGCTCGACGTCGCGGGCGTACTCGGCGCTCTCGTAGACTTTGGCCTCGCCGACCGTCTTGCGCATCCCGAACTTGGTATCGAGGGTGCGGACGACGACCTCGTCGGCGTCCTTGTTCAGCTTCGCCGCGAGACTGTCACGGACCTGCAGACGCTCGGGGGTGGCGTCCTCGTGGGTGAGTTCGAAGGTGACGTCCGTGCGATGCAACATTGGGTTGTCCTCTTCCGAGACGATGTCGACGTCCATGATATCACTCAGTTACCCTACTATCCCCTTGTCGCGACTAAAAGGATTTCGAAGCCGGGCACCCGTTCGGCGATATCCGCCGCAGCACGGTTCCGATGTGTCGGTGCGATAGGGTTCCAGAACCCGGACTATGCACCCATCTGCTCGTGAAACCCCGGTCGGACCCAGACGGCAAGGTACACGCCGACGACCGCGTGAACCGCTACGGGCGCGGTGGCCCGTGGCTTCCCGTGGATTAGTCGGACACGCCCGTGACACCATCGGCGTGGTGACCTTTGGCGGTGTCTTGGGTCACGGTCGGCTGGTTCACACAGCCCGATGCCTGCCGTCGCAACTTCCGCACAGTGGGAAGCGTGTTGAGAGCAGGCACATTCCTCTCCAGTTTCACCAATCCCTTCTTGACGATGTTGATTGCCACGGTCCGGTCAGCATGGTCTTGGCGGCCACACTCCACGCACTTGAATCGCTTCTTGTTCCGGTTTGCACGGGCGCTGTTCAGATAAGGTCTGAAAAGCGAGGCGGTCAGAATTCTAGGTGTCCATGCCAGAACCCAGCCGCCTCACCGGCTCTAGTACCGGGATTCAATTAGATTTTGTGGAGCGTGAGGCGACACCGCGCGAGCTAATGCGACTGAGTATCCAGCTCCATTTGTCTGGATTATCAGTTTTGGATACTGTTTCTGTCTTAGAGAGATTCGGTGTCAAACGAGCACGATCGACGATCCATAATTGGGTGCAGAAAGCCGATCTACAGCCGACAGCTGATAAACAGCCGGATCACGTTGCGCTCGACGAAACCGTGATCCAACTCGATGCTCAGCGCTACTGGCTGTACGCGGCTATCGATCCCGAAACGAACGAATTCCTCCACGTCAAGCTCTATTCAACGCGTACAACCGCACTTACTGAGATGTTTCTCCGCGAACTGAGAGAGAGAAACACGACGTCGAAGATGCCGTGTTTCTCGTCGATTCAGCACCATGGCTCAAAGCGGCACTCCACAATCTCAGCCTCCGATTTCGCTACGAAAAACACGGAAATCGGAACGCTGTCGAACGTCTCTTTCAAGAGATAAAACGACGCACCTCTCAGTTTGGAAACTGCTTCAGAAACGCCGGTCCGGCAACTGCAGAAACATGGTTGCAGAGCTACGCATACTGCTGGAATCAGCTAATCTGAACAATGCCCCCTCGCTCCGCCAATTGACTTATGAGGGTCCTCTGCGACAGGACAAACCGATTTTGTGATGAACGGCAGGATCCGGCGGACGCTCGAGCGCGTTTGCGCAGTCGCCGTCTCGCCGGTGGCGCTCGTCGGAGTCGGGCTGCTCGGCCTCGCCGGCTCGTACGCGGCAGTGTTCGGCGGCGCTCCGGAGGTCCTGTCGTTCGAACTGTTCCTGCCGACGGTGGCCGGACTCGGGCTCGTCCGGTACGGGACGCGAACCCGCGAACCCGACCACGACCGCGACCATCGCCGAACGGAGATCGTTACCGCCTGCGCGCTGGGTCTCGGCGCGTTGAGTACGCTCTTTTGTTTCTGGGTGCTGTTGCTCGTCCGGCTCAGAACCGGCGTCGCCGGCAGCTTCGCACAGCCGTCGATGAGTGCGCTGAGTGCCGGCACAGCTGTTGGCGCTCTCCTCGGCCACGTCTACGTCGAACGCACCCGATATCACCGGACGAACGAGCGGCTCACTCACGCCGTCAACGCTTCGAGGGATGGCATCGCGATCATCGTCGACGCTCACCACGTCTACGTCAACGACGCCTACGCAGGCCTCTACTCGCTCCCCGACGGCTCGGCGCTCGAGGGACGGCCGTGGACCGACCTGTACACGACCGAGTCCCGGGCCAGCATCGAACGGGAGGTCATCCCCGCCCTTGCCGAACGAAACGTCTGGCGCGGGACGCTGACCGGAAAGCGAACCGACGGAACGACGTTTCCGCAAGCGGTCACGGTTAGCGTCCTCGAGGGCGGGGAGGCGAACGGCTACGTCGTCATCGCGCGCGATCTCACCGACCAGCGAGAGCGCGAACAACGGATTCAGGTGCTCAATCGGGTCCTGAGACACAACCTGCGCAACTCGTTTACCGTTATTCGGGCACACGCCCGACGGATCGGCGAACGCGACGAGCGCCTCGATCGCAATCACGTCGGTCCCATTCTCGACGAGATCGATGACCTGCTCTCGACGGCCGAGAAAGCCCGCGACATCGAACGGACGCTCGAGCGGTGCGACCGGTCGGCTGTGATCGAGGCGACCGATGCGGTTCGAACCGTCGTCGATCGGGCCACGGACGCCTATCCGGACGCCCGGATCGGCTCACGTATCGAAGCTCCGGTTCGGAACGGGGAACCGCCGACGATCGACGAACGCGTCGTCGACGCGCTCGACGAACTCGTCGATAACGCGATCGAACACCATCCGGCATCGCGGTCAAATCAGGGGCGACCGTCGACACCGCAGGATTCCGATCCCTCGAGTTCCGTTCCCGACGCCCCGACCGTCGAAGTCGCCGTTCGAACGACCGAGTACGACGACGGGACCCGACTCGAGTTTACGGTCACAGACGATGGGACAGGGATTCCGGAAGCCGAGCGTCGAGCCATCCTCGATGGCGAGGAGACGCAGCTCGATCACGGCTCCGGAATCGGGCTGTGGATCGTCACCTGGATCGTCCGGAACGCCGGGGGGAACGTCCGGTTTACCCCTCGCCCCGGCGGCGGCACCACCGTGACGCTGTCGTTCCCGAACGGTGGATCGGAACCGACGACGGCGACGCCGTCGCCGTCATCACAGTAACGGAACGGGCCGTCACCACCCGGACTCAGTCGTCGTCCATCGACGCCGTTACCGGTTCGACTCGCTCGCCGCGAGGCCCTTCGAGATCGACCTTCGGCAGCAGATCCCGGAGATAGCGGCCGGTGTGGGACTCCTCGAGCCGCGCGACCTCCTCGGGGGTACCGGTGGCGACGATCTCGCCGCCGTGCTCGCCGCCCTCGGGGCCGAGATCGATGATGTGGTCGGCGTTTTTCACGAGGTCGAGTTCGTGCTCGATGACGACGACGGTGTTACCGTTGTCGGTCAGCCGGTGGAGCACGTCGATGAGTTTGCGCTCGTCCTCGCTGTGGAGTCCGGTAGTGGGTTCGTCGAGCAGATAGAGCGTCTCGCCCGAGTCTTTCTTCCCTAGCTCTTCGGCGAGTTTGATCCGCTGGGCCTCGCCGCCCGACAGCGTCGTCGAGGGCTGGCCGAGTTTCATGTAGTCCAGCCCGACGTCTTTCAGCAGTTTGAGTCGGCGACGGATCTGACTCGAGGATTCGAAGAAGTCGTAGGCCTCCTCGACGGACATCTCGAGGACGTCGGCGATGGTCTTGTCCTTGTACGTCACGTCGAGCGTGGCGTCGTTGTAGCGTTCGCCGCCACACTCCTCACAGGGAACGTACACGTCCGAGAGGAAGTTCATCTCGATTTTCACCGTCCCCTGGCCGCCACATTCCTCGCAGCGACCGTCCGAGACGTTAAACGAGAATCGCCCCTTCGCGTAGCCGCGCTGTTTCGCGAGCTTGGTCTGGGCGAACAACTCCCGGATGTGGTCGAAGACGCCGGTGTAAGTCGCCGGGTTCGAGCGGGGCGTGCGACCGATCGGCGACTGATCGATAAGCCGCACGGTTTCGATCTCCTCGAGACCCTCGATAGCGTCGTGGTCGCCCGGGATGACGCTCGTGTTGTCGTTCATCTCGCGGGCCAGCCCCTTGTAGAGGACGTCGTGCATCAGCGTCGATTTTCCGGAGCCGGAGACGCCGGTAATGGCGGTAAAACATCCAAGCGGGATGTCCACGTCGAGATCCGAGAGGTTGTGCTGGCGCGCGCCGAGGATCGTCAACGCGCCGTCCGGATCGCGCCGGTCGTCCGGTACCGGAATCTGCCGGCGGCCCGAGAGGTAGTCGCCGGTAACCGAATCCTCACAGGCTTTGACGTCGTCGACGGAGCCGTTGACGACGACTTCGCCGCCGCGTTTGCCCGGTCCGGGACCCATATCGATGACGTTGTCCGCGCGGCGCATCGTCTCCTCGTCGTGTTCGACGACGAGGAGGGTGTTGCCGAGATCGCGCAGTTCCTCGAGCGTATCGAGCAGACGGTCGTTGTCCCGCTGGTGGAGTCCGATCGAGGGCTCGTCGAGGACGTAGAGGACGCCGACCAGCCCGGAGCCGATCTGGGTCGCCAGCCGGATGCGCTGGCTCTCGCCGCCCGACAGCGTCGAGGCCTCCCGATCGAGCGTGAGGTACTCGAGGCCGACCTCGACCATGAAGCCGAGGCGGGCGCGGATCTCCTTGAGGATCTCCTCGGCGATGACCTTCTCGCGCTCGGTCAGATCCGCCTCCATCGACTCGAAGTGCTCGAGGGCGTCGCCGATCGACATCGCATTGATCTCCGTGATCGAAGTGTCGTCGACGAGCACGGCCCGACTCGCGGGCTTCAGGCGGGTGCCGTCACAGGCCGGACACTCCGTGACCGACATGTAGTCCTCGATGTGTTCCCGCGTCGAGTCGGAGTCGGTCTCGAGATACCGGCGCTCGAGGTTGGGGATGACCCCTTCGAACCGCTTTCGCTTCCGCCGGGTGCCGTTTTTGGTATTGCGTTTGAACGTGACCTTCTCGTCGGTGCCGTAGAGAAACGCCTCCTGGATATCCTCGTCGAGATCCTCGAACGGCGTCGACAGCGAGACGTCGAAATGGGCCGCGACGGCGTCGAGGCGGGTCTTGTAGTACGAGCGGTTGTAGCTCCAGGCCTCGAAGACGTGTTTGAGCGGCTTGGATTCGTCCTGGACGACGAGGTCCTCGTCGACTTCCTTGGTCTCGCCCAGCCCTTCACACTCGGGACAGGCCCCGTGGGGGGAGTTAAACGAGAACGAACGCGTCTCGATTTCGGGAACGTCGATCCCGCAGTGGGTACACGCGAGGTCCTTCGAGAACTCGACGACGAAGCGGTCGTCCGCGTCGGTCTCGTCGCCGAGCGCGCCCGTCCGGCGAGCCTCCTCGCCGAGGTCCTCGGCCGCCTCCGCGGGCGGGTCCGGAAGGATGACCTTCAGGACGCCGTCGGCCTCCTCGAGGGACGTCTCGACGCTGTCGACGATCCGCGGTCGCGCCTCGGTGGACACTTTCACGCGGTCGACGATCACGTCGATCGTGTGATCGAAGTTCTCGTCGAGATCGGGTTTCTCGAGCGTGAGATCGTGTTCCTCGCCGTCGACCTCGACTCGCGAGTAGCCCTCCGACACCAGCTCGTCGAAGAGATCCTCGAACGCACCCTTCTGGTCGCGAACGACCGGCGCGGCGAGTTTGGCCTTCGTCCCGTCGGGTAACTCGAGGATGCGCTCGACCATGTTCTGTGCGGACTGTTCGCCGACTTCGCGGCCACACTCGGGGCAGTGGGGCGTGCCGACCCGCGCATAGAGCAGTCGGAGGTAGTCGTGGAGTTCCGTGACCGTCCCGACGGTCGATCGCGGGTTGTTCGCGGCGTTTTTCTGGTCGATCGAGATCGCCGGCGAGAGACCCTCGACGGTTTCGACCTGAGGCTTGTCCATCTGGCCGAGGAAGTTCCGGGCGTACGCCGAGAGACTCTCGATGTACCGGCGTTGCCCCTCCGCATAGACTGTCTCGAAGGCCAGCGAGGACTTCCCCGACCCCGAGAGGCCGGTGACGACGGTGAACTCCTCGCGGGGAATCGTTACGTCGAGGTCCTTGAGGTTGTGCTCCTCCGCACCCCGCACCTCGATGTAGTCCTTGCTCATGGGTTGGGAATCAGTAACGTGGTTGGTTCGCGACTCGCTGCTCGATTCACTGTGGGTGAGTCAGTGGCCGGAAGGACTTAACGGGTCTGAAAGGCCAATACCGTGGTGTATGCTAGCAACTATTCGTCAGGCCGGTCGCCGTGGCTGGACCCCGGTGTCGCGGGGCGACCAGTCCAAAGTGACTTCGGTCACACGCACGAACGGACGGGTATGAGCGACGATACCGGACCCGAGCCGGACGTCGACGGGTTCGTCGACTACTGTCACACGCAGGCGGGGCTGCTTTCGGGACACGTCGAGACGATGCGGGCCGAGGCCGACGATCTCCTCGCCGAGATCGACGACGAAATGGCCGAACTCCGCGGCCGCCTCGAGGACCACACGGAGCCGGTCGACGGCCCCGCCGCGCCGTCGACGCCGGACGGTCCCGGTGATCTCGATCTCGAGGCGCTCGAGGACCTCGAGGACGAGGTTACGGAAAAGCAACTCCTCGTGGAGGCGAAACAGGCACGGATGCAGGCCTTTCAGGATCTCGCCGTCGCTTATACGGAACTCGCCGGAGAGCTTCGATCGACGGTCGACGACGCCGAGGAAGCGCTCGCACGCGTTGTCGAGTTCGAGGCCGATCACGACGCGCCGGCGTACTTCGAGGAGCGGGAAACGATCGTTGAGACCGTGGCCGACGCCACCGATGAACCGGACTCGTAGGCGCGACAGGGGGTAGCGTCCTCGAGCCGGCACCGCCTTACTCCGCCGGCCGATCGAGGGCGGCACGAACGGTCGGCGCTCGCTCGAGCAGTCGGTCGTCGATCCGCTCGTTGATCGTATCGATCGAACACTCGAGCGACGCCGTGCGGTCGAGATACGCCCGAAGCACGTCCGCGTAACACTCGCGAGCGATCGGGAGCAGTTCGTCCGCCAGAAACGCCCGTTCGCCGACCTCGATCCGGTCGTCTCGGCCCGGATCGTTCGGCAGGGAACGGTCCTCGTGGACGACGACGTTCCGCCACTGGTAAAGCGTGCGAAAGAACGCCCCGACCTGCGTCGCCGACCACTCCTGGGCGTTCCGATCCCCGATCAGGGCCGCCGCACGGAGCCCGAGTCGGTACCGGTTCCCGCCGGGCGAACCCCCTTTCAAGAGGGTCGCCTCGCAGCCGACGACGCAGTCGACCAGTTGGTCCTCGACCCGATCCCGATCGAACATCCGTTCGAACCGCGAAAGCGGGTTCTGAAACGCCGAATCGTCCGGTCTGAACCGCTGGCGGTGGGTTCGCCACAGCCTCTCGATCGCCGGCGTGCGGTCCTCGCGCAGGCGCGTTCCGACGCTCGCGGTCGGAGCGTCGAAATCGAGCGCGAACGTGACCGGCGTGGCGATGCCGCGATAGGTCTCCCAGCCCGGTCGGACGTGGTACCCCCGATCGAAGCCGACCACCCCGGCCGGATACTCGAGTCGAAGACAGCGGCGAACGCAAGTCGCGACGTACCTGACGACCTCGGTGAGCCGTTGCCAGGGGTACTGATCGACGGGTGTCACGTCGAACGACGGCGTTCGCCACGGGGAGCGGTCGGTGTCATCGATCTCCGCGGTGATGTCCCGAAGCGGTCGACGACGTTCTAGGACGAGTTCGACGACCGGATTCGGTCGGGACGGCGACAGCGGTTCGACCCGTTCGAGAACGCCCGTGCTCGGCGCTTCGTAGGTCGCGATCCCCGTCTCCTCCAGATCGCCCAGCGGGCGAATCCGGAGCGTGTCGATCCCGTACGGACCGAGATACGCCGGTTTTCCCTGCAGGTCGGTCTCGAGGTCGATCGAAACGCCGGGTTCGATGGCGGTATTTTGGAGACAGAGCAGATAGCGCGCCCGTCGCCGATCCGTGTATCGCGGCTCGAACTGCTCGGCGAAGGCGGCCGCGAACGCGTCGGCGTCGAACCGTACCGCCCCGGCGTAGTCGGCGACGATCCCGGTAAACTCGAACAGCGCCCGTTCGATAGCGACGATCCGTTTCGCCCGCTGGTCGGCGTCGACACCTCCCGGCCCCGGCAGCGCCTCGTAGACGGCTCGCGCCGCTTCGCCGAACTCGCCCGCGTACACGTCGTCGAATCGATCGTCGGCCGTGAAGTACTCACCCGGCGTTTCGACCGGGAACGAAGCGGTGTTTTCGAAGAACGGATCGTCCGTCAGTCGATGAAACGTCCGGGCCGGCATCTCGGGTTCGTCGATCGTCACCGCCTCGAGAAGGGCACGGACTCCCTCTCGAACCGCGGGACGGACGTCGGAAACCCAGTCGGATGACATACACTGCAAGAGCCGTCTTCCGTACTTAGTGACGGCGTCTCGAGTCCCCGTCGAGGCGGAAATGCGTCGTGTCCACCCGATGATCGTCGTTCGGTCCGGACGGCGATACGGTCCGATTCGGCGGTCGTCCGATGTGCGAACATGTTCGCCACATTTCCCTCTTCGGAAGAATCGTCGATAGGTCTGAACGTACGTATAGCCAACCACCATGTGAGGACAATGACCTCAACCACAGCCAACCGACGGCAGTTCATGCAGGCACTCGGTGCAGCCGGTGCGGTCGCGGTAGCCGGCTGTCTGGGTGACGACGACGTGTCGGGGAACAGTACGCCAACCGACGAGGCGGAAGAGGGACTGCCGGCGGCGACGGCTGTCGACGTCGACCGGATCGCCCGGGATCCGACCGACCTCCCGCCGCCGGTCGACTGGACCGAGCCCCGGGAACACGAGGTGACGATCCGGACCGAGCGGGTGACCGCCGAGATCGAGCCGGAGGTCACCTTCGAGTACATGACCTTCGAA
>NZ_HG315684.1:836156-854190 GCF_000455365.1 Halopiger djelfimassiliensis
TCCCGTCAAGATCGTCGACCACGCACTCACCCGGGCCGCCCGCCGGGGCGCGCTCGCCGAGATCGACGTCGAGGGAGAACCCACTCGCGACGTCTACGACGAAGATCCGTGAGCGGTCGATCGCTCCGGGTCGGCGTTCTTTTCGCGTTTCCCGAGCGCTCGAGCCTAAATGTCGCCACGAAGAACGATCTCGTCGCCGATCGAGTCCACCATGTCTTCGGTGACGACGTAGTCCTCCTCGTCCTCCCCCTCGACGCCGAGGGTCGCAAGCAGCCGTTCGGCGACGGACGGGTTCGGATCGACCGCGGCGCGACCGCCCTCGACGCTCGCGACCATTCCCAGCTGCTTGCCCGACGCATCGACGACGGTTTTGCCGACGTCGTCCGTCGTAAAATTCGATGGCATAGCGGTCGGTACCACGACGAGCGGGATAACCCTCGCCCCGTCTCGTGCCGGTCCCGACGGCTCCAGCGAATTTCCGGCGGCCCGCTGCATACGCGTCCCCCGGCTATATACCGCGGGCGAGCAACCGTACGGTCGCGGGATCGCAACCCGTCGCCAGGACCATGACCCAAACGATCGAAATCAGCGACGACCTCAAGAACCGACTCGACAGCCACCGCGAGGAGGGGCAATCGTGCGAGGAACTCATCGAGGAACTGGTTTCGATGTACGAGACCGAAGGCACGTTCCTGCAGGAAGGGTATTCGGAGTGACCGCGACGACCGGCGGGACCCGGCCCCTTCGCGACCGCCGAGTTGGGTTCCGGTGACGATCCCTTCCGGCCGTCGGTTCGCGTTCGCTTGCCTGCCCGCTCGCGTCGTCAGTCGTGTGTGGCCGGTTCTTCGCGTTCCTGAGCCTCCTGAAGGTGTTCGATCGCGTGAAGCTCGACGACCGGGAAGACCTTGGACACGATGAGGAAAAACAGCGTCACCATGCCGATCGTCCCGGTGATCGACGAAAACTCGATCAGACTCGGGAAGTACTCGCCGGGGGTCGCCGCGTAGATGTCGAAAGTCGGATGCAAGAACCCCTCCACGACGAAGAGGACCTTCTCCATGATCGTCGCGGTAAGCACGGCCACGCCCGCGACGACGGCCCGCTTTTTGCTAAACAGCGACGGACGGATCGTCTGGGCGAAGATATACGTCAGCGTCAGAAAAACCAGACTCATCGACGTGATGTAGACGGGGCTGAAGAGCCTGGCCTCCGCCGCGTGAGTGACGTCGACGGGTGCCTTGAACAGGCCGGTGATGTTCTGCTGGAGTTGCAACCACAGGAACAGCAGACAGAAGAAGCCGAGCCACAGCAACAACCCGCGGAAGACGTCGTCGGTGATGATGTGATCCCAGTCGTACGCCCAGCGGAAGGCATACGAAAGGAGGATCACGCCGCTGATCGCCGATGTCAGCGCGATGGTGAGAAACTGCGGTCCCTGCACCCCGCCGAACCAGGTCGGATACGTCGGCAACAACGCGAACAGCCACGGGATCACGCCGCCGTGAAGCAACAGCGGAGCCATGATGATGATCGCCAGCGCGAGCCACCAGACCATCCGCTGGACGATCTCGTCCTCCCGTTCGGTGTAGCCGATGGTCATGACCCTGTACAGCGGATCGAAGTGATCCGGCAGATCGTCACGGAGCCGCGTGATGTCGTACCGAAGCGTCAACGCGAGGTAGGTCGCCGTCAACACGAAGTAGGCCGTGATGACTGTCACGTCCCACACTAACGGTGAGGCGTGAATCGTGATATGGTAGTGACCGATGATGCTCGTCACCATCCGGTCGGGCCGACCGAGGTGGACGACGATGTAAAACCCCGCCGCGGAAAGACCGGCGATCGTCAGCAGTTCGGCGAGGCGGGCAACCGGCATGTACCGCTCCATTCCCAGCAACCGTACGGCCGCCGAGAGGATGATCCCGCCGTGGGCGATCCCGACCCACCAGATGAACGCGCCGATGTAGACTCCCCAGGTTACGCCGCCGCCGCTGCCCCAGTCCGACAATCCGGTGACGATCAGTCCCTCCGCGAGTTGATACATCCAGCCGGCGAGAAACAGGGCAAACGCCAGTCCGGCCACGGCAGCCAGCGCGTAATACTTCGTCGACGTCTGCTGGATCGGGCGGAGAATGTCCGCTTTGCGTGGCGTTTTCGTGCTCATTGTGCGAGCGTCTACCAATCGTATCGGGGCCACCCATTTCGTTTCGCACGTTGGGTTTGCAAGTCCGAACTGGACTCCGCTCGAGCCACCCTCTCCCTCACCACAGTACATTGTGTGAGGATACCACTCAAGTATTCGCTCGCCGTACCGTTCCGTATGCACCTGCTGGTCGCGCTGGACGACTCCGAACCGGGACGGGCCGCCCTCGAGTATGCCCTCTCGGAGCATCCCGACGCCGAGATCACGGTCGTCCACGTCGTCGATCCGACCGAAAGCGGCTACGGGGAGTTCGCACACCTCGGGCCGGACCGAATGCTCGAGCACCGCCACGAGCAAGCGGAGAACCTGTTCGAGGAGGTCCTCGAGCGGGCGAGCGAACGGGATCGGTCGATCGAGACCGCGGTAATCGACGGTCGACCGGCGGCTGCGATCGTCGAGTACGCCCACGAACACGATGTCGATCGCATCGTCGTCGGGAGCCACGGCCGAACGGGCGTCTCCAGAGTCGTCCTCGGAAGCGTCGCCGAACGGATCGCACGACGGGCACCCGTTCCGGTGACGATCGTTCCGGGAACCGAACGTCGGTGACGGGAAAACGAGCAGCTCGGGCGGCTACGGTGGCGTTACTGTTCCTGACTCTGTGCGGGTGCGAGGTCGTCGAGGTCGACGGATTGCTCGAGGAGCACGTCGGCCTGATCGGCGACGACTCGCTGCTCGCGCATCAACTGTTTGAACTTGCTCTGGGGCGAGAGATCGCCGATCAGGACGCCGCCGACGATCTTGCCGTCCTTGAAGGCGATCCGTCGCCACTCGGTGTCGCTGTAGCGGCGCTCGGCGTGTTCGTCGCCAAGCGTCGGGTGGCCAAAGGAGAGAAACGGGAAGTCGAAGTGCGTGATCGAGTACGAGGAGACCCACTCGAAGACTTCCGCCTCGTCGTCGGCTGCCATGTTGACCGCCGCGACGCGACCCTGCTCTTTCGCCGATCCCCAGGAGCCGTTCTGGGCCTGCTCGCCGAGCAAGACGTCGTAGAAGCGCGTGATGTCGCCGGCCGCGTAGACGTCGTCGACGTTCGTCTGCATGTACTCGTCGACGACGATCCCGTTGTTTTGCTCGAGACCGGCACCACGGAGGAACTCGGTGTTGAACGTGAGGCCGATGGCGACGCCGGCGAAGTCACACTCGTAGCGGTCGCCGTTGGGATCGACTGCCGCGGTTACGTGGCCGTCGTCGTCGACCTCGAAGCGGTCGACGCCGCTATCGAAGACCGGCTCGACGCCCTTCTCGCGCAGCCCCTCGTGGATGATCTCCGCGCCGTCGCCCGATAGCGCGTAGCGCCACCAGCGGTCGCCCCGCATCAGGTACTTGCCGGCCACGTCCTGTGCACCACAGACGGCGGCGAAGTCGATGCCGAGGAGGCCGGCACCGACGACGACGCCGGTTTCGGCCTGTTCAGCGCTCTCGCGGATCCCGCGAGCGTCCTCGAACGTCCAGAAGTGATGGATGCCGTCGGCGTCGCTGTTTTCGACGGGCAGTTGGGTCGGCGTGCCGCCGGTCGCGACGAGCAGTTTGTCGTACGAGAGATCCTCGCCCTCGTGGGTGTGGACGACCTTCGCACCGGTGTCGACGGACGTGACGTGTGTGTTGAGCGAGAGATCGATGTCGCGCTCGTCGTACCAGTCCTCGTCGTGGATCGAGATCGGCGCTTCGGGGAGCTTCCCTTTCGCGTGTTCCTTGATGAGAATTCGGTTATACAGTGGCTCCCCCTCATCGGTGATGACGGTAATGTTCGCCTCCGGATCCTCTTCCCGGAGGGTCTCGGCAGCCGAACTGCCGGAGATCCCGTCACCGATGATGACGTACTGAGTCATATCCGGATCGTTCGTAATGCGGGTTAAAGTGGGTTGCTATCTCGTTCATTTTGCTGTCCGCGCCGCCGTCAGGCCTCGAGTATCAATCAGGAGCCGAATACGTTCTGCGATTGATAACAGAACACCCCGTCGCTCCGGAATTGCCGGTATCTCCGAGACGGCGTATCGCGAGCCGTGATACCGCTACCCAGTACCCCGTCGAACCTACGTCGTTGTGCGAACCGCTCTTTACGATCCCCTCCCTATGGCGGGGTATGAAACTTCGCCAGAACGCGCGTCACTTCGCCTCGAGAAAGGCCCTCGAGACGCCGGTCGTCCGGTCGGTCGCCAAATCGGGGCTGGTTCGGCTCCATACGAAAGTGTTTCTGGGGAAAGCCGATCCCGACCGCGCCGACGAGCGAAAGCCCCATCTCGATGCGCTCTTCGAAGCGACGATCGATACCTACCTGCGTGCGCTACAGGACGGCTACTCCGAGGCCGAGGCCCGCGAGATCACGCACGTACAGGCTAACTTCGATTTCTACAACCACGGCTGGACCGAGATGATGGAGTTCCCTGCCGACGAACTCGAGGACCACTACGATCGCTACCGGGGGTTCTTCGAGGCGTGGGACATCACGATCGACGAGCCGCTCGGCCAGTTTGCGCCGCCGGAGGGACTCCCGTCGGCCCCGTCGACGCCCGAGAAACTCGAGGACCCGACTCACCCCCACGCCGAGGGCGGCTTCGCCGACGACGTCTACGTCGAAAACGAGGCGGGTGAACTGGTCGTCGGCGGCCACGACGACCCCGACGACGTCGACGTCACGCAAGCGGTCGGCGTCGGCTCCGGATCGGCCCTCGAGTCCGAAGACGACGAATCCGGGACGGCCGATTCCACGTCCGGGACCGACGCCGACTGAAAGCCGCGGCGATCGGGTCGTGTCTCGTCCCCGCTTCCAAGCGGCTAAGTGCGCGGAGGGTGGCGCTTTCAACGAAGGAACGATATGGACGCCAACGATCGGTCGATCGCGGGGTTTACGATGGCCGGGCACGCGCTGGTCCACTGGTTCGAAACCTCGATCCCGATCTTTCTCGTCGTCTGGCGCGCGGAGTTCGGGGTCGGCGTCGCGCTGATCGGCCTCGTCGCCGCGCTCGGCTACGCGCCCTTCGGGCTCGGGGCGTTGCCGGGCGGTATCCTCGCCGATCGCTATGGTCCGAAGCGACTCGTTCTGGCCTGTCTCGCCGGGATGAGCGTCTCGTTTCTCGCACTCTCGATCGCACCATCGATGATCGTCATTGCCCTCGGACTCCTCCTGTGGGGGATCGCCGCCAGCGTCTACCATCCCGCCGGCCTCGCGCTCATCAGCACCGGCGTCGAGGACCGCGGGACGGTCTTCGCCTGGCACGGCATCGCGGGCAACGTCGGCATCGCGCTCGGCCCGTTCGTCGCCGCGACCCTGTTGCTCGTCCTCGAGTGGCAACTCGTCGCGGCGACGCTTGCCGTTCCCGGCATCCTCGCGGTCGGCTACGGACTGTCCGCGGAGTTCGATCCGACGGCCGCCGTCGACGACGCCGACGCCGGCCCCGCCGAGACCCTGTCGGTGTCGGAACTCGTCGCGAACTCCCGGGTCCTGTTCGCGAGCGCCTTCGCGCTCGTTTTCGCCATCGTCACCTTCGAAGGACTCTACTACCGGGGAATGCTCACCTTCCTGCCCGAAATCCTCAACGGCGTTCCGGCGATCGAAACCCGTTCGCTGCCGACCACGCTCGAGGGGATCGAACCGGATCGCTACATCTACGTGGGCCTGCTCGTCGTCGGTATCGTCGGACAGTACGCCGGTGGAAAACTGACGAACCGGGTGTCACCGGCCCGTGGAATGGTTGCGATTTTCGCCGTTCTCACGGCCCTTGCCGTCGCGTTCGTCCCCGTCACGTCGATGGGGATCGGCGTCATCGCCGCCCTCTGTGGACTCTTTGGCTTTTTCCTCTTTGCCGTCCAGCCGTTCTACCAGAACGCCGTCGCGGTGTATACCCCGGCGGATACCCGCGGTCTCTCGTACGGCTACACCTACCTCGGGGAGTTCGGCCTCGGCTCGGCCAGCATCGCGATCAGCGGGTTCGTCCTCGAAAACGCCCCGCTCTCGGCGTTTTTCTTGCTTGCTGCTGGCTTTTCGCTCGCTGGGGCGGTCCTCTCCGCTGGACTGCTCGTCGGTCTCGAGCGGTTCGGCGAGATGTCGGCCCGCCTCGAGACGGAGGCAAACGACTGATCTCGCTCAGAGCCAGTCGGGTTCGACGTACTCGCTGGTTGCGTGCTCGGGCGGCCAGATGACCTCCTGGGAGCCGCTCCCGTCGGTCTCTTGCCACTGGAAGTAGATGGTCTCGCCTTTCCTGTACTCGAGGTCGTGTGGATAATCGTGGTCCTTGCCGTAGAACGAAATCTCGCCCGCACTGCCGGTAAACGAGATGTCCTCGAGAACGTCGACCAGTTGGCCGGATTCCCGGGTTCCCGCCTGCTCGACCGCCTCGGCGTACAGCGTGATGGCGTCGTACGCGAAATAGCCGGTGTATATCGGGGTCGAAACGCCGTGGGTCGACTGGAACGCGTCCTCGAACGTGCTCGTTTCCTCGGTGATGTCGGCCCCGAGGGGTGCGCTACTCTGTCCGACCGCGAACCGACACTGCTCGTTGGTCGCGTCGTAGTAGTTGGGATACTGCAGCGGGACGTGGATGCCGCCGAACTCGAACGGTCGCTCGGTTCCCGCCCAATCGAGGAGCGCGTCCGTACCGGTGTGGGCCGTCGAGATGAACACCGCATCGGCCCCCGCGGCTTCGACCTCGTCGTAGAGGTCCGAGAAGTCGTCGATCGCCGGTGGGTACCGCTCCTCCAGTACGATATCGGCGTCGAGTTCGGTCTGTTGGGTCCGGAAGGTCTCCCACGGCCCCTGTGACCACTCGTAGTCCTCGGCCAGCAGGGCGATCGAATCCCAGCCGAGATCGCCGGCCATATCGTCGAGGAAGTCGATCTGGGCCTGCCCGAGGTCGAAATCGTTGACCGGTCCCGCACGGAAGTGATACTTGTAGTCCTCGTACTCTTCGCGGACGAGTTCGCTTACCGACGAGGTCGCAGCCCCCGCGGTGATATGCAGCGTCTCCTGTTCGGCGATGTTGTCGATGATCCCCTCGAGCGCTTCGCTTTTGGCCATGCCCACGGTCACGTCGGCACCCTCGTCGAGGATCAGCCGCTCGTACTGGCGCTCGGCCTCGAGCGGACTGCCGTTCGTGTCGCCGATGACCAGTTCGACCGGCTTCCCGTCGATACCGTCGTCGTCGTTGAGGAGGTTCCGTGCGACCGTCGCCGACCGAACGATCGCACGGCCGGTGGGGTCGCTTTCGGGTTCGGGGGCCAACACCCCGATCGTCACGGGTTCGTCGCCGCCGGAGCTTCCGACGACGCTTTCGTACGTGTCGAGACAGCCTGCGGTCGCGACCGTCGTCGCGCCGACCGCCGTCGTTCCGAGAAATCGCCGTCGGTTCACGCCGTGCCGTCGGGAGGTTCCGTCGGCGGACGCCGGCTCCTCGGTCGCCCGATGAGAGTCAGTCATACTGAATAGTCTTTTCGACCTGTATTTCTTAACGTTTCCGGAGGAATCCCTCTCGGAAATTAGCTGACGGGGCCGGCGTCCGAGACCGATCCGGCTCCCGTCAGCGGAAAATACTCGCCGGCAGGCATTTATTTGAAAACTAATCGTACCGCGCACCGATTGTACGTACGGTTCCAGTTATCGGATCCATCCCTTACTAAGTCAATGCCTGCTTGCGGTATGGTGAATTATTGTGCGATTATCGGTGCTGATAACTGTGGATCACAATTTATGTATCGACGACGGCACGCGTTCAATATCCATGGATTTCGCTCGACGACTGGTGCCCGCAGCTATCCGACGCAGGTACGCGGTCAAGTTCGGGATCGCGTTACTGATACTCGGATTATCGGTGGGACTTATCGGCTTCGTTGCGACCGCTGGGATCACCGATCAGGTGGAACAGCGCGTCCAAGACGATCACACGTCCTTCGCCGAACAGGAGGCACAGGGACTACAGATGTGGAACGAACAGAACGAGCACACGATCGGGGTGATCGCCTACTCCGACGTCGTCGCCAGCGACGATTCGGCGGCGATCCAACAGCGGTTCCTCGACTGGGAGGAACACCTCGACGCCGACACCTTCGCGATCAGCTACGTCGACACCGCCGATGAGTCGGTGCTGGCGAGCACCGAAAACGAGTACCGCGACACTTCGGCCAGCAATATCGAGGGCGTCCCACTCGAGGCCTACGACGAGGCGACTGCCGACGTTCCGTGGGTCTCGGAACCGTACGTTCTCGAAGGCGACCTCGACGAGGAGTCCGCCGTTATCTCTTACGTTCTCTCGGTTCCCGGCGAAAGCGACAGAGCGATCGTCTACACCGCTGAGATCGAAGCATACGGGAATCATTTCCAGGACGGCGAGCACGTCACGACGACGGTCGTCAACGGGAACAACGAAATCGTTCTCGACAACGCCGGCTACGGGAGCGATATCGACGGCGTCGACGAGTACGGAACGCTCGGACAGCAGTACGACGACGAGGAGATCGTCCAGGCCGCACGGACCGAAGGGCCGACCACCCATCAGGCCGACGCCGGAACCGCAAGCGTTCTCGATACCTACGACTTCGGCACCGACGATTACGTCGTCAGTTCCGCACGCGTCCACGGAACCGACTGGGTCGTCGTCACTCACGAACCCGAAAGCCAGGCCTACGGGTTCGTCAACACCGTCAACGACTGGGGGATCTACGCGACCATCCTCGGCGTCCTCGTGATCGGGCTGGTCGGTGCGGTCCTCGGACGGAACACCGCCGTCTCGATCGACCGGCTGACCAAGAAGGCCGGCCAGATGGAAGAGGGGAACCTCGACGTCGACCTCGAGACCAAGCGGATCGACAACATCGGCCGCCTCTACGACGGCTTCGATTCGATGCGTGACGCCTTGCGCGAGCAGATCGAGGAAGCCGAGACCGCCCGCGAAGAGGCCGAACGGGAACGCGAGCGGATCGCCGAGATCAACGACCACCTCGAACGGAAAGCCGACGAGTACAGCGACGTGATGGAGTCGGCCGCCGACGGCGACCTGACAGCTCGGATGGACGCCGACAGCGAAAACGAGGCGATGGCGGAGATCGCCACGGAGTTCAACGAGATGCTCGAGGAGATCGAGCAGACGGTGGCCGAGCTAAACCGGTTCGCGACCGACGTCGCGACGGCCTCCGAGCAGGTGACCGCCTCGAGCGAGGAGGTTCGGTCGGCCTCCCAGCAGGTGACGGAGTCGATTCAGGAGATCTCCGACGGGGCCGAGCAGCAAAACGAATCGCTCCAGTCGGTCAACCAGGAGATGAGTTCGCTCTCGACGACCACCGAGGAGATCGCCGCCTCCTCGAACGAGGTCGCCGACATCGCGGAGCGGACCGTCAACACCGGTCAGGAAGGGCAAGAGGCCGCCCGGGAAGCGATCGACGCGATGGACGAGATCGAGGCCGAAGCCGAAGAGACCGTCGAAGAAATCCAGCGTCTCGAGGCGGAGGTCCAGCAGATCGACGAACTGATCGCGACGATTTCCGAGATCGCCCGCCAGACCAACATGCTGGCGTTAAACGCCAACATCGAGGCCTCCCGCTCCGCGAACGCGAGCAGCGAGGACGAAGGGTTCTCCGTCGTCGCGAAGGAGGTCAAGACCCTCTCGGAGGACGTCGCGGAGGCGGCGGATGAGGCGGAGGGTCGACTGGAAGCGATCCGGGAACGGACCGAACGGTCCGCCGCCGAGGTCGAGGACACGAGTGCCTACATCGAAAACGCCGGCGATCAGGTCAAGGAAGCCGTCGACGCGCTCGAGGAGATCGCGGACCTCGCACAGGAGACGAACATCGGCGTGCAGGAGATCTCCGCCGCGACCGAGGAACAGGCGGCCTCGACACAGGAGGTCGTCGCGATGGTCGACGACGCGGCGACGATCTCCGAGGAGACGACCTCGGAGGCCGAAAACGTCGCCGCGGCCGCCGAGGAACAGACCACGGCGCTGACGGAGGTAACGCGCTCGGCGTCGAACCTCTCCGAGCAGTCCGCACAGCTGTCCGAGGCGCTCGACCGGTTCGATACCGACGTCGACGAAACGGACATCGAGATGGACGTCGATCTCGGGTCCCCGATCGAAACCCGGTTCGAGGCGTCCGACGACGAATCCGCTGTCGACGACGGCGACGGCCGACCCGACGCCAGTCAGGGAATCACGCTCGAGTCCGACACCGAAACCGACACGAGCGACGGCTTCGATCTCGAGACGGATCCCGACTCCGTGACCGAGTCCGGCGGTGTCGATGTCGATCGTGACGCTGCTGACGAAAGCGACGCGAACGACGAGATCGGCGCGGAGGAGATCCTCGACATCGACGAGGACGACGATGGCGACTCCGACGAGGACGACGATGGCGACTCCGAGTCGACGTTCGGGTTCGATACCGAGACGGACGCCGACGCGAGCGAGGCGGCTGGCAACGCCGACCCGCTTGCCGACGACGCGAGTTCGTCACTCGAGGACGAATCGGAAGACGACGGCGTCGATCACTCCTTCGACGAGACCGATCTCGGCGAAGCGGCCGACGACGACGCCGACGAATCGGACGACGATGACGGTGACGATCCGTTAGCGCTCGGTGCGGCGGAGTCCGATCCCGCTGCGACCGAGTTCGACGACGCGGACGACGAAGGCGACGCTGCGGAACCGACCCCGCTCGGGGCACCCGATACCGACGGTGAGACCGAAACCGACGACGACGGTGGCGATCCACTCGAGCCGGCCGGCGACAGCGACGAGGCCGCCAGCGAGGACGGCGCGACCGACGGCGACGACGACGTGTTCACGTTCGGAAACGCACCCGACGACGAGTAACGCTGCGGACGATTCTTCGGGTGCCGTCGTCGTTCGCTACCTTTTTCCCCGGCGTGTGGCAACCAATCGCCATGCTTACCGTGCGGGCACCGGCGACGAGCGCGAACCTGGGGAGCGGCTTCGACGTCTTCGGAGTCGCCCTCGAAACGCCCGCCGACATCGTTCGGGTCGAACGCGCCGCGGAAACGTCCATTACGGTCACCGGGACGGGGAGCCAGTACATTCCCGAAGACCCGGACGAAAACACCGTCGGAGCGGTCGCGGAGGCGCTCGACGCCCCGGCACACATCCGGATCGACAAAGGCGTTCGTCCCGCGTCCGGGCTCGGGTCGTCGGCCGCGAGCGCGGCCGCTGCGGCCGTCGCGCTCAACGAACTCTACGATCGTGGATACTCCCGCGAGGAACTCGTTCCGATCGCCGCCGAAGGCGAAGCCGTCGTCTCCGGCGAAGCCCACGCGGACAACGTCGCTCCCTCGATTTTGGGCGGCTTTACCGTCGTCACCGACGACGGCGTCACGCAGGTCGACGCTTCGATCCCCGTCGTCGTCTGTCTCCCCGAGACGGCCGTTTCGACGCGGGATGCACGGCGAGTCGTCCCCGCCGAGGCGTCGCTCGAGGCGATCGTCGACACCGTCGGGCACGCCGCCACGCTCACCGTCGGGATGACACGCAACGATCCCGAACTCGTCGGTCAAGGGCTGCGAGACGAGATCGTCACGCCCGAACGCGCCTCCCTCATCGACGGCTACGACCGCGTCCGCGAAGCCGCGCTCGAGGCGGGCGCGACCGGCGTTACCGTCAGCGGTGCCGGACCGGGGATCCTCGCCGTCTGCCATCGCTCGGCTCGTCGCCCGGTCGCCTCGGCGATGGTCGATGCCTTCGATACGGTCGGCATCGAGAGCCGCGCCTATCAGACCGCCGTCGGCGGGGGAGCCACGCTGTACTGACCGACTCCGGATGGGACGCCGAACCGACGCCGCCCTCGCGGGAATCGTACTGGTCGCTGCCGGGATCGCGTTCGGTTTCGTCGAGACGTCGTTTGCGCCGATCCCGGGAGCGCTCGGCGGCCTCGGAACCGTCGCGTTCGAACTCCTCGCGGCCCGCGATCCGGACGCAGTGCGTCGGTACTGGGATCGACCGGCCGTCCAGATCGTCGCCGCCGTCGCCGCACTGTCGCTGGTCGCCGTCGGCGCACTCGTCGCCCCCGCGACGGTCCTGTCGGCCGTCTGTGGAGCGCTCGTGACGTACCTCTGTGTGTTGCTGGTGGGGACGGTGCGTCGGAAAAATCGGTGAGAACGAGCGAAACGCAGCCGCAAACGCTCGAAGACGACCACATCCGCGCCGTTTGCGACCGCGCTCGCGCGGTTCGCCCCATTATTCCACACCCATTAACAGTTAACTGAAATTGCGGGGAGTTACACGTATGTCCCGCGTATCGATTCCGGACATCTACGAGGCGTACGAGGACGGCGAACCGCTGACGATGTTGACCGCGTACGACGCGCCGATCGCCCGCCAGGTCGATGCCGGCGGGGTCGATATGATCCTCGTCGGTGACTCGGCGGGGCACAACCACCACGGGTACGACGACACGCTGCCGTTGACGCTCGAGGAGGCGCTGTCCAACACGGCGGCCGTCGACCGGGCGGTCGAGAACGCCATGGTGATCGGCGATCTCCCGTTTCTGACCTACGGGACCTCGCTCGAGGAGTCGGTCGAGAACGCCGGGCGGTTCATCAAGGAGGCGGGCGCGGACGCGGTGAAGCTGGAAACCGCGCCCGGGGGCGAAACGACGATCGAGATCGTCGACCGGCTTACCGAACTCGGGGTTCCCGTGCAGGGCCACGTCGGCCTGACGCCACAGCGGCTGCGTCAGATCGGCGGCGGGTACGTGCAGGGACGTGGCCACGACAGCTCGGCCACCGTCGACGCGCTCGTGGAGACGGCCGAGCGGCTTGCGGATGCCGGCGTGTTCTCGCTCGTTCTCGAGGCGGTCACCGAAGAGACCGGCAAGCGCGTCACCGAGGCGGTCGACGTCCCGACGATCGGCATCGGCGCGGGCCGGTACGTCGACGGACAGGTGCTCGTCACCACCGACCTCCTCGGTCTCGGCGGAGAATCGTACCGCCTCTCGAAGCAGTACGCCGACCTCGATGCGACGATCCACGATGCGGTCGAAGAATACGTAACCGACGTCCGGAACGGGAACTTTCCCACCCGGGAGAACGCGTACGATCCGATCGACTAGACGCCCCGGCCCTGCATCTGCTCCTCCTCGGGGAGGTCGGCGTTCGCGTCGCCTTTCATGCCTTTGCCGAGGTTCTTCGAGATCTCCGCGAGCGTCTCGGGGTCGTCCCAGTTGTTCGTCGCCTCGACGATCGCTTCGGCCATCGCGGGCGGGTTCTCCGCGCCGAAGATACCGCTGCCGACGAAGATCCCGTCACACTCGTGGTGCATCATCAGCGCCGCGTCCGCGGGGGTCGCGATCCCGCCGGCAGCGAAGTTGACGACCGGCAGGCGGCCCATCTCGGCGGTCTCGTGGACCAGTTCGGCGGGCGCTTCGATCTCGCGGGCGTAGGCCTCCCGTTCCTCGTGGGTCATGCCCTCGAGTTCGCGGATCGCGCCCTTGATCGTCCGCTGGTGGTGGACGGCCTGATTGACGTCGCCCGTCCCCGCTTCGCCCTTGGTGCGGATCATCGCCGCGCCCTCGTTGATCCGGCGCAGCGCCTCGCCGAGGTTGCGAGCACCACAGACGAACGGGGCGGTGAAGTCGCGCTTGTCGATGTGGTAGGCGTCGTCGGCGGGGGTCAACACTTCGGACTCGTCGATCATGTCGACGCCGACCGCTTCGAGGATCTGGGCCTCCTTGGTGTGGCCGATCCGGGCCTTGCCCATCACCGGGATCGAAACCTCGTCGACGATCTCCTCGACGTCCGCGGGATCGGCCATCCGGGCGACGCCGCCGCGCTTGCGGATGTCCGCGGGGACGGCCTCGAGCGCCATGACGGCGACCGCACCGGCGTCTTCGGCGATGCGGGCCTGTTCTTTGTTGACGACGTCCATGATGACGCCGCCTTTCTGCATCCGGGCGAACCCTCGCTTGACGAGATCGGTTCCACGTCGCAGTTCCTCGAGATCGGTATCTTCGGACATAGTGCGCCATTCGGACCCCCCGCACTTACGCGTGTCCTTTGGTCATCAGTGGCATTTCGGGACTGTTTGCGGGCTGTTCCGCCGGATTCGTCAGTCTCGCGATCGGACCGTACCTCGTTTCCTGCGTTTCGAAAACGAGAGAAAACCGGTGTATGGTTGCTAATCGAAACGTGTCGAATTGTGGTGTCATACGGCATGTACTTCCGGATGGCCGGAACACTGATAGCCGATTACCGGACATCAAAAGCTGTGCTATCATGGGACAACGACCGAGCCCGGGACCGGGTGGCGGAGACACGGGTGGAGCCGAACGGAACGACATCGACGAAATCGTCGACGCGCTCGATTCGACCGCGCTGTTAGCGTACGTACTCGAGGCGTTCGACGCGCCGTTGCTCGTCGTCGACGCTCGAGGAGAGATATCCGATCTCAACGGACGTGCGATCGAGTTCTTCGAGACGACGCGACCCGATGCGATCGGCCGCCGACCGCACTCGTTGTACGATACCGGTAGGGCGTCGGCACTGACCGAGCAGGTTCGCGAGACCGGCGAGGCGATCCGCGAACTCGAGGAGTCGGTCACCGTCGGCGGTCGGACCGTCGTCGCGAGCCGAACGGCCGTCCCCTTCCACGACGAGGAAGTGTTCGTCGGCGGGCTCGAGATCGTCCGGGACGTGACCGCCACGGCACAGGAACGCGAACGAAAAGCGACGCTCGAGACGTACCAGCAGACGGTCATCGACGAGTTTCAGGCGGCGTTGACGCGGCTGGCAGCGGGCGATCTCACGGTCGAGCCGACCATCGACGAACCGGAGGCGGAGTTCGAGGAGATCCGAGCCGTCTTCGAGGAGTTCGACGCTATGGCCGCGGACCTACGGACAGCCGTCCGGAACATCCGCAGCGTCGTGGAGACGACTACGACGGTGTCGGAGAAACTCGTCGACACGAGTCAGGAACTGCGTGCGAACAGCGAGGAAATCGCGAGTTCGATCGAGACGATCGGCAACTCGAGCGAGGAGATGGCCGACGGCACCCAGCAACTCACCGAGAAGACCGGGGCGGCCACCGAGAGCGTCTCCGATCTGTCGGCCTCGATCGAGGAGATCACCGCGACGATGGACGAGATCGACGCGAAATCCGAGGACGCCGCAACGCTCGCTCGCGCGGGCCGTGAGGACGGCCGGGAAGCGATCGACCGGATTCGGACGGCGGTCGAAGCGACCGATCGGATCGCCGACGAGGTCGCCGACCTCGACGACCGGATGGGGCGGGTCAACGAGATCATCGACGTCATCGCCGATATCGCCGACCAGACGAACCTGCTCGCGCTGAACGCGTCGATCGAGGCGGCAAACGCCGGCGAATCCGGGGACGGCTTCGCGGTCGTCGCCAACGAAGTCAAGAGTCTCGCCGAAGAATCCCAGGAGTCGGCCGACGAGATCGAACGGATCATCGACGACATTCAGGACCGGACGGGCGACGTGGTCGAGAGCATCGACGGGATGAACGCGGAGGTTGCCGACGGAGCCGACGCGGTCGAAACGGTCGTCGACGGCCTCGAAGAGATCGACGAGGCCATCGAGGAAACGAGCACCGGCACGGCGGAAGTCAGCCGAACCGTCGAATCGCAGGCCGAAAACGTCCAGAAAGTCAGCGTCATCGTCGACGATACGTCGGAGTTGAGCGAGACGTTCGACGATGTCGCTCGGGAGATCATGTCGGGCGTCGAGGAACAGTCGACCGCGATGGAACAGGTCGCGTCGATGGCGGAGTCACTTAACGGGCTGGTCGACGACGTCCACGAGTCCGTCGACCGGTTCAAGCTTCATGCGGACGAAACGGCCGATCTCTGACCGTCACCGGCTCCGAATCTTCGTCGCGTCTCCGCTTGCGTGGTCCGTCTATCACGGCGAACGGTACCGTCGTTCATCGAGTTCGCCGACCGTAAACCGCCCTCGAGTTACTCCCTGTTCCGAAGGTGATCGGGAACCCGGGTCCCGGTTCGCGTGGCTCGTCGTCACGAGCAACAGCTATCGTTCCATCGTCCGAATACTGCCGTTCTACTAACTGTATAGGCATGGAACCTAATACATCATCGATAATCGTCCATTTCTATGGTCGGAAACCCGACTACAAGTGCCGATGAAAGCAACGAAGAAACGGAATCGATCACGGATGGCCGACCGAACCGTCGGTCGGTTCTCCGGACCGTAGCCGGGGCTGGTATGATCGGATTCGGAAGTGACACCGTGGCTGCTATCGATTCTACCGGGTCCACACTCCAGGTATCGGACGAGGCCCGGATTACGGACGAAGCGGCCGAGATTTATATCAACGCGTATAACGCATCGAGTTCCGGAAGCGAGAAGATACATCTCGACGCGGACGACCGAAAGCGGATCGGTGACCTGATCGAAGAGCACGCCGCGGAGCTCGTCGAGGACCTCTCCTCGAAGGGCCTGTTTGCGGACGCATCGGTGAAAGCCGAGGAGCTCCGTTCCGGAGACGCGTTCTCGACGCTGGATCCGCTCGGGGAAGACGACGAATCAGCGAATATCCATCTGATCGAAACCGAAAGGGAGACGATCTATTCGAGGATCTTTTACGAGATCAGTCTCGCCGGAAGCGAAGGCGTAATCGACGGTGAAACGAAGCTGACGATCGGTGTCGTTCCGGAAACGGATACCGCGTACGCGATCGTCTCACCGAGAACGGAGACGGCGACGAAGAAACGCTTGATCAGCCCCGATTTCGATGCCGAAGCCGAAGTAACCGACGCAGAAAACACCGGTGAAACGGTACTGAGTGAGAACGACGCCATAATCACGGGTCACACGTTCACGTATTGTCGCGAGCACCCCGTCGACTGTAAAAAGATCAAGGTCACCTGTTACGGTGACCAATGCTACACCGAAACGATCGGCACGTGTAGTGGCAGGGAGTGTAAAGCCGCGCAGTGCACGAAATACCGAAACCCCTGTAGGTGACCGAGCGAGCGGGTGACGGCCGTCTCCGGAGCGGGCAGACACTCGTTGACATCGCGAACTGCCCCTCGAACGCCGCGGCAATACCGGATGTAGCGTCCGGCAACCGCTACTGTTTTGCGGGCTCCGTTCGTCACGGCGGACGAAACGATGTCCGCGACGACGGAGTTGCCCGATCGCGAGTCGCTGCCGAGCTATCTCACCCCCGTACCGAAACGGATCGAAGACATCGGCCTCCGGTTCGCGTGGCTCGTCGTCGCGATCAACCTCGCGGGAACGGCGTTCGGCTTCTGGTACTACTCGGGACAGTTCGACGGCACGCCGGCCGTGATGTGGCCGTGGGTTCCAGACAGCCCGATGGCGACGCTGCTCGTCGCGCTGGCGATCGCGGCGTGGAAACTCGGCCACGAACAGCCGTGGCTGACCGCGCTCGCGTTCTTCGGTAACGTGATTCTCGGGCTGTGGACACCGTACACGCTGCTTGCCTTTGCCGACACCTACAGCTACCTGCATCCGCTGATGTACCAGTTTCTCTTCTGGAGCCACCTCGCGATGGTCGTGCAGGCGCTCGTCCTCCACCGGATCACCGACTTCCCGGTGTGGGGTGTCGCCGTCGCGCTCGGCTGGTACACCAGTAACCTGCTCGTCGACTACTTCGTCCCGATCGTCGGGGAGCCCCACCACACGTTCATTCCGGTTTCGCGCGACACGCCGATGTTCCTCGGCGCGGACGCACTCGACGTCATCGCCGCCGGCGAGGTGACGTTTACCCTCCTTGCACTCTTTCTCGCGCTCGCGATCCGGGTGAAAAAGTGCGAGCAAGCCCGGGGTACGTTCGATTGACATCCTCCCGCGCCTAAAGTCGCGGGAATCCGCAAAGCGGAGTTCAAGGTTGT
>NZ_HG315684.1:854683-905406 GCF_000455365.1 Halopiger djelfimassiliensis
GCCCGATCATGCTTACGCACGTATCCACGGCCTGAAGGCCGTGACATTGTGCTGTTCCTCCTGTAACGGCTCCTGAGTCCGACTCCACGCCCTGACGGCGTGCGAGTTCGGGTACGGATCGAGCGCGGCCGCTGTGGACCGCCGTTCGATCGTTCCGACAGCGGAATCGTACCGCACGACGCCCGCTTCGACCAGTTTCGGAAGGGGAGCGTGGCGGAACCCGATCACGGCCGACTCGAGCCGTGGACGTGACGGCTCGCCGCCCCGAAGGCGACCTGCGCGGTGAGTTCGTCGACGGACACGGCTCCGACGTTCTGTGACAGGTCGTCCTGCTGAAGCGCTGGTCGATAAAATCAGGCACAGCGCCGATATCCACGGTTTCCGTCGACGTCGGTTCCGACCGGGCCGAAACGCGACCGGGTCGAGTCAGTTCGCGCTCACTCGAGGATGACGACCGCCGACTCGGTTTCGATCATCTCGCCCTCGCCGGAGTAGGTTCGCTCGTACTCGACCTCGAAGAGGTCGGCCGCGAGTTCCTCGCCGGCGACCCGGAGAACCCCGGCGTCGCGGTCGAGTTCGTAGTCACCGCTTTCGATGCCCGCGTCGATATCGCCGACTTTCGAGCCGAACTTCGGTCCGAGCGTCGAGTAATCGAGATCGATCGAGGCGATTTCGGTCGTCACCTCGGGCTCGTCCTCGAGCACCGTCAGCTCCTGAACGTGCATCACGTTCCGGATCGCCCCTTCGAAGCCCTCGATGGGGCCGTAGACCGACACCGACTCGAGGTCAGCGTTCAGCGGCAACTGGTTCTCGCTCTTGTAGCGTCGCAGCGCCGAGATGACCTCCATGGCGGTTTCGCCGGCCTCGAGATCGGCCTCGTACCCCTGCGGAGTGGGCCAGTCGCGGGTGTGGATACTGCTGTCCTCGAGATCGGCACCGTCGTCAGTGTAGACGGCCTGCCAGATTTCCTCCGTCGCGTGGGGCAGGAACGGGGCCCACAACTCGAGGAAGGTTCGGTGGGCGGTCCGCAAGGCGTACTGTGTCGAGGGGTTGTCCTCGCGTCCCTTCGCGATCTCGAGGTAGTCGTCGCAGAAGGTGTTCCAGAAGAAGGTTCGCAGGCGGTCGCGGGCCTTCGCGAACTCGTAGTCCTCGAGTTGGGCGGTCAACTCCTCGATGGCGTCGTCGAGTTCGGCCAGCAGCCAGCGGTCGATCGCCTCGAGCTCGTCGGGCTTCTCGGGATCGCGCGGTGCGAGCGTATCGACGAGTTTCGAGGCGTTCCAGAGTTTGCGCAGGAGCTTCTCGCCGGCCCGGAGATCCTTCTCCTGATACGGGAAGTCGTCGCCGACGGCGGCGCTTGCGGCCCAGAATCGAACCGCGTCGACGGGGTAGTCCGCGAGCACCTCGTCGGGGGCGACGATGTTGCCCTTCGATTTGGACATCTTCTCCCGGTTCTCGTCCAGCACGTGGCCGTTGATCATCGTCGCGTCGAACGGCACCTCGCCGGTGTGTTCGTAACACTTGACGACGGTGTGGAACAGCCAGAACGAGATGATGTCGTGGCCCTGCGGACGCAGGTCGAAAGGATACAGTTCCGGCTTCTCCATCCGGAACGTCTCGGCGTCGGCGTCCCAGTCCCAGCCGGCGTTGATCAGCGGCGTCAGCGAGGAGGTCGCCCACGTATCGAAGACGTCGTCCTCGGGGACGAACTCGTCGCCGCCACACTCGGGACAGCTATCGACCGGCGGATCGTCGCTCAGGGGGTCGACCGGCAGGTCCTCCTTTGCGGCCACGATTTCGTGATCGCAGTCCCCACAGTACCAGACCGGGAACGGAATGCCCGAGTCGCGCTGGCGGGAGATCAGCCAGTCCCACTCGAGGCCCTCGATCCAGTGCTTATAGCGAGTAAACATCTTCTCGGGGTACCAGTCCATCTCGCGGCCGGCCTCGAGATACTCGTCTTTGTGGTCGAGCATCTCGACGTACCACTGCTTGGAGACCCGGAACTCGACGGGCGTCTCGCAGCGCTCGTGGACCTGCACCGTGTGGGAGATCTCCCAGCGGTCCCGCAGGTACCCTTCAGCGTCCAGATCCTCGACGATGGCCTCGCGGGCGTCCTCGGTAGACAGCCCTTCGTAGTCGCCGGCGAGGTCGGTCATCGTCGCGGACTCGTCGATGGCGACGCGCAGCGGCAGGTCGTGAGCCTGATACCACTCGATGTCCTTCTGGTCGCCGAAGGTACAGCACATGACGATCCCGCTGCCTTTCTCCATGTCGACGCGCTCGTCCGCGATGATCGGCACCTCGTGGCCGAAGATCGGGATGCGAGCGGTTTCGCCGACGAGATCCTGATTCGCCTCGTCGTCGGGGTGGACGAAGACCGAGACGCAGGCGGGGATGAGTTCGGGGCGCGTCGTTGAGATGACGAACTCGTCGCGGGGTGTGTCGTCACCGACCAGTTCGAACGCGATGTCGTTGAAATGCGAACCGCGCTCGTCGTCCTCCATCTCGACCTGCGAGATGGCCGTTTCGCAGTCGGGACACCAGATCGCCGGCGCTTTCTTTCGGTACTCCCGGCCCTTCTCGTAGAGATCGAGGAACGAAAGCTGGGAGATGCGCTGGACGCGGGGTTCGATCGTCTTGTAGGTGTTGTTCCAGTCGATCGAACACCCAAGCCCCTGCATCTTCTCCGTGAACTCGGCCTCGTACTCCTGACAGACCTCGCGACAGAGCTGTTGGAACTCGCGGCGCTCGTAGTCCTGGTGGCGGATATCCAGCTCCTTTTCGGTCAGTCGTTCGCTTGCGATCCCGTTGTCGTCGTAGCCGAACGGAAAGAGGACCGCACCGTCGTGCATTCGCTGGAACCGCGCGGCGAAGTCCTGTAGCGTGTGGCCGTAGAGATGGCCCATGTGCAGACTCCCCGAGACCGTCGGCGGCGGCGTATCGATAGCGTAGACGGTGTTCGGGTCGCGTTCCGGATCGCTTTCGTAGGCGTAGACGTCCTCGTCGACCCACCGCTGTTGCCAGCGGGATTCGACCGTCTCCGGCTCGTAGTCGCCCTCGAGGCTCGGTTCGTCGGTCTGTTCGGGCGCGTCCATACTCATGCTCTCACCGCCCGCCGCGGGCGTCGTCGATACGTCGTCGAAACGTGCAGTTGGCGCTGATCCATAGTCGTCGTTGTGCTGTGAATGCTGGTCGGCGACAATACATCCGTCGAAACGGGGCGGGAAATGCGGGGCTACGAGGCCCCTACGAAAACGGCTGCAGCCGGGACCGCGACGGACTGGCTCATACCCTGAAGTTCGGATGGGGATCGTGTTAGATGTTTCGCGTCCGAGACGATACACGGATCACCGGGACTACCCGAACGCACGTCGACGGCACGAAAAAAGGGACCGAGTTACGCGGGCGAGATTAGGAGCACTTTTCAGGACACTCGCCGGTTGCCAGGGTCGTGATCGAGTCGAGCGTTGCCGCGTTCGACCGTTCTTCGAGGTCCTCCACGAAGTGGACCGGATCGTCGGTTTTGTCGGACATTGCAAGCGATACTATGGGGGCAATAAACAGTAAGCTTTCACACTCAAATCATAGGTTATGTACAAAAGATCCATATAGAATTTGATGGGCATGCATGTAAATGGCTATCACTACTATGTGTGTACATGGATGTCACTATCCGGTTCGGAACCCGTTCGCGACGGTCCACGCGATCGAACCGGCATGACGGTCCGAGACGCCGAACGTGTCCATACACAACACAGTTTTATTACCTAATATAACACACTGGTAACTATGGGTGTCCTGTTACTCGGCCCCGGTTCGGATCCGCAACTCACCGCCGTCGAGAACGAACTCGAGCAGCGAAGCGTCGAGACAACGGTCTGGGATGCGGACGAGTGGCCCGACGACGGCTCGCTCACCGTTCGACAGGACGGTGCGACGACGCGGCTGGCCGTCGGCGACACCGCGGTCGATCCGTCCTCGATTCACACCGTCTATCTGCGGAACTTCGCGCTCAACCCCCGACTGCCCGACTACCGGGATCGACTCGAGGAACGACCGTTCGCGCTCATAAACCAGCTCCGGGAGTATCAGGCCGTCGTCGAGTCGATGCTCGCACACCTTGCCGACCGCGGCGTCAGGCTGGTCAACCCGCTGGACACGCTGGATATTCACCGACAAAAACCGTGGCAGCTGTCGGTCCTCGGGGGGGCCGGGATCCCGATCCCGAACACCCTTACGACGACCGATCCGGATGCAGTTCGTGCGTTCGCGGATCGCGTCGACGAGGTCGTCTACAAACCGGTCGGCGGTGGCGGCTACGCCAGCCTCCTGACCGACGACGACCTGACCGACGACCGACTCGAGTTGCTCTCGAACTCCCCGGTCCAGTTTCAGGAACGGATCGAGGGCGAGGATATCCGCCTGTTCGTCGTCGGCGGAGAGGTCGTCGCCGCCGCACGGATCGTCTCCGACGAACTGGACTACCGGACGGAAGACCACGACGTCGAACGGATCGATCCCGCGTCCCTCGAGACCGACCTCGAACGGGCCGCGGTCGAGACGGCGGCCGCGCTCGACCTGTCGTTTGCCGGCGTCGACATCGTCGCCGGCGCGGATCGGTTCTGCGTCCTCGAGGCCAACCCGTCGCCGATGTTCGCGGCGTTCGACGACCTCGCCGGAACCGATGTTGCGGGTGCGCTTGCGGAATTTCTGGCGACACCTGACACCGGCGACCGAGCATGACCAACGCATCGACGGCCGACGAGTCCGGCGTCGACGAACTGCTCCGTGGCGAGTTCGGCTTCACCTGGGGTGAAACCGACGGAACGACGTGGCTTCGCAACGACGACGGCGACTACAAGCGGCTCGACCCGTCGTTTTTCGACCGGTTGCGCGAGCTGGCTCACTCCGAGTGTGAACCGGCGTCGGTCGACCCGCGGGTCCGACAAACGATCGCACTCCTCGCCGACGAAGGCTACCTGCGACGTGGCGGCGAGATCACGCACCACGAGACGCCGTCCGACATCAGACTGTGGCCTCGAGTCGGAGCGTTCGCGGCGATGGTCGCGCTCTGGCTGGCGTGTCTCGCGATCCGGCGGGCCGAACTCCGGCGCCTGCCGTCCGAACTCCCGTTCGGGCTGGAGTTTGCAGTACTCGTGTTGCCGATTTTACTCGCCTCGACGGCGATCCACGAACTCGGACACTACACCGCGAGCCGGCGGTACTTCACGCCGACGATCAGGTTCGGATGGCTGAACAAGATCATTCCGGCCGTCATTACGCGCACCACCGACGCGTGGGCATGTCCGCGCAACGCCCGGATCTGGATCAGTCTCGCCGGCCCGTTCGTCGACGCCCTCGTCGCGGCGACCTTCGCGGCGGCGTTCGTCGCCGCTCCCGATCGGCACGTGCTCGGGTTTCTGGCGCTGTTGATCGGCGCGCGGATGCTGTTCGTCCTCAACCCGCTCATCGAGGGAGACGGTTACTGGGTCGTCGTGGACGCGTTCGGGCTGCACAACCTCCGAAGCAGGGGCTTCCGGGATCTCAAACGAGCAACCCCGTCCGGTCCGGCCGCGTACGCGCTCGCAGTCGTGGTGTTTACCACTGGATTCGCTGCCCTCAACCTGTATGTCATCACCTCCGCCGTCGGCATCATCTGACGCAGCGCCGCCTGCGGCCGTGTTCGCCGGCGCTCGTCAGTCATCGGTCCCGTCGTCCGAGTGTGCTCTGACCCACAGTTCGCCGATCCGGGAGAGCCGCGTTCGGTAGGACTTCCCGTGCTCTTCGCGTTCGATGTAGCCTTTCCCGCCGGGACCGAGTCGGTCGACGTTGTAGATGACCTTCGATCGGAAGCTGTCGGTGTACTCTTCGTTTAGCTCGCGGGCGAGCGATTCGGCGAGTTCCGAGACCGAATCGAACTCCCCGTCCTCCCCGAGTTTATAGAGGATGAGTTCCTCGAAGGGTTTGACGTTCGAGAAGGTCGCAACCGGTAGTTCGACGATGTGGTCTCCGCCGATCTCCTTCGCGCCGATCGTCGTCCCACGTTCGTCGAACTCGTCGAGGAGGTCCCGGGCGCTCTCGAGCCGGTCGGCGATCCGGTCGGCGGCGATTCCCTCCGCGTCCCCCTCGGCCCCGTCCGTCCGGGCGGCTCGTCGCTCGCGGTCCGCGAGATCCTCGAGCAGCGCGATCTGTTCGCGCAGTTCCTCGGCGAGTTCCGTCTCGAGGTACTTCTCCGGGGCGGTGTAGTAGGTGTGGATGTGCTCGCGATCCTCCTGTCGTTCGACCATCAGCGAGTGGGCGGCGTTGGCGAACGCGAAGCTAACCGTCCGGGGCATCGCGGCGACGTTGACCCAGACCTCGTTGCCCCGGTCGAGTTCCGCGGTGATGAGTTCGTAGGCCTGTTCGAAGGCGGCGTCGTAGTCGTAGACGTCTTCGAGCACGAACCGTTCGGTTTCGGCACCGAGCAGGCTCCGGAAGTCGGTCTCGAGCTTTTCCGAGAGGTGCCGGGAGTACTCGACGTTCGCCTCGCTGCCGACGGCCCCCTCGAGCAGGATGACGCTGTCGACGTCGATCTGATCGCGCACCAGCGGCGCGATCAGCCGGTCGTAGTCGAACCCGACCGGAACGATGTGCGTTTGCATGTCCGAGACGTGGGGCGGCGTCGTAATCAATCCCAGCACGTCGCTGCGAGCGTGTGCTACGGTCCCGGAGTTCAGGGAAAATCCGGCGACTTTCGTCGCGTCACGTACCGAGGTCGACCGTTCGAACCAGCGTCGCGATCGTTTCGCGATCACGCTCCGGATCGACCGCGAGACCGTCCTCGTTCGACCCGCCCGCCGCGTCCGGCGTCTCGAGTGGCACCGTTCCGCCCGCCACCCCGTAACTCGTCTCGGTCGGCCAGACGGCGACGTGAGCCTCGGTCGCGATTCGGGGGGTTCCGTCGCCGGAATCGATCGGGTACGACGCCTCGAGGACGTACCAGATCCCTGCGGTGCCGTTTTGGGCCTCGAACTCGTGGGTTTCGCGGGTGTTCTCGACGGCCAGCCCTTCGCCCTCGATCGTCTCGACGAACTGAGATTTCGCTTCGGGTGCGGCTTTCGAGAGGACCGAATCGGGCGAGATACCGATCGACGAAAGCGACGGGGAGACGTCCAGATCGACCGCGAACAGTGAACGAGGTGGGATCGCGCTCTCGCCGCGGTCGGCCCGGATCTCCGGTTCGGTCGGCCCGTACAGGGTCGTCTCGGCGGTGATCGAGGCGACCAGCACGCTCGTCTCTCCGGTTCGCGTTCCCAGCGGCTGCCACGTCTCCGCTAACGAGTCCGGCAGGTCGGTCGTCATCGACCGACCATAGGCTATCGTCACTTTTCGGTCTGCCGATACCGCAAGCTTCGATCGATGGTGTCGCCCGCCGCTTTGCACTGGGACCGGAGCGACAGGATACCCACTCACGCCTGTGGTGCAACGAGTTCGACCTTGATTCCATCCGGATCTTCGGCGTATACCGCGTAGTGGTCGTCGCCGCCCGCATACGGATGCTGGTCCTCATAGAGGATCGGAACACCCCGCTCACGGAATTTCCGGGTCATTTCATCGACGTGGTCCCGGGACGCCGCGTGAAAGGCGACGTGATTCAGACCGGGCCGCCGACGATCGAACGGGACGCCATCGCTCGCGTCGGCGTGGGCGAGAACGAGGTACGTCTCCCCTCGTTTCCACGACGTTCCACCGTCCCACTCCTGATACGGTTCGTATCCCAGTTCGGGCAACAACCATCCCCAAAACCGCTTCGATCGATCGAACTCCGTCGTGTACAACTCGAGGTGGTGAAGTCGTCCCGTTCGGCCATCGACTCGACCCATGCGTTCTACACGAGTCTGACCGAAATTAATCCCCGTGGCCGTGAGCCACAGATCAGTCCGGTATGCTACTCACGGTGTTGCCGCTCGGAAGCGTAACCGACTCCGCACTGTCCGTTAGTCGGCACCGAGCCCGTCGAAGTAGATCGCCCGCCGTTCGTCGGCCGCCGGTGTCGTGACGAGCGAGACGCCGACGGTGACGACGAGGCCGATCCCCATCCCCACGAGGCCGGCCGACCAGCCCGCGTACGACCCCTGGAAGACGGTCACCAGTCCGGACCCGAGTGCAGCCGCGAAGCCGTCGATCGCCGCGGCCACGACGGCGGGCGCGATGGCCTCGAGTACCGTCGCGGCGGCGTCGATTCCCCCGACGATCGGCTCGACGAACAGAGTCGTCAGGTAAAACCCCTGACTGACGAGGAGGCCCATGGTGATCCCGGCCCGGGTCGTTTCCCGCCAGTACAGCGCGACGAGTACGGGCAACGCCAGCTGGGCGAACCCGCTGAAAGCCGCGTCCCCGAGTTCGAACAGCGTCGCGGGCTGGTGCAGGCTGACGAGAAACGCCGCGGTCGCGAAGACGACGACGACGACGCGGGCGATCAGGTCCTCCCGTCGCTGGGAAAGGCGGCGACCGAGGGTCTCGAGGACCGGCCGGTAGAGGTCCCGTGTGAAGTACGACGACCCCGAGAGCAGCATCGAGTCCGAGGAAGACATCATCGCAGCCATCGCGCCGGCGATCACGAGCGCGGCGAACCAGCCGGGGGTAAACGCCGCAAGCACCGCGGGAAGGACGTTTCCGCCCTCGGGAACCGCGACGTCGAGGCCGCGAGCCCACGCGCCGAGCATGAACGACGGGACGAACAGCAACACACAGAGGACCGGCCACAGCGCGAACGATCGCTTGAGAACGGTCCGTGAGCCCGCCGCGAAAAAGCGCTGGTTCACCTGCGGGAACATCGTGACGCCGAACCCGATCACGATCGCCGTCGAGAGCATCCACTGGGGCGTGTAGTGGTCGCTTCCGAGGACGAGGTACTGTGGCGCTTCGGCCTCGAGCGCGGCGGTCGCACTCCCGGGGCCGCCGACGACCGCGAGCACCCACCCCATCGCGACCCAGGTGGTGACGAGCATGAACGCGCCCTGGAGGGTATCGGTCCAGGCGATACCGCGCATTCCGGCGACGACGACGTAGAGGATCATAAACGCCGTCACGAGCCCCGCGCCGACGGCGTAGGGAACTGCCCCGTCGGTCAGCGCCTGGAGTGCGGTGCCCGCACCGACCTGCTGGAGCATCACGTACGGGAACAGCCACAGCAGGCTGATGCCCGCGACCAGCCCGCGAAGCCACGGTGAGGCGAACCGGTCGCCGAGCATCTCCCCGAGCGTGACGTACTCGTAGCGGCGGCCGAGCAGCCACTGTTTGTAGCCGATCACGTACCAGAGGACCGCGAAAACGATCCCGTCCATCAGCCCCATAACCAGCACCCACTCGGGCCCCTCGTGGTAGGCGATGTTCGGCCCGGCAAAGAACGTAAAGGCCGACAGGAGCGTCGCGAACGTCGTAAAGAGTAACACGACGGTTCCGAGCGTCCGGCTCGCGAGGTAGTAGTCCTCGGCCGTGCGATCGGTCAACCGGTACGCGACCACACCGACGAAAAGCGCCACCAGCAGATAGCCGACGATGATCCCGAGTTGCTGAGTCACGGTCACGGCGGCTCACCCCCGGACCGGGGGTCCGTTCCGCTCGAGTCGGTTTCGATGCCGATCCCCCACGCCCGCTGTGTGAACAGCCAGAAGACGAGTGATGCAAGTCCCATCCAGCCGACGTGCCACCACAGCCACAGCGGGAAGCCGGCGACGACCCGCCCGTTCCCCCACAGGAACCACGGGATCGCAAGCGCACAGAGGACGAGCGCGACCGCGATCCAGCCACCGGACTCGAGACGACCCATGGGCGACTCTCCGGAGCCGACGTTGGTAACCCTTTCCTTCGACAACCCGTATCGAAGAGTATCGTTCTTCGGTCCGTCGTGACGGCTTCTGCGCGGGATTTTCCGTAGGTAAAATCGCTCTTTCACGGAGGAAAAAGCGTATACGTGTCGGACAGCGAATGAGAATCAGATCGCTATGGCCCGTCTGTTCCCGTTCCGTTCCGAAACGTCCACACAGGACGGGCAGCCACGGGTCGTCGACCTCGAGGGAGAAGACGCCGACGCGGTGTTCAGCGCGCTCTCTTCGACGACGGCCCGTCGGATCTACGCCCGACTCGACGACGAACCCGCGACGCCGAGCGACCTCGCCGACGCGATCGACTCCTCGATCCAGAACGTCCGGTATCACCTGGAGAAACTCGAGGACGCCGGCCTCGTCGAGGTCGTCGACACCTGGTACTCCTCGCGTGGCAACGAGATGAGCGTCTATGCGACCACCGACGGGCCGCTGATCGTCACGAGCGACGAGTCGAAGGCGGCCCAGCTAAAGCGTGCGCTCTCCCGGTTGATCGGCGGGGTCGGCGCGCTGGCAGGAGGCAGCCTGCTCGTTCAGTACGGGCTCACGCGGTGGTTCTCCGGGAGTCAAACGGGGGGAACCGACGGTGGGATGGTGACGACCCAGGACGACGCAGGCGGGGATGCAAGCGGCGGCGACGATCCCGGAGCCGACACCAGAGACGGCACCGAATCGGACGCAGATGTCGGAGTACAGGATACCGAAGAGACAGGGGAGGGGATGGAGAACGGTGCCGAAAACGGATACGAAAGCGGAGCCGAAAACGGGTACGAGAACGGTGCCGACGACGCGTCGGGAGACGTCTCCGAGGAGATGGCCGAAAACATCTCCGGCAACGGGTCCCTGCTCGACGGCGACAACGGGACCGCCGACAGTCTCGGCGATGGGGTCGCCGACGGGGCCGACGCCGTCTTTCAGACCGTCCCGCCGGGGCTGCTCTTTTTCCTCGGCGGACTGGCCGTGTTACTCGCCGTCACGATCTACTGGTACTGGTACCGACCGACGTACTGATCGCGTGTGTTTCTTCACAGGTCAACAGCTATTTGCCCATCACGGCCCACATTCGACGTAAACCGATCTCAGTACGCGGCTCCCGCGTCATCGCCCCCTCCCGGGGCAGATCTCCCATGGAAGACACCTCGAAATACCTCATTCACGCGGATGTTACGGCTGACGGGGTCGTCGAGCGGAGCGACGTCGTCGGCGCGATCTTCGGGCAGACCGAAGGGCTGCTCGGCGACGAACTCGATCTCCGCGACCTCCGTCAGTCACAGAAAGTCGGGCGTATCGACGTCGAAATCGCAAGCACGCAGGGACAGTCACACGGCCATCTCACCATCGCGACGAGCCTCGACAAGGTCGAAACGGCGACCCTCGCCGCCTCGCTCGAGACGATCTCCCGGGTCGGTCCCTGTCGGGCCGATCTCGAGGTCACCGAGATCGAGGACGTCCGAGCGGCCAAACGAAAGGCGGTCGTCGATCGGGCGAAAGAACTCCTCAGGACGGGGTTCGACGATAGCGTCATGTCTTCGGACGAGATCCTCGCGGAGGTTCGCCAGCACGTCCGCGTCGAGGACATCACCGAGTACGAAGGACTGCCCGCCGGCCCCCGCGTCACCGACAGCGACGCCATCATCGTCGTCGAGGGGCGGTCGGACGTGCTCACCCTGCTGAAATACGGCGTCAAGAACGCGATCGCGGTCGAGGGAACGAACGTCCCCGACGCGGTCGCCGAGTTAACCCGCCACCGCACGGTTACGGCCTTTCTCGACGGCGACCGCGGGGGCGATCTCATCCTCGAGGAGCTCACGCAGGTCGGCGATGTCGACTACGTCGCCTTCGCCCCCTCCGGGAGTTCCGTAGAGGAGCTCGACCACCACGAACTGTTCGCCGCCCTCCGGAACAAGGTCGCGTACGACACCGTTTCGGGGTTAAACGAGCCCCGCGAGGCCGTGGCCGCGACCGACGGCAGCACGAGCCCGGCACCGGTCCCGTCGCCGGCACCGACCGATCCCGACGCCGTATCACCGTCGATCGACGAGCCGGCCGATCCCGGATCCGATGACCGGGAGGCGACGAGCCGGTCGGGTTCCACACCCGACTCGAGTGACTCCCCGACGACCGAACCCGCCGGTCCCGATTCGAGTCCCGCCGAGCAGCCGGCCGCGGCGGGCGACGACGTCACAGACGCCGAAACGAAGCCCGACGAGCCCGAGACGGTCTACGGCCACGCGGCGGCGGTGATCCGTTCGGGAACCGATCGCGTCCGGTTTCTCGATGCGGAGACCGAAGTCATCGACGAAGCCGACGCGAGCGAGGCCTACGAGCGTCTCGCGGATCTCGAGCCGGTCCCGACGACGGTCGTCTTCGACGGGATTCTGGGACAGCAGTTGCTCGATCTCGCGGCCGATCGCGGCGTCGATCGGATCGTCGCCGGATCGCTCGGGCAGTTCACCAAACGGCCGACGAGCGTCCGGATCCACGCGATCGACGACATCGCGACCGAACCGCCGGACGGCGAGTAACGACGCCGTACGGCACCGAGCCGACGGGAGCGGTTCGTGAGGGATGCCCACGCGTTTCAGGAAGGGAGCCGGTCCGAGGAGTTGATATGGGGATGGTCACGAGTGCAACCGATGACCCCATCGCTAACGGCCGCACTCGCCCTGCTCGGTACGTGGATCCTCCTGACGCTCGCGGTTACGGGAGCAACCGCGCGCACACAGCGGCGTTCGGACGACGTGCTCGACACCGTCGAACAGCTCGCCCGGCGGGAGCGAGACGAATCGGCTCCCGGCGTTCGATCTCGCTCGGAGGACTGACCCGACGCAGTCTATAGTAGCCACTGCAAGTCACTGCACACCCGATCGCACGACGGCTGTGCGATCGGTGTGTCACTATAGCGCACAGCAGTCGAGCACGTCGGCGTGTGCCTGCAACAAGCCCTCCGTCGAAACGTCGGCATCGACGACGACCGTTCGGCCGTCCCGTTCGACGCGGACGTTCCGAATCCGATCGGAGTTCGCGTCGGCATCCTCGAGCACGGACTCGAGGGAATCGATCGTGACCCGATCCGGATCGACGACGAACCCGTAGGTTACGTCGGTTCGGCCGGCCGATCGGACGGATGCCGACGCCCCGATCCGTTCGGCGACGCCGACGGTTGCGG
This sequence comes from Halopiger djelfimassiliensis, assembly GCF_000455365.1. Classification (GTDB taxonomy): domain Archaea; phylum Halobacteriota; class Halobacteria; order Halobacteriales; family Natrialbaceae; genus Halopiger_B; species Halopiger_B djelfimassiliensis. The sequence goes on from NZ_HG315684.1 coordinate 867,719, forward strand.
CCAGCGGGTCGGGTGCATCCGCGAGTGCCCGTCGAAGTCGCGTCCGCGTTCCGGATCCGAGGTCGGCGACGGCACTGACGTCGCCGTCGGGCACGGACTCGAGGTGACCGGCGGTCGCTGGTCCGGGGCGTCCTGCCGAACCGCGAGCACGGATGCCGAGTGCGGCGTCGGCGTGGCCGACAGCGGGGTGTGTTTCCGGGTTCGTCTGCGGTTCCGCGGCCGACTTCGACTGCCGGCCCCCCGCTCGGGTACTGTATCCGATAGCAACGGCCGAGCGCGTCGGAGCTATGGCGAATTCACCGTCGACGAACCGCTCGACACCGTCTCGGCTCTCGACGGCAGTGAAGCCCTCTTGCCGAAGCGTCGAGCGGACGGTATCGGCCGGGAACGAGCCGGTCGCGACTGCCGAACCGGTGACCGGGGTCCCGTCGACGACGCCGGCGGTGCCGGTGACGGCATGGACCGCATCGAGGGAAACGGGGTCGATCCGCTCCTCGAGGGCCGCCACGAACGGAGCGAGGTGTTCCGGGACGCGAGCGGTCCGGATCGCACTCCGGTTTGCCCTCGCGGTGATCGTCGTCGGTGGTCGGGAACCGACGGCAGTACCGGTCCCGCTCCGGCTCCGTGATGCCGACTCCGCTGTGGATCGGTTTCGTCGAGAACTGACGGACCCGGCCGCGGTCCGGCCGAGCAGCGCCAAACCGCCGGTCGCAATCGCTGCTGCATTGTGGAGGATCGATCGCCTCGAGTTCATATCCATCGATTCGAGTGACGGATATAAAAACGAGGGTCGGCGTCTTCTGACCGAGAAACCGTCGGCTCCCCTTCAGCCGAGCGTCGCAAACGAAAGCACCAGCAGCGCACAGACGAGCGCGCCGGACAACGTCGCGAGGAAGTTTACGCCCTGATTCCCGAGGAGCGATCCCTCGAGGGTCGCACCCAGAACGCTATCGACGGTCATCCCGACGAAGCCGGCGGCGACGATGATCGCCGCGCCGATGGGGTCGACCTCGGGGAAGAGTCCGTAGGAGATGCCGGCGACGAGGGCTGCACCGACGAGACCGGCGAGTTCGCCCTGCCAGGTGACGCCGCCGTCGGTTCCGGGCTCGACCGGTTCCAGCGTCGTAATCAGCCGTGGCGTCTCGAAGACGCTGCCGATTTCGCTCGAGAGGGTGTCGCTCATCGCGGTCGCGACGGAACCGGTGAACGCGAAGAGAAACAGGATCGGATCGACCGCAAGCACGGTGGTAGAGCTTGCGGCATAGCCGAGTACCGCAGCGAGCGCGACGGCGGCGTTACCGAGGACGTTCCCGCTCCCGCGTGCGCCGTCGTTGTCCTCGGCGACGCCGAGTTCCGCTTTGCGCTCGTAGCGGAACTTCGTGGCGAGACCGCCGATCGCGAAGAACGCGATGAGGACGACGAACCAGCCGTAGCCGCCGAGGACGATGGTCAGCAGGCCGAGAAAGACGCCGGTGAGCATGCCCGCGACCGAGGCCGTCTCGAGGGCGTAGGAGACGTACCCGAGCGCGACGGTGACCGCGAGCGCGGCGGCGACCTCTGCGGCACCGAGTGCTGGCTCGAGTTCCGCGAGCAGCCACAACAGGAGGCCGACAGAGAGCATGACGATCGGGTCGTCGTAAAGCAGGAGCATATCGCGCAAGAGCGCAGCGAGCAACGCGCCGCTTGCTGCGAGGAAGACGACCGTCGGAAGCGTCGGCCCGATGGCAAGACCCGACGCTGCAAGCGCAGCTATCTGGCCGCCAACAGCGGCGACCGTCGCCACGAGACAGAAGGCGGCGACGACGAGAACGTCGTCGTCACCGACGTACGTCCGCGTAACGCGTTCGGCGAGGTTCCCGTATCCGATGAGGAACACGGTGCCGACGAAAACCGCAAGCGACATCGACGAGGAGACGGCGACGAGTCCGAGTGCGACGGCCGCGAGGACGAACGTGATCAGTCCGTAGAGGCGGCCGTCCTCGTAATCGCCGGGATACGCGAGGAGATCGAACAGGGGACCGTCGGTGACGACGACCGCCCCGAGCAGGACGATCGCAGCCAGTACGGCTCCCCCCTGTGGGCCGACGAGCGGAACGGCGAGCGAGAGCGTACTGAGAGCCGCGAAGACGCCGGCTCGCCGAACGGGTGCTGTCACGATATCGGTGTCTTTCTGTGGCGTTCACTTGAAGGTTCCCGAACCCGAATCGCGCCCGATATCGGCGTCCTGCGCGGCTCTCGAGCGAGATGGTGGTCCTCGCCGTTCCGTCCCCGTTCGCGGCTCGGACCCGTAACCTGTATGGTATTGCCCTGAGAACGTAATTTCGTGGGACTGTACGAACAGTATCTGGCCCTCCGAATCCGCCGCCACGACGTCGACCTGCCCGAACACATCGCGCTGGTCATTACCGAGCGGGATCTGCTCGAGCGGGGTGCATACGAGACGCTCACCGATTTCTTCGAGTGGGCGTTCGAGTACGCGTCGCGCGTGACCGTCTACGTGAGCGTCCTCGATACCGCAGCTATTCCCGCGTTGCGACGCGAACTCGAGACGATGAACGCCCCGCGGGAGGTGGCCGTTCGGGATCCGGACGACCGATCGCGTGCCGACGCTCCGATCCAGATCGGGATCGGTCTCGGTGGAAAACACGAGTTCACAAGCGCCGTCCAAACGCTCGCCGAAAGCGTCGAAGCAGGCGAACTCGAGCCCGAAGGGATCGATGACGAACGCGTCGAGCAACATCTCGTGTTCCCGTCGGAGCCGGATCTGGTCATCAAAACCGGCGCGGAGCGGCTCTCGGACTTTATGATCTGGCAGTCGGTCTACTCGGAGCTGTACTTCACCGACGTCAACTGGCGGGATTTCCGCAAGCGGGACTTCCTGCGAGCGGTCCGGGAGTACTGTAACCGATCGCGGCGGTTCGGCCGCTAGCGCGTTCGATCACCCGGAGCCGGTTTCGGTCCGCGGCCCGGACGACGGGGTCGACTCACCCGAACCCCCGACGAACCCCCGCTCGATCTCCGCCGGCGGCTCCTCGAGCGCGACGACCGGGGACTCCATTCTGACCGTCCCGCCGTCGTACTCGACGATGTCGTAGGCCTCGAGCGTCGGCAAGACGTCGTGAACGAGCGTAATCCGTACCCGATCGATCGCGGCGTCGTCCCATCTGGCGATCACGTTCGTCAACCGATCGACCGACAGCGGTGTTTCACACGCCGAAAGCACGTGGAGTGTGATCCGTGTCCGGGCGTCTGCGAGGAGCGTGTAGGCGTCGTCGACCGGAACGTCCGTCACCCGAACGAACCGCTCGACGTCGACGGGAGCACTGCGCGACATTCGCCTAGTATTGAAATAATCGTTAATAAAATTCTTCTGGTGGCGTAGCGAACGGTTTCCCGTCTGATCCAGCAGTTTCCGCGGTACTTCGAGAACGCGGCACCGATCAGTCGGCGACCTGACCGCCCGAATCGATGCCATCGACCGACTGGTCGTTCGCGTCCGGATCGTTTTTCGCCTCGAGCTCGTCGACGTCGGGTCGTTCTCCGGTCGGCAGCGAGTCCCGGAAGCGATCGAGGACCGACTTGGCTTCGGTGAGTTCCGCCTCGCTGACGGCCCCGAGTAGGGCACGCGCCCGCCGTGCCCGGGTTCGTCGCCACGACTCCTCACGGTGTTCGTAGGTCCGAATCCCGCGGAGGAAGTCGGTTTTCGAAAACTCCGGCCAGTAGGGCGTACAGAAGTAGACGGCCGCTTCGTTCCCGTTGGCATGCCAGGGGAGGAAATTCGACGTTCGTTCGTCGCCGCCGGGCCGGATGATCAGATCGACGTCCCGAACCGGACGGTCGTACAGACGGTCCTCGATCGTCTCGACGTCGATCTCGTCGGGATCGATCTCGCCGGTATCGACCTCCGTGGCGACCCCGCGTGCGGCCTCGAGCAGCTGTGAGCGACCGCCGTATGCCACCGCGATGTTGAGGACGAACCGATCGTAGGTGCGCGTCCGCTGTTCGGCGTACTCGATAGCCTCCTGTACCCGTTCGGGGAGCCGATCGATGTCGCCGATCGCGCGGATGGAAACCTCGTTGTCGTGGACGCGCTCGGCGTCCGCGAACTCGTGGAGTTTCTCACGGAGGAGATCGAACAGCGCTTCCCGCTCGTCGGCCGGTCGTTCGAAGTTCTCCGTCGAGAACGTATACAGCGTCAACTCCTCGACGCCGATCTCCTGACACCACTCGAGGACGCGCTCGGCCGTCTCGGCACCCGCCCGGTGACCGTCGTGGGCGCTACCGCCGTTCTGTCGGGCGTACCGCCGGTTCCCGTCCTGAATCACCGCGACGTGCGTTGGGGCGCCGGAGATTTCCCTCGAGAGGACCCGCTCGTAAATTGCATCGACGCGCCGCCGAAACCAGCGCTTCATCGACCGATGAAACGTTATCGAGGATTATGTGTCTTGTGTGGTATTCCGGGTCAATGAAACGGCGGTCCACGCAACGCAGCCAAGGAAAAAGACCCGTCGAATGGCGTGAGGACGGCTCCGTCGAATCGTGACGGCTATCAGTCCGGCGGTTCTCGGTTCGGGCAATGACGGACGCGATCGACGAGGACCTCTACCAGCGGACCAAAGCACTGCTCGAACCCGGCGACATCGAACTCAACGGCGCGATCGTCCACACCGACTACGCGGGAAGCGAGGACGTCCAGATGATGCAGGCGACGATCGACATCGGCGACAGCATCGCCGAACGATCGGGCTACGAGCCCAACGACTGTTACGTCTACTCGGGCAACGACGATCCCGACTTCTCCTCGAACCAGCATCAGGGCCTCACGCTCGAGGACGAGGAGTTCGTCTGGGAGTGCCAGCAACTCCTGCGAAACGGCAGCTTCGATATCGTCATCTACTACCGGGCCAGCGCCGACCACGAGGCGATCCTCGAGGACATCCGGGAACTCGGGTACGAGGTGACCGGCGTCGAAGGCGAGTGAGTTGACTGCCTCCGGTTTCCTTATCCTTTGGCAGTCCCGAGAGCCTCGTATGGACACGGACGGCGACCTGACGGAACGCGAACGGGCGGTCGTCAACGCTTTTCAGGGCGGCTTTCCCGTCGTCGACCGGCCCTTCGAGCCCGCAGCGGCGGCCATGCGCGACCGCGGGGTCGACATCGACGCGACCGCGCTGCTCGAGACGATCCGCGAACTGGACGCCGACGGCGTGCTCTCGCGGTTCGGGCCACTGGTAAACGCTCAAGAGATCGGCGGCGCGGCGACGCTGGTCGCCATGCACGCCCCCGACGATCGGTTCGACGAGATCGTCAAACACGTCAACGACCACCGCGAGGTGGCCCACAACTACGAACGCGAACACCCGCATCTGAACGTCTGGTTCGTCGTCTCCGTCGCGAACGAGGACCGCGTCGAGGAGGTCCTTTCGGAGATCGAAGGCCAGACGGGACAGGAGACCTACAACCTGCCCAAACAGCGGGAGTTTCGCGTCGAGGCCAAGTTCTACGTCGACGGCCCGCTCGACGGAGCCGGCGACGAACCCGCCGGCATCGATCTCTCCGCTCTCGGTCCCGACGTCGAACCGACCGACGAGGCGGCGCTTTCCCCCGCCGAACGGGACCTCGTCCTCGAGGTACAGGACGGCCTTCCCGTGACCGAAACGCCCTACGCCGACGTCGCCGACGCGATCGGGCGGGACCGCGAGTGGGTGCTCGAGACGCTCGTACGGTTCGATCGCGAAGGGAAAATCCGGCGGATCGGCGTCGTGCCAAACCACTACGCGCTCGGGTACACGGAAAACGGGATGACGGTCTGGAACGTTCCGGACGACGTCGTCGCCGATGTCGGCCCCGAGGTCGCCGCTTTACCCTTCGTCACCCACTGTTACGAGCGCCCGCGCCACGAGGGCGTCTGGCCGTACAACTTCTTCGCGATGACACACGGCCGCACCGAGGCCGAGAGTCGACGCCGCATCCGGCAGGTCCGCGAGACGATGGCCGACCACTGGGACGTGACCGACGACGACTGGGACTCGTTGTTCTCCACGCGGATCCTGAAAAAGACCGGCATCAGGCTGGAGGCACGGGCCAACTCGAATACCGTCTCCGACTAACGACCGGCGGCGATACCGTTCCCACCAATGATCCCGCTCTATCACGACTTCACGAACGCGACGGTGCTTGTCTTCGGCGGCGGTCCCGTCGGCGCGCGGAAGGCGCGCCGGTTCGCCCGCGAAGCCGACGTTCTCGTGATCAGCCCCACGTTCGCCGACGAAGCGTTCGGCTCGGCCGAGCTGATCCGGGCGGCCCCCGGACCGGCGGACATCGGGGCGTGGATCGATCGCGTCGCGCCCGCGCTCGTCGTCGCCGCGACCGACGACGACGCCGTAAACGAAGCCGCGGTCGAGGCGGCCCGCGAACGGGGCAGCCTCGTCAACCGCGCTGATCGGTCCGGCGAGCGCGATCCCGGCAGCGTCGTCGTGCCCGCGACGGTCCGGGAAGACCCCGTCGTCGTCGCGATCGCAACCGGCGGCACCGCTCCCGCGTTGAGCAAACACCTCCGGCAGGAACTCGAGGAGACGCTCGCGGGGGCCGGTCCCATGGCCGACCTCTGTGGGGCGTTGCGAACCGAACTCAAGTCCCGGGACGTATCGCCGGCACGGCGACGCGAGATCGTCACCGGCGTCGTCAATTCTCCGGAGGTTTGGACAGCTTTACGTAGCGGTACTTCGAACACACGTCAAGTGATCGAGGACGTGCTCGGCGAGGAACTATCTACGGGGGGTGAACGGACGTGATTCCGACGGGAGTCGTCACTGCCGCGCGGGTGACCCACGAGAGCGGCACCGTCGACGACCTCGCAGCCGCCAGTCCCGAGAGCCAGCGGGCCGCCGTCGCCGATCTCCGCTCCGTTCCCGACGTCGAGGAAGCGTACGTGCTCTCGACGTGTAATCGGGTCGAGGCCTACGTCGTCGGGACCGACGCCGCCGTCGGCCGGGCCGCCCTCGAGGAGTTTTTCGCCGCAGTCGACGACGACGCCGTCGCATGGACGGGCCACGATGAGAGCCTTCGACACCTGCTTCGTGTCGCATCGGGGCTCGAGTCGGTCGTGCTCGGCGAGGACCAGATCATCGGGCAGGTCCGGACGGCCTACGAGGACGCCCGCGACGCCGGCGGCATCGGCTCGATGCTCGAAGCCGCCGTCACGAAGGCGATTCACGTCGGCGAACGCGCCCGGACGGAAACGTCGATCAACGAGGGCGTCGTCTCGCTTGGCTCGGCCGCGACGAAACTGGTCGCCGAGGAAGTCACACTCGCGGGTGCGACCGCACTCGTCGTCGGGGCGGGGGAGATGGGGCGACTCGCCGCCCGCAGCCTCGCGGATGCCGGCGTCGACGAACTCGTCATCGCGAACCGAACGCTCTCTCACGCCGACCATCTCGCCACGGAACTGGCCGACGTGGCCGACACAACGGCCGTTCCACTCGAGTCGCTCGCGACGGTTACGACCGAGGTCGACGCCGTCGTCACGGCGACCGGAAGCGACGAACCGGTACTCGACCCTCACCACTTCGCGGACGAGGGGGCTGCCGACCGCGTCGTCGTCGATCTCGGCCAACCGCGTGACGTCGCTCCGGACGCGGACACGCTGTCGACGGTGACCGTCTACGATCTCGACGATCTGGAGTCGATCACGCGAGAGACACGCGACCGGCGCGCCGACGCCGCCCGCGAGGTCGAATCGATGATCGACCGCGAGTTCGACCTGCTGTGTGAGCAGTACAAACGCGCCCGGGCCGACGAAGTCATCGCCGCGATGTACGAGTCCGCCGAGCGGATGAAAGAGCGCGAACTCGAGACGGCGCTTTCGCAACTCGAGGACGATACGTTCACCCCGGAACAGCGCGAGATCGTCGAATCGATGGCTGACGCACTGGTCAGTCAACTCCTCGCGCCGCCGACCAAGAGCCTGCGCGAGGCGGCCGCCGAAGACGACTGGAGTACGATCAATACCGCGTTACAGTTGTTCGACCCCGACTTCGGCGGCCGGGAGACGACGGCACCGTCACTGCTGGATGCCGTCGACGGAACCGGGGCCGACGTCCAGATCGGCGCAGCCGACGACGATTGAGCCACGGGTCGCCGCTTGACTGTGGTTCCGACCGCAAGCGGCGGCGCTAACGCGGGCCGTCGAGCGATCCACGACCGTGGCGGCTGTTATCGGCGGCTCGGCCCACGAACCGTCCGGTTGTATCCGGTGTGGACGTGGCACAATCATTATTTGATTGGCCTTCGTTCGACAGCACATGGCCGATCTACTTTCCGACGACGAAATCGAGGCCCAACTCCCAGCCGAGTGGACCCGCGAGGGCGACGAGATCGTTCGGACCTACGAGTTCGACGACTACCTTCGGGGCGTCAACTTCGCCCAGATGGTCGGCGAAATCGCCGAATCGCAGTTCCACCACCCGGAGATCGTTATCCGGTACAAGGAGGTCGAAATCCGTCTGACATCCCACGAGGCGGGCGGGATCACGGACGACGACGTCGAGATGGCGGAACTGATCGAATCCGAGCGAAACGCGTAACCTCGCGATGGACGGCCGGTACGTCTTCCAGGTCCGGGTCCGCCTCGAGCCCGCGACGAACGCGGTTTTCCTCGAGCCGTCGACGGCCGAGACGAGCGTCACCCTCTTTCGCGAGGCACCGGAACCGGGGACGGAGGGCTGGCTGTTCTTCCGGGATACCCTCTGGCGCGGCGAGATCGGCGACGAGGCCCATGCCCGTCGCCTCGCCGAGGAGTGGCTCGACGAACCCGTCGAATCGGTTTCGTTCCGCGAACTGCAGGTCGACGGGACCTACTTCGCGTCGCTGAAGGACGCGATCGCCGACGATCTCGCGGCGTTCAAGGCCGACGACGTCGACGAGGTGCTCTCGAAGTACCTCGGCTCGAGCATCCGCGTCCTCGAGACCGACGAGTGAGCGTCTCGTTGTCATCGGTCGATACCCATTTATTCACGACTCCCGTAGCGTTGTGTCCCGATGGTCTCCGAGTACGACTTTTGGTTGCTCGATCTCGATGGCACGCTCGTCGACGTGGAGTGGTCGTACACCCGCGAGGTGTTCGATCGGGTCGGCGACCGGCTCGGTTACGAGTTCTCCGACCGGGAGGCCGACATCCTCTGGAACGGACTGACGGGATCTCGAGACCGTCAGCTCCGGGAGTGGGGGCTCGAGCCCGGCGAGTTCTGGGAGGCGTTCCACGCCGAGGAGGATCCGCTCGTCAGGGCCGAACAGACGTACCTCCACGAGGACGCCGCGTTCGTCGCCGACCTCGAGAAACCGGTCGGGCTGGTCACCCACTGCCAGGAGTTCCTCTGTGAACCCGTCCTCGACCACGTCGGGATCCGCGACTGGTTCGATGCACGGCTCTGTTGTACCGAGGAAACCGGCTGGAAGCCCGATCCCGAACCGGTTCAGTCCGTGATGGCCGACCTCGGCGTCGGAAACAACGGCCACAGAGGCGTGCTGGCGGGTGACGGCGCTAACGACGTCGGCGCGGCCTGGAACGCCGGACTCGACGCGATCCATGTCGAACGGGTCGGCCACGACCGGCGCGGGCGGTGTGTCCTCGGCGACTACCGCGTCCGGACGTTCGACGAACTCGACGGTCTCCGATAACCACCGAACGGTCGCGAGGGCGATCGACGGGTCGACCGCGGTCCGGCCTCCGTGGCGGCGAGGCGTTACTGCGATCGGGCGCGTTCGTTCGCCGGTTGCAGTTCGTCGTCGACCAGCGTTTCGTAGGCTCGCCGAAACCGCTCGGAGAGGGCCTGATGGGAGATGCCGAGTTCGTCGGCTAACTCCTCCATCGAGATATTCCGGGGAATCTCGAAGTAGCCGTACTCGAGGGCGGCTTCGAGGGCCTCCTGTTGCTCGGGGGTCAGTCGCGTCTCGCATCCCGCGGGCTGGGTAACGTCGGTCACGCGACGGAGATCGACGTTGAGTCCGGAGTCGGCGAGGCGATCGTAGGCCTCGGTAAGCGTCTGGCGGTCACGAAACCGCACTCTGGCCTGCCACCAGCCGTCGGTGCCCCACATCTCGAGCAGCGATCCGCCGTCGGCGAGCAATCGGTCACAGAGTCGATCCGTTCCCGCGTCGTCGGCGAACGTAACGTCGAACAGCTGTCGGGGGCCGGTTTCGACGAGCAGTTCGTACTCCGCCACGGACGGGTCCGCTTCGAAGGCCGTTTCGACTCGCTCGCAGTCGACTCCGGATACCCAGAGACAGGGACGCGTCTTCGATACGGACGACTCGAGTTCGACGGTCGCGTCGGGTACGTACTCGAACGTCGTCGCCAGGGTCGTTTCGGTGGCCGGAAGCCGGAGCTCCGCTATGGTCGACATCAGGATTTGTACACCAGCACGGCCTAAAAATCGCTGTTCAGCGGACGGTGACTGTCTCGATCGGCGACCGGTTTCAGCTCCCCTCGAGCGCTCGCTCGAGGTCGCGGACGCCGGGTTTGTCCGTTCGGTCGGGGTTTGCGAGCACCCGGACCGACTGCGTGCCGATCGGAACGAACTCCAGATCGAGTCGGGTGGCGGTGTCGCGAAGGCCGAGGGCGGCGTCGGCGTCGCCCGCGATGACCTTCCGAGGAGGGCTCTCGTGGGCACGCAGTCCGAGATCGAAGCCGTCGATCGACGCGCGCAGGTCGGCCCGGTCGACCTCGCGATCGGCCGCGAGGTCCGCGAGGACGGCCTCGAGGCTCGAACGCAGGCCGGAGTCGGTCGTCCGGTTGACGAACCGAAGCTCGCGATCGACGAGGTCGGCGAGCCCCTCGATCTCGTCGGGGTTACCGGGCCGGACGATCAGCCCCCACTCGCGCTCCCAACCGCCGAGCGCGGTCGCCTCGACGGATCGCTCGGTCGGCCCCGCGACGACCGCTACGTCCGGGACGCCATTGCGGAGCCGCCGCAGCCCGGGCCGGGACCCGACGGCGAGATAGCGGGGGTTCTCGAGGCCGTCGAGCAGTCGGTTCAGGGTCGGGTCATCCTCGCCGACGCCGAGCAGGGTCGGCGGCCGGACGGACGGCGAAAACAGGGTGACCGTGACGGATTCACCCGCCTCGAGGTAGTCGGTTTCGGGGTCGACCTCGACGACGCCGTCGGCTTCGGCGAGGCTGGTCGTCGCGCCGCTGCCCTTGTCGACGGGGTAGACGAGCGACTCGCCGTCGGCGTCCTCGACAAGTCCAACGGGCAGCAGGCGATGCCGCCCCTCCGCGTAGCGCTCCCGGACGGCCATCGTCCCGTCGATCGTCGCCGTCTCGGGTTCGGGCACGCCGGCCGCGTCCCGGATCGCCGGCGCGACGAACGTCCGAAAGACCATCATCGCGGAGACGGGGTACCCCGGCAGACCGACGTACGCGGATCCGTCCAGTTGCCCGACGAGCATCGGCTTGCCGGGTTTGATGCGGACGCCATGGAGGAGCAACTCGCCTTGCGCTTCGATGACGCGGTAGATGACGTCGACCGCGCTCGCGCTCGTCGAACCGGACGAGAGGACGAGATCGCATTCGTCGGCGGCCTGCCGGAGGAGCCGTTCCATCTCGTCTTGCTCGTCGCCCGCGTGTGGGTAAAGGACGGGTTCCCCGCCCGCGTCTTCGACGCCCGCGGCGATGGTGTAGCTGTTGACGTCGTAGATCTCGCCGCGGTCGCTTTCGAGGTCCTCGCTCGGCCGGACGAGTTCGTCTCCCGTCGAGACGATGCCGACGCGGGGGCGTTTCCGGACCGGCACCTCGTCGATCCCCAGCGCGGACAAGAGTCCGATATCCCGCGGGGTGATCCGGGTCCCGGGACCGAGCGCGCGTTCGCCCGCAGCGACATCCGCACCGGCGAACATGACGTTATCGCCGGGCGCGACCGCGGTACGGACCACCACGTCGGCCCCATCCCGCTCCGTCCGCTCGACGGGCACCATCGCGTCCGCGCCCGACGGCATCACCGCGCCGGTCGAAATCTCGACGGCCTGACCCCCCTCGAGTTCGACGGCGGGGTTCTCGCCGGCGTGGACCTCGCCGACCACCTCGAGTCGGGCGGGATCGGCCTCGTCGGCACCGAACGTGTCCGCGGCCCGGAGGGCGTAGCCGTCGAGGCTCGCCCGGTCGAATCCCGGGACGTCGAGTTCGGCGTCCAGCCGCGCCACGAGCACCCGGTCGCGGGCGTTCTCGAGGGGTACGCGTTCGACGCCGCCCTCGATCGACAGCGAGTCGATCGCCTCGTGAGCCGCCTCGGGGGACGCGAGGTCGCGAAACTCCTTGCGGTTCATACCGGTCCTTCGGAGCCCGGGGTCAAAAACGTCGGTCGATCCGACGATAGTGTGGCGTGTTCGCAGACGCCAACCGTTAACCGTCCGCCCGGAGACGACGGAGGTATGCCGCGTCTCACGGCGACCGATCGCGAGCGCATCGCCGATCTGTTCGACCGCCACCTCGAACTCGGCGTCCACCACGGCGCACAACTGGCCGTCTACGCCGACGAGGAGTGCGTGCTGGATCTGGCGGGCGGGGTCACCGGACCCGACGGCGAGACGACGACGCCGGAAACGCGCCACGTGCTGTTTTCCTGTACGAAACCGTACGCGGCCGTCGCGTTACACGCCCTCGTCGACGAGGGCGACCTCGCCTACGACGATCGGATCGTCGACCACTGGCCCGAGTTCGCCGACTCGGGAACGACGAAAGCCGAGGTGACGGTGCGACAAGTACTCTCCCATACCGCCGGTCTCCCGTACGGCGAGATCAACGACCGGCCCGAAGCGTGGACCGACTGGGAGACCGCCGTCGAGCACGTCGAAGCGATGGACCTCGTCTTCGATCCCGGCGAGCGACCGGCCTATCACGCGCTGACCTTCGGCTGGCTGGTCGGCGAACTCGTCAGGCGGGTTTCGGGGTCCCCGATCGAGGAGGTCGCGGCCGATCGGGTGTTCGAACCGCTGGGAATGACGAACACCGGCATCGGTCTCCGGGCCGACGAACGGGACGACGTGGCGACGCTCGTCGGCTTCGAGACGTTCGACCGGTGTCGGGACCCCGGTGAAGGGCTCGGGGCGGACCACGTCGAACTCGCGGCCCTGTTCAACGAGGAGGCGTACCATCGGGCGGTCATCCCCGCTTCCAGCGGCATCGGCACAGCCCGCGATATGGCACGGTTCTACGCCTGTCTGGCCAACGACGGCGAGTTCGAGGGGACCCGCGTCCTCTCCGAGTCGATCGTCGACGAGGCGACGGCGCTCGAGGCGGCGACCGACGCCGACGGGACGCTCTCCCGGCCGGCGCGGTTCGCACTCGGGTTCTGGAAGGGCGGCACGAAGGCGGACCCGTACGGCTCGCTGTCGCCGCCGCGCGTGTTCGGCCACGCCGGCCTCGGGAGCAGCGTCGGCTGGGCCGATCCCGACGATACCGTCGGCTTCTCGTACGTGACCAACGGAGTTCGGGACGGCACCTACGAACACGTCGTTCGCTCGAACGCGCTCGCGGACGCGGTCCGACGGGCGATCCGGTAGTTACGGGGTAAGCTCCCAGTTTTCGACGGGAACGGTCTCGCCGGCCGGAATCCCCTCGCGGTCGTCGTCGACGACCACCCAGCCGTCGGCGAGCGCAACGCTCGAGAGCACGCCGGAGCCGCTCGCTCTGGTCGGCGTGGCGGTATACCGCGGCTCGTCGGACTCGACCGTGGTCCCGTCCCGCGGTTCGAGTTGGACCCGGACGAACGTCCGGGTGCCCGGTTCGCTGGCGACCTTGCGCTCGAGTTCGGCACGGACGGTCGGGTGCGGGTCGGGCGTCGTCCCCTCGAGCCACCGCAGGGTCGGCCGGAGGAACTGGACGGCGTTGACGATGCAGGCGACCGGGTAGCCGGGGAGTGCGAGGACCGGCGTCCCCTCGACGACGCCGAGACAGACGGGGTGGCCGGGTTTGAGGCCGACGCCGTGGACGAGCACCTCCCCGAGGTCGTCGATGACTTCCGGCAGGTGGTCACGTTCGCCGACCGAGGAGCCGCCGGTCGTGACGACCGCGTCCTTCGTCAGGTCGCGCTGGATGGCGACCCGGAGCGATTCCGGATCGTCGGTGACGACGTCCCGATAGGTCGCCCGGCCACCCCAGCGGTCGACCAGCCGCGAGACGGTGAGCCCGTTCGTCTCGACGACCTCGCCCGGCCCGGGATCGCCCTCGACGAGTTCCTCGCCGGTGGGGATCACCCCGACCGTCGGGCGCTGGGCGACCTCGACGCGCCCGTACCCCGCGGATCGCAAGAGCCCGAGATCGGACGGCCGAAGCCGATGGCCCGCGTCGTAGAGGCACTGTCCCGCCTCGATGTCCTCGCCGATCGGCGCGACGTTCTCGCCTTCGGCCACGGCGTCTGCGATCTCGAGTTCCCCCGCCGACTCGAGTTCGGTGACGTGTTCGATCATCACGACGGCGGTTGCTCCATCGGGGAGGGCGCTCCCGGTGTGAACGCGGGCTGCCGTCCCGGGGGTGACGGTGGCGTCGTCGCCGGTCCCGTCGGCGATCCGGAGGACTGCCGGCGATCGCTCGCTCGCCCCGAACGTGTCCGCGGCCCGGACGGCGTAGCCGTCCATCGCCGCCCGGCGGTAGTGGGGGACGTCTCGAGCGGACTCGACGGGTGCCGCCAGCACGCGGCCGTCCGCCCGCTCGACGTCGACGGTTTCCGTTCCCGTCGTCCAGTCGTCGTCGCCACGTCGCCCGACGGCCTCCCTGAGGATCCGGCGCGCCTCGTCGACCGGCGTGCGTTCCTTGAACCCGGCCTCCGTGCGCTCGCGGTCGGCACCTTCCATACCCGGACTCGGATCGCCGGACGCTAAAAGCGTAGGGACTCGACGACCCGATCAGCACGGACCGAGGTTCATCTCGTAAGCCGGGAGTCCCCGGTTCGCACTCGCGAGACGGTCGGTTGCTGTTCGCTGCCCGAAACGGCCGGGCGAGACACGGTCGCCGGCCGCCCACGTATCCACCGCTACCGCGGGCTTTTTCGTATCGGCGTTCGAACCTGTAGCCATGTCAGCGCTCCGCGATGCGTTGCGGGATCTCTCCGAGGACGTCTTCTTCGATCTCCTCGAGAACGAGGGGGCATACCTGCTCGTGATCGACCTGCCGGGTATCACCGCCGAGTCGGTCGATCTCTCCGTCGAGGACGGCCGACTCTCCATCGAGGCCCAGCGAGAGAAGTCCCTCCCCGACGACTACCGCTATCTCGAGGAAAACAGGTCGCTGTTTTTCGACCTCGAGCTTCCGCTCCCGGCCGACGCCAGCGGGGACAAAGCGGAGGCAGCCGTCGAACGGGGCGTACTCGAGTTGACGATCCCCAAATCGACCGCCGAGGAGACGACGATCGACGTCGTCGACCACGAAGAGGGCAGTGACGATCGATCCCGGACGCAAGACGGGACGAAAACCGAGGGGACGGACGAGGACGCGGAACCGAGGTGACCGAGGCTGGCGTTTCTCCGCGCGTACAAGCGGTTCGTCCTCGTCGCGTGGCAGTTCCTCCCGCTGTTGCTGGCGTACGCTCGTGACCGGCGTCGGTTCTTCCTGTTCGGCAGCCCCAGAACGGTCGATGCCGACACGCACCGTCATCGCGCCGAGGTGTTACTCGAGTCGCTGTTGACGCTCGGACCGACCTTCATCAAACTCGGCCAACTGCTGTCGACCCGACCCGACGTATTACCGCCGGCGTACATCGACGTCCTCTCGGCGCTGCAAGACGACGTACCGCCGGCCGAGTGGGGCGAGGCGAAACGGGTGCTCGAGGACGAGCTGGGTCCCGTCGACGAGCGCTTCGCATCGTTCGATACCGACGCGATAAGCGGGGCGAGCCTCGGGCAGGTGTACCGGGCGCGGATCGAACGGGACGACACGACACAGGAGGTCGCGGTGAAGGTCCGGCGACCGAACATCGAGGAACTGGTCGCGGCCGACCTGCGGGTCATCCACTGGTCGTTGCCGATCCTGCTGTACTTCGTCGACGAATCCCGCGCGTTCTCGCTTGAAAACCTCGCCGACGAGTTCTCCAAGACGATCCGCGAGGAGATGGATTACGAGCGCGAAGCCGAGATGTTGACGGAGATCCGCGCGAACTTCGCGGCCGACGACCGGTTTCTCATCCCCGCGGTCGTCGAGAGCCACTCCGGCCCGCGGGTGCTCACCATGGAGTACGTCGAGGGAACGAAGATCAACGACGTCGAAACGCTCGAGCGAAAGGGAATCGACCGGACACAAGTCGCGGAGAACCTCCAGCGGTCGTACCTACAGATGATCATCGACGACGGGGTCTTTCACGCCGACCCCCATCCGGGAAACCTCGCGGTGACCGACGACGGACGGATCGTCTTCTACGACTTCGGGATGTCGGGCCGGGTCGATCCGTTCGTTCAGGAGAAGATCGTCGACTTCTACGTGGCCGTCGCCAATCAGGACATCGACGGCATTCTCGACGCCCTGATCGAGATCGGGACTCTCTCGCCCGACGCCGACCGCGGGGTGATGGCGGAGGTGATGGAGATCGCCATCCAGGACGCCCGCGGCGAGGACGTCGAACAGTACCGGGTCAATCAGATCGTCGGACAGATCGAGGACTCGATCTACGCGTTCCCGTTTCGGCTGCCCAAGAACCTCGCGCTGGTGCTTCGGGTCGCGACCGTCGTCGAGGGGGTCTGTGTCACCCTCGATCCGGACTTCGATTTCATCTCGACCGCGACGGCCTACCTGACCGAGCAGGGCTACCGCGAGGAGTCGGTCCGGCGCTATCTCGAGGAGACGGGCCAGCAACTCCGGGAAACCGGGGAGTCGCTGACGCGACTCGCGCCGAAGGCCGAACGGGCCCTCGACCGACTCGATCGGGACGATCTCTACGTCCGCATCGGCGTCGAGGACTCCGAGGACGTTTTCGAAACCCTCGCAAAGCGGCTCGTCTACGGCATGCTCCTGACGATGTCGCTGTTCTCGATGGGCGTGCTGTACGCGCTCGAGGCACCCGAGGCATCGATCGTCGCCGCCGTCTTCTCGGTCGTCGTGACGATCCAGCTTTACCGGTCGTTCCGCAAGCCACACGCGATCAGGGCGAAACCGCAGTTCACGCGACAGAACCTCCGAAAGCGCCGCGGCGAGGAGTGAACGGACCCGTTCGTTCCCGGCCGCCGGCAACCCTCTTTCCGCTGGTCCTCGTGGATCCGGTATGGACTACGACCGGATCGCCGACCTGCCGCTGACGATCGACGGCCTCGAGAGCACGCGACTGGAGCGCGAGACCTCGAGCGAGTTTACCCGCGTCACGACGGCGATTTCGCTTACGGGACCGGACGGCGACGGAACGGCTACCGGGCGCGGCGAGGACGTTACCTACGAGACCGACGCCCACGACCGGCTGGCCGAGGCGGGTCTGCCGGACCTGACTGGCGAGTACACCGTCGACTCGTTTGCCGATCGGCTGGACGAAATCGATCTCTTTCCCGGCAGTCCGCCCGACCGCGAGGAGTTTCGGAACTACCGGCGGTGGGGCCTCGAGAGCGCGGCGCTCGATCTCGCGCTCCGGCAAGCCGAGACCGACCTCGCGAGTGTCCTCGAGCGGTCCGACGAGCCGGTCCGGTTCGTCGCCAGCACCCGCCTCGGCGAGCCGCCGACCGTCGAGCGGCTCGAGCGGCTTCGCGAACGGGTACCGGAGCTGGAATTCAAACTCGATCCGACGCCGGCGTGGGACGCGACCCTCGTCGAAAACGTCGTCGGGACCGTCGGAACGGACGCAGTCCGCATTCTGGATCTCAAGGGCCGATACGAGGGGACGGAGGTCGACGTGCCCGCCGATCCGGAGCTGTACGAACTGGTGCTCGATGCGTTTCCGAGCGCCGTCGTCGAGGACCCCGCGCTGACTGACGAAACGCGCCCGCTGTTCGAGGACTCCGCCGTCCGGTCGCGCGTCTCGTGGGACGCGCCGATCCACGGACTCGAGGACGTGGAGGCGCTGCCCTGGGAGCCCGACTGGCTCAACGTCAAACCCTCGCGGTTCGGCTCGCTCGAGTCGCTGTTCGAGACGCTCGGCCACTGTACCGACCGCGGGATCCGGTGTTACGGCGGCGGCCAGTTCGAACTCGGCGTCGGCCGCGACCAGATCCAGACCCTCGCGTCCCTGTACTATCCCGATTCGCCGAACGACGTGGCTCCACGCGCGTACAACGATCCCGGCGTCGAAAGCGAGCTGCCGGCAAGTCCGCTCGAGCCGTCGGCAACCCGGGTCGGCTTTCGGTAGTTCGAGCGCAACCGATCGCCGCCGCTCGTGCTCGCTGAGGAATGCTCGCCGACGAGAAAGATTAATGTCGGTGCGATAGCATCCGTAGAATTACACGATGAGAGCCGTACGTTCGAGCCGTCGTACTCGCGGGGGGATCAGTACGTGAGCCGTTCATGGTTGGGCGTTTCGTTCGTCGTTGGCGTCCTGTTTCTGGCCAGTGTCGGAACGCCGGTCGTTGCGACCGACGGATCCGGGACGAACGTCCAGATTTCGTCGGTTTCGGTGACACCGGACGATCCGACGACCGGGGACCGTGTCACTCTCGAAACCAAAATCTCGAACCTCGAGAGCAGCAGCGAAACGATCGAGGTAGCGGACATCTACGTTCGGGCGTCCGGAAGCGCACAATCGCACGGCCGACTGCAAAACGTCGGCTCCGTCGGTCCGGGCGGTTCGATCACGGTGCCGCTGTCGGCGACGTTCGATAGCCCGGGCGAAAAAACGCTGACCGTTCGGGCCGTCATCGAAGACGAGTCCGGGGACCGCCAGACCTACGAGTATCCCGTCTCGATCGACGTCGCCGATCCGACCGTCAAAACGGACCTCTCGGTCCAGTCGCCGGCCAATCGATCCGACGTCACCGAGGTCGAACTCACCAACTACGGCAACGTGAACGTCTCCGACGTCGAGGTGGCTGCGGCCGTCGACGGTGACGTCGTCGCTCGACACCCGATGCACGACCTCGAACCCGAGTCTAGCCGTACCGTTCGGTTCGATACCGAAGCGCTGTCCGGAAAAGCGGTCACGTTCACCGCAACCTACACGGCTGCGGGCGACGCGCACGAGACCGTTACCACCGAAACCGTGGACGAGCCGGTCGAGGGGGAGATCAGACTAACCGGCATCGAAGCGACCGTGACCGGCACGGACGTAACGATCAGTGGCGACGCCGCGAACATCGGGAGCACCGATACCGAATCCGTGATCGTCAGCGTCCAGAACGGCGACGGCGTGAGGCCGGTCTCGCCGTCGGGCGAGTACTTCATCGGACCGGTCGACGCCAGCGAGTTCGCGACCTTCGAACTCACGGCGGCACTCGAGAACGGGACGTCGTCGGTACCCGTCGAAATCGCGTACATCGTCGACGGCGACCGGATTACGACGACACAACGGATCGACGTCAATGCTGCGGGCGCGTCCGTCGCAAGCGTCGAGGGGCAGGCACCCGACGCTCCGGGAGGGGAGTCCTCCGGATTCTTCGGCGGAGTTAGCTGGGTGCTGATCGGCGTCCTCGTCGTCGTTGTCGGCGGCCTCTACTACGCCTGGAACCGCGAATGAGCGTCATCGAACTGGACACCGTGGTCAAGCGGTACGAGAGCGGTACCGAGACGGTCGAGGCGCTGAAAGGCGTCGATTTCCACGCCGACCGGGGTGAGATGGTCACGGTGATCGGTCCCTCGGGGTCCGGCAAGAGCACCATGCTCAACATGATCGGATTGCTCGATACGCCGACGCAGGGGACGGTTCGACTCGACGGCCGGGACGTGACCGACTTCACGGCGGACCAACTCACGGAGGAACGCCGATCGGTGATCGGTTTCGTGTTTCAGGACTTTCACCTGCTGCCGATGCTCACCGCGATCGAGAACGTCGAACTCCCGTCAATGTGGGAGCCGTCGACCGATCGCCGCGAGCGCGCGATCGAGTTGCTTCACCGGGTCGGACTCGGCGACCGACTCGAGCACACACCCGACCAGCTGTCGGGCGGACAGTGCCAGCGCGTCGCCATCGCGCGGGCGTTGATCAACGAACCGGATATCGTTCTCGCGGACGAGCCGACCGGGAATCTCGACCAGGAGACGGGACGGACGATCCTCGACGAACTCACTCGGCTCAAAGAAGCGGAGGACGTCGCGATCGTCTCGGTGACCCACGACGAGCAGATGGTCGAGTACGCCGATCGCGTCGTCCGGATCGTCGACGGGGTGATGCAGTGATGGGACGCAGGGGCATCCTGCGGCGGTTCCCGAGCGCCCTGATGGCCTGGCGCAACCTCGGCCGGAGCCGGGTCCGGACGGGATTGGCGACGCTCGGGATCGTCATCGGCGTGATAGCGATCGCGTCGCTCGGAATCGCCGGCGCGGCGATCCACCACCAAGCGACGGCGGACCTCGAGAGCCTCACGACCCAGGTGACGGTCTCGTCCGGCGAGGACAGTCCCACCGACGGCGTCACCACCAATCAGATCGACGAGATCCGCCGCCTCTCCAGCGGTGCCGAGGTCGTTCCACAGCGATCGAACTTCACGACGCTGTCGGCGAGAAACGGCCGGGAGGTAACCGTCGGCGTAACCGGCGTGACACAGGCGAGCACACTGTACGACGTCTCCGAGGGCGAGGCTCCCGACCGGCTCCGGTCCGGCGCGTTGATCAGTGCCAGCACGGCCACCAAGCTCGGTCTCGAGATCGGTGATCCCGTCAAGTTCGACGGGTCGCTCTACCGCATCAAGGGGCTCATCGAGTCCGAGCGCGGATACTCCGTCCGTGGGAGCCTCGTGGTTCCGCCGTCGGCGTTCTCCGACCGGCAACACTACGATACGGTGACGGTCATCGCCGACGACGGCAAGCACGCCCAGCGGACCGCCGACGCGATCGAGGAGCGGTTCAACGACGGCGACGACGAGGAGGTACGCGTCCGCAGCAACGCGGATGCCCAAGAGCGAGTCAGCGAGTTCATGTCCACGCTCAACCTCGCGTTGCTCGGGATCGGCTCCATATCGCTGATCGTCGCGAGCGTGGCCATCCTCAACGTCATGCTCATGAGTACGATCGAGCGCCGCGGCGAAATCGGCGTCCTTCGCGCGGTCGGGATCCGTCGCGGCGAAGTCCTCCGCATGATCCTCACCGAGGCGGCGCTCATCGGCGTGGTCGGCGGCGTAATCGGTGCAGCCGGTTCGCTGCTGGTCGGACTCGCGCTATTTGACCTGCTCGTCGGCGACGCGACGCTGGTCTTCAAGTGGCACAGCGCCAAATACCTGGTGTACGGGTTCGGATTCGCCGTCGTCGCGAGCGTACTGAGCGGCCTGTACCCGGCGTGGAAGGCGGCGAACGATCGCCCCGTCGAGGCCCTCAGAGGGTAAACCGTTCGGTCCGCTCGGGGAGTCGGCGACCGCGGACCCGAACGTGCATATGCCGATCGCTCCAACCGGAGACTATGCAGATCGAACCCTTCGGTCTCGAGCGGTGGTTCGCCGAGTACGAACACGGGGCGGAGATCATGCTCGCCGAGAGCGGCGTCCGGAGCCTCGGTTCCGGGCGGTTCGATACCGATCCCGGCGAGCTGGGGTACGTGATTCCGACCGACGGCGACCCCGAGGTTCGGGCGGCCGTCGCGGACCGGTACGACCGCGACGCCGATGAGGTGGTCTGTACCTGCGGCACACAGGAGGCGAACTTCCTCGCGGTTCTCGCCGTCCTCGGCGGGGCGCATCCGCTCGACGGCCAGCGGACCGCCCGCTCGTCGTCCGGGACCGCACACGCCGTCGTCGTCACGCCGACCTAT
The DNA here is from genome assembly GCF_000455365.1 of Halopiger djelfimassiliensis. GTDB lineage: Archaea > Halobacteriota > Halobacteria > Halobacteriales > Natrialbaceae > Halopiger_B > Halopiger_B djelfimassiliensis. The sequence goes on from NZ_HG315684.1 coordinate 889,573, forward strand.
CAGGCGCTCCACGCCGTCCCCGAAGCCGTCGGCGAGGTGACGCGTGTGCCGCTCGAGCCGCCGAACTGGGAACTCGACATCGACGCCGTCGCCGACGCGATCCGGTCCGACACCCGGCTACTCGTGGTGAACAACCCGAACAACCCCACCGGACGATACCACCCGCTCGAGCGCATCGAGGCGCTGTACGACCTTGCCGCGGACAACGACGCGTACCTGCTATGTGACGAAGTCTACCGCCTGCTGGCCGAAGACCCGATCCCGCCGGTCGCGAGCATGGGGCCACACGGCCTCTCGACGGCGAGCCTCTCGAAGGCCTACGGTCTCGCCGGACTGCGCTTTGGCTGGCTGGCCGGCGATCGGGCGGTCGTCGACGCGGCCTGTCGCTGGAAGGACTACACGACGATCTCGCCGGGCACCTTCGGTCAGCACGTCGCGAAACAGGCTCTCGAGGACGATACCGAAGCGGAGATCATCGCTGAGAACCGCGACCTCGTCTCGCGGAACCACGATCGCACACAGGCGTTCCTCGAACGCCACGGCCTCGAGTGGTACGACCCGGTCGGCGTCAACGGGTTCGTGACGATCCCGGACGAGTTCGAGAACGGTCGCGCATTCTGTCGAACGGTCGTCGAGGAAGCGAGCGTCGTCCTCGCGCCCGGCGAGTTCTTCGATCACCCCGACCGGTTCCGGATCGGGTTCGGGCTGCCGACCCCGGAACTCGAGGCGGGGCTCGAACGGATCGAAGCGGTACTCGAGTCGTGAGCGATCCGTTGCCGGACTGAACTCGCTGCAGCGAGCATTCCAAACGGTTTATGGCCGTCGGTTGATTACGCCGCGACATGGCGAAACAACAGACCGAAGTTCGCGACCTCCAGGAAGGGAGCTACGTAATGATCGACGACGCGGCATGTAAGATCAACTCGTACTCGACGGCCAAGCCGGGGAAACACGGCAGCGCCAAGGCCCGCATCGAGGCCGAGGGCGTCTTCGACGGCAAGAAGCGATCGCTCTCCCAGCCGGTCGACGCGAAGATCTGGGTCCCGATCATCGAGCGCAAACAGGGGCAGGTCGTCTCCGTCGACGGCGACGACATGCAGGTCATGGATCTGGAGACCTACGAGACCATCACGATGCGCATCCCCGACGACGCTGACGTTTCCCCCGACGAGAACATCGAGTACCTCGAGATGGAAGACCAGCGAAAGATCGTCTGATGTTTCCCGGGGCGACTGACGAACGCGAGGGGACCGACGCGCGAGGGCGGGAGTCCGACCGTGGAGGCGCGAACTTCGTGGTCGTCGGTGCGCCCCTGGACGCCTCGACGACCTTTCAGCCGGGGACCAGATTCGGTCCCCAGCGGATACGGACGTTTGCAGAACCGTTCGACGACTATGATCGTCGAACGAACCGATACTTTTCCGAGCTCGGCGTCGCCGACCACGGCGACGTCCGCGCGTGGGACGACGCCACGGAGTACCTCGAGTTCCTCGCAGGGACGCTTCGCGATGTCGTCTGGGACGACGCCGTCCCCCTGTTGCTCGGCGGCGAACACACCGTCTCGCTGGCGGGGGTCCGGGCCGTCGAGCCCGAGGTGGTCGTCTCGCTGGACGCCCACCTCGATCTCCGCGACGAGTACGACGGGAATCCGCGCAACCACGCCTGCGTGATGCGGCGCGTCCTCGAGGACGTCGACTCGGTCGACGAACTCGTCGTCCTCGGCGCGCGAACGGGAAGCGAAGCCGAGTGGGAGCGGGCGAGCGAAAGCGACGTGACGGTCGTGCCGCCCGAGGCCGTCGCCGAGTGGTCGTTCGACGAGCGGTTGGCGGACCGGGACGTCTATCTGAGCGTCGACATCGACGCCGCCGATCCCGCGTACGCGCCGGGAACGGGCACGATGGAACCGTTCGGCCTCGAGCCCCGTGAACTGCGCGACGTCGTTCGCGAGGTCGGCCCCCACGCAAGCGGGTTCGACGTGGTCGAGGTCAACGACCGCGACGACGGACAAACCGCGGCGCTTGCGGGCAAACTGGTCCGGGAGTTCGTGTTCTCACACGCCGACGCGTAACGGGAACGGCCTACCGACTCGCCACTCGGTCGGGAGCCGCTCAGAACGGCGACGAGAGGTACGCCTTCGGCACGGCGTTGCGCACCGTCACCAGCGGATCGACCACCTGACTGATCTCGAGGCCGCCGACGAGGCTCGAGACCATGTAGGCCTCGGTTCGGTCGAACCCGTGTTCGGCCGCGAGCAGGTCGATGGCGTCGCCGTTCGCGAGTTCACACGCGGCCTCGAGCGTCTCCGCACTCGCGATCGTTTTCCAGGCGTCGGGCGTCTCCACGAGCGGCCGCTGGAGGGCGAGTTCGGGCGTCTCGATCACGTCGACGGTGACGTCGATTTCGGTGGCGATCTCCGAGCCAGTCCCGCACATCTCGCCGTCGGCCATGGCGGCCTTGCAATCGCCCATCGCGAGCATCGCTCCCTCACGGAAGACCGGGAAGTACGCGACGTTGCCCGCCGTCATATCCGTCGTGTCGAGGTTCCCGCCGTGGTCGTGTGGGACGAGCGTCGTGTACGACTCGGAGTCGGGTGCGACCCCGATCGTCCCGATGACGGGCTCGATCGGCACCTCGAGATCGCCGAACGCGATCGTTCCCGCGTCGCCATCGACGGGCGTCAGTCGCGTCCGCGGCGCTTCGATCCCGTCGTGGCCGTCCAGCAATCCGAAGCCGTCGGTCGTGATCACGCGCCCCTGTGGCTCTGCGATCCGGATTTCCGCTATCTCGACGCGCAAGACGTCGCCGGGGTCGGCTCCGTCGATCTCGATCGGTCCCGTCGCGGCATTGACCTCCTCGGGGACCGATTCGAGCACGTCCGTCTCCGCCTGTACCGCCCCGTCGAGGCTGTCCCTCGTCTCGATCGTCAGTTCCGTTCCCGGCTCGACCGTCGCGATCCCCTCGAGATCGGGCGTAAACTCGTAGATCGCTCCGTCCTCGTGCGAGACCGTCCGTCGTGACATACGCGGCGCTTCGCGGAGCGAGCTCTTAAATCGGCCTTTCACCGACCCGTCGTTCGATCGCCCGGCTGTCGGCAAGAAACCAGCCGGATACAAGCCCCCGGCGACGAAACGGACGCGTATGGATCGCACGGAATTCGTCGATCGCCTCGACGAGCGGTTGCGCACCGACGACTACGCCGATCTCGACGCCAGTGCGAACGGATTGCAGGTCGGCTCCGACGACGGCGAAATCGAGCGCGTCGCCTTCGCCGTCGACGGCGTCCGGGAGACGTTCGAGGCGGCGATCGACGCCGGCGCGGACGTGCTGGTCACCCACCACGGCATCTCGTGGGGCGGCTTCGACCGCGTGACGGGCCGTACCTACGACCGGATCGCTCCCCTAATCGAGAACGACCTCGCGCTGTACGTCTCGCACCTCCCGCTGGACGGCCACCAGGAACTGGGCAACGCCGCCGGCGTCGCCGACGTCCTCGAACTCGAGGACCGGGCACCGTTCGGCGAACTCGGCCCCGAACACGTCGGCCAGCGCGGCACCGCTGCCGAGCCGTTCACGACCGCGCAACTCCGCGAGCGTCTCGAGCGCGACCTCGAGACCGGCGGCCAGCCGGTCCAGCTGCTCGAGTTCGGTCCCGACGAGATCGAAGATGTCGCTATCGTTACCGGCAGCGGCACCGACTGGCTCGACGAAGCCGTCGCGGCCGAGGCCGATGCCCTCGTAACCGGCGAGGGGAAACAGAAAGTCTACCACGAGGCCCGGGAAGCGGGCATCAACGTCTTCCTCGCTGGCCACTACGCGACCGAAACGTTCGGCGTCCGGGCGCTGCAGGAGCTGGTCGAGGAGTGGGGTCTCGAGACGACCTACCTCGAAGTTCCGACCGGGCTGTAGTCGACATCGCGGGACCACCGAAAAGATCGCTCGTGTCTTCCGAATCGACGGTTCCACCGCCTCGCCCGTTATCCACGTCCCTCGTGGACGCATCCTCGGGGCGGTCGAGCCAGCACTCGGGACCCTCGTTGCGCTGACGGGACTGCTCAACGCCGTCTGCTATCTGCTGTACCGGACCGTGGAATACTGGCATCGGGTCCGGGCGTAGGGGCGTAACAAGACGGAACCGTCGGTCGGGCGTCGGTCGCTGTGGGATCCTCGAGACGGACCGAATCGCGACGTTCAAACCGCTGGCACCCGGAGACGAGGATATGAGCGACGAGGACGACACCGAGAGCGACGGTAACGGCGGGACGGAACACGGTCACCACGACCCCGACAGGGAGGCGTTCTCGCACGATCCCGTCGGCCACGCCGAAGCCCGTGCCGGCATGACCGTCGGCGAACTCGCCGACGAATACGGACACGCCGGCGTCGGCGCGGCCGATCTCCACGAGGCCGTCGGCGTCGCCGAAGCGATGTTCGACGACGACGTGACCGTCTTCTTCAGTCTGGCAGGTGCGATGGTGCCGGCTGGGATGCGACAACTCGTCGTTGACCTGATCCGGGACGGCTACATCGACGTTCTTGTCACGACGGGGGCGAACCTCACCCACGACGCCATCGAGGCCATCGGCGGCAAACACCACCACGGCGAGGTCCACGCCGAGGGGAAAACCGAACGCGAACACGACGAAACGCTGCGCGACGAGGGCGTCGACCGGATCTACAACGTCTACCTCCCGCAGGAGTACTTCGCGACCTTCGAGTCGCACCTCCGCGAGGAGGTCTTTCCGGTGCTCGAAGCCGAATCCGAAACGGACGGGTCGGTTTCGATCCAGCGGCTCACCGAGGAGCTCGGGCGGGCCAACGCGGCGGTCAACGAGCGCGACGACGTCGACGAGGACCCCGGCATCGCCGCCGCGGCCTCCGAGTCGGACGTGCCGATCTACTGTCCGGCCGTCCAGGATTCGGTGCTCGGCCTGCAGGCCTGGATGTACTCCCAGACCTCGCCGTTCTCCCTCGATGCGCTGGCGGACATGACGCCGCTGACAGACATCGCCTTCGACGCCGAGGAAGCTGGCGCGTTCGTCGTCGGCGGCGGCGTCCCCAAGAACTTCACGCTCCAGACGATGCTCGTCACGCCCGGCGCGTACGATTACGCCGTTCAACTCACGATGGACCCCAAACAGACCGGCGGCCTCTCCGGCGCGACCCTCGACGAAGCCCGCTCGTGGGGCAAACTCGAGAAGGACGCCGAGAACGTCTCGGTCTACGGCGACGCGACGATCACGCTCCCGCTGGTGGTCGCAGCCGCGCGAGAACGAGTCGAGAACGCCGACTAACGGGGTCGGAACTGCTCGTGGGCCGCGTCAGGCCTCGGTTTCGACGCGCTCGAGGACGAGCCGGTCGCCGAACCCGCCCCGTTCGTCGGCCTTCCGTGATCGACGGTCCTCGAGTTCCGCCTCGGAGAGGCCCTCGAACGCCCGTATCGCGTGAACGACCTCGAGGATATCGGCCAACTCCTCGGGGGTTCGATCCGTGGCGTACTCCTCGACTTCCTCCCGGAGTTTCTCGACGAGGTACGCCTCGTACTCGCCGTCGTCGTTTGCGGTTCGAACGACCGGTACGTCGCCGTTATAGAGATTACAGCGGGAACAGCGCGAAAGCCCACGGCTTTAGTCGTGGGATGAAGCCGACAACTGGGGGACTCACCATGCTCGAACGATCGGATGGATATTCTACGACACCCATCGTCTTTAATAAAGTAGCACTCGTAATTGGTTATGAAGGCAGTACGGATGTTGAAGACGACCCGCACCTACGTCGCACGCATCACGAACCACTCACAGGTTCGTGACGACCTTGACCAGTGCGGGTTCTCCGCATCCAAACTGTGGAACGTCGGCCGCTACTACATCCAACAACGGTGGGATGAAGACGGCGAGATACCCGACGAATCCGAGCTGAAATCGGAGCTGAAAGACCACGAACGCTACAGTGACCTGCATTCTCAGTCAAGTTCGTTCGAGACGGCGAAGCCGTCTCGTGATGCCAATGAGCTTTGCTCATTGAGCACAGCGAGTTCTCGAAGAGCTTGCTGAGGCGTTCACCGGCTGGTACAACTCCGACGACGGCAATAACCCACCGGGCTATCGGAAACGTAGCGATCGACACCCACGCTCCACCGTGACGTGGAAACAGAAAGGCATCAAGCATGATGCTAAGCACAACCGTGTTCGGCTCTCGAAAGGTTGGAACCTGAAAGATGGACGATCGGACTTCATCCTCGCGGAGTACGAAACCCGCCCTGACGTAGAAGTCGAGAACATCCAGCAAGTGCGTGCCGTCTGGAACGACGACCGCTGGGAACTCCACCTCGTCTGCAAGAAAGAGATTCCTGTCGAGGATGCACCCGGCGACAACACTGCTGGTATCGACCTCGGTATCAGCAACTACCTTGCCATCGACTACGAGGACGGCCCCTCGGAGCTGTATCCGGGGAACGTGCTGAAAGAGGACAAGCACTACTTCACTCGCGAGGAGTACCAGACCGAAGGCGAGAACGGCCCGTCGAAGCGTGCGCTCAAGGCTCGCCGAAAACTCTCCCGGCGCAAAGACCACTTTCTCCATACGCTCTCGAAACACATCGTCGAGCGGTGTGTCGAAGAAGGCATAGGAGAGATCGCAGTTGGCGATCTCAGCGACATTCGCGAAGACGAGAACGGCGACTCGCGTAACTGGGGTGTGTCGGGGAACAAGAAACTCCACGGATGGGAGTTCGACCGATTCGCCCGTCTGCTCGAATACAAGGCCGAGGAACACGGAATTCTCGTTGACCGCGTGGACGAAGAGAACACCTCGAAGACGTGTTCGTGTTGCGGGCAGATTCGAGATGGGAACCGCGTGGAGCGTGGTCTATACGTCTGTTCGTCGTGTGAGACGTCGATGAACGCGGACGTGAACGGTGCGGTGAACATTCGCAGAAAGATAACTCAGAGTCCCCCGACCGGGGATATGAGTAACGGCTGGGTGGCACAGCCTGGAGTCTTGCTGTTCGACCGCGAGAGCGGACGGTTCACACCGAGAGAACGGGGAGACTGCAAACCCTAATATCCCAACGCTGAGCGAATCTTCGATTCGCTTGACTCGGGATTCCTCCGCCTTCAGCCGGAGGAGGATGTCAACGTATTCTCGAGCCACGGTCGACGTTCGAATGGCCCCGCATTGAACGTTGGGCGTCTCGCCGGGAAGCGGTCCGCCGCCACCTCGAGTGCCCTCGTCCGGAAGCGGCGGGACGATCACGCCAGATGACGCGGGACACGGTGTTGGTGGGGAGTTCAAACGGCTCCGGCAGTGGGCCGGGACGGCCGCATATGCACGGCCCAACCTCAACCCGCTTGGCGTCCTCCCACGACTATGCCCGATCCACTCGCGTACGAGGTCGCGGTCGTCGGCGGCGGCCCCGCCGGCATGACGACGGCGCTGTACACGACCAGACTCGGCCACCGAACGGCGGTCTTCGAGAAGGAAGGCGGTCGGCACGCGGCGGTCACCCACGTCCACAACCTGCTCGGGGTCTCGGAGACCGTCTCCGGCCAGCAGCTGGCGGCTCACGCCGTCGATCAGTTCGAACACTACGGCGGCGACTTCTTCCCCGACGCGGTCGAGTCCGTCGGACGGGTCGACGACCGCGACGGGACCGACGACCCCCGATTCCGACTCGAGGCCGCCCACGGGGCCGTCGAAGCCGAACGGGTCGTCTTCGCGACCGGATTCCGCGATCGGAGCCCGGACGTGCCGGAGCTCGAGCGGTTTACGGGTCGCGGCCTCCACTACTGTCTGCACTGTGATGCGTACACGCTCGGGGACGCTCCCGTCTTCGTGCTCGGCCACACCGAAAGCGCAGCCCACGTCGCGATGACGATGCTCAACTTCACCGACGACGTCGACCTCCTGCTGGACGCCCGCGAGCCCGAGTGGGACGACGAAACCGACGCCCAGTTACGAGCCCACCCGGTCGATCGGATCGAGACGGCGGTCGTCTCCGCGTACGAAGGCGAACGGACCGACGCGGACGAACAGCCGTGGCTCGGCGGCCTCTCGTTCGGGGACGGGACCGAACGGGACTACATCGGCGGCTTCGCCATGTACGGGACGGCGTACAACGCCGACCTCGCTGCGGCACTCGGCTGTGAACGCACCGACGACGGCGCGATCGCCGTCGACGACGACGGGAATACGAGCGTCGACGGCGTCTACGCCGCCGGCGACGTGACTCACGGCCAGAACCAGACCACGATCGCGATCGGCGATGGGGCCGCCGCCGGACTCGCGATCCACAAGGACCTGCGTCGGTTCCCGAAAGCGCTCGCGGAACTCGAGGACGAGGAGGTCGACCCCGATCTCGAGGCCCCCGGAAGCAAGCCGGATCTGCGGGCGCGAATGCGACGCGTTCGCGCCCGGCGGACGCATCCGGGACTTCGCGAGCCGTCGCCCGGTCGTGAGTGACCGGCCGTCCCGTATTCTTTTGCATCCCGAATACGAATCGCCGTCAATGGACGCGCTCGTCTTCGATCTGGATGGGACGTTGCTTCGACTCGAGCGGGCGTACCGCGATGTCCTGGCCGACGCGATCGCGGACGTTCGAGGCGACGCCCCGGACGGCTGGCTCGCGGCGTACGACGACGCGTTCTTCGCGGGTTTTGACGCGTTCGAACCCGCTCCCGTCCGGCGGGCGTTCGACCGAATCGACGGCTGTTCCGATCCCGAACCGTACGCGGCAGCCCTCCTCGAGCGGGAACTCGAGTCGCTCGCCCCGCCAGCGAACGTCCACGCCGATCTCGAGCGGCTGGCCGAGTCGTTCGAACTCGGCGTCCTCACCGACGGCGTTCGCGACTGGCAACTCGAGAAGTTGCGAGCGCACGATCTCGAGCCGTACGTCGACGCGATCGTCGCCTCCTACGACGTATCGGCACACAAGCCCGCTCTCGCGCCGTATCGGGAGCTCGAGGAACGGCTGCCGGCCGACCGGTACGCGATGATCGGCGACAGCGACGCCGACATCGAGGGGGCGAGAAACGCAGGCTGGGCCGCGTACCGGTACGACGGGGGCGGGTTCGGGGAACTTCCCGAAGCGATCGGCGAACGCTGAGCAGCGCGGGCCGAAACGACCCGCCCGATCGAGAGCGGCCCGTCACCCTCGACGTCAGTAGGTTCGGGAGGTCGTCGATCCGACCTCGATTCGGACCAGCGTGTTCTCGGCGTACGCCCCCGGCTCCGCGCCGTACTTCTCGTTGATCCGTCGGCGAGCTGCGGTCGTCTCCGACTCGTCCTCGACGATCGTCGCCGTCCCGAGCAGCGTTACCATCCACTCGGTCTTGCCTCCGTCATCGGCCTGAACCGAGAGGGCAACGCGAGGATTCGAGCGGATGTTAGCCAGCTTTCGGCCCGTCGTCACGATCTCGACGATGCCGTCCTCGTACCGATACCAGACCGGGGCGACGTGCGGTCGTCCCTCGGTACAGGTACCGAGGTGGGCCATCAACGGCTCGCTCTCGAGCAACCGTTCCGCTTCCGCTGGGACGTTCGACACGGTGTGTCCCCCGTTCCGATCGGTAAAAAACGGCCGCCATGAGGGTGCCGTCCGCGCCGGCCGGAAACACCCCATTCGATACGGCGGCCGGATCGAACACCTTAGTATCGGAGGGGTTTTATTATATATGTTCTAACACGATGTATGAGATATCGGATCATCGTTCCCGTCTCCGCATTGCTTTTGCTGTTGCTTCCCTCCACCGTCGCGGCACAATCCGCGTTCAACTGGCTCAGTGAGGGGTATCCGATCCACTATCGGATGGGTGCCGAGTTCGCCGTGACGGCGTTTGTCGGTATCTCGCTTCTCGGTCTCTTTCCGGACTGGGGCCAGCAAGCAGTTCGAACCGCCAGACACAGCACGCTGCTCTCGATGGCTGTCGGACTACCGGGGCTATTCGTCTTCGTGACCCTGTGGTTGTTGTCGCTCGTCCTGATCGCAACCGTCATCGGGATGCTTATCGGTATCCCGCTCGCGGTGTTCGCTATCGTCTTCGAAATCGTGTGGGGGACCGTCGGCTACGTTGCCGTCGGCACCGTTCTCGGAGCGCGTTTCGGGACGGACAACGCGTGGCTCGGCATCTTCATTGGTGCGCTCCTGAGCGCGCTGTTCGTTCCGATCCCGTACCTCGGGACGGCCCTTGGCGTCCTCGTCGCAATGCTCGGTATCGGTGCCAGTCTTCGCGTGACCTTCGGCAGTGGAGGCGTCGACAGCCGCGAACGGACGGCCCCACCCGCCCACCGAACGTGACGTCCCGTCCCGCTCGAGCCGGGCCGATGGCACGTCACCCCTTCGATCGGAGGCGATCGACGTCCAGCCGCAGATAGTGCCACAGCGTCCCCGTCAGTCCGTGGTCGGCGATCCGCCGACCCGAACTCTCGACCAGCACCGACGGACAGTACGCCGTCGGATACCGACCCGCGAGCCGCCGGCTGAACGCCGTGTCCTCGTTTGGGACGTCCGGAAACCCGCCGACTGCGGCGAACGCTCGCCGATGGACAAAACAGTTGAAACCCGGCAAAACCGGTCTCTCGAGCCGCGGGAAGACGTAGTTGATCGTCGCTTCCATCAGTTTGGCCCGTCGCGGACCGGTGATCCGACAGGACGAACTCGCGGCTGCGAGCCCGTTTGCCTCGACGAACCCGAGCATGTCGGTCAGGTAGCTCGCACGAACTTCCGTATCGGCGTCGACGAACGCGAGCCACTCGCCGGTCGCGCGCTCGGCACCGAGGTTCCGTGCTCTCGCGATGCTCGTTCCCGGTCCCGAGACGACGGTCGCGCCGTACTCGCGGGCGATGGCGGGCGTGTCGTCGCTCGAGTCCCCGTCGACGACGAGAACCTCGTACTCGTAGGCCGTATCCAGCGCGGCAATACTCGCGAGCGCCCCCCGAAGGTACTCGGCCTCGTTTCTCGCGGGCACGACGAAACTGACGTCTGCACCACTCTTCCTATCGTCGCCCGTCATCGTCCTACTCGAGCGGTCGCGGGCGCGGGTTCTCAAGGTGTCGGACTCGATTCCCCGAACACACCAGAGACGGACGCGATCCGTGTTCGATGCTGTGGGCTTTGTCGCATTATCGATCATTAACTTTTATGAGGGTGGAGTCAGTAGGAGGGGGTACAGATGTCGGTCGTACGCGTAGTAGCCTGAGCCCGTTTCCACCGACGAGTACCGCTTTTCGACGATCCCATCACCCGACCGACATGAGCACACGAACACCACCCCACGCCGACGCCGAACCGACACCGAATCGACCCGAAACTCGCGGCCGAACGCCTTCGAAGACCACACTCCCGGTTCAGTCCCCACGAGATCCGCAGTCAGCTACCGATCGCGCCCCGCAAACGTTTGCCCGTCGGGATCGAACCCGGCTCGAGAACCTGATCGACGAGTGGAACGCGGCGTTTGCGAACCACGGAAGCGGCCGCCGTTCGTAAGCGTCAGTTGACGGCCGTGTTCGTTCGGAAACCCAACCAGTAAACGAACCGGAAGCGAACGCTCGAAGGAATACTTCCTCCGGGGGCGGCGCAGCGATTCTCTCCATGCGCTCATCGATTTCGGCGCAGAAGTTCGTACTGCGACTACTCCGAACGAGGTGAGTTCTCCCGTCGATGCCGTTTGTGAGTACCACCTGAACGAAGAGCAGTCCGAAGCTAATTTGCACGATTACCCACAACTCCTATTAGTATTGATTCGATAGAAAATTTTAATACAACTATAGTTAATTCTCCAAGCGATGGGAGGTCGGTTATCCCCGTTTGCGACGCGACGAACTGTCCTACAAGCATCGGCTGCGCTGCTGGCGGGCGGGACGCTCGCATCGACATCGGCGCGGGCGGATCACTACGACTCGAAGATACACTACGAGCCGGAACTCGACGAGGATAATCTCCAGACGCTGTCCGTTCGGGGCTACGAGATCCTCGAAGACGGGGTGAAAGTCGATCTCGGCGAGTACGAGGGGTACGTTCGGCTGTTCGCCGACGATATGGCCCGCGTTTCGATCGTCGAACGCGGCGAGGAAGAGTACGAGTCCCGGGGGATCGCGAAGGGGCGAACCGAGTGGGACGCGCCCGAGTTTACTGTCGATACAACCGACGAGCGGATCGCGCTCGAGACGGCGACGATCACGATCGAGATCAACAACGGTCTCTTCGGCGTCAGGTTCCGTGACGACGACGGAAACGTCATTAACGAAGACTATCTGGAGAAGGGGACGCCGGGCTACGAGGACGGCAAACCGTACGCATACAAGAAAACTGACGAGGACGAGGCGTTTTACGGATTCGGCGAACAGCCAGGAAACGAACTCAACAAACGGGGCGAGAAACTCGAGCACTGGAACACGGACCAGTACGCGTACAGCGCGGACAACGACTACGTCTACACGTCGATTCCGTTCTTCGTCGGCCTGAAGGACGTCGGCGCTTACGGGATCCTCTTCGACGATCCCTGTCACTCCGTGTTCGAGATGGCGACCGAGTCAGACGACTACTACTCCTTCTTTTCCGATGGCGGCCAGTTGACCTACTACTTCACCTACGGCCCCGACATCGAGGGGGTGCTCGAGCGGTACACGGAGCTGACCGGGACAATGGAGCTCCCGCCGAAGTGGGGACTCGGCCTCCACCAGAGCAAGTGGGAGTACACCCCGAAGGAGATCGTCGAAACCGCCGAGACCTACCGCGAAAAGGGGATTCCGCTGGACGCGATGCACTTCGACATCGACTACATGAACGAGTATCGCGTCTTCACCTGGACCGACGAGTACCGCGAGGCGCTCCGGCGCGTCGAGTCGGTTCCGGGGATCAGAACGGTTGCCGTTAACGATCCCGGTGTCGCCGCCGTGGAATCGTACGACAACACGCCCGACGACCCGTCCAAGGACGAGAACCCGTACGACGGAGAGTTCGACGGTGACGCGTCTGACGGCGACCGGTCCGGCGACGACCCGTCCGGTGACACGCCCTACGACGGTACGCCAGACGCCAGCCCGCGGGAGGACGGCGTCTCCGTCACCACTAGCGATATCCCCGACGACCACACCCCGTACGACGTCTACATCGAGGGGACGAAAAACGACTACTGGGTGAAAAACGCCGACGGCGAGACCTTCGTCGGGAGGGTCTGGCCGGACGAAACGGTCTGGCCCGACTTCGCTCGGCCGGAGGTCCGTTCATGGTGGGCCGAGCAACACGACGCGCTGTTCGAGGCTGGGATCGACGGAATCAAAAACGACATGGCCGAACCGGCAGTGTTCCAGGAGAATGAGAAGTACGACTGGACGATGCCGGTCGACAACGTCCACGGGACCGGCGAGGATGCGATGTCCCACGCGGAGTACCACAACATGTACGGCTTCGACATGGCTAGAGCTGCTCACGAAGCCTACGATGTCTACAAACCCGACGAGCGGCCGTTCCTGTTGAACCGGAACCTGTACGCGGGCGGACAGCGCTACGCGGCGCTCTGGACCGGCGACAACGTGAGCTCGTGGGCGCACCTGCGCAAGTCGATCCCGATGCAGCTGAATCTGGGACTGTCGGGACTTGCCTTCGTCGGCCACGACATCGGCGGCTTCGTCGGTCGGCCCAGTCCGGAACTGTTCGCCCGGTGGATCGAACTGGGCGCGTTCGTCCCCTACTGTCGAAACCACGCGGACAGCCACACCAAGGTCGACGACGGGGAGCCGCGCAACCAACACCCCTGGACGTTCGGCGACGAGGTCGAAACGATCAGCAAGACGTACCTCCGGCTGCGTTACCGGCTACTCCCCTACCTCTACAACGAGTTCCGCGAGGCCAGCGAAACCGGCAAGCCCGTTCAGCAGCCGCTAGTGTTCCACTTCCAGAACGACGAGCGTGCCCGCGACGTCGACGATCAGTTCATGTTCGGCGACGACCTGCTGATCGCGCCGGTCCTCGAGGAAGGCGCGACCGCCCGCGAGGTCTACCTGCCCGAAGGCGAGCAGTGGATCGACTATTGGACCGGCGAGGAGTACGACGGCGGACGAACCCTCACGGTCGATGCGCCGCTCGACCACCTGCCGATTTTCGTTCGGACCGACTCCATCATCCCGATGCGGGAAGTCCAACAGTACACCGACGAACAGCCGTTGACGACGCTCGTCCTTGACGCGTACGTGGATGGGGAAGCGACGTACTCCTTCTACGAAGACGACGGCGAGAGTCGCGCCTACGAGGACGGCGAGTACAACGTGACCGACTTCTCCGTCTCGACTACTCCCGGCGGCGTAGTCACGTTCGAACACGAGTCGGTCGCCCGGAACTACGACGGGTCGCAGCTTTCGTCGTACGTCTTGAAACTGAATCGAGCGGAATCCCCGCGGAAAGTGCAGGCAGCTTCGACGAAATACGAGGCCGTCGACGACGCGGAGACGGTGGAAGACACCCCCGAGACGTTCGCCTACAGCGAAGAGGAGGACGCCGTTTTCGTGCACGTCCCCGCCCACGAGGACGAAACGGTGAAGCTCTTCTTCAACGGAACAACCGGCGGCCGCCGGAACCACGGGAACGAGAGCAAGTAGTCGGGCGTTCGGCAGGCCGATCACCGACGCCGCGACCGCCCGATCGGTTCCGCAGGTCATCCCCGACACTAAATCGAGGACGTATCAGCCAAAACCCGAGTGACACCCGCGATTCGACCCGTTGCAGATGTCGTCCCGCTCTGCCGTCCCGAGGTCGTCTCGAAGATCCGCCCGGTCCGACTCGACCCGGGACCAGTCGTAACGACGATGGCAACCTCTTGACGGACCGAACACACGAACTGGTAACCCGTCCACGGACTCGAGCCGACACCGAATCGACGCCCGCACCCGCTACCGAGCGATCGACTCCGCCGTCCTCGAGACAACCGACTCGAGCGCCGCGAACGATTCGACGGCGGATCGGACGCCCGGCACCGACCGCGCGCCGGCGATATTCTCCCGCCGGCATACAGTCCACCACAATAACCTCATCGACGAGTGCAACGCCGCCCTCGTTCGGCGGTTCCTCCCTCGTCGTCGCGATCCAAACCGTCTTGGACTCGAGTCCCATAGTCCCGCGTGGCCGATGACGACGCACCCGCTCCGAGCCGGACTCGGCACCCGGCGGTGACGAGCCCTATGAGTGCCGAGGCCTTCGGTTTACATGTGCAACTCTCCGTTTGACCGAAAATTCGACCAAGATCCTTCTAGATCGGCCAGTGCGTAAGATACATTAGATCAACAAATAACTAAAGTGTAATGTATCTCTACACGCCGGACGAAATCGATCGAAAGCGGGCACATCATCAGGCAGTTATTCAAGGATCGGACGATCTTGATGTCAAACGCATCGGAAATCTCGGTGAACTCGCGTTCGAGCAGTTTTGCCGCGAATATCTCCCCGTGGAGATGTGGGACTGGCAAAACGAAGCGGCCATCCGTCGGTGTAATCCCGAGAGTTTCTCCGGTCACGACTTCGAGGTGTTCGGATACGAAATCGACGTGAAGACCTCTCGTGATGTCTCTGCTTTCCGGCCCGCGAACATCCTCGAGAATGACCCGGACGACGACATCATCGTGATGGTCTGGCATCGAGACAACGAAGACGCACTCATCCTCCTCGGCTGGGAACGGACTGAAACGCTCAAATCGAAGGTAAAGACTCAGGAGTCATACTCCGGTGAGGAACCCGAGAAACTGGCACATTTAGCCGCTCGTCCGATGAACGAGTTGCACGACTTGGGTCCGAACACAGCTCATCTCAACCAGAAACCGGAGAACCCATTCTCACCTGGCGATCGTGTG
>NZ_HG315684.1:906364-934636 GCF_000455365.1 Halopiger djelfimassiliensis
AGGAGTCGGCAATGCTGGTATCGGTAGTCTGTGGCATAGAGTTTACGCGCTTCCTCCCACCCCTAAAGGGGTGGGCTTCCGTGCTGTACTGCTGTGAAGAAAGGAGATGATGATGCTTCGGTCGCAGTAGTCATTGAGGTGTTGCCACCGGAGAAAAACACGACCGCTTACGGGCAAGAAATGGATGGCGAAGCCGTGAACGTAGCATTTCCAAATATGCTCAACGACGGTCCGGGAAACTGGCGAGAAATCCATCCAGCGAAGCTCGCGTCCTACTGTGACGACCAAGATATCAAACTCTACACATACAAACACACGAATCTCGAGTATCCTGAGAACCCCTTTACTCCGGGCGACTATGTTATCAAGCCAGATTATGCCGATCCAGATCTAGCAGTGATTCTCGAGGTCGCAGAAGATAACGACGAAGACCGGGAGATCACTATTGCGTTTTGTAAGCACCTCAAGGAGGAATTCGACGGAGAGGAGTATGTGCCTCCGGCGGACCTTAGCTCGCGTTGTGAAGAAGCAGGTATCAAATCCTACTCTTATGAACACAGTGAGCTTAGTTTCGAACACCAGTACTGAATGAGGAGACAGTAGATTCCCATCTAAACAGCAACGATATATATCGTGATGTGGAGAGATATCGGCTGCGGACCGACAACCGACTTCCCACCCCATGTTCTGGAAAGCGGTACTGAATGAGGGCAGGCTGGATCGCTCGCTCGAGCGCTCGAGGGCGACTAGCTACCGTTTCTCGACGACTGCTCGATCGGGCAAGTCGGGATTCGGTGCCCGACCCAGCGTGAGCAGCCGTTCAGTGAGCGTGAGATCTTCGGCGGTCGGACTCGGTTTCTCGATCTCCTCGAATTCGACCGCGACGCCTTCGGGTTCGGCTTCGATGCGGACGATACACAGCTGGTAGGACGGATAGAAGACCGGGGGAAACCGTCCGGCGACGACGTCCCGGCGGTGGAGCCGCTTCAGCCAGGTCTCGGTGTTGACGAGCAGTCTGTTTTCGACGTCCCGCATCGACGCTCGGTGAGTGTGACTGCCTGTACGTCTTTCAACCAGTTGTACCGTCCCTGATCCGACAACTGGCCGGCCCAGCTCGTCACGTGCGTGTTGTAAAAGGAGCCCATCGGCGTCGCGGGTGGATTGCCGAAGTCCTCGATTCGGTTGTTCGGATCCTGCTGGTGGCCGTGTTCGACGTGGATCGTTCGGTCGCCGACCGGCCGGGTGAGCGACTCGGATTGAACGAGGTCGACGTTGTACTCAGCGAGGCGGTCGACGTACTCGTCGTAGGCGGCGAGTTCGTGGTCGTGGTTTCCCGGTTGCATCGTTATCGGGATGGACTCCCCGGTCGCACGGAACTGTTCGAACAGTACCGGATACCGCTCGAGCAGGACGTCGAATTTCTCTATTCCGTCGACATCGGTGAACTCCCAGAGACCGAACGCGTCCCCGTTGATGATTAGTTCCGCGTCCTCGTCGGTCGTTTCCAGTCGCTCGAGAAAGTCGAGCAATTCGTCGAGGAAATCGACCGTCCCGAGTTGTTCGTCGCCGCCGATGTGGAGATCACTGATCACGTAATAGACACGATCGTCGGCGTCATTCGTCATCACGCAATCTGTCGTGTCCAATACACAAGGTATTGTTCCCGGCAGTTCGCAGAATCCCGTCAGGCCCCGGGTCGTTCGCGGTCCCCAGTCGAATGAAGCGCGCTACTGCTCGAGCGATCGGCTCTTGATCGTTATCTCGACGACGTCGCCCGCATCGATCGCCGCCGGATCCAGCAGGTGGAGGAACTGTCCGTCCCGGCCGTCGCTCAACACGCGTGCCGTCACCGTCTCCTCGGACGCGTCGAGTTTCGTCTCGATCGACTCGAGGCGGGCGAGGAGTTCGTCCTCGAGCGAGCGCTCGTCCTGACCGTCGCTCTCGGGTTCGCTGACGGCCCGAGCGTACGATTCGGAGATGTCACGCGAAAACGGTTCTTCGAGCGCCTCGAGATCGACGCCTTCCGCTTCGAGGTCGATCGACTGCTGGCGCTCGGTCGAAAGCCTCGTCGGCCCACCGAGCGGTCGTTCGCGGACGGCTTCCCATCGGCGTCGGCGGATCCGCGTCGCGGCCGATTCGGTAATCCAGCCGGGGGCCTGCCACGTGCCGTTCTCGTAGAGGCGATGGACGTCCGCGTCGTTTGTTCCCCAGACGAAACAGCGATCGAAGCGGCGCTGGAACCGGTTCAGCGTCGCTCCGGTCGCGTGTTTGACGACGACGGCTCTCGGGGCGGTCGATCGAACGACGTCGTCGATCGTCTCGAGCGAGGGGTGGTTCGACAGTCGGAACGAGTGGGTCGTACAGCGCGTGTCCGAACCGCTGTTGCCGCTCCCCGCAGTCAGTTGCACGAAGGCTGCGGCCGGATCGTCCGCGATCGCACGAAGGAGTCGCTCGGTGCTTCCGGTCGTCGGGGTCTCCGGCCCTGCGATGGTGATCCCACCGCGCTCGAGAACCGCGTCGGGCCGATCGAAGACCGGCGTGGGCTGGACCCCGGGAACGTCGTAGTCGAGTGCGGTATACAGTTTCGCAGCCTGGCCGACGAGACGAATCGGGAGGTCGAGATCCAGTGCTGCCGTACTACGGCCGAGCAACGTCGCGTAGTGGAGACCGGTGAGCGAACTCGCGGCTACGACGACCCGCGAGCCGGTATACGCTCGCTCGAGAACCGTACGCAGCGATTCGTTGAGTGCAGTCGAATACGAGTCGTTCGTCGGGACGTTCAACAGGAGACAGTCGACGTCGAACGGGTACGACGTCCCCAGCCCCGGAAAGCCGGCACACGGTCGGGTCGTGAAATCCCCCGTAACGAGGATGTGTTGCTCGCCGTCCGGCACCGAACCGCCCGTGTTCTCGTCGTCGAACCGGATCACGAACCCGGATCCGCCGGGCGTGTGTCCGACTGAAACCGGGCGGACCTCGAGACCGTTCAGGATCGACGTCCACTCGTCGATCGGTTCGAGGGCCTCGAGCGCGACGGAGACGTCGCCGAGATCGTTGTCCTGTTCGGCTTCCGGGAGAGCGTGTTCGAGGATCGTCGCGGTCGCTTTCGAGGTGTAGATCGGGGCGCTATGTCGGACGTTCCGTGCGAGCGATCGGTAGTGATCGATGTGGGAGTGAGTGAGCAGGACCGCGTTCAGGTACTCGTCGTCCTCGAGCAACGATCCGAGATCAACATCGTCACCGGAATCGACGAGAATACAGGCATGCGTGCCGTCAGCTGCCGTAAATCTGAGAACCGTCGACTCGTTCCCGGCAGTGATATTGGCGTGTTGATAATCGACACGCATGTTTTCGAGACAGATTCATTTTTATGGTATATAAATCTAAATAAGATCAATAGTAATTATTGGTGGTGTGAAACGATGGGGTGACCGATGCCGATCGAAACAGCGCCGGACGGAGTCCCGATGAAACGGACGCCCTGAGGAACGAACCCCTTTTACTCCGATTCCCCGAATCGGGACCATGGAGCGGCTCCTCGAGTCACTCGACGATGCACCGATTATCGACAAGGACGGATACGAGTATCTCGTCCACCCGATCAGCAACGGCGTTCCGATGCTTGATCCGGCCCTGCTCCGTGAGGTCGTCATCGAGGTCATGCAGACCGCCGATCTGGATGTCGACAAGATCGTCGCCCCGGAGGCGATGGGGATCCATCTCGCGACCGCGCTCTCGCTTCAGACCGACATCCCCCTCGTGGTGATCCGCAAACGGGCGTACGGACTCGAGGGAGAGGTTTCGTTGCACCAGCAGACGGGGTATTCGGAGTCGGAGATGTACATCAACGACGTCGAAGCCGGGGATCGCGTCGTGATCATCGACGACATGCTCTCGACCGGCGGAACGCTGGCGGCCATCTGCGATGCGCTCGACGATATCGGGGCCGAGATCGTCGATATCGTCGTCGTGATGCGGAAGGTCGGCGACTCCGCGCTCGACGACACGCCGTACGAACCGACGAGTCTCATCGACATCACCGTCGAAGACGGCGAAGTGACGGTCCACTAACAGAGCGGCGTTCGTCGAACGTTCGGTGATGTATACACAATTGTGAGTATTTCTATTCATAAGTGTGGCCGATATAGGCGTACTTACGAAACTTTTTGTAGCCTCGTTCGCAACGTGGCGGCCATAGTATGCCGACCGAATCCGATGGGAGCATTCAACTCGAGTACGGGCTCGACGATAGGCCGCCGTTGCCGAAATCGATCCTTCTGGCCATCCAACACGTTGCGGTGATGATCGTTCCGTCGACTGCGGTGGCGTATATCGTCGCGGAGGGCGTCGGACTCGGGGCCGCGGAGACGGCCTATATCGTTCAGACGGTCCTCCTGTTTTCCGGGCTGGCGACGATCGTGCAGGCGTATACCGTCGGTCCGGTCGGCGCACGGCTGCCGATCGTCATGGGGTCGAGTTTCACGTTCGTAGGAGCGGCGACGACGATCGGGGCTGATTTCGGGATGGCGGCGGTGTTCGGCGCGATACTCGTCACCGGAGTCACCGTTGAGGGAATCATCGGCTGGCAGTTCGACCGTATCAAACCGTTCTTCCCGCCGCTGGTTACCGGCCTCGTCGTGGTTATCATCGGCCTCTATCTCATCCCCGTCGGAATGGATTACGCCGCCGGCGGTGCCGGGGCCGACGATTACGGTGCGCTCTACAACATCGGTCTCGCCGCACTCGTTCTTGGCATCGCCGTCGTGCTCAACCTGTTTACGCGCGGTGTCACGCGGCTGCTCAGTATCCTCGCCGGCCTCGGCGTCGGCTACGTCGTCGCCATCGGGCTGGGGCTCGTCGATTTCGCCTCGGTCTGGACGGCCTCCTGGGTCGCCGTCCCCTCGCCGACCCGGTTCGGTTTCGAGTTCGAACCGATCGCCATCGTCATGTTCGCGTTTCTCTTTCTCGTTTCCGCGATGGAAACGGTTGGCGACATGTCGGGTATCACGGCTGCGGAGGGCCGAAACCCGTCGAAATCCGAGTTCCGTGGCGGACTGCTCACCGACGGCCTGTTGAGTTCGATCGCGGCCGCCTTCTCGGCGTTTCCCGTGACCTCGTTCTCGCAGAACGTCGGAATCGTGACATTTACTGGCGTGATGAGCCGTCACGTGGTCGGTATCAGCGGGGTAATCCTTGCGATACTCGGGCTCAGTCCCAAGGTGGGGGCCGTCGTAACGACCATCCCCACTGCGGTCTTCGGCGGGGCCGTCCTCCTGATGGTCGGGATGGTCGCCGCAAGCGGCGTTCGCTTGCTGTTCCTGCATACGGAGTTCAACAGGCGAAACATGGTCATCGTGGCGGTCGCACTCGGACTCGGACTCGGCGTCGCGACGACGCCCGAAGCGCTCGCGGAACTCCCGACACCTGCGCGACGGTTTTTCGGCGAACCCGTCATCGTGACCGCGCTCTCGGCGCTGGTGCTCAACACGTTCGTTCCCGGAGAGCAAAGCCCATTGTTCGACGCTGCACCCGTTGAACCGGCGGCTGAGACGGCGACGGTCGATCCGAGTGACGACTGAGCGTCGCCACCGGACAGGGGTTCACACCGTCGGCTCGACTCGTGGATAGAGCACCGTCAAATAACGCAGCAGTGATTACTGTGGCCCCGAAACGGGGCAGTACTATAACCGTGTTGGCACGTTCCCAAGCCGGAGACCGCGTCACTTGCACGGGTCAGGGGCCAGTTCAAGACGACGAGCCGTCTACACTCAGCGGAGACCAGATACAGCTATGAACAGACGGACACTTGCCGCGATGGTTGCGGCGGTTGCACTGACGATGCCCTGGGTTGCCGTGTGGGGAGCGGCGACGATCCTTCCGTGGCTCGGCTCCGGCGCACCGGCACTGCTCCAGATCGGGTCCACGCTCGGGACGGTGATCGTGACCGGACTGGCCGTCCTCGGAGCCTCGTTCCTTCTCGCGTGGGCCGCCGAAACAGCCGAAAAGGACGTTCCACAGGCGTTCGCGATCGCGGTGTTGGCAGTGCTTGCGGTCGCCCCGGAGTACGCCGTCGACGCGCTCTATGCCTGGAACGCGGGCCAGTTCGCCGGTACCGAACGCGGATTCGAGGCCGGCAACCTCGCCGTCGCGAACATGACCGGTGCGAACCGCATTCTCATCGGACTCGGATGGGCAGGGATCGCCCTCTTTACGATCTTCCGCCGGGGCTCGGCGACCGATCCCGCCGTCGAGCAACGCCCCGGCTTTCTCGCTGACGTGGTCGTCCTCGATCGGGAGATCGGTCTCGAGATCGTCTTCCTGCTGGTCGCGACGCTGTGGGCGTTTGCCGTCCCGTTGAACGGCGGCATCGACGGGTTCGACATGCTGTTCCTGATCGGGTTGTACGCCCTCTATATCGCCGTTATTCTTCGCGGCGACGTCGAACCGGATATGGATCACGTCGGCGTTCCGGCGTACTTGCAGACGCTCCGGAAACCGCTCCGGATCGGTTCCGTCGTCCTCCTGTTTGCCTACTCCGGCGCGATGATCTTTACCGCAGTCGAGCCGTTCGCCCACGGTCTCGAGCACCTCGGCCAGCAGGTCGGCATTCCGTCGTTTTTCATGATCCAGTGGATCGCGCCGCTGGCGTCCGAAGCGCCGGAGCTGATCGTCGTCGCATATCTCGTCAACAAGGCGCGGTCGACCGCGGGGTTCAACGCGCTCATTTCGTCGAAACTCAACCAGTGGACCCTGCTCATCGGGACGCTCGTCGTCGTCTACTCCCTCGCGCTCGGGCGGTATGGAACGTTGCCGTTCGATCCGAAGCAGAGTGCCGAAATCTGGTTGACCGCCGCCCAGTCGTTTTTCGCCATCGCACTCCTGATCAGATTCGAGATATCCGTCAAGGAGGCACTCACGCTGCTCGTACTGTTCATCTCACAGGTCTGTCTCGAGTTCCTCATCATCCGCGAGGTCGTCTCGATCCCCGTCTCGAGCACCCAGTTGCTACTCGTGTACAGCGCGATCTACATCGCTCTCGGGACCGTTCTGTTCGTCCGCCGACGGCGAGCGCTCGGCCGTCTCGTCCGGCGAACTGCCGGGACCGTCGGCGACGCGATGTCGCGCAGCGGCAGTCGACCCCGAAGCGCCGACGACTGACAGTCGGGGGTCCGCAAGCTTTCGAGCGACGTTCTTGAGCCGTTCGAGAAATCGGTAGTGATGGAGGATCGACCACTCCTGACCGCCGTTTTTCCTCCCGAGGAGGAACAGTTGCTCGAGCGTCCGTGCGCTCTGTCTGGCCGTCGCCGCGTCGACGAAGACGATCTCGCCCTCGGAACGCAGTCGCAACGGAAACGCGACCTGTTCCTCGGCCATCACGCGGAACACGGACCGGGAGTCGATCGAACGGTCGTAGCCGCCGACCGCGTAGTATGCCGATCTCACGAACGCCCGGTTCGCGCCGGACACCCAGTCCAGCCCCGCGAACGGAAGCCCGTACTGCAGGCCGAGACGAAGTACCGCGTCGATGTGGTGCGGATACTCGCCGTAACAGGGACCGTAGGTCAACGCGACGTCGGAGCGCTCCCGAAACGGGGTAAGGAGAGCCGAGAGGTAGCGGTCGCCGTACACCGTATCGGCGTCCAGCGAGACGATGATCTCGCCGTCCGCCGCTTCGATACCAGCGTGACGAGCGGTGAGGATCCCGTTTTCGGCGTCTACGATTCGACAATCGATGGGGTGTGAGCGAACGATCCCGACCGTGTCGTCGGTACTGTGTGAATCGACGATGACGACCTCGAGATCGACGTCGTCGAGTCGCTCGAGGTTGCGGGTCACGCTGTCGAGACAGTCGGCGATACAATCAGCTTCGTTGAGGGTCGGAATGACGATCGAGCCCTCCATACTCGTTGCTCGTCCTATCAGCTGCATAAAATCGCCAGCTTAGTTGGGGCTGACGCGTCTGTCATCGTCAGTCTACTACCAGCCGTTCCGACGTGTCGGTCGGACTGACTCCGTATAGATGTGGGCGCAAACGCAGGCAGTGGCGTTTTTTCTCTCGGTGACCTGCTGTGTCGAAGCGGAGAAGGACAGCTCACCTGCGGGCGACTCGAGCAGTGATATGCCGATGTCGATCAACGTATTGTTCCTTCAGGCGATCGTCGTGGGTGTAATACTCGGGCTGGCGAGCGTCTGCTGTGGCGTCGAACTGTTCCGACTCAGTGGCGACGATATCGTTCGCCGCACCGCCAGTATCAGCCCCTACGTCGTGGTACTGGCGGGGATATACCTGTTCAACCGGAGTTCGCATACGGTCGGACAGCGGTTCTCCGCGTTGCTCGGGCTGAACATTACGGGGAGCCTCTATGCCCTCGAGGGCGACGTCGTCGCCGACCTGCAGGCGGTCATCCCCGACGTACTCACCGGGTATTTCACCGGGATCTACCTGTTCGGCTTCGTGTTCCTGCTCGTTTTCCCGGTCGTCGCGTATTTCGTCCTTCCGACACGGCGATATCTCACGGAGTTGTTCGTCGCGTACTCGATCAACTACGGCGTCGGTGCGGTCTGTTACGTCCTCTTTATCGCGTACGGACCGCGAAAGGCGATCGATCACGTCGGCGCGCCGATGTACGAACTGTACCCGCAGGTCGCGTCCCTTACCGGTGCGGTCAACTCGAGCGCGAACGTTTTCCCGTCGTTACACGCTTCGTTGACGATGACAGTGGTGCTTTTCGCCTGGCGAACCCGCAGGGAGTATCCGCTCTGGACCTGGATCGCCTCGGTCGTCACGTTCAACGTTCTCGTTTCGACAATGTACCTCGGAATCCACTGGCTGATCGACGTGGTCGCTGGGATCGGACTGGCCGTCGTGAGCGTCAGCGTTGCGCTCCGTGTCGTCAACCGGATCGAACCCATAGACGGCGACTTGGGGGTCGATCCCGAGGTTCCGAAGCGGCGCTCGAGTAAAGCCACAGCGAGTCGTCCCGTTCGTGACGCCGATCCCATCTACCCGTGTGATTATGTGACAAACATTTACTCCGGTGGGAGCCGTAGCTTCACACGGAGGGCAATGACCGACAAACCCCACCAGAACCTGGCCATCATCGGCCACGTCGATCACGGGAAGAGTACGCTGGTGGGTCGGCTCCTGTTCGAGACTGGCAGCGTTCCCGAACACATCATCGAACAGCACCGGAAAGAAGCCGAGGAGAAGGGCAAGGGCGGCTTCGAGTTCGCCTACGTCATGGACAACCTCGCCGAGGAGCGCGAGCGCGGGTTGACGATCGACATCGCCCACCAGGAGTTCGACACCGACGAGTACTACTTTACGATCGTCGACTGTCCGGGCCACCGCGACTTCGTCAAGAACATGATTACGGGCGCATCACAGGCCGACAACGCCGTCCTCGTCGTCGCGGCCGACGACGGCGTCGCGCCCCAGACACAGGAACACGTCTTCCTGGCCCGGACGCTGGGTATCGACGAGATGGTCGTCGCGGTCAACAAGATGGACCTCGTCGACTACGAGGAGGCTCGCTTCCGCGCGGTCGTCGAGGAGGTCAGGCAGTTGTTTACGCAAGTCCAGTTCCGGACCGAGGATGCCTCGTTCATCCCGATCTCGGCGTTCGAGGGCGACAATATCGCCGACCGCTCCGAGGAGACGCCGTGGTACGACGGCCGCGTCCTGCTCGAGGCCCTGAACGACCTGCCGGAACCGGAGCCGCCGACCGACGCCCCGCTCCGGTTGCCGATTCAGGACGTCTACACGATCTCGGGAATCGGGACCGTTCCGGTCGGCCGCATCGAGACCGGACAGTTGCGGACGGGCGATTCTGTCTCCTTCCAGCCGTCGGACGTCGGCGGCGAAGTCAAGACCATCGAGATGCACCACGAGGAAATCGACCTCGCGGAGCCGGGGGACAACGTCGGGTTCAACGTCCGCGGTATCGGGAAGGACGACATCCGCCGCGGCGACGTCTGTGGCCCCGCGGACGATCCACCGAAGGTCGCCGAGACGTTTCAGGCCCAGATCGTCGTCATGCAACACCCCTCGGTCATCACCCCCGGCTACACGCCCGTCTTCCACGCCCATACCGCACAGGTCGCCGGAACCTTCGAGTCGATCGACAGGAAGATGGACCCCTCGAGCGGCGAGGTCGACGAGGAGGACCCCGACTTCATCCAGTCGGGCGATGCCGCCGTCGTGACGATCCGCCCGCAGAAACCGCTCAGCATCGAGCCCTCGGACGAGATCCCCGAACTCGGTAGTTTCGCCATCCGCGACATGGGCCAGACCGTCGCCGCCGGCAAGGTCCTCGAGGTCGACGAGAAGTAGCCGACTCGGCGGGTTTCTCGACGAAAAATCCGACGGAGAAGCGCCACGGTTTGGAGCCGAACGGGAGTTCGTCCTCGCGGCCGTCGGCTCGTGCCGTCGCAAACCCTTCACCGCGGGGTTCGCGACTGAGCCTTCTACTCGAGCACTCTCGTGTTCGAGTTGCCGGCCACGTCGAACTCCTCGGGGGCGTTCACCTCGATCCTGTTTGACCGGGATTTCGGTTTTTACCCCGTCACTCGGTCAGTCGTTCGGGACGTTCGAACCGAGTCGTTCGGTGACTCCGCGTGGCGCTCCTCCGCTGTACTATGACATACGGCACCATACAACATAAATCTTCCATCCCTCAATCATCCGGAACATCACCGTGAGACGGCACTGACGGCGGTTTTCTTGTGGTTCGACCTCGACGGGAACCCGTATGCGCGTCGCAGTCGCCGGCACGTTCGGACCGCTTCACGACGGCCACCGGTCGCTGTTCGAACACGCCCTCCGGTTGGGCGACGACGGCGTCCTCGTCGGACTGACCAGCGACGAACTCGCCGTCGAAACGCGATCCGAACCGCGGCCGGTACCATCCGTCGAGGAGCGCCGACAGGCCGTCGAACGGACCCTCGAGTCGATCGACGAGTGGGATCGAAGGATCGACTACGAGGAACTGGACGACCCACACGGGATCGTCACGGACGACCGAACGATCGACGCGCTGGTCGTCTCGCCCGAGACCGCCGACGAACTCGAGTCGATCAACCGGACCCGACGGGAGCGGGGCCTCGAACCGCTGACGGGGATCGTCGCCCCGTACGTCCTCGCGGACGACGGCGAGCGGATCTCCTCGACGCGGATCGTCCGTGGCGAAATCGACGAACACGGGCGGGTACGCGAGTGAGCCACTCGGACGACTCGCCCGAACGCCCCCTCAGTCGGCGTCGACGCCCGCGTCCGTCTCCGGAGTCGAATCGGAAGCCGTACCGATCGGCCCGAAAGAGAACGGGATCAGCGGACTCGTCGCGGCGGTATCCTCGAGTGCGTCGACGCTGCGAAGGAGAATGCCGCCGAACCCGACAAGCAGGATGACCTCGATGTAGATCATCGAAAGCGAGCCGACGAAGTCGTCGTCGATGCCGACGCCGCTGAGGACCCCGATCGCGACCAGACCGGCCCACGCGAGGACGATCAGGTTCCTGAGTTTGCTATAGAGGAGCAGTCGCTCGGCACTGACGGATTCGACCGCGCGCATGAACGGGCGAAACAGCAGGTAGATCCCCGCAAACAGCGCGGCGAGGGCGACAAGCGACAGCACCTGACCGAGTATCCCGCCGAGTTCCAGACCGAAGTGGGTCGACCAGAGCCGAGTCTGGACGACGCCGACCAGTGTCAGCGTCAGCCGTCGATCCGCGCCGGCGATCGCCCCGGCGACGAAACAGATCACCGTCCACATGACCCCGTAGCCGAGAAACCGAATCCGGTCCGTCTCGAGCCCCGACAGTTCGCCGGCCGCCATCGCCAGATACGTAATCGCCATGGCACCGGCGGCGACGACGGCAGCGTAGCCGTACCGACGACAGGCAGGTGGTAACCGCGTCGACCCTGCGAGAAACAGGAGCGCAACGGCTCCGAGCACCGCCCCCGAACCCGCCAGCAGGGATGCGATGTCGATCATGGGCAGTCACCACTCGCCGGGGAGGCGATCGTCGACCGGCCGTCGATCGTGAACGCGCCGAGCAAGGAGCGAAGGTTCCGTGCGTCATCCTCGAGATCGGTCGCCGTCGTCGAGACGGTCTCGATCGTCGAGGTCGTCTCTTCCGAAGCAGCAGCGGCCTGCTGGGCCGTCGTGGCGGTGTCGTTCGAGACGGTCGTGACGCTGTCGACGATCGTCGCCAGCTGCTGGGCGGAGTCGGCCTGCTCGTCCGTCGTCGCGGCGATCTCCTGAATGCTTTCGTCGACCCGTTCGATCTCGGTGGCGATCGTCCCCTGTCGGGACTCCAGATCGTCGACGATCGTCGCGGCCTGTCGAACCCCCTCGTCGACGGCCGAGATGTCGTCCGCAGTCGTCTTCGTCCGACTCCGGATCGACTCGAGGGTGCCTTCGATCTCGTCGACCGCGTCCATCGTCTCCTCGGCGAGGGACTTGATCTCGTTGGCGACGACGGCGAAGCCGTCACCGTCCTCCCCCGCCGTCGCGGCCTCGATCGATGCGTTGAGCGCGAGCAGGTTAGTCTGGTCGGCGATGTCGTCGATCAGGGTGATGATCTCCTCGATCTGTTCGGTCTCGCGGTTCAGTGCTTCGACGGAATCGACGACCGTTTCGGTGTTCTCGACGACTGCGTCGATCCCATCGGCGGCGTCGGCCGCGGCCGCCCGTCCCTCGTCGGCGAGCGTGGCGACCGCTTCGGACTGCTCGGCGATTTCGGCGGTTGTCGCGGCGACCTCCTCGGTGGCTGCCGACAGGTCGCTGACCTCGCTGGCCGCGGCGTCGAGTTCGGTTGTCTGCTCGCGCGCGCCGTCGGCGATCTCCTGAACCGATTCGGCGACCTCCTGACTCGCGGCCCGGATCTCCTGACTCGAGCGCTGGAGGTCGGTCGCGACGCCTTCGACGGTTTCGGCCGACGTCTGGACCTCGGCGACGAGGTCGCCGATCCTGTCGAGCATCTCGTTGAACGAGTCGGCGATCGCTTCGGTCGCCTCGTTGTCGAGCTGCGGTTCGAGGCGCTGGCTGAGATCGCCGTCGGCACACGCGTCCATCACCTCGGAGAAGCGTTCGGCTTCCGCGACCAGCCGCTCGTTTTGCTGCTCGACCCGCTGCCGGGTCTCTTCGAGGCGCGTCCGCTCTTCCTCGAGCTGTTCGGCCCGCTGTTCGGCCTCCTGCTTTGCCTGCTGGGCCCGTTCCCGTTCGGTCTCGAGTTCCGCGAGCGTCTCCTCAAGAGAATCGCGCATCTCGGCGACGGAGCCGTACAGGCGACCGATCTCGTCGATCCGGTCGGTCTCGAGGTCGACGTCGAACTCGCCGTCGCCGATCCGTTCGGTCTTGCCCCCGAGCTGGTGCAACGACAGGGCGGCGTTACCGCCGATGACGATCCCGAAGAGCCCGAGATTCATGAAAAATACGACCAGCAGTCCCGTGACGGCGGCGATCGCGCGTGACGCGGTTTCGTCGGCGGGACCGGTGACGATGTGAACACTGAAGAGAACGCCGAACGCGAGCGTCACGACGACGATACAACCGAGCGCCGCGGCGATTTTCGCGCTGTACCGGCGGCGGATCCGCCCGGGCACTACGGACTCGAGATCCATTCGACCACCTCCCGATCGCTGACGGGCACGGACTGTGTCGTCATACGTTACGGGACGTTTTGCTGACGGGCAGATAACTATTTTCGCCGAAACACATGTCGTTCGTTCTCCTCGATATACGCCGGATGAAAACCCGAACAGCGGTTATCGGTACTGTCCGATACGGAAAATAATCCCGCCGTTCCGATCGATTCAGCCGGCCGGCCATCCGAACGGGACCGATCGAGAGCCGTCCTTCCCGCGGTTCACACCGGGCGGCGCTCACTCGCGCTCGAGTCTGTGTGCTTCGAGTGGCTCCGCAGCCGCCCAGTACTCCTCGATGGTGTCCCGCGCCCACGAGCGGACGGCGGCGTCGTCGACGTCGATGGACGCCCGCAAGACGCCGTGGTCGTCCCGCACGAGCAGGTAAACGAGGTCGTCGATGAGCATCACCGCGAGGGGCACGTCGTCCCGAGTCCTGACCGCCGTGTCGTCGGCTTCGAGGAGGCTCGTGAGCCGACGACGCAGGTCCGGATCGTCGGTGAGCGCTTCGATCGCGGCTCGCGAGAAGACACCCGTGAACGTCTGCTCGCCCGTCGTCGTCTGTTCCTGTACGACCGTGAGCGTCTGCTCGTTGAACGCGTGTGAGAGTGCCCGAACGTCCTCGGCGTCCTCGAGCAACTCGAGGAGCCGCTGGAGCGGCGCGCTCGGGCGCGTCCGGCTGGGAACGGTGATCGTCGCCTCGGAGAGGCGGCGGAGATCGAACGTCAGCGTCTCGGTCGGCAGGTACTCGACGATTCCGCGGAGCTTTCGTTCCGTCTCGAGGATGTCCCGCAGATCGGTGACTCCTGCCGAGACGAGCCGTCCCGTCGCCGTCGCGGTGTACTCGCTGCCATCGCGGGTGACCCACGAACGGTCGTCGAAATCGTCGAGAATCCGTCCGAGCGTTGCCTGCGAGGCCCCGGTCGCCTCGGCCAGTTCGCGTCGAGTGTACCGACCCGCCGAGAGCAACGCCAGCACCTCGACCCGATTGGGCGAGAGGGCGAGGAACTCGATC
Organism: Halopiger djelfimassiliensis; assembly: GCF_000455365.1. Lineage (GTDB taxonomy): Archaea > Halobacteriota > Halobacteria > Halobacteriales > Natrialbaceae > Halopiger_B > Halopiger_B djelfimassiliensis. The sequence goes on from NZ_HG315684.1 coordinate 921,025, forward strand.
TCCTCGAGCGCCGATTCCATACCCGCCATCGTCGCCCGCGTGCTAAACCGCTTTCGTCCCGTGAAAGGATTGCACACTGTGTGTGTTCGCCGAGCTATCACGCGGGTTTCCCCTCGTGAAAGATTTTCTGAACGAACCTATCCCCTTCGCGCTCGTACCTGCTTCTATGACAGCGACTACACGTGTGCCGTTCGTGCTCCGGTCGGCACGCTCATCGGAAGTCCGCGAGGTGAGAGCGTGACGAGGAGCGACCGTCGCGTCCTCGGGCTCTTTCTGCTCTCGAGTCTCCTGTTCGGCGGGACGTTCGTCGCGGCGAAGGGCGGACTCGAGTACTTCCCGCCGCTTTTGTTCGTCGCGCTGCGGTTCGACGTCGCGGCCGCGGTCATGCTGGGCTACGCAGCCCTCACGTCGTCCCGGGCGGAACTGGTTCCGACGACACGGGGTGACCTCGTGGGGATCGTCGCAACCGGCGGACTCGTGATCGGACTGGCGAACGCGTTCCTGTTCGTCGGCCAGCAGTACGCCACCAGCGCGGTCGGGGCGATCGTCTTCAGTCTCAACCCGATCCTGACGCCGATGTTCGCCGCCGTGCTCCTGTCGGACGAGCGCCTCTCGGCCCGCGGCGCGGTCGGGATCGGCCTCGGCCTCGTCGGCGTCGGACTCGTGGTCAGCCCCGACCCCGCAAACTTGCTTTCCGGTGCCGTTCTCGGCAAGGCGATCCTGTTTGCCGGCGCGGTAAGCGCCGCGCTCGGTGCCGTTCTGATCCGCCGGGCGAACGCGACGCTCTCGAGTACGGTCCGGATCACCTGGGGTCTGCCACTCGCCGCGGCGCTCGTCCACGGCTGTTCGCTGGCTGCCGGCGAGTCGGCGTCGTCGATCGTCTGGACTCCCAACGCGGTTCTGGCGCTTGCCTACGTCAGTCTCTTCGCCGGGGTGCTCGCGTACATCGCCTACTTCGCGCTCCTCGATTCGGCCGGCGCGATCCGGTCGAACCTCGTCTTCTACGTCGTCCCGGTCGTCTCGACCGTCGGCGGATGGGCGCTGCTGGACGAGCGGATCGCACCGCTTGCCGTCGTCGGCTTCCTGACGATCTTCGCCGGGTTCGCGATCCTCGGAAGCGAATCGATCGACGTACCCCCACTGGGGTCGTGGGCACCGAGCGACACGCCGTTCGGGAGGGACGAGCATCCGCCGGTCGACGACGAACCGCGTGGCTACCGCGGCGACTGAAGTCTCAGGAGCGACGCTCGATCGCTCTCGACGGCGCTCGAGGGCCACAAGCTGCAGACGTTCGGCGATCTCGTGACCGGGCAAGGCGGTGACATCGTCGTCCCGGACGATTTTCCGTCCGGAAGTCGCGTTACCGACGCGTTCGACGGCATCGGCGCGCTCTTGCGGTGTCCGATCGAGTAACTACCAGAAACCGTAGCAGTATCGCTGCATGAGGAGTTTCGGAACAGGGAGGGCAACGATGACGTGCAAGGACCCTCGTTCAACCCGACCGCGTGGCCGGTTACTCTGTCGTCGACTGACAGTCACAGCCGCCCTGATCGAGGAGATCCCTGATCGTGTACTGTTGCTTGCAGTCCTCGCAGGTCACCGAGACGGTGACGAGCACGTTGAACTCCCCGATATCGAGCACGTCGCTGCGCTGAAGCTGGTCGACGGTATCCTCGGTAACCGCCGCGGTTCGGTTCCGGAGCGCCCCTAACTTGTCCCGACTGCGCTCGAGTCGCTCCTCGTCGCTCGGGGACTCGAGCGAGGCCTCGAGACAGTTCGTCAGGTGGTTGTAAACCGTCTGATGGGAGACGAAATCGCCCTGAACGTCCTCGACGTCGATTCCGTCGCGCTCGAGTTCCTTTCGGGTCTGGACCCGCGTCCCGCTGCTGACGTCGTCGCTGGTGAGCAGCCGGTAGGTGTTCTCGACCTCGCCGTCCTTGTACTGCAGGCCCGCATCGTCGAGTGCCGACTCGAGGACCCGCTGGTTCACGTGCTCGGCGAGGTCCCGGGTGCTGTAGCGCTCGTCCGTTCGGTCGGTCCAGTAGCTGACGAGTTCGTCGTCGAGCCCCACGAGGCCGTACCGGTCGGCGACGCGTCCGACCTTGCACCCACACGTCGCTCCCGACGCGTCGAGAGTAGTATCAGTCACTACCCGAAAGGTCGGTACTCGTCGTAAAAAACGTTCCGCACGAGGGTGTGTTTACAGCAATACGGGCGTAATGAGCCGCGGGTTCGATCCCCAGCCGATCCGGGCGTCGCCGTCCGGTACTCGAACGCGAGTCGATCACCCTCGAGAGAATACTTTGGCTTGAGGGAGATCCCAGTACGTATCCAGATATTGATGTACTCGAGCCGCCGGCGTGGCGTCGCGACGGTCGCTCGAGAGGAGGCCGATCCCGCCGGGATCGCAGTCACCCGGGCGACGAGTCGACGACGATCACGCGAAGATCGTTGACGTTGGTCCCCGTCGGTCCCGTTCTGATCGCGGCGGTTGCGTCCTCGAGAACGGGCAACGCGTCGTTTCGCGCGAGCGCGTTACGACCGGCCGCGTCCTCGACCGTCGTCGCGTCGGCGATCGCGCCGGCGGCGTCGGTCGCGCCGTCGCTCCCATCGGTGTCGACGCTCGAGACGACGATCCCCTCGTCCTCGAGTGCGACCGCGCCCCGAAGGACGAACTCCTGATTCGGCCCGCCGCGTCCGTAGTCGTCGCCGAGCGTGACCGTCGTCTCGCCGCCAGACAGGAACACCGCCGGCGGGGAACCCGGGTTGCCGGTCTCGCGACACTCCTCGGCGATAGCGACGTGGGTGAGTGCGGACTCCCGGGCCTCCCCGCGAACGCGCGCCGAGAGGACGACCGGATCGTATCCGCGGTCGCGAGCGACCGCACGGGCCGCTTCGAGGGCAGTCCGGCCGTTCCCGATGACGTGAGTATGTGTTCGATCGAACGCCGGATCGGCCGCCGTCGGCGTCTCCGGCCGATCGCCGTCATCGCCGGCCCGGAACCGTTCCACGACCGCGTCGGGAACCGCGAGGTCGTACCGCTCGAGCACCGCGAGCGCGTCCGCGTACGTCGACGGGTCCGGAGCGGTCGGCCCGCTGGCGATCACGCTCGGGTCGTCGCCGACGACGTCGCTGAGGACGACCGTCGCGACGGTCGCAGGGGCTGCGATACGGGCGAGTCGACCCCCCTTGATCGCCGAACAGTGTTTCCGGACGGCGTTGATCTCGTCGATCGTCGCTCCGCAGGCGAGCAGTTCCCGGGTCACTGCCCGGAGGTCCGACAGCGAAAGCGGCGACGCCGGGGCCGAAAGCAACGCGCTTCCACCGCCCGTGATAGCCGCGAGGACGAGATCGTCCTCCCCGGCCCGCTCCGCGAGATCGAGGACGCGACGGGTGTGTTCGACCCCGTCCCGGCTCGGTACCGGATGCTCCCCGGGAACCACGTCGACGACCGCGGTGCTCGCCGGGTCGTCCGTGACGACAACTCCCTCGGTCAGCCACTCGCCGAGTTCGCGCTCGATCGCGCTCGCGACGTGTCCGGCCGCGTTGCCGCCGCCGACGAGGACGACGCCGTCGACGGCCTCCAGATCGTACTCGACCGTCGTTCCCGAGACGTCTTCGACGACGAGGATCCCGTCCCGGACGGCGATCGTCTCGTCGACCAGAGCGTCGGGGTGAGCGGCTTCGATTCCCGCACGGAGACACTCGAGCGCAACGTCGTGGGTGGCAGAGCGAGCGAGGTCACCGCGGCGTCGAAACCGAATATCGACCATGCGGGAACCTATCGGGAAGAGCGGAATGTATCTATCGCGTCCGGCTCCAGTAACAACTGACACGACTCACACACCGATCGCACAGCCCTCGTGCGATCGGGTGTGTAGTGACTTTCAGTGGCTACTATAGTCCGACTGCTGGCTTTCGACCGTCGCAACCGCGGCCAGGTTCACGATGTCCTTGACCTCGTCGTCGCGCTGGAGGACGTGGACCGGCTTCGCCATGCCGGCGAGCATCGGTCCGACCGCCTCGGCCCCGCCCAGCCGCTGGAGGAGTTTGTACGCGATGTTGCCCGCTTCGAGGTTCGGCAACACGAGCACGTTCGCCGGTTCGTCGAGGGCCGCGAACTCATAGGTCCCCTGAAGCGTCTCCTCGAGGACGGCCGTGTCGGCTTGCATCTCGCCGTCGACGGGAAAGTCGATGTCGGGATCCGTCCGGAGCCGTTCGGCCGCGCGTCGCGGTTTTCGCGTTCCCTCGTTGTCGACGCTGCCGAAATCGGAGTACGACAGCAACGCGACTCGCGGGTCGACGTCGAACCGGCGCGCGATGTCGGCCGCGTGACGGGCCACCTCCGCGAGCGTCTCCGCGCCGGGATCCTGATTGACCGTCGCGTCGGCGAGAAAGACCACGCGGTTTTTGAACGTCAGCATGTAGACGCCGGCGGCGTGATCGACGCCGTCAGCCGTCCCGATCACCTGCAACACCGGACGCAGCGCCGACGGATAGTGGTGTGTCAACCCCGTCAACATCGCGTCGGCGTCGCCTCGCTCGACCATGACCGACGCGAAGTAGTTGCCGTCCCGGATGAACTCCTCGGCCTCCGTTCGCGTGATCCCCTTGCGCTTGCGGCGCTCGTAGAGCGCGTCGACGTACTCCTCGTACGGTTCGGCCGTCGGATCCACCACGTCGGGATCGAACGCCAGTCCGAGATCATCGGCGATGCGCTCGATGCGCTCGCCGTTCCCGATCAACACCGGCTCCGCGACGTTTCGCTCCTCGAGTTGGTGTGCCGCGCGGACGATCTTCTCGTTGTGGCCCTCCGCGAGGGCGACGCGCTTCGGATCGCTCTTTGCCTTGTTGAGGACGACACGCATCATCTCGCGGGATTTCCCCAGTCGCGCCTCGAGGCGTTCGACGTACGGCTCGCGCTCGAGTGTCGTCCGTGCCGCGCCGCTGTCGATCGCGGCCCGTGCGACGGCGGGCGCGACCTCGAACAGTACGCGGGGGTCCATCGGCTTCGGAATGATGTACTCGGGACCGAACTGGAGGGGTTGATCGCCGTAGGCCTCGCGTACGGCGTCGGGGACGTCTTTCCGGGCGAGATCGGCGAGCGCCCTCGCGGCGGCGACTTTCATCTGTTCGTTGATCTCGGTCGCGCGGACGTCGAGCGCGCCACGGAAGATGAAGGGAAAGCCGAGGACGTTGTTGACCTGATTGGGATAATCCGACCGTCCCGTGGCCATGATAACCGTGTCCTCGCGCGCCGCTTTCGCCCGCTCGTACCCGATCTCGGGGTCGGGGTTGGCCATCGCGAAGACGATCGGATCGCCGGCCATCGATCGGATCATCTCCTCGTCGACGATGCCCCCGACCGAGAGGCCGACGAAGACGTCCGCGTCGACCATCGCGTCCGCGAGGTCCCCCTCCGGGATATCGCGAGCGAACTCGCGGTTGTACGGGTTCAACTCGCCCGCTTTTGCACGCTCGGTAGTGAGGATGCCGTCGATGTCGACCATCGTGATGTTCGCCGGCCGGACGCCCAGCGAGACGTAAAACCGGGCCGTCGCGACCGCCGCGGCCCCCGCGCCGGCAAACGTCACCTTCAGCGACTCGAGATCCTTGTCGGCGATGTCGGCGGCGTTCACCAACGCCGCGCCGCTGATGATCGCAGTCCCGTGCTGGTCGTCGTGGAAGACGGGGATCGACAACCGCTCTCTGAGTCGCTCCTCGATGGTGAAACACGCCGGGGCCGCGATGTCCTCGAGGTTGATCCCGCCGAACGTCGGCTCCATCCCGGCGACCGATTCGACGAACGCGTCCGGATCGTCGTGGTCGAGTTCGATATCGAACACGTCGATATCGGCGAAGCGTTTGAACAACACGCCCTTCCCTTCCATAACCGGTTTCGACGCCTGCGGACCGATGTCGCCCAACCCGAGCACCGCGCTGCCGTTGGAGACGACGCCGACCAGATTCCCCTTCCCCGTATACCGGTAGGCCGCGTCAGTGTCGTCGGCGATGGCCCGACAGGGACCGGCGACCCCGGGGGAGTACGCCAGACTCAACTCCCGCTGCGTGTTCGTCGGTTTCGTCGTCCGCGTTTCGGTCTTGCCGGGCGGTCGCCGCTCGTGGTACTCGAGCGACTCGTCTTCCAGTGACATACCGGCGGTTTCGGTCATACGTGCAAAAGCCTGTGGATCGGCCACCACATCGGGACACGAACGCCGATCGTTCGTGAAGTCGTCCGATTCCGGCGTGGCGAATGCAGGCACTACCGGCTTGTCGCGAGTGGTGATACGGTCCGAACGATGGCACCCTCGTTTACGGACGATGACGTCGGCAAAACCGTCGAAAAAGCCGACGGAACGGCGCTCGGACGCGTGACGACGATCGAGGAAGACGGAACCGCTCGCGTCGAACCGGACCCCGACATCGTCGAGACGCTCAAGGCACGACTCGGCTGGAGCGACATCGGGGAGTCCTTCCTGCTGGAGGCCGATTCGGTCTTCGAGATCACTGACACCAGAATCCGGCTCGAAGAGGGTATCAGCGACCCGCAAGACCGGCCGCAACCGAAAGGGAGCGACGACTCGACGCGGACCGACATCTCCGACGAACGAACGGAGTCGGCGGTCGAACGGGACCCGGACACCGGGTCGTCGTGAGCACGGTCGCCTTCGTCCGCACTGGCGCGCCGGCCGGCCGTTGCAGGCACCACTGGCTTGTCTCGAGTGGCGATACTGCCGCGATATGTGTGGCTCCATAACGGACGACGACGTGGGAAAACGCGTCGAAAACGCCGACGGAGAGGTGGTCGGCGTCGTCGCGAGCGTCGACGAGGGGATCGCCCACGTCAGACCGAAACCCGGAGCCGTAGAGTCGATCAAATCCTCGCTTGGCTGGGAGAGCCGAGCCGACGATCCGCTGCCGCTCGATCCCGACGCGATACGCGCGGTCACCGACGATGCGGTACGGCTCGAGGGCGATCTCCTGTCCGATTCCGAACCCGATCGCGAGTCCCGTACAGGAGACACCACCCGGGATCGGGAGCCGAACATCGAGGTCCGCCCCGACCAGTTCGAGGAACGGACCGACGCGGCCGTCGACCCCACCGACGAACACCGGCGAACGGACGCCTCGATCGATCCCGACGACGAGCACCGTCGCACCGATGCCGAAATCGAGCGGGGACGAGAGGCGACGACCGAGGATATGGACCCGGCCGCGCGGGTGACGGAACCCGAGTCCGGCCCCGGTCGACACCCCGATACGGACGCCGGACGGAACGGCGACGAACGCCGACGATCGGACACCGGCCGACGAACGGCGGACGAAAATCGGGACCACGATCCTGACGCCGACCAGTAAGCGTCCGCGCTCCTCGGATACCGGGATCGGTCGAATAATCCGGAAATCGGCATCGGCGCAACCGTTTTCGCGTTGAGATGATAACACTGCGCATGGAGCGCGTAACGCTATCGGTCGCGGGCCTGTCGTGTGAGAGTTGCGAACGAACCATCGAGCACTCGCTTACGACGGTCGACGGCGTAACGCGGGTGGAGGCCCACCACGAGGCGGAGACGGTCGATGTCGTCGTCACGGATGACGTATCGGCGGACGACCTCTCGGATGCGATCCGCGATGCGGGCTACGAGCCGCTGGCCTGACGGTGATACGAGGAATGAATAGCGAGGCGGCGAGCCGACGTTCCCAGAGGGTCGCCCACTCCAGTAGTTGCCGGGACGCTGGCGGGCTTAACGTCCGTGTTCGGGATGGGTACGGGTGTTTCCCCGCCGCTGTGGCCGCCTCAATGCCGACCCGCGGAGTCGAACCGCAGTACGCCACCGTCGGTCGAGTACGAACGTTCGTCTCTCGAGCAAGAACGTAACCGTTTCGAAACGGTCGTGTCACTTCCGGCTGCTCGAGTCGGGGGCTGCCCGACCTCGAGTCGGATTCGGTGGCGGTGAAACGGCCGTTGGCGGCCGCACCGACGTCATCCCGAATCGCTTTCGCTGTTGATCCGGGCCTTCAGAACCGGTTTCATCCCGGATGTGTTCTCTAGACACAACTTTAAGCGATCCCACTCGAAGTCATCGTATGCGGTATCTCACGGTTCTCGTCAAACCGAAGGAAGGGAGTGCATTCCATCCACTCGGAAGGCAGTTGGCGGCCGCACCTTCTATCAAGCGGAGAGCCATTCATCACGTCGAGCTGCTCGCTGATGATAGCGTGTTGCTATGTGCCGAGGCGAGCGGCGACCTGGATCGCTACAAGCAAATTATGACGGATTCGCCGCATGTGACCGAGTATCTTCTCTCCGGAGATGACCGCTGGCTGGCTGTGAGTCAGTTTACACCGACAGCGGGGACTCGCCGAGCGCTGGAGCTACAGCGGGATTCACAGCTGGTGATTGAGACGCCGATTTACTTTACTTCCGATGGCTTTCTCAAGGTGACATGCCTGGGAAGTGACGAGACGTTCGAAACACTGCTCGAAGATATCAAGGATGTCGAATCGATCACGGCGGAGATCCTCGAGATGGGTGAGTACGACCCCACCGAATCATCGTTCAGCAGGATGTTCACAGTTCGACAAGAGGAAGTGCTAGAGGTGGCAGTTGATCTGGGATATTATACCGTCCCTCGCCAAGCGACACTCGAGGACATTGCCGAGGTCGTCGGGATCGCTCCTGCGACGGTGGGCGAACATCTTCGAAAAGTCGAAGCACGTGTGTTTAGCGAAATCGTTCGCTGAGATGGTTCGAATCGGGACGACTGTTTAAAAAGAACCCGATGACTGCGGCAGTAACCATATTCAGCGCTGTCCGGTATTCTCACCTGTCACACGGTGACTGTCAGTGCAGATGCCACAACTACTGGAACGGGTTGTCGTTGCAAACCACTACTGATGACGGACACGGAATCACGCCCGGCTACTGATGCATCGTTACTCGCCGATCAGAGCGTCGAATCCACCTATCGCAGCGTTAATGGCGTCCAACTACACGTCGTTGTCGCGGGCGATCCCGACGCGCCACTGGTCGTCTTGCTGCATGGACATCCCGACTTCTGGTACGGCTGGCGCGCCCAGATCAGTTCGCTCGTCGAAGCCGGCTACCGGGTTGTCGTCCCTGACCAGCGAGGGTGCAATCTGAGCGCCGCTCCCGACGGAATCGATTCCTATCGGATCGCGGAACTCACCGCAGACGTCTGCGAATTGATCCACAGCGAGGGACGGGAGTCGGCACACGTTGTCGGGCACGACTTCGGCGCGTTCGTCGCCTGGAACGTTGCACTCCGTCGGCCATCCCTCGTCGACCGGCTCGGAATCTTGAATGTCCCACATCCAACGGTATACCGAAACGTCGTCCGATCCAGTCCCCGACAGCTTGCCCGGAGCTGGTACGTGTGGTTCTATCAGCTACCAGCGCTACCCGAATGGCTACTGGGCCGGAACGATGCAGAGATGATGGTTACTGCGCTCGAAGTAACGTCAAACCCTGGAACGTTCGACGAAGAAACGATCCAGCGCTACCGGGCGGCTTGGTGCCACACCGGGGTCGGACCGCGGATAAACTGGTATCGTGGGTTCCGACGGTCGGACGGTCCACCACGCGACACCGTTGTCCAGCCGACGCTGATTTGTTGGGGAAAAGACGACATCGCGCTCGTCCCCTCGATGGCCCGAAAGAGCGTCGACTACTGTGAGGACGGGCAGTTACGGATGTACCCTGACACATCACATTGGGTCCATCATGAACGGGAAGAGGTAACTGAGGAACTACTCCGTCACCTCTCCTAACCAACAGAACGAAGTATCGTCCTCCCGAGACTCGGTGCTCGTAGCAGGAGGCCAGCTGGGCCAGCCTCGAGACGGGTGCCGAGCGCGCTGCCACCGTTATTTTGTATCGCGGGATAGGGTTTACAGTAGGGCAGAAAGGACCACGGACTTGGTTCGGCTGTACGGCGTCCTCGAGTCCGATTACGAACCCGCGGGGAACCGAACGCTCCGTTCGCCGTTGTATGCCGGCCCGAGCACTAAGGTCATCGTCGTCGGAAAGACGGTATGAGCGGATCTGGCGAACTCGAGCGAAACGTCGACGTTGACGGCCCGGCGGACGCACAGGCGATCGTGTTCGTTCACGGGGCCGTGATGACGCGACAGATGTGGCTGCCACAGCGGCGTGACCTTGCCGGGGAGTTTCGCGTCGTCGCCCCGGACCTGCCCGGACACGGAACGCGAGCGCACGAACGCTTCCAGCTCGAGCCGGCGGTCGCCCAGCTCCGGGAGGTAATCCGAAACGACACCGACGGGACGGCGATTCTCGTGGGGCTTTCGCTTGGCGGCTACGTCGCGACGGAGTACGCCCATCGCCATCCCAGCGACGTCGACGGGTTGGTACTGTCCGGAAGCAGCGCGAACCCGGTTCGAGGGCTGGAACTGCTGACGCGAGCGACCGGCGGACTGGCGCGACTCGTGACGAAACCGGATCTCGGCAAACGCGGCGTCGAGTGGGTCGCGACGCGGTGGGTTCGCAACCGCGACCTCCCGTCGGACATCGAAACGGCGATCATCGAGGCCGGCTTCTACCCGAAACCGTTCGGGGAGGCCGGACCAGATATCGCGGGCCGGGACTTCCGGACTGCGCTGTCGACGTATCCCGGTCCGACGCTCGTGCTCAACGGCGAAAACGACACGATCATGCGCCGCGGCGAGCAGGCCCACGCGGCCGCCGCTCAGAACGGTCGCGTCGAGGTACTCGCGGACGTCGGCCACATCTGTAATCTCCACCGGCCGGCGGCGTACACGTCCCACGTTCGCCGGTTCGCCCGCCGAACCGTCGCGGCCGGCCAGTAACGCAACGGTGTGTCGGCTCGAGGCCACATCGGGCCTCGCCAACGATATATGCGGGCCGTCAGTAGCTGCCCTATGGAGTTTCCCGATCGGGACGACCTCGACGACCTCATCGAGCCACAGCCGCTCCCGTCGTTCGCTCGAGTCAGCTACGAGCCGTCCGCGGAAACGCTTTCGGACCCGTCGGCTGCGACGCGGTCGGAGCTGCAAGGGCTGGCCCTTGCCGACCTCGAGCCCGGATCGACGGTCGCCGTCGGCGTCGGGAGCAGGGGGATCCACGCGATCGACGAGATTACCGCGGCGACGGTTTCGTTCCTCGAGGATCGGGGGTTCGAGTCCGTCATCGTTCCGGCGATGGGGAGCCACGGCGGGGCGACCCCCGACGGGCAACGCGAGGTGCTCGAGACGCTCGGGATCACCGAACGGACCGCCGGAGCCCCGATCGATGCGCGGATGGCCGTCGAGAGGGTCGGGACCGTCGACGTCGGGGCCACCGCGACGCCGGTTTTCTTCGCGACCGCAGCGCTCGAGGCCGACGCCGTCCTGGTGATAAACCGGATCAAACCGCATACGAACTTCACCGGCCGGATCGAAAGCGGCCTCTGTAAGATGCTCACGGTCGGCCTCGGTAAACAACGTGGCGCGCAGGCGTTTCACGCGACGGCGCTCGAGGAAGGATACGTGCCGACGATCGAGTCGTTACTGGGGACCATCCGGGAGTCGGTACCGCTGCTCGGCGGCCTCGCAGTCGTCGAGAACTTCCACGAACGGATCGGCCACGTCGAGGCGATTCCGGCGGACTCGCTCGAGGAGCGCGAACCCGCCCTCCTCGAGCGGGCACGGGCGGAGATGGCGACGCTCCCGGTCGACGACATCGATCTGCTGGTCGTCGACGAACTCGGCAAGGAGATCTCCGGCGCGGGGATGGACACGAACGTGATCGGCCGGTATCGCGTCCGCAACGCGCCCGACCCCGAGCGACCGTCGATCGAGTTGATCTACGCCCGCGGACTCACCGCGGAGACACACGGGAACGGCAACGGGATCGGGTTGGCCGATCTCACCCGGCGCGAGGCGGTCGAACAGCTCGATCTCCGAAAAACCTACGCGAACGCGCTAACGAGCGGCTCGCTCGCGAAAGTGCGACTGCCACCGGTCGTCCCTGACGACGAACTCGCGTTCCGGGTCGCACTAAACGCACTCGGCGGATACGACCCCGATACCGTCAGGATCGTCTGGATCGAGAACACAACCGATCTCGCGGAGTTCCGCGTCTCGGAGCCGGTCCTCGAGACGCTTCCAGCGGGGGTTTCCGTGCTCGAGCACGAACGGCTCGCGTTCGAGGACGGAACGGCAGCCTTCGAGTAAGCGGTGCCGCAACCAAATCTTTTTCGTCGTCGTCGGGGAGTACGGACCACATGGACCTTCGTATCGACGGCAACGCGGCGCTCGTAACGGCATCCTCGAGCGGTCTCGGTAAGGCGTCGGCGAAAGCGCTGGCTCGAGAGGGGGCAAACGTCGTCATCAACGGTCGCGACGCCGATCGGCTGGCGGACGCGAAGGCGGACGTCGAGGCGGTCGCTTCGGGGGACGTCGTCGCCCAGCAGGGCGACCTCACCGACGAGGGCGACATCGAGCGGCTGGTCGAGACGACCGTCGAGGAGTTCGGCGGCCTCGATCACCTCGTGACCAGCGCCGGCGGCCCGCCGTCTGGACCGTTCCTCGAGACCGACGACGAGGACTGGTACGACGCCTACGACCTGCTCGTGATGAGCGTCGTTCGTCTCGCACGCGAGGCCGAACCCCACCTCCGCGAGGGGGACGAACAGGGAACGATCGTGACCATCACCTCGAGAAGCGTCAAGGAGGCCATCGACGACCTCGTGCTGTCGAACGCGGTCCGAATGAGCGTTATCGGACTCGAGAAAACCCTCTCGCAGGAGTTCGCCCCCGACGTGCGAGCGAACGCGGTGTTACCCGGCCCACACGAAACCGAACGCATCGAGGAACTCGTCGAGCAGGCCGTCGACCGCGGCGACTACGACTCCTACGAGGAGGGGCTGGCCGACTGGGCGAGTAACCCGCTCGAGCGGGTCGGCCAACCTATGGAACTGGGCAACACCGTCGCTTACCTCTCGTCGCCGCTGTCGGGATTCATCAACGGCGAGAGCGTGTTGATCGACGGCGGATCCACGGGGGCGAACCTATGAAGCCGGTCGAGTTCGACGACGCCGAGACGTACGAACCCGACGAGGGGTGGCGACGCGTCTCGCTGGCCGGCAGCGACCGCTTTTCCTTCGAGTGGTTCGAGAAACCGCCCGGCCACAGCTCCCCGATGCACGACCACGAGAACGAACAGGTCTGTCTCTGTCTGCAGGGGGAGCTGACGGTCGCAACCGAAGACGAGGAGATTACGCTCGAGCAGTACGACTCGGTCTGGCTCGACGCGTGGGAGCGCCACCGGGTCGCAAACGACGGGGACGAATTGGCGGTCGGCCTCGACGTGTTCGCGCCCGGGCGGTCGTTCGATTTCTGGACCGACGAGGAGTAAGCGCCTGACTGCTACCCGGACGAGCCGTCTCCGGACCGCTTTCGCTCGAGAATCGACGCCCAGCCGTCATCGGACCGTGTTCCGGATGGTCCGTGTCGTCCACCCTATAAATCAAATATCGATATATGGAATTAGCAGTAACCGCTTGAGAACCCACACCGGCGGAGGAAACCCGCAACACAGCGCGGGCGCAAGCGAAACCGGAAGGCTGTG
>NZ_HG315684.1:934662-962632 GCF_000455365.1 Halopiger djelfimassiliensis
CGTGCGCGCTCGAGCCGAGGTCGTGTGCATGGGACTCGAGCGTCAGCGTGTCGGGATCGAGCGTGTAATACCGTTCCCAGACGGGAGCGAGACTCACGACACGGGTATCGGCGATCTCGGCCTCGCGGTGGCCGTGGTGGTGGCCAACCAGACAGAGCCGCGGCGACATCGCCTCGAGCAGGTCGGCCACGTGTTCGGTTCCGGGGTCGTACCCGTACCACAGGAGGCCGGGCGGTGCATCGTGAGTCAGGAGGACATCGACGTCGGTCAGTTCGGCGGCGCGGTCGACGTCCTCGCGGGTGAAGTGACGACGCCGGTCGCCCTCGAGTTCCGGCCGCGACAGGTCGTACTTCGTCGGGACGTAATTGCCCGAGAGGCCGGCGACGCGAAGGCCCTCGACCGTCGTGGCCGTGCTCGCCAGCAGGTGAACGTTGTTCGTGCCGGCCGGCTCCTCGCCCGCCCGAAGCGCCTCGATCACGTCGAAGTCCTCGTTGTTGCCCGCGACGAACCACGTCGGTGCCGGGAGGTCGTACTGCTCGAGATCGCCGACCTGAAGCACGCACTCCGGCTCCAGCGCCCAGTAAATCTCGAGGAGCGTGTCGCGGCGATCCGGGTCGGACGCATGGGCGTCGCCGAGGACGAGCATAGCAACGGCAGGGCCTCAAGCGACATAGCGTCGGTGCCGAGGACTGCCGGGCAGTGGGCGACGAACGCTTATAGTCGTGATCGTGGTCGGGTTCCGTATGGTCGACAGCCGAACCTACGAGTTCGAGGACGCGACCCCATCGATTCACGAGGAAGCGGCGGTGAGCCGGGAAGCGGTGCTCGTCGGCGACGTGGCGGTCGCGGCGGACGCGAGCGTCTGGCCGGGGGTCGTCCTCCGCGGTGACATCGGTCCCGTCCACGTCGGACAGCAAGCCCACGTCGGCGACAACGCGACCGTGCACGCCTCGGCCATCGGGGATCGGGTGATGGTTGGTCACGGGGCCGTCCTCAACGAGGCGACGGTCGAGGAGCAGGCGCTGGTCGGCTTCAACGCCACGCTGAACACGGACGTAACGATCGGCTCGAGAAGCGTCGTCGCCGCTGGAACGGTCATCCCCGACGAGTACGATATCCCGTCCGAGTCGTTCGTCCGGGGGGTCCCCGCCGAGATCACGCCGCTCGAGGAGACGGGCATCGACGCCGACGCGATCTTCGAGTCGTTCTCGTCGGGCGAGTACACCAACCTCGCACAGCGACACGTCGATCTGTTCGAGTGAGCGCGGCCAGCACGGTCACACGGTGCCCTCAGTCGTCGCCGTCAAGTTGCACCAACTCGTCGACATCGGGAACGTCGGCCGTCGCGTCCGTAATCTGTTGCATCCGGTCGGTGTGTTTCTCGACGGCGTAGGCGGCCAGTTCGCCGTCGTCGAGGCCGGGCTGGTCGTCGGCGTCGTCGGGTTGGAACCGCTCGTCCTCGGTGATACCCTGGACGAGCGGGAGGAGTTCGCTGACCGTCTCCTCGACGAGTTGCGGATCGACGCCGTCTCGTACGAGTTTCTTGAGCTGGTTCATGCCGAATCCGACGTGCCTGCCTTCGTCGCTTCGGATCTTCGTGAATCCTTCGACGAGTCCCGGGAGATGCGGCAGATCCTCGAACTCCCCGCCGTAGGACGTCTGCATCCCGTAGTAGCCCGTCTGGGCGAGGATTCCTTCGACGGTGAGATGGTAGTGGCAGTACGCCTTCGCGCGGTTTTCCGGCGTGTCTTCCTCGAGCAGCCGATACTGGGCCGCTCTGTTGCGGTCGAACAGTTCGACGTAGGGATCGTTGAACCACCTGTCGGCGCGGGGGTTCGACCGCTCCCAGCCGAGTTCGTCCTCGACCGTCCAGATCACCTCGCGCCAGTAGCGATCGAAGAAGTCGGCGTGTTTGGCCTCCTCGTACAGCTGAGTCGTCAGAAAGAGCTGATCGTCGATGTCCTCGAGAACCGTCGCCAGCGGGGCGAGGTCTTCGGTAACCGCGTCCTCGCCGGCTCCGAACTTCGCGATGCCGTTCAGCGTCCGGTCCCAGTCCCCGCGGTCGTAGCTCGTGGCTCCCTCGATGTACTCGAGCAGGTTCTCGACGTCGGCCTCGAGATCGATCTCGCCGGGGTCCCAGTGGCGCTCGACCGCGTTGCGGTAGTAGCGGTTCGAACGCGACTCCCGGTCCATCATGTCGGTCGGTATGTATTCCGGTGGCACGTTCCAAACGTCCTCACTACGGGTATTAAATGTGCTGTGGTTGTCACATATCGGAGAGGATACCGGCGAACGGTCGTGACGGGGTCGGTTCGGCCGGGGTGCCGGTGGGTTCCCTCACCCGGCGGTCCGATAGCGCCGGCTCACGGCTCTCCAGCGGCCACGCCGGAAGAGCCAGTAGTTACACCCGCCCGGAACGAACGTCTCGAGCAAGACCGCGAGATAGAGGCCGCCGATCCCCAGCGGCGTGACCAGCCCGAGCGCGGCCGCCGGGAGTGCGAACCCGTATCGGCCGAGCAACGAGGCGACGAACGGCAGGCGGGTGTCGCCGGCCCCCAGAAGCGCGCCGGCGGCGGCACCGTCGATACCGAAGCCGATCGCGCTGACCGCGCTGACGCCGACGAACGTGGTCGTTCGCGCAAGCGCGTCCGGGCTGGTGACGAACACGTCGGCGATCGGAGTCGCGAAGACGACGATCAGGGCGGCCAGCCCGACGTAAAGTACCGTCGACAGCCGGATGATCGCCGCTCCGTAGGCACCCGCCTCGTCCGCGTCGCCCGCGCCGAGCGCCTGACCGACGAGCGAGCTCGCGGCGAGCGACAGCCCCCAGTTGACGCTGTTGATCAGGCTGCGTACTCGCCGGCCGACCTCAAGCGCCGTGACTACCACCGGTCCGAACGACGCGGCGATCCAGAGCAGGGGGAAGACGACGATCCCCTGTGCGAGTCGGCGGCCGATCTCCGGCGTGGCGATTTCGACCAACTGCCGGATCATCGTCGGCTCGAGCCACGACTGCGAGCGGGAGATCGGGACGGGACTCGGCTCCATCCCGAGGAACCCGTACGATCGGCCCGTCATTCCCCACGCCAACACGAGGGACACGAAGCCCGCCGAAACGGTCGATCCGATCGCGGCACCGGCGACGCCCAGGCCGAACCCGAAGATGAGGACCGCGTTGAGGGCGATGTTAAGCACCGCGCCGCCGGCGCGGGCGACCATCTCGGTGAACGTATCGCCCACACCCGTGTACGTCCGGCTGGCGATGAGGTTACACAGTTCGAAGCAGATCGCCGGGGCGACGAAGACGAGATAGGTACTGCCGTACTCGAGCGACGCCGACCCGGCCCCGAGCAGGCCGATCAACCGTTCGGAACCCAAGAGAAACGCGGCCATCATCGGGGTCGAGAGCCCGATCGCGAGAAGCACGCTCTGGGTCACGACCAGCGATGCACGGTCGGTGGCCTCGCCGCCGTAGTTCTGCGAGACGAGGCTGACGGTGCCGCCCGCGAGGCCGAGCCCGACCATCGTCACGACCTCCCAGTAGGCGAGCGCGAACGCGAGTCCCGTCGTTCCCGCGGTTCCGACCGCGACGCCGACCATCGCGAGGTCGGCCGTCTGTTTCGACATGATCGCGAACCCGGTGACGACTCGGGGCCACGCCAGCGCGGCGGTCGGACGGAACCGCTCGGCGTCGATGATACCCAGCCGCTCGAGCGTCCCGGCGACGAACTCGACGGCGGCCGTCTGCCGTCCTGTCATCCACGGGTGGTTCCGGGAGCGTCCCCTTCGATCTGTCGTTCACGCTCGTCGGTCGATCCGCAATGGGCAGGGAGCGACGCTCCGGCGTGGCCGACGAAGCCGTTCGCTCAGAGCCGCGACAGCAACGCCTTGAAGTGGTCGGTGGAAAACAGCGACGTCGGCCGGTCCATGTGGACGCCGATCTCGCCGGACAGCGCGCCGAGACCGACGTGCTGGACCGGCTCGGGGAGCGAATAGGCCCGCCGGAGCCAGTGGCCCAGTTCCATCTCGCGTGCCAGATCGTCCCGCCAGGCGCGCTCGTAGGCCGCGAGCGTCGTCGGCCGGTCGGGGTCGATCTCGCGGGCAGCGTGGTCGGCACAGGTCATGCCATAGAGGATGCCGCCGCCGGTGAACGGCTTGGTCTGCGAGGCCGCGTCGCCGATCAGGAACGCCCGACGGGACGTCACTCGATCGGGCGGCCCGACCGGAATCGCCCCGGAACACCGGTGGGAGACGTCGATCTCGTAGCCGTCGATCAACTCCTCGAAGTGTTTCGTGACCTGAACGCCCGGCGGTGCCGCGAGGCCGTACTCGACGCCGGCCTCGCCGCGGGGAATCCGCCAGGCGAAAAACGTCGGTGCGGTCAGGTGAACGTCGACGAAGTCCTGATGATCCTCCTCGTCGGAAAACGCGAGGACCCCGTGGAGCAGTTCGCCGGGCTGTGGGAGCCCGAGTTCGTCCCTGACCCGCGATCGCGGCCCGTCACAGCCGGCGAGCATCTTCGCCTCGAACTCGACGACCCCGTCCGGGCCGCTGGCGACGACCTCGACGCGGTCCCGATGTTCGCGGACATCCGTAACGGTGTGTTCCTCGCGGATCTCCGCGCCCGCCTCCCGCGCGAGGGCGGCGAGGTGGCGATCCAGTCCGACGCGGTCGATGACGTTCGAGGCGACCTCGCGCTTGTAGAAGGGGTACGATTTGCTGTGGGGACCGCCGACGTGGAACCGCGCGCCGTACACCTCGTTCTGGAACAGGTCCTCACGAGCCTCGCAACCGGTGTACTGCCAGATGTCGGTACTCACGTGACCCGAGCAGGCAAGCGGCGTGCCGATCGTGCCCTGCTCCACGGCGAGGACGTCGTAGCCCTTCTCGGCGGCCCGTCTCGAGAACCGCGCTCCGGAAGGGCCGACGCCGACGACGACGAAATCGTACATGTTCGTCACGTTCACGGCTGGCGATAAATATCCTGTCGAACGGTGGCTCGAATCCATTCGCTGTTGTCACCGTTCGTCGATTCCGGCTCGCTTCGTGACCGGGTCCGCTGTGAGACGGCAGCCGTTCGTGGGATCGAGTTACACCGGTGAGACGCGGCGGTTCGCCGTGTCCGCAGTGACCGTCTACCTGGCATTACGAGCGTCGGTATCCGTTGTCGGTGTCGATCGGGACGAACAGTTCGTCGTCGAACACTGCTCGTTCGACCGAGAGCGCGCCGGGGCCGCTCAGGACGAGCGAAACCGCGACCAGAAACAGGACCATCGTGTACTCGAAGCCGCCATCCGCGACGACGAACCCGTTTGGCAAGTGGACGAGTACCGTCGCCGAGAACATGATTACCGCGGCCACCGCCGCCGCATATCGGGTGAACACTCCGAGGAGAAGCGACACGCCGCCGGCCGTCTCACCCGCCGCAACGAGCCACGCAACGAGCGTCGGTGCCGGAACGCCCTGTGAAGCAAGGACTCCGGTAAGCCCGCCGATCCCCATCGCTTTCGGTCCAACGGCGAACAGCTTCCCGACGCCGGCGACGACGAGCACGATTCCGAGCGCTACCCGAAGGACGACCGGATTCCACTTCGCGCCGACTGACGAGAGCGTTGACGATGACATACTCCCACCTACGGCATGACCTATAATAATCATTTTGTGGTGGAAATATAGTAGGATGGCGATACCGAGAACCCCCACATCGTCGTAAATCCCGCTCTTGGATCGGTGACGACGTCAGACGTCCTCGCCGCCACCCTCGAGCAATGCCCAGAATCGATCGAGATCGCCCTCGAACCGCTCGAGCAGGGCGCGCATCTCGGCGCGATGCTCGTCGGTAACGCGGACGTGGACCATCCCCTCGTCCGGCTGTCCGTAGACGACGCTCGCTCCCGCCGGGGCGACGGCGATCGCCGGCAACGCGAGCAGGTCCTCCTCGCCGTCGACGAGGATCGTCGTCGGCTCCTCGCGGGCCAGCCCCTCGAGCAGCGCCCGGACGACGTCCGCGGAGATTTCGGCGGGCGGATTGACGGCTTCGATGGTCACTTCGTCGGCGACGGCCTCCCGGATCTCCTCGTCGACTGTCTCGCGTTTGGTTCGTTCGTCGACGAACGCGACGTCCGGCGGGCGACCCGCCTGCAGGAGGTGGTAGGTGACGACATCGCCGACGGCGATCAGCGGGCCGCCGACCGCTTCCAGGAGCCGGTCGGCGTCGGTTTCGATCGGTCCCATCGGCTCCTTGAGTTCGTGTCGAAGCTCGTCGGGAAGGACCAGTAGCTGCTCGTCGCGGGCGGTCGTCTCCGGTTCTCGATCGTCGTCGCGTGCCACGGCTCCCTTACCGGACTTTCAGCGCGTACGCGCCCGGTTCGGTGACCTGCATTTCGCTTGCGATCCGGCTGTCCTCCGGGTGGGCGATGACGACGTAGCCCGCCCAGTCCTCGGTGAGCGACGAGGAGTTACAGGCGTCGCAGGTTTCGTTGTCCGGATCGTTGACGCGGTGACACTCACGACAGACGAGACGGTCGGATGCCATCGTTATTCACCTTCGGTCGCTGTCGCTTCGCGTTTCTCGTGTTCTTCCTCGAGCCAGCCGTGTTTGCCGAGCCCGGGCTGTTTGGCCGTGAGTCCGATCTTCGAGTCCCGTGGGTTGCGCTCGTCGATGCTCTTGGTGACGATGCGGGCCCGGACGGCGTCGTCGACGCCGAGCGTGCGGTTCGATTCGTTGGATGCGAGTTGCTGGTTCTCGGCGTCGAAGGCGAGGTACTCGTCGCTGATCTGTGAGACGTGCAACAGCCCGTCGACCGGGCCGATCCCGACGAACGCCCCGAACTCGACGACCTCGACGACGGTGCCGTCGACGACTTCCTGCATCTGTGGATCGAACGTGACGGCGTCGAAGTCGGCCTCGTAGTAGACGCCCGGCCGGTTCGGCAGGACCGTCCCCTCACCGATGTCGTGTACTTCGGTGACGGAGACGACGCTGCCGACCTCCTCATCCATTCGTCCCTCGAGCTTGTCCTGCAACAGTCGCTTGACGAGCTCCGGCGACACGTCGCCGAGCTCCTCCGGCGGTACCTCCACCGTGTCCTTCAGTCTAACCCGTTTGTACATCTATGGTTGAGTGATCGCTAACTTGTTTCTCCCGCGTAATGCAATTACCGGTCTGTTCGCCTCGAGTACCCGGTCACGCAGCGGTCGGTCGTTGGTGACGACGTAATCGACCGCCCCCTCGCGGGCGAGTTCGACCAAGGCGTCGTCGGCGTAGGACGCCTCGGTGTCGACGACGAGACAGCGTTCGGTCGCCAGGTCGTGACCGACGGTCGCGGCCGTTCCCTCCCGGCCCCCCTTCTCGGACAGTCGCCGGAGTTCCTCGACGACCGCCTGGGGGGTCGTCGGCTCGAACGACTCGAGGAGTCGATCGAGTTCGTCGAACAGCCGGACGTCGAGTTCGACCGGCATCATCAGCGCGCTCGTATCGAGGGCGACCCGTGTACTCATGCTCGGTTCTCCTGTCTCGTCCTCGTCGCGTTACTCCTGTAGCGTTCCGAGCCCGATCAGCCGCCAGCGCGCACCGATCCGGCGGTTGATCGCGATCTTCGCGCCGGGTTCGGCGGCGACGGGGCGTTTGAGGTTGACCTCGCACTCGCCTTCGCGCGCGCTCGTTACCGCGCCGACGGTCGTCGCGGTTCCGACGGTCATCATCAGGGGCTCGCCGGTACTGATCTCCTCGACCTCGCCGCCGTCGGTCCCGACGACGCGATCGAGCAGGTCGACGTCCATGGTGAACCCGTCCCACGTCGGCGGCAACGTACCCGGCGGGCCGGCCATCCGACCCGCCAGCGCGTCGCCTTTCGTCAGCGACGGATCGAGTCCGGTACCGACCCCGAGCAGCCCGCCCGGCGTGACCGTGTCGACAGTTTCGCCGCCGGCCTGCAGCGAGCGGATCGTCGTCTCGATCGGAACGTACTCGGTCTGGCCGCCCTCCTCGACCTCGCGGCCGGGGCGGATCTCGATCTCGTCGCCGACCTCGAGTTCGCCCTGAACGAGGCTGCCACCGAGGACGCCGCCGGCCAGATCCGTCGCAGTCGTCCCGGGCTTGTTGATGTCGAAGCTGCGGGCGACGTGCATCCGCGGGTCGGCAGCCGGGTCGCGGTCGGGCGTGGGGATCTCCTCCTCGATCGCCTGAATCAGCAGATCGAGGTTGACCTCCTGGCCCGCGGAGATCGGAACGACGGGGGCGTCTTCGGCGACGGTTCCCTCGACGAACTCCTGAATCTGTTCGTAGTTGTTCCGGGCTTGCTCGGAATCGACGAGGTCGACTTTGTTCTGGGCGATGACGATGTTGTCGATGCCGATGATGTCGAGCGCCATCAGGTGCTCCTCGGTCTGGGGCTGGGGGACGGGTTCGTTGGCGCTGACGACCAGCACGGCCCCGTCCATCAGCGACGCGCCCGAGAGCATCGTCGCCATCAGGGTCTCGTGACCAGGGGCGTCGACGAACGAAACGGTCCGAAGCGGCTCGCTCGTCGAGCCGTCCGGACACTCCTGTTCGACGGTGTAACACTCGGGTTCGTCCACGCCGTCGCAGTGGCGGAACGTCGCGTCGGCGTAGCCGAGTCTGATGGAGATACCGCGTTTCATCTCCTCGCTGTGCTGGTCCGTCCACGAGCCACTGAGGGCTTGCACCAGCGTCGTCTTGCCGTGGTCGACGTGACCGACGAGCCCGATGTTCACCTCCGGTTGTCCATTTCCTACCATAAGACGGTGAGTAATCTTAGGAGTAGGTTCCGCCGTGCGCTTGATAAAGGTTGCGAGCTACCGCCGTTTTCATCCGACGATCGTATCGGCGACCGCGACCGTCACGCCCTCGAGGATCACCGCCGTCAACACGGTTCTCCCGCCTCGAGTTCGTCGAACAGCGCCGTCACTCGCCGTCGAATCTCGTCGCGGATCTCGCGGACCGTCCCGATCGAGGCGTCGTGGGGATCGGAGAGGTCCCAGTCACGCGCGTCGCCGCGCCATGTCACCGGACAGACGCCGTCGGCCGAACAGCCCATCGTGACCACGACGTCACAGGCCGCGAGTTCGTCCGGCGTGATCTCCCGCGGGGTGCGATCCGTGAGATCGATTCCGTCGTCGTTCATGACCGCAACGACGACATCGTGAACCCGTTCGGCCGGATCGGTCCCACCAGTACGGATTTCGACGCCTTCGAGGCCCCGTATCGCCCGTTCTTGTTCGGCGAACGCTGCCGCCATTTGACTTCGCCCGGCGTTTTGCACGCAGACGAATCCGATCGTCGTGTACTGGTTCATGGTGGTACCTCGATATCGTGTGTGACGGTTCTCGAGTGTCGTCGCTCCGATGAGTTCCGTCAGTAGATCAGTTCGTCGTCGGTTTCGACCATGTACACCGTTCGCGCGGCGACGTTTACCGCGTGGTCGCCGATCCGCTCGATATCGCGAAGCGTAAGCAGCATCCGGGAGACGTCGTCGAGCAGCGGTTGGCCGCCGGCTCCGAGATCGGCCTCGAGGAGGTCCCGGACGACGACCGCGCTCGCGTTCTCACACAGCGTATCGATCTCGTCGTCGGTGACGGCGATCTCCCGCGCCGCCGCCGCGTCGCCGTCCGCGTAGGCCCGCGTGGCCGTCTCGACCATCTCGACCGTTCGCTCGCCGATGTACGTGATGTCGATGTCGGGATAGCGGTTTCGCTCGGCCCGCTGGGTGTACTCGCCGAGGTTGACCGCGAGATCGCCGATTCGCTCGAGGTCGGTGATGATCTTGAACGAGGCGGCGATAACGCGGAGGTCGCCGGCGACGGGTTGCTGGAGCGCGAGCAGCTCCAGACAGTCCCGTTCGAGTTCGAGGTACCGGTCGTTGACCTCGTGATCGCCGACGATGACATCGGCAGCGAGGGCGTCGTCTTTGGCCTCGTAGGCCTCGAGCGCCCGCCGGAGCCGTTCACAGACGAGGTCGCTCATCTCGACGACGTCCGTCCGAAGCTGCTCGAGTCGGTGCTGGTATTCGGTTCGAGTCATGGGTTTTTGATTGCTGTAGAGGGTGTCATTTCGGGAACGGGACCAAACGGGGCCGCGATGGCGGTGTCGACCGAGCCAGTGGGGCCGGGGATCCAGTCCGACAGCAGTCCGGTCGCGAATCCACTCGGCCATCGATCGTAATCGGCTCAGTGTTCATGTGGTCACGCCTGACGTTGGTACCTGTGCCGGAGGACGATCGCGGTCGCGTTCATTCCGATCAGGACGAGCAAGAGGGTGACCACCCCGGCGGCGAGGACGCCGTAGCGGAAGGCACCGATCGCGTCGCCCGACCAGGCATAGATCTGCATCGGCATGGCACTTACCGTGTCCCAGACGCCGTTCGGCGGGGTGTACGTAAGCGTGGCGGCACGGATCATGATCAGCGGCGCTGTTTCGCCGATCGCTCGGCCGAGTGCGAGGATGGTCCCGGTCAGGATGCTCGGAAACGCTTCGGGAAGCACGACGTTTCGGATGGTCTGCCACCTGGTCGCGCCCATCGCATAGGAACCGTTGCGGAGATCGTCGGGAACGGACCGGATCGCCTCCTGTGACGAGATGATCGTCATCGGGAGGACCAGAAGCGACAGGGTCAGCGACGCGGTGACTACCGTCCCCAGGCCGAGTCCGAGCAGATTGGCGAACAGGCCGAGTCCGAGCAGGCCGTAGACGACCGACGGAACTGCCGCGAGGTTCGCGACGTTGATCTGGATCAGGCGTGCGATCGAACCGATCACGCCGCCGTTCCGGGCGTACTCCTCGAGACAGATCGCGGAGCCGACACCGAGCGCAAACGAGAGTACCGCGACGAACGCGAGCAGCATGACCGATCCCACGATCGCCGGATACATCCCCGTTTCACGGGGCGTCCGCGACGCGCTACTCGTCACGAACGACAGGTCGAGCCACGGGTTCGGGCCGACCAGACCGAGCGTTCGGACGAGGACGACACCGGCGAGAACGCCGCCGACGAGGATCACCGGCAGGAGAAGCCCCGCTTTCCCCGTCTCGGTCCCGAGAGCCCGCCTGATGAACGCCACCGCCGGGACGGCGGTCGTAAGGAGCACGAGCAGTGCGTTCGCCCGCGGGAAGCCGGCGAGTCCGGCCGCGAAACTGCCACCGGCAGCCAGCGCGAGGGTCGTGATGCCGACGGCGACGCCGGTCCGAACCCCGTTCCGGCGGGAAACGACCGCAGCGATGGCCGCCGACGTCGGGACGGCGAGCGTCCAGAGAAAGATCAGCCACGTCGCCGGATAGACGTCGACCACTCCGCGGACGTAACCCGCGACACCGATACCGACCGCGGCGATGAGAGGCGCAGACAGCGCTGCTGGCCGCGATTCGCGCCGGTGACCGTAGCCGTAGACGCCGGCCGCCGGCAGCAACCCGAACGTGTACGCCAGCAGCCACAGGTACTGATCGAAGACGACGAAGACGAGGCTCAGGCCGATTCCAAGCGCCGCGCCGCCGACGAGCCGGCCGACAAGTCCGAAGCCGGTCCGGCCGATCGGGCGCTGGCTGCCGACGTACGTTGCGTAGCCCACGACGGGGATCACGACGGCAAAAAGGTACGCAAGCTGCCAGTTGAGCCGCGAGATCGGTCGTACCAGTGCCTCGAACCCCGTGATCGCAACCGGCGTGACTACTGCGCCGCCACCGAGCGCAAGGACGACCCGTTCGGTCACCGCACGGTCGCTTGCACTGTAGAGACAGAAGCCGATGTACGGCAGTATCAGCGTCACATAGTAGGTCGCCATCCACTCGAGGCTCGCGTTGGTAAGGTCGAACGCGTCGATGGAGACGTAGCTCAACAGTACCGCAAGCGTGAGGATGCCGACGACCGACGCGCCGAGCGCCAGATATTCGAAGACGATGCCTTTGAACCGGCTCACCTGCCCGAGCTCGGGCGTCCGTTGATCGTGTTCGATAGCCATCTCAGTATACCTCCCTGTATCGTTCGGCGATCAGATCGCTGATGACGTTCAGGATGAACGTAGCGACAAACAGCACGAGTCCGAGCGCGAACATCGAGTCGTAGGGCAACGATCCGCCGGTGAGGTCACCGCCGGCGATGTTGACCATCGCGGTGGTGATGGTCATGCCCGGCTCGAGGAGGACATCACCCGGATGGATGTACGGGACGCCCGCGACCCCTCGATGGACCGGCGGAAAGGTAGCCTGCGACCCCATCGCAACGGCGAGGATCATGGTCTCGCCGATCGCGCGTGAAATCGCCAGAATGTACGAGGAGACGATCCCCGACAGCGCCGCCGGCAGGACGACCTGGGTCGACACCTCGTACTTGGTGGCTCCGAGCCCGTAGCCGGCCTGACGGAGTTCGTCCGGGACCGCGCTCATGGCGTCTTCGCTGATCGACGAGACCATCGGAATGATCATGATTCCGATCATCAGCGACGCCGAAAGCGCGTTGAACGTCTTCAGAGAGGGAAACAGCGTCGCCTGCAGTGCCGGCGTCACGTATACGAGTGCGAAGTAGCCGTAGACGACCGTCGGGATCCCGGCGAGGATCTCCAGCATCGGTTTGAGGATCGACCGGACGCGCGGGCTGGCGTACTCCGAGAGGTAAATCGCCGTCAGCGTTCCGATTGGAAGCGCAACGAGCGCCGCCATGGCCGTCACGGTGAACATCCCGATCACCAGCGGGAGGATACCGAACACGTATCCGTGTTGGCCACGCGGGTTCGGACTCCACGTGGTCCCGAAAAGGAAATCGCTGATCGGATACGCCGAAAAGAACGCGGTCGCATCCGAAAGCAGCGTCAGGAAGATCGCGATCGTCGTGAGGACGGTGATCAGCGCACAGGCGACGAAAAACCCCCCGTAAGACCGCTCCTTGAGCACGTCGATGCCGCGGGACCGCTGGAGGTCCGGCGTTGCCGACGGATCACTCACGGTCGATCACCGCTGGGGGACCTCCGTCCGTTCGTCGGCCCGTGGCTCCCCATCCCCGTGACGAACCGGCCGTGGAAACAGCGACGGTTCCCAGCGAACTCGTATTCACGATTGGTGGCAATACCCCGAGTCATTGTCTCGATTACTCGTCTTCCTCGCCGATCACTTCCTCGAGTTTGTCCAGCTGTTCGGCCTGTTGCTCCTCGTTGAGGGGGACGTAGCCGACGTCCTCGGCGACGAGTTGCTCGTCGGTCGTGTGTTCGACGAAAAAGCGCGCGAACGCGGCGACGTGTTCCTTCTCGAGCGACGACGTCGAGGGATAGGTGTACAGCGACCGTGACAGCGGCTGATAGTCGCCGGAGGCGGCGGTCTCGAGGCTCGGTTCGACGGGACCGTCGCCGTTGTCGACCGCGACTGCCGTCACCGAATCGGGGTTCTGATAGTAGTACGAAAACCCGAAGTAGCCGATCGCGTACTCGTTACCCTGGACACCTTGGACGATGTTGTTGTCCTGCTCCGTCGCCTGGTAGTCGTCCGTATGCCCCCGTTCTTCGCCCATGACGTTCTCGATGAAGTAGTCGTAGGTTCCGCTGGTGTCGTCGGCACCGTATCGGTCGATCGGTTCGTCGGGCCAGTCGGCGTTGACGTCGCTCCAGGTTTCGGCGGCGTCGGCCTCCCAGATCTGGGCGATCTCCTCGACGGTCATCTCGGTCGCCCAGTCGTTGTCGTTGTTGATGACGACAGTCAGCGCGTCCGTCGCGGCGACCAGTTCGATCCACTCGACGTCGTTTTCCTCGCAATGATCCTCCTCTTCGGGTTTGATCTGTCGGCTGGCGTTGTTGAAATCCGACTCACCGGGACAGAACTTATCCGCGAAGCCGCCGCCCGACCCGTCCCGGGTCATATCGATTTTGACGTCGTCGGGGTTTTCGATATCGGGGTGTTCCTCCCTGAACTCCTCGGTCATCGCCTCCATTAACGGGAAGACGGTACTCGAACCCGAGATATCGATGCTGCCGGAGAGCCCGTCGCTGTCACTGGTCTCTTCGGTACAGCCGGCGATCGCGGCTGCGCCGACTGCCCCGGCGGCACCGATGAACTTCCGTCGTGAAACCCCTTGCACCGAACGTCCGAGCCTATCGTCGGTCATCACAAGGAGGGTTCTACAGATTATAGAAAAGCGATGCTATGTCTAATATATATTTGTACGTACTGCTATACCCCGCTATCCGTCAGTCGGTAATAGCCCAACAAATGCCGAATAGGTGTTTCTGACCCCTCCTATTCCGGAATTTCTAATCACGCCCTCGAAGCCGTCCTGTTCCGCCCTTGACCAAGAGAAGGAGTCTATATACTGTTTGCTGTCCGATCGGAACCGCATACCGTGACTGAACGCCGTCACAACCGGATACGAAAACGCGATGTCGTCGCTGATCGCGCTGAATGATTCGTCCCGTCCAACGCTCGGGAGAATGGCAAAGATAAATATACCACAACCTAGATATATATCTCTATATTTGTGAACTGTTGTTTGTATATGAATATGTTTTATTCTGTGCACTAAATCGAGGACAGTAGCCGCTTAACCCACAAATACTCGAATATAGTCCGGTCTCTATAGACTCGGGTAGATTTATGTTCCCTCCATAGAAAGCGCGCCGTATGGAGACACGCAAGGTCCAGGTGACCGGCGGATCAACGTACACGGTGTCGCTTCCGAAGGAATGGGCAACCGAAAACGGAATCAGTAGCGGATCCACCGTCGAGATTTACTCGGAAGACGACACGCTGTTGGTCACCCCACAGAGCGACGCCGACCATCAGGAGGGTACGCTCGACGTCTCCGCACTCGCGGACGAGCAGCTCGTCCGCGCCGTCCTGACGATGTACGTCAGCGGCTTCGACATCATCCACCTCGAGGCCAACCGGATTACGACCGACCAGCGGCGGGCGATTCGCAGCGCGATCCAGGGGCTGATCGGCGTCGAGGTCGTCGAGGAACAGACCGACCGGGTCGTCGTTCAGGACCTGTTGGACTCCTCGGAGCTGTCGATCGTCAACGCAATCACGCGAATGCGCCTGATCGCAACGTCGATGCTCGAGGACGCCATCACGGCCCTCGTCGAGAACGACGACGATATCGCTGCCGACGTGATCGAACGAGACGACGACGTCGACCGGCTCTTCCTCGTCGTCTCGCGGATTTTCCGAGCGACGCTGCGTTCACCGCGGGCCGCCGAGGGGCTGGGCGTCTCCCGCGAGGACTGCTTCGACCTCCATTCGAGCGCCCGCCAGCTCGAGCGCGTCGCCGACCATGCCGTCAAAATCAGTCAACTCGCCCAAAAGTTCGGAACGATCCCCGAGGACGTCGCCGGGGCGTTGCTGGAGGTACACGACGACGTCGCGGCGATCCTCGAAAAGTCGATGGACGCGCTGTTTGCGGAGGATACCGACGAGGCGACCGATCTCGGTCACGATGCCCTCGAGTCCGTTCTCGATATCGACGAGCACACGCGTCGCATCGACGATCTGTTACGGGAACTCGACCCCGTCCAGGCGCAGTCGCTGGGACTGATCCTCGATTCGTTGTCCCGAAGCGCCGACTACGGCGGGAACATCGCCGAAACGGCACTGCAGAAGACCGCACCGCGGCCGTAGTCACCCACCGCCGCCTTCTCCGCCTCGACCTGAACCCGCTCGAGCACCAATTATCTGATATCATACACAAATCCGATTCAGGGAACGGTTTTGGCATCCGGCTTCGTACGTGGCGGTATGAGTCGATCGGACGTCTCGGGGGACGACGAAAACGCCCTCGAGTGTACGGAGTGTCTCGATCCGGCCGACGCGTTCGCGCTGGTCGGCAACGAGACGCGATTGGCGATTCTGGAAGCGCTGTGGGCGGCCGACGACGGTCCCGTCTCGTTCTCCGAACTGCGTCGCGAGGTCGGGATGCGCGATTCGGCACAGTTCAACTATCACTTACAGAAACTGACCGGGCACTTCGTGATACAACGGTCGGACGGCTACGCGTTCAAACACGCCGGCGAGAAGGTCGTTCGCTCGGTGATCGCGGGATCGTTCAACGAACACCCGTCGCTCGAGCCGTTCCCGGTCGAAGGGACCTGTTTCGCCTGTGAGGGGCCGTTACAGGCGGTCTACGAGGACGAGCGGCTATCCATCGAATGTCCCGACTGCGGACACGGTCACGGCGAGTACGCGTTTCCGCCGGGCGGGTTGAACGACCGTACCCGCGAGGAGATCGCCGACGCGTTCGACCAGCGGGTCCGTCATCTACACTGTCTGGCGGCCGACGGCGTCTGCCCGGAGTGTAGCGGCCGGATGGGGACACACGTCGTCGAAACGGACGAGGACTGCTGTCTCGGGGCCGCCGTTCGCGTCGATCACGAGTGCGTACAGTGTGGCCACACCCTCTGTTCGGCCGCCGGACTCCGACTGCTCGATCACTCCGCGGTCGTCAGTTTCCACCGCGAGCGCGGGATCTCGCTCGACGAGCGGCCGTACTGGACGCTTCCGTGGTGTGTCTCCGACGAACACACCGAGGTCCGCGAGCGCGATCCGTACCGCCTCGCCGTGTGTATCCCGCTCGCCGGCGACGAACTCCGCGTCACGATGAACGGCGACCTCGACGTCCTCGAGACGCGGGTCGAACGCGGCGACTAAGAGGCGACCGGTCACCGGATTCTTGTCGACTGTTCGTTTAGCCGAGGCGTTCTGATCAGGATCGATACCGCTCACGAAGCGTCCTCAAACGGATTTCAGTAATGTTCGTACAATAATATATTTCAGATTACACTTATTGGCCGTCGGCGTCTCGGTACAGGTGAGACGAAATGTACGCACCCAAACCCCCACAGTCGACCCCGCTCGTCGGTCGGAAAAGCGTGCTCGAGACCGCCGTCGTCTCGCTCGCCACGACAGGGCTGCTGTTTACGGCCACGCTCGCCGGACTCGTTGCGGCGTCGACGGTCGGCGACGAGCCGGCGATCGCGTTCCCGGTTTCGCTGGTCGTCGGTCTCCTGACGCTGGGCGTCGGCGTCGTCGGGACGAGGCGGTTCTACCGGCGGATCGCCACCCACGTCGATCGCCGGCGGCGAGCAGTCGGTCCCGATCGCCGTCAGGCGTCGCCGGGCTGACTCATACCGCCGAACCCGACGACTTTTCTCGCTCGCTTCCCTCTCCGGTACCGTGACCGCATCCGAGTTCGCGTTCGAACTCGAACTCTGTGCCCACCTCGAGCGGCGACGCTCGGGGATCGTCGCTCGTCAACTCGGCGCAGGCATCGCCGATCCCGGGGGGCGGATCCTCGATATCGTCCGCGTCGAGCCCGGCCCGTCGTTCGACGATCGGATCGCGATCACGAGCGAATCGATCCCCGAAGCCGCCATCGAATCCGCCGTCGGGACCGGTAGTGCGCGGTACTGGAAGTCCGCCTTCGACTGCCACCCCGATCGGGCACGCCGGGCCACGGAGCGCGCCCTCGAGATCGGGTTTTTCGAACGTGAACGCCGGACGGGCCGCGAGTACGTCCGGCAGGTCGCTCGCTACCCCGACTGGTACGGCCGGCTGGTCGGGATCGAGAACAAACCCGACCTCGGCCGACCCGGCGACCTCGAGGCGCAGTTGCGGACCGACGTCAGCCTCGCGCTGGTCGACGAGGCGATCCTCGCGACCGAGAGCTACGTCACCCGAGCGCACCTGAACCGCATCCCCGACGAGGTCGGCGTCTGGCGGGTCCACCGTGACGATTCCAACGCGACGGTCGAGATCGAAGTCGTCCGCGAACCCGAATCGCTGCCCGTCGACGAGCCGGGGATCGAACCCCTCGAGTACCGTCCCGGCCGGACCGACGTCGCCGTCGTCGATCCCGAGGCGAAGGCCCGTGCCCGGCGTCGGCTCGCCGAACGGGCGTACGGCAAGGGGTGGCGAACGTACGAGTTCCCCGGCTGTGGGTCCTGCCGAGCCGTCGACGCCGAGGGTGCGACGGTACCGGATTGTACGTGGAAGGGACGAGTCGTCAACGCCAACTCGGACTGTGGCCCCGCCTGTGACGGCTACGAACCGGCGACGGTCCCCGAGGTCGACCTCGAGCGCGAACGCGACCGACAAACGGCGTGGGACCCGGATCCGCCGGGAAAACGACGGCGGCAATCCGGGCTGGACCGGTTCGGGTAGTTTCAGAGGCCGTACTGCTCGCCGTCGACCGCCAACGGCTCCTCGAAGGCCTCGTCGGCGGGGTAGTAGTGTGCGACGTGGACCAGCCGCGTCCGTTCGGCGTTCAGATCCTCGGCGAGCGCGAGCGCTCCCTCGCGGGTCATGTGTTTCGTCCCGAACGTCCGCGGGACGCCATTGGGGCCGTCGTGGCGGCCGCCGAGCGGATGGTAGTCACAGAGGTGAGCGGGGACGATCGCGTCGGCCAACAACAGATCGGGATCGGCGAGGACGGCCCGGGAGCTGTCGGGAACGTCGTAGCTCGTATCGCCCGTCAGCGACAGCTTCGACCCCGTTTCGGGATCCTCGATCGCGACGCCGTAACAGACCAGCGGCGGGTGGTCGACCGGCACGAGCGTCACGTCGAACCCACAGATCCGAACCGGTTCGAGCGGCGTCGTCGGGCGGACGGTGACGGGATCGAGATAGTGATAGTCCGTTCGAACCGTCTCGGCGACGCTTTGCCCGGTCTCGGGATCGGTTTCGTCGGCCGCGTACACCTCGAGATCGTCGAAAACGCGAAAGACGTTGCCGAGCCCATCGAGGTGATCGAAGTGGATGTGCGTGATGACGGCGGCATCGGGCAGGGAAACGTCGTCACGGAGGAACTGATACCGGAAGTCGGGGCTGAAGTCGATCAACAGCGATCGGCCGCTCCGCTCGTTTTCGACGTGGACCGAAAACCGGGTGCGCTCGAGGCCGCGTTCGCGGGCGGTCTCGCAGGTGTCACAGTCACAGCCGACGGTAGGCGTTCCGGTCGTATCGCCGGTTCCAAGCAGCGTGACCCGCATCGCTACGTCGCCCTCCCGGAACCGGGGTCGATCGGTCGACCCGGTCTTGACGGCCGACCAGCGGAGTCGGCGGCCCCGTCGGCTCGGCGACGATCACACATAGGTTCGCCCGTCCTCGAACGCGGACCTGATGAACGGATGGTCCGTTCGCGCTTCGTACCGGTCGGCCGGCAAAACGTGTACCGAGAAGACGACGCCGTACTCGAGGCCGACGGACTCGGCGAGTCGCTCGAGTTGTCGCTTGCGCTCGCGGATCGCGCCGTCGGGGTCGTCCGCGGTCTCGAGGACGAGCAACACTGGGATGTCGGTGTGAACGCCGCGGTCGCCGCCGCGAGCCGCGCTGCCGAAGGCGACGAGGTGGCGGATCGAGTCGCCATGCTCCGCCTGTACGCGCTCGGCGAACGCGGCCGCGGGATCGCGCTGTTTCGCTCCGTCGTTCATCGTGCCCTCATTAGTACCCATCACATAAAGGACGTTCCCCGCTCGGGAGCGGGAGGCGTACGATTCGGTTTCCGTGTTTGGGTATCGCTCCCGTCGTCGGCGTCCTGATACTCGTGGGCCCGGCGGAGGTCCGGATCGACGTCTCGCAACACCGCCTCGTGGATCGCCTCGAGCACGACCGGCGCACAGTCGGCCCTTCGGCCTCGAGCCAGCGTGCGAGACAGAGACACCAGCGGTCGCCGGGCTCGAGTTCGGTCCCGAAGACGTTCCGATCGGCGGGCCGACTCCGGTCTCGGCCGACGGACCGAAAAGAGTGGCGTCGGCTGCCGCGGCGTCGGTCAAAATCGATTTTGAGTTACGACAGCAGTTACGTACCCCGGGTACGAACACCGGGACGATCGGCCACCGCGCTGACACACTCGTCTCTCGATACCCATGTCACGACTGCTTCCAACGACTGCGGATGCGACGACCGATCGCACTGGCGATCCGTCGTTGCTGTGTCTCGACGACGACCGAACCGATGACGTCCTCGCCGCGCTGTCGTCGGGGACGGCCCGAGCGATCTTCCGGGAACTGAACGAACGGCCGCTGACGGCCGCCGGGCTCGCCGACCGACTCGAGATGTCGATCCAGAGCGTCAGCTACCACCTCGAGAACCTCTCGGAGACGGGACTCATCGAGGTCTCCGACACCTGTTACTCCGAGAAAGGGCGTGAAATGGACGTCTACTCCGTGTCCGAGGAGCCGCTGGTGCTCTTTCTCGGAACCGAAGAGGATCAGCCGGGTCTCAGGGTGGCGCTGAAAAACGTCGCTGCAGCGGTCGGCCCGGCGGGGATCGTCGCCATCGTCTGGGGCGTCCTCTCCCGGTTCGTCGGAAACGACGTCGGTGGCGTCTGAGCGACCCCCGATCGAGGACCCGGTCCTCGCGTTTCCAGTTCGAAGATAGACATGTTTACGTCGGTCGATGAGTGCAGTTCGAGTAATGGTCGAACGGATCAAGCGCCGGGAGGACACCGACGGGTGTACATGTCTCGAATGTCGCGGCATCCGATCGGTCGTCGCGCGGCGACGGCTGGGTGACGTTTTCCTGTGGGCGATGAAACTCCTCCCGGCCCGACCGTCGATGCTCCTGATATTTCTCGGACTCGCAGTCATCCAGTTTGCCAGTCAGGTCTGGCCGGCTCGTCTCGGACTGCCGTTTGCCGGCGTCGTTCTCATTGCAGGGCTGTTTGCCTACTGCTATACCGTGACGGTCGCCGCCGGTGAGTTGGTCGATCGGCGGTACTCGCCGGCGACGGCGGTCAAACACTCGCTTCGTCGGCTGCCGACGGTACTCTCGACGCTGTTGATCTGGCTCGCTGCGATGAGTCTGCTCGTGGTTACGTGTCTCGTCGCCGGCGTACTGGCAATCGGTGCCGATTCCCTCCCGCTCACCGTCGTCGGACTGCTCGTCGTCCTCGCCGCGTTCAGCCTGCTCGTGACGGTCGCGGTCAAGTTCCTGTTCGCCACCGAGGCGGCGATCGTCGGCGGCTACGGACCGATCGCTTCGTTTCGAGTCAGTTGGACACTCGTCCCGCTACGGCGACGAACCGCGATCCTGTTGCTCAGCCTCGGGGGGATGCTCCTGACCGCGTTCGTCACCGGGAAATTCGGGTCGACCACCGAACCGTACCCCGTTCTGGGAAACGAAACGGTGAGGTTCGTCGTGTTCGGACTCCGAACCGCCACGACCGCCCTCTCGTCGGGGGTCACCGCGATTGCGCTCTGTCATTTCTACGTACAGGGCGTCCTCGAGTGAGCGGCGTTTCGCTCGTGGCTCAAAACTCGTTTTGAGCCATCTCAACCCCTAATACACGTCAGACTGAATTATCAACTGCAATGAAACCGAACTGGTCCCCCACGGGAATCGGCACGCTCTGTCTCGCCGTCCTGCTGGTGACTGCAGGCTGTACGGCAGGACCGATCAACACCGACAACCTCGACGCGGAAACGATCGTCGAGAACGTCGAAACGCGTCACGACGAGATCGACGACGTCCACGGCGTCCAGCGGACGACGATCGAAACCGGCGACGAGGTCACGACGACCACCACGGAAATCTGGGAACAGCCGCCGAACAAGTACCGTCAAGAGATACGATCGACCTCACAGGAGGTCTCGAGCGCGGGCGACGTCACCGTCACCAACGGCACCGAGATGTGGAGCTATAGCGCCGACGAGGACCTCGTTCGAACCTTCGAGTTCGAGTCCGAAGCGTCACCGGGAATGGTCGGCTTCGACGACGAGGCCCAACTCGAGCGGTTCCTCGAGACGTTCGACGTCGAGTACGGCGGCACCGAGACCGTCGCCGACCGCGACGCACACGTCATCAGACTGACGCCCAGCGGCGAGGGCGACGAGGAGCTGGCGGAGATGTACGACGAACTCGAACTCTGGATCGACGAGGAGTACTGGTACCCGCTGCAACAGCGCGCCGAGCTGACGGTCGGCGACGAATCCAGAACCGTGACGACCACGTTCGAGGAAATCGAGTTCAACGGCGGCGTCGACGACGGACGGTTCGCGTTCGATCCGCCGGAAGACGCCGAAATCGTGTCGGCAGACGACGTGACGACCGAGGAGGTCGATAGCCTCGCGGCCGCGTCCGACGCCGCGCCGTTCGAGGTCGCGGCCCCCGACGTTCCCGCCGACTTCGAGTTCGAGACGGCGACCGTGACTACCGACGCGACCGGTTCGACGTCGGTTAGCGCCGCGTACGCCGGACCCGGCGACGACAGTCTGTGGCTGTCGGTCACGGCGGACCGCGAGATGAATCCCACGGGCGAATCCGTGACCGTCAACGGCACCGAGGCCACGCTGGTCGACGAGCCGATTACCAGCCTCACCTGGGAGTGTGGCGACCTATCGTACGGCCTGAGCGGCGACCTCGAGAGCGAGGCGATGATCGACGTCGCCGGTTCGATCGACTGTCGCTGACGGACCGCACCGAACGGGTGCGATCGAGACGCATCACATCCACTCGGCTATGCGCCCGATTACGGGCGACTCGTCTCGCGTTTTTCGCCGCCAAAACGTCTCGGGTACCGGGCTCCGAAGCCGGTACTCGAGTCAGTGATCGTGGTCGTGGTCGTGATCGTGTGAGTGGCCGCCGTCGCTCGCTTTGCCGATGTCCCCGCCGGCGACGAGCGCGTCGTGGTCGCCCTCGATCATGTCCATGTTCTTCAAGCTGTTGCGTTCCTCGAACTCCTCGACGGCGTTGAGCAGGTCGTCCTGCGTGAGCGTCGTGCGGTCCTCGGTCAGGGCCTCGAGGACTGCCTCCCGGAGGACCATCCGGAGGTCGCTGCCGGTCAGCCCCTCGGTGGCGTCGGCGATGAGTTGCGGGTCGAACTCCTCGATTTTCATCTGGCGGGTGATAACCTGGAGGATGTCCGCCCGCATGTTGTAATCCGGTTTGGGGAAGTTGATGATCTCGTCGAAGCGCCGCCAGGCGGCGTCGTCCAGCTGGTCGGGGTGGTTCGTCGCGCCGATCAACAACACGTCGTCCTCGATGAGCGAGATGTTGTCGATGCTTTTGAGCAGTGTGTTGACGGCGCGTTTGAGCGCGGCGTGTTCGTCGCTGCGGCGCGTCTTGGCGACGAAGTCGAACTCGTCGATGAACAGAATACAGGGGGAGAGCCGCTTTGCGACCTCGAAGGTCTTGTCGACGTTTTTCGCCGTCTCGCCGAGATACTGCGAGGTGATCATCGAGAGTTTGACCTCGACGAACGGCAGGTCCATGTCCCGGGCAAGCGCCTGCGCGGTCGAGGTCTTCCCGGTTCCCGGCGGGCCGACAAAGAGGAGCTTGCCGATCTCCCGGAGACCGATCTCCGCGAGGTAATCCCGGTGTTCGATCGCCTTCGCGATCTTGTCGATCTCGCCCTCCTGGTCCTCGGTGAGGACGAGATCGTCCAGCGTGATGTCGACCTCTTCAGGGGCGCGGACCTCCACGAGGTCGAGCATGTCCTCGTCTTCCTCCTCGTCGAAGTACTCCTCGAGGAGGCCGTCGATCCAGACTCGGTCGGCTCGGATGGGGCGGTTTCGCTCGCGGGCCTCCTCGTGGCTCACGTCGAAGTCGTACTCCTCGTGGGCCGCGAAGTGGCTCGCCAGCGTCGGGTTCTCGAGCAGTCGCTGCTCGTCGATGCGGTCGGCGAACCACGATTCGGCCATCTCCTCTTGGGCGAGCGTAATCGTCCCCGAGAACTCGTCGCGTTCGGTAAACATCAGTTCGGAGACGGCCTCCCACGGCCGATCGACGCCAGTCGCCTCGCGTGCGGTACTGTTCGTCGCCGAGAGCGGACGATTGATGCCGGCGTGGGTGTGGCCGTCATCGTCGCCGTCGTCGACACCGCCGGTCCAGAACACCCGGCGGAACGACGGCGGGAGGTCGTTCTCGTCCAGGCTCCTGTCGTCCGAATACACGCTCGTCGTGAGCAGAAACTCCACGACATCGAGCGCCGCGTCACTCATTCGGTCAACGTACTCACCACACGCTCTTAACAGCGTCGTCATCCGGACGTGTGCGAGACGCTCTTCAGCCATGACGGCAATACGACCCATCGGCACAACGATTTTCGTCTATCGGATCACAAGCATGCGTATGAACGTACTGGTCGGTCTCGGGGGAAGCGACGAATCGATCAAGACGCTCCGGCAGACGATCGAGCGGACGAAATCGGTCGGCGACGATCTCACCGTCGCCGTCCTCGAAAAGCCCGAAGCCAAACGATCGCAGGCGGAGATGTACGATCGGGCGGCGGAACTGCTCTCGGAGGCCGACGTCGACGCCGAAATCGTCACCCTCGAGGGCGATCCCGGCAGCGCACTCGTCGATTACGCGGAACAGGGCGAGTTCGACCAGTTGGTCATCGGCGGCGGGACGTTGAGTCCGATGGGGAAGATCCAGCTCGGTCCCATTACGGAGTTCGTACTGCTGAACGCCCCCACGACCGTCAAACTGGTGCGATAACGATGGCTGGAGCGCGACCGTATCCGGACGATCCGTCCGGTCCGTTTCCGTCGCCGGCGACGGAGTTCGAGGATCGGGACGGCCGCCAGATCGTGATCGAAGCCCCCGACGCGTTCGTCGCCGACGCGCTCGAGGACGTCGTCGAGATGTACGTTCGGTTCGATCCGACCGATCGCGCACAGGGGATCCCGCCGACGGGGGAGGATCGTATCCGCAACTGGCTCGAGACGATCGCCGAGGACAGCATCAACGTCGTCGCCCGCCACGAGGGGGCTGTGATCGGACACGCGATGCTCGTCCCGGACACCGACGACCCGTCGTCGGTCACGCACAACGGCGATATCGAGTGGGAACTCGCGATTTTCGTCCTGCAGGACTACCAGCGGGCCGGAATCGGAACGAAACTGCTCGAACACCTGCTGGGGCATGCGAGCGACGTCGGGATCGACCGGGTGTGGCTGACCGTCGAACGGTGGAACAACCCGGCGATCGCCCTCTACAAGCGGGTCGGATTCGAGACGACGGGGTCGGAAAGCTTCGAACAGGAGATGACGATCCGGCTCGAGACCGGCTCCGGCTAGACCGACAGGACCGGTTGGCTCGCGTAGGCGAGGACGTACTCGGCGGCTTTCTCGAGGACTTCGGCCGATGCGGCGGTGTCGGTTACGGATTCCCGTGGCAAGACGATGAAGTCGGCGTCGAGGGTATCGGCGGTATCGAGTACGACGTTACCGGGGTGGCGGGACTTGCGCGTCTGGGAAAAGCCGTCGTCGACCGACGTCGACAGCGAAACGCCGGCGTCGTCGGCGACGCGGCTGACGTCGTCGAAAAACCCCTGTGTGTTCTCCGCGACGGCGTCCTCCTCGAGGGTACCGGCGTCGATGCCGCGAACGACGCCGTGTCCGAGGACGAACAGCGCGTGAACCGACGCGTCGTACCGGTCGGCGATGGCGACGGCGTACTCGACGGCGGTGGCTGACTCGTCGCTCCCGTCGACCGGCGCGAGAACGGTGTCGACGGTAAACGGCTCGCTATCGTCCATACACGGCAGTGTGTGTCCTGTCGTCAAAAAGGCTCCCCCGTCTGACGGCTCGGACCGCCGTCGGGCACTGCGATCCCGCGCGACCGAGCCGGGGGTGTTTAAGCCGGTTCGGGCGTAATCGTCGCGCATGTTCGATACGGTCGTGGTCGCCACTGACGGCTCCGACAGCGTCAAGCGGGCCGTCGACGTTGCACTCGATCTCGCCGATCGGTTCGACGCCGAGGTCCACGCGCTCTCGGTCGTCGACGCCAGCGAGGTCGACGCCTCCCCACAGCAGCTTCGGGAAGAGCTCCGGACCGCCCTCGAGACCACCGCGGACGCCGCCCTCGCCACCGTCGAGGATCGAACGGACAGGGACGTCGTCACCGCCGTTCGGGAGGGACGGCCCGCGCCCGAGATCTGCGAGTACGCCCGCGAGGTCGACGCGGACCTGATCGCGACCGGAACGCGCGGGCGGCACGGCGAGAACCGCCTCCTGCTTGGCAGCGTCGCCGAACGGGTCGTCCGCACCTCGCCGGTCCCCGTCCTGACCGTCCGACAGCTCGATCCGGCCGGCGAGGACGACGCCGAGGCACCCGCCGACGCCTGACGGCCGTCAACGAGCGGGCGGCGTCGCGCCGTCGGTTTCCCCGCACCCGGAGATCGGCGGTTACTTCCCCGTACGGCCCTCAAGGCAAGTCATGTACGACGAACTCATCGACAGCGGCGATCTGCCGATCGCCCGCAAGTCGGTGCTGCCCGGAACGGGGTTTTTCCTGCCCGACTCGCTCGAGGAGGATCTCGAAGACGAACGGACCGCGGCCGCACTCGACGGCGCTGACGTCGCCGTCATCGCCGATCCCGACGCCGACGGGCTGGCCTGTGTCGCGTTGCTCCGGGAGGCCTACGACGACATCAGGAACGTTCCGGAGCCGGACGAGGCCGTAGCCGACGGCGAAAGCGAGGCCGGGACGCCGCCGGGGGACGACGCCGACGACGAGACCATCGCACTCGCCGCCGGCGAGACGGACGCCCCGCTCGAGGATCCCGAACCGACCCCTCACGGCGTCGCGCTCGTCCCGGCCAGCCCACACGACGTCGAGGACGCGCTGGCCCGGGTCGCGGAGTTCGGCGACGACGGGATCGATATTTTCGTCTGTGACCTCGCGCCAGACGAGTACGAGTACGTCGAGACGGAACTCGACGCGGCGCTCGAGACCGCCGACCGGGTCGCGTGGTACGACCACCACCAGTGGGACGACGCGGTCGCAACGGCCGTTCGAGAGGCCGGCGTCGACCTCGTCGTCGGCGACTCGGACGAGGAGTGTAGCGCGGACGTGGTCTATCGCTCGCTCGAGTACGAGTTCGATCCGATCTACGAGGAACTGGCGGCGGTCACGCGGGACCACGACCTCTGGCTCCGGGAGGATCCCCGCAGCGACGACCTCGCTGATTACGCCTACTGGACCGATCCCGCGGAGTACGTCGAGGTCGTCCGCGAGTACGGAGTCGACCTGCCCGAGTGGGTACAGTCGTATCTCGCCGAGCGCCGCGAGGAGAAAACCGCACTCATCGAGCGGGCGATCGCCCGCGCGGAGTTTCGCGAGATCGGCGGCTATACGGTCGGGATCACCTACGGTCGCTGCTCGCAAAACGAAGTCGCGGAAGCGATGCGCGAGCGGGGGGCCGACGCCTCGGTGATCGTCAAACCCGCCGGCTCCGCGTCGATCCGCGGCACCGACGCGTTCGACCGCTGTCACGAGGTCGCCGGGAAGGTAAACGGCGGCGGCCACCCCAAGGCCGCGGGCTGCAAGCCCGACATCTACGACGACATGCTCGATTACGCGAACCACTGGACCTCGCGTGGCGCGGTGACGAAACAGGTCATCCTCGACGCGTTCCGCGAGGTCGTCGCGGACGAAACCGACGACGCCGACTCGTAACCGCCGCGGATCGTTCCAACCCGTCGCCGGCGGCTGACGGCTCAGCTCGCGTCCGAGTCCAGATACTGGTTTTCGATCGTTTTCCGTTCGGTCTCCATCATCTCGAGGACCTGTGAAACGATCCGTTCACCGAGCGGCGTAAGCGTGTAGATCATCTTCCGGCGATCGGACTCACAGGGCGTTTTCCGGACGAGTGGCGTCTCGATGATCGCCCGAAGGTGATGGTTGAGTCCGTTCCCCTCCGCATCGAGTGCGTCCGCGAGTTCAGTGTGGGTAGCCCCCTCCCGATCGTGGATCGTATAGAGCGCGCCGAGGCGGGCAGGATGGCTCAGGGCATCGAAGAGACGGGTGAAATCCGCGACGGTTCGCCCGGCATCAGGGTGGAGTACCGTCTCGTTGAGTGCAGCGACGGCCGGTATCGCCTCGTCATCCGCCGTGTGATCCTGCCGCGGAGTGTGACTCATTGATCGCTCTCGTACGTGTCAACGGACGCATTCGTGAAAAGGGTAACGTTTGCTACCCTAAATGCGGCGACCGGTTCCCGTCGGAGAACTAATTAAGTGAGTGACCAACCAACGCGAT
>NZ_HG315684.1:962658-1075059 GCF_000455365.1 Halopiger djelfimassiliensis
TGCGGAAATACACGCCGAGCGAGGCGCGATCACTCGTTTTGAGTGAAGCGCCCCCGTCGCCGTTGGAGTACCCCGTCTATCTCATGGGCGCGTATACGCTCGAGAACCTCCGGTACGGCCTCGACCGCGACGACGTTCCCCGTCACTACGACGATCCGCTCGTCGACTATGCACAGGAGACCGACATGAAGGCCGCCCTCGAGACGGTTCGGGATTTCATTCGGGACGAGTACGGGTTCCGCTCCTTTCTGGCAACGGATATCCCGATTCCCACACACGAGGAGGCCGTCGCTCGCGATGATCCCGCGGCTCACGGAATGACGCCGGCGACACAATCGAAACTGTTCGCCGCCGTCAGCAACGCCGTCGTCTTTCTCTTTCCGTATGCCGGCCTCACTGACGGCGTGTCGACCGAACTAGGCGGCGTGAGCGAGTTCCTCGAGCTCTCGGACGAGCTGCCGAGCGAGCCACGGAAGCCACCCGAACGCTGTCTCGTTCTCGAGAACGCCCGGTTCGGAAGCGCGACCGTCGACGAACACAGATACGATTGCAAGATGACCTACGACGAATACCACTATGCGGACGATATCGAACGCTCCCTGAAGAACTTCCTCGACTACGTCTGGGACATCGATCAGCAGTACGATCGTGGCGAATACCCGGTCCACCGACTCCCGGACGACTACCAGT
The DNA here is from genome assembly GCF_000455365.1 of Halopiger djelfimassiliensis. Lineage (GTDB taxonomy): Archaea > Halobacteriota > Halobacteria > Halobacteriales > Natrialbaceae > Halopiger_B > Halopiger_B djelfimassiliensis. The sequence continues at coordinate 963,349 of NZ_HG315684.1, forward strand.
TTCGGGCCTACAAGCCGGAAGAACGGCGAAATACCGATATCCGGATGTAGCGGCGGCGTTGTACACGCCAGCGCGGCTCGGTTACTCCTGTGACGCCAGATACCGCACCACCAGCTGTAGAACGTGGACGAACACGCCGGCGACGGCGATGTAGACGCCGATCGTCTGAAGCGCGATCGACGCGTCGCGGCGATCCCGTACCTGCCAGATCTCGTACCCCAGTCGGAGGAGAAAACCCAGAAAGACGAGGACGAATCCGACCAGCAACGCCGGCTGGACGAACGTGCCGAGCAGGATCGCGACGATCCCGCCGATGAACGAGCCGTTGGCGTACCGTCCCCAGTGTTCGAACGTCGTCGACCGCGCGTAGACGTACCCCGAGATGGCGGCGGTCAGCAGGGCGACGACGATCGTCGTTACACCGAGGATCGGAAGCTGCGCCTCCCGAGGGACAAACCGAAGGACGCCCGCACCGAAGATCCCGAACGCGAACTGCAGGACGACCATCCCGACGAACGCGATTCCCATGTCTCCGCCCTCAACGCCCCGTTCGGCGATCACCTCGCCGCCCATGATCGCAACGCCGTAGACGGCCACGCCGACGATCGGAACCGCGAACAGGTACTCGTTGACCGTCGCCAGCGGCGTCGTCGCGACGACGGACATCAACAGGACGTTGATCGCCATCAGGACGCTTGCCCCGCCGATCACCCGTACGTCCCGGCTCGAGAGTCCGACCCCGCGTTCGGTCTCGTGGGACGTTCCGAAGGAACTCATCGTCCAGTGGTACCCCAGCAACGCGGAAAAAGCTGCTCCAGTTCGGTCACGCCGCGTCGCGTCAGCGTTCCCAGCGGTCGCCGAGTTCGGGGGCGCTCGCCTCGAACCCGTCCGCACGGAGTTCCTCGGCGAAGGCTTCACAGCGGTCGCCGTGACCGACGAGTAGCTCGCTGTCCCGGTAGGACTCCAGAAACGCCAGCACTCCGTCTCGATCCGCGTGTGCCGAGAAGTCGTACTGTTCGACCTGCGCACTGACCGGCATCGTTCGGCCGTCGATCTCGGCGCTTCCGGTCTCGAGCAGGTCGCGGCCGGGCGTTCCCTCGACCTGATAGCCCGTCAGGGTGATCTTGTTCGTCGGGTGTGAGCGGACCGCCGGGACGTAGGTCATCGCGGGACCGCCGTGGAGCATTCCGCTTGTGGTGATGATGGCCGCGTTCCGGTCGGCGATCCGCTTTCGCTGGCCGTCGCGGCCGGTGACGAACCGTGCGTGGGATTTCGCCCGCCGAAGCGCATCCGCGTCGCGGACGTAGTCCGGGTACCGACGCAGCAGTTTCGTAATCCGCTTGCCCATCCCGTCGACGTAACAGGGAACGTCGTGATCCGCACAGAGCAACAGCATCTCCTGTGTCCGCCCGATGGCGAACGCGGGGATGACGACGGTGCCACCCTCCCACAGCGTCGTCTCGACGCTCTCGATGAACTGCGCTTCGACCGTCGCTCGGTCCGCGTGGTCGACGTCCGAGTAGGTGCTCTCGCAGATCACGACATCGGCGTCGGGGCGGGCAGTCGTCCCGGAAACCAACTGCTGATCGGCCGTATGGAAGTCCCCCGTGTATAGCAGTCGGGTCTCGCCGTCGTCGACGAGGACGTGTGCCGAACCGGGGATGTGACCGGCGTCGAAAAACGTCACCTCGTGACCCGCCGCCTCGAACGGCTCCCGGTAGCCGTGGGTCTCCGAAACCTGCGTGACACGCTGGACATCGGTTTCGGTGAACGGACACTGTAGCGTGCCGCCGTGTAGCTGCAGCGTATCCCGCGCGAGCACGAGCGCGAGTTCCCGAGTCGGCGGCGTCCAGTGGATCGGCGGACGGGCGTCACCGCTGAGAAGCGACGGGACGGCCCCGACGTGATCGAGGTGGCCGTGGCTCACCACGACCGCTTCGGGATCGACGTCTCCCGGGTACTGCGGCGGCGACCCCGACTTCACGCCGTAATCGAGCAGGAGTCGATCGTTGACGAGGATCGCGCTCCGGCCGACTTCACGGACACCACCCAGGAACCGAATCTCCATCAGTGAGACGTAGTTAGTCGACCCCTTTGATGTCGTCGGTTACATCAGACGCGGCCGCAAATGCGGCTCCCTCGGGGTCGGGCAGTCGCCGCTACGGCGACGGCGTTCCGTTCGAGGACTCCATCCGAAACCGCGTCAGGCCGACGAGATAGACATCGAGCAGACAGACGATCACCACCGCGAGCGGAACGGCGACGTCGGTGTAGCTGACCGCGTCGAACTGCAGTGCCGTCACGACGAACGGCTCGCCGGGCTTGAGCGCCCCGGACAACGTCCGTGCGCTCAAAAACGCGAGCGCGAGGACGTAGAGACCGAACCAGCTTGCCCCGCGTTTCCACTGGCCGAGATAACAGTGGCCGAGTCCGGCAACGAGCGCCGACAGCGGGTACGCAGGCCATATCGGACGTGTACGCTCACTCATCGGTAGACGGTACGTCCTGAAACGGGATCCGTGTTGCCCTCCTGAGACGTGCTACCGGGGAGCCGTATGGGCCACCCGACGGCTGTGTCTCGCTGACGGACTCCGATCCGACCGGAGTGGCGTCGGTACCGTCGACCCGCCGGGTCAGCCGCGAGAGCGCCTCCCGGGCTCGTTCGAGGTGAGAGGTGACAGCCGAGGGGTCGTGGCGACGAGCCTGGACGGACGCCCATCCGCGGGATGGAGTGTCGCCATCCGCCGATGTCTCGAGCGATTCACGCCCCGTAAGGACGCGAACGGCGGTTTCACGGGGGGCATCGCTCGAGGGGGTGACCGAGAGCGCAGTCGTCAGCGCGTGTCCGTACGCGTCCATCGCCGATCGAACGTCGCTGGTCGCCCCCACGGCGGCCGCTCCGAGCGCGGTCGCGGTTTCGGCAAGCGTCGCCTCGGGTGGACAGTCGGCCGTCCCGGTCGGGCCATCCCCGTCGGTCCACGACAGGAACCGGTGGGAGAGCGCCGTCGAGCCGTCGATCATGATCCGGTACAGTTCGAGCGTCCGGCGATCGGAAACGGGCGCTTCGTCGAGCATCGTGTACGCCGCGGCATGGAGGTAGTCGCTCGCGAGCACGGCCGCGTCGCGGTCGTCGTCGCGGTCGTACCGATCGGTTACCAGCAGGTCGTGTCTGATTCGGGCGTACCCCTCGAAGGACGTGACCGCGTTCGTGACCGGCTCGAGTCGGCGATCGACCGCCCTCGAACCGGATTCCAGCTCGCGGTCGGGGACGGTCTCGGCCCCGACCTCGCCGGCGATCGTACAGAGCGCGACGGGCAGCGACCGATCGTGCGGGGGCAACGCATCGGAGACGATCGCCCGGACCGGCGGTGCCAGTCCGGGGAACGGTCGGTCGACGTGTCCTGTCGTGTCGGACGTGGAGGTGCGTTCGCTCATATCTGGTGGGTGTGACGATCGGTGGGGTCACTCATTCGGGGTCGGTGTCAGTGGTGTCATCGCTGTGCTCGTCGGTTTCGGCGTCGGTCGATCCGGACGGTTCCCCTGGTCGGCGTCGGTCGTCGTTCGGCTGGCGATCGACGGGAAACCGACCCTCCTCCGCGAGCAAGTCCTCGATGATCCGCGCGACGATCGCCGAGCGGACCGCCTCAAGGTAGACGTCACGATCGAGGGTGAGCTGTCTGATCCGCGCGCCGTCCATCGCCGCGAGCAGTAATGCGGCGGTCCGTTCCGGATCGTGGTCGACGAACTCGCCGGTTTCGATGCCTTCCTGCAGGATCTCCGCGAGCAGCCCCCGAAGACGCTCGTCGTTCTCCCGGAGTTGCTCGCGATAGCGCTCGTTGTACGGCGCTTGCGTTCGCAACTCGAGCAAGGCCGTGTGAAACGATTGTCGCTCGTCGTCGGACGATCCGTAGAGAAACCAGTCGATAAACGCAGCCAGCCGCTCGGTTGGGGGCAACTCCTCGGTTTCGGCGACGCGCTCGTCGAACCGCTCGAGGAGGAACTCGAGGAAGTCGGCGACCAGATCCTCCTTGGAGTCGTAATGATAGAACAGGAGCGACTTGCTCTTGTCGGTCCTGTCGGCGATGTCCTGTGCCGTAAGCTCGGTGTAGCCGCGCTCGCACAGGGCATCGTAGGTCGCGCTCATGATCGTTTCTCTGACGTCCGGATCGGTCACTACTGACTTGTTGGTCAGGTACGAATAAAAGGCGTTTCGTTCGCCGGGGCTGTCACGTCGTCAGGACCGATAGCGACCGATCCCGAACTGACCGTAGCCACCGTAGGCGATTTCGAGCGATCCGATCCACCAGTTCCAGCGCTCGGGCGGCGTTCCGTCCGGTGCGTCGGAGAGTTCGTCGATTACGACGTCGGCCGTAAGCGCTGTCCCGACATCGGTCTCGTATCGGCCCGAATCCGCGAGATCGACGGCCTGACGGACGACGACCCGGGACTGTCCCGGCGTCGCATCGAACGCTTCGCGGAGCCGCCGTTCGAGGCGTTCCGGGTCGATGCCGCTGTCCATGGCCGGCGATACGAACTCGAGCACCCTAAATCGGGGGCGTCGAGGGTCGTCCCGGACCCGGAGATGACGGCAAACTCAGCAGGCCCTGTCGGCGTCACGCCCGGGGCGGACGTGGCCGTTGATTCGATGTGTTTTTGAGCGGCGACTGTTTTTTCCCGTGCATGGCAAGTTTCACTGTCGTCGTTGGCGACCCCGAAACCGGGTCGTCGTACCAGCTCGAGGCGGAGGAACAGGACGCAAACCGGTTTATCGGCAAGTCGATCGGCGAGGAGGTCGACGGCGGTGCGGTCGGCCTCGACGGCTACACGCTCGAGATCACCGGCGGCTCCGACGACGCCGGCCGACCGCTCAACCCCGACGTGGCCGGAGCGAACCTGAAAGAGGTCCTGATGGCGGAACGCCAGACGGGATATCACCCCTCGCGTGACGGCGAGCGCCGCCGGATCACGGTCCGGGGCCGCGAGATTTCCGACGCCGTCGCACAGATCAACGCCTCGATCGCCGATCGCGGCAGCACCGACGTCGACGAGCTGCTCGGCGACGGCGAGGACGACGAGTAACGAATCCACCACCGACCCTGCGTTCTCTTCCAATGGCAGACAGAGTCTCGAGCGATCATCCGTCGGTCCGGACGATCCGCTCGACGTGTACGGAGACGGCGACCGGCGTACGACTAGAGATTCCCGCGGACGACCGGGACGTGGTTCCGGCCGAGGAGGTCGTCCGGGTCGTCCTCGACGGGGAGGAACTGTTCGCCCGGATCGAGCGTGCGCTGACGGGCGACGACCTGTCGATTCCCGGGATCTACGAGACACCAGATCTGGCGCGGAAGCCGGGCGGGGCGTCCGATCGGCTCCGCGAGTGGATCGCCGATCACGACATCGCGACCGGCGGCTCGGTGCTGGTCGACGTCGTCGAACCCGACTTCCTCTACGGACTGCGTGAACCCGGGGCGACGGCGTACTACGACGCGTACGAACCACCGAACAAGAGCCTCAGCGACATCGCGTCCGATCTCGAGCGCGACGACGAATCGTAAGCGGCGGTCGACGGAGCGTCGTCACGAGCGGCGGTCGCTACCACCTGTCTCCGAAGGAAAAGAGGGCTAGAATGGAGACCGATTCGAGGGCGGTGATCGTCGCTCAGAGCCGGGGCAAGAACCCGTACAGCAACATCCCGAAGGCCAGATGCTGTACCATCGTCTGCTCGAGGGTCGCACGGACATACTCCTCGTCGGCGAGTGAGTACTCCTTGGTTCGTACCTTCGCGTGCATCGACAGCACGTCGTCTTCTTCGAGGGAGTGCAACGCTGGATAGACAGTACCCGGGCTGAGCTGGGCATCGAAGCAGTGAGAGAGGTCCGTCAGAAGTTCCTCACCGTGGGTTCCGTCGTGTAACGCGATAAGCATCAAGAGCAGTTCCTCGAGGTTCTCCTTGACGATCGACTCGTCGAACTGGACCTCGTCGGTCGGGAGCGAGCCGGTTACTTGCTCCATCAACTCCTCGAGTTCGCGTTCGACGTTTCGAGTGGCGTCCTCGTCCGGTCCGAGCGAAATTTCGTACGATTCCGACGTATCATCCGCAGTTGCCGTCCGCGAGAGTTCCTCGAAGACGGACTCAGTATTGATTGTATCCTCACGCATTGACCATCACCGATGGGGGTGTTCGTGAGTGGACCGCCCTCCCTGCCGGCCACGCACTGCCGGCGGATCAGTGTACGGAACCATTCACGACTACTGAAATTCTGGAACTAACAGGTCTTAAACGGCAGGGAACCAACCGAATCCACACACAATAAATAAATTATCGAGAATTAACATAATAACTGTCTTTCTCGGGAAAGGACGTGACATACAACCCATGGATTGGTTATACTGGTTGTTTATTGGGGGTTGAACCATTATGTATGACTGAATATTCAGTAATAGTCCCAGTTACGAAAATTCATATAAGTGTTTCGGCCATCGGGAAGATGAATGGACGGCGAACCCTATCGTTCGTGACCACTCGTTCGTTCCGCGCGCCGGCATCGGGGGAAGGCGTCGCTCGAATACCGGCCTTTTTCCACCTCGAGCGGGAACGGTCGGCTATGAGTGACCACCGCGAGGAGTTTCTGGCCGGCGACCGGCCCGACGACGTCGCGTTGTTTCTGGCGGAGTCGTACGTCTCCGACGACCGCCTCGAGCAGTTCGGTGAACGTGTCGACGACGGCGTTTTGATCGTCGTCGACGGCGAGCGCGGCCGGAGCGCGTTCCAGGCGGCGACCGGGACCCAGGCGATGGAGTTCGCCAAATCGGCGATGGGACTGGAGGGTGTTGTCGACGACGATCTCGCCGGCGGCCAGTGTCCGGAAGCCCCGACCGACGAGACCCACGCGATACAGTTCGTGTTCGCCTTCGCCGAGGAGCAAAACGAGGACGTCGGCGGTATCTACGCCGAGGGAGACGTGATCCACGCCTATGCACAGTGTACGTGTGGGACGGCGTTTTCGGACCGGTGGACGGTCGCCGACACCTGAGCCAGTGGCTCCGGGGCGAAACCGGAATTCGTTGCCGGGCCGCCAACGTCTTTGCACGCGTCCGTGGTCGCATCGCTGATGACCGATGTGACCGATCCGGACGATCTGGAGTTGAGCGACGCCGAAACGGACGCCCTTCACCACCTGCAACTCGGTATCGAGTACGTCCACCGGGCCTATGGCTCCCTTCTCGAGTTTCATCACGAACTCGGCCACGCGATGGATCGGATGAGCGACGCCGAAGACGCGCTACGGGAGGCCGGCCACGAAGCGTACGCCGACGAACTGCGCGATGACCACCTCCCGTCGGGAGCGGTCAGCGACCAGTGGACCTACGAACTCGTCGCGGAGTTTTCGACGGAGTTTCTCGAGGCGGCCGATGCCTTCGAGGGGACGGTCAGGGACGATCTGGCGGACGGGCTCGATCACGTGACCGAACGCCGCCAGAAGCGACGATTGCGGGAGCGGTCACAGGGGGACGACCGACGATGACCGCCCACGGACGGAGTGAGGAAGCGTTTTCGACGGTCCTGTCGTATCTCACGGTATGACCGATCAACACGATGTCATCGTCCTCGGGGTCGGCGGCATGGGGAGCGCGACGGTCGCCCACCTCGCGGACCGCGGCGTCGACGTCCTCGGCCTCGAGCGTTACGACGTCCCTCATGGCTACGGCTCTTCCCACGGGATTACCCGAATCTTTCGGCTCGCGTACTACGAACACCCCGACTACGTCCCGTTGCTCCGGCGCGCAGCGACCCTCTGGGAGGACCTCGAGAGCGACCACGACCGGCAGTTGCTGTACCGAACCGGCTCGATCGACGCCGGCCCGACGGACGACCCGCTCGTCGAAGGATCGAAACGCTCCTGTGAGGAACACGATCTCGAGTACGAACGCCTCTCGAGCGACGAGTTGACCGACCGGTATCCGGGCTATCGGCTCCCGGACGATTACACCGCGATCTACCAGCCGGACGGCGGGTTTCTCGTCCCGGAGGACTGTATCGTCGCCCACGTCGATCGCGCCCACCGAGCGGGGGCGACGATCCGTGCCCGCGAGCGCGTCGTAAACTGGCAACCGACCGACGACGGCGGCGTCCGCGTCGAAACCGATCACGCCGCCTACGAGGCCGACTCGCTCGTAATCACTGCGGGTGCGTGGGCAGCCCAGTTCGTCGACGCCCTCGACGGAATCGCCGTCCCCGAGCGACAGGTACTCGCGTGGCTTCAGCCCGACGAACCCGAGTACTTCGCTCCCGAGCGGTTCCCCGTCTGGAACCTGCGGGTCCCGGAGGGACGGTTCTACGGCTTTCCGGTACACGGCGTTCCGGGGTTCAAGCTCGGCCGGTACCACCACCGCGAGGAGACGGTCGATCCCGACGCATTCGAGCGCGAGCCGACCCAGGCGGACGAACGCCTGCTTCGCGAGTTCGCGGAGCAGTACTTTCCGGCGGGGGCAGGTCCGACGATGCGCATGGAGACGTGTCTGTTCACGAATACGCCCGACGATCACTTCGTCCTCGATACCCTTCCCGAACATCCGCAGGTCGCCGTCGGAGCCGGCTTTTCGGGCCACGGGTTCAAGTTCGCGAGCGTCGTCGGCGAAATCCTCGCCGACCTCGCCCTCGACGGCGAGACCGACCACGGGATCGAGATGTTCTCGCTGGATCGGTTCTAATTTCCGTCGCTCGAGTTCCCCACACTCCGATCGGTTACGGCCGTTCCCGAGTCCGTTTCCGCGGGTGCCGTCCGGGCTTGCCGAGCGTCGAATCCCGTCGTCCGTCCGCCTTCGTCGCCGTGCTCGATCGTGATCGGGGGTTGATCGCTCTCCGTGCCGGCCTCGCCGATCATCGTCGGCTCGGGTCCGTCGGTCGAGCCGGCGTATTCGGTCTCGAATGTCCCACCCGTCACCTCGCCCTCGTTCGTGCGCTCGAGCGGCGGTGGCTGGTAGACGTACCGTAGATCGTCGTGGGTCACGACGTAGCGTCCCGTCCGTCTATCGTGGACGACCGCGGTCCCGACGTCGATCCCGAACCGGACCAGCGACGAAAGCGACGCCATCTCGACGCGCTGGCCCTCGAGCGCCGTCCGAGGGAGGTCGGCGCGGACGATCACCTCCTCGAACTGCGACCGGTCGGCCCGGTAGGCGAGCCACTCGCGTTCGGCGGCCGTCGGGCGATCGAACCGGACCGTGGCGAGGATGACACCGACGAGTCCGCCGCCCCCGACGGCCACGAGGAGCGGACCGCCGACGGTCCGTGTCGGACCCGGCGATGCGGCGACGGTTTCGGTCCGATACGAGTCGTTCGGTACGTCGTAGTCGTTCTCGTCGTCGATCCGGTACGTCGCCCCGTCGTACTCGACCGTGACGGTGAAGCCGTCCGTGGCACGCCGCTGCTCGCCGTCTATGGTGCCCGTTATCTCGCGGTCGAGTTCGAGACGGATCTCGGTCTCGCCCGGACTCGCATCGAGATCGCGTTCGATCTCGTCGATCCGGGTCCCGACCGCGGAGACGTTGAGATCGAACGCGGCGGTAACCGGGTCGCCGGGAGCGACGTCGTGTTCGGTCACGTTCGCCAGCCGCTCGGTCTCGTACCAGTAGACGGTTCCGTCGTCCGAATCGACGGCCCGATAGCGCAGATCGACCGTGAGCGCGATCGTCACGTTCTCGCCCCGCTCCGCCTCGTACCCGCCGGTAAACGCGCCGTCGACCGTCGGCGTGATCGCCGTGTAGTACAGGGGTTCCTCCTCGAGCACGGTGCCCTCCGGATAGACAGTCGTCGGTTCGGTCACCGTGGCCTCGTGTTCGAGCGATCCGGTCGCGGTCCAGCGGTGTTCGAGTTGTCGGTCGGTCTCCTCGCCCGGGTCGGCATAGGCCCCGTAGCTTACCCACGCACCCGCCGCGAGGACGACGACGAACGCGATCACGATCGCCGTTCGATACTCCCAGAAGCGAGTGCGAAGCCGGAGTCGACGTTCGGCAGTGCCGTTCGTTCCGTCGCGGGTGTCACTCGAGATCATGGATGTTACAACCGTCGTCGGGTCGACCGGCGACCGCGGGCCGACGTTCGCCTCGAACGCGGATCGGCGGGGCCGAGGACGAGCCGACTGAGTCCGTAGGTCGTCCCACCGAGTACCGAGAGGACGGCGACGAACGGGACCCACGGATGGACGCCGTAGAGCGCGTCGATGACCGAAACCGGGAGGACATGCAGGTAGCGGCGCTCGGTGACGGTCGTGGGATAGTGTCCCCGCTCGTCGGGTGCCCTGATCGTGAGACCCACCTCGCGTTCGTCCCGTGGTCCGACCGTCGTCGGCCCGGCGTCGACCGTCGCGTGTTCGCCGCCGGCCTCGACGTACGAGACCACGGGAACGAACCCGCCGTTCGAGACGGGGAAGGGCAACTCCTCGACGGTCCCCTGTTCGATCACCAGCGGCTGCTCGGAGTCGAACTCCGCGCTGATGACGTCGTAGGACTGGGTGCCGGCGGGAACGGTCATCGCCGCCGCCGCGGCGACGACCACGAACAACGCGAAAAGCGCCGAGAGGTGCCGCGGATCGAGCCGCGATTCGTCGCGACCGAACCGCGACTCGAGGGACGGACTGCGCCGCTCCCTGACCGTTTCGACGGCATAGAGCACGGTCGAGAGGCCAAGCAGCAGGAACGGCAGGCCCGACGCTCCGAAGGGGGTCCGCGTTCCCGTCACCGTCGCCAGCCGAGCCTCGACGCGCTCGAGACCGGCGCTTGCCGTCATAACGGCGGTACCAAACCGGGGTACCGTGACGACGTCGCCGTTTACCTGCCAGGCTTCGGCGACGATCCGATCGTCGGTAACCGGCGGTTCGTCGCCGTCCTGATCCGTGACGGGGTTTGCATCCCCGCGAGTTACGTATCCCTGCGGGGTCTCCTCGACGATCCGGTGGGTCGTCAGCCCGCCACCCTGGATCCGTTCGGCCTCGAAGACGACGACGTCACCGGGTTCCGGCTCTCCGGTCAGTTGGCTGGGAATCGCGACGAAGCCGTCGCCGGTTTCGATGGTCGGTTCCATACTCCCCGTTTCGACGAAGCCAAGCAGGATCGGTTGGCCGAGTATCTGTCCCGCGACCATCGCGAGCACAGTCACGAGGACGAGCCCCTGTAGTACCCATCCTGCTCCCCGCCGGATCATTCTTCCACATAAACGAACTCAATAAAATTACTTGTAAGTTTGTGACAGAATAACAGCAAGAACCCGGATTCTGCGAACGGCGACACCGCGGGGCGGCGGCCAACTGCCGCCACGAGTACGGTACTTCTCGAAAACGGCGGGGTGACAGGGACCCCGCAGCCCCATCAACTGGTAAAGAGGCGTTCGAGTTCCGCGTTGATCGTTTCCCGATCGATCTTTTCGCCGTCCAGGTCGAATTCGATTCCTCCCGTTTCTTCGTAATCGCTGAGTGTCGGTGGTTCGTCCGTCATGGTTAGATCGCTTGCGCGGTGATTTCGATTTCGTCCTCGATCTCGACCCCGTCAACCGCGCCTTCGGGGAGTGCAAACGCCAACACGCTGAAGTCGATCTCGTCGCCCGGCGACAGTTCCGAGATCGACATGACGTTCAGGGGCGGTCGCCACGTCAGATCCAGACCGGGTTCGAACCGACCCATATGTGGGACGAGGAACACGCCCAGCAGCCCGTCGAAGCCAAACCGGTCCGCGTCGATGAAGATCAGCGGCGCGACCTCGAGTTCGATCTCCTGGGTCCCCCGGTTCTGTATCCGAAAGAGGTCGGCGATCCCCGTGACTGCGTTCGTGTTCAGTCCTTCACCGCCGGCGATACCGGAGCCGATGTTGTCGTTGTCGCCGGTCAGGTCGATTGCGAGCGCGTCGCTGCCCGTCGTCTCGGCGTAGTTCCCGTTCGGCCCGTTTCCGGGCTGGATACTGAGATACGCGCTGGCGTCGTCCGCGACGGTAACGGCGACGTCACGCTCGGCCTCGACGCTGCTGAACGCGCCGGTGCCGAGGGCGATGCTGCCGCCGGCGGCGAGCGTGCCGACGCTCAGGATGATTTTTCGTCGTTCCATGGCCGGTCACCGATTAGTTCGCCCTCGCGGAGATGATCACCGAATCGAGCAGTTCGTCGCCGTCACCGAGTCCGCTGTCCGTGGTGTCGACCTCGAGACTGACGACTGCGCTGTCGCCCGGACCGAGGGTAACGGCGCTGTCCGAGAGCGACTGACCGTCGTACGCCTCGTCATCGGGGTAGAACCCGACCAGATCCGCATTGTCGCCGACCTTGGAGAGATCGACGTCGACGTCCTGGGTGCCCTGGTTTTCGATGACGAACAGGTCGTCGATCTGCGTAACTGCGTCCGGGTTGAGACCGTCACCGGAAACGGCGTCGTTACTCGGGCTGAGGTCGATCGTCAACGTTCCGCCGTTCCCGTCCCCGGTGACGTAGTCCGCGTTGGCGCCGCCGGCACTTGCGAGTCGGAGGTAGGCGGACGCGTCGTCGGCGACCTGCACGTCGATGTCTCGCGTCGCGGTCACGCTCGTGAACGCACCGGTTCCGACGACCGCTGCTGCTCCCGATGCAAGTGCTCCCATTCCGATGACGAATTTGCGTCGTTGCATAGTTTGAATCACTGATGTCGTTTTCGTTGGCCTCTCTCACGGGCAACACCACGTCAACCCGCGTCGATTCGGCATCATCGATCCCCCGATGGGATCGTATCTCATCGGTGAACGCCATCGGGTATTGTAATACGCTCGTGGAGTCGATCTCAACGTCACGTTCCGTCCGGTCAACCGTCCGCCGACCGATACCGAACCGTAGAATGGGAGGCAGTGACGAGATCCGTGTCGAACGCGCCTCCCGTCCCCAATATCGACTGTTTGACTCGGGTCAACGTCCATTTGAACCGGTTTCGAGACCACTGTCTCCGGTCGCTCGCTCGCCGACTACGGTATTCGGAACGAACACTCGGTCGAACGGATCGACGATCGTCCGCGCAAACCGTCGTCGATTCTCAATTATTTAATCTCCACCGAACACTTTTATTGAAAGAGGGAATACGATTGTATCATATATGGGGGAATCTCACATGGAACTGGCCAAGGGTAACAAACTGTCGAGGCCGAAAACGGAGGCGGGGACGTCCGACGAGACCCTCACGGAGGACGAACTCTTCGAACTGCTCTCGAACCAGCGGCGACGATATATCCTCCACGAACTCATGCGCACGGGGGAACGAATCGACATCGGGACCCTCTCACAGGAGATCGCCGCCTGTGAGGACGGCCTCGATCTCCACCAGGTCACGAGCAGCGATCGCAAACGCGTCTACACCGCTCTTCACCAGTCACACCTGCCGAAAATGGACAAGGCCGGCGTCATCGACTTCGACCGCGACCGGGGAACGGTCGAACCGACGCCGGCCCTCGAGGACGTGGAAATCTACATGGATATCGTTCGCGGGCGCGAAATTCCGTGGGGCGACTACTACCTCGGGCTGACGCTCCTTTCCGGCGCGTTGCTCGTCGCCTCGGCGCTCGCGATCGGTCCGTTCGCGGCGGTGTCGCCCTACGCGTGGTGCGTGTTCGTCGTCGTCACGTTCGGCGTCTCCGCGCTCGCACACCGCTACTACGCCAGACGGAACCGACTCGGGATCGGCAGCGATCCGCCGGGGGTCGAACACACCTACACCGAGTGAACCGCCAGCCACCCGCCGAAGATCCCAGCCACACACGATGAAACGGACACGACGCACGGCACTGGCAATGATCGCCGGTTCGGGCGGTCTCCTCGCAGCCGAGACGTTCGGTTACTCCCGCAGTAGCCCCGAACGGGACGTTCCACTCGACGTCGTCAGCGACGTTGACGCCTATCTCGGGCTAACCGAGGGAACCGAAGACGGCGTCGAAAGCAGCGGCGTCCTGTTCGATGACGGAACGGCCGCTGGCGTACCGCCTGCAACGTTCGCCGTCGCCAACCAGGTGGCCGAGCCGCTTTCGATCGCGCTGACCGTCGACGACCCCTTCCGATTCGACTCGCCCGACGGCGAGGGCGGAACGTTGACCCTCGGCCACGGGGAGACGGATCCGCTCTCACCCGGCGAGGCGCTCGAGCCCGTGACCGTCGACCTCGATCCACGGACGGCCCTCCCGCCGTTCGACGAGCAGGTCACCGGCACCGTCACCATCGAGGGCGACGGCGACGGAACGTCCATCGAGGCCGCCCGCTCGCTCGCGCTCGTCTCGGACGTGTTGCTCACGATCGATCTCACCGGGATCGGGACGGTGCCGGACGTACTGATCGTCCTCCGGAAGCGACGAGCGGACGAGGCGTCCCCGTCGTACGTCGTCGAAACGGTCGACGCCGAAACCGGCGACGCGAACCGGGTACGCGAAGTGAGCTGCCGGCCGAAACCGACGCTGCGGCTGACGTTTCCGGCGGCGACACACCCCGACCTCGAGATCGACGCCTGTCCGCGGGTCGACGTCGATCAGTTCGCGGCCTCGGTGAGTTCCGCGGCGGCCGACGATGGCGACGGCGACGATTCGGCGACCGGCGGCGACGACCCCGCACTCGTCGTCGATCCGGACGTCACGGCGGACGCGACCGACCGGGTCGAACGCATCGACGTACCGCTCGAGGTGTGAGACGCTACAGCGTGGCGAGGATCTCGTCGGCGAACGTCTCGAGCGCCCGCTCGGTGTCGTCGTTCTCGAAACCGACGACGACGTGATCGACGCCGTAGCCTTCGAGTCGCCGGAAGTACTCGCGAAACCACTCGATTCCGGCCCGATACCCCTGATGCAGCGGCTCCGGCCCTGCCGTGGGATCGTCCGCCAGCGCGACGCGAACGGCCATCGCGTACGGCTTCGTGCCGGCGTCGGCCCGCCAGTCCGAGAGGTAGCTCTCGAGGGTGTTCTCGGGCAGCTGGTAAAAGAGCCAGCCGTCGCCGTGCTCGGCGATCCACGCCCGGGACTGGCGGGCGTTCCCGGTCGGCAACAGGGGAACCGTCTCCGTCGTCGGCGACGGCACGACCTCGAGTTCCCCCTCGAGACGCCCCCACTCGCCCTCGAGTTCCGGGAACTCCTCGCGCCAGAGCGTCCGGATTGCGTCGAACCGTTCGCGAAACGCAGCGCCCCGTTCCTCACGGTCGACGCCGAACGCTGCGAATTCGGGATCGCGGTCGCCCGAGGCGACGCCGAGGACGAGTCGGCCGTCCGAGAGCCGATCGACCGTCGCGGCGGATTTCGCCACGTGGATCGGATGTCGGAGCGGAAGGACGATACTTGCGGTCCCGAGCGCGATATCGTCGGTGTGAGCGGCGACGGACGAGAGCCACGGCCAGACGTCGAACGTCTGGCCCGCGTCGCCGAACTTCGGCCAGTACGTCGGCACGTCCCGCGCCCAGAGCCCGTCGAACCCGAGCGATTCGGCGCGGTTCGCGAGGCGCAGTTCCGCATCGATATCCGGCCGCGAACGGGTCGCTCCCGTAAGCGGAAAGCCGATGCCGACGGTCAGTCCGTCCGCCGCGAAGAGCCGTCGAAAGCCAGCGTTCGCGTGTCCGTCAGTCGCCATTCGAACGTGCTACCGGACGCTGCCTGAAGACAGTTTTCCGTTCCTCGAGCGCGGCCGGTCCGGGACCGGGTCACCGAAAAAAGTCGAACGTCGGAGTCTGGCTGTGGCGATCAGTCGTCGGCGGGCGCTGCGCCGCTGCCGCCTTCGGCCTGCTGTTTCGTCCAGGAGAGTTTGCCGCCGGCGGCGAGGATCGACCGCTCGCGCTCGGAAGCGTCGAGCGTGGCGGTGTACTCCTCGTCGCCGTTGACGCGGACGGTGAACTCCTCCTGACCGCTGGTGACGGCGTCGTAGACGTCATCGACGATCTCGATCTCGTCTCCCTGATCGATGTCCTCGTAGGTGTCCTCGTCGATCGTCAGCGGGACGATGCCGAAGTTGAAGAGGTTCGCGCGGTGGATGCGCGCGAAGCTCTGGGCGAGAACCGCTTCGATACCGAGGTACATCGGACACATCGCGGCGTGTTCGCGCGAGGAACCCTGCCCGTAGTTCTCGCCGGCGACGAGGACGCCGCCGTCGGCTTCACGGGCGCGCTCGGCGAAGGTGTCGTCGACGCGCGAGAGGGTAAACTCCGAGAGCTTGTCGATGTTCGACCGGTACATCAGGATGTCCTGGGTCGCAGGAATGATGTGGTCGGTCGTGATGTTGTCCTCCATCTTCAGGAGGGCCTCTCCCTCGATGTCGGCGTCGAGTTCGTCACGCAGCGGGACGTCGCCGATGTTCGGCCCCTTGACGAGCTCGTCGTCGGGCGCTTCGTCGGGCGTGATGAGGTCCGTCTTCGAGCCGGTGTACTCCTCGGGGAGTTCGATACCGGGTGCCTCGAGGTCGCCGAGTTCGTCCGCGAGGTCCCGCGGGTCGACGATTTCGCCTTTGATCGCCGCGGCGGCGGCGACCTCCGGCGAACAGAGGAAGACGTTGTCGTCCTCGATACCCGAGCGGCCCTCGAAGTTGCGGTTGAAGGTCCGCAGCGAGACGGAGTCGGAGGCGGGCACGTGACCGATACCGATACAGGCACCGCAGGTGGCCTCGGAGAAGTTGACGCCGGCGGCCATCATCTCCGCGACCCAGCCCTCGCGGGCGAGCATCTCGGAGGCCTGCTTGGAGCCGGGCGCGACGATCATCTCGGTCGTCGGGTTGACTTCGCGCTCCTCGAGCATCTTCGCGGCCGGGAGGATGTCCTCGTAGCCGCCGTTGGTACAGGAGCCGACGATGACCTGATCGACGTCCTGACCCGCGACCTCGCGGACGGGGACGACGTTGTCGGGCATCGACGGCTGGGCGATCAGCGGCTCCAGATCCGAGAGGTCGACGACGATCTCGTCGTCGTACTCGGCGTCCTCGTCGGGCTGGAGTTCCTCGTACTCGTCGCCGCGGCCGACGCGCTCGAGGTAGTCTTTGGTCTGCTCGTCGGTCGGGAAGATCGACGAGGTCGCGCCGAGCTCGGTGCCCATGTTGGTGATGGTCATGCGCTCGGGCGCGGTCAGGGTCTCGACGCCCGGGCCGGTGTACTCGAGGATCTTGCCGACGCCGCCCTTGACGGACAGCCGCCGGAGTAGTTCGAGGATGACGTCCTTGGCGGTCGCCCACTCGGGGAGTTCGCCCTCGAGGCGCACGTTGACGACTTCGGGCATCTCGATGTAGTAGGGGGCACCGCCCATGGCGACGGTCACGTCGATCCCGCCGGCGCCGATGGCGAGTTCGCCGAGGCCGCCGGGCGTCGGGGTATGGGAGTCCGAACCCAGCAGCGTCTTGCCGGGGGCCGCGAAGTTCTCGCGGTGGACGTTGTGACAGATGCCGTTACCGGGACGGGAGAAGTAAGCGCCGTAGGTACCGGCTGCAGAACGCAGGAAACGGTGGTCGTCGGTGTTCTTAAAGTCGAACTGGTAGGTCTGGTGGTCGCAGTACTGGGCGGCGATCTCGGTCTGGACTTCGTCCAGCCCCATCGCTTCGAACTGGAGCCAGACCATCGTACCGGTCGTGTCCTGGGTCAGCACCTGATCGATCTCGATCCCGATTTCCTCGCCGGTCTCGAGTTCGCCCTCGACGAGGTGGTCATCGAGGATTTTTTCGGTGAGAGTTTGTCCCATAGCACCCGAAACTCGGCCGTCCGTCCTGATAAATCCAGCGTGTTTCTATAGGGAACGACCATGTCAATCCCGACCAAGCTGGGAGCTTTCGCGTAATTTTTGCCGTCGAAGTGGACGTTCGTCGAGCGCCGAACGAGGGCGTCTGCGGACCGTCGCGACGCCGCCGAACGACCGGTGGGCAGGCGCGAACGGATACGTTTTTCTCCGTTCCAGAGCGTTGCACCGATATGTTCCGTTCCGGTGCGTTCGTTGCCGATCACGTCTCGCCGACGACCGACGAGCAGATCCAGCCAAACGGCGTCGATCTCACCCTCGATATCGTCTTCGAGCAGCTAGAACCGGGCCGGATCCGCCGCGATGGGAAACAGATCGGCGATCGCGTCGCCCGCCCGCTCGAGGAACTCGAGCAGAAAGCACCCGACACCTACTACCTGCCCGAAGGGGCCTACGTCGCGCGGTACAACGAGCGCATCGAGATCCCCGAGGGTCATATCGGCTTCGTCTACCCGCGTTCGTCGTTGATGCGCAACTCCTGTATGCTCAACACGGCGGTGTGGGACGCAGGCTACGAGGGCCGGGGCGAAGGCCTGTTGCAGGTCCATCACGACATCGAAATCGAACGCGGTGCCCGGATCGCGCAACTGGTGTTCGCCGAAGCCAACCACGAAGACAGCTACGACGGCAGTTATCAGGGCGAAAACCTCGAGTAACGGTTACACGACGAGATGGTTGAAGACGAGTCCGACGGCAATGCCGATCGTTACGACGGTGCCAGCGTAGACGAGGAGGAGTCGGCGTTCGAACAGTTTGTTGAGCAGGATCAGGTTCGGGAGACTCACGCCAGCGCCGCCGATGACGAACGCCAGCACGGTTCCGATAGCGATTCCCTGTTCGCTGAGGGACGCTGCGAGCGCCAACATTCCGCTGAGGCTCATGTAGACCGGTGCGCCGACGAGTGCAGCAAGCGGCACGGCAAGCGAGTTCTCGGCTCCGAGGACGGCATGGAGGAGCCGTCGCGGAACGACGCCGTGGATAAGGGCGCCGATCGTCATCCCGAGGACGAGATACGGCAGCGTTTCGACGAAGAACGACCACGCCTCGCGTGCGGCCGCCTCGATCCGCCGTCTGTGCGTTCCGGAAGCGGACGGACGGTGGCCGTTACAGCAGTCGGCCGTCCCGCCGTCGGTCGCGGCGGCGGGGTTCGTTCCGGCCGTCAGCTGCACGTCTTTGACGTGCCCAGCAAGGCCCAAGCGCCCGATAACGATACCCCCGATGATGGACGCGAGAAGCGTTACACTGACGTACCAGACGGTTATTTCGAGGCCGAACAGACCGAGTAGCAACGTGACCGCGATCCAGTTGACGAGCGGCGACGCGAGGAGAAACGAAAACGCCACCCCGAGCGGTGCACCGGCCTGAAGGAGTCCGGCCAGAACGGGCACAGTCGAACACGAACAAAACGGCGTGACCGCGCCGAGTCCGGCAGCAGCCACGTTGCCGGTCCCCTCGTCGTGACCACGAAGTTTCCGTTCGACTCGCTCCGGTGGGAGATACTCCCGTGCGAGACCGACGATGAACGACGCGCCGATGAAAAGCGGCACGAGGACGACTCCGAGATGGAGAAAGTAGTTCCACGAATCCAGTAGACCACGCCACAGCTCCGGCGGCACCATCCCTAGCTCTCCTCCTGAACCGCGTGACCGAGATCGAGCAGTTCGAAGACTGCGGTATCGGCGATCCGGTAGTAACTCCACTTGCCCTTCTTGCGTGATTTGACCAGCCCCGCTTCTTTCAGCTTCCTGAGGTGTGTGGCGACCGTCGATTGCGGTGCGTCGAGGACGACCTGTAACTCACAGCCACAGCACTCGGACTCCCGAAGCGCACTGAGAAGTCGGAGACGGT
Source organism: Halopiger djelfimassiliensis (assembly GCF_000455365.1). Taxonomy (GTDB): domain Archaea; phylum Halobacteriota; class Halobacteria; order Halobacteriales; family Natrialbaceae; genus Halopiger_B; species Halopiger_B djelfimassiliensis. Next base: position 982,939 of record NZ_HG315684.1, read on the forward strand.
CTTCGTTCCCCAGCGCTTTGAAGACGGCCGCCTGACCGGCGACGTCTCGTTCTTCCGAGCCGAGTTCTTGCAGGTCAGCGACCCGTTCGTCGGGATCGTCGTACAGTCGCTCGAGCGCGTCGTACGCTTCGTCGGGCGGTGATCCGTGTTCGGACATATTGTATTTTTTCGGTTCGTTTATTGCTCACAGCAGCTTCCGGTCTCGGATCCGGCACGCTCGAATTCCGATTTCTCGATATGAGTATCACAGCAACCCGAACCACCATCCGGACTATAGCGGTCATAAAGGCGGCTCCACGCTTTGGAAAGGATGTTCGCTCCAACCATATCGAATTGTATATTTCCGATCTATATAAACCTAGGGTCAGCATCGAGGCTTCAATAAGGAACAACCGTATCGAGATGCTACGATCTATTCTCGAGATCCGAGGTCGGGTCCCCTGATTGACGGTGGCGAGGGCGGCGTTCCCACAGTTCAGTGTGTCTCGAGCGCTGTGACTGGGCGGCTGAAAGCGGAGCGCCAGTCGCGTATCGTTTTCCTCGCTGGGGCCGTACGTCGGACCGATGATGGCGACCACACACGCGTTCGCCGGACTCACCCTCGTGGCCCCGATCGCTGCCGTCGTCCCCGAGTTCGGCGTGCCACTGGCCGTCGGTGCGCTCCTCGGTGGGCTCGCACCCGACGTCGATCTCGCCCTCGAGCACCGCCGAACCTTCCACTTCCCCGTGGCTGGGCTCGCGGTGGCCGTCCCGACGGCGGTTCTCGCGGTGACGCGTCCGTCGGCGGAAACGGTCGCGGTCGCAGCGTTTGCCGGCACCGCGTGGCTGCACGCCGCAAGCGACGCGGTCGGCGGCGGTCCCGAACTGGACCCGTGGAACAACGGCAGCGACCGGGCCGTCTACGATCACGTTCGCGGCCGGTGGGTCCGACCGCGACGGTGGATCCGGTACGACGGCGCACCCGAAGACGCCGCCGTCGCCATCGTCCTCGCGATCCCCCCACTGGTCGTCTTCGACGGCTGGCTCGATGCCGTCGTGCTCGGCGGCACCGCCGTCTCGATCGGCTATGCACTCGTTCGGCGTCGGCTCGTCGCCTGGACGCCGGACTGGCTCGAGTGACCCGCCGGCCGTCACGTTTTTCCGGCCGCCGGCCCCCGATCGGCCGGAAGTCGGAACGCTGATACCATCCCTCTCCGAGAAATCCGGTATGATCGATACGTTCCTCGCACAGGCGGTCCATCTAGTGTTTGCTGCGATCTGGGCCGGCAGCGTCTTCTACGTCGCCTTTGTCGTGTTACCGCTGGCCCGTGACGGGGCGTTCAACACGACGAAGCCGCTCGAAGCGATCTCGGGAAAGCTGACGTTGATCTCGCGGACGAGCGCGCTCGTCCTGTTGCTCACCGGCGGCTACCTCGCCGAGAGCCACTACACGTCGGAGACGCTCGTCAACACGCCGAACGGGCACCTCGTGCTCTCGATGGTCGCGCTCTGGCTGCTTCTGGCCGGCCTCGTCGAGGTCGGGGCGAAGCGACTCGAGGCCGGACTCAACGGAAAGAAACTCCGCGAACCCGCCGCCGACGCGCTCGGACTGTACCGGGCGGCGGCGATCGTCGGAATCGCGCTGCTCGTGGTCGGCGGCGCGATTACGTCGAACCTCGCCGCGGCGCTGTAACCGGCGTCGCTGCCGCCGTTGAACGGTTGTTCGCCGACGAACCTCTCGGAAACGAACGTTCTTGCGAAAGATACTTAGTCGGTTGCTGTAACGTACTCTCATAATGCTCAGGGGGAAAGACGTGGCACTGTCGCTGCTCGCGGTCGGGACGGCCGCAGCCGCCGGCTACGTGCTCAGTGCGAACCGATCACGGGACACCGACGCGTGCTCGAAGGCCGATCTCGGGGCGCGCGTCGTCGGCCGGGCTGACGTCCCCGACGACGCGACCGTCGTGGCAGCCACCTCCCGACAACTGGACGAAATCCCCGGCGCACGACGCGCGATCGACCGGGCCGTCCGTAACGACGCCCGCGAGGAGTGGGAGCACGTCACACTCGAGCGCGACGGTGCCTGGTCGGTCGTCGACGCCGTCCGTGAGTCGCTGCCGTACTACGATGGGAGCGACGATCGGTACAACGGGGTCTACGTTCGGTACAGGGATCGGATCGTCGTCCTCGACGCGATCGGCTGGGCCCGCCTCGAAGAGCCGCTTTACTGATCCGTCGACTCGCGTTCGGGCTCGCGCGATCCGTTCGGCGGTTTCGGCTGCCTCACCGTTTTCGTCCCCTGTGGCGTCCGATATCACACGCGACCCCGAGGCACCGCCTACCGGCGGGGACGAACGAGAATCACAACCACTACCTCATCCCCCCGCGGAACTCCCGCTATGCAACTGGGCGTAATCGGACTCGGACGCATGGGACAGATCGTCGTCGACCGCGTCCTCGATGCGGGGCACGACGTCGTCGCCTTCGACCTCGAGCCGGAGGCGGTCGCGACGGCTGCCGATGCCGGAGCCGAGCCGGCCGACTCGATTCCGGACCTCGTGGCTCGACTCGACGGACCCAAGCGGATCTGGCTGATGGTCCCCGCCGGTGAGGCCGTCGACGCCGCGCTCGAGGAACTCGAGTCGCATCTCGACGCGGACGACATCGTCGTCGACGGTGGCAACTCCTACTTCGAGGATTCGGTTCGACGGGCACAGTCCTGTCCCGCGGCGTATCTCGACTGTGGGACCTCCGGCGGTCCCGCCGGCGCGGAACTCGGCTTCTCGCTGATGATCGGCGGCCCCGAACGCGCCTACGATGAGCTTACGCCGATCTTTGATGCCGTCGCGACCGGCCCGGACGGCCATGAACACATGGGTCCCGCGGGGTCGGGCCACTACGTCAAGATGGTCCACAACGGCGTCGAGTACGCCCTCATGCAGGCCTACGGCGAGGGCTTCGAGTTGCTCCACGAGGGCCGGTACGACCTCGATCTCGAGGACGTCGCCTCGGTCTGGAACAACGGGGCCGTGATCCGCTCGTGGCTGCTGGAACTGTGCGAGGAGGCGTTCCGGGAGGAGGGAACCGACCTCGGAGACGTCGCCGATCGCGTCGAGGGTGGATCGACCGGCACCTGGACCGTTCAGGAAGCGCTCGAGCAGGAGGTGCCGCTGCCGTTGATCTACACCTCGCTGTCCGAACGGTTCGGTTCCCGGGCCGAGAACGGACGCTTCTCCCGGCGGCTGGCAAACCGCCTCCGGTACGGCTTCGGTCGCCACGAAATCCAGCGGCGGGAGTAGCCCGACCGGACTCGAGACGAGGCAGTAGTTCGTGAATGGAGGCCTTCGACCCCAGTTCGATAACTGCTGCAAAGCCGGCACTGGGTCCCGCGGGTCGGTCCGGACACGGACGATCGTCCGACCGCCGAAGGAAACACCTATAGTAGCGTCCGCTGTACCCGGTGACAGCACCGCGGTAGCAGTCTCGTCGTCTGAACGGTCCGGCGAAACGGACCCTTCATTTCTCCGGTTGACGGCGATCGGAATATTGAGTTACCTTCTTTACTCCCGGTCACGTCACCAGTAGTTATGAAATCACAGCACTCGATGACGGTGGCGGCCACGAACCAACGACGACCCAGTATGGCCGTCATCGACCTCGTTGCCCGCGCCGACGGGGCCGACCCTATCGACCTCGAACCGCTCTACAACGCGATCGATCCCGACGTTCTCGATACCGTCTGTGATTCCGACTCCGGGTTCACCAGCCTCGAGTTCGAGTATCAGGGCCACACCGTCTCCGTCGAAGCGTCCGACGGCACCCTCGAGATCAGCCTCGAAGACGCCGGATTCGCGACCGATGGGACCCGCTCCGTCGCCGATACCGAATCCTCCACGTAGCCGCCCGGATTCCGCCACAGCGCTCGAGCACCCGCTGCCGACGAAAAAGGGAACCGTTTTGATGACGACCGTCCTATTCCCACTCGAGGGCGCGTAGCTCAGTGGACAGAGTTCTTGGTTCCGGACCAAGATGTCGGGGGTTCAAATCCCTCCGCGCCCGTGCAGCGCGGAACGCGGTGACGAGCGAACCGGCACGGGGATTTGAAGCAGAGAACGGCGAGTGAAGCGAGCCGTTCACGTGGTTCAAATCCCTCCGCGCCCGCTCTGCTTCCCCGCGTTTTGGGACTGCTGTTTATCGGCAGGAGACGCTTCGGGAGGGATGTCTCCGCCCGTTTCGGATGGGCAACGTGGTCGCTCCGAATCGGACTCGAGCAACCGCTACGTTTTTATTTCTGATATGAGCAGTTCAGTATATGGAATCCCTTCTGTTCAAGCTTCTCACGGATATCTTCGTCGACCCGCTGATCGAGTATTTCTATCATGGGCTGACGCTTACACGAATCGTCACACGCCTCATCTCCGGTATTGTACTCCTGACAGGGACTTACCTCGCTTTGTTCGAACCCGCACCCCTCTCTTATCTTGGCTGGGGTCTCGTTATTCCGGCCTCGCTCTTCGTCGTCTACGATATGTTCACAGTCAACAGGCATATACGAGACTAGATCCGGGTCGTCGCTCCGTACCACCGATCCGTCTCCGTATTGACCACCTCCCGCGCCTGAAGACGCGGGAACCCCGCCACGGGATTTCAGGCCGAGTACAATGGCCCTGTGGTTTCAAGACGCATATGTTCCACGCGTCGACTGCTTGGTTTCAGCATCGGCTTGGCTGTCTTGTGGCGCGGTCAAACGCGCCCCATCCTCAGCCGAACCACATCCGCCGGGGCGGTGACGTCCGTCGCGTTCGTCTCGCCGAACCGTTCCACGCACTGCCGGTTCGGCTCGAGGGGAAAGACGCCGACGAGTCCCGCTACGGAGAACCCAGTACGCCGATCTCGAGTTCGTCGAGGATGCCGGCGAGCAGGCTACACGTACCGGCCACGGCGAGACCGACGCCGATGAGCCACGGCGTCGCTCCCCAGTCGGAAAGCGCCGCGATCCAGAGCCCGGAGACGAGACAGCCGCCGCCGGCGACGAGCAGCGTGACGAACCGTTCGATGGCCATATCGGTCGTTTCCGGGCCACGGAACAAGTATCTCGGCGGTTCGAACGCGTCGGCTCCGGAAAGCCGCAGTCAGATGTTTGTGAATCAAGCCCGTTGATCCGACATGGAACCGACGTTCGTCTACGATGACGATTGCGGGTTTTGCACGTGGTGGGCCGACTTCTTCGCCGACCGGACGTCGCTCCGGATCGTCGGGTTCAGCGAGCTCTCGCCGGAACTGCGCGAACGGCTGCCCGAGTACTACGAGGAGTGTTCGCATCTGGTGACCGACCGCAGGGTGTACTCCTGTGGCGCGTCGATCGAACAGGCGCTCGCTCGCTCCGATATCGGCGGCTCCGTCGACGACATGCTTCGGTTCCTTCGGAACTTCGAGGACTACGAGCGGTTCCGCGAGCGCGGCTACCGATGGGTAGCGGACAACCGTGATCTGTGGGGCCGGGTCCTGTCGAAGACGCCGCCGGTGAGACGGGACTCGAGCGACCGACGCTGACGTCACAGCCCCGGCCCGCGAACCCGAAGCTCCTCGATCGAGACAGGGCCGACGTACGTGCCGACGCGCTCGCGGTGCCACCAGTCCCCGCTCTCGGCCCGTTCCGCGGGCGTCGTGTATCGATAGCGATAGCGGATCGCACGGACGTACGTCGGTGCATCGGCCCCCTTCACGTTCGAATCGGCGAACGGGTCCTCGGCCAGCAACGCGAGGGTCCGGTCGTCGCCTTCCAGCAACTTCGTCAGCAACCGCAGGAACCACGGGTGGTACCGTGGGGTCGGCGTCATGGCGGCGAACCACAGCTGCCAGTCCAGCCGGAGGTGATACGGCGCGATCTGGGGCGGCCGTCGTCCGGGGTCGGTCGGCTTCCCTTTGAACCGGTATGGCTTCCACTCCGTTTCCGGGGTGATCTCGTCGGCCGTCGTTCCCTGGACGACGATCTCGTGGCGGTCCCGCGTCACCGAGCCGAACGCGCCGTACGTATTGACGAGATGGAGCGGATCGAAGGCGGTGTTCATCGTCTGGCTCTCCGAGAGCATGTTCTCGACCGGACGGATGCTCATGGCCAGAACGACGAGCGCGACCAGGATCGCCGCCCCCTCGAGATAGAGCGGCGTCGCCGCGGTCGCCGGCGTCGAGACGGGAACCACGGCGGTCACGATCCCGTCGTTGAACGTCGCGACCGCGAGGACGATCGTAAGCGCGTTCAGCCAGGCGAAGTTTCCGGTAAGCAACAGCCAGCCCTGAAAGCCGATCGTGGCGAGGCCGGCAAGCGCCGACAGGGGCTGTGGCGCGAAGTAGAGAAACGGGACCGCGAGTTCGAGGACGTGATTTCCGAACGTTTCGATCCGGTGAAACCGATCGGGGAGGTGGTGTGCGAACCAACTGAGCGGATTCGGGATCGGCTGGGTCTCGTAGTGGTCGTCCATGCAGGTCAGCTCCCGCCAGCACTCGTCCCCGCGGAGTTTGATGAGCCCCGCACCGAACATGTTGCGAAAGAGCACCCACTGGAGGAGCAACAGGACGACGACCGGCGGCGCGACGTCGCCCGCACCCAGAAAGATCGTCAGGAAGCCGGTTTCGAGCAGCATCGACTCCCAGCCGTAGCCGTAGAAGGTCTGACCGGCGTTGACGAACGAGAGGTACAGCCCCCACAGCGTCGCCCACAGAAGCATTGACGCGGGGGTCGCGTACGGACTAGGGAGCCAGTACGGGACCGCAAGCACTGCCAGTCCGGAGAGGCAGACGCCGGTCCAGGCCGCCAGCCCGATGACCCGATCGTCCGGATAGAAATAGAAGAGGCTCGGCCGCTCGCGGACGGACGCGCCGTCGGCGTACCACTCGATCGGTAACAGGCCGTCCTCGCCGGCGAGGGGGCGAAACTGGAACGCGGCGACGAGGAAGGCGAGCAGGTACAACAGCGCCAGCCCCCGCTGGAAGAGAAAGCGGACCAGCCAGAACCCCTCCCCGGGGAACATACGCGGCCGTAGCTCCGGGATCGGGAAAGGTGTGACGGGGAGAGTCGAACGGATCGAGACGGCCCACGAGGTATCTCGAGCGGCCCGCTTGCGAGGGCGGCGCTACCCGGAGAAGTCGTCGAGCCACGACTGCACCGTTCCCTGCAACGCGCCGGTCGTACTCCCGAGGTTCAGGATCTGGTACCCGGAGTCGGCCTTCTCGTTGACGTCGTCCATGCCGAAGCCGAGACCGCCGAGGGGAACGTCGGCCTCGAGCGCGCGCGTTCGGATCTCTTCGACCAGTTCTTCGACGTCGTCGTGGGTCGGCTCACCGGGGTGGCCCGTCGAGACGGCGAGGTCGAGCGGGCCGGCGAAGACGAACCCCAGATCGGGAACGTCGAGTATCTCATCGAGGTTCCCCACCGCGGTCGGGTTCTCGATCGTCACGCCGACGACGATCTCCTCGTCTTCGCTGGCCGCGTAGTCGTCGGTGGTTCCCCACCGACTCGCACGCGGGGCGGCGAACCCCCGCCGTCCCGCGTCGCCGTCGTATCGGAACCGCGATGCCCGTACCGCTTGTCGGACCTCCGCGGCCGTCTCGATCCGCGAAACGAAGAGGTTCCGGACGCCCGCGTCGAGGGCCTTGCGCACCATCCCGGGATCGGGTTCGGGCAGCCGAACGAGCAGTTCCGTTCCCGAAACGTCCGCGGCCCGAAGGAGGTCCGCCATCCGCTCGCCGTCCCACGGACTCGGGCCGGCGTGCTCGAGGTCGATCCAGACGAAATCGAGCCCGAGCTCGCCGTAGAACTCGACGAGGGTCGGGGAGTACGTACTCTCGAGGACCCCGAGTGCGACGTCGCCGTCCTCGAGCGTTCGTCGAAGCGCGTTCGATCGCGGTAACGTGGACATAGGCGACGGACACGAAGGACCGGCATAAACCTTCGCGGCGAACGCCCTCGCTGGCAACGGGTGCCGGTGGCTTACACTAACGTCCCCCCGTTCCGAAACCAACCCATGGAACGTATCTCGATCGACGACGTCGACCCCGAACCGTACGACGACGAACTCCACAGCGACCGGCGCGACCTCGGCGACGCCCTCGGAGCCGCCCACGTCGCGGTCGTCCGATACGCGCTCGGCCCGGGCGAACGTTTGAGCGGGGCGGTCCACGCCCACGCCGATCAGGAAGAACTGTTCGTCGTGCTCGAAGGAACGGCGACGTTCGAGACCGGCGACGGCGAGATCACCGTCGACGAGGACGAGGCGATCAGGTTCGCTCCCGGCGAGTTCCAGTCGGGATGGAACGACGCGAACGGCCGCCTCGTCGTGCTTGCACTCGGCGCACCCCGCGGGAGCGACGACGTCCGCGTCACGCGGATTCCGGTTCTGGACGACAGGACCGTCGCGTGTCCCGAGTGCGATCACGACCACATGCGGATCGCGGACGGGTCGGGGCTGGTCTGTCCCGACTGCGGGGCGACGACGACCGTCGAGTAACTGTGGGAGTCGTCGTTCCAGTTACTCGAGCAGCGACCGCGAGGAGTTGGCGACGATCGCGGTTCCGGTCGCAAGCAGCGCGGCGGCGGTAACGGCGGGATTTAACACCCCCAGAACGGCGAGTGGGAGCACGATCGCGTTGTAGGTGAACGCCAGCACGAGGTTTCGTGCGACGCGTTTCCGGGCGGCTTTCGAGAGCGCGAACGCCCGCTCGACCCCGGCGAGGTCGTCGTCGACGATGGCGAGGTCGGCCGCGTCGGAGGCAAGCGCCGTCCCGCTCCCGAGCGAAACCCCGAGATCCGCTTCGGCCAGCGCCGGGGCGTCGTTCGTCCCGTCTCCGGCCATCGCCACGTCGTGTTCGGCGCTCAGCCTGCGGATCGCCGCGGTCTTTCCGGCGGGCGAAACGCCGGCGAAGACGTGATCGACGCCGGGGTGGTCCGCGAACGCGTCCGTCGCCGGTTCGTCGTCGCCCGTAAGCACCACCACGTCGATCCCGCTCTCGTCGAGCGCCGCGATCGTCTCGTCCCAGCCGGCTCTGGGCTCGTCGCCGACGACGACCAGCCCCTCCGCGCGGCCGTCGCGGCCGACGACGACGGGGAGCCGTCCGGCCTCCCGCGCCGCCGCGCTTCGGCTCTCGAGGGCCGGCTCGATGGTCCAGTCACGCTGGGGAAAGAGATCGGGGTGGCCCGCGAGCACCCGATCGCCGTCGACGACGCCCTCGACGCCCGTTTCGTGCGTTTGAAACGCCTCGATCCGTGATTCGTCCGTCGACCGGGCCGGGTCGCCGTCGGGGCGTGGCTCGCGGTCGTCGTCGGACCCGGGCTGTCCGCTCCCGAAGGCATCCGCGATGGCCGCCGCCGCCGGATGCGACGCCCGGCGTTCGAGGTCCCCGACGGCGCGCAACAGGTCGTCGGGTGCGTCGGCTTCGAGGACGGTCATCTCGCCGGTCGTGAGCGTCCCCGTCTTGTCGAAGACGACGACGTCGACGTCGCGCAGGCGTTCGAAGACGGTTTCGTCGAAGACGACGATGCCGTGAGCCATTGCGTCCCGGATGCTCGAGGCGACGGAACAGGGGGTCGCCAGCCCGAGCGCCCACGGACTGGCGGCGATGACGGTCAGGCAGACGGCCATCGCGGCGGCCATCGGTCCCGCGCCCAGCGCGAGGGCACCGATCCCGACGACGGCGGCGAGACCGAGAACGACCGGGACCACGGCCGCGGCGAGGCGGTCGACCCGCCGCTGGACGCCGTGGGTCGCACTCTGGAGGTTCCAAACGTCCCGCGTGAGTCGGTCGATGCTGCTGGTCGTCCGCTCGCCGACGTCGACGACCGCCGCGTCGCTCGTCACGACCGAGCCACCGATGACCGCGTCGCCGGCGGTCTTGGAAACGGGCAGGGATTCGCCGGTGACGACCGCTTCGTCGACCGTACACTCGCCCTCCGCCAGCGTCCCGTCGACCGGAATCCGTTCGCCGGCACGAACGAGCACTCGGTCGCCCGACTCGAGGTCTTCGACCGGTACCTCCCGGGTCGTCCCGTCGCGGTCGTAGCGGCGCGCGGTGTCGACCTGCGAGATCGTCAACTCGGTGAGCTGGTTCATCGCGCGCCGTTTGGTGGTCGCTTCGTAGACGAAGGCGGCCATTACGGTCGCGGCGACGAGGATCGTCAGGTCGTAGTAGACGTCGATCCGGCCGGCGAAAAACGCGAGCGTACCGTAACAGTAGGCCCCGACTATCGTCAGCGCCGCGAGCAGGTGCGTACTCGGCTGCCGGAGTTTCAGGCTCACGTACGCGCCACGCAAGAGCGGGCGGCCGGTCAGATAGAGGACGGCACCCGTCATCGCGAAGAAGACCGGCAGAAAGAGGATGCCGTCGAACCCGGAGAAGGCGTCCTCGTACAGCCCCAACACCCCCCAGTCGACGATCGAGGCGAGATACACCGGGTAGAGGAGAGCGGCGTACGGCACCAGCAGGAACGATCCGAAGACGATCCCGACGATGTACCGCATCTCGAACATATCCTCCGTTCGGCGCTTGCGCAGCCCCTGCATCTCGCGTGAGCGCCGGGTGCCGCCGGTGGATTCGGCGTCGTCCCCGACGGCCGCATCCTCGCGGAGGTACGCCGTGTAGCCGGTCGTACTCAGCGCGTCCTCGAGCGCGGACGCCGAAACCCGGTCAGGGTCGTGATCGACGCGGACGGTCTCCGTGACGTAGCTCGCCGCGGCGTCGACGACGCCCGCCGTGGACTCCGCGACGGTTTCCAGATAGGATTCACACAGCGCCGAGTGCATGCCGTCGATCCGGAGGAACGTGCGGACGGCATCGTCCGGCGGTCCGTCCGTCCCTTCCCGTGTCCGGTCCGGGCTGTGGGCGACGGCGTCGTGTTCGTCGACTCCGTCCGACGGCGCGTCGAGGGTGTGTGCGATATCGCGACAGCCGGCCGAACAGAACGGGCCGTCGGCTGCCGCCTCCGTCGCTTCGGAGCCGTCCGATCTGCCCGGCGCGACGGGCGTGCCGGACAGTCGGCTGCCACACAACTGACAGCGGTCGTCCGCCGATCGACAGTCGCTCACCACACGTGTGCTGGGACCGTCGAGGCAAATAACGGTACGTATGTCGCCGCTGTGTCCGCTGTCCGTTCGAGGGGCGGTCGGCCGCAGTGGGTCGCCCGTTCAGCGCCCGTTTCGCCGACCGGATGGCGGTTAGTCGCGGATTTCCCCGATCGTATTCACCAGATCCCGGACGAACGGAAGCGGATCGTCCCGACTGAGGTAGTCGAACCGCGGCTGGTCGACGAGCGATCGGACCACGTCCGCCAGCGCGTCCGTAACGTCCGGTTTCTCGACCAGCGGCACGTCGTCGACGAGAACCGAGTGGAGGTACAGGAGTTCGCCCCGCAACAGATGGCCGCCGATGTCAGACCGGTAGTCGTGATCGATCCGCGATCGCTGTCCGGACGCCAGCAGCCAGTAGTAGTAGGGGAAATCAGCCCCCGTCTGTACCGTAAACGGTAACGACGACCAGAACCGGGGGTTGACCTCCATGAGTTTGAACTCGCCCGTCGACTCGTCGCGCAGGAACTCGACCATTGCGAGCCCGTGCCAGTCCAGGTGATCGAGCAACGCCCGCCCCGCGTTCTCGAGTGCCGGAATCCGGGTCGATTCGCGGTACGCGCTCGGACCGCCGGCGTAACTCCAGCCGCGACGCTGGCGGTGCTGAAACGTCGCCACCGGCTCCCCGCGGTCGTAGAGGGCGAAGAACCCGTACTCGTCGGTCGTGGGGATGTACTGTTGGACGACCGGAACGTGGTGCATCTCCGACCGCAGCCGCTCGGTGAGGTCGGTCGTCGTCGACACCGTCCCGCCGTCGGATTCGGCGCTGGGGGCGGCCCCGGTCCCGGAACCGACGGCCGGCGCGGACGCGAGGGCGGATTCGAACTCCAGATACCGCGTCGAGGGCGGAGCGACACACGTCTCCGGTGTGTACCGGTCGAGATACGCATCCCCGAGGATCGAATACCGCGGTTTGACGATCCACTCCCGATCCGCGTCGGGCAGCGCCGTAAACAGCGTCGTCTCCGGCACGGAAACGCCCGCGGACTCCGCGGCTTCGAAGAGCCGCACGCGGTCCTGAACGCGAGCGAGCGTGTCGAACTGTGGCCAGGGTGTCGCCACGTGCTCGCGAAACTCGTCTCTGTACCTCGAGAGGACGTAGACGTCCGGTTCGCGGACGGGAACGATCGTACACACGTCGGGCCGCATCGCAAGCGACCGCAGCGCCTCCTTGTACGCCACCAGGTCGTCGTGTGGCGAGGGCACGAGCACCGATTCGTCGCAGTACCGCGATCGGAACGCCGGCGTCGTTTCCTCGCTCGAGACGACGATCGTCCGGATCCCCCGTCGGCCGAGCGATCGGAGACACGCGACGGTACTCGGCGCGTTGATGCCTGGAACGACGACTGTTCGGTTCCCGGTTCCGTTCCAGGGAGTCGTTTCCATACCGGCCGTTCCGGCTACCGGAGAAATGTAATGACGTGACTAGCCGTCGCGGTCGGCCGAGTATCGGGTCCGTTCGACGACGCAACCGTCGTCCCCGACCGCGACCGCCCGATCCTCGCCGCTCGAGACGGCGTGCAACGATCCGGGGGCGTCGGTCCCGAAGCGCTCCCACTCGAGCGCGCGCTCGTCCCGTTCGTGGATCGAGCCGTCGGCCGTACACACTATCGTCCGGTCCCCGTGTCGCGTGATCCCGGTCACCGACGCATCGGTGACCCGATCCGGCGTCCACGTGGTGTCCTCGTAGCGGTAGACGACGCCGTCGTCGGTGCTTACGCGACAGTCCGTTCGCCCGCCCGTCGTGAGGTCGGACAGCGTTCCGTCGGCACCGACCGGCCCGACGGACGCGAACGTCTCACCCCCGTCCGTCGTCTCGAAGACGGCGTCGCTCGTGTCACAGCAGTAGCCGACCGACTGATCGGCCATCGAAACCGCACACAGGCTCGAGCCGCTTCCCGGGGTGGTGGGACCGGTCCACGCGAGGTCGCCGTCGCGGTAGCGCCCGCGGAGGACCGCCCCGGAGCCGTTGATCAGCAGGATCGTCTCCTCGGTTGCCGGGCCGCCGACGGCGACGCCGAGCCAGTTGTCAGTGATCCCCGACGGTGCGGTGTAATCGGTGTGGTGTCCGGTATCGGCGTCGATGCGCCCGACTGTACCGCTGTTGCCCGCGACCCAGACGGCGGTGCCGTCGGCGGTCGCGTCGGCACCGAAGAGATCGTTCCCCCCGGCGGCCGGCCCGTCCGCCAGCAGGACCGTACTCGTCCCGTGATCGTCGGCGAGGACGATGCCGCCGGTCCCGACCGCGTAGGCGCGACCCGGTTCGGCGACGGTGACGTCGTGCAACGCCGCGCTCGTCGGGGTGTCGATCGAGCGCCAGTACGCACCGTCGTGGCCCTCGAGCGGGCTGTTGCTATCGCCGGTTCGGTTATCGCCGTCTGGGGCGGCCGGTTCGGCCGTGCTACCGTTTGGAGGTGGCCGCTCGAGCGACGCATCGGGACGTTCCGACGCGTTTGCACCGGTTCCCGACCCCGTATCAGCGCCGTTCGATGTCGGCGGTCGGGACTCGCGTTCGCGGTCCCCGCCCCGCCGAAGATAGAGGACGACGGGCGGGACGACGTACGACGCGAGCGCGAGGACGACGAACCAGCGGTGGACGATCGTCAGCGTGCCGAACGCGGTCAGGCCGGCCGTGGCGACGGCGTGAATCCACGTCTTCGTGTACCGGCGAAAGAAGGGGACGAACCCGTCGGCGGCCGGGGGATCGTGGGTGGCCATCCTGAACTCGGGACGAGCCAGCGCCGAGCGCGGTGTCGTCCGAACGATCCCGACGCCGGCTGCTCGAGCGACGGTACCCGATCGACGGGCAAAAGCGTACTGCAGGCAACGGCGGCGAAACGGGCGGCGTCAGCGGTACGATCGACGTTGCATGCCGACGGTGACGGTGAGGACGCCGTTGTGACAGACGGCCTCGCGCTCGTCGGTAAACCCGCGCCAGCGCGGCGGCGCGGTGACGGTTCGATCGAAGACGGTGCCGTCGCGATCGATCCGGATCCGAAGGCGGTTCGAACCGATCGAGACGGTGATATCGGCTGCGTCAGCGGGGGCGGCATCGACGACGACCGTCAGGCGTCCGGCGACGCGATCGACCTCGACTCGCGTCGGGAGCGACCGCGTTTCGGGGGGCGTGGTGGAGGACACGACCACGCGTTTTCACGCCGGGCGGAAACGCGTCCGCGTGAACAGGTGGACGCTTGATAGGCACGCGACCCCCGGCGGCCGGCGAACCCGGTCTCCGGTTCCAGCCGCCGAAGGACGCGGGTCAGAGGTAGCCGAGATCCGCGAGTCGCTCCTTCGTTCCCTCGCGCATCGCGACGTCGGCTTCGCCGGTCGAGCCGACGTCCTCGAGCGGCTCGAACCGAGCCTCCAGCCGGGTTCGAAGCGACCGCACCGCCGCCGGTTCCGCGTCGGCGATGTCGGTTCGTTCGAACGGATCGGAGCCGACGTCGTGTAACCGTTCGAACCCGTCGTCGCCGCGGACGTACTTGTACTCGGCCGTCCGGACCGCCCGGAGCCGCCGGTCGAACGCCCGGACCCGCTTCGGCACGCTCCCGAACCGGGCCTCGAGCCGGTCGATCGACGGCTGCGGGGCGACGTACTCGGCGAAGACCGCGTCCCGAGGATCCGACGCCGAATCCGGGTGCAGCGACCGGCTCGAGCCCTGCTCGAGCAGTTCGGGATCGTCGATGCCGGCCGTCTCGAGCACCGTTGCGGGAAGATCGAGTAACTGGACGAGGTCGGTTCGTCGACCGCCACCGGTGAACGGTCCGCCGTGGGCGACCAGCGGAACGTTGATCAGCGTATCGTAGAGGTTGTACTGGTGGCCGAAAAAGCCGTGTTCGCCGATGTGCTCGCCGTGATCCCCACAGACGACGAACAGGGTGTCCTCCCACTCGCCGGCGGCCTCGAGTGACCGTCGGAGCGTTGCGAGTTTGTCGTCGACGTAGGCGAGTGCGGCCCGGTAGAGACCGTTGAGCAGGACAAACTCCCGGTCGGAGAGATCGTACGCCCCGCAGTCGTAGGCCCGTGGGTCCTGTCGAATCGCGGTCGCCTCCTCGTAGGTCGCATCCGCCGGCAGGAACCGCTCGGCGTACTCCCGGGGCGGATCGTACTCGACGTGTGGTTCGATGAAGTTACAGAACAGGAACAACGGGCGGTCGTCCGTGCGGCGCTCGAGCCAGGTCCCGATCCAGTCGACCGACCGGGCGGCCCCGTCGTCGCCGGCCGGCTGGAGGAGTTCGCTGTAGAGAACGTTGGCGGCGTTGACCAGCGGGTTGCCGTCGAAAAGACGGTTTCGCGTCGCCTGCAGTTTCTCACGGAGGTCCTCCCCGCGGACGACCGCACCCATGTCCGCGTCCGATTGGATGTACTGCCAGCCTTTCCGGAGGGTGTCGAAGCCGCGGTCGAACCCGAACTCCTCGGTGATCCAGGTGTTGTTCGAGACGCCGACCGTCCGGTAGCCGGCGTCGGCGAACGCTTCGGGGAGCGTTCGGAGCTGGTCGTCGAGGTACGTGTGATCGCCGTGGGTGCCGTGCTCGGACGGGAACAGGCCGGTAAACAGCGACGCGTGTGAAGGCAACGTCCACGGCGCGGTCGCGAAGGCGTTCTCGAACGTGGTGCCCTCGCCAGCCAGCCGGCACAACGTGGGGGTCGTTTGCGGACCGTCGCCCTCGTGACCGCTCGCGTCTCGCGCGGCCCCGGTCGGACCGGCAGCGGCGGAATCGGCGGCGACCGCACTCGGAACCGCACCGACGCTTTTCGATCGTGCCGTATCGAGAATCACGAGCACGACGTTCCGCACAGTAGTGTGTGACTCCGTGTCACTCTCGTTTACATCGGCCATACTGCACACACCTCCACCGCTCATGCCGAAGGTCGCCCGCCCGGAGTATGCAGGTCGGTCGGCGGTCGACGTCACATCGGGGCGCGTTCGAGCTGCGGCGTCGACCGACAAACGGGCAGTGTATATACGTGGATACGCGACTCCGAAACATCGATGAGCGAGGTCGTGAGCCTGGGGAGCAGTAACGTCGACCGAATCCAGTATCTGCCCGCCGAGCGGATCCGCGAACTCGAGAACCGCCACGGCTGGTTCCCGGCAGCCGGCGAAACCGTTCGCATCGACGGCGTGACCGACGGGACCGTACTCGAGGGCCGGTCGTACCGGAACGTCGTCGGCGGGAAAGGGGCAAACCAGGCGGTCGCGGCGGCTCGCGCTTCCGCCGAAACGTCGCTTCTCGGGTGCGTCGGCGCTGACGAAGCCGAGTACGGGGTCCTCGAGACGCTTTCCGAGCGCGGCGTCGACGTCGACCGCGTGGCGATCACCGACCGCGAAACCGGCAAGGCGTACGTCTTCGTCGACGACGACGGCGAATCGTGGATCGCCATCGTCGGCGGAGCCAACGACGCGGTCGACGAAGCGTACCTCGACCGGCAGTACGACCGCATCAGGACGGCCGACGTGCTCTTGCTCCAAAACGAGATTCCGCGAGCCACGATGGACCGCCTGCTCGGGCGACTCGAGCGCGAGGCGATCCGACCGACGGTCGTTTTCAACCCGGCACCGGTCGGCGGGGCCGCGCCGCTGCTGGATCGGTCCGCGATCGATTTCGTCGTCGTCAACGAAACCGAGTACCGGGCGCTCGAGGACCGCCTCGCGGCCGTCGACGGAACTGTCGTCCGGACGCGGGGCGGCGACGACGTCATCGTTACGGGTTCGGTGACACACCGCGCCACGCCGCCGACCGTCGATCCGGTGGATACCACGGGCGCGGGGGATGCCTTCTGTGGCTACTTCGGGGCCGCGCTCGCGGACGGCGCTGCCGTCGAGCACGCGGTCGACGTCGCCACCGTCGCGGCCTCGATCGCGACCGAACGGGAGGGGGCACAAAGCGCGATTCCGCCCGCCGAGAGGGTTTTCGGAGTGCTCGAGGGCGGGGCGTCCTCCTTCTGAGTGGCCGGCTAGCTCGCAGTCGTCGACCCCGGCACAACGAGTAACTGCTTCGACGGTGACGGGACGCCCATGGGTGACGATGTCGACGACCCCACGACCGAACTGCCGTCGACCGCCGGCGAGTTCGCGGCCGAATACCCGGACGTCTGGGACCGGTACGCCGATCTGGGCGCATCCTGTTCGGCCGCGGGACCGATCGACGACGAGACGAAACGGCTCGTCAAACTCGGGCTGTCCGTCGCCGCCCAGTCGGAAGGAGCCGTCCACTCCCACGTCCGGCGCGGTCTCGAGGAGGGCGTCGATCCGGACGCGCTGAAACAGGTCGCCGTCCTCTCGATCCCGACGGTCGGGTTTCCCCAGGCGATGGCCGCGTTAAGCTGGATCGAGGACCTGACCGAGGAGTCGGCCTGACGGCCATTCGACGCCCCTAACACGCTGGCTCGAGTGCGTCGAACCGATGGCTCCGCGCGCGTTTCGTCTCGCCTACGACGGAAGCGACTACTACGGCTTCCAGCGCCAGCCCGACGTGGCCACCGTCGAGGACGCCCTGTTCGACGCCCTGCGCGCACTCGGGGTGCTCGAACCCGACGCCGACAAGCCCGACGCCTACGCCGCGGCCGGCCGGACCGACGCGGGCGTCTCGGCGCTCGCCCAGACCGTCGCGCTCGAGGCCCCCGACTGGCTCACGCCGCGGGCGCTGAACGCCGAACTCCCCGCGGACGTCCGGGCGTGGGCGGCCGCCGACGCGCCCGCTGGCTTTCACGCGACTCACGACGCGACCCGCCGGGAGTACACGTACCACCTGTACGCGCCGCTCGAGGCGGGCCGTTCGGAACCCGCGAGCGATCGGCCCGTCGACGACGACCGGTTCGCGGCCGCCTGCGAAGCCCTTTCCGGGACACACGACTTCCACAACCTCACCCCCGACGACCACAACACCGAACGCTCGCCGACCGTGGCGGCGACCCGCGACGGCGACTACCTCGTGGTCACCGTCTCGGCGGGCGGCTTCGCCCGCGAACTCGTTCGGCGGCTGGTCTCGCTCGCCCGCGCGGTCGGGACCGGCGACGCCCCGCTCGAGAAAATCGACCGGGCGCTCGCCCCGACTCCGCTCCCGGGACACGAAGGGATCGCGCCCGCGCCGCCGGAGCCGCTCGTTCTGACCGACGTCAGCTATCCCGACCTCGCGTTCGCAGTCGACGCGCAAGCGGCTGCAAGCACACGGGAGATCTTCGAGACGCGGCGCGTCCAGCGACGGACCGGTGCTCGAGTGGCCGGACAGGTGGCCGACGGCGTCCGCTGACTCGAGCGCAATCGAGCGCGTCGGCATCGCGCTCGTGCCGGCGACGGTGACGCCGACCGCTCGAGCCGTGGACGAGCGCTTTTTATGCGGGAAGACGGATGACAGCGCATGGAACTGTCGCCGGAAGAGTACGGTGCCTACTGGCGCGCGTCGATCTACATCGCGGCCGGCGTACTGATCGTCGTTCTGGGGTATCGCTTCGTCGTGTCACTGCTGTTTTCCTATCCGAATATCGGCGCGACCGCGTTCGGCGCGTTCCTGTTCGCTGCGCTCGTGTTCATCGGCACGTTCGCGGCGATGCTCGGCGTCGCGCGGGTCGTCCGAACCGCCGTCGACGCCGAGATGCGATAAGCCGGACGAACCCGGAGCCGCCGCCCGGCGGTTGACGTCCCCTCGCCGTCACCGATCCCACTCGAGGGGCCAGATCTCCGCCGCGTGCATCCCCGGCTCGTACTCCTGTTCCCGCAACCGCTCGCGCAGGTCCCGCTCGTCGATCCGCGGGACCGTCGCTTTCGTCAGTTCGCGAACCAGCAGCGCCGTCAATATCGCGTGTTCCCGGAGGTTCCGGGGATCGACCTTGTCCCGCGTGTCGGCCGCCGTGTGTCCCCAGCCACGGCCCCGCTCGCCGCCCTCGGACGGCTCGCTGTGGAGTTGCAGCGTCGGCACACCGGCACGCAGGAACGGCCAGTGATCGCTGAACGGGTGCGGGTCCTCGTCGTGGACGACCGGCTGTCCGGCGTCGCTCGCTACCTCGTCGGCCAGTCCCTCGAGCGCCGCCGATCCGTGTGATAACGCCTGCAGGTTCCGAAACCGTCCGGCACCATCGACGTTGACGACGGCACGGATCGACTCGAGAGGCAACGTCTCGGCTACGGCTTCGGCACCGAGCAGGCCGATCTCCTCGCAGCCGACGCCCGCGATCCTGACGCGACAGTCGAGGTCGTCCTCGATCGCCGCGAGGATCGCGGTCGCACCGGCGACGGTCGCGATGCCACAGCCGTTGTCGAGCGCCCCCTCGGTGACGTCGTGGGCGTCGTAATGGGCGAGGAGGAGCACCTCGTCGTCGGCCGCCTCGTGGCCGAGCGTCCCGTGAACGTTCTGGCTCGTCCCTGCTTGGGTGCTCGCGTCGACACGAACTCGGGCTCGAGCCCCGCGGTCGGCGTACTCAGTGAGCCAGTCGTGGGTCTCGGCGCTGACGCCGACGCCCGGAACGGCGGCCTCGCCGTCGAACCGCAACGCACCGGTCGGGGGCAACTGGCCGGCGACGTGGTTGCCGAAGATGAACGCCTTCGCACCCGCGGCGACCGCGTGCCCGTATGTCTCCATCCGGTGGACGAACCGCTGGCCCGGCGGCGTGGTCGTGCTCGCGACGGCGATTCCCCCCTGAAGGTCGGCGTCTTCGATCTCGTCGGGCGTGCCGTAGCCGACGTCGACCAGCGGCCCCTCGACGTCGCCGGCCGGCGAGTACGGCAGGGCGAGCGCCTCGAACGATCGATCGACGCCCGTCGGCTCGTCGTCCGCCGAGAACGGTTCCGTCCCGACCACGGCGAACTCCGTCGTTCCGCGTTGCCAGTACTGCATCGGAAACTCCGCGAGACGGACCTCGCCGAGTCCTGCATCGGCCAGCGTCTCGCGGACGATCTCGGCGGCCCGCCGTTCCGCCGGCGATCCCCCCATCCGGTGTGGGAGCGCGGTCAATCGCGTCAGCAGGTTCCACGGTCGCTCGTCGGTCCACGCGCGACCGAGCGCGCGCTCGAGGTCGGCCGGCTCGGATCGGCTGTCAGCCATACGTCCCCATCCATCCCGATCGACAAAAGCGCCGGTACGGTCGCGATCGACTGTGGTTCGATACCCTTTACCACCTTCGATCCAAAATCGCGCCCATGAGTTCCGTTCCCGAACGGTCCGAGGTCGACGAGGAGTACACCTGGGACCTCGAGAGCATTTACGCGAGCGACGACGACTGGGAAGCCGCCTACGAGGGCGTCGCCCAGCGCGTCGAAGAACTCGCGGCCTACGAGGGGCAGGTCACCGACGACGCGGCCACCCTCCTCGACGTACTCGAGCTTCGCGACGCGGTCATGCGCGAGGTCTCGACGGTCGCGGCCTACGCCAGAATGCGCCGTGACGAGGATACGACCGACCAACACTATCAGGCGCTGACCGCCCGCGCCCAGTCGCTGGCGGCCGACGCCCAATCCGCGGCCTCCTTTATCGACCCCGAGATTCAGGAGTTGACCCGCGAGGAGTTCGAGGCGATGGTCGAGACGGAGCCCGATCTCGAGACCTACGACCACTACGTCGACGACGTACTCCGGATGAAACCCCACACGCGCTCGGCGGAGGTCGAGGAACTGCTCGCCGACCTGAGTGAGGTGACCGGGGCGACGGGAGAGGTGTACAACATGCTCTCGAACGCGGACATGGCGTTTCCGACCGTCGAGGGCCCCGACGGTGACTCCGTCGAGATCACCCAGAGCAACTTCACGAACCTGCTCAAACGTCCCGACCGGGAGTTCCGTCGCCGCGTGTACGAAGGGTATTTCGACGAGTGGGAGTCGATGCGAAATACGGTCGCAACCGCCTACAAAAACAGCGTCAAGGCCGACGTCAAGACGGCCCAGGCGCGTCACTACGACACCGCTCGGGAAGCCGCTCTCGACGGGCCGAACGTTCCCGTCGAGGTCTACGACACGCTCGTCGAGAGCGTTCACGACAACCTCGAGAAGCTCCACCGCCACGCCGAACTCAAACGCGAGGCCCTCGACGTCGACGACCTCCGGATGTGGGACCTCTACATGCCACTGACCGGCGACGAAGGCCCCGACATCGAGTACGAGCGGGCGACCGACTACGTCGTCGACTCGCTCGCACCGCTCGGCGAGGAGTACCAGTCCCGCGTGGCCGAGGGGCTGGACTCGCGCTGGGTCGACGTCTACGAAAACGAAGGCAAACAGTCGGGCGCGTACTCCGGGGGCACCTACGACACCCAGCCGTTTATCCTGATGAACTATCAGGACGACATCTCCTCGATGTACACCCTCGCCCACGAACTGGGCCACTCGATGCATTCGGAGCTTACCACGGAAGAACAGCCCTACGTCTACTCGAACTACGAGATTTTCGTGGCCGAAGTCGCCAGCACGGTCAACGAGGCGCTGTTGACCCGGCACCTGCTGGAGACGGTCGACGACCCCGAGTTCCGCAAGCACGTCCTGAACGAGTTCCTCGAGCGGGTCCGATCGACGCTGTACCGCCAGACGCTGTTCGCGGAGTTCGAACACGAGACCCACCGCCTCGAGGAAGCGGGCGAGCCGCTCACGGCGGACCGATTCGACGAGATCTACCGCGGACTCAAGGACGAGTACTACGACCCGGCCGTCGTCGACGACCGGATCGCCCGCGAGTGGATGCGCATCCCGCACTTCTATCGGGCCTTCTACGTCTACCAGTACGCGACCGGCATCTCCGCCGCGCTCGCGATCACCGACCGGATCTTCGAACGGGGACAAGCGGCAGCCGACGACTACCTCGAGTTCCTGCGTCGTGGCTCCCGCGAGTATCCGCTCGAACTCCTCCGGACGGCCGGCGTCGACATGAGTACGTCGGAGCCGATCGACCGCGCGCTCGCGATGTACGGCGACCGCCTCGACGAAATGGAAACGTTGCTGGAGTGAGAACACGGGCCGTGTCGGCATCTGCAGACGGGATCGCCGCCGGACGGAAATCCGTCCGCGACCCAAAGGCACATTTATCGTGGGGGACTTATCCGTGCACAGCAAGATGTCTCGAAGCCCGTCTCTCCCCGAACGACCTCACCGCGATATCGATCCCGATCTCCCCGACGACGAGCGGCTCGAGGCGCTCCGCGGGCACTACGAGGACCTCGTAGCGGTCAACGAACAGCTCTCCGAACAGCTCGACGAGGCCGGCGAGCGTCGCCAGCAACTCCGCGACAAGGTCGACCGCGTCGAACGCGAAAACGAGACGCTCAAGGGTTCGTCGCTGTACATCGCGACCATCGAGGACGTGATGGACGACGGCGAGGTCGTCGTCAAACAACACGGCAACAATCAGGAGGTGCTGACCGACGTCTCGCCGCGGATCGCCGACCGCGTCGACGCCGGCGACCGCGTCGCCGTCAACGATTCCTTTGCGATCCAGACGGTGTTAGACGCCGAAACCGACGCCCGCGCCCAGTCGATGGAGATCACCGAGAAGCCGGAGGTCGGCTACGAGGACATCGGCGGCATCGACGAGCAGGTCCGCGAAGTCCGCGAGGCCGTCGAACAGCCCCTCGCCCAGCCGGAACTCTTCGACGAGGTCGGGATCGAACCCCCAAGCGGCGTCCTGCTGTACGGGCCGCCGGGGACGGGCAAGACGATGCTGGCGAAGGCCGTCGCCACCCAGACCGACGCCACCTTCATCAAGATGGCCGGCTCGGAACTGGTCCGCAAGTTCATCGGCGAGGGCTCGCGGCTCGTTCGCGACCTCTTCGAGATGGCCCGCGAGCGCGAACCCGCAATCATCTTCATCGACGAGATCGACGCCATCGCCACCACCCGCTCGGAGTCCAAAACGTCGGGCGACGCCGAGGTCCAGCGGACGATGATGCAACTCTTGAGCGAGATGGACGGCTTCGAGGCCCGCGGCGAGATCCGCATCATCGCCGCCACCAACCGCTTCGACATGCTCGATCGCGCCATCCTCCGGCCCGGCCGGTTCGATCGACTGATCGAGGTACCCGAACCCGACCGCGAGGGCCGCGAGCAGATCCTCGAGATCCACACCCGCGAGATGAACGTCGCCGACGAGGTCGACTTCGGGTCCCTCGCCGACGAAACCGAGGGCTACTCCGGAGCCGACATCGAAAGTCTGGCCACCGAGGCCGGCATGTTCGCCATCCGTAACGACCGCGACGAGGTCCGCCACGCGGACTTCACCGACGCCCTCGAGAAGATCGAAAACGACGACTCGAGCGACGTCGTCTCCTCTGCGGGTTACTTCTACCAATAACAACCGAAATTTTATTCTGCGGTCTGTCGCGCTTGCGCCAGCGTTGCTGCCACAAGCGCGACGGCCCTCGATAAAATTTCGATCAAAAGCACTCCTCCCTCCGTTCTCTCGCTCCCTTCGGTCGGTCGTTCACATCGGTCGTCGGCCCGCTCGTTCGCGCCGGTGGCGCTCACTCACGGCTGCACCGTTCGCATATCCGAGGCGGCTTCGCCGCCTCGCTTCCCTCGCGGTGAGCGTCGGGGTGCCGCCTGCCCTTCCCCGGTTCGCGGAGCCGTCAGCGCTTCCGGCTCCGCTCACGGCCCGCGACAGTCCTGTCATGCTGTTTGTTTTTACTTGCACATCCGTCAGGCCACGGATTCCGACGCCGAACCGCTCGCGCGGGTGTCCCGGAGCGCGTATCAGGAGAACTGCCGGCTCGGATTCCCCGCGAAGGCGGCGTCCGTTCACGAGTCGACGGTCGGAGAATGGATCCGACAGCATCGGGTCTACATCGCCGACGTTTCGGACGAGATCGGCGGCGGCGTCCGACTCGAGGAAACGGACCCCGACCGCGTGAAGTGCAGCCGGCTCGGCGTCCACGAGGACTGGAAGGGCGAGGGGATCGGCAGTCGATTGCTCGAGCACGCCGAGGAGACGGCTCGAGCCGACGGCTGTGCGACGATGTGGCTGACGACGCCCGAGACCCATCCGTACTTGCCCGACCTGTATCGCCGTCGCGGATACGCACGGACCGGTCCGTATCCGCTGGACTACCGCGAGTACGACGAAATCGCACTCGAAAAGGGCCTTCGAGAGGCAGGCTCGGCTCGGGAGCACCAGTTCGACCGACTTCGGCCCCGAAAGTGGGGTTCGGTTCCGAGACCGGGAAGCGTCAGCATCGGATCGCAAGCCCTTACGCCGCCGACCCCCGACATCGAGTATGAGCACGATTCGAGTCGTCTGGGGGGCCGCGTCGGCTCCAACGGCGATGGCCTCCTACGACGCCGCGCTCGCAAACGCGGGCGTCGAGAACTACAACCTCGTCTCGGTGTCGTCCGTGATCCCCGCCGGCGTCGACGTCGAGGCCGTCGGCACCGCCCCCGACCTCGGTCCCGCCGGCGAACGCCTGACCGTCGTCGAGGGACGAGCGACCACCGCCGGCCCCGGGCGCGTCAGCGCCGCGCTCGCGTGGTCCCAGTCCGTCGAGGACGGTCCGGGACTGTTCTACGAAACCGCAGGCGAGATGGACCGCGAGGACGTCGAACGGCGCGTCCGCGAGGGACTGGCGGCGGGTCAGGAGCTTCGGGACTGGGAGTTCGGCGACCCACACGTCGCCGTCGAAAGCGCGCAAGCCGAGTCCGGAACGTATACGACGGCGCTCGTGCTCGCGGTGTACGGCGAGAGCGAACCGATCATCTCGGCCTAGGCGGGGCTACTCGCTTCGTCTCCGACTCGAGACGACGGCGGCGGGACGGGGCCGGAAGCCACGATGTCGGCGTGACCGGGCCGATCACGGCGATCGGTCGGTCGGTCCCGGCCGTGACTCGCGGTCCAGCGCAACGTCCCGGATCGGTCGAACCCACGACGCGCTCGCTCGAGCGGACCGCGACGAGATGCGACCTCGCGGGAATCCCCCAGGGGTCCCGCCGGCCGCCGTCCTCGAGCGAATCAACTCGGCGCAAAACCGACACCCTCGCCGAGTTCGACTCTGAAACGCACCTCGGACGCGCCGCTTTCCGTGTCGGGTGAACGGAGTTTCGTCGAGACGTTTATGTCTCGGGAGCGGGTACGCAATCATGGCTTCGACCATCCGGTCGGAAGCCACGTCTCGGGTGTCCCAGCACCCGGGGCATTTCAGCGCATGCCCCCCGCGACGGTTCTGGAGACGGTAGCTTCCGGCGTGAGCTAGTACACGGAGCGACTTATATCTAGTGACGACGTTCGTGCAATATATCGCGCTCAACCGACAGCCGAGCCCGTACGTCCCGCCCTCGAGCCGGGCGGACAGGTTTCTGCGAGAACACACTGTCGACACGAACTCCGATTTTCGAGACGAAAAACACGGAATCGGAACGCTGCTGAACGTATCTTTAGAAAATAACACAACGAACTTCCTCGTTCTCAAACTGTTTCGGTCACGTCAAATCGTCAACCGCAGAATCGCGGCTCCAAGCCTTCGCCGCCCGGCAGAACGCGACAAACTAACCACAACCGCCGATCTCACAGAACGAGAGCGGCGAGTGGTTTATACAATAGTATAGAATAGGGATGAGTATGGGTAGCGATCGAAAGTCAGTGCCAGTTTCACTGCCCCCGGAACTGGTGGCGGAACTCGACAAACTCGTCGAAGAGGGGATGTTCAGTTCGCGCTCCGATGCGCTGCGGTATGGAGCCCGGCTCGTTGTCCATGAGGAGCGCACTGCACGACTTCACGAACTCACCACCGAGCAGGCTGGCGAAGATATCCGCGATCGGTTGGAACGCAAGCGTGTATCTTGATACCGACCCGATTCTCGCCGTATTGAAACCTGACGACTGGCTCGCCAGCAGCGTCGATCTCGAGGCCGTTGCGGTTCCGAAAACATCGGTCGCGACGGCGATCGAAGTCCAGTACGTCATGGAGAGCGACTGGGAGCAGGACCAACTCGCGAACGCTCACGCGGCGATCGCCGATCAAGGGATCGAGCTGGTCCCGCTGACCGTCGACGCGATGGAGGCCGCAGCAACGTTGCGGAAGCGATACGAACGGCTCAACGTCTTCGATGCAGTTCATCTTGGCACAGCCGATACACTAGACGAGCCGATAATCTCGACGGATACGCTCTACCCAGATATTCGTGAGATAGAGCACATCGATCCACGAAACCTCGGTGATGAATGATCGCTTACCCGTTCTAGTGTCGGCATGCGTGCAATATATCGCGCTCAACCGACAGCCGAGCCCGCACGTCCCGCCCTCGATCCGGGCGGGTAGTCGCCGTCACGGCTTGCGTGACGGTCGCCGAGCGCGGGCGATGCCCGAAGGCGAACCCTTTTGACCCGGCAGCCCATTGCTATCGGTACACACTTCTCATGAACGGAAATACGCCGTACGCAGGGCTGCCGGGGGAAACAGCTGCTGGTCAGCGCGCCGCGGCGGACGTTCCGGACCTCTCGAGCACACAGAAACGTCTGCTCCACCGTGACGTCTCACGGATCGCCGCCCGCACCCGCGAGTTCCTCCCCAACGAGTACGTCGTCGACGCCGACGTCTCGACCGGCGCGACGGGTCCCCGCGTGACCGTCGCCGTTCGACCGCCGGTCGGCCACGCCGTCAGCGCCGGCTTCTCGCCGGATCTCGAGGACGCAACCGAGGAAGTCATCACCTCCGCCGAACGAAACGAAGTCGCCCGCGGTCTGGCCGCAAGCGCCGCCCTTCAGGTGAAACAGGCGGTCAGCGACAACGTGACGCCGACGGCGAAGTAACCCCTTCCTTCCGTTTCGTCGGGCCGCCCGGAAGCGGCGACCGACACGCGGAGTTATCGTGTCTCGATCGACAAGACGAGCCGATAGACCTCACCGCCGCTGTCAGCTACCCACCGCTTCAGCGGTGGGCTTGTCAGTGGACTCTCGTTCTGCCGACACAGGAGTGTCGGACGCCACTTCAGTAGCGTTCACGGTCATTGTCCCTGACTTCAGGGCGTAGTGAAACAGGCGGTCAGCGACAACGTGATCGGAACGCCGTTCCTGATTCTCGGCAAGATTGTCGTCGAGGCGCTCCAGTAGTACGGAACGAAACGCGAGAAGACGGAGTAGCGACGGTTTCGACGGCGATCCGAACGCGTCTCCGAACGAACGGGCGCGCTAGTACAGCAACTGCTCGAGCTGGTGGCGTCGCCGGTCGAGATCGATCGCCGGCTCGACGGACGGGTCGGTTCCGAGTCGATCGAGCACGAGCAGAGGGTCCGTGCCCGCGCGTTCGACGTCCCTGAGCAGGGATTCGATCGCCGATCGGTTCGTCGCGAGCGAGCCGGCCAGATCGAGCGCGATCGCCAGCGGAATCGCCCGCTCGGGGCGTGTCGGGAAGGCGTCGCCGACGCGGGCGAAGGCCGGTGTCTCGTCAGGTTCGGGGTCCATCTCGGCCGGCTCGAGGGTCAGACACCGGGGACAGAACGCGACGATCGAGGCGGGGACGTACTCGCGGTACTGCTCGGGAACCGAAAACACGATCGGTGCCGTCCCACAGGCCGGACACTCCATCGCCTCAGTCCTGATTCGGCGCGCCGCCCGCGGCCGGCGGCTCGAGATCCGCTTCTTCGGCCTCCTCCTCGGCTTCGGCCTCGCGCTGTTCCTTTTCCTCCTGTTCTTTCTTCTCCTTGATCTTCTTCAGGCGGAAGGTCTCCTCGCGCTCCTGTTCCTCGAGTTTCTGCTCGATGTACTCCTGACTGTCGTAGAGTTCGGGCAGGAGTTTGAACTCGAGGGCGTTGACGCGACGCTTGGTGGTCTCGATCTCCCGGAGCATCTTCTTCATCGCCGTCTCGACCTCGGCGGCGAGGATGATGCTCTCGAGCAGGTCCTCGTAGGCTTCGGCGGCCTCGTCGATGCGCGCCGAGGTGCCCATGATCCCGTAACCGCGTTCGTCCAGGCTCTTGGAGACGCGTGAGGATTCGATCTGGGGCACGACGACGCCCATGATGTTCTTGGATTCGGTGGTGATCTCGGGGTGTTCCTGCAACGCGGCGGCGGCCCCCCGAACCGCGACGTCGCCCTCCATGGCGCGAGCCATGTTGATCTTCTTCTGGGCTTGCTCGTAGTCGTCGGCCAGATCCCCGCGGACGTCCTGTGCCTTGTCCAGGATGTCCATGAACTCCATGATCAGCCCGTCCCGTTTCTTCTCTAAGGTCCCGTGCCCCCGCTCGGAGAGTTCGATCCGATCCTCGATCTCCATCAGGTTCTTGCGGGTGGGCTTGACGTCCTTGGCCATCTTGTGGTGGGTTTGCGCACCCAGTCGGATAACTGTTTACAGTTTCCTACGGCGGTCGACGCCGCTCCTCGAGCGGGGATGCGTTCGGCTCCGCTCGAGCGGCGGTCACCCGAGGAAGAGATCGATCATCTCGCCGGAGGACTGACCCCGGTAGAGTTCGGAGTAGCCGCAGTTCGTACAGCTGATAACCATGAACCGCCGGTTCTGAACGTCGAAAAACTTCGACAGTCCGGTTCCGGTGGTCGCGATCTCGTCGATCTCGGTCTCGGTGTGGTCGCACTTCGGACAGCCGCGATCGTCCTTCATACGACGACGTTCTTGTAACCTCACCAGAACTTTTGTCCTCGCACGCCCGACGTTCGATCGATGACCGGGGTCCTCCTCATCGTGCTCCTGATCGGGTCGGCGTTCCCGCCCTCCTGTGGCTGGCGATCGCCGAGGAAACGTCGGAGCCGACCGTCGTCGACCGGAAGGAAGCGGAACGGATCGCCAGAGAGCGCGGCGGCGGTCGAACGGAGACACCGGACGGTCCACGCCGGACGCCTCGAGAAACGGCGATCGAGACGACGAGTGGGGCAAACCGGGCTGGGACGACCGCCGGGAGTAACCGACGGTCGAACGCACAGTCACTACGGCTGGTGCCGGTTGAGTTCCTCGAGAACGTGGACCCGCTCGTCGTCGATCGACAGCGAGATCGAGTCCCCGACGCGGTGCGCGTCACCGTCGCCACGGAGGGTCACCGACGTGCCGTCGGACAGCGTCGCCTCGAGTTGCGTGCGGTCGCCGAGATAGGTCACGTCGACCACCTCGGCGTCGATCCCGGTTCCGTCCGCGAGTTCGAACGCTTCCGGACGGATCGCGACCGTCGCTTCGCCGTTCGTTTGGGCGTCGATCTCGAGGGTGTCGAACCCGAGGTCGACGCAGTCGTCCGTCACCCGGCCGGACAGCAGATTCGAGGTCCCGACGAAGTTCGCGACGAACGCGTTCGCGGGCCGGCGGTAGATCTCCGCCGGCCGTCCGAGTTGCTCGATACCGCCGTCATCGAAGACGGCGATCCGGTCGCACATCGCCATCGCCTCCTCCTGATCGTGGGTGACATAGAGGGTGGTCACCCCGAGATCGGAGAGGAGATCGCCGATCTCCTCGCGCAGGCGCGCCTTGAGTTTCGCGTCCAGTCCCGTCATCGGTTCGTCGAGCAGGAGGACGTGCGGTTCGATCGCGAGCGCCCGCGCGAGACCGACCCGCTGTTTTTGGCCGCCCGACAGCGTCGCCGGCCGCCGGTCGGCCAGCTCGGCGATGTCGAGCATCGCGAGGAGGTCGTCCGCGCGCTTGCGGCGCTCGTCCGCGGGCACATCGCGCATCTTCAGTCCGAAGGCGACGTTCGCACGGACGGTCATCGTCTCGAACAGCGCGTCCGACTGAAAGACCAGGCCGACGTTTCGCTCCTCCGGCGGGACGTGGGTGACGTCGACGCCGTCGAACAGCACCCGCCCGTCGGTGGGCGTCTCGAAACCCGCGATGGTCCGCAGCGTCGTCGTCTTGCCACAGCCCGACGGGCCGACGATACCCAGGATTTCCCCCTCTCGGATCGTCAGGTCGACGCCGTCGACGGCGACCTCGTCGCCGTATCGTTTGGTCAGCGACTCGAGGCGGACCTCGCTCACGGGCGACCACCCCGGACGCAAACGGTGCGTGGGCGCGGTCGGCGGACGATTCGAGTGCGACGTCGGTGAGTGGAAGTTCGATCGATCATCCGTCTCGTGCAGTCGTGAATCCCTTGTTGCCGAGCAGTTGCAGGGCGGTGATCGCGGCCACGACGATCAGGAAGTACACCGATACGGCGGCCGCTCGTTGCATGTACGTCGCGTTCGCGGTATTTCGGTAGAGAAAGACCGCGAACGGGTCTGGGCTGCCGCTGACGACCATGAACGTGAAGTTGAACTCCGCGGCCGCGAGCGTCCAGGTGATGATACAGCCCGCGAGGATCCCCCGTTTCGCGTGCGGTACGACGATCGTCAGAAACGTCCGGGGCCACGACGCACCCAGCGACCGGGCGCTTTCCTCGAGGCGGACGAGATCCATCGACTGGAACGAACTCTGGACGGTCAACACCATGTACGGCGACTTGAGCAGACAGTAGCCGGCGATCAATCCGAGGGCGGAGCGACCGTAGTTCGGATACGTTTGCACGAAGGCAAGCCCCAGGACGACCCCGGGAACGAGCGGGACCACCGCGAGCGTGTTGATCCAGTCCCGGGCGTAGAAGTCGTATCGCGTGAGGGCGTACGCGATCGGAACGCCGATGACGACGTTCAGGACCATCCCGCCGGTCGCGATCGCGAGGCTGAACGCGAGTCCCGGCAGCACGGTCATCCGATCGTTACCCACGCCGAGCACGTCCCGCCAGTGCTCGAGCGTCACGAACCCCCGCGGGAGCACGCCGGTCGCCGTCTCCGCGAACGAGGAGACGAACGTCACGACGACCGGAACGGTGAGAAACGCCCCGACGAGCACGACGACCCCGAGGACGAGCGGTCGGCCGATCCGCGTCGAGATCGCCGTCGGAGACGGCGTCCACGCACCGTCCGGTCCGTTCGGCTCCGTGTCGGCGCTCATGTTAGATCTCCACCGTATCGGCCCTGACGAACCGAAGCCCGAGGAACGTGACCGCGACGATGACGACCACGTACACGAGACCGATCGCGGCCGCGACGTCGGGGGCGTACGTGCCGACGCTTCGCTCGCGGTGTATCTGGAGCGTGACCACCCGGTGGCTCTGCAGGATCAGGACCGTCCCGAAGATCGCGAGTCCGGAGCGAAACGTGAGGATCGCCGCCGCGGCGATTCCGGGCCGGATCTCCGGGAGGGTCACGTGATAGAACGTCTCCCACCGGCTCGCGCCGAGCGACCGCGCCGCCTCCTCGGCCTGCGTGTTGATCTCGGCGTAGGTCCCCCGCAGCACCATCGTCGCCCGCGGCACCAGCGAGTAGACGTAGCCCAGAAACAGCCCCGTGATGGCGGTCGCACTCGCGAGGTCGTGCTCGCTCGTCCCCGTGACGGTCGCGATCGCGTTCGTCACCATCCCCTGCCGGCCGAGCATGGCGATGATCAGGATCGCGACGATGATCCCCGGCAATGCGATCGGAAACGACACTGCCGCGACGACGGCGCGCTCGAACGGCAGGTCGTACTTCTCGAGGGCGTGTGCGATCGCCACGCCGAGCGTGACGCTGACGACCGTCGCCAGTCCGACGAACCACAGCGTGTTCCAGGCGACCCGCAGGTACGTCGGATCGGTCGCGAGCGTCCGCCAGGCCGCGAGCGACCAGCCTTCCATCCAGACCGTGTCGTCCGCGAGACTGATCCGGACCAGCATCGCGAGCGGAACGAACCCCGCGACGGTCGCGACCACGAAGAAGGGGAGACACAGGATCGCGATTCGCCGCCGGCGGCGCTCGCGTTCGGTCGTCGGGCTGGCGGTCGCGGACGCGGCCGACGCGATCCGACGGACCGATGCCGCCATCGAGTCCTGGACAGACATACTGAACGATCACTGGGCACCCTGCAGGGGCGTTCGATCGACCAGTTCTTCCTGAATGTCGTCCTGTTTCGAGACGAGTTCCTCCTGATCGACCGTAAACTCCGCCGCCTCGTAGGTCGACTGCGACGGGAACTCGTCGGGCTGATCGAGTTCGTCCGCCCGGATCGGGCGCACGTAAGCGTCGAAGAACAGTTCCTGACACTCGAGGGTCAGCACGTAGTCCATAAACAGCTTCGCCGCTTCGGGATTGGGCGCGTTCCGAAGCAACGCGTAGCCGTAGGGAACGTTCATCGCCCCCGGTTCGCCGTTCGGGCCGGTGAGGATCGTCACGTCGATCTGGTTCTCGTCGAACTCGTCGGTGTTGTACTTCAGGTTCAGCCCCGTGTAGTCGTACTCGACGACCGTCGAAATCTCGCCGCTGGTCATCGGCCCTTCGACGTTGCGCCGGAAGTCCGCCCCGTGTTCCGCGATCGCCTCGTGGTACTCGATGACCGGATCGAGATCGTCCAGATCGCCGCCGTAGGCGCGGTTGACCGACAGCGCCGACGCCTGTCCGTTGGCCGTATGTGGCGGCGTAAACGCGAGATCCTTGGCGATGTCGGGGTGTTTCAGGTCCTCCCAGGTCTCCGGCGGCTCCAGCCCCCGTTCCTCGTAAACGTCGGTCCGGTAGGTCACCGCGGTCGTCATCTGTCGCGTCGCGGTCACGTGACCGTCGTCGGTCTTGAGGTCGTCGGGGACCACGTTCCAGTTTGCCGGCTTGTACGCGGCCGTCAGGTCGTCGGCCATCGCCTCGAGACCGAACGAGTAGCCGCCGTTGTACGCCGAGTGGGTCGGGTTCCGGGCGTTCGCGCGCATGTCGTCGAGTGCCTCGCCCGACGATCCCTGGGCGTCGTACAGCGAGACGCCGTACTCGTCCTCGAAGGCGTCCATGACGGCCCCCCAGTTGGACCAGCCGGTCTGGACGCAGTAGATCTGCAGTTCCTCGGGGAAGGCGGCGGAACTGATCTCGGTCTCGTCGTCACCGTAGCCGACCGTGTACGTCTCGCCGTTGCCGCCGCCGCCGAAGCTGCTCAGACAGCCGGCGAGTGCGAGCGACCCCGCAGTAACGCCCCCTGTCAGCACCGCGCGTCGCGTCGTCCCTGTCGGTCCGGACATGTCCGTGAGAGGCCACAAAACACACTAATCCGTTGCTATGTTCGGACTACTGCCCTATATAGCGCCACGTACCGGCACCGACGGCTCCGGATCGGTCTCGAGGGATCCGAACCGCGGACGGGAGCGCCGAACCGTGAACGCGCCCGCAACGACCGGGATCCGGGTTCGACTCACCCCTGACCGACCATCCGATCCTCGTCCTCCCACTCCTCCTGGCGGAGTTCGTACTTCTGGACCTTGCCGGTCGCGGTCGTCGGCAACTCCTCGACGAACTCGACCTCCCGGACCGCCTTGTAGCCCGCGAGGTTATCACGGGTGAACTCGACGAGTTCGTCGGTCGTCACGCTCGGATCGTCCGGATCGCCGTTCGCCGGAACGACGAACGCCTTCGGCGTCTCGCCCCACTCCTCGCTCGGGGCAGGAACGACGGCGACGTCCGAGACCTCGGGATGGTCGAACAGCGTGTCCTCGAGTTCGATGCTCGAGATGTTTTCACCGCCGGAAATGATGATGTCCTTCTTGCGGTCCTGGATCGAGATCATTCCGTTCTCGTCGACCACGGCGAGGTCGCCCGTGTGGTAGTAGCCCTCGACGCGGTCCGTGAACGCCTCCTCCGTCTCTTCGGGCTTGTTCCAGTACTTTTCCATGACCTGATTGCCGCGGACGACGATCTCGCCGATCGACGCGTCGTCGCGGGCGACGTCGGTCCCGTCCTCGTCGACGACGCGGACCTCGGTACCGAGATACCCGAGGCCCTGTCGCTTCTTGATGGCGAACCGGTCCGAGTCATCGTCGTCGAACTTCCGTCGTGCGTCTGAGGTCGTGATCAGCGGGCCGGTTTCGGTCGCCCCGTAGACGTGTTTCAGGTACCAGCCGAACTCGTCCTCGACGGTCCGGATGGTCGCCTCCGGCGGTGCCGATCCCGCGGTCGCGATCCGGACGTCGTTCGCGCCGGTCGTCTCGGGGTCGTGTTCGCCGTAGTAGTCGATCAGCATGTTCAGCACCGTCGGCGCACCGCACAGGTACGAAACGTCCTCCGCTCGGACGGCCTCGAAGACGTCCCCGGCGTCGACGCCGCGGGTACAGACGTGTTTCGCGCCCATTCCGGTGATCGCGTAGATGTGCCCCCAGCCGTTGACGTGGAACATCGGCAGCGTCCAGAGGTAGACGTCGTCGTCGCTGATCTCCTGATGGGTCGCGATCAGGTACGCGTGGAGCGTTTCGGCCCGATGGGTCCGACAGACCCCTTTCGGATCGCCGGTCGTCCCCGAGGTGTAGTTGATCGTGACGATCTCGTCCTCGCTCATCTCGGGGCGGTCGTACTCGGTCCCGGCGGCCTCGAGCACGTCGTCGAACGCGTCCCATGCACCGCCCTCGACGGCGTCGACGTCGTTGGTGATGAACGTCTCCGTCGGCACCTCGTCGCGGATCGGGTCGATCCTGTCGGCGTACTCGGAGTCGGCGTAGATCGCATCGACGCCGGCGTCCTCGAGCATGTACGAGAAATCGTCCGGCGTGAGCCGGTAGTTCAGCGGCGTATGAATCGCCCCGGCCTGCATCGTTCCGTAGGCCGCCGCCAGATGGTAGTGGGTGTTCGGATCGAGCACGGCCACGCGATCGCCCTTCTCGATGCCCCTGTCCTGCAGCGCCGCCGCGAACCGATCCGCCCGCTCTCCCAGTTCGTCGTAGGTGAACCGCTCCCCCGTCGTGGCGACGACCGCCTCGTCGTCGCCGTAGTGTTTTCGTGCTCGATCGAGGAAGTCGGTCACGAGCAGTGGTTTGTGCATATATAACATACACCATTGGCGGCGACCACGTTTGTTTCGGTCAGTTACGGAACGTGATAGTCGCCGCCGGGCGACAGTTCGGCGTGCCGGTCACTTCCGACTCGACCCAGCCGAGTTCGAACACGCCCGCGACATCACTTCACAACTTGAAGCTCTGGATTCGCCTGTTCATCGATCAGGTTCGAATCCGACGGAGGAATAACGTCTAGTTCGATAGTTCCCCTGTCCTGATCCGAACGTAGCGATTGTCTGCCGTCCAGAGGAAGGACTGCCTGATGGTCAGCCAGATCGTCGTACGTTCCCTCGAGATCCTCGTCGACGACCCCCGTTTCCGCATCAATTGTGTCGTCGAGCTCCGCGAAACCGGCAGAAGCGACCACCGTCGCATCCTCGACCGGCGTCCCGTTCTCGGCGACGACGGACACGGCGATTTCGGCGTCCTCGCCGGTCGCATCCGAATCGACGACATGTTCTGAAAGTTCGACTGTCACCTCGGAATCGAGATCGACATCGAACAGGTACCATCCCTCATCGATTTCGATCCAGACGTCGCTTGTCGAATTCTCGGTCGTCTCGTCGTCGTGTTGAACGAAATAATCGAGTTCGAGTCTGGTGACAGACGTGACCGGTTCCTCGAAGTATTCCGCGAGCCGTTCATCGTTCAGTTCCGGTTCCGTCCGTTCACAGGAAACATCAGTCAGTTCGATAGTTTCCGTCTCGGGAACCGTCTCTTTGAGTTTCGAGAGCCGGGCCTCTCTGGAGAGTTGACTACTGTATCCGTACGGATAGAACTCCACGGCGGTTTCGTACTCCGTTCCGAGATGCGCCTCCAGAAACCGTTCTGCGACCTCACAGGGAGAACCAGTGTTCGCCACCGTCGGTTCACCGGCGGAGTCGGCGTCGTCGTCCGCCGACTCGACAGTGGAATCGGTATCGTCAGTGTCGTCGTCTGCCGGCTCGCTCATCTCTTCGTCCGCGGTAAACGTCGAAACACAGCCGGCCAACCCAGCAGTCACAACCGTCGTGCTCGTCGTCCCCAAGAGCCGTCGACGTGAAATCTCGCCACCCATACATTCATTCTTACTATTTATAAATAAATATATCCTGTCCTTGGTTCCCGCTAATACCGCAAGACGGAATCGCGATCCCAGACGCTCGCACCGCTTTCGGTCGCGGTCTCGAGAATCGAAAAATCGGGGCCGCGCGATTAGTCGTCGGCCGGTACTTCGGCGGCTTCCGTCTCGTCGTCGCGGTAGTGCTCTTCGATGAGATCCTCGTCGATGCGGTTGAGTTCCTCCTTCGGGAGTTTCGAGAGCAGGTCCCAGCCGATCTCGAGGGTCTCGTCGATCGAGCGGTTGGTGTCGTACCCCTGCTGGACGAACTCCTCCTCGAAGCGGTCGGCGAAGTCGAGGAACTTGTTGTCCCGCTCGGAGAGCGCTTCGCGACCGACGATGTTCACGAGGTCGCGCAGGTCCTCACCCTCGGCGTAGGCGGCGTACATCTGGTCGGAGACGTCGCCGTGGTCTTCGCGGGTCAGGCCCTCGCCGATCCCGTCGTCCATCAGCCGCGAGAGGCTGGGCAGGACGTTGATCGGCGGCTCGATACCCTGGCTGTTCAGGTCCCGATCCATCATGATCTGGCCCTCGGTAATGTAGCCGGTCAGGTCCGGAATCGGGTGGGTGTCGTCGTCGCCGGGCATCGTCAGGATCGGAATCTGCGTGACCGATCCCTCCTTGCCCTCGATCCGGCCCGCGCGCTCGTAGAGCTGCGCCAGGTCGGTGTACATGTACCCGGGGTAGCCACGCCGGCCCGGGACCTCCTCGCGTGCAGCACCGATCTCGCGCAGTGCCTCACAGTAGTTGGTCATGTCCGTCAGGATGACCAGCACGTGGTAGTCCTTCTCGAAGGCCAAGTACTCGGCCGTGGTCAGCGCAAGTCGCGGCGTGACCTGTCGCTCGACTGCGGGGTCGTCCGCGAGGTTCATGAAGACGACCGAGCGCTCGAGCGCGCCCGTCCGCTCGAAGTCGTCCATGAACTCGTTTGCCTCCTCCTGGGTGATCCCCATCGCACCGAAGATGACGGCGAACTCGGAGCCGTCGCCCTCGCCCGTTTCCTCTTCTGGCACGGTCGCCTGACGGGCGATCTGCAGGGCGAGTTCGTTGTGGGGCAGCCCCGATCCGGAGAAGATCGGCAGCTTTTGACCCCGAACCAGCGTGTTCATGCCGTCGATGGCGGACACGCCGGTCTGGATGAACTCTTCGGGGTACTCCCGTGAGAACGGGTTGATCGCTTCGCCGACGATGTCGCGTCGTTCGTCGGGGACGATGTCCGGACCGCCATCGATGGGGTTCCCGGACCCGTCGAGTACCCGCCCGAGCAGATCCTCGGTGACGGGCATCTTCATCGTCTCGCCCAGGAAACGAACGGAGGCGTTGCGGTCGATCCCGCCCGTGCCTTCGAACACCTGGATCGAGACGATCCCTTCGCTCGATTCCAGTACCTGACCGCGCAGCGTGTCGCCGTCCGGCGTCTCGATCTCGACGATCTCGTCGTATCCGACGGGTTCGTCGACCTCGGCGAACACCAGCGGACCGCTGATTTCCGTGATTGTTTGGTACTCTTTCATCGTTAGTACAGTGCTCGGAGTTGTTCGGTGAGGTCGCTCTCGATCTCGTCGATGAACGCCTCCCAGTCTTCGGCGGTTCCCATCCGGTTGAGCTGCGGTGCGGCGTCGACGTCCTGGATCTCTTCGACCGGAACGCCCGCTTCCAGCGCCTCGAAGGCCTCGTCGTTGAACGTCTTGATGGCCTCGAGCATCCGGTAGGTCTTCTCGGGTTCGCAGTAGGTGTCGACGTCGTGGAGGGCGTTCTGCTGGAGCCAGGCCTCACGCAGGTAGCGTGCGACCTCCAGCGTGAGCTGCTGGTCCTCCGGCAGCGCGTCCTTCCCGACGAGCTGGACGATCTCCTGGAGTTCGTCCTCCTCGTCGAGGACGTCGACCGCCCACTGGCGGACGTCCGACCAGTCGCCGGCGACGTTCGACTCCCACCAGGGGTCGAGCTGGTCCTTGTACAGCGAGTAGGACTCGTTCCAGTTGATCGACGGGAAGTGCCGACGCTCCGCGAGGTCGGCGTCCAGCGCCCAGAACGTCTTGACGATACGCAAGGTGTTCTGGGTGACCGGCTCGGAGAAGTCACCGCCCGGCGGCGAAACCGCGCCGACGACCGAAATCGACCCCTCGTCGCCGTTGATCAGCTGGAACTTGCCGGCGCGCTCGTAAAACTCCGAGAGCGCGGCGGCCAGATACGCGGGGTAGCCTTCCTCGCCGGGCATCTCCTCGAGCCGGCTCGAGATCTCGCGCATGGCCTCTGCCCACCGGGAAGTGGAGTCGGCCATCAGCGCGACGTCGTAGCCCATGTCGCGGTAGTACTCAGCGATCGTAATCCCCGTGTAGATGCAGGATTCGCGGGCTGCGACGGGCATGTTCGAGGTGTTGGCGATGAGGCAGGTCCGGGCCATCAGCGGGTTCCCGGTCTGTGGGTCCGGCAGCTCCGGGAAGTCCTCGATGACCTCGGTCATCTCGTTGCCGCGTTCGCCACAGCCGATGTAGACGACGATGTCCGCGTCGGACCACTTGGCGAGTTGCTGCTGAGTGACCGTCTTCCCGGAACCGAACGGTCCCGGAATGGCAGCCGTTCCGCCCTTCGCGAGCGGGAACAGGCCGTCCTGAACGCGCTGGCCGGTCACCAGCGGCTCGTCGGGCGTCTCCTTCTCGCCGGCCGGTCGGGCCTCACGAACCGGCCACTCCTGGCGCATCTGGATCTCCTCGCCCGACGAGAGTTCGACGACGGTCTCCTCGACCGTGAACTCGCCGCTCTCGATCGCCGTGACTTCGCCGCCCTCGTAATCCGGCGGCACCATGACCTTGTGGTCGATGGTGACCGTCTCGGGGACGACCCCGACGACGTCACCGGGTTCGACCGTGTCACCTTCCTCGACTTCGGGGGTAAACTCCCACTGTTTCTCGAGGTCGATCCCGGGGGCGTCGACCCCGCGGTCGAGAAACGCCGTCCCCATCTTCTCCTCGAGGACGTCAAGCGGGCGCTGGACGCCGTCGTAGATGGAGTCGAGCATCCCCGGGCCGAGGTCGACGCTCAGGGGCTCGCCCGTGTTTTCGACGGGTTCGCCCGGGCCGACGCCGGAGGTTTCCTCGTACACCTGAATCGTGGTCAGGTTCCCTTCGATCTCGATGACCTCGCCCATCAGTCCTTCGTCGCCGACGTAGACGACGTCGTTCATCCGGGCGTCGAGGTCCGTGGCGGTCACGACCGGACCGCTCACGCTTTCGATTACACCGTCTTCGTCGACGGTTTCGGTTTGTTCTGCCTGGCTCATAGTTTAGCTGTCTGTGTCCTCGTCCATCAGGTCGATACCGATCGCACGCTTGATCTGCTCGCGCAGTCCGCCGCCACCGGTTCCGCTTCCGATCGTGACGACGACCGGTTCGACGCTCGTCTCGACGTCCTGTCGAACCGACCGCGAGAGGTAATCGAGGTCGTCGTCGTGCATGACGACGATACCGACGGCGTCGTCCTCGAGTACCGTCGTGACTGCGTCGTCCAGATCGGCGTCTTTCTCGTCGTCCGGGACGTTCTCGAACCGACGGACTCCGGCGAGCCGAAAGCCGGTCGTAAACTCCGGACTGCCGACGACTGCGATTTCCTGGCTCATAGGATCACCAGCTCGTCTTCGATCTCGCTTTCGCTCAGTCCGACCTCCCGACCGCGCGCGATCGCACGGATGTTCTCGACCTCGCGTTCTTTCGCGAGGATGTACGACAACACGGCCGAGACGGAGGTCGGGTAGATGCTCGCGAGCGTATCCGCGTACTGCAGCAACGCAGCGTCTAGTGCGTGCTCGAACTGGATAAGGCTGTCAGCATCGCGCAGCCGATCCAGCGCTCCCGAGAGCCGGTCGCCGTACCGTTTGTTCTCCGCGATGTGATCGACGAGCTCGTCGTAGTCGGCGACCAGCCGGTTCAGTTCCGATTCGTCGAACAACACGCCGCCCTCGATGTAGTAGGCAGCGGGATCGAGGTCGGCACCGCTTCGTGCAAGCCGCAACGCGTTCCGCGCGTTTCGGAAGTCGATCTCCGCCTGCAGGAACTCGATGTACTGCGCTTTCGGCCCTTCCTGTGGCTGTTCCCGTCCAGGCGGTCGACTGACGTCCTCGAGCAGTTGTTCGTAGAACTCCCGGTCGAGGGCGTTCTCGAGCGGGACGAGCGCGCCGGTCTCCTCGAACTCGTCGAGGCCGGCCGCAAGCGGCTCGTAATAGATCGTTCCCGACAGGAGTTCCACGGCGTCCTCGATCTCGTCGACCTCGAGCAGGCGCTCGAGCGTCGCGTCGTCGAGCTCACCGGCACGGATGAGGTCCGTCCGGACGTCCTCCGCGGGCGTCTCGGTGTAGATACCGCGGATGATCGTCTTCAGATTCCAGACGTCGAACTTCCGGAGGTACCGCCCGATGAGGTCGTAGAGTCCGCCTTCCGACCAATCGAGGAGGTCCTGAAAGTGCTTCGCGAGATTGCGGTTGAGCGCGTACTCGATCAGGTCGACTCCCGAAAAGCGTGCCCCGAGTGCGTTGATCTCACGCTCGTACTCGGTTTCCTCCATGAACCGCGCGATCTCGCTTGGTCCCATCCGGACCAGCTTTCGGTACTCTTCGTCCGCGAACAGCGAGGATCGTCGTGATCGAACGCGAGCGTTTACGTACTCCGTGTTCGAGGCACCTAGACTCATTGCTCGAAGAGCCGATTACTGATCCCCTGGAGGTTGTCTTCCCACACGTCCTCGAGCACCGAGTCGAACGTGTTGTTGACCCGGACGCGGGACTGCTCGCTCTCGACGACGACGCCGCCGAGGCAGTCGTACTCGCCGTCGTACTCGTAGCCGTCGTACTCCTCGAGGATCGACTCGATCAGGTCCGCGTCGTCGCCGCGACCGTAGACGCTGACGTCGTCGCCCTCGTCGAACTCGGCGCTGGCAGCGTCGATCAGGTCGCGGGTCAACTCCTCGCGGGTCTCGCCCTCGAGGGCTTCGAGTTCCGATTCGACCTGCTCGTGGACGTCCTCGAGAACGTTCCGGCGGGCCTCCAGACGCTTCTGTTTCGCCTCCAGTTTCGCACTGGAGAGTCGCTGTTCGCGCAGCTGCTCGATCTCGCGTTCGACCTCCTGTTCGGCCGACTCGAGGATCTCCTCGGCGTCCTCCTCGGCCGCCGATTCGATCTCCTCGGCGCGAGCCTCGCCTTCGGCGCGGATATCCTCCGCACGCGCGTTGGCCTCTTCTCGAATGTCTTTGACGACTGTGTCCAAACTCATTGGTGAGAGAAGGGGGTGTGGTTATCCGACGATGAAGACGACGACCAGGGCGAGGATCACGAGCGTCTCGGGAAGGACGGTCATGATCAGCCCGGGAACGAACAGGTCGTCGTCCTCGGCGAGCGCGCCGACGGCTGCCGCACCGATCCCCCGCTCCGCGTAGCCCGACGCGAGCGCGGCGAGACCGACGGCCAGCGCAGCGGCCCCCGCGTCGGTCAGGAACGGGCTCTCGTTGACGGTGCCACCATTCTGCAGTACGATGTTCGCGACGTCAGCTACGTTTTCGATCATTGTTGGTAAGTTGTGGTGTTGTTAGTTCTCGCTGTGGTTTCGATCGTGTCCGAACGGTTCGTAGTTCTCCCCACCGCCATCATAAAACTTGTTAAAGAATTCGACGTACTCGAGGCGCACAGCCTGTAAGCCGGCGCTTGTCACGCCAAGCGCTAGCACGAGGATGTGTCCGAGCACGAGAATGACGAGACCGCCGAGGAGTGCCGCGGTCCCGGAGTGCATGAGGCCGTCGAAGATGACCTCGGCCCCTTCGCCGTAGTGCTCGGCGACGTAACTCGGCTCGTGGCTCCGCAGGAAGTGGAACTCGCCGTGTGGATCCTCGTACGCGCCGAAGAACAGCAGATTGACCACGAACGCCATGCCGGCCTTCGCGAGCAACACTGCCGCCATCCGGGTGTACGAGAAGACGTTGACGAGCACGTCGAGGAACTCGATGACCTCGACGGCGTCGCCGATGGCAAGCAACACGAGTCCGAGCAGGAAGACCAGCAACGGCACGCCGATCGCGGTACCGCCGAGTCCCGGCACGGCCTCGGGAAGCGAGAACACTTCCATCACGGGGAAGCCCTCGAAGCCGATCGGGAAGGGGCCCTCCGAACTGAACGTCTTGAACAGGAACGCCGGCTTCGTGCTCTCCTCGGGACTATTCGGATCGTATCCCTGTACCGAGAAGATCCAGATCCAGAGCCCGTTGAGCATCAGGATCCACGAGCCGCTGTGCGTGATGGCGTCTTTGACGCCGTGGCTGAGGTTCTCGTAGAAGTCCAGGATGTATCCGACGTTGAGGTGGAAAATCCCGGCGAGCACGCTGATGACCATCCAGCCGAGCGCGAAGTCACCGGCTGCTGGTTCGAGCCCCTTGTTGAGCGGTAGGAGTTCGACGTGCAGCAGGTCGTGGAACAGCACTTCTCCGAGCACGTGTAGCCCGAAGATTTCGCCGTAGATGATCCCGAACAGGATCGTGAACGCGCCGGCCCAGACGGCCACGCCGCCGAGGCTGGTGATGCCCTTGCTGTCGAACTGAGTGGCCATGTACGCGCCGATGGCCACGTACAGGATCCCGTATCCGACGTCACCGATCATGAACCCGAAGAAGGCCGGGAACGTCAGGAACAGGAAGATCGTCGGATCCAGTTCGCTGTACTTCGGCCGGTTGACCGCCTGCACCAGCACCTCGAACGGCTTGGTGGGCCCGGGGTTGTTCTGGATCGTCGGCGGCTGGTCGCCCATCGTGACCGCCGAGCCGCCGTCGGTGACCGCCTTCTGTGGCTCTTCGTCGGCCTCGGCGGCGCTCTCGTCCTCGTCGGCCGCCGCGGGCGCTCCCTTCTGAACCTCCTCCGTGTGGGAGTGTGCGCCGTGGCGGTCGTAGTCCGCACGCTCGAGTTCTTCGACCTCGACGCTGTCCCCGACGGCATCGCGCAGCGCTGTGACGAGTCGATCGTACTCCGCGGTCGGGATCCATCCCTCCGCAACGAACGCACGATCGGTCGTCGCAAACTGCAGCGGTGCTTCCGCCTGCTGGACCTCGACGGTCAGTTCGTCCTCGACCCGCAGGAGAAACGGCGCTTCCTCCCGGCGGATCTCCTCGAGTTCGGTGTCGATCTCGTCGATCCGGGACTCGAGGTCGCGCTTTCGCTCCTCGAGTTCCGCGACGTAGTTCTCGGGGCTTTGCTCGGTGTCGGGTACCTCGTGTCGGGTGACGTCGACGCCGACCAGCGCATCGTCGATCGGGTTCCCGTCGGCATCCTCGGTAGGCGCGGCGACAACCGCCACGACGTCGCCACCGGTGAACGTCTCGAACGCCCGGATGTCGTCGGATGCGGCGACGGCGCCCTCGATCGCATCGACGCGGCCCTCGACGACGGCCACGTCGACGGTTTCGTACCCCGACAGCAGGTCGAGGTCGATCCCCAGTTCCGCAAACGGGGCGACGCGGTCGATCCGCTCCTCGACCTGCCGGAGTTCGTCGCGGACGTCACTTCGCTGGTCGTCGAGTTCGTTGACCCGCGTTCGAACCGCTTCGAGACGGTCCTCCCAGTCCTCCTCGAGCGAACCCGGTTCGACCTCCTCGGCCGACAGCTCCAGGGTGCTCTCGAGGGACCGAACGGTCACCAGCTTCTCGGAGGCGTCGTCGGCCCCCTCGATCGGGTTTCCGTTGTCGAATCCCTCCCAGGAGCCATCGTAGTCCGAGAGATGGACCAGGTTCAGCCCGTGGATCGTCTCGATGACCGTGGGCATCACGCCCTTGGAGCCGGTCACCGACACCTTGCTCATTCGCTCAGGTCTGAGCATGGACGTCCTCCTGGAACAGTTCGACGACGTGTTCGGTCACTTCGTCGATCCGATCCTCGGCCTGCTCGGCGAGAGCCTCGCGCTCCCGTTCGCCGTCCTCGAGGACGCGTTCGCACTCCGCGTCGATCTCCGCCCGCGCCTCCTCGAGGCGTCGTTCCTTGAGTTCCTGTGCCTCTTGTTCCGCTTCCGTGCGAATCTCCTCGGCTCGTTCCCGGGCCTCGGCTATTCGCTCGTCGCGGTCGTTTTCCGCCTCTGCGACGATTTCGTCGGCTTCTTGCTCCGCCGACTGAATTCGTTCGAGAACCTCTGGCCTCGGCATACTCTAAGCAGGCAAACGTTTGCGAGAGCGCGTATATGGTAGTTGCGAAAGTGCCCGGAGTGCGTTCGCGCGCTGGCTTCGGTAGGTTTCGATTACTCAGGGGGTCGTGTCGCCGGCCGAACGGAACGGCAGACATATCCCGATCCGATCGAAAGTCCACGCAAATGGGTGTTCTCGAGAACAAGGCCAGAGCACGGCTGTTCTACAAGTACCTCTCGACGGTCTACGATCGGGTAAACCCCTTTATCTGGACCGAAGAGATGCGGACCGACGCCCTCGAGCTACTCGATCTCGAGTCGGAGATGACGGTCCTCGATGTCGGGTGTGGAACGGGCTTTGCGACCGAGGGGCTGCTCGAACACGTCGAAGAAGTGTACGCGATCGACCAGAGCGAACACCAACTCGAGCAGGCCTACGACAAGTTCGGCAAGCGAGCACCGCCGGTCCACTTTCACCGCGGCGACGCCGAACGGCTCCCGTTCGCGACGGATACGTTCGACGTCGTCTGGTCGTCGGGATCGATCGAGTACTGGCCGAACCCAATCCTCGCACTCAGGGAGTTCCGGC
Organism: Halopiger djelfimassiliensis; assembly: GCF_000455365.1. GTDB lineage: Archaea > Halobacteriota > Halobacteria > Halobacteriales > Natrialbaceae > Halopiger_B > Halopiger_B djelfimassiliensis. The sequence goes on from NZ_HG315684.1 coordinate 1,027,574, forward strand.
GCGTACTGAAACCCGGCGGGCAGGTGTTGGTCGTCGGGCCGAACTATCCTGATAACGTCTTGACCCAAAAGCTGGCGGACGCGATAATGCTCTTTTACGACGAGTACGAGGCCGACCGAATGTTCAAAACCGCCGGCTTCGAGGACGTAAAACACGCGTTCATGGGGCCGCCGTACGATCCCGACGTCGCGATTACGACGATCGGACGCGCCCCGGAGTAAGACGACCCGGTTACCGCGCCGTCGTCTCGAGTTGTGCGAAGGGGCGGCCATCGACCGCGATGGTAACGGTGACCACGGCATCCGCATCGAGGGACGGTGCGTTCGTCTCGGCAACGGTAACGCTTGCTCGCTCCCCGGCTCGCCACTCCGGGTCTGCCTTCGCGTTGAACGGCCCGATCGGGGTTCCGTTGAATCCCCTTGCGCCGACGAACGGAACCGGTGGCTGGTCAGCGAGTTCGGTCCCGTCGACGACGATCGTTACGGAAAGCTCCCGCACATCGACCGGGCCACCCGCGACGTGTTCGATCGTGATTGTCGAATCAGTACTGTCAACCGAGAGATCGAAGGCCGCAGGCCTGCTCGAGTCGATCGACAGCGTAAGCAGGCCGCCGACGATGGCGACCAGACAGATCGTAAGTACAACGAGTACCAGCGTCCCGACGACCGGACTGACGCCTCGTTCGTTCGTATGCCGATCGAGTCCGATTCGAGCGAGCCACCGTTCGGTCACGCGGCGTGCTGGCCGCGGCCTTCGGTATAAACGTTCGATCCGCGACGCGACCGCGTACTAGAGCGATACCGTGACGGTTCCGTCCGTCGTCTCCGCAGTGATCTCGGACTCGCCGTCGGACGGAAGGATCCAGCGGGTACCGTCCGCGGCAGTTTCGCCGACCTCGTGTCCGTCGACCGAGACCGTCGCCGGGACGGGGTCACCCGTCGTCGAATCGGTGACGCGTACTTCGACCGGTCCGTCGGCCGGCGTCTCGTTGATCGACAGTGTGAGACCGTCGTTGGACGCGCTTTCGCTGTTCGTCGTCGGTAGCTCCGTCGTCGACAGCTCCTGAAACTCCCGGTATACCTCTCCGGCACCGCCGTCGAGGTACACCTCGAGATCACCGTAATCGCCGTAGATACCGATCCAGTGGAGGGGATGCTCCTTTGCGCCGTAGTAGTGTGCCAGTCCGACGTCTTCCGCCCACGGATACAGCGATCGGACGTAGTCCTCTACCTCGTCGTTGCCCTCGAACTGATCGGCCGCATCGGTGTCTCGATTGTCGAACCGGATCGTCTCCGAGAGGTACATCCCGTTTTCGACCGTCGACAGTCTGTACCCCGACTCCGAGGTCTGCACGCGGAGATCGTGTTCCATATCGGTACTGGGCGCTCGACTCGTTCGCTCGAGGTTCGCTCGAAGCGGCGTCTGATGGAGATCGAGCGTCCGCTTGTCCCCCTGTATCTGATGTGAGGACAGCGAAAAGCCCGGCACCTCGTCCGACTTGCTGTCCAGTTCGGTGATCGTCGCTTCGATCAGGGCGGCTTCGTTGTGGTTTCGGACCAAAAGCTGGACGAGTTCGGCTTTCGAACGATCGCCGTTTGCGTGTGCGCGAACGGCTTTTCGTTCTCGTTCCTCGAGCGCGTCGATCCGCTCGATGAGGCGGGAGTAGGCCGTCCGAATCATCACCGCCTGTTTGTCGGGATTGGCGGCGTCGAACTCGCGGTCGGCGAGAACGTACTGTTCGTGGTCCATTCTGAGCGCGTCGTCGTGAGTCGCGAACGTCGTTCCGAAGTTCGGCCCGAACTCGGAGTGTTCCGTCGTGACATCACCCGAAAGCGGGAGTCGGTTCGTCGTCCCGTTGACTTCGACCGGAGTTCGCTGATCGGAATCCGACTCCTGTAGGACTCGGAACGGTTCTGTGTGCGCCCTATCTCCAAGATCCGCCGCGACAAGACCTATCGCGGGGAGCGAGCAGATAAGAAGCAACGCGAGGAGGGCAGGGATCGCGTTGTTCATCGCCCCACCGTACGGACTCCTGATATAAAAGCTGGTCGCACTGGTCGTACCGGTTCCGTGGACGTTCCTGCAGGCCTGACGGTAACGTTTTATTTTCGGATGGAAAGTGTTTTTTCCCCCGGGAAACCACCCGTTGGTACGCATGCGGTTATCCACCGCCGTTACACTCGCCCTCACAGCCCTCTTCGTTACGTCTACAGTGGGGGCGGTGGCCGTCACAGCTACCCCGACGTCAACGGCGACTGCGTCCGTCCAGACGTCGGAACCGCCCCTCGAATCGGAACCGGCGGTCGCTCCGCCCACATCCCCGCTTTCCCCCGCGGAGCCAGCGACAGTCAGGTCCCCGACGATGACAGCATCGTCCGGACAGTCCGTCCTCGAGCCAGCTGACCCGAAAACGGTGTTCCGGATCAACGTCAGCGCCGATGGCGACGCACGATGGTATATAGAGACACGGTTTCGCCTGACCGATGACGACGACACGGAACTGTTCTTCGAGTACGCGGACGCGGTCATCGCTGGCAACCGCGATGTCGAATACGACACCCGACAGTTCGATCCGTGGGTCACTCACGCGAAACGGGAAACCGGACGCGAGATGTCGATCGTGGACGCGGGGTGGGAGCAACCAAAAACCGTCGAACCCGACCCGGAGACGGAGCCGGACAACGAGGACCTCCGGATCGGCGTGATCTCCTACTCGTTTACCTGGACGAACTTCGCGACCGCGGACGACGACCGGGTCTATTTCGGTGACGCGTTCCGCAAAGACGACGGAACGTGGATGGGGCTGTCCTCGGATCAGCGACTGGTCGTCGAATCGCCGCCCAACTACGGCCTCGAGACCCCGACCCAACTCGTCTGGGACGGCCCACACCAGTTCGAGGCCGACGAACTCGAGATCGTGTTCCTCCGGGGGGCCGGTAACTCGCTCTTACAGGGGACTGGCTGGCTACTTGCCGGCACGCTCGTCGCCCTGGCCGCCGGAATGGGCGCGTATCTGGCGTATCGCTATCTGCGGGGCTCTGACGCCGACGTCGAACTCCCACTCGAGCGGCTTCCGATCGGCGGGTCGGTATCGGACGAAGCCGAGACCGGCAATGGCACCGACTCGAGGACCGAAGACGCGACACCCGCGGGATCGGAACCGGCCGACGCGGCCGCCGGTTCCGACGAATCAGCCGCCCACCTCGGGTACGACGAATCGGTCGACGAGGAGATCGATCCCGAACTGTTGAGCGACGAGGAGCGCGTTCACCGGCTTCTCAAGCAAAACGGCGGGCGGATGAAACAGGCGAATATCGTCACCGAAACCGGCTGGTCCAACGCCAAGGTCTCGCAGTTGCTCTCCCAGATGGACGAGGACGGCGAGATCGAGAAACTCCGAATCGGGCGCGAGAACCTCATCACGCTGCCCGAAGTGGATCCGACCGAGATCGACTAATCGAGCTCGGCGGCGTTCATCCGGAACTGCTCGAATATCCGAGACGGAGCCGGTCGCCGGCGATATCTACAGGCTGAGTAGGGCGAGTGCCTCGGGGCTTGACCTAGAGAGTGAAGCCGGTCAAAGGGAGTAACTTCTCCTCTCTCGTATCGTAGTTTAACGACCGTGACGTGGGTGAAAGACCGTAATCCGAAGCGGTCGTTCGGAGGTTTGGCAATGCGACTCCTCTCAACACCCTGCTACGGCAGGTGAGACGGGTGTTGTCGGGTCGTGGTGGAGCGACCGACCCTCACGGCCACCAGCGAGGTGTTCGGGTGTTAATGCCAACCGACCTCAACGGGGAAAGTCGAGGGGAAGTAAATTCGCCTGCGTCCGCCCGCCTATTTCTGGGCGCTCGGACAAAACGGTGAAGCCTCGGGGCTTGTCCCCGAGGTACTTCACCGGCCGTTGCTCGTGGTCCGAACGTTCGAGAGCGTCCGGTAACCGCCGAAACCCGTTTTTGAGTCCGTTGCTTCGAATCGAATACCTCGAAACGCGACGGTTGACGATCACCGTAGAGATGCGGCGCTGCAAGGCGAGAGGCCGACTTTTGGCAGCGGTCCTCCCCCGCAGTTCAGCTCATACCCACAGTGACACTTGTGCCGGTGATTGCGAGACGTAGGCCCATACCGTATCTTCAGCACCATCTATGTGGAGCGTTTTGCTTATGCCGAGCGGGTTCGTATCGACGGAGATATACGGCGTCTCCTGCTCGAAATCAGGCTTTGTATCCTGGAACCACAGTTTCACCGTTGCGGGTTCATCGAATTCCTCGCCGATCGCCTGGAAGAACGCGGTTTCGAACGGATCCGTTCTGCTAGCTGCATCCCAGTCACCCGGTTCTAGCGTCGTGTCGAGGACGAATTCGCCGTCGTCCTCGTCTGCGGAAGCCGTGCTCGCGAGTCCGCCAAGCGTTGCAATTCCGATGCCGCTCGTCCGGATCAGCTTTCGACGGGATATCCTATTTCCGACCATGTAATTATGATATATTCTTTGAAATAAATATTTTTCCCAGTATCCTACGTGATTTTACTGTGCCATCTTCGCACAGCGTTGTCAACCCCCGTCGTCCGGATACTGCTCGACGGTCTCCACGGCCGCTTCGTTCGCTTCGGAGACGCTCCATCGAAAAGATCGCCCACGGTCCGACCCCCTACGCTAACGGCGTCCGCTCGACCACTTGCCCGTCGTAGCTCGGATACTGCTCGACGATTTCGCCGTCCTCGAGATCGCCCTCCTCGATCATCTCCTCGAGCAGCCACCAGGCGACCTCGACGTGGTTCGATTTGACGGTGTAGAACTCGTCGGGAACGCCGAGTTCTTCGAAGCGCTCCGGATCGGCGTAGGTCTTGCCGTAGACGAGCGTCCCGTCGTCGGTGACGTCGTCGAACTCCCGGCGGACGTTCCGTGCCATCCGCTTTAGTCGACGGCGGTGCTGGGCGGCGTCCTTGAACACCGAGGTACAGAAATAAACCTTCTCGTGGTCGCCCATGATGTCGAGGATATCCTCGCGGGAGCCGTCGACGGCGCTCATGTGGCCGTCCTTGAGTTCGTACCCCTGTTCCTGCATCCGGCGGTAGTTCCCCTGTGACATCTCGAACTCGTTGACGTTACAGAACTCGGCTGCCCCCTCGTCTAAGAACTCGAGGAACTCCACCTCGGCGCGAATGCCGGGGATCTCGAACGCGGGTGTCAGTCCTTCTTCACGGGCGATATACAGGATATCCTCCCACTCGGTACCGTGGAGGTCGCCCCACTGTTCGTACGGCGGATGGAAACGGATCTCGTCGAGTCCGGCCGCCGAAAGGCGGCGCATGTTCTCGCGGCCGCCGGTGATGCCGGTATAGAGGTGCGTGTGGTGGTCCTGACCGAACTCGTCTTTGAGCAAGGACAGGTAGTGACAGGTCCGGTCGAGGGCTTCCTGGGGTTCGCCACCGGTGATCGATGTCCCGAGCGCGTCCATCCGCTTTGCCTCGGTAATGACGTCCTCGTCGTTTTCGACGAGTCGCTCGTTGGCGTAGACGTCGGTGACGTTCTTGCGGTTCTCACCGAGCGGGCAGTAAAAGCAGTCGCGCTGGTCACAGTACCCGTAAACGAAAAGGACCATCTTGCCGCCTTTCGCGCACTGCTCACAGCCCTTCGAGATCATTCGAGCGTGTATACTGGGCCGAGCCTCAAAAGCCGTGCGAAACCGCTCGCGTGCCGATCAGTCCGTCAGCGACGCATCGATCAGGTCGCCGCCGCCGTAGGGTCGGCCGGTTTCGTCGTCCCAGAAGAACGAAATACTACGGCGTGCAACCACGAAGCGATGCTGCTGGTCCTGTGTGTCGACCTCGACGACGACCTCGGTCGAAAAACCGGCTTCTCGACGCCGGTCATCGGCCGCGAGCCAGTCGAGGAGGCTGCCGTCGCCCTCGCGACCGCGGATCCGGAAGACTCGGACGTGAACGTCATCTTTCAGGGGCTGCACGTCTACGACGACCTCGACGAACGCGACGAAAGCGTCGAGGTCGCCGTCGTGACCGGCAACGACGAGGGCGACGTCAACGCCAATCGCGAGGTCGGCGACGAGGTCGATACCGTTCTCGCGAGCCTCTCGACCGCCGAGGACGTGACCGTACTCGTCGTCACCGACGGGGCACAGGACGAATCCGTCATCCCGATCATCCGCTCGCGCGTCCCCATCGACGGCGTCCGCCGGGTCGTCGTCCGGCAGGCCCAGAACCTCGAGTCGATGTACTACACGATCAAACAGGTCCTCGACGACCCCGAAACCCGCGGAACGGTGTTGATCCCGCTGGGTATTCTCCTGTTGATCTACCCGCTCGCGCTGATCGGCAGCGCCCTCGAGATGCCCGGATTCGTTCTCGGGACGACGTCGGCCCTGCTCGGGCTCTATCTCATCTCGCGCGGACTCGGACTCGGCGACCGACTCGATACGGCCGTCGAGCGCGCGCGCCGCTCGCTGTACGCCGGTCGGACGACGCTGCTCGCGTACGTCGTCGCCGCCGCGCTGTTCGTCCTCGGCGGCGTGAGCGGGATGAACACCCTCGACGCAATCGAAGCATCGACCGCCGGCGAGGTCAGCGTCCCCGTCATGCTCGCCGCACTCGTGTTCGGCTCGATCCAGTGGCTCGCGGCCGCGGGTGTGACGACCAGCCTCGGACAGATCACCGACGAGTACATCGCGGGGACGCTCGAGTGGCGGTACCTCAACGCGCCGTTTTACGTCGTCTCGATCGCGATCGTGTTGTACGCGGTCAGCGCTTTCTTCCTCGATCTGGTCGACGTGAGCTATCTCGCGACGGCACTGACCGCCGGCACGCTGCTCGGTATCGCCAGCACGCTCGCGTTTGCCGTCCTCGAATCACGATACACGGAGGATACCGATCCGGACGCCGACTCCGAGGGACCGCACCAGATCGACAACGCCTGACCCGCGGCTGGTCGTCCGAACGGCAGTCGGTCGGTCCGATCGAGCGCTGGTTCGGCACCTACCGGTCGCGTTCGACGACGAACTCCGCCAACTCGAGCAGGTACTCCTCGGCTTCGGGGTCGGCTACCTCGACCCGGTCGAGGGCATCGATCGCGCTGTCGGCTTCGGCCCGGGCGCGAGCGTTTGCCTCTTGGGGCGTGAGATCGGTCACCTGTACCACCGACGGGCGCTCGAGGGCGGCGTCGTGTCCGGTCGGCTTCCCGAGGTCGTCGGCGTCGGCGACCGCGTCCAGAACGTCGTCTCTGATCTGGAAGGCGATGCCGACCCGTTCGGCGTACTCGCCGAGCGCTTCGACGGTGACGGGATCCGAATCCGCCGCGATCGCCCCGAGTTCGGCCGCGGCCCGAAAGAGCGCGCCGGTCTTGCGCCGTGCGAGGGTCATATACTCCGATTCGCTTTCCGGTCTGGCCGAGAGTTCGGTCGCCTCGCCGATCCCGAGTTCGACCATCGCCTCGGCGACGACGCGAGTCGCGTCCGGATCCGCCGAAAACAGTGCGAACGCTTCCCCGAGCAAGCCGTCGCTCGTGATAAGCGCCGGGCCGTGGCCGAACTCGGCCCACGCGCTGGTCGTGCCGCGCCGTAGCTCCGATCGATCGATGATGTCGTCGACGACGAGCGAGGCGGTGTGGACGAGTTCGATCCCGACGCCGAAGTCGACGGCCTCCTCTGCCGTCCCGCCGACGGTCTCGCAGGCGAGGATCGTGACCATCGGTCGGACGCGTTTCCCCCCCGAAAGCGCCGCGTGACGAATCTCATCGCTGAGCGTCTGGGGATCGACCCCGTCGACGACTTCGACGAGACGCTCCTCGATCAGCGTCCGTCGGCGCTCCAGCAGTTCCATCACCCGCGCTTAGGATGGGGACAAAAAGTACGTGACGGTTACGAGCCGACGATGACCGCGTCTCCGTCGTTACTCCTCGTCGATCTGGTTGAACGAGAACGACTCGTCGGCAGCGTCACCGTCGTCCGGATCGTCGGCGTCAGCGGCGTCGCCGTCCGATTCGTCCACCACGCCACCATCGTTCGACTCCGGCGTCTCCGCCGTCTCGTCGACGATCGTCCGTCCGGCGGACTCGTCTGCACCGGCACTTCCCTCGTCGTCCCCGTCCGCGTCGACGGCCGTCTCGTCGAACTCGAGAGCCGGGTCGGGGTCGTCGGCGGCCCACTCGTCTTCCCGGTCGGTTTCGAAGTGTTCGAGCGTCTCGCTCAACTGGGCGGCCTGGTCGGCGAGGGAGCTCGCGCTCTCGGAGACCTCCGAGAGGGCCGACGTCTGTTCTTCGGCCGCCGCGGCGACACGCTGGGATTCCGACGCCGTCGATTCGGAGATGTCGGTCGCCGACGACACCATCGCCACGACTTCCTGCGTGGCTGCGGCCTGTTGTTCGGTCGCGGCGGAGATCTCCTGAACGCCCTCGTTGGTCCGGTCGGCGTAATCGGCGATCTCGTCGAGCGCTTCCGCCGCGTTTTCGACCGAATCGACGTGTTCGGAGATCCGATCCGCGGTCCGCTGAACCTCCGTCGCCGTCCGTTCGGTCTGTTCGTCGATCCGTTCTAACCGCTGTTCGATGTCCTCGGCGGTCGATTTCGTGTCCGCGGCGAGCTCTTTGACCTGTTTCGCGACGGCACCGAACCCGTCACCTTCCCCGCTCCCGCGGGAGGCTTCGATGTTGGCGTTCAGCGCGAGCATGTTCGTCTCGCGGGCGACCTCGCTGATGAACTCGACCAGTTCGTCGATCTGGGCCATCTCCTCCTCGAGGGCTTCGATCGCCTCGACGGCCTCGGTCGATTCGGATTCGATCTCGTGCATCCCCTCGATGGCTTCCTGGGCCGCTTCGCGACCGGTTCGGCCCGTCTCCGCGGTCCGTTCGGCGATATCGGCGACCTCGTTCGAGGAGGCCGCGATCTGTTCGGTCGTCGTCGAGAGTCCGCTCATCTCGTTGGCAACCGACTGGAGGTTCTCGTTCTGGCGATCCGCGCCGTCGGAGATCTCCTGAATGGATTCGGACACCTGCTGGGATGCGGATCGCACTTCCTCGCTCGAGGCAGTGACCTGCTCCGAGGCGGCCGCGACGTCGTTTGCGAAGGCCTTGACGTCGGCGGTCGTCTCCTCGAGTTCCTCGAGCATCGCGTTGAACGCGAGCGCGATGTCGGTCATCGCCTCGTTGTCGCTTTCGGGATCGAGCCGCTGGGTCAGATCGCCCTCGGCACACTCCTCCATCACCGCCCGGTACTCCTCGGCTTTTCGCTCGAGGTGGCGGTTCATCGCCTCGGTCTCGGCGCGGGCTTGCTCGGCGTCCTCACGAGCGGCTTCCGCCTCTTCGATCTGGGCGCGAAGCGAGTTTCGCATGCTGTCGAAGCCGTCGTACAGCCGCCCGATCTCGTCGACGCGGTTCGTCTCGAGGTCGACCTCGAGATTCCCGGACTCCATCTCGGCCGTCCGATCGCGTAACTCGGCCAGCGGGACGACCGTCTGGCGACCGAGAACGACACCGACGATCCCGAGCGCAACCAGACTCACGAACACCATCGTGATGACGTTCATCCCGACGTCGTTCGCGACGCCGTAGGCCTCTTCGGTGGGAACGGTCGTGACCGCGACCCACTCCGTGTCACCGACCGGCACGTACGCCTGAACGACATCGGCGTTCTCGGTGCGGGTCAGTCGACCGCCGATCGCCGTCTCGATCGCGTCCTCGTCAGTCGACATCTGTTCGGTCTGTAACACCGGGTTGCCGTCCCTGTCGACGATCGCCGTCGAACCGGCCGCCCCTTCCTGATGGAGCTGACTGACGCGGTACTCGAGGGTCCCGATAACGACGATGGCGCGATCGTCGCGCTCGGAGACCGGACTGGCGAAGGCCATCACCTGGTCGTCGAGCGTCGACGACTCGTAGGCCTGCTCCGAATTCCAGACTGCCTCGTCGAACCGGAGTTCGTCGTCGAAGTCGGTGTCGGTCCACGGATCCTCGACGTCGGAAAGCGACTTGCCGCGGAACTGGGACGCCGTACTCGTGACGATCTCGCCGTTTTCGGTGTCGACGTAGTGGATCGCCCGCACGTCGACGCCCATTCGCGCCTGATCTTCGACGATCCGCGCCTGAATCGCCTGTGGGTCGTCCTCCTGTAACACCGGCGAAGCCGACGCGGTCCGCGTCTGGACGCGCATGCTCTCGACCCACTCGCCGATCGCGTCCGCTTGCATCTCCGCGGTCGACTCGAGTTGTTCGTTCGAGTCGCTCCGGACCATCTCGTCGATTTCGACGTAACTCACGAAGCCGACCGCCCCGATCACCAGGACGACCGCCAGAATCGAGATGACGAACTTGAAGAGATAGCGACTCCTGATGAACGAGGGGACGAGTTTCGATAGCACCGACATTAGAGGGTCACCTCGTCGATCGTAGTAATTCCGTCGTCTGCACGTTCGTCGAACTCCCAGTACTCGAAGGTCGCGCTGGTTACGTCGCCGTTCCCGTCGAAGTTGACCGGACTCGACGCGCCTTCGTAGGCGACGTTCTCACCCTGGGCTGCGCGTTCGATTCCGTCCGCGAGCGACGATGGCCCGACCGTCTCGCCGGGCGTATACGTTACGGCCTGCATGGCGCTTCTGATCGCCGTCCCGTCGTTCTGGCCGGCGTATGCGTTCGCGAGCAACAGAACGGCCGTCGCGTCGTAGGCATGGGCCGTAAAGATCCCCGGTTCGGCGTCGTAGGTCTCCTTGAAGGATTCAGTGAAGTGCGGATTTCCGGGCCCGTCGGCAACCGGTGCCGTTCCTCGGATGCCGTCGATCGACTGCGAGGTCTCCTCGTGGAGATCGCCGTCCCGCAGCCCATCGGTGACGAGCACGTCGACGCCGTTCCTGTCGCTTCTGGCGGCGAGGTCGTCGAACAGCTGTGCGCCGGTCTCCGGGTTGCCGATGACGATCAACAGATCCGGATTGTCTTCCATGGCGGTCTCGAGCTCCGTTTCGTAAGAGCCCTGTTTCCGCTCTACCGGAACCTGCGCCGAGACAGTCCCACCGTGATCCGTCCGGAACGACTTGGAGAACGCCTGACTGAGCTGCCAGCCGTAGTCGGTATCGACATACAGCGTGGCAGCGGTACCGTGGCCCAGATCCGTCGCCGCCTGTTGGGCGAGCGCGACCCCCTGAAGCGAGTCGGACACCGCCGTACGGAAGACGAGTCCGGCGTCGTTCAACGACGTGATCGTCGGCGTGGTCGCCGCCGGCGAGCAACTGACGACGCGGTGGGGGATCAGCACCTGCTGTGTCGTCTGCAAGGTCACGTCCGAGTCCGCCGGCCCGTTGATCATCGGGTACCCCTCGTCGACGAGGCGGGCGGCTTCCTGGACGGCAGTCGAGGGCGACGTTTCCGTGTCGGCGACCTCGTAATCGATCTCGAGGTCGATCTCGTCTTCGACCTGTTTGATCGGCAGTTCGGCGGCGTCCCGAATCGGTCCACCAACCGACTCGAGGTCGCCGCTCAACGGTTTCATAATACCGAGTTTGATCGTCCGGTCGGTCCCTCCGATCTCGGACCCAGCCCCGACGTCGCTGGACCCGAGGCCGGGAACGGCATCGAGACAGCCGGCGAGGCCGCCGAGGCCGGTGGCACAGAGACCGGACAGGAATTTCCGACGGTTTGATCGATCGGGCATATCTGTCCATCCAATTCCTGCCATATAACTGTACTGTCCTGTCTTCGATCTCGATATAATGATAAATATTGCTCATTCGCTGCTGAATCGATCTCGTCCCGCTGTCGACTGGGGTCGTGGCCGCCGGCGTGACGACATCGAAAACTCGCTCACAGAAACGACCGGTTACCGCTCGAGCGAAAAGGCCGCTCGCGGTGATGTTACTGGAACTCTTCCGTCAGCGCCGGAACGACGTCGAAGAGGTCGTCGACGATCGCGTAGTCGGCGATATCCATGATCGGCGCGTTGGGGTCCGTGTTGATCGCGACGATCGTGTCGGAGCCTTTCATGCCGGCGACGTGCTGGACGGCACCCGAGATCCCGATCGCGATGTAGACGTCGGGCGTGACGACCTTGCCGGACTGGCCGACCTGTCGGTTCTTGGGCAGCCAGCCGTTGTCGACGATCGGTCGCGAGGAGGAGACCGTCGCATCGAGCGCGTCCGCGAGTTCGTGGATGATCTCGAGGTTCTCCTCCTCCTCGATGCCGCGGCCGACGGAGACGAGTACCTCGGCTTCGGTGATGTCGACGTCGCCGCCGCCGACCTCTTCGAAGCCCGACACCGTCGAGCCGATGGCGTCCTCGTCGATATCGGCGTCGAAGGCCTCGATCGAGGCGTCACCCGTCCCCTCGGCGGGTGCCCACTCGGCACCGCGGATCGTGACGACGGCATCGCCCTCGAGTTCGGTAGTCGTCTCGACCTTGCCGCCGTACATCTCGCGGGTCGCGGTCAGGGTGTCACCGTCGGTCTCGAGCGCGACGGTGTCGGTGACGATCGGCAGGTCGAGTTCGTTGGCGACGGCGGGCGCGTAATCCAGCCCGTTGACGCTGTTTGGCGTCAGGACGTACTGCGGGGCGAGGTCGTCGTAGAGTTGCGTGATCGCCTGCGTGTAGACATCGTGGTTGAACTCCTCGCCGTAGTCGACGGTGTGGATGGCGTCAACGCCCTCACGGTCGAGTTTCTCCGCGAACTCGTCGACGGTCCCGCTGATGACCGCCAGATGGAGGTCGCCGCCGGTCTCGTCGGCGAGTTCGCGGCCCGCGGTGATGATCTCGTAGCTGACATCGCGCAGTTCGCCACGGCGGTGGTCGGTAACTGCGAGGACGTCCGTCATGGTGCCACCCCCTTGTCGCGGAGCAGTTCAGCGAGCTCTCCGGCCGTGTCGTCCGCACCGCCTTCCCAGACCGTGACGTCGCTTTCGCTTTCGGGTTCGTACATGTCCGTCAACTCGAGTTCGGATTCGATCGCGCCCTCGTCGACGCCGAGGTCGCCGAGAGCCTTCACGTCGAGTTCCTTGCGCTGTGCTTGCCTGATGCCGCGCAGGCTGGCGTACCGCGGTTCGTTGATCCCCGTCTGGATCGTCAGCACCGCCGGCAGTTCGACGTCGGTCAGTTCCTCGACGCCGCCCTCGAGTTCGCGCCGGACGGAGGCGACGTCGCCCTCGAAGTCGTGTTCGAGGTGGTTGACGACGGCACCCCACTGGAAACCGATCTGCTCGGCCAGCGAGACGCCGGTTGCACCGAAACTGTCGTCACCGGCCTGAACGCCGGTGAGCACGAGGTCGGGGTCTTCCTCCTCGACGACGGCGCTGAGGATCTCCGTTTTCGCGCCGACGTCGAGCAGATCGACGTCCTCGAGTGCATCGTCCCAGATGCGGACTGCACGGTCTGCCCCCTTCGCAAGCGCCTGTCGGATCGTCTGTTCGCAGTCCTCCGGACCGATGGTGACCGTGACGACTTCGTCGGCGATCCCGGCCTCTTGGAGTTGCACAGCCTCTTCGACGGCGTAGTCATCCCACTCGTTGAGGTCGGCACCGAGGTACTGATCGGCGATCTCAGTCCCCTCGATCTCGAACTCGTCTTCGACGGTCGCAACTTCTTTGACCGTAACGAGGATTTTCATCATCGATCACTGCAACGTCCGTGCCGTAAACCTTTTCGAAACCGCCCGTCGTGTGGCTCCCGTTTAGTTAACGCGTTTTCCCGTATCGCCCCGACATCATTACATTCGACATCGAGTGGCGACGGGTGGCTACCACCGTTTCCGTATCGCTGGCGGGGATCCCGAGACGGAAACGGTTTAACGACGCCACTGGTAGTACGGATCATGGCAGACTGTCCACTCGCCGACGATTGTCCGAGCTTTTCGGAACGAATCTCGGGAATGGGGTGTCAACACTACGGCGACCGCGGCGGAAAGGAGTGGTGCAACCACTACAACCAGCCCATCGAAGATCTGAAAACCCAGCCCGTCAAGGCGGGGGAAGAGGTCGCCATCGACATCGTCGACATGCACGAAAGCGGTGCCGGCGTCGGTCGAACCGAGGACGGGTTCATCGTCCTGGTCGACGGGGTCTTGCCGGAGGCCCGCGCTCGCGTCGAGATCACGCAGGTTCACAGCAACCACGCGCGTGCGGAAGAACTCGAGCGGCTGCCGATGGATCCCGAGACGGACGAGGACGACGACACCGACGAGTCGGAAGCCGAGGCCGACGACGACCACGACGACGACGGAACGCCACCCCGGGAGCGACTCGGGAGCCGGGAGAACTTCTGGGGCTCCTGAGCGGACCCTCGAGTGGACAGTCTCGAGCAGGGCCGGCACCCAGTGACCCAACGTACTTTGGCGTCACGCGTATTGCTCCACCTGCCTTCCATCGAGGTACAGCAGGGCACACGCCACATCATCAACTGCGCCATACATTCTCGCCCTGCCGTCGTTTCCGACCGACAGATCCGTGTTCGCAAGCGACGGTGGGCCGACCGAACCGCCCGCGGGGGCGACCGGGGAAGCTTTGATCCCGCCGCCGTCTAGGTGTCAGTATGAACACGCGACACCGAGCCCGGCGGAGGCGGTCGGCATGATCGACGAGGTCGAAGCGCTGCTCGAGGACATCGGTTTCGACCCGAACGAGAGCGTGTTGACCCACCGTCAAGCACAGGTGCTCGCGCTGCGTGAACGCGACATCTCGCAGGCCGACATTGCCGAGGAACTCGGGACCTCGCGGGCGAACGTCTCCTCGGTCGAGGCTAGCGCCCGCGAGAACCTCGAGAAAGCCCGCGAGACGGTCGCGTTCGCGGAGGCGCTGCGCGCTCCGGTCCGGGTGCGCGTCCCCGAGGGAACCGACCTCTACGACGTTCCGAACCTCGTCTACGACGCGTGTGACGAGAAAGGAGTCAAAGTCGATTACACCGCGCCGGACCTGATGAAAGTCGTCAGCGACGCCGCCGGGGCGGCCGTCTCGGGCCGCGAGATTGCGACGCCGCTGATCGTCGGGGTGACCTCGGACGGGATGGTTCGCGTTCGCCACCAGGAGTGATCGGCAAGCGACCGCCGGCACGAGTGACGGGAAGCGATCGATCCGAGAAATTTGGTTCTCGCCGTCGTCGGTTCCCACATGGACCTCGATCTCGCCGACAACACCGCGCTGGTTACCGCTTCCTCGAGCGGGCTCGGGTTCGCGAGTGCGCGGGCGCTCGCCGACGAGGGGTGTAACGTCGCGATCTGTGGCCGCGCTCGAGAACGACTCGAGTCGGCTCGCGAAGACCTCGCCGACGTGGCGACCGGCGAGGTGATCGCCGTTCGGGCGGACATCACGGACCCCGACGACGTCTCGGATCTCGTGAGTCGGACGGTCGACGAATGCGGCGGCCTCGACCACGTCGTCACCGCCGCGGGTAACCCACCGAGCACGACCTTCCTCGAAACCGACGAACGGGACTGGTACCGGGCCTACGATCAGCTGGTGATGAGCGTCGTCTGGACGATCGAGGAAGCCCACGCAGGTCTGCTCGAGTCCGACTACGGGACGATCACCTGTCTCGCCTCCCGGACGGTTCGGGAGGTCGCGGACGACAACCTGCTGTCGAACTCGGTGTGTCGGAGCGTGATCGGACTCGTGAAAACGGTTTCGCGGGAGTTCGCTCCCGAGATCAGGGCCAACGCAGTGCTTCCGGGGACGATCGAGACGCCCCGAATCGAAGACCTCGTCGAAGCCGGGATCGAACGCGGAGCCTACGACGAGTACGAGGACGGCCTCGCCGACCTCGCGAGCGACGTTCCGATGGAGCGGGTCGGTGAACCGAGCGAACTCGGCGACGTCGTCGCCTTCCTCTCGAGTCCGCGCTCGAGTTTCGTCAACGGCGCTGCGGTGCCGGTCGACGGCGGGTCGTTGCGGAGCTAGGGCATCAATCCGCCGTCAGCGAACAGGTCCCCTCGTAGGCGACGTCATCGACGGACTCGATTTCGGGTTCGTCGCCACAGACCGGACAGGCCGGGTTCGACCGCATCTCGACCGTCTCGAAGCCCATGTCCATCGCGTCGTACAGCAGGAGCCGGCCCTCGAGCAACTCGCCGGTTCCGAGGAGGTACTTGACGACCTCCGTGGCCTGGATACAGCCGACGGTGCCGGGAAGGACGCCGAGGACGCCGGTGGTCGCACAGTCGGGGACGGTTCCCGGTTCGGGGGCCTCGGGGAAGAGACACCGGTAGCACGGGGGATCCTCGTCGTCGCCGCCTCGGTCGTTCGTAAACGTCGTGACCTGTCCTTCGAACCGGTAGATCGCACCGTGGGAAAGCGGCGTCCCGGAGAGGACGCAGTGGTCGTTGAGCAGGTATCGCGTCGCGAAGTTGTCGCTTGCATCGAGGACGACGTCGTAGCCGTCGACCAGATCGGCGACGGTGTCGGACGTGAGACGCGTTTCGTACGTCTCGACGTCGATATCGGGGTTCAGCCGCTCGACGTAGTCGGCCGCGCTCTCGACTTTGGGTCGACCCACGTCGTCGTCGCCGTGGACGATCTGTCGCTGGAGGTTCGACCGTTCGACGACGTCGTCGTCGACGATTCCGAGCCGTCCGATTCCGGCGGCAGCGAGGTACTGGATCGCCGGCGACCCCAGGCCGCCAGCGCCCACGACGAGGACACGCCCCTCGAGCAGCCGACTCTGGCCCTCGGGTCCGATCTCGTCCATGATCACGTGTCTCGAGTAGCGATCGAGCTGGGTCGCATCGAGGCGCAGGTCGCTCATGCGTTGTCGTTCGGACGAGAGCGAGAAAAGTCCGCGGATGGGTATCGCGACGCTGGAACCGGCGCTTCGAGGCAGGACCTTCGGTAACCCAACGATTTAATAGTGTGGTCTGCATTGACACACCTATGGCAACCTCACCCAATGGTGCCGGTGACGATGTTTTCGATCAGTTCCTCACTGACCGCGGTCACACGGTCGAACGAGTAGGGTGGGAGCAGGAGTACAACAAGAAACAGTGCCCCGAGTGTGGCGGCCTCCACGAGGAGTCCGCCGCCTCCTGTACCGTCTGTGGGTGGGAGCCGACGCGGTAATCGACGGCCGGACGAACGCCCGAGCGCAGTCGCTTTCGGACTATTTTCCGAAACGGTTAGACGACACAATTATAACGTATAACTCCGCAACACATACGGTAAGAACAATGCCGGAATGCCAGAACTGCGGTGCGTTCGTCACGGACGCGTACGCTCGCGTGTTTACCCCCCGTGGCGTCGACGATCCGCGCGTCTGTCCGGAGTGCGAGGACAAGATCCGCGACGGAGCCAACGTTCGAACCGCCCGTTCCCCGCGCAATCCCTAGGCCGTCCCCGCCGGCGACTTGTGTTAGTCGACGAAAACCCACGTCACTTATGGGTATTGCGACCCTGAACAGCTACAATGGCTACTACGGAGACGAAGGTGACCCGGTTGTTCGGTGGTCCGGGAAGCGGGAAGACGACGGCACTTCTCGACCACGTCGAAGAGATCCTCGAGGAGGACGGCGTTACGTTCCGGGACATCCTCGTCGTCTCGTACACACGAGCTGCCGCCCAGGAGGTTCGCGAACGACTCGCCGATCGACTCGACGAGAGTCCCCGTGCGCTACAGGGTAACGTCTGTACGATGCACGCGAAGGCGTACGAGCTGCTCGATCTCTCCCGCAGCGACGTCATCGGCGAATCCGACAAAGAGGAGTTCTGCGAGGAGTACGGCCTCGAGTTCGAGGACGAGTACAGCGGTGCCGGCCGACGGACCGCCCGATCGACCACGATCGGCAACAAGGTCATCGCGACGAGCCAGTGGCTCCAGCGGACCCGCCGCGACGTCTCGGACTGGTACGACGTCCCCTTCCAGTGGGACGAAGAGGAGGTTCGACTCCCGCCCGAAATCGACCCCAACGCACAGGAAGGGAACAAGTACACCCCGACCTGGCCCAGCGACGACGACCGGATCGACGTCCCCGAAGCGATCCGCGCGTGGCGGTCGTTCAAGGGCGAGCAGGGGAAGATCGGCTTTGCGGACATGCTCGAGCGCGTGAAACAGCGTTCACTGCTCCCGAGCGTCGACTACCTGGTGATCGACGAGTTTCAGGACATCACAACCCTCCAGTACGACGTCTACGACGAGTGGAAACCCCACATGGAGCAGGTGCTGATCGCGGGTGACGACGACCAGGTCGTCTACTCCTGGCAGGGTGCCGATCCCGCGCTCTTGCTCGAGGAGGACGTCGACGAGGACATTATTCTCCCCAACTCCTATCGCCTCCCGTCGAACGTCCTCAACGCGGTCAATCAGGAGATCCGCCACATCGATAAACGGCAGGACAAGGACCTCAAACCGCGAAAGGAAGGCGGGGCCGTCGAGGCCCGGACGAACGCGTCGATGCTCGACGTCGTTCGGATGGTCCGACGGACGCTCGTCGAGGGCGACGGCACCATCATGGTCCTGTTCCGGGCCCGATACCAGATGTTCCAGTTCATCGACGAGTTCATCACGGAAGGGGTGCCGTTTACGTCGCTGACCGACCAGCGGATGTGGACCGACCGGCTCACCCAGTACGTCCGCGCCGTCGAGGCCATCGACGAGGGCGAGGACGTCACCGGTCTGCAGGCCCGTCGGCTCGCGGACATGCTTCAGGAGTCGGCGTTCGGCACCAACGAGCGCGACGATCTGTTCGATACGATCGACGAACGGCAGGAGGAAGCCGGGATCGAC
This sequence comes from Halopiger djelfimassiliensis, assembly GCF_000455365.1. GTDB lineage: Archaea > Halobacteriota > Halobacteria > Halobacteriales > Natrialbaceae > Halopiger_B > Halopiger_B djelfimassiliensis. The sequence goes on from NZ_HG315684.1 coordinate 1,046,260, forward strand.
GACCTCGAGCAACTCATGATCCCCGCCGAGGTCATCGAGGATCACGTGCCGTTCATGCCCGGGCCGGCCTCCGCGTCGGATATGGTCCGGAAGGTCACGAACTTCCAGAAGAAAAGCGTGCGAGCGTACTTCAGCATCGGCGAGTATCACGGAATGGACACCGATCGGGTCCGCGTCGGTACCATCCACTCCGCGAAGGGCCGCGAGGCCGATCACGTCCTCGTCGGTACCGATCTCACCGAGAAGGTCGTCGAACAGATGGTCGCCACCGTCGAGGACCGGGTACCGTCGGAGGCGGCGGACGACGCAGACACCGGCGTCGAAGACATCCCCGGTTGCGAGGAGTTTACCAAAACGACGTCGCCGGTTCCGGTCCTGACGGACAACGAACGCCGCGTCTTCTACGTGGGCATGTCGCGGGCCCGGGAACGGCTCGTGCTCCTCGAGAACCTCGTCGACGGCGCGCCGACGCTGCCGATCGACGTCCTGCTCAACAACCAGTTGACCGACGCGTCCCTCGAGGAGCTGGTCGAGGAGGCCCAACAACCTGCCGAGTCCGACGCCACGGGGACCGAAGTCGAAGCCGAGACGCCATAACACGTGACCGACGGAGTCTCCGACGGAACCCCGGACGGCACTGCCGGTCGCTCCGATCTCGAGTCGGCGCTCACCGCGGTACTGAAGTCCCGTAGCGCAGCGGCGTTCGTCCACGCGGGAACCGACGCGGATCCAGCCGTAACGTACTGTCGAGCGATCGCTGACGCCGGAGCCGCAGTTCGGACCGGATCCGGCCACGATATCGCTGCGATCGCGTACGACGGCGACGAGTGGCTCGGTCGGTCGGCGGCGTCCGTTGCCGACTCCGCGAGCCATCCCGCCGCCGAGCTCGCGACCGCTCTTTCCGATCGCGGCTGCGACGGGACGGTGCTGGCACCCCCACGGATTCCACACGACGCCGCGCTCTATCTCGAGAACGCCGGCTTCGACCTCGCCTCGACCGACGTCGTCGCTCGAGCCCGAGCGGCGAAAACGGGACGCGAACGCGACCGGATCGCAAACGCACAGACGGCCGCGAGCGCCGGACTCAGGCGGGCAGCTGCCCTGCTCGCCGACGCGACGGTGCGGGACGAAGACGACCGACTCGTGACCGGGGACGAATCCGGGCCAGTAACGACCGACCGGCTACGGACCGCGATCGACGAGGCGATCGTCTCGGCGGGTGCGTTTCCGGCCGGCAACACGGCGATCAATCCGGACTCCGGGGTCGACGTCCTTCGGTCGGGTGAGCCGATCGTCGTCGCAGTTGCCCCGCGCGGTCCGGCCGGGTATCACGGCGGCCTCGTTCGGACGCTCGTCGTCGACAGCGACGGCGGCAGGGAGCGACGGACACACGTCGCCGTCACGCAGGCGTTTCGCTCCAGTCGAGCCATGCTATCGGCCGATACCGCGTCCGTCACGGCAGTCGAAGCGGATCTCGAGGCGGAGATCCGCGCCTTCGGCGAGCAAGGCGGGATCGAGACGCGAGTCACGGGCGTCGGACTCGAATCCCGGGAACGTCCCATGGCCGGCAGCGAGGAGATCGGTCCCGGAAGCGTCGTTCGACTCGATGCAGGGGTTCGCGTCGCCGACGAGCCCGCGACGCAGTGGCTCCGGCTCGCGGACCTCTTCGTCAAGACGACGGACGGGATCGAGCGGTTCGACGCCCCGTCGCGGTCGCTCCAGCCGACGGCGCTGCTCGAGTAACGCCGTCGGCTATCGCGTCAGTTCTCGTCGCCGTCCGCTTCGGTCTCTTCGTTCGCGGTCACCGCGCTCCCGAGCCGTTTGACGGCGAGTTCGGGAAGGTCCGACGGCGTGGTGAGTCGGTGCTGAATCACCACGAGCCCGATCGCGAGCGCGAGCAAGAGCCCGCCGTAGAGGGGCTTTCCACGGACCACTGCCAGTTCGAGCCCGGCGAGCGCGGCGGGGAGTGCAAGAACGAGCGTCCCTGCGAGTTTGATCGTGTCGATGATACCGGCCATCGGGTCCGGGTAGCACGGGTGGTCTCAAATAAGGTCTGTATCCCGACCCATCACGGAACTGGAACGCATGACGGGTTCGGAACGCATTTATTCGCCGGCTCTCACCTCCGAGTATGTTCACGGGAATCGTCGAGGAGTCCGGCGAAATACTCGGCCGGGAGCGTACTGCGGACGGCCTTCGGCTCCGGATCGGCGCGAACGACGTCGCGACGGGGCTCGAACACGGACAGAGCATCAGCGTCAGCGGGACGTGTCTTACCGTCGAGCGGTACGAGGGCGGCGAGTGGTTCGAGGTCTTTCTGGCGACGGAAACCGTCGAGCGGACGTATCTGGGCGCTCTCGAGGAAGGCGACGCGGTCAATCTAGAGCGGGCGATGCCGGCCGACGGTCGGTTCGACGGTCACGTCGTGCAGGGCCACGTCGACGCCGTCGCGACCATCACCGCCATCGAGTCGGTCGAGGAGGACTGGTTTTTCGAGTTCGAACTCCCGGACGGCTACGACCGCTACGTCGTCGAAAAGGGGTCGATCACCCTCGACGGCATCAGCCTCACCGTCGCCGACCTCGACGACGAGCGCGGCCGCGTGACCGCCGCAATCATTCCGACGACGTACGAACTGACGACGCTCTCGACGAAGAGCGTCGGCGATCCGATCCACCTCGAAGTCGACGTCCTCGCGAAGTACGTCGAACGGCTGCTCGAGTCACGGTTCGAGTAACGGGTGGTCCGCTCGTCAGTGATCCGTTCCGTCCTCCGATTCCGACTCCGCGTCGAGCGACCGCTCGAGCAGTTCCGCCTGTCGTTCGAAGTACTCCGCGAGGTCCCGAACGAACGCCTCGTCGTCAACTCGCGAGTGGATCGCCTCGTCGTCCAGTTGCGTACGGATCGTCTCGGCGTCGGCTGCCGCACCCTCGAACGCGTCCGATCCGGATTCGCGTTCGGTTCCGAACGTCAGTCCCGCCATCGCGGCGACGGCGCTGAAATACTGCTCGGTCGCCGCCGCCGTAAGTTCGAGTCCGCCACGCTGGAGCGCCAGTGGCCACTCGAGCGCGGCTCGCGCGGCGTTGCGCTGGGAAGCAAGCCCCAATCGCATCGCGTCCCGGCTGCCGGCCAGCGCCACGCGTTGTGCGGCGACCGCGGCTGCGGCAGGTGAAGCCCCGTCCGGCCGATCGGACGATCGGTCCCCCCGGTGAGCACGGTCCGTACCGGGTTCAGGTTTCCCTTTCCCTTCGATAGCCGACTCCGATTTCCGGTCGGACTCGGTCGAGACGGCGTCGACGCCGGGATCGAGCTGCGCCGCCGGCTCCCGGTCCTCGAGGTCGATGTCGCGGTCGCGCTCACTGCGGGTGTCCGCCGCGTCCGGTTCGGCCGTCCCGCCGACCGAATCGATGTCGATGCCGGTCGCGAGTTCGTCGGACAGGTCCATCGATTCGGTCTCCCGTTCGTCGCTGGACACGTCCGGTCTGGGTTCGTCGACCGCCGATTCGATGTCGACGCCGCGGTTCAACTCGGCCGCCGGGGTTTCGGTCGTCTCCGTCGACGCGTCTCGGGCTTCGGTTCCGCCGGCGTCCTCGAGCGACTCGACGTCGGGACCGAGATCCAGTTCGTCCGAGAGATCCCGCGTTTCGGCGTCGGATGCCGTTGTATTCGTCTCCGCAGGGTCGGTCTCCTCGTGGGTCGCCTGTGTCTCCTCGCGGGGTTCCCCGGTCGTCCACGGCTCCGTCCCCGGGTCCCGTTCCGCGGCGTTCGCGGGCTCTCGTTCCCGGTCGGTCACCGGTTCTGGGTCCGTCGATGAATCCGCGGACGGGGCCGCCGATGGATCTGTATCGACGGCGCGGTTCGGTTCGTCGGTCGCGATCCCCCGATCACGTTCGTCGACGTGACCGCCGGGCGGATCTCCCCCCGGAACCCGTTCGTCGCGCTCGTCCGGCGGATCGATCTCGCGATCGGCTTCGGAACCCGCCGCGGCCGCATCGCTCAGCGTTTCCGGGGCTTCTTCCTCGAGGTTCTCGGGGGGTTCGTCCTCGCGTTGGGCCGGCGACTCCCCCTCGAAACCGATCGGCGGACCGTCCGCCGGTTCCGCCGCCGAGTCCGCCCTGCCTTCGAGGCGGACCGCGTCGTTCGTGATCTCGTCGATGGCGTTCTCGTGGATCGAAACGGTCTCGTCGTCGGATTGCCGCCAGCCGAGCGCCGCCTTGATCGAGCGGACCACGCCCGAACGAGGCTCGATGCGGGCGGTCTCCCCCTGAATCTCGGTGATGGTCCCGATGACGTCGCCGTTTTCGTTCTCGACTCGTTTGTCGAGGTCGTCGTCCGTGAACGTCGCACACATGTCTCTCACTGTGGCAGTTCCACCCAAGCCGATGCTGCCTGCAGCCGCGCGGGGGTGTGACGTGGGCCGCCCTCGACGGCCGTCGGCGACGCCGGGGTCGTCACCGTCGCGGCGGATCGAATTCGACGAGTTCGGGGGACGGCATCTCGCCGGTACCGTCCCTGACGTCACGGAACGTCCGGCGATAGCGAGCGAGCTTCCGGTAGAGGTAGTACGCGACGGTGAGGTCGTACAGGATCACGTAGCCGACGAACGCCAGTCCGAAGCTGACGGGATAGACGGAGACGATGAGCTCGGGAACGATCCCGACGGTCACGTTGTACGTGCCGTGGATGATCGCCGCGACCAGCAGCCCCTTGACGACCAGCGGACCGGCGTACTGCCGGTTGAACTTCGCGAGCCCGAGGTAGTAGCCGGCCGTCGCGGAGTAGATGACGTGTCCCGGGCCGACGAGCGCCCGGACCGTCGTAATCCCGGTTGCAGCGGTGAACACGCCCGTCTCCGTCTGGGCAACCGTACCGGCGATGTAGATGGCGTTCTCGATCGCGGCGAACCCGAGCCCGGCGACCGCGCCGTAGACCGCGCCGTCGATGACCGCGTTGAACGAATCGCTCCGATAGGCGAAGACCCGGACCGCGAGCAGCTTCACCGCCTCCTCGACGGGACCGACGATCAGATAGAAAAAGAGGACCGCACCCACGAACGGAATCGCCCGAAAGTACGGCTGTGCGAACGAGTTGACGACGGCGGCGAACGTCGCAAAGAGAACCGAAAGCAGGAACGTCGCGACAAGCAGTCCGAGCGGTTCGTTCGTCGTGATATCCGAGTACCAGATAAAGCCAGCGAGCAGCGCCGCCGGAACGACCGAGAGACCGAAGAAGACGCCGAGAAACGGCTCCTCGAGCGCGAGCCGGACCGGCTGCACCAGCAGGGCGAGCGTGATCGCCACTGCGACGAAAAGCACGATGGCGCGTAACCCGTAGCTGATCCCGCTGTAGATCGTGTACGCGAGGAGATCGAGGATCGATCGGGGTTCCCACGTCGAGACGTCATAGAGGTCGGTCGATTCGTCGCTCGCTCGTTCGACCGGGTCGCGCTGTCGCTTCATGGCCGTTCCTACGGCGGCCCGACCGGTAAGCGTTGATGAGCGTTCCCGCTCCACCTAGTATGGTATACAGTATCATGACTCGTATAAGGAATGCGCTTATCCGGGTCCGCTCGTCATATCGGTTCATGTACAGTGGCAGTCGCGGCATTCTGTATACCGCACCCCCGGAATCGGTCGAGGAAGACGAGCGACGAACCGAAACGCCGGTCACCGACGAGGAAGACGGCGAAACGACCCTCTCCACGGCGAGCGAGCCAGCGACATCCACAGCCCCCGAGACACACGATCGACTCGCCGCGGACGACTGAGGAACGCGAGCGCGACCGCCGAATCGGACTCGGAATCCACAAAGGGTTCCCGGTCCAACCGGGGCGTATGCATTTTGACCAGCGAACCCAGCAGGCGCTCCGGGACGTCGGCCTCGAGACCGACGATCTCCGGGCCGCTTCGGAGGCGGTCGTCGACGCCGTCGAGGCGGACGCGACGGCGCTCGAGGAGTTTTTCGACGATCACGACGCCGTCTACTCCGATATGGAGATGGCACACTCGAGTGCCGACTACCCGGAACATGCCGTCGACTACCTCGACATCACGACACACGCCGACGAAATGCGAGGATGGCTCCGGTTCGAGACGTGGGGCGTCTACGTCGAAGACGGTCGCGTCCTTCCGGACGGCTCCGTCGAACTGACGCTCGGCCCGACGATCAACGCCCGGGTGCGGTTCGCACCCGATCGCGAGACGCTGCGGTGATCGCCATGTCGACCGACGGATCCAGCCGCGACCGACCGCGGCGACGAATCCGGGTGACGATCCGATGACGACCGTCCGCGTCCGGGGCATCTACACGACCGCGATAACCGGGCTGCTCGACGACAACGGACTCGACGTCGTTCAGGCCTCGGAGCCGATCCGGGAGCGGTTCGACCGGCCGTTCGCGTTCGCCCCGGCTGACGTGACGATCGAGACCACCCGGGACCGACAGGGGGTCGAACTCTCTGGCGCGCCCGACGCGGTCGCGTCCGTCGTCTCGGAACTCGAGACCCTCGCGATCGATACCTTCCACTGGGAGAGCGAATGCCCCCGCGGCGCGGTCTTCGACGCCGAAGTACTCGAGGCCGGCGGCGGCGGTGGCGCGGTCGTCGACCTCGGCGACGGCCGCCGGGGCTACCTGCAGTACGACGACGTCGACGGCTACGTCGATACGGGGAACCGGTACCGCGTCCAGATCCACGAGCCGACGCCGCCGTGGGACGACGACCGGCCGCGCGTGGTTCCCACGCTCGAAGTTCAGGGCGGACTCTGTACGCTCTCGCGTGACCGAACGGGCGTTTCGGCGGCGCTGCGCGGCGAGCGCGCCGACGAACTCGTCGGCATGACCGATCTGCTCTCGGTGTCGATCCCCGACGGCTGGGGGCTGCGCTGGCAGCAGGCGGCGGCCGACGCCGATCTCGAAACGATGGAGGCGGCGCTCGAGCGGGCCGTCGATCGAGCGACGGCGATCGAGGACGCGCTGGCCGACGAAGCCGACGAGCCCGGCGACCCGACGCGGCTGGCTGCGCCGCGGCGGACGGGCTGGCTGTGGTTCGGCCGGGAATCGCGGTTCGCGCTCGACGAGGCGCGCCGCCGGGTCGAGACGACGATGCCGGGCCACCACCGGACGAAGGCCGCGGATCGGGCCGCGAGCGCGGCGGTCGACTTCGCCGAAGCGGTCTGTGGGTCGAGCGAGACCGAACTGGACGGGACGTTTCCCTTCGACGCCGTGACCCGCCAGTTCGGGCCGACCGAGGGCGACCGCCTCGAGATCGGCCACGGGAAACCCGACGGCAGGCGCATCTCGCTCGGCTACGGCGACGTGATCGACTGGGACGCCGACGGGACCGTCACCCTCGAGCGCACGATGAGCGGCGGCGGAACCTACGACGCGCTCGGGACGCCGAAAGAAACGGGCGACGTCGCCGTGACGAAGTTCCGCGAGGGCCGGTGGTGGTATCCGACGACGTACAAAGGCGACGACGGCTCGAGCAAGGGGACGTACGTCAACGTCTGTACGCCCGTGGAACTGTTCCCCGACGAGATCCGTTACGTCGACCTCTACGTCGACGTGATCCGGCGACCCGACGGGGCGGTCGAGGTCGTCGACGAGGACGAGCTCGAGGCCGCCGTCGCCGACGGCCTCGTCAGCGAGCCGTTGGCCGAGAAAGCCCGAAGCGTCGCCGGAGCGGTCGAGCGGGCGCTCTCGAAGTGAGTTCGCTCGAGCGGCCGGCCCGCCGACACTCGTGGTCCTTACCGGAGGTCGGTGACGGCGACCTAGCGATCGGCCGCGTCGCCGAGTACGATCCGAAGCTGTCCCGTCGACAACAGCCGTCGTACCTGTCCGTCCGTGAACGTTCCGTCGCAGTCCTCGCCGTCGAACGTGATGCCGTGATCGGTCCGGTCGACGACGGTCGCGAGGGAACTGCCGGTTCCGTAGTGATAACGGACGGTCGTCCCCGGGACGAGGGCGTCCACGGTAACGCGGAGGTACTCCCGTCGATGCAGGGTCATACCCCGGAACGTTCGGTGGTCGGTATAGCTTTTGTGGGCACGTCTCGAGCGATCGAACCCGTAACCGACACCGGAGCGCGAAAAGGAAGCCGGTCTCGAGACGGTAGGCTAGTCGCTCCGTTTCGATTTCGACGACATCGATACGGATGGGGAAAGTCACCGCCAAAGCGACCGGGTTTCCGGCAGAAGGCCGGTGACGATGTCGAGACAATCGGAGAGTTTTCGACCACTGGAAATCTTCGATTCCAAGAACTCGGCTACGGATGGGGCCTCGTTGACCGGGCCACAAGACAGCTACGCAGATGCTGCAACCCAGCAGGTGACGCGTGGAACGTATGCGTCTTGAAACCAACAGGCCGCTTCGCTCGGCCTGAAATCCCGTGGTGGGATTCCTCCGCGTTCACGCGGAGGAGGAGGTCACTGACAAACTGGTAGAAACAGTTATTGAGTAGAGGACACTACTAGCAGTATGGCGACATCAGTAAAGATGGACGAGGAAACGAAGTCTCGTCTCGAGCGGTTACAAGCCGAAATTCGGCTAAAAACGGGAAAACAAGTTACCCAACAGGAGATTCTAGAGCGACTGGTCAACGACGCCGCCGAATCGAAAGCCGACGTCATCGATTCATTCCGCGAGTCGCGGGTTCCCGTCGACAATGACGCTCACGAGACCTTCCATGAGGGAACCGTTGCGTCCGGTCAGGAAACCACAGAAGACGACATCGACGGCATCATCTACGGATGAGCATCTTCATCGATACGGGTGTGTTCTACGCCCACCACGACACAGATGCCGCGAGACACGAGACGGCACGAGCCTTCTTCGACCGCGTCCTTGACGGTGAATTTGGTCAACCGTACACGAACGACTATATTCTCGACGAGGCGGTAACCCTCACACGGAGACGAACGAACGACGCTACCGCAGCGACCACAATTGCCGACCGGATTCTCGGAAACGATCCCTACCCGGACGTGATCACGTTCGACCACGTCACCCCCGATATTTTCGAAGCCGCGTTCGAGTGTTTCACCACGTACGACGACCACGCACTCAGTTTCACGGACGCCACGACGATCGCACATAGTCAATTTCGAGATATCGATTCGATTGCGAGCTTCGACGACGATTTCGACGGCATCCTCGACCGAACTGATCCGAGTATGATCACGACTTAAAAAGAGGTGTGGAAATGGACCACACCGTGCTTCATGACACATGAGTATCTACGGGAGCGGCCGTTCTGTCCTCCTGAATAGCTGTGAGGAATGCCCGTCCAAATTACGTGAAATTCTCCCGGAGGAGCACGCAAAAGAGCCGTCTGGATCGCTACGGCGGGGCCGAACACCGAGTGCGAGACTCCGCCGAATAGCGCCCGGAACGGTTCCTTCGGATACCCAGCCTGAATCCGCTCTCGAGAGAAACCAGCTTCGACGGAACCGAGCGTCTGACGGCCGTCTCGAGTTCGAGTGCGGGCAGACGAACGCCGAACGGGGGTCGCCGTCCGCCGGCTCGTCCGTCCGTGAAACCGCGAGCGATCAGTCGGCCGCGAGCTTGTCGAGCCCGGCGGCCTCGATGTCCTCGCCGTCGACCGACGTCCGGAGCGAGTCCATTCCGTCGTCGCGATCGATGCCGAAGTCGTCCGCGTACAGCTCCGCGACGCGGGCCATCTCCTCGTCGGTGAGCTTGGGAACGTCGCTGGCGGCCGTCCACTCGTCGATGTCGGCGTTCGTGCGGAAGGTCGGCGTCACGGTCGCGACCGGCTCGTGGCTCAGCAGCCACGCGATGGCGGCCTGTCCCATCGTCCGCTCGCCGTCCCGCTCGAGGAAGCGGAGTTGCTCGAGTTTCTCCCAGCCGGTTTCGTACCACTCGTCGGGACGGAAGCCGCGGTGGTCGCCCTCGCCGAGTTCGGTGTCGGGCGTGACCTGCTCGTTGAGGACACCCGAGGAGTGGGGCACGCGGGGGATGAGGCTGGTCGACGAGCCCGTGCGCTCGATCGTCTCGAGGAAGTGGTTGCCGACCTCCTGTTCGAGCACGTTCCAGACGAGTTGCACGGAGTCGAACTCTTCTTCGATGGCGAGGTCGCCCTCGGCGAGCCAGCCGATCGACGGGCCGAGCGCGAGGCCGACGGCGTCGATCGTTCCCGCAGCCTCGAGTTCGTCGAGCAACTCGAGCACGTCGGGGGTGATCTCGTCGACGTTGGCGTTGTGCAACTGGAGCACGTCGACCGAGTCGACCCCGAGCCGCTCGAGGCTCTTCTCGACGGCGTCCCGGAGGTACTCGGGGGACAGCTCCTTCGGCAGTTCGCCGTGGCCGGCCTGTGGGTTGTTGTAGAAGTCGTAGCCGACCTTGGTCGCGATGGTGACCTCGTCACGGACCTCGGAGAGGGCCTCGCCGAGCAGTTCCTCGCTGCGACCGTGACCGTAGACGTCGCCCGTATCGAAGTAGGTGATCCCCTGATCGACGGCGTACTGGACCATCTCGATCGCGTCGTCCTCCGACCGGTCGCCCCACCAGTCGGTCCCGACGACCCACGCGCCGAATCCGACCTCGCTGACCTCGACCCCGGAGTCACCGAGTTCGTTGTATTGCATACCGAACCCTTCGTAGTGAGGGGACTTATGGCGTACGGAACGCCGGCGTAGCCGGCCGAACCGGTTCGGCTCGATGGCGTTTTCGATCGGTGCGGCGGACTCGAGCCGAACGTTCTTGTACGGTCGCTGAATAGTTCGGGTATGGCCGATGCCCGCCGCGTAGACTCGACCCACGGGCTGCTGGCAGTCGTGCTCCTCGTCGCAGTGCTGACGCCGCTTGCCGCCACAAAGCTGACCGTAACCCCACACCGGGTGACCGTCGGGACGATCGTCGTGGGTTCCCTGTTGCTGCTCGGGTCGCTCGCCCTGCCCGCGTTGATCATCTCCGAGTGGGACGACACCGGCTCGGAAACCGATCGAAACCGAACCTGAGCCGATCGACGAACGGGTAGTGGCACGCGTGTCACCTGCGAAACCCGGCAGCACGGACGCACAACCGAACCCCTATCAACTCGGCGGGCACTATCTCGGGGTATGACAAAGCGGCACGTCTCGCTCCCCGAGGGGGCGGAGGCGGGAATGCGCGAGTTCATCGACGAGGTCGACCGACGACTGGCGAGCGACGAGGACACCTGTTCGGTCGTCGAGGACGTCCTGATCGACCTCTCGGGCGACCGCAAGGCCTACGAGCGCTGGCAGGACGGCGAACCGGTCTCGCCGGCCGAGCGCGTCCGCCTGCAGAGCTACGACCCCTGTAATACGACGCTCGAGAGCGAGTACTACGCCGAGAAAAACGAAACGAAGTTCCGGCGGTCGAAGCACCTCCAGTGGCTCTGGCGGCAGTTCGACAGCCTCCCGATCGCGGACAACGTCGAGTTCGCGCTGCGGTTCCGGCGGATGCTCGCGGATCACCTCTTCGAGGAGTGTGGCGACGACTGTCGCTTTTTCAAAGGGATCACGTTCACCTACGGCCACAACATCACCGTCGGCGATAACACGGTGATCCACGACGGCGTCCACCTCGACGACCGCGGGAAACTCACCATCGGCGATCGCGTCTCGATCTCCGACGGCGTCCACGTCTACAGCCACGACCACGACGTCGTCGACCAGACCGAGGTCCGCAACTACCACACGATCGTCGAGGACGACGTCCGACTCACCTACGATTCGATGGTCCGTGCGGGCAACAGGGTGGGCGAAAACGCCATCGTCGGGGCACGCGGCGTCGTCCAGCACGACATCCCCGCCCACCACATCGCCGTCGGGATGCCCGCAAAGAGCGTCAAGATCAAACCCGGCTGGGAGGACGTCGCCACTCCGATCGAGGAGGCCGGCGTCAACCGGCAGGCAAAACGTCGGATCGAGTACGACCTTCCGGCGGATCTCGAGGTATTCGACGAGTTCCAGCGCGACCTGCAGCCGCCCCGTTGACAGCTATCCCCCCGGAAGAGCGAGTGTATCCGTCGAATATTCCATTCGTCGTGACTCTCCCCGGGCCGTGACTCGGGGAATAGCCAAGTGTCTTGAGAACCTATAGCACAGTGATGGAGCTCTGGGGATGGCTCATCGGGTACGTGGTGCTATTCGTCCTGTTGCACCTGTTACTGTACTACGCCTACGTCCGCCGCGGGGACGGCGACAACACGAGAACGCCGTCGTTCGCCGATCCCAACCGCGCGCGATCGCACTCCTCGCCCGGCCCCGATCGCTATCCGCGCGCCCCCGATGAGTTCGACGACGCCGACGGACCGGAGACCGAACGTGACCTCGAAGGCGAGACGATCCGCTGTCCCCACTGTGGCGCGAACAATGCGGCGGATCAGGTGTTTACGTACTGCTGGCACTGTATCTCGACGCTCCGTCGGTAACACGTCGAGCGACGCGCTCTTTCAGCGACGCTGTCGACCGTCTCCGGTTCCGTTCGAACGTTCGTTCGCTCCGACCGTTTCGCCCGGTAACCAACGATTACGTTTTTGTCGATCAACTGCCGATGGGTAGGAGAAGACGAACAGTTATGCACGGACACGCACCCCCCGAACCGCAGTCTCGCCCTCCATCCCTGTACCGCGCCTATCACGATCCCGACGGTCCCGCGACGCTCAGTACGACGGTCATCCACGCGCTGGCCGACTGTATGGGCGTCGACGTCACTGACGGCCGGATCTCGCTGTACGACGCCGTCGATCCCGACGCCCTCGACGACCTCTTTCGGCCGCGCCACGACGGCTCACCGCGAACCGGCGGGACGCTAACGTTCGTCGTCGACGATCACCGCGTCACGGTCACCAGCGACGGAGAAATCCTGATCGAACCGCCTGCCCGGCGGTAACCTCACGTTTCACTGCCGGTCTCGGCCGTCGCGAGTTCCGCGGCCAGCGTCTCGAGGTGATCGACCCCGACGACGGCGACGGTGTCGCCGCGGGTCCGAAGCGTTTCGAGGCGCTCGACCATACAACGTTCGCGCGTCTCGTCCCGAACGGCGAGCGCGCTCGTACTTTCGGTCGCCACGCTCCCGAGCAACGCCTGCACCCCGGCGACGTGGGACCGTTCGTGTTCGGCCTGTCGTGCCGGCGAGTCGTCGTGGGAGCAGTCGTACTCGATCGGATCGTCGCGGGTGACGGTCATCGACGTCGCGTGTGTCAGCGTCGCCGCAACCCGACAGGCAAGCGCCTCCCGCGTCGCGCCGCCGAGACTCGAGATGACGCGACGCGCGGTCGCGCTCGAGACCCGATCGGCGACGAGGCGCGTGACCAGTCGTCGCAGGAACGACCAGTTCGGAGCATCGATACCCACGATATCGGCGTCGGGGGCGGTACGGATGGCGGCGCTCATCTCGCCGCCAAACCGTGGCGGCCGGTCGCCGTTCCCCTTGTCGCGGGCGTACGCCCGGTACAGCGGGAGGGCCGCCGGCGGTAACTCGAGTGCGAGCACGTCCGGCTCGACCGTCTCGAGGACCCGCTGGACGCGGCCGACGCTTGCGGGATGGTCGTGGACGACACCGAGGAGGAGCAGGTCGCCGGCCGGCCCGCCCAGGCGGTGGCAAAACCGGTCGGTGACTCGCGGATCGGCGAACGATTCGAAGAAGGACGGGGACTCGTCCATTGATCGAATGGTAATACGCGACTAGCGGGATAACCCTTCCGTTGTGTCGAACCGCCGGCGATCTAGACAGTCATTACCGCCGGAACGAGTTCGATATCGAAGCCGGTTCGAAGTCGCCGGGAGCGGTTCGACGATCGTAATGCGCCGGTGTCCGCCGACAACTGTTTCGCCGCTTTATAATGGCTGCGGCCGTGGTTCCGGTGGTTCGGTAGCGGCTCGGCCAGCGTCGATTCGAGGGGCGTGAGCAACACGGCAGCGATCGACCGAATTGCGCACATGACACGAGACGCGATCACGAAAGCCGACGAGGGGAAACGCGTACTGAACACCGACGGGACCGAGGTCGGGCGCATCGTCGCGGTCGAAGACGGGCACGGCTACGTCGATCCGGATCCGGGGCTGACGGGAACGATCAAGGCCAAGCTCGGCTGGGGGGACGTGACGGCGGCGGCACATCCGCTCGACGAGGGGAGTATCGACGAGATCACCGACGACGCCGTCTATCTCCGCGGGACGCTCTGATCGAGGCCGGTCGGGGCGTGTCGGGCGACCGTTCTCACTCCGACGGATCGGGCGGCGACAGCGCCGTCGCGTCCGCGCGAAACCGCTGGTAGACCTCCTCGGCCCACTCGAGAGCCGCCTGCGAGTCGTTTTTGATGACCCCCTCGATCTCCGCCCGATCGTTCAGAACGAAGACGAACACGTGCGCTCCGGTTTCCGTCTCGACGATCGCCAGTTCGTAGGGGACCGAGTCGACGACGTACATGTCGAACTCCCCTTCGGTGATGAACTCGCGGACCTGTTCGGGATACTCCTCGCGGAGAAACGCCGCGAGTGCTTCGGTAAACACCGCCTCGACGTCGAGGGTTCCCTCGACCGTCCGTTCGTACAGCCGCAACCGAATGCGGGGCAGACGCTCCGCGGCGAAAAACCCGCGGATCCGATCGGCCGCGTCGATGCCGTCGACGAGCCGCTCGAGCGGCTTGAACGGAGCGTGCGGTTTCGGCTCGGTCGTCCGGGCCCCCTCGAGCAACGCGGTCGACATCGGCGCGTCCCGCGGAAGGTCCGCGAGGAGGTCGCTCACCTCGTCGATCGAGTCGAGCGCGCCGGCGCTGCGACGATACTCCGACAGCGCCACCCGACCCGCGGCCGTCAAACGGTACCCGTCGTCGCGTCGCTGGACGAACGCGAGCCACTCGAGTTCGCGGATCGCCCGATCGACCGTCGACCGCGAGCAGTCGAGTCGCTCGACGAGATCGCGCTTGTGCCGTGGGCCGTCCTCGAGGGCTTCGAGGAGGGGCTGACGACGGGAGACGGTCCGGATAACGTCGAGGTTCGGGCTCGGCGAGCGCACACCTGCTGATCACAAGTATTTACGTCCGAATAAATGTTGGCCGGAAGATTCACGGGCGTTCACGGCCGGCGGTCACGTCGACGGGGTCGTGATCGGTTCGATCAGACGCCGGTCGAGTATCGGAGGATGCCGGCGAAGCCGCCGAAGGCGTTGTAGAGCTGTTCGCCCTTCTCGAAATCGGTCGAGATGAACTTGGTTTCGGTGCCGCGCTGTTCGGCGATCTCGATGAGGTGGTCGATGGCGTCCTCGCGGTCGTCCTCGGCGGCTTCGACGGCGGTGCCACACTCGGTACACTCGTGTTCCGGCGTCGACTTGCGCCGGTCGATGACTTCGCGCTCGGTGGTATCACACTCCGGACACTCGTAGGTGACGACGTCCTTGCGAAGGTCCTCGCTGATCAGCAGCCGGTCGACCGCACCCATCATGAGGTTCTGGCGCGTCTGCTCGAACCCGTAGGTCGCGAGGTCGCCCGCGTTGAGTTCCTCGAAGAACTCCTCCATCTGCTGTTTGTCCTTCATCACCTCCGCGTCGGCCAGCGCGTCCTCGGCGCTGTCGACGAGGTCGTAGAGACCGGACTCGTCGGTGTAGGCGACGTCGAACTTGCCGATCACCGTATCCTGAATCTCGTGGTGGAGGTAGTCGCCGTCGAGGAACTCGTCTTTGGTCGGGGAGGGGCCGCCGACGAGGACGCCGTCGAGTTCGTGCCGTTTGGGGACGAACAGGTCGTTTGCCATCCCAGCGACTTCCTGATAGAAGTTGTCGATCGCCTCGAGACGCAGTCGGGCGAACCGCTGTGCGGACTGGCCACCTTTCCGCTGTTTCCCGGGGACGAGCGACGAGGCGGACTTGACGGGTTCGACGCGTTTCCCGCGCAGCCAGCCGACGTTCGCCTCACGTCGGTCGAGGACGATCAGGCCGTACAGGCCCTTGTCCGCGAGCATCTCCTCGAGCGGTTCCGTCAGGAAATCGGAGTCGCAGTGATAGCGGAACGACTCGACGGGCTGGGGCGGACTCTCGAGGACCTTCGTGACCATCTCGGTCCGGCCACCGCCGGAGTCGACGGCTCCGGAGAACAGCACCATCCCGTTTTCCGGCGGATAGGTGTCGTAGTAGCGGAGACGGTCCTTGATGCTCGTCAGCGCGTCCTGAACGTTCGTCCGGGTCTGCTTGGACTTGATGTTGGCCGCTTCGCTGTGTTCCTGCGTGACGTGCTGGACCACGTCGCTGATCTGCCTATCCTCGGGGACGTAGATCGTCACGAGTTGCGTTCCGGACCCCTCGTAGTCCTTGAGGTCCTCGATGACCTTCCGGAACTCGTATTTCTTCCGGTCGGATTGCTCCTGCTCGCCCTCCTGGCTCATTGGCCGTACAAAACGGTGCTGTGGGTAAGTATTCTTTGACACGGGCCGGTAATCCGACGACGGCACGGACCGGAACGCGAGCCGACAGCGCCGGCGGGGCCGGACCGGAAGCCACGATGGCGACACGACCGGGCCGATCCCGACGGTCGCTTACCGGATCGCGACTCGCGGCTCAGCGCAACGGTCCCGGATCGGTCCAAGCCACGACGCGCTCGCTCGAGCGACCGCGGCGAGATGCGCTCCTCGCGGGAATCCCCCGGGGACCCCGCCGGCCGCCGGACTCGAGCGGGCCGGTTCGACACGACCGCCGAACGCGACCCAAAAACGCACCTCGGACGCGCCGCTTGCCGTACCGAACGAACGGAATTTCGTCGAGACGTTTATGTCTCGGGAGCGGGTACGCAATCATGGCTTCGACCTTACCGGGTTGGAAGCCACGTCTCGGGTGCTTGGACACCCGGGGCATTTCAGCGCATGCCCCCCACGACGGTTCTGGAGACGGTAGCTTCCGACGAAAACTATCATTCAGAGTGACTTATATCTAGCGGTGAGTGTCGGAAACGATCCTCGAGGACTCCGCCGAAACGTCGCTCGTCGGCGCTTGTGATCCGTTTTTGTCGATCGAACCGTCCGAACGAACCGATCGTCACACCATCGACGACCATCACGGTTCGGCCGTCGACCGAATCCGTTCGGAGACGTTGCTTGCACCGAATGCGTACTGTAACCAATGTCCGTATCGCCGGCGAAAAACGGCTTCGCTCGGGGTGACGATTTAAGGTGTTGCCGTGCCACTGTCCGGACAGTATTCGAGTATGTCTCAAGAGACGGTATATGCTATCGCGAGCGGGAAAGGTGGCGTCGGGAAGACGACGACGACGGTGAATCTCGGCACGGCGCTCGCACGGGCCGGCGAGCGCGTGGCCGTCGTCGACGTCGATCTCGGCATGGCGAACCTCGCCGGGTTCGTCAGTCTCACCCCCGACTCGACGACCTTACACGACGTGCTGGCCGATGGTGCACCGATCGACGACGCGACCTACCGACTGGCGGACAACATCGTCGCCGTGCCAAGCGGAACCGGACTCGACGAGTACGCCGAAACCTCCCCCGAAGGACTGCGCGACGTCGTCGACGAACTCCGCTCGACGTACGATTACGTCTTTCTCGACGTCGGCGCGGGTATCAGTCACGAGACCGTGCTTCCCCTCGGACTCGCCGACGCCGTCTTGCTCGTCTCGACGCCCGAACCCGCAGCCATTCAGGACTCGAGCAAGACCATCGAGTTGACCGACCGCGCCGGCGGCGAGATCGCCGGCCTGATCGTTACCCGGACCCACGCCGGCAGCGACATCTCCTACGAGGAGATCGCCGACCGCCTCGAGATCCCCCTGCTCGGCACGGTCCCCGAGGATTCGGCGGCCCGCGAGAGCGTCTACGCCGGGACGCCGCTGGTGGTCTACGAACCCGAGGGTCCCGCCGCCGTCGCCTACCGGGGAATCGCCGGCAAACTGTCCGGACTCGATCTCGAGGGACCGACGGCCGAGCAAGACCCGGACGAGACCGACGAGACCGACGCCGAAGCCGACGACAGCGAGGCGACACGCGACGACGTCTCGAGTGCGATCACGGAGGCCGAATCCGATCCCTGACCCGCCGGCCGTTCGAGTCGCCCACGCGGGGTTGGCACCCGTTACCGGAACGGTAGGGACCGTCTGAACCGGCGGGTTCACCGCTCGAACCCCGGATTGCTATCGAATGCTGTGACTACGACGAACTCGAGAGAGTCGTCGATTCCGAACTGTCTTCCGTTCCGAACTGTCGTCGCCCGGTATCGGCCAGCGTCGCATAAACCCGGCGTTTCAGAGCCAGTGCGCCCGGTATATCCGTTTTCCACCGATCGTCGGACGATTTTTGAACGATCGGACCGGTACGAGCTAATTACTAATTCGGGACCTGATCGATTGCTCGAGCATGGAGCGACGAAAGATCCTCCTTGGCAGTGGCGCTGCACTCGCGACCGTGCTCGCGGGTTGTTCCAGTTCCGAGACCGACGAAGAAAACCCGGATGACGGCGAGGAGTCGCTCGGCGACGAGCCCGACTCCGACTCCGAGGACGAGTCCGACACCGATTCGGAAGACGGGGACGACAGCTACGACGACGTTCCCGGCTTCGATCACGATACACTCACGGTCAGTAGCGACCACCTGACGGTCACGGGCATCGAACACAACGGCGACCGGGCAACCGTCATCGCCGACAGCGAGATCACCGATAGGAACGCGCTGTACTCCGAACTCGAGGTGCTGGCCGAGGACCTCGCGGCGGCGGTCACCGACTCCGAGGCCTTCACGGAGGAAATCTCGAGGGTCGAGTGGGTGCTCGAACACGACGGCAACCAGCTGCTCACGTTCTACGCGGAAGTCGAGTGGATCCTCGAGTACATCGGCGAAGAGATCACGAAAGACGAACTGGTAAGCCGGATGCTCGAGACGAAAGAGTAGTCCAGCGGTCGAGCGCGTCGGCAGCTGTTTTCCGGCCGGGGAACACCACATGAGCCGAGCGTGTCTCCCGCTGGCCGGCCCCGATCGGTGAGTCTACATCGAGCGTGGCGCGGCCACGCCGAGGATAGACAGGGCGTTCGCGACCGTGTGTTTCGAGGCGGCCACCAGCGCCAGCCGCGCGTCCCGAACCGCGGGATCGACGTCGTCGCCCAGCACCGGACACTCCCGGTAGAAGGCGTTAAACCGGTCGGCGAACTCCCGCGTGTAGGTCGCGATCTGATGGGGTTCGAGATCGTCCGCCGCTTCGTCGACGACCGCCGGGAACCGGCCGATCGTCTCGAGCAAGTCCCGCTCGGCGGCCGAATCCAGCAGGTCGACGTCGACGTCCCCGTCGAGACCCTGCCCGGCGAGGTCGTCGTCGGGATCGATCCCGGCCGCCTCGAGGATGCCACAACAGCGTGCGTGGACGTACTGCACGTACGGCGCGGACTGGGCTTCGAAGTCGAGCGCGCGGTCCCACTCGAACGTGATCGCTTTCGTCGGCTGTTTCGCGACGATGTCGTACCGGACCGCGCCGATACCGACCTGATGGGCGATCCGCTCGACATCCGTTTCGTCCAGTTCGTCGTCGCGGATCCGGTCGTCCAGCCGGGTTTCGACCTCGTCGCGGGCGCGATCGATCGCCTCGTCGAGCAGATCGTCGAGATCGACGCCGGTGCCCCGCCGCGTGGACATCTTCCCCTCGGGCAGGTTGACATACGAGTACAGCACCTGCCGGAGCTGATCGGCGTCGTTGCCGAGCAACTCGAGGGCGGTCCGAAGCTGGCTGGCCTGCAGCTTGTGATCCTCGCCCAGTACCGTTACGGCCCGGTCGTAGTTGTCGAACTTCCACTCGTGGTGAGCCAGATCGCGGGTGGGATACAGCGAGGTGTCGTCCGAGCGCAGGAACACGAGGTTCTTCTCGATGCCGTGATCGGTGAGATCGAGTTGCCAGGCCTCGTCCTCGTACACCGCCTCGTCGAGGTCCTTGAGGCGGGAAACGACGTCGTCGGTCGAGCCGTCGCGCATGAACCGCGTCTCCTTGACGAACTCGTCGAACTCCGCGGGCAGCCGCTCGAGACACTCCGTCATGCCGCCGAGAACCTGATCGACGACTTCGCTGACCCGTTCGTAGGTCTCCTCGTCGCCCGCTTCGAGACCCTGCATGATCGCGTCGATCTCGGCCTCGGCCGCCTCGACCTCGGCTTCGGGCGCGTTCTCGAGGTAGGCGTTGCCCTTGCGGTAGTAGCGCACGAGATCGTACTCGATGCGGTCGCGTTCGGGCGGCTCCTCGAGGTCGTCCTCGTCGAACGTCTCGTAGGCCCACGTGAAGACGGCCATCTGGCGACCGGCGTCGTTGACGTAGTAGTGTCGGTCGACGTCGTAGCCGGCGTACTCGAGCAGGTTGGCGACGGCGTCGCCGATGATCGGGTTCCGGGCGCGGCCGACGTGAACCGGCCCGGTCGGGTTCGCGCTGGTGTGTTCGACGACGACCGACTCCTCGCGGTCGGGCAACGCCCCGTAGCTGTCGGCGGTCGCCGCCTCGAGCGTCTCCGCGCGGTAGGCGTCGCTGGGCAGGAAGTTGAGGTACGGTCCCTGTGTCCGGACGGCCGACACGTAGGTCAGTTCGTCGGCGTCGATCTCGGCGGCGATCTCGTCGGCGACCGCCGGCGGGGGTGTGCCGGCCTCGCCGGCCAGTCGAAAGGCGACGCTGGATGCCAGCACGCTCGCGACGTCTTCCGGCGGTTCTTCGATCCCGAGATCGTCGGTGGGAAAGTCGAGCGTCGACAGCGCCCCCTCGAGGGCACCCTCGACCTCCGCGCGAAGGGAGAGGAACATACCCGCCCGTATTCAGGGCTCGAGTAAAGGAATGTCGGGTTTCGTCTCACGGGCCGGACCGATCGACCGCCGGCATCGAATCGGTCAGTCCGTGGTCGGGCTCACCGAGCGTTCGCGCTCGGGGTCGCCGTCGGGGCCGTCGCTTGCGAGTTCGGCTTCGACCTTCTCGATCAGCAGATCGACCGCCATTCGGTTTGCCCCCTCGGGGATGATCACGTCCGCGTTCTTCTTCGTCGGTTCGACGAACTGCTCGTGCATCGGCTTGACCGTCTCGAGGTACTGGTCGATAACCCCGTCGAGATCGCGGCCGCGTTCGACGACATCGCGCTCGATCCGCCGGAGGATGCGGACGTCGGCGTCGGTCATGACGTAGACGCGAAGGTCGAGCATCTCGAGGATCGCCTCGTCGTACAGCGAGAGGATCCCCTCGAGGACGATCACGTCCGAGGGGTCGACGGTCACGCGCTCGTCCTTGCGGTTGTGGACGTCGAAATCGTACTGGGGCATCTCGATCGACTGCCCCATGAGCAACGCGTTCAATTGTTCGCGAAGCAGTTCCCACTCGAACGCCGACGGGTGATCGTAGTTGACGTTCGCCCGCTCCTCGTAGTCGAGATGCGAGAGGTCCTCGTAGTAGTTGTCAAGCGGAATGCGAGTGACGGCTTCGCCGACGGTCTCGGCGACGGTGCGCGCGACGGTCGTCTTCCCGGCTCCCGTTCCGCCTGCGATCCCGATGACGAACGACGGAATACTCATCGTCAGACCCTGGCTCGGGGCGCTCATTAATCCCCTGATACCGATCGGGCCGTCAGCCGAACAGCGACGCGGCGTCCCGGAACCGCCGTTCGTGTACCGGCCGGAACGTCTCGTCCGACGCGTCGAACGCCGACGGCGTCCAGAACCGCGCCGCCGTCGCGTCGCTTCCCGCCGTCGGCGAGCCGTCGGCGTGTGCCCGATCGACGACGTAGTGGATCATCATCACGTGCTTGCCGTCCCGGGGGGCCAACGTCGTCGCATCGAGGAGTTCGAGGGCGTCGGGATCGACGGCGACGCCGGTTTCCTCCTCGAGTTCGCGGGCCGCCGCGGTTTCGGGCTCCTCGCCGACCTCCATGTGACCGCCGGGGAGCGTCCACTCGCCGACGCCCGGCGGCACGCCGCGTTCGACACAGAGAACGGCGGGCTCCGAACCCGAGGTCGTTCGATCGACGACCGCGACGCCGGCACACGGAACCGGATTGTGCCAGACGACGTCCTCGCAGGTCGGACAGCGCTTCCGTTCGCGTCCGTCGAACGCGATCGTCTCGAGACCGTCGCCACATCGGGGGCAGTAGTCGGGTGGCCGGCTGACCATCTACTGTGGGTTCCGTGATGGGGGTATCAAAGGGTTTTCAATCCGTTTCCGGGCAGAGATCCTCGAGAAATCGGAAACCGTTTACGAACGTGATCGAATCGCCGTAACCCTCGCTGGCGAGTACAGCTTCAGCGCCCTCGCCGGCGGCGATATCGGTCGTATAAACGTACACCTCGGTCACCTCGCCGGCGGCGAGACGCTGCGCCGCTAGTGCAGCGAGCGCGGCGTCGGCACGTTCGACCTCGTCCGCCGGCCGGTCGTCGGTGTTGGCGATGTACCGCTGGACTCCGTCCATCACTCGCGAGACGACCGGCCGCGAGAAGTCGAGCGAGTCGCCGACGGCGACCCATCCGTCCTCGAGTGCGGTCTCAACGGGTGGCGTTCGAGTAGTCGAATCGTTGACGGACAGTTCGTCGTAGACTCGTTCCGGCACCAGAAAGGTAACGTCGTTTCGTCTGGCAAACCGGCGGACGGCACGATATCGGTTGTTCGACGGCTGCCCCATCGCGACGAACAGTCCGGTATCAGCGATATGGGTGGTACTCACGCGTCGTCAATCGTGTCTTGATCGTTGACACCAAGATCGGCGATCGACGCTCCCGCTGTCTCGATGGCGAAGTGTTCCCGGACGACGGGCCGAAGCGCCTGAAGGATGATCTCCGCGGCCAGCGGCGAAATATCGAGATCGCGAGCCATCAACCGGTGGGTCACCTCTCCGCGCTCCCGGGCAACGGCGTAAGTGAGCGCCGTTGCGAGGCCAGCAACTCCGTGTCGATCGATGTAGGTGTCGATATCTTCGTCGATCTCGCGTCGGCCGACGGCGTCGATCAGTGCCGGCGTGATCGTATATTCACGCTCGCCGTCAGCGGCCGTGACGGTCAGATCGATCTCGTGAGCGGCGTACGTCCGAGGCTGCCCGTCACTGGTTGCCTCGATGACGCCGGCATCATCGAGCCGGTTGACGTACGTGTAGGCTGTTCCCTGTGGGAGATCGAGCGCGTTCATCACCTCCCGGACGGTCGCTTCCCCTTCGCCAGCGAGGTACGCGTATAGCTGGGCCAGCTGCGGCTCCTCAAGGAGATCCGCGACCGAGAGAAAGTCGCGAATAACGGTGCCGTTAGCCCGGTTCGAGGTGCGTGACATGAGATTCGGTGCTTATTACAGTTTACAGCGAATCAGTAAAGAGTGTTTGGATGCCCCGTCCCCGAGTTCGCGGCCTGACACTATTCGTTTCAAGACCTCGTCACAACGGGGGCAGTAGTCGGGTAACCGACTGCATCAAAGCGTTTTCAATCCGCTTCCGGTCAGGGGAACGACGACCTCCGCGTCGTCGGCCAGGTGGCCGTCCGCGCGGTATCGCTCGAGGGCGGCCGGGGCGACCGCGCTCGTCGGTTCGACGTAGAACCCGCCGCGGTGGAGTCGATCGAGCGCGCTTTCGATCGGGTCGGAGCCGAGCGCGATGGCGTCGCCGTCGGTTTCGTCGATCGCCTCGAGGATCTCGTCCTCGCGGGCCGGTTCGGCGATCCGGATCCCGTCGGCGATGTCGCTGCCGTTCCCGTCCCCGTCGAGCGGGTCGTCCGCGAGCGCGTCGACGATCGGCGCGTGGCCCGCCGCCTGCGCGCCCAGCAATCGCGGCATCCCGTCGACGATGCCGGCCTCGTTCAACAGCGAGAAGCCACGATACGCGCCCAGAAAGAGCGTCCCGTGGCCGATCGGCAGGACGACGGCGTCGGGAACGGTCCAGTCGCGCTGGGCGGCGATCTCGAACGCGATCGTCATCGTGCCCGCGTAGAAGGCCGGGTTCCAGGCGTGGCTCGCGTACCAGCCCTCGCCGGCCTCGACGGCGTCGATACAGGCGTCGGTCACGTCCTGCCGGCTGCCCTCGACGCGGACGGGGCGGGCGTCGGCCCGCTGGATCGCCATCAGCTTCGACTGCTTGACGTCCGCCGGCACGTAGATGTCCGCCTCGAGTCCCGCGCGGGCCGCGTACGTCGCGATCGAGGCACCCGCGTTCCCCGAGGAGTCCTCGATGACCCGCTCGACGCCGAGCTCGATCGCCCGGGAGAGGGTCGTCGTCGCGCCCCGATCCTTGAACGACCCCGTCGGGAGGACGTACTCGAGTTTGAACTGCGCGTCCCACTCGGGGGCGTCGACGAGCGGCGTGAACCCCTCGTGGAAGGTCACGTGTCCCTCGATCGGGAGGAACTCGAAGAAGGTCCACAGCCCTCGGCTGGTGTCGAGTCGCGACAGCGGCAGCGGCTCGCCGTCCGGGTGGGGTCGGTCGGCGAACTCGAGCGCGTGACCGCACTCACACCGCCACGGTTCGTCGGGGCCGGCCGCGTACGTCGTCTCGCACGCGGGACAGCGGAGATCGGCTGGCATGGTTAGTAGGAGTCGATGTCGGTCCCGACTGAGCAGACGTACTCGCCGGTTGCAACCTGTGGCAGTCGTCGCGCACGCCAGAGGATTCCGTCGCTGTCGGCGGTGACAGTCGCTTTCGGTTCGCCGAAGGGGGTCGTCACCTCGAACAGCGTCTCGCCGCTTGCGACCTGCTCGCCGAGGTCCTTGTGCATGTCGACGAGGCCGCCGTTCGGCGCGCCGTACTGTTCGAAACTGCTGGCACGGGTCTGGCGCTCGAGGGCACCGTCCTCCTCGAGGAAACCGTAGTAGCGGAGGACGTTGAACACGCCGTCGACGCCCTTCCGGATGCTCGTCTCGTCCCAGCCGACACAGCCGCCGAGTTCCGGATCGACGGTCGGGACGCCCTTGTCCGGGGCGGCACGGGCGAGCTGGCCGTCGGGTCCTTTCTGATCGAGCACGTAGCCACAGCCGAACGCCTTCGCGAGTTCGAGACACTCGTCGTGGAGGCGGTGGCGTTTCCCACAGCGGACCCGGACCTCGTCGATCATCCGGCTGGTCGATCCCTGATGGAGATCGAGCACGAGGTCCGCTCGCGTCGCGGCCTCGAAGGTCGCGGCGGCGATCCGCTCGCTGGAGGTGCCGGTTTCGTCGCCGGGATAGGCCCGGTTCATCTTCGTATCGTCGATCGGATTCCGGTGTTCGGCGACCTGAAACGCGTGGTAGTTAACGATCCCGACGATCAGGATCGTTCCCGAGAGGGCCGCCGGATCGAGTTGCGGCACGACGCGCTGGATAACGCCGACACCGTTGAGTTCGTCGCCATCACTCGCTGCCTGCATGTACAGGGTCTTTCCCGACCGTTCGCCGTTGATCACGGCGACGGGCAGACCGAACGGGCTCCCGTCTCTGGTCTCGCCGATCTCGAGACGGCCCGTATCGATCTCGCCGGGCCCTGCGCTCGCCGTTCCGAGCGTCGTCGTCATGTGCCTGACGACGGACCGGTTCGTCTTTATACTGTCCTTTGAGATCGACTGTCCGGTTCGTTTGTAGCCGTACCGAACGGATTTCGTGGGGCATGTATACGAGCACCACGACCGTCGGCGGAAAACCAAAGCCGGTCGAGTCAGCACCCTCAGCCATGGGTCTCGAGCACGACGCCCCCGAAACCGAGGACGCCGATCCGTTCGACGCGTTTCGCCAGTTCTTCGCGCTCGAGCGGGACGTGCTCGTCCTCTCGGCGGCGATGTTCGCGTTCAGCCTCGGCTTCCAGATGACCAGCCGGTACATGGGCGAATACATGTACGCGCTGGGAGCATCGGCGTTCGTCGTCGGCCTGTTTGGCACCTTCGGGAACGTTATCAGCGCGATCTACCCCTATCCCGGCGGAGCGATCTCCGATCGTCTCGGGTCGCGGTACGCCCTGACCGTCTTCGGCCTGTGCTCGACGATCGGGTTCGGCATCTGGCTCGCCGCCCCCGCGCTCGAGGGGATCTCCGCCGGCCCGATCCCGCTCGAGATCGCCGCGATCTTCGTCGGGCTGGTGTTCGCACAGGCCTGGAAGTCGTTCGGGCTGGGGGCGACCTTCGCGATCGTCAAACAGTCAGTTCCGCCCTCGCAACTCGCCGCCGGTTTCGCGAGCACCGAAACGTTCCGCCGGACGGCCTTTCTCGTCGGGCCGTTGTTCGCCGCCGCGCTGTTTTTCCCCTTCGGCTCGACCGACAGCGACGTCGTCTTCGCCTTCCAACTCATCCTCGTGGTCGCCGTCGTCTTCGGCGTCGTCGGCACGCTCGTCCAGCATTTCCGCTACGACGTCGAGGAGGATAGCTTCGGCACGGAGTTCGCCGGCGTCGAGCAGGTGCTCGCGGATCTGCGGGCCATGCCGACCGAGCTCCGGCCGCTGCTGGTCGGCGATACGCTCGTTCGGTTCGCCAACGGAATGGTCTACGTCTTCTTCGTCATCGTCGTCACGCGATTCCACGAGGTCGGGCTCTCGCTGTCGGTTCCGACCGTCGGACCCGTCGATCTTTCCCCGCAGTCGTACTTCGGCGTGTTGCTGGGACTCGAGATGCTCGTGGCGCTGCTGGTGATGGTTCCGGCCGCCAAGGCCGCAGAGCGGGTCGGACTGAAGCCGGTGGTCGCGCTCGGGTTCGCCGTCTACGCCGTCTTCCCGATCGTGCTCATCAACGCGCCCGAAAGCGCCGCCGTACTCGCCGCGCTCTTTGCCTTCTCGGGACTCCGGTTTGCCGGGTTGCCGGCGCACAAGGCGCTGATCGTCGGCCCCGCGGAACGCGGGACCGGCGGCCGGGTGACGGGGACCTACTACCTCCTGCGGAACGTGATCGTCGTTCCCAGCGCCGCGCTCGGCGGCCTGCTCTGGGGCGGGGTTTCGAACCCGCTTACCGGCACGCAGCTGTTCGCGGGCGATCCCGCGCTCGCGTTCGCCATCGCCACGGCGATCGGACTCGTCGGGACGGGCTATTTCCTCGTGTTCGGCAAGGAGTTCGAGGCGTATCGATAGCGCCCGCGGCGGCCACCGCGAGCGCCCCTACAGGAACAGTCGGTAGTAGTACGGACTCACGAACCCCTCGATGACCGCCGCGACGGCAAGCAGGAGTCCGACGCCGAGCAGCACCCAGAACGCCCGCTCGAGCGCGTCGGCGAACGCGACGCGGCTGGCCCGGCCCCGATAAGCCCGCCAGCCGACCAACCCGAGTCGGATCCCGAGCGCGCTGGCGACGATGATCGCCGGGATCTCGAAGACGCCGTGGGGGAGGATAAACGCCGCGAGTTCCGCGGGTTCGACCTCGAGACGCGCGTAGACGCCCATGAACGCGCCGTTGAACAGGACCGAGACGATCGCCGGGATCACGAGGGCGACGCCGGCGTAGGTCGTCGTCATCGCGACCAGCCAGTTGTTACCGAAGAACTCGAGGGCCGCCGCCGGCGGAACGTGTCCGTCGAGACGGGCCGCGATCGAGGTGGTGTAGTGGCCGACGAACGGGTCGGCAGCCAGCCACCCGCCGGCGAACCCGAGACCGGCGAGGGCAACGACGACGGCGTGGGTGCCCGGCGTCGAGCGGACGAACGCGATCAGTTCGCTCCAGCCGCGCCCGAGTCCGTCGCGGAACTGGGCGCGCAACGTCCGCGTCGGCTGTGTCGGCGGCGCGAGTCGACCGCGGTACTCGACGTAGAGGGCGGTCTTCAACAGATCGAGCGCCGGCAACACGACGAGAACCGTAACGAGCGACGTGGCCGAGACGACGTCGACGAGCATGAGCACGCCGGAGACGGTCGACACCGCAAGCATCGTTCCGACCGACAGCGCGTAGTAGAACCCGGCCCCGATCGGGCGTCTGCGGACGAATCCGAAGCTCTTCGACACCGACCCGAACACGCCGGCGTCGTCGACGACGACGGCCACCGGCGCGAACGCGAACAGCGCCCTGACGGCCGCGAGCACGGCGAGTAACACGAGTATGCCGAGGAGCGCGACTGGCGCGGTGAGCAAGGCCGTCCCGGCCGCGATCGAGGCCGCTCCAACGGCCACCGCCGTGATGAGCGCGACGGCGACACCCACCGCGAGCCACACCAGCCCCTCGAGAACGTACAGCCAGAGGATGCGCGTCCAGTACCGGCGGACAGCCGCGATGCCGGCGATCAGTCCGCGCTCGTCTCGCAACCGACCGTAGCAGGCCCCGAGCTGGCCGGCGGAGATGACGGAACTCAACACCAGAAACAGGATCGCGACCGTGGCGATCGTGAGGAGAGCGAGTCCGACCGTCGCCGGCGTCAGCAGTTGCTCGACCGCCGGTTCGAAGCCGCTAACCCACTGCTGAAACGCTTCGGGTTCGGTTTCGGGATCCGGCGGTCCGGCTTCGATATCGGTCAGGTGCGCCCGGATCGTCTCGAACCGGCCGGTCGTCTCGAGATAGAGGTAGCCCACGAGCGCGGCGAGGAACGGGACGACTCGGACGATTGCCGGAATCGCCGCGCCGAGCAGGTACAGCGGAAGGATATCCCCCGGTCGGCGACGGAGCACCGCGACGGCGGCGGCGACGGGATCGGAAAGCGACATATCGATCGTTCGAAGGCAATTCAATTAAATGATCCTGTCGGTATCCGGAAGCCACCGGCTCAGTTGAACGTTCGGTCGTCGAACCCGTCGTCGGCGTCGTCGGCGGTTCGAGTACCCGAAAGCCGCGGCGTCATCTACCCACGGCTAAAGCCGTTGGCTTGAGCGTGGGACTCCCCTTCTGCCGACACGGTGTCGTAGGCGGTGTAATCGCCGTTCAGGGTCAACGTCCCGCTCTTTAGGGCGAGATGACCGTCGCCCAACCCCGAAAG
>NZ_HG315684.1:1075880-1077627 GCF_000455365.1 Halopiger djelfimassiliensis
GTGATTGCGCCATCGATCGTCCGCCGTGACACCTAGTCGCGTACGGCAGCGAAAAGCGCCCGCATCTGCGCGCCCCCGTTTCGAAGCAGCGCCCGCGGCAGCCGCCGTCGAGAACCGGCAAGGGCGTCCTCGAGCGCCCGCGTCGCC
Organism: Halopiger djelfimassiliensis; assembly: GCF_000455365.1. Lineage (GTDB taxonomy): Archaea > Halobacteriota > Halobacteria > Halobacteriales > Natrialbaceae > Halopiger_B > Halopiger_B djelfimassiliensis. The sequence continues at coordinate 1,076,028 of NZ_HG315684.1, forward strand.
TCGTCCATCACGCCGGCACCGTGGCCGACGAGGACCCGGTCGGGCTCGAGCGGCCACAGCTGATCCCGGGGCGGATCGAGCCGGCGGAGCACGCCCGCACCGAGTCGTTCGTCACCGACGGTGTAGGTGGGCGCGGTCGCGAGCGACTCGGGAACGTACAGCGTGCCGTCGGACTCGCGATAGGCCATCGCCTCCGACCAGCCGGCCATCGGTTCACACCGTATCAGTTCGAACCCCGACTCGCCCTCGCCGAACCGGTCCGCGAACCGCTCGATCGGCGCATCGATCCGGGAAACGACCCGGCTCATGCCGTTCCAGTCGGGCACGAACACGGGGACGTCGTAGTGGCGAGCGAACCGGTCCGCGTCGCGGCCGTGCCAGTTGAAACAGACGACGACGCCGGCGACGGCTCCCAGTTCGTCGATCCGGTCCGTGACGCCCGGTGCCCAGAGCGGATCGACGATCCAGACGCCGTCGTCACAGCGTACGGCGTGGCTCGCCCGCACCGCCGTCTCGTGTGGGTGCGCGACCCAGCCGAACCCGTCCGGCCGCCGGTCGATCGGTTCGAACTCCCTCGCGTCGCGCCGGTCGTATATCACCATCGCTCGAGCGAACGTCACTGTCCGCAAAACTGTAATACTATTGATGATCCGTGCCCGGAACATGCCGACACGGCCCGGAATCTGCCGCGGCGACCATTACGGTACGCGACGGCGTACGTGAGGGTATGGTCACGACACTCTCCGCCGACCGCCTGGCCGAACTCCAGGACGAGGACGCCGAGTTCACCCTCGTCGATACGCGCCCCGAGGACAGCTACGAGTCCTGGCACGTCCCGGGGGCGATCAACTTCCCGTTCGGCCCCGAAGAGGAACTCGACGGGCGTCTCGAGGAGTTCAAAGCGACCGTCGGCGACGCCGAGCGCGTGATCACGATCTGTGCGAAAGGCATCTCCTCGGGCAACTTGGCGACCCGGCTCGAGTCGGCGACCGACGAGTACGAGGTCCAGACCGTCGACGGCGGCATGAAAGGCTGGAGCGGCGTCTACGATCACGTCGCGATCGACGTCGGCGACGGCGCGACGATCGTCCAGATCCAGCGCCGCGCGAAGGGGTGTCTGGGGTACGTCGTCGGCTGTGACGCCACGGGTGAGGCCGTCGTCGTCGATCCCACGGCCGACGTCGACGAGTACGAGATCGCCGCCGAGGAGGCCGACCTCACGATTACGGGCGTGATCGACACCCACGTCCACGCCGACCACGTCTCCGGCGGGCCCGATCTGGCCGCCAGCCTCGATGTACCGTACTATCTCGGCGCACGCGCCGCCGAACGCGACGTCGACCTCGAGTACACGCCCCTCGATCGAAACGAGGTGCTTGCGGTCGGCGAGCGGACCCTCAAAGCGATCGTCGCGCCGGGCCACACGAGCGAGATGATCAATCTCCTCGTGGACGATCGGGCGCTGTTGACCGCCGACACGCTCCACGTCGATTCGGTCGGGCGCACGGAACTCGAGTTCAGCGACGACGAAGGGGAAACGGGTGCGCGACTGCTCTACGAGACGCTTCACCGGACGATCCTCGCGGAGCCGGAGGCCGTC
>NZ_HG315684.1:1077838-1088944 GCF_000455365.1 Halopiger djelfimassiliensis
CACCGTGTTGCCGGGCCACGTCACCGTCACCGCCGACGGCGAGTTCGAACGCGGCGCGCCCGGCGAGCCGATCGCGACCACCGTCGGCGCGGCCCGAACCGGGATCGATCTGCTCGCGCTCTCGGAAGACGAGTTCGTCGAGCGGATGGCCGACGCCGGCGAGAAGCCGGCGAACTACGGGGCGATCATCGACCTGAACCGCGGGACCGCGTCGGAACCGCCCGAGGAGCGAACGGAACTGGAACTCGGGCCGAACAGTTGTTCGGCGTGAACGGCGTCGACGGCTCAGACGGACACGCTGCATTCGGGTCGGTTTCCCTGAGAAGCAGTTATCTCCTCCCGTGACATGCTACCACATGGTGATGTCGGATGCAACGACCAGTAACGGAAGAAATCGAGTGTCCCCACTGTAGGGAACGGACGAACGTAGTGGTGCCCCACGACGACGTCGAACTGAAACCGAGCCGCTCCGTCGCAGCGTTCGGTGACTACACGACGGTGACGTGTCCGAACGGACACGAGTACTGGGTGTACTTCTGTTGAGACAGCGTCACGTTCTCACCGCGAGTACGTCTCGAGCCCGGCGATCCGACCGTCTTCGATCGTGAAGAAGTCGGCGAACTCGAACAGTTCGGTTCCCGAATCGAGGACGCGACCGCGAACGGCGACCGCTTCGTCGCCGTCGACGACGGCGGCCAGTTCGTGGGTCGTCTCCGGATTCGGACGCTCGTCGCGCATGAACCGAACGAACGCGTCGCGGCCCTCGAACGTCCGGTCGGGCCGGCGCTGGACGAATCCGGTGGCGAGTATCGACTCGAGCGCGTCGTACTCGTGTTCGTCGAGGGCATCGTAGTACTGTCGGACGAGGGCGGCCGGGTCCATATTCCGACCGTTTCGACGCGACCGGCAAAAACGTGTCATTCCGGGCAGCGTCATCGCCGGTTCGTTCGATAGGAGGGAAACACCAATCAACCACCATACAATAACTGCGTTCAGCGAACGTTTAGGTGTGAGTTCGATGACTGGTAGCCTATGTCGATGGACGAATTCCACGCGGCCGTTTCGCTGGACGAACTCGAGGCGGAAGGCCGAAAGCTGGTGAGCGTTGACGGCACGCCGCTTGCCGTGTTTCACCACGAAGGCGAGGTCCGAGCCGTGAACAACCGCTGTCCGCACATGGGCTTTCCGCTGGTCGAGGGCACCGTCGACGACGGCATCCTGACCTGCCACTGGCACCACGCGCGGTTCGAACTCTCCTGTGGCGATACGTTCGATCCGTGGGCCGACGACGTTCGGACCTATCCCGTCGACGTTCGGGACGACACCGTCTACGTGAACCCGAACCCGCCCCGGGAGTTGCCGCCCGCGGAGCACTGGGCCGAACGCCTCGAGACCGGCCTCGAGGAGAACCTCCGCCTCGTCGTCGCGAAATCGACGATCGGGTTGCTTGATGCCGACGTCGACTACCGGGAGCCGATGGCGACGGCCCTCGAGTTCGGCACGCGGTACCGCGAGTCGGGGTGGGGACCCGGACTCACGATCCTTGGATGTATGGCGAACCTGGTCGACGATCTCGAGCCAGAGGACCGAAAGCGCGCGCTGTACACCGGCGTTCGCCACGTGGCCGACGACTGTGCGGGCGAAGCGCCGAACTTCGATCAGCCCTCCTTTTCGACCCGCGACGTCGCGTTCGATCGGCTGAAATCGTGGTTTCGAGACTGCATCGAGGTTCGCGACGCCGCCGGTGCAAAGCGGTGTCTCCGAACTGCCGTGGCAGCGGGCCGTTCGGAGTCCGAACTCGCGGAACTGGTCGTCGCCGCGGCGACCGACCACCCCTACCTCTCGAGCGGCCACGTGCTCGATTTCGCCAACAAAGCCTTCGAGAGCCTCGAGCACGTGGACCGGAGCCACGCCGACGACACGCTCGCGAGCCTCGTCGATCCGCTGGTAACCGCCACCCGAAGCGACGAGCAGTCGTCGTGGCGACAGCCGATCGACCTCGTCGCCCTGCTCGAGGACGTCTACGGCGGGGGGATTTCGGCGACCGGCGGCCTCGAGTCGCTGGCGGCCGCGGGGGCTGACCGGACGTGGTCGCCGCCGGTCGACGTTCAGGAGACGCTGCTCGGGGACGATCCCGAGGCCATCGTGGATGTACTCGCCGACGCCGTTCGCGGGGGTGCGACGACCGAGACGCTCGCGGCCGAAGTCGCCCACGCCGCGGCCACGCGCGTCGCCCGGTTCGGCACCGCAAACGAGTTCAGCGACTGGAACACCGTCCACCACACGTTCACGTACGCCAACGCTGTCCACGGGTTCGCGCGCCGAACCGACGCCATCGAGTGCTATCGCGGCGTCTTCGAGGCGGCGATGAGCGTCTACCTCGATCGGTTCCTCAACACGCCGCCAGCGCCGATTCCGGAACCCGGCGACAACGACAGCGGTCGGGACCCGGACGCGATCCGTGCGGACCTGCTCGAGACGTTCGACGCCGACGGCCGGGTAGACGAAGCCGGCCGCCTCGTCGCCGAGTTCTTCGACTGCGGCGGCGATCCGGCGGCGCTGAAACGGACGCTCGGACACGGGCTGGTACGCGAGGACGCCGGCTTCCATACGCTTCAGAACCTCGAAGCGGCGCTTCGGCGGTTCGAACGAGAGACGGCGGCTCGACACCCCGATCGAGAGCGGCGACGTCGCGTCCCGCTGATCGCGACTGCCCGCTACATGGCCGCGCACTTCCCGACGCGCCGGGAAGCCGAGCAGACGTTTGCGATCGCAACCCGACTCAACCGCGGCGAAGCGATCCACGAGTCGTAGCCGCCGCACTCACGGCGGGAACAGCCCCGTTCCGCGGCCCTTTTCTTTCCGGTTCGCCTATCCCTATACGTGGAGTGTCACGTCTACTACGAGGGTGACGACGATCCGGACAAGTGCACCGCGCGCCGCCTCGAGCGGTTCGACGAGGCCGTTCTCCACCGGTCGATGGGGCGGGTGCCCTACGGGGTCGTTCTCAACCCTCACGCAGAGCGGGCGCTCTCGCCGGCTGACGCCGAGGAGGGACTGGGGACGCTGGTCGCGCTCGATTGCTCGTGGGAGTCCGCCGAGGCCGCGTCGTTCCGGATGAACGGCGTCCATCGGGCGCTGCCGTTCCTCGTCGCCGCGAACCCGGTCAACTACGGCCGACCGTTCCGGCTGACGACCGTCGAGGCGCTGGCCGCCGCCTGCTGTATCTTCGACGAGCGCGACCGCGCCGAAGCCCTTCTGGAACCGTTCCGCTGGGGCGAGACGTTCCTGACGCTCAACGAGGAACCCCTCCGGCGCTACGGCGAGTGTGCCGACTCGAGCGAGGTCGTCGCGGTTCAGGAGGAGTACCTCGCCGACGAGGAGTGACCCCATCGAACGGTCCGACGGCCGAACCGCCGCGGTCCAACCACAGTCGTTATATGTACCACGGGCCAACGGAGCGACATGCCAAGTTTCGACGCTGCCGAAAAACGGTCGCTCGAGAAGATGATCTGCATGCGCTGTAACGCACGCAACTCCCCGCGGGCCCACTCCTGTCGCAAGTGCGGCTACAAGAACCTTCGCCCCAAGGCCAAGGAGCCGCGCGCGGCATAACCGATCAGCGAACCGTTCTTCCGTACTTCTCCTCGAGACGTCGGTTCCGGAGCCATCCACGGCGGAGTCTTCGACCCGTCGTATTTATTTTACGAACGAGTATTTTTCACTTTTCCAGCCATTATTCAGATATGTAGGAATGTTCAAAGTAGCGTTATAGCGTGGATTAAATCAAAGGTATTAATTGGCCCTGATACAACTCTCGAATATGAACGTATCAAAAACTGGTACTGAACGGACGATTGAAACTGAACGGGCGCTGGGAGGTGACCGCTGATGGAGCCAGTGGTCGCCGCAGCCGTCGGCCGAGCGATGGAACGTAACTTCGTCGAATTCATCGACTTCGTACCGACGCTGATCACCGCGGCGGTGATCGTCTATCTCGGGTTCTTCCTCGGCGGGAAGATTCAGCCGAAGGTTTCACGGGCCGGTCGACGCGTCGAACTCGACGAGAAGGTCCGGAAAACGCCCTTCGAGGCGTTCTTCTCCGATGGCGAGGAGTCCGTCTCGAATACGTTCGCAGTACTTGTCAAGTACTACGTCGGCTTGGTCGGTATCCTCGCGGCGATCGAGTGGATCGTGATTCAGACCGGGAGAACGTCGCCGTGGCTCCTGTCGAGTTGGGCACATGATGTCCTCGGATACGTGCCGCCGATCGCGATGGGACTTGTGGCCCTGTTCGTCGGCTTCTACGTGGCGACCTACGCCGCCGAGCAGGTCCGGGAGTCGCCCGCGGCAAAGCAGACGGGCTTTGCCCCGCTCCTTGCGGGAGCGACGAAGACGCTGCTGTATTTCGTGGTCCTCGTCGTCGGGCTCGATACGATGGGCTTCCAGGTCGGCGTCCTTCACACGTTCGCCGCGGCGTTCGCGTACGGCGTCGGCCTCGCCGCTGCACTGGCGATCGGCATCGCGTTCGGCTGGGGCGGCAAGGAGTACGTCGCCGAGAACATCGATGACTGGGTCGAAAACTCGAAGGAGATCACCGAGGAAGCGAAAGCAGCCCCCAGCGACGACTGACGCCGATCGAACGGATCAGTACCGCGTCCCGATGAACACCTAATTATTCCTCCGCCTTCAGACGGAGGATGTCAATCGGTTTTGTCCGGATACTTCGGTTCCCGTTTTTCCGCCCGCTCGAGCGCCGTCGTGACGACGTCGTCGACGTCGCCGTGGAAGACGCTTCCGTGGCCCGAGTACATGTGTTCGACCCCGTCGGGAAGCCGCTCGAGCAGTGTCTCGATGCTCTCGATGAGGCGCTCCCGGGACTGCCCGGCCATATCAGTGCGGCCGAAGCTCCCGTAGTCGAACGCGCCGTCGTCGTGGACGACGACGTCTCCGGAAAACAGCGTCGTCTCGGAGACGAACGAGACGTGATCGTCGGCGTGGCCCGGCGTGTAGACCACCTCGAACGTCTCGTCACCGATCGGTACCGTCTCGCCGTCCTCGAGCGAGTGGGTCCGAAGGGGATGATCGTCGTAGGCGTACACGTCCGGATCGAAGACGTCCACCACGGCCTCGAGCTGGGAGACGTGATCGCTGTGCTGGTGGGTCACGACGACGGCGTCGATGCCGTTGGTGATCGTACGGATCTCGTCGATGACGCCGCTCCACGCGCCGACATCGACGAGCGTCGTTTCCGCCCCGACAGCCAGGAACGCGTTACAGGTAAACGTCTCTGCGTTTTCGGTGACGTGATGGACCGCCATACGCGGATGCTCGGCGTCCGGCGGCAAAATAGTGCTGTCCTGTGCCGTCGCTCCCGTGGTGCCGTCACGGCCGCGCGCCAATAAACAGTAATAAACCCGCAACCACGGAATTTTTCAATCGCAATCCCAAAGGGGTTACTGTATGGGATTCGGGAGCTACGACGAATCCGAACAACAGGAAGTCGACGCTGATTTTGACGACGACGATGCGGTACAATCCGGGCAGAACAGTCACGACGGAACGATCGAGTTCGAAAACGGCGCCTCGAGCGACGAACTACTCGATCGGCTACAGGAGATCAAAGACGACGACACCTGATGAAGTCCGGGGTGCGGGCACTGGGCATCGCCGAATCGTACCGCGGCGACCGTGACTGCGATCGAAGCACGTTCGCCGGCGCTGTCGTTCGGGCCGACCGCGTGATCGACGGCCTCGCGTACGACTCGTGTCGCATCGGCGGAACGGATGCGACCGACGCCGTCGTTTCGCTCGTCGACGAACTCGGGCGCCCCGACGTTCGGTACGTCCTGCTCGGTGCCGTCGCACCCGCGTGGTACAACCTTCTCGATCTCTCGCGGATTCACGAGGCCGCCGACCGGCCGGTACTCGCCGTGACGTTCGAGGCCAGCCCCGGCCTCGAGTCCGGCCTCCGCGAGGCGTTTTCCGGCGACCAGCTCGCACAGCGACTCGAGACGTATCGACGGCTACCCGAACGACGAGCGCTCTCGGTCAACGACGAGACCGTCCACCTCAGATGCGTCGGTCTCTCGGTCGACGATGCGAGCGCGGTCGTCCGGGCGTTCACGCCGACGGGCGGCCGACCGGAACCGCTCCGAGTCGCGCGCCTTGCGGCGCGGGCAGCCGACTCCTGGCGGCGCGACCGAGACTGATCGGTCCCGCTCGGGCGACGGCCGATTGGATTGGAGTATCGACGACCCGAAAAACGTAGTAGGCGGCCGTTTGTGCCACCACCATGGAAGAGATGGAGGCCCTCCGGGTCACCGCGTGTACCCGGTGTCCGGACCTCGTCGAGTGTCGCAGTCGGATCGTCAACGGGACCGGCCCCGACGACGCCGACGTGGTGTTCGTCGGCGAGGGGCCCGGCGCACAGGAGGACAGCGAGGGCGAACCGTTCGTCGGCCGAAGTGGATCGGTCCTCGACGATGCCCTCCGGACCGTCGGGATCGATCGCGAGGCCGTCCGCATCACGAACTGCGTGCGCTGTCGGCCGCCCGAGAATCGAGACCCGACCGGGATGGAACTCGAGAACTGCCGGGAGTACCTCGAGCGGGAGATCGAACTGCTCGATCCCGAGGTCATCGTGACGCTTGGCAAGGTCCCCAGCGAGCACCTGCTCGATCGGTCGGTCGCGGTAACCAAAGAGGCCGGGTCGGTCGAGGACGTCCGGATCGACGGCACGCTTCGCCGGGTGCTGATCTGTGTCCACCCCGCAGCGACGCTGTACGATCGGAGTCAGGAAACGACGTTCGAGCAGGCACTCGAGCGCGCGGCCGACCTCGCGGATCTCGACGAGACAAGCGGCGGACAGACGCGTCTCGACGGGTTCTGAACGCCGATCCCGTCAAACCTCGTCGCGGTCAGTGAACGTATAGCGGCGCGCGATGTGGCCGTGCTCGAGTTCGTGAAAGTCAGCGAAGTCGAACGCGACGCTGTCGCCGCCCTGTCGGCCCGAGAAATGACCCCGGACCGCAGCGGTCGAACCGTCGACGACGACATCGTGAACCTCGTGGGACCCCTCCTCAAGCGGGCGCTCGTCCGCGTAAAACGTCCGGAGTTCGTCCCGGCCGGTGATGGGTGGTTGGCCGGGGCGCTCGTACCGGACGTCGTCGGCAAACAGCGCGACGAGGTCGTCGTAGCGGTCGGCGTCGACGAGGTCGTAGTACTCCCGCACGATGGCTTCCGGATCGGTATCGCTCATACCCCGTGTATGTTCCCCGGTACCTAATGACTATTCCCCGAGCGAGACGCCGGTTTCGCTCGCCGTCTCGTCGCTCGAGCCCGCGTTGCACGAAAGGCAATGCACTTCAACGCGCCGTTCGGAGTACGGGTATGAGCACCGTTACGTCCGACGTCGAGGAATCCCTCGCCTCCGTCACCGTCGTGGATTACGGGCTGGGGAACCTCCGAAGCGTTACGCGCGGGCTGGAACGTGCGGGTGCCGACGTCGAGATCACGGACGACCCCGACGCCTTCGCCGCCGCCGACGGCGTCGTCCTGCCGGGCGTGGGGGCGTTCCGCGAGGGCGTCGAGAACGCCGACCCGCTCCGGGACGACCTCCTCGCGGTCGCCGACGACGGAACGCCGCTGTTCGGGATCTGTCTCGGCATGCAGATGTTGTTGACGACGAGCGAGGAGGGAGCGAACGAGGGCGAGTCGGCCGTTCAGGGGCTCGATCTGATCCCCGGAACGAACGTCCGGTTCGCGGAGGGTCAGAAGGTCCCACACATGGGCTGGAACGAGCTGACGGTTCGTCGCGATCATCCGCTCGTCGAAGGCGTCGACGGCTCCTACGCCTACTTCGTCCACTCCTACTACGCGGTGCCCGACGACGAGAACGCGGCGGTCGCGACCACCGATTACGAACGCGAGTTTCCGTCGATCGTCGCCAGCGACGACGGAACCGTCTTCGGGACCCAGTTCCACCCCGAAAAGAGCGGCGAGACCGGGCTGCAAATCCTGCGGAACTTCGTCGAAATCTGTGCCGACGACTGACCGATCTCGGCGCGGAGCTCTCCGGTGCGTTCCGTGCGGACTACTGGAACGGCGTCCTCTCCGGTATCGGAGCGACCGAAACCCTTTACGTACGCCCGTTTAAATCACGGTGCACATGCGGAAAAGTGGGCCGCCGAAAGGACTTATCGCGTACCTCGTTCTCGAGCTTCTCGAGGAGAAACCGCGGTACGGGTACGAAATACTGAAGGAAATCCGCGATATCAGCGGCGGTCACTGGGAACCGTCCTACGGGTCGGTGTACCCGATCCTCTACAAGTTCGAGGAGAAAGGGTGGGCCGAACGCATCGAGCGCGAGGACGAACCAGACCGGAAGTACTTCGAGCTCACCGCGGACGGACAGGCGGAACTCGAAGACCGCCGGGAGGAGTGTACCGAAAAGGCACGGGATTTCGCCGACGTCATCCTCGGGTTCTTCCACGTATACGCGGCCTTTTCGACGGACGACCGGTTCGCTATTCCGGAAGCCGACGGCGAGTGGCACTTCGACGAGACGTTCAGCGAGTGGGTCGTCGAACAGGTCGTCCGTCACCACGAACACTACTTCGACACCGAGTTCGAACGGATCGACGCGACGCCCGAGGAGTTCTACGAACGCCACGGGATCGACGACGAAGACGAGTGATTCAATCGAGCACAGCGATGGAGCCGCTCGACCGGAGTTAGCCCGCCAGCAGTCCCGGCGCGAACAGCATCGTCAGGAAGCTGATGAACATCGTCAGTCCGACGGCGGTGGTCACCATGCGAACCATGCCCCGAGTGGCATCGATCGGGAGGCGAGCAACGATCGCTTCCGTGCTCGTCCGCAGGATGTGACCGCCGTCGAGCGGGAACGCCGGAATGCAGTTGAAAAAGCCGAGCTGAACGTTGATCCAGCCGGTCCAGAACAGCAGGTTCGCCAGCAGGAAGACGGTTCCGTCGCCGAGGGCGCCGAGCGAACCCTGCACGTGATAGAAGTTCTGAATGCCGCCGGCGAAGCCAGCGAAATTGAACGGGAGCGCGCCGACGACGCCGAACACCGGCAACATAAGCGCCATTCCGATCTTCCCGAAGAACGTGTCGGTGATCGCGCCGAACCTGCTCTCGCCGTCCCCACCGAGGATCGTCAGGTACTCCTCGGCCGGATAGAACTGCACCCCGATGTCGTTGAGTTCGGCCCCGGAAACCCCCGGGCTGGCACGGATGCCGAGGAAGCCGTCCCCGGACTGGCGTGGGTTCTCGCCCAGCGTCACCTCGTACTCCTGTCGGTCACCGTCGACGTAGCCCGCGAGGGAGACCGCGTCACCCGGCTCGCGGCCGTCGAGCAAGGGATCGAGGTCGCCGTAGGTGTAGATCCGCTCGCCCTCGAAATGGGTGATGACGAACCGCTTGTCCGCGTGACCGCTCTCGCTTGCCAGTGCTTCGTCCGGGATGATTTCGACGGCAGCACCGATCGGAGCGTCGCGCTCGATGCGGTCGCCGTCGGCTTTGTCGACCGTCAACGTGACGACCTCGTCGTCGCCGACGGCTTCGTAGAAGTCGCGCTCGGTCGAGACATCCGTTCCGTCGACGGCGACGATCGTATCGCCGATCTCCAGTCCCGCCGGCCCGTCGGGAATCGCCGCGGTGACGAACAGCGACCGTTCGACCGGTACCGTCCGCTCGCCGTTGAGTTCGACGGTAACGTCGCCGCCGCTGGCCTCGAGCCGATCCGCGAGCGCGGCGTTGTCCGCGATCGGCTCGCCGTCGACGGCCGTGATCCGATCGCCGGGCTCGATGCCGGCCTCGTCCGCCGGGGAACCGGAGGTGACGCCGCCGATTGCGGCCCCGGGAGCGACGGCGATCGAGCCGGCGATCGGCCCGAAAAGCAGGGCGAAGGCGACGAGCGTGATCGCGAAGTTGTTCGTCACGCCGGCGGCGAACATCCGCGTTTGACTGCCGCGTGAGGCGGCGTTGCTGCTCTCCTGATCCGGTTCGACGAACGCTCCGACTGGGATGATCGCGAGCATCGCCACGCCCATCGATTCGATGTCGATGTCCTCGACGCGACAGAGCAGTCCGTGGCCGCCCTCGTGGACGACGAGTCCCACGAGCAGGCCGAAGACGATTCCCGGCGTGGCAGACAGCGGCAGGAAGTCGTTAACCCCGGGGATGACGAGAACGTTCCGGGGCTGCTGGACGGCACTGCTCGGCTGTGGCGACGTAAGCGCGGACAACCCCGCCAGGAGGAGAAAGACGAACATCGTCGCCATCACGACGAGGGCGATGCCGATCCCGAGGTTGGCCCACGCTCGCCAGAACCGTTTCGGACCCGCAAGCCAGTCGAGAAACGCGCGACCGCGTTTGGTATGGAACGTGAGTATCGGACCCTGCGTCCCGACGAAATCGGGCAAGACGTCCGCACTCCGAAGCGCGATGATCCCGAGCCAGTAGGCGAGGACGCCGATGAGGATCCACGTGAGTAGCTCCGAGCCGAAGAGTTCGGGGAGCGAAACGACAGCGGGAGAGCCGTGATCCATCGACAGTATCTCCGCGCGGGTCTCTCAAAGGGCTTTTGTCTATCGACGAAACACCGAGCAGCCTCGTTTGGTCTGTCGCTTCGCCCACGATGTGTCTTTCCGCCCAATCGTCCGTACGACGGCGACTCGAGCCGTCGGTCTCGAGCCAACCCGTCCCGTCGGCCTCGAGGTAAGTGCGGCGCGGGTGGCTCGCGCGGCAGGGATGGTTTTTCCCCGATCGTCAGTAGATATAAGTCACTATACGTGTTAGTTCTCCCCGGAAGCTACCGTCTCCAGAACCGTCGCAGGGGGCATGCGCTGAAATGCCCCGGGTGCCAGAACACCCGAGACGTGGCTTCCAACCCGGTAAGGTCGAAGCCATGATTGCGTACCCGCTCCCGAGACATAAACGTCTCGCACGACATTCCGTTCGCTCGACACGGATAGCGGCGCGTCCGAGGTGCGTGTTTGGGTCGCGTTCGGCGGTCGTGCCGAACCGGCCCGCTCGAGTCCGGCGGTCGGCGGGGACCCTGGGGGATTCCCGCGAGGTCGCATC
>NZ_HG315684.1:1089724-1166483 GCF_000455365.1 Halopiger djelfimassiliensis
TCTCGAGGAACGGATGGACGCGGATTTCTCGAACGTCCGCATCCACACGGGCGCGAAAGCCGCCGAAGCGGCTGAATCGATCGACGCGAAAGCCTTCACCTGCGGCAACGACATCGTCTTCAACGCCGGCGAGTACGATCCCGAGAATGCGGAGGGACAGTTCCTGCTTGCGCACGAACTCGCTCACGTCCGCCAGCAGACCGGTGCGGCGATCAGCATGATGCCCAAATCGGACGCCGACCTCGAGATCGATCCCGATCCGCAGTTAGAACGGGAAGCCGACGAGGCGGCCCAGGATGCACTGTCGGGGGAGGAGCCGCTGGTGAGCAACCGAATGGGGACTGAGGTGCATATTCAGCGGTCGGCGTCCGATGACGGGATCTACAGTCCGAGTCAGCTTCGATCTTTGATCGACCAGGAACTCGAGGAGCGTGTTCCGGAGGTCGTCGACGACCATCTCAACGAGAGAGCCGAGGAGATCGAGGACCTGTTCGAGGACGCTGCAGTCGACGACGACCTCGTCGAATCGCTGGAACTCGAGGACCTCGGCGAAGACCAGTCGTGGGGCGACCGCTTCAAGGAAGGACTCCTCGACGAGCGTCGTGCCGTCGAAGGTGGCGTCGCGGCTACGCTCGCTGCCCTGACGACGATCGGAACTGGTGGGGCGGCAATACCGGCCCTCGTTGCAGCGTCCGGTGCATACGCTGCACCAGCGCTTCGCGGCGGTACTGCCGACGCCGTCGTTGGTGAAGAGACCAGTCTTAGTCCGCAGGAATTCTCCGCAATCGTCGATGCCGTTGAGCAGCGGATTACGGGAGACGAGTACGGAGAAGGGAACTCCCAACGTGATGAATTGGAGTGATTAAATGATGCATGCAGAAGTCACAGGGGAAAATGACGAACGGGTTGGAATGTACGTCTATGATAATACCGACTCTGAACATTGGATTGAAATGGAATTCGATGGTGAGATCAAATATCGTGAATCAGATGATTATCCTAATGACCCGAGTGATCGAACTGTTCTAGAGAACGAACTCGGGAATCAAGCTCGACGGTTTGCTCAGTTTCATGTCTACAGGGAGCGAGGCTACGACACGGTCGAATCGATGCGAAACCCCGACCGGATCGCAACGGCCGCGGCGGCGATCGCTACCCTCTCGAGCGACCGGTTCGAGGCGTTGTTCGGCGACTACTATCGGCAACTCCGGAGCATAAGCGGTGACGTCTCTCCCGTCGTGGAGGTCCCCGACGCACCGGCGAACGCGCGCGTCGAGATGGATATCTACCTCGGCATGAGCGACGCCGAGACGGTCGATCTGGTCGACCAGTTGGCTACCGACGGCGTTCTCGAGACGCTCGAACGCGTCGCTGAGCGGACGACGGCACGCGACGGCGGCTTGATGGGCCGACTCAAGACCGCGTTTGCTCGAGAGGACATCGACGTCAGCGAAACCGCAGCGGTGTTCGGTGATGCCGTACTCGAAGCGGTCGGTCCGGTCGCGGTCCGCTGGACTGCGGGCGGTACCGAGCGAGAGGTCCTTGCCGATGCTGCCGCGACGGTTCCGGATCGGGACCCTGACGTTCGGCCCCAGCTACTCGGTCGGGCCTACGAGTTCGACGACATCGAGGCGTTCCGCCGGTCGCTAATTCGCCACCTGCTGTGTCAGGTCCGGGATTGTTACATCACGATGGGGATCGCACCCCCCGAAGACATCCGCGTACAGGGGCCGGGATTCTACGATGCCATCGGCTGGTACAGCAACCACGATGTCTACCAGAATTATCACGATCCGAACGCGACGATCACTGACTGGCAGGAAGAACATACACCCACTGACCTGCATCTCTGACCGGACGACGGTCGGTAACTATCGCTTTGCAGAAGAGTATAACAGCTACCAAATTCATCGACGCGAAGGCGTTCACCTGCGGCAACGACACCCTCTTCAACGCCGGCGAGTACGATCCCGAGAGCGACGACGACTAGTATCTGCTGGCTTACGAACTCGCACACGTCCAACTAGCAGATCGGGACCGATCGAATCCGAAGCTATCGGTTCGCCGATCCCTCAGCGTTCCCGGCGCAGTCTGGCCACGACGAACTCCCGATCGACTTTCGCGAGGAACGGCCCGAGCTTCGGCCCCTGCTCCTCGTCGAAGAAGAGCCGATAGCCGGCGGCGAAGAAGTCACCGACGTCGACATCATGGCGTTTGGCGGCCTCGTATATCTCGCCCTGAATCTCTTCCGGACCATGCCCGTCCTCGATGAAGTCGGCGAGTTCCTCGAGCGCCGCCTCGGTTGCTTCGTCGAACTCGTGGTCGGGGATCTCCGTGCGCTTGAGTTCGTAGTCGAACTCGTTTCCGGTCCGGCGAGCCCAGTTGCGGGCCTTTTCGACCCGCTCGAGGGCACCTTCGACGGCCCAGTCGGGCGCGTCGTCGGGAACGTGGCCCTCCTTGCGAGCGACGTCCTCGCGCAGGTCGGGATCGTCGAACATCCCGAGCACCGCAGCGAAGGTGTAAGGCAGGCGAATCCGTTCCTCGCGGGGTTCATCGACCAGCAGCGGGTAGACGCGCTCGGCGAACGCCCGCTCGTCCTCGTCACCTTCGATCTCGCCGAAGTAGATCGCCTCGAGCCGGTCGAACTCGTCGACCAGCTGGTCGAGGCGTTCGATGCTGAAGTCCCGGGCCTTCGAGGGGTCCTTGGCGAAAAAGTACCGGAGGACCGCTGGCTCGAGCAGTTCGAGCACGTCCGAAACCAGAATGACGTTGCCCTCCGAGGAGGAGAAGGGTTCGCCGTCGAGGGTAAACCACTCGTAGACCATCGGCACCGGCGGGTCGATCTCGAGGACGTTTCGCGCGACGTCCTGCCCGCTGGGCCAGGAGCCTTCGGCGTGGTCCTTGCCGAACGGTTCGAAGTCGACGCCGAGGGTCTGCCACTGGGCGGGCCACTCGAAGCGCCACGGGAGCTTGCCCTCCCGCAGCGTGGCGGTGCCCTCGTGGCCACAGCCCTCGATGGTGCGGTCGCCGGCGTCCATATCGGTACACTCGTAGTCGACCGTCGGGGTGTCGCCGTCCAGGTCGACGCTCGTGACGGTTTCGGTGATCTTCCCACACGCCTCACAGATCGGGTTGAACGGGACGTACTCCGCGTCGACCTTGTCCTGATACTGCGAGAGTACCTTGCGTGCGCGGTCCTGATGTTCGAGGACGAACCGAGTGACGTCCTCGAGAGCACCGTTCTCGTAGAGGTCGGTGTTCGAGACCAGTTCGATCGGCACGTCGAGGGCGTCGGCGCTGTCCTGAATGATCGTCGCGAAGTGATCGCCGTAGGAGTCACAGCAGCCGAACGGGTCCGGAACGTCGGTGTACGGCGTCCCGAGGTTGCGTCCGAGCGCACCGGCGTCGACCTCGCCGAGATCGACGAGGGTCCCCTCGAGATCACAGAGCGTGCGCGGCAGCTTGCGAAGCGGGTCGCGATCGTCGGCGGTAAACACCTGCCGGACCTCGTAGCCGCGCTCGCGCAGGACCTCGGCGACGTAGTAGCCCCGCATGATCTCGTTGACGTTCCCGAGGTGGGGGACTCCCGACGGCGAGATGCCGCCTTTGACGACGATCGGCTCGTCGGGGTCTCGCGCCTCGACGCGATCCGCGACGGCGTCGGCCCAGAACGCGTGTCGGGCGTCGTCGTCCGTCTGCTGGAGGGTGTACGGACTCTCGTCGCTCATTGCTCGTTTCGGGCCCAGTACGTCGGTTCTTCGCCGACGCCGTCGGGGATGACGTCGGTCCCGTCGTGGTCGCCGAAGCGAACCGCGCGTGCGATTCGATCCGGATCGGTGCCGTCGAGCACGATCGTGCGCATTCCCGAGCGCTGGATGATCTTCGCCGCGAGCAGGTCGACGGGCGCGGACGCGCCGGCGTTCATCTCGAGGCCGGCGATGACGTCGACCAGTTCCGTCGCGCTGAGCGTCTCGTATTTCGTCGCGTCGGCGTCTTCGTTCGGATCGTCGCTGTAGACGCCGGGGACGCTCGTGGCGTAGACGAGCAGGTCGGCGTCGACGTACTCCGCGAGGGCAGCCCCGACGGCGTCGGTGGTCTGGGCTGGCGCGACACCGCCCATGATCGAGAGTCCGCCCCGGCGAAGTGCCTCGCCGGCCCCCTCGTAGTCTTCGGCCGGTGCAGTGACGGAATCCTCGCTCAGCGCGGCGATGAGCAGCCGTGCGTTGAGGCGGGTGACGTCGATGCCCAGCTGGTCGAGTTCGATCTCGTTTGCCCCCAGATCGCGAGCGGCACTGATGTACTCGCGAGCGACGCCGCCGCCCCCGACGACGGTGCCGACGCGACAGCCGTCCGCGACGAGGTCTTCGATGACGGCAGCGTGTTCGGCCACCCGATCCGAGCCGAGTTCGGGCACGAGCACGCTCCCGCCGATAGAGACGACTACCTTCATGCTAACCCGGTGTAACCGGGTTGCTATCTTAAGGGTTGCCAACTACGCGACGGCTGTGACGGCTTCCCGCTCGAGAGAGCAAGCCGGGGACGCCGTTACTCCTCGAGCGAGAGGACGAGCGAGTCGCCGGCGTGGTCGAATTCGGTACCGAGGGGGGCCGACAGCTCCCGCATTCGTTCGCGGGACCACGCGGCTGCGTCGGGGCTCGCCTCGTGGACGGCACAGCCGTCGATCTCGACGGGATACAGCCGGAGTTCCCGAAGCGTCCCGTCGGCCGTCGTCGAAAGGACGAACAGGAAACTCCGATCGTTGCGCAACTCGGCGTCGACCGCGTAGTCGTCGACGAAATCGCCGGCGTCGTAGATGATCGGCCGTCCCTCGTGGACCTCGATCCCCTGGAAGACGTGGGCGCTGTGGCCGTGGAGCAGGTCGACGCCCTCGGAGATCAGCCAGCGGGCGAACTCACGGAATGTGTCCGGCGGCTCCGCGACCATGTTCGGCCCCCAGTGAAGCGAGGCGACCAGCAGGTCAGGATCCGTTTCGCGTGCGCGCTCGAGCGCGTCGCGGACCCGCCGTTTCGTTTCGGCGTTACCGACGTCGATGTCGATCCACGCGGTCCCGGGGGACGTCTCGTCGGCCGCGTACTCCGGGGTATTGTCCGTAAACGAGACGACCGCAAGTTCGAGGTCCTCGATCGACCGGACGGCAGGCTCGAGCGCGTCGTCGAGCGTTTCGCCGGCTCCGGCGTGTGCGATACCAGCTTCGTCGAGGTGTTCGATCGTATCCCGCAGTGCGACCTCCTCGAAGTCCAGCACGTGGTTGTTCGCCAGCGCACAGATATCGACCCCGGCGTCCTCGAGTGCGGGCACCGCCCAGTCGGGGTTCGCACGGAAGTGAAACGGCCGGCGGGTTCGTTGCCACTGCTGGCCCCGCGTCGAGAGGACACACTCGAGGTTGATGGCGAGTCCGTCCAGTTGCCGGAGCCGTTCGCGGACGGTCCCCCACACGGCGTCGACCGAGCGGCGTTGCTGGCGGTCGTCGACGAGCCGCCCGAGCATGACGTCACCCGTAATGCCGATCCGAGGGGTCATAGTCGGCCGTTCGCGGACCGAACGCAAAACCATCCGGGACCGTTTCGGGAGCGTCCCACCGGGCCGTCCCGCGGCGTCACGACACAACGCAGCGACAGCTACAAAGTCCAACCCATCCACGTCCTAGCCATGCACGTACTCGGCATTCTCGAGCGGGAGGCGGGCGACGGGGCCGTAGAGCGAGTCGTCGATCGGTCCGTCGAACGACTCTCCCGGGAGGGACGTGTAGGCGTCGTCAGATACGACGCGACGATCGCGGACGGGATGCACGAACCGGTCGCACTGGGTGGCGACGTCACCTACGATCTCGGGGCCGACGGAGACTGGACCGCCACGGGAACCGGACTGACGGTGCAGGACGCGCTCGACGAACTGGCGACCCACTGTGACTACGCAGTGGTCGTCGGCGTCTCGACGCTGCGCTATCCGACGCTCGTCGTCGGCACGTCGACGGGAGACGGCTCGGAAGAGGCCGTCCTCGAGACCGTCGAAACGCCCGCGGAACTGGACGTGGACGAGCTCGTCGCCGAACTCGAAAAGAGCGAGCCCTACGAGACGCTCGCATCTCTCGTGAGCCGGATCAAACGCTCGCCGATGGCCGATCGCGCCGGTGCCATCGCGACGTTTACCGGCCGTGTCAGAGCGAAAGACGACGCGGACGACGCGCGGACGGAGTACCTCGAGTTCGAGAAGTACGAGGGCGTCGCCGACGAGCGGATGGCCGCCATCGAAACCGAGCTCGAGGAGCGCGAAGGGGTGTTCGCGGTCGAACTCCACCACCGGACGGGGATCGTCGAGGACGGGGAGGACATCGTTTTCGTCGTCGTACTGGCAGGCCATCGAACGGAAGCGTTCCGCACCGTCGAGGACGGGATCAACCGGTTGAAAGACGAAGTCCCGCTGTTCAAAAAAGAGGTGACGGTCGAAGACGAGTTCTGGGTGCACGAACGATCCCAGTAGATCGATTTCCTCCGGCGTTTTTTATGCTATTGTTCTCCCGGAGAATTATCTAATTCTCTCTGTGGAAGTAACGAATTACCGTAATCCAAGATCGATTATCGAACAAGGAACCGATACGTGAGATAATGAATTAGCTGGTGTTTTAAAACGTCTCGAGGTATCTAAGGGTGCAGTAAAACGTATCGTAAATGGGAATAAAACATCGCTTACCCCCCAGATAGCTGAACACAATCGAAATGCCGCGAACCATCCTTCCTTTATAACATATCTCCCCCACAAGGAGGAGATGTCGATGAGCACGACAGCCCAACCCTCCACGGAAAGCAAAGAACGCCGCCTGAAACGCTACCTGCGCGAACGCGCAGAAGACGGAGAGCTGTACTTCAAAGGGAAGTTCATCGCCGACGACGTTGGAATGTCCCCGAAAGAGATCGGCGCGCTGATGGTCAAACTCTCGGACTCCGCGAGCGACCTCGAGATCGAAAAATGGTCGTACACGAGTGCGACGACCTGGCGCGTCGAACCCGCGTGACTGTCCGGACATCGACCCATAGACCGCCCCCTGCCCTGACCCCACAGATCCCACCTGTCCCCTGAGCGCGGTCAGCTCCGATCCGTATTATCCTCCTCACGCACGTGCCGGCGCGTCCCCGACGCCATCCGGCACGACCGCCCTGCCGACGACCCGCTGACCGCCGGCAACGGGTCGAAGACGGTCGACCCTGCCGAGTGCAGTCGATTTATACGAGACGACGACGAACCACGGGTGATGGACGACGTCGATTCGTCCCGGGTAAGTGGTCCCCGTCGGACCGCCGCGGGGACGCTCGAGGACGGTCCGCCGCTCGAACGGATCGAATCGGTGTTTTCGGTCTACGAAACCCAGACCGACGGGGATCGGCTGCTTTACTACGGCGACCCGAAGGTCCCGCCGGAACAACTGCTACGCGAACTGTGGCCCGCGTTCCGGAATGCCGGATACGAGGTCCAGTTTACCACCCAGCACGGCGAGTACGTGCTGGTCGCCGAACCGGCAAGCGTCGGCGTCGACGGGATTCCGTGGCTGAACCTCGTCCTTCTGGGATTGACGGTCGTCTCGACGCTGTTTGCCGGGTCGATGTGGTACCACATCGATCCGATCGCAAACCCGGCGGCGATGTGGCGCGCCTGGCCGTTTACGGTCGCGATCCTCGGTGTCCTCGGCGTTCACGAGATGGGACACTACGTGATGAGCCGGTATCACAACGTCGATGCCTCGCTGCCGTACTTCATTCCGGTCCCGACGCTCATCGGGACGATGGGAGCCGTCATCAAAATGAAGGGTCGAATGCCCGATCGCAAGGCGCTGTTCGATATCGGAATTGCCGGGCCACTGGCCGGCCTCGTCGCGACGATCGTCGTCACCGTCATCGGGCTGCATCTCCCGCCCGTAACCGCGTCACCCGAGGTCGTTCAGGACCCCAACGCGATCCGGATCGAACTCGGCTATCCCCTGTTGCTCGAGTGGCTCGCGGCGGCCGTCGATCAGCCGCTGTACAAGGGTGATCCGGCGACTTCGGTCCACCCCGTCGTCATCGGCGGCTGGGTCGGCATGTTCGTCACGTTCCTCAACCTGATTCCGGTCGGCCAACTCGACGGCGGCCACGTCCTCAGAGCGATCGCGGGCGAGTATCAGGAGACGATCGCGGCGCTCGTGCCGGGCGTTCTCTTTACGCTCGCCGGCTACCTCTACTACGTCCGCGATTACAGCGGCAATTCGGTCGCGATCTGGGCGTTCTGGGGGATATTCACCGTGGTGCTCGCGTCGGTCGGACCGGCACAGCCGATCCGTGACGAATCGCTGGGGCCGGGTCGAATCGCCCTCGGTGTCCTCACGTTCGCGCTCGGACTGCTCTGTTTCATGACCGTGCCGATCGAGATCATCGAGTAACCGGCGGCCACCTCGAGTTTTCGATCGCCGATCGGACGTTCTCCTCCGGTCTCGCGTCCGGGTCAACAGTGGGTATACCCGCGATCCGCGAGCGGCTCGTCGTCCATCGTGATGCCGGCCTCCCGATCGCACACCGTACCGATGACCGAAATCGGAACGGGAGTCGCCGATCGGACCGCAGCGAGGGCGTCCTCGGGAACCGCCGCGACGAGTTCGAAGTCCTCGCCGAACGTCGTCGCCCGCTCGAGGGCCGCGTCGGCGTCGGCGGTGACGTCGTACACCGCGTCGTCGATCGGGAGCCGATCGGACTCGACGGCAAACCCACAGTCGCTCGCCTCCCCGAGCTGGTGGAGCGACCGCGCGAGGCCGTCGCTCGAGTCCATCATGGCCGTCGCGTGGGGTGCAAGCGCCAGTCCGGCCTCGATCCGCGGCTCGAACCGAAACAGGTCGTTCCCGCGTTCGGTTTCGCCGCGGTCGAAGTACTCGAGCGCGGCGGCACTGCGTCCGAGGGTGCCGGTTACGCAGACGAGATCATCCGGCCGGGCACCGCTGCGGCGGACGGGAGCGTCCGTCCGGCCGATCGCGGTCGTCGCCACGGTGAACTCGTCGTGGCCGTCGAGATCCCCGCCGACGTACCGTGTCCCGACGCGCTCGCAGACGTCGCCCGCGCCGCGAACGAATTCGAGCAACGCCTCGCGGTCGAACTCGGGGGCGGCGTAGGCGGCGACCGCGGCCGTCGGCTCGGCACCCATCGCCGCGACGTCCGACAGCGACGCCCCGACGGCCCGCCAACCGGCCGTGTAACGGCTCGTCCCGTCGGGAAAGTCCGTCCGCTCGTGGAGCATGTCGGTCGTCACCACGAGTCCGTCGACGACTGCCGCGTCGTCGCCGACCGCCTCGAGTTCGCTTTCCAGCAGCGCCAGCGCGGCGCGTTCGTCCATACGCCCCGTTTCGAATCGAACAGGAAAAACGATCCGGACCGCGGGACGATTCTGCTATCGAGTAGTTTAAATGCCGCGGAGCGGAACCAGACGCCAATGGCTACGATGTACGACGTCCCGGCGGACGACCTCATCGAGGCGCTCGCCGACGATCTCGAGGAACGGCTCGACGAACCCGACTGGAGTCAGTTCGTAAAGACTGGCGTCGATCGCGAACTGCCGCCCGAACAGGAGGACTTCTGGGCGGTTCGTGCCGCCAGTCTCCTGCGCAAGGTCGCCGACCGCGGCCCGGTCGGCGTCGAACGGCTCGCGACCGAGTACGGCGGCGCAAAGAGCGGCTCGACCCGCTACCGCGTCGCGCCCGACCGCCGCGCCGACGGCTCGCGCAACCTGATCCGAACGATCCTCCAGCAACTCGAAGCGGAAGGGCTCGTCGAGACCGCCGAAGGCGAGGGCCGTCGCGTCACCGCCGACGGACAGAGCCTGCTCGACGACACCGCCGGTGACGTCCTCGCGGACCTCGACCGTCCGGAACTCGAGCGCTACGCGTAGACGGCCGGTCACGGGAGCGGTTTTCCGCTATCCAAGCCCCGCCAGAGCCGTCAGTAGCGTCGGTCTCGTCCGAAATCATTTTCCGCCGTGCGGAACAACACTTCCCCATAGCTATGAGTGGTTCCCCCGACGAGGAGAAACTCGAGGAGTTGCGACAGAAGAAAATGGAACAGCTACAGGATCGGGCAGAGTCCCAGGACGAGGGTGCACAGGAGGCGGCCCAGCAACAGGCCGAAGCCCAGAAGAACGCACTCCTGCGCCAGCACCTGACCGACGACGCCCGCAAGCGGCTCAACACCGTCAAGATGAGCAAGCCCCAGTTCGGCGAACAGGTCGAACGACAGGTGATCTCACTCGCCCGCAGCGGGCGAATTCAGGGGAAGATCGACGACCAGAAGATGAAACAGCTCCTCAAGGAGCTCAAGCCCGACTCCAAGAGCTTCGACATCAAGCGTCGCTGAGAGCGAATGGAGTTAGGACTGCTCTACAGTGGCGGCAAAGACTCGACGCTGGCCGCGCTTCTCCTCGATGACTTCTACGACGTCACGCTGATGACGGCCCACTTCGGGATCAGCGACGACTGGCGACACGCCCGCGAGACCGCCGACGCCATCGGGTTCGACTTCCGGCGGCTCGAACTCGACCCGGACGTCGCCCGCGAGGCCGTGGCGTTGATCCGCGAGGACGGGTTCCCGCGAAACGGGATTCAGCACGTCCACGAGCACGCGCTCGAGCGACTCGCGGCCGAGGAGTTCGACGCGATCGCCGACGGCACCAGACGGGACGACCGGGTGCCGACGGTGTCGCGGGCGCAGGCCCAGAGTCTCGAGGATCGCCACGGCGTCGATTACATCGCGCCCCTTTCCGGGTTCGGTCGGGGAGCGGTCGATCGGCTCGTCGAGACGACCCTCGACGTGACCGTGGGACCGAGCGAGGAGATCAGGCGGGCCGATTACGAGGCGGAACTGCGGGCGCTCATCGAATCGGAGGACGGTGCCGGCGCGGTCGCGGAACTCTTCCCGGATCACGAACAGACCTACGTGACCGGCGTTCGGGAGCGCGCCGATCCCCAAACGAAAGGTTAGAAGTTCGCCGTTCCCGAAGGGACGGTCATGTACGACCGGATCAAGGGCTTTCGTGACTTCTATCCCGGCGAGATGGCCGCCAGACGGGCGACCATCGACACCGTAGAGGAGACCGCTCGCCGGTACGGGTTCCGCGAAATCGGAACGCCCGCCCTCGAGCGCGCAGAGATGTGGACGGACAAAAGCGGCGACGACATCGTCGAGGAACTGTACGCGTTCGAAGATCAGGGTGGCCGTCACGTGACGCTGACGCCGGAGCTGACGCCGACGGTCGCCCGGATGGTCGTCGCCAAACAACAGGAGCTATCCAAACCGATCAAGTGGTTCTCGACGCGACCGTTCTGGCGCTACGAACAGGTCCAGCAGGGCCGCCAGCGGGAGTTCTACCAGACCAACGTCGACATCTTCGGCTCGTCGGAACCCGAAGCCGACGCCGAGATCCTCGCGTGGGCCGCCGACGCCCTGACGAACCTCGGACTCACCGGCGACCACTTCGAGTTCCGGATCTCCCACCGAGACATCCTCGGCGGCGTCCTCGAGACCTACGACGCCGAGATCGATATCGACGACGCGATCCGCGCGGTCGACAAGTCCGACAAACTCTCGACGGCCGAGTATCACGACCTGCTCGTCGAGGCCGGCCTCGACTACGATCAGGCCGCCGCGTTCGACGATCTCATCGCCGACGGCGACCTCGAGGCGGTCAAGGCCTTCGCCGACACCGAGCGCGTGACCGACGCCGTCGACAACCTCCAGCACGTGCTCGATGCCGCCGCCGACTTCGGCGCACGCGAGTACTGTACGATCTCGCTCGAGACGGCCCGCGGGCTCGATTACTACACGGGCGTCGTCTTCGAGTGTTTCGACTCCGCCGGCGAGGTTTCCCGGTCGATCTTCGGCGGCGGCCGCTACGACGACCTGATCGAGAGCTTCGGCGGTCAGCCGACGCCCGCGGTCGGCGTCGCGCCCGGCCACGCGACGCTTGCGCTGCTGTGTCAGCGGGCCGGCGTCTGGCCCGACGAAGAGATCCGGACCGACTACTACGTCCTGCAGATCGGCGACACCCGCACGGAGGCCGCTCGCGTCGCCCGCGATCTCCGCGGGCGCGGACACGTCGTCGAGACCGACGTCGCCGGCCGCTCGTTCGGGTCCCAACTCAACTACGCCGACTCGATCAACGCCGAAACCGTCGTCATCGTCGGCGAACAGGACCTCGAGAACGACGAGGTGACGATCAAGGATATGGAGTCGGGCGACCAGACGCAGGCCCCGATCGACGAGTTCCCGGGCGACCGCGAGCGGCCCACCTACGAGGATTTCGCCTGACTAGCGGGCTCGCGGCGCTCGATCGGTGAGTGACCCGTTTCGACGTAGTGATCGATCATCGCTCGACCGAGTTCGACCGTCGATTCCCCGTCCGCTCGACACTGCCAGTCACACTCGTCGCAGGACGCCATCGGCATGCACGAGCCCTCGAACCGGTCCCCATTGAACCCCAGGGTTTACCGATCGGGTTATTATTATTAACTACGGCGGCGGTGTACGACGCCCGATGGCCGACGCCGATCCCCGTCCGAACGTCCTGATAGTGTTGACCGACCAGGAGCGCTACGACTGCAGCGCGCCCGACGGGCCGCCGGTCGAGACGGCGGCGATGGACCGGCTCTCGAGCGAGGGAGCCCGCTTCAGGCAGGCGTTCACGCCGATCAGTATCTGTACGAGCGCCCGCGCGTCGCTGTTGACCGGCCGGTTCCCCCACGGACACGGCATGCTCAACAACAGCCACGAGGCCGACGCGATCCGGCCGAACCTGCCGGCCGAGCTGCCGACGTTTTCGGAGGCGCTTGCCGAGTCGGGATACGCGCTGAGCTACACCGGCAAGTGGCACGTCGGCCGCGACCAGACCCCCGAGGACTTCGGCTTCTCGTATCTCGGCGGCAGCGACACCCACCACGACGACATCGACGACGCGTTCCGCGACTATCGCGAAAACCGGGGGCGACCGCTCGATGGGGTCGAACTCGAGGAGACGATCTCCACCGGCGACGACCCCGAGAGCGACGAGGGGACGCTCGTCGCCGCGAAAACGCCGGTCGACGTCGAGGAGACGCGGGCGTACTTCCTCGCCGAACGGACCATCGAGGCGATCGAGCGACACGCCGACGACGGAACCGAACCGTTCTTCCACCGGGCGGATTTTTACGGTCCGCATCACCCCTACGTCGTTCCGGAACCGTACGCCTCGATGTACGACCCGGCGGCGATCGACCCGCCCGAGAGCTACGCCGAGACATTCGCGGGGAAACCGCAGGTTCACGAGAACTACCTCGCCTATCGTGGCGTCGCGAGCTTCGACTGGGACCGCTGGGCGGCGGCGACCGCGAAGTACTGGGGCTTTCTGACGCTGATCGACGACCAACTCGAGCGGATCCTCGACGCGCTCGATACCCACGGCCTGACCGAAACGACCGCCGTCGTCCACGCCTCGGATCACGGCGATTTCGTCGGGAACCACCGCCAGTTCAACAAGGGACCGCTGATGTACGACGACACCTATCGGATCCCGCTGCAGGTACGCTGGCCCGGCGTCGTCGAACCCGGCTCGGCCCGCGACGAACCCGTCCATCTCCACGATCTCGCCGCGACCGTCCTCGAGATGGGCGACGTCGACGTGCCGGCGTCGTTCGACGCCCGAAGCTTCCTGCCGTTGCTCGAGGCCGGCGACGGGGACGCCGACGGAGTCGACTGGCCCGACTCCGTGTTCGCCCAGTATCACGGCGACGAGTTCGGGCTCTACAGCCAGCGGATGGTCCGGACGACGCGGTACAAGTACGTCTACAACGGCCCGGACGTCGACGAACTGTACGATCTCGAGGCCGATCCTGCCGAGTTGCAGAACCTAATCGACCATCCCGGTTACGCGGACGTCCGGCGGGACATGCGGGATCGACTGATCGAGTGGATGGACGAAACGGGCGATCCGAACCGCGGCTGGGTTCCGAAACTGCTGATCGAGGCGTCGGCGACCGAGTAAGCCACGCCAGAAGCGTACGTTTACGGTTCCAAAGCGGGTACCGTCGCGCACATGACCGAGACCGCAACCGTCGACGCGATCGAACGGGGGGAACGCCGATGACCGGGACGCAACCGGACGAGGACCCCGACCCGGCCGAACTCCGCGAGGAGGCGGCCGAGTACGAGGAGATCGCCGACGCGCTCGAGGATCTGGTGACCGAGCTGCGCGACGAACCGGTCAAGGAGTCCCGGCTCGAGGGGTTGTTCGACGAGGCGACTACGAGCGATCCGCGCATCTGGAACATCGTGACGGCCTTTATCGACGTCGAGGACGGCGAGGCGATCGTCACGGACGAGTCGAAACTGGCCCAGGGAAAGTGGGCCCCCGAAATCGTCGAGGGCTGTGACGCGATGGTGACGATCGACGTCCAGCGCGGGCT
The DNA here is from genome assembly GCF_000455365.1 of Halopiger djelfimassiliensis. Classification (GTDB taxonomy): domain Archaea; phylum Halobacteriota; class Halobacteria; order Halobacteriales; family Natrialbaceae; genus Halopiger_B; species Halopiger_B djelfimassiliensis. The sequence continues at coordinate 1,104,189 of NZ_HG315684.1, forward strand.
GATGCCGGACGATTTCAAGTACCTCGTCGGGAAGAAGCTTCAGGAGGAACTCGAGGCGTTCCGCGAGCGGGCGGCGACGGCGCGCCAGCGGGCCGACGAGCTGGAGGCGAGCGACGGCTGACGGCGGCCCGGTCACTCGAGGACGATCCGTTCGCGTTCGAATCGTCCGTGCTCGCGCTCTCGTCCCCCGCGCTCGTCCGCGATCCGCCAGCGCCACGACCGCACAGCGAACGGCTCGAGCGAGACGATCAGGAACGACCGATCGGGCCAGGTCGCCTGCGCGATGTCCGTCTCGCTCGGCCGCGGCGGGCCGCGAGGGTGGGAGTGGTAGAAACCGACGATCTCCTCGCCGCGATCCTCGAGTCGCTCGAAGCGTTCGAGTTGCACCTCGGGATCGATCCGGTAGCGCGTTCGCGGGGTCTCGGCGGCGTTTTCCGCGGGATACTGTGACCGAACGCGGCTTCGATGGAAACCGAAGGTGCCGCCCAGAACCCCGCAGATTTCGGCGGGACGGCCGTCCCGAGCGCGCTCGAGGATGGCCGTCCGAATTCCAGTGGGGACCACGAGTTCGGGCCGGTCCCCGTGGCACGCTCCGGGGTCGTCGGCGTCCGGCGTCACTGTTTCGACCGAGCGTCGGTCCCGAACCGATCGACGAGGGCGTCGAACGGAACGGCCATCGGATCGCCGCGGCGTTCGGCTCCGCCATCGCCTGCCGGCAGCGGCGTCGGTGCGAACGAGCGATCGAACGCCTCGGGTCGAACGACCGGCGCGAGCGTCTCGAGCGTCTCGACGAGTCGCGGGCCGGGCCGGTTGAGGTAGTGATGGCCGTCCATCGCCCAGACCCGTCCCTCTCGGACGGCCGTCAGGTCCGCCCAGCCCTCCCGTTCCGTGAGATCGTCCCGGTTGGCGGCGGTCTGCTCGAGGCCGAACCCACAGGGGGCGACGATTACGACTTCGGGGTCGTAGGCGCGGATCTCGTTCCATTCCCGCGGTCGCGAACGCTCCCCGACGTCCGCAAGCCCGTACTCGCCGCCGGCCCACGCGACGAGTTCTGCCGTCCAGTGGCCCGCGATCATGACCGGGTCGGTCCAGTCGAAGATCGCGACCCGCGGCCGCTCGTCGTCGAGATCGGCTGTTCGATCCCGAACGCGGTCGATCCGCGCCTCGAGCACGGCCCGCAGGTCGCGGGCACGCTCCTCGCGGCCGATCGCTCGGCCGATCCGTTCGACGTCCTCGAGCACGTCCGCAACGCTGTGTGGATCGGTCGTCAGCACGTCGGGATCGGCGTCGATCGCGTCGACGGCGTCCGCCACGATCACCTCGTCGACCGCACAGACGTCACACATTCCCTGGGTGACGATCAGGTCCGGGTCGAGGGCGTCGAGGGTCTCGACGGCGACGTCGTAGACGCCCTCGTCGCCGTCCCCGGCGGCCTCGAGCACCTGCTCGTCGATCGCTCCGCTCGAGGCATCGGCATCGATCCGCGAGCGCGTGATCGAGGGCAGCGACTCGACGGTCGGCGGGTAGTCACACTCGTGGGAGACACCGACCGGTTCGCGGCCGAGCGCGGCGACGATTTCGGTCGCCGAGGGGAGCGTCGTGACGATACGCATACCCGGCCTAGGCGTCGGGCGGACAAAAACGGTCGCTCGTCGGCTCAGTACTCGCCGCCGGTGTCGAACCCGTCGGGGTTGGCATCGTCGACCTCGGGATCGGCGTCGTCGATGTCGAACTCGTCGGTCTCGAGTTCGTCCCCGCCGACGCTGACGCTGCCGTCCTGAATCTCGATGACGATTCCCTCGTCTTCGGGCGATCGGCCAAGCATCCGGCTGGTCGCCGACTCGACCTCCCGGTTTACTTCCCAGGCGAACCGGAGGACGGCCTCGAGTTCGGTGCCGGCATCCCGGACGCCCCGCTCGGGCGAGACCGACCCGAGACTTCGTGCCCCTTCCGGGTGGAGGTACTGGATCGGATGATCGGTCGGGACCTCCCTGAGGTCGACGTCGAACGACCAGAGGTAGGGCAGGGCCTGGAGCGCGTAGCCCTTCGGTTTCGGTGCTTTGCGGCCCGCCGCGGAGAAGACGGTCGCGATCGCCGTCGTCCCCGCGTCAGTATCGTAGTAGACGCCCGGAACCCCGGGAATTGAGACGCGCATACTCCACTCGAGGCAACCACTACGGGTGAGTCTAGCCCCGGCAGTTCCAGCCCCGTTTTGTCCCCTCGCGTTCCGATCAGCGTCGTGCTCGTCGCTCCGGGGGTCGATGATAGTGCTGCCCGGAACGGAGCACCCGAGACGTCGAGCGATCGACCGTCAGTAGTCGTCGAGATCGTACAGGTCGCCGTACTTCGACTCGACGTACTCGAGGAAGTGGTCGGCGGTCAGGGACTCGCCGGTCGCGCGCTCGATCAGCTCCGGGGTCGTGAACCGCTTCCCGTGTCGGTGGACGTTCTCGCGGAGCCAGCCGTTGAGGTCGTCGAACTCGCCTTCACGGATGTCGTCGTCGAGATCGCCTAACTCGTCTTCGGCGGCCGCGTACAGTTGTGCGGCAAGCACCGACCCGAGCGAGTAGGTCGGGAAGTAGCCGAACGAGCCGTGCGACCAGTGAATGTCCTGCAGGCACCCTTCAGCGTCGGTTTCGGGCCGGACGCCGAGGTACTCCTCGTACTTGTCGTTCCAGACCTGAGGGACCTCCGAGACCTCGAGGTCGCCCGAGATGAGATCGCGTTCGATCTCGAAGCGGATCACGATGTGGAGGTGGTAGGTGAGTTCGTCCGCCTCGACGCGGATGAGGTTGTCGTCGTAGACCTGATTGGCGGCCTCGTAGGCCTCCGCGGGCGAGACGTCGTCGAGTTCGGGGAACCGTTCGCGGGCGATCGGGAGGAAGTGCTCCCAGAACGGGCGCGAGCGGCCGACGTGGTTCTCCCAGAGGCGGGACTGGGACTCGTGGACCGAGAGGTCCCGGGCCTCGCCGAGCGGCGTGCCGTAGCCCTCGTCGGGCAGGCCGAGCGTGTAGTTAGCGTGGCCGAACTCGTGGATCGTCGACGTGATCGATCCGAGCAGGTCGTCCTCCTCGAACCGGGTCGTCACGCGGGCGTCGAACTGCGTCCCCGAGGAGAACGGGTGGGGTGCGGTGTCGAGTCGGCCGCGGTCCCAGTCGTAACCGAGCGAATCGAGGACGTCGCGGGCCAGCGCCTCCTGATCGTCGTCCTCGAACTCGCCCGCGAAGGCGTCGGTCGCGAGATCCGCCTCGCTGTCCTCGATCGCGTCGATCAGCGACACGAGTTCGTCGCGCAATCGCTCGAGCACCCGTTCCGCGGTCTCGAGATCGAGGTACGGTTCGTACTCGGCAAAGAGCACGGCGTAGGGATCGGCGTCGGGGTCGATGTGGGCGGCGTACTCGCGTTTGAGGTCGACCAGTTTCTCGAGGGTCGGGGCGAACGCCTCGAAATCGTCGTTTTCCTTGGCCCGTTTCCACGTCGGGTGGGCGTTCGCGGTCGTCTCTGAGATCTCCTCGACCAGTTCCTGCGGAACGCTCGTCTCGCGATCGTACCGGCGTCGCACTTCCCGGACGACCGCGGCCCGTTCGTCGTCGAGATCGGCCGACTCGAGTTGCTCGAGCAACTCGCCGGTTTCGTCGGCGGTCAGGAGTTCGTGGCCGATCGAGGACAGCGTCGAAAGCTGTTGTGCCCGGGCGGGCGTCCCCTCGTCGGGCATCACGACCTCCTGATCCCAGCGAAGGATGCCGGCGGCGTTCGAAACGTTCGAAATGCGCTCGATTCGGGTTTCTAGCTGCTCGTAGGTGTCCGTCTCGCCCGTGTTCTGAGCCTGATCGGTCGCCATGGATCGACAGTACCAGTGGTTGGCGTATCAACATCGGGGTTCCGGAAGGATCGTCGCTCGGTACCGAACGTGCAAGCAGCGGCTTATTGCGCCGGGCTGGCGAGTGTCGTCGTATGGTCCTCGCTTCGGCCGTCGTGTTCGTGGTGAGCCTGCTCATCGGCGCACTCGGGATCTACGTCGGCGCGCGGGTGATCGTCGGCGCGGGCGATTACGATCACGCAATCGTCACCGCGTTGATCGGGGCGATCGTCTGGGCGGCCGTCGGCTTTTTCGTCGGCTGGGTTCCGCTTTTGGGACCGGTGCTTGCCCTGCTCGCGTACGTCGCGGTGATCAACCTCCGGTATCCCGGCGACTGGACCGCGGCCGCGATGATCGGCCTCACCGCGTGGGTGACCGTGCTGATCGTGCTCTATGCCCTCGCCGCGCTCGGACTCACGGGCTTCGAAGCGGTCGGTGTCCCCGGGACCTGATCGGCGGCGGGACTCACTGCGGCCACGACTCGGCGACCCGGCGGTAGGTCTCGCGACACCGCTCGAGTACGGTGATCGAGACGCTCTCGTCGTCGGTGTGGGCCTCGCCGGGTTCGGCCGGGCCACAGACGACACACGCCGTGCCCGCCGCGGCGAGCCAGCCGGCGTCGGTCGCGTGGGGTTTCGTTACGCGTTCCGGATCGGCCGACTGGGCTGCCGTGGCCGACTCGAGGACCGCCGTGGCGAACGCGTCATCGCCACAGCGCATCGGCGGCAGGTCCTGATCGACGGTCCACTCGAGACCCTCGAGTTCCGCGACGGCCTCGAGCGCGGCTCGGTCGCCGGGGACGGTCCGTTCGTCGACGGTGAGGTCACAGCGGTCGGGGACGACGTTCCAGCCGGTGCCGCCGTCGATCTCGGTGACGACGACGCTGCCGGTAACCGTCTCGCCGGCGATCTCGACCGATGGCGGCTCGAGAGCCCGGAGCCGATCGACGGCGTCGGTCGCGCGATAGATGGCGTTCTCGCCGGCCTCGTGTTCGCTCGCGTGGGCGGACTCGCCGACGGCGGTGATCGTACTCCCGCGACGGCCTTTGTGGGCGACGGCGACGTCGGTAACGCCCGGCCCGGAGTAGCCCGTCGACCCCTCGCCGACGATCGCGTAGTCGGGATCGCACCCGTTTTCGATGGCGTGGCGGGCCCCGACGCCGCCGACTTCCTCGCCGGCGAAACTCGCGAAGGCGAGTTCGCCCGCCGGGTCCGCATCGCGAAACGCGAGCATGGCGGCCGCGACCGCCCCTTTCATGTCCGCCGCGCCGCGGCCGTAGAGGCGGTCGCCCCGTTTCTCGACGACGAACTCGTCGCCGTCGGCGGTGATCTGGGAGTCCGCGGGCGCGACGACGTCGTGGTGGCCGACCAGCGCGAGCGTCTCGTCGCCGCTTCCCTTCCGTGCGATCACGTTTCCGGCGTCGTCCCGCCGGACGTCGGCGTCGGTTTCGCTGCGCAGCCACGATTCGATCCGATCGCCGGCCGCCGTCTCGTCCTCGTGGCTCGGGATCGCGACGAGATCGCGCGTCAGCTCGACGAGCGTCATGCAAGCGGCTTGGACGGCAAGCGAGTTGAGTGCACCGACGCCGGCCGTTCCGTCACCGTATCCGTTCGTACACGGGCTGTGTCTCGGGTTCGGGTGTGGCCGTCAACTGGCCGACGGTCTCGCCGACCGACCGCAGACTCGCGGTCTGTTCCTGACTGGCCGCGGCGACGGACTCCGCGGCGTCGGCGACGCGATCGGCCGTCGCCGAGAGATCCTCGACCCCGTCCGCGATCGACTCGATGCTGTGGGCCTGCTGGTCGGTCGCCGTCGCAACGTCGTCCATCCCGGTCGCGGTCGACTGGGCGGCCTCGTGGATCGCCTCGAGCGAAGCGACCGTGTCACGGACCCTGTCGGCCCCGGTATCGATCCGCTCGACCGTCTCGTCGGTCGTCTCGACCGTCGCGGCGGCCTCCTCGTCGATCGCTTCGACGGCTTCCCTGATCGCCTGGAGGTCCGTCCGCGTCTGCTCGGCGAAGGAACCGACCTCGTCGGCAAGCACCGCGAGCGCGTCATCGCTGTCGCTGCGATTCGAGGAGCGCGAGGCCTCTATCTCCGCGTTTTTGGCGAGAATCGTCGTTCGCGTGGCGAGGTCGTCGAGTCGCTCGAGCACGCCGTCGATCTCGTCGGTACGGTCCGCAAGCGACGAGACGGCCGTTGCCGTGTCGTCGACGGCCGTCTCGATCGCCTCGAGTTCGTCGAGCGCCTCGTCGGCGGTCGTGACCCCTTCGGCGGCGAGTCGTTCGGTTCGTTCGCTCTCCTCGCGGACCTCGTCGGCGACGCTGGCGACCTCCTCGGTGGTGGCGCTGACGTCCGCGACGTCGGACGCGACACGGTCGATCGACGACGCCTGCGCGGCCGTGTGCTCGCTGATCGCCTGTGCTCGCGTTGCGATATCGTTGCTCGCCTCGTGGAGTTCCCTGATCGGTCCCTTGAGGTCGCGTTCCACCTGTGCGGCGAGGCGATCGCGGCGATCGATCGCGTCCTCGAGTCGCTGTGCGTAGGAGTCGACGTAGGTATCGACCGCGACCTGCATGTCGAGGTTGATGATCCGCAACAGCGAGAGGACGTCCATCATCCCGTCGTCGATGGCTTCCCGGACCGTTTCCTCGAGCGACTCTTCGAGCCCGTCCGCCTCCTGTGAGCCGCCGAGTCCAAGCGCCGAGACGACCCGATCGAACCCGTCGTCGCGATCTGCCTCGCGGTCCTCGATCCACTCCGCGATGGCGTCGACGACCTGTTGCTGGACGCGCTCGCTCAACCGCGAGAGGATGAGATCGTAGTAGACGCCGTACTGGCCGACGTACTGTTTCAGCGGCATATCGAGCAGTTCGTGGAGCTTCCCGATCCGCGCCCGGTTCTCGAAGTAAGACCGATCGTAGGTGCCGGTCGCAAGCGAGACGAGATACGCCTGCTGGGTGCGCTTGAGCGCGTCGATTCCTTTCGGCGATCGGTTGACGATCGTCGCGGTGCGATCGTACTGCAACACGTTCTCGTAGAAGTCGTCGGCGATCTCGGTTCGGTTGTCCCGCAACATCGGCTCGAGGTCGGCCAACCGCCGTTCGTCGGCCTCGTCGAAGCCGACGAACTCCTTTCGCCAGGCGATCTCGCTCTCGTCGAGACCGATGCGGTCGACGAGATCGTCGACGTCGAGAAACTCGTTGAGCTGTCCGCGACCGAACGTCTGCTCCGGTTGCATGCACGAAACGTGTTCGGCAGTGCTGTTAAGTTACGAGGGTTTTCTCCTCGAATAAGATCGGAGAGCAATCCCACCGAGAGGCGGATCGACGGCGATAACCGCGGGCACAGGCAGCGGTGAACACCCTTATAGGCGTACGTGAACCAGTGCAACTATGCACGTCGTGCCGGATACGAGCGTGGTCATCGACGGCCGCGTTTCGGCGACGATCGAGGACGGGCAGTTCGAGGGAGCGACGATCTCGGTGCCGGAAGCCGTCGTCGCGGAACTCGAGGCGCAGGCAAACGACGGGATCGAGACCGGCTGGGACGGTCTCGAAGAACTCCAGCGGCTGGCCGACCTCGCCGACGAGGGAGTCATCGACCTCGAGTACGTCGGCGAACGCCCGAGCGCGATCGAGCGGGGCCACGCCTCCGAGGGCGAGATCGACGCGCTGATCCGCGATCTCGCGGAGGAACTCGACGCGACCTTCCTCACGAGCGATATCGTTCAGGCCGAGGTGGCGAAAGCAAAGGGGCTGGACGTCGAGCACGTCTCGCCCGAAGTCCGCGAGGTCGGGACGCTGACCGTCGAGAACTACTTCGACGAGGCGACGATGAGCGTCCACCTCAAGACGGATACGGTGCCGATGGCAAAGCGGGGCGAACTCGGCGAGATGCGCTACGAGAAGATCGCCGACGAGCCGTTAGACGAGGAGACGATGGACGAGTACGCCCGCGAGATCGTCGACGGGGCCAAGGAGGCTCCCGGGGGCTTCATCGAACTCTCGGAACCCGGGATGAAGATCGTTCAGTTCCGGGACTACCGGATCGCGATCGGCCGGCCGCCGTTCTCGGACGGCATCGAAATAACGGCCGTCCGGCCGATCGCACAGACGAATATCGAGGACTACGAGAACGCCGCGGAGTTGAAGGATCGACTGCTCGAGCGCCAGCGTGGCGTTCTGATCTCCGGTGCGCCGGGGGCGGGGAAATCGACGTTCGCACAGGCGGTCGCGCGGTTCATCTCCGAGCACGATTACGCGGTCAAGACGATGGAGAAACCCCGCGACCTGCAGGTCGGCCCGGAGATCACCCAGTACACCGAACTGGGCGGCGAGATGGCCAAAACCGCGGACGCCCTGTTGATGGTCCGGCCCGACTACACCATCTACGACGAGGTCCGCAAGACCGACGACTTCGAGGTGTTCGCGGACATGCGGCTGGCCGGCGTCGGGATGATCGGCGTCGTCCACGCGACCCGACCGATCGACGCCTTACAGCGCCTCGTCGGCCGGGTCGAACTCGGGATGATCCCGCAGGTCGTCGACACCGTCGTCTACATCGAGGCCGGCGAAGTCGAGACGGTGTACGACGTACGGACCGAGGTCAAAGTCCCCGCCGGACTCACCGAGGAGGACCTCGCTCGCCCCGTCATCCAGGTCACGAACTTCGAGACGGGCGAACCCGAGTACGAGATCTACACCTTCAACCGCCAGGTCGTCACCGTCCCGCTCAAAGACGAGGAGGGCGGTCCCGGAAGCGAGTCCGGCGTCGACCGCATCGCCAAACAGGAGATCGAACGAGAGATCCGTTCGGTCGCGCGGGGGTACGTCGACGTCCAGCTCAAGGGTCAGGATCGGGCGGTCGTCTACGTCGAGGAGGACGATATCTCGAGCGTGATCGGCAAGGGCGGCGGTCGCATCACCGACATCGAGAACCGGCTGGGAATCGACATCGACGTCAGAACCCACGACGAGAACCCCCACTACGGGACGGGCGGAGCCGGCGGCGAAACCGGCGCTGACGGCGGCGGTGGCAGTACGGCCGGCCAGATGGTCCAGCCCGAAATCACCTCACGGCACATCGTCATTCCCGTCGACGGCAACCACGGCGAGACCGTGGAGGTGCAGGCCGACAGCGACTACCTCTTTACTGCGACGGTGAGCCGTGGCGGCGAGATCCAGGTGTCACGCGGCAGTGCGATCGCCGAAGAACTCGAGCGGGCGATCGACCGGAAAGCACCGATCACCGTCGTCCCGTCGTAACCGTCCCGCGAGCGAACGGGGTGAGCGAGCGGCTTTTTTGGTGGAGATTTTTTCCGCGAGCGGTCGCCGGCGGCGACCCGAGCGGAAAAAGGTCCGTGTGTGAAATCCAGGTGTCACGCGGCAGTGCGATCGCCGAAGAACTCGAGCGGGCGATCGACCGGAAAGCACCGATCACCGTCGTCCCGTCGTAACCGTCCCGCGAGCGAACGGGGTGAGCGAGCGGCTTTTTTGGTGGAGATTTTTTGCGCGAGCGGAGGCGAGCGATCCGGGCAACCCGAGCCGAAAACGAGGCGCTCGCGAGAGCCGAGTCTCGCGCGGCGATACTCGCGGATCGTTGACGGTCGGCGTCACCGCCCCGATATGTCCCGGTACAGGTCCGGATTGCGCCACCAGAACAGGCCCCACGACAGCATGAACCCGGCGGCCATCGCCGCGAGGTCCTGCACGAACCGCCAGAGGCCGAGATCGACGATCGCGACGAGCGCGATCGACGAGCCAAGCGCTGCGCCCACGATCACGAACAGCAGATCACCGGCGATGTGTGCCCGGGAGCGGTCCCAGTAGTGTTGGCGGTCCTCGTCGTACCAGACGCCGACGTAGATCAACACGGGCGACATCGCGGTGATGACCGTCACCACCTGGTACTCCGCCGGAAGGCCGGCCGGTTCGAGGACGGCGACGTTGAGCAGATTGGCGACGATCGCCATCCCAAAGAGCCCCACCAGCAGCCACGCCCATCGGGGTACCGTCTCCTTGTCCATGTCTGAGTCCGGTTCGGCCGGGAAAATAATGCTGCCGTTCTTCCGATCGGGGCGTTACTCCGCGCAGCAGGCGTCCTTTTTCGGGGACTCCTCGACGCCGTTCCCGTCGGCGGCAACGGGTTCCTCGAGCCGGTAGAGACTCTGTCTGGCGTCGGCAAAGTAGATGTCCTCGTCGACGATGCCGATCTCCTCGAGACGCTCGAGGGCATAGCGCACCGTCCGTGCCGATAGCATCGACTCCTCGACGATCTGCTTTTGGGTCAGTGGCCCGTCGTACTCGAGGACCTTGAAGACGAGTTTCGCGCTCGGTGGCAAGTCTTCGATTTCCTCCCCGTCGGTCTCTGCCATATTACGAATCGAAAACCCCCAGCAGTATAAAAGTTGAGCCTTACGGCGTGGGTTGTGGGAAATATTACGAAGTGATGAACCAGTAAAATTCGGTATTGGTGGCCCGATAGTGCGGATATCCGAACCTGACTGGGTGGTCAGTGACGGAGCACGTATTCCGGTAGTCACACGGGCTGGACGATTCGATCCACATCGCTGATCGGTCGGACTGACGCAACTGACGCAATGACAGACGTCGACGGGACGGACGAAGGACGGACCCCGGCTACAGCTGATTCCACACGTCCTCGTCGTCGTCGAACGCGTCGGGTTCGTCGACGGACGTAAACTCCTCGCTGCCGTCCAGTTCCGGCAGGTCGTCGGGCGGGGACTCGTCATCGGCGTCGGAAGTCGGCCCCGGATCGGCGTCTACCACGGCCGATCGCTCCTCGAGGTCCAGTTCCGGCCAGGCGGTTTCCTCCCAGCGACCGCGGTGGCTGTAGTAGTAGACGACGCTCCCGCTGACGACCGCGAACAGGCCTCGCTGGCGGTCGTGAACGACGCGCTCGTTCGCGTCGATCGCGACGTCGACGACGTCTTCGAGGGAATCCAGCGAGACGTGGTGGTCGCCGATCCACATCGGAATCGATCCCGTCGAGATCCACTCGGCATACCGCTGTTCGTGAACCGCCCGGCGGGCGGCTTCGACGTCGTCAGGGGAACGGCGAACGACGGCCCCAGCGCCGGCAAGCGACAGCGTCCCCAGCAGCGAGAGGGCGGCGATAAACAGCGGGTTTCGTGACTGAGTCGTCCGTTCGGTACCGATCCGATGGGGGTTGGTTTCGGACGCCGACAGCGACTCCTCGAGCCAGTAGGCGTCGTCGGTTAGCTGGACCGTCGTCGTCGCCCGCTGTGTGCCGTCGTGACGGGCGGTGTCGTACGCGACGCGAAGTTGCAGTTCGAGCGAAACCGATCCGACGCGCCCGAGTTCGGACTCGAGTTGCCGCTGGCGCTCGAGATAGGACTCGACGTCGACGGTCGTCCGTGACGTCGCGACGCCGTCTTCGACCGTCGGCGTCGCGTTGAGTTCTTCGGTGGTTTCGTTCCAGAACGGCTCCCCGTCGCGGGCGGCTTCGAAACGAAGCGTGAGTTCGTGCGTTACGTTGCCGTCTGTGACCGGTGTTCCGGCGGTTTCGTTGACCAGCCGCGTCTCCGGTTCGACGACGAGTTCCGGCGACGCGTTCAGCATGTAGACCGAACTATCCTCCAGTCGTTCGTCCGGTTCCCACAGCGTCCCGCCGTCGACGACCGTCACGCTCGTCTGGACCTCGGTCGTGACCGATTCCTCCGCCATCCGCGGCGTCGTCTCCGTCTCCGGGGTGGCGACCGCCCAGCCGGTTGCAACAAGTGTGAGCACGCCGACGGCGACGAGCACGACGACGACCGCGCGCCCGTGTTCGGCGAGCAATAGATCGAGCCGTGCGTTGTCAAGTAGCCCCTCCATGTGCCCCATCCGTGTGGTCTCCTGCCAAACCAGTCTATAGTATGACTAGTCGGACAGCAAGACAATCCTACCTGAAAGCAAGGGAGACCACCAATATAACGGTAGTGGTTCGGGACAACTATCGACTCAGCGCCACTTCCGGATCGTCCGTTCGAGCCGGGTCGATAGCGGGACGTGATCCCCGGCGTTGCGAACGCGGAAGTCACCGTACCCGAAAAGGAGGAGAACGAGGGCGACGGCCCCGGCAACGATGACGCCGTTGACGGCTGCAATCCCGGCAAGCGGATGGAGGCTGTGAAGCCGGACGAGAACCGACGGCGGCAACACCGCGAGATACCGATATTCGCCGACGTGGCGCGTGTACTCGCCGGTCGAGTCGGGTGCGGTGAGCGATACCGTCGTCTCGGCGCGGTTTCTGATACCGACGGTCTGCCAGTCCGGCTCGGTATCGACTCCCCGATGGGTTGCCTCGTGAACCACGACGATCGGCACGTACCCGGCGTTGTCGACGGTTCGAGTGAGCGTCGTCGTCTCACCGGGGGCGACGATCTGTGGGTCGTCGCCGGGCGATTCGGTACTCACGAGGCCGTACTCGTAGGTCCCCGACGGGACGACCATCGCCGCAGTCGCGAACGTCACGAGCACGAGCAACACGAGTCCAAGCGCCGTCCAGAACCCGATCACGTTCTCCCGACGGCGCGAGCGCGTCGTCTCCCGCCGGCCCGGGCCGAGTCGCTCGAGCAAAGTGCCGAACCCGAGCATGGCGACGCCGATCGCGACCAGCAACGCGCCAAGGCCGTCCGCGTCGGCGGTCGTCGTCAGGCCGAGCACCGGGGCAATCGCCGCATGCGTCGACTCCACGGCCCCGTGGACGCCCATGACGGCGGTCCCGAGGGAGGGGATCGTGACGACCTCGCCGTTTACCTGCCAGACTTCGGCGACGATCTGTTCGTCCGAGACCGGCGGTTCCGGCCCGTCCTGATCGGTAAACGGGTTCGCATCGCCGGCCGTAACGTACCCCTCGTCGGTTTCGTCGACGACGCGGTGGGTCGTCAACCCGCCGCCGTGGAGTTCCCTGGCGTCGTAGACGACGACGTCGCCCTCCTCGACGTCGCCGGCGACGAGGCTCGGAATCGCGACGAACCCGTCGCCGGCCGTCATCGTCGGCTCCATGCTCCCGGTCGCAACGTACCCCAACAGGATCGGCTGTCCGAGGAGGTGACCGACCAGAAGCAAGACGACCACGAGCGCGCCGGCGAACCCGAGGACGCGCTTGGCGGTAGTGGACGTCATCGAACGGGTTGCGAGTATTTCATTGTCCGTGAACGGTTCGTTCGTGCACTCTGTCAGGCCTGCACGACCATAACTTCCCGGTGGTCGTCGCTCCGATCATCGCGTCCACCGTCGGTTGGCAGCACCGAGCAGAACCAACAGTCCCAGTGCCGTCGGCGGGGCGAGCGCCGCGGTCGTCGACGCCGCCAGTTCGCGGTTCCGGATCGGGAACGGACTCGACTCCGTGACGGTGATCGATCCAGCCGACACGCCGCCGACCGCGACGTCGTACGTCCCCGGTCCGTCGGCGGTCCAGGGAAACGAGACCGTCGCCTCCTCGTTCGGCGGGACGACGACGGTCATTTCGTCGACGACGATGCCGTCGAGCACGAGTTCGAGCGTTCGCTCGACCGATTCATCAGTGGGATTGGCGACGGTCGCGGTTACGGTCGTGGACTCGCCGACGACGAGTTCGGCGTCCGCGACGGTCGCTTCGACGAGTTCGACCGGTGGCCCGTCGACGACGACGGACTCGCTGAACTCCCCGACACCGACCGCGTACGTTCCCGGCCACTGCATGGGCCGTTCGAACGAGACCGTCCGCGTCTCGCCGGGTTCGAGCGTGATCGTCCGCTGGTCGACGACGACGCCGTCGACGGTCAGCACGGCGGTCGTCCGCCCCGTCGCGGTACCGGCGTTCTCGTAGGTCGCGTTCACCGTCACGTTCTCGCCCGCGTCGATCGGCTGCCGGGATACGTCGATCCCCGTCTGCGTGATACTGACCCCGGGGCCAGCCCCGCCCGTTCTCTGGCCGGGTTCGGACGGCCGTTCGGGGTCACCGTCTCCGGTTCCGTACTCCACGTGTACCGTGAACGTCTCCGCGGTATCGGCGACGGCGTGCGTATCGACCGCGACTCCAACGGGAATCGTTTCGCCAGCATCCGGCTCGAGCGGCGTTGTATCGGTGATTTCGTCGTCGGGAGCGCCACGCTCGTAGAAGGTCACGCCGTCGTCGCCGTGGTCGATCCACACTGCGGCGACGGCGTCGTCGGTGACGGTTATGGTGAACACGTCGTCCGCAGCAGTCACCGCACGGTCGTTGAGCGCGTCGAGGTCGAGCCTGAGTTGGCCGTCGGCGTCGACCGACGCGTATCGCTCACTCGTCGGTTCGATGACGACGTCGTCGCGTTCGGCCTCTTCACCGATGGTAACCGCTGCTGTCGGAACCGCAAGGGCAAACAGACAGACGGCGATTGTGAGGAGTCGTATCCGTAGCGATGGCATTGCTGTCCGGTAGCCGCGGCTGGACGTTCGAGGCGGACCACCGAATCGAAACTCCGAGATCGGCCTCAGGCTTCGTCCGCGGTGATTACGATCGTCTCGATCTGGCTCGCGTCACCGGCGGTCGTATCGAACTCGAACCCGACGTCGATACTCGAGCCGTACTCGTTGTCGCCGGCGTCGGTCCCATCAGCGGTGAGGATCTGTGTCCCGTCGATCACGGTGTTTCGGTCACTCCCGACGTAGGGCGTGAGAACGGCGTCGTAGCTGCTATCGTCGGGCCCGATCGAGAGCGTCACGTCGTTCGTCCCGTTGTTCGTGATCGTGAGGAGATCGTCGAAAGACGTTACCGCATCGTCGTTGAGTCCGTCGCCATCGGCGGCCGTTGCGTCGAAGTGGAACTCGATCTGCCCCTGTTGATTGCCGTTCCCGTCGGTTCCACCGCTTGCCTGAACGAAGCCGCTGTCGGCCGCTCGACTCGAGTGGACCTCGAGTGCGAGGAACGCGGCTGCGTCGTCGGCCACGTCGATGTTGGCCGTTCGGCTCGCTTCTACGCTACTGAACGCGCCCGTCCCGAGCGCTGCGCCACCGCCTGCGACGATCGTACCCAATCCAACTAACACGTTGCGTCGATTCATTCTCATGGTCTTGCCTTCGGTGCCGGCGATCGTAAGCGACGATTACCGGACGACCGTTACCGCATTCCTGTGACTCCTCCCCCTTTGTATTGAGTAGCCAGAACGTCCGATCGGTGGGTGAGAACTCCCGAACGGTCCGCCAGAACCGCTTCAAGCGCGTCCTGAAACGCGCGACACCGACGGACGGCGGTCCGACGCCCCTGTGACGCGAGTGAACGAGGACCTCGGTTGGTATGCCACACGTATTGTAAAACATCTTACTTGTTG
This sequence comes from Halopiger djelfimassiliensis, assembly GCF_000455365.1. Lineage (GTDB taxonomy): Archaea > Halobacteriota > Halobacteria > Halobacteriales > Natrialbaceae > Halopiger_B > Halopiger_B djelfimassiliensis. The sequence continues at coordinate 1,119,365 of NZ_HG315684.1, forward strand.
TCCCGGATCGACGGGACGTGCGTTCGATCGCGAGCAGCCACAGTGCCTCAGTGCCGAGCACTGCGAGTATTCCGCTGTTCACCGTTCGGACGGTGCTCAAGACCAACTTGAAAGCCGGTTCGAGATTACAACGAGATCGATATACATGCATATTTTTATACTACGTGTCAGCATATAATATCCAATGGTGGGAAGAGACAGGGCCCGTTCGCCGGGCAACGCGAATCGGGGTGTGAGTCCGATCGTCGGGATCGCACTCCTTTTCGTTATGGTACTTATCGGATCCGCGCTCGTGTTTGCAGCCGGCTCCACGATGATGGACTCGCTCGAGTCGCAAGCCGATCGCGAGCAGGTTCGGCTTTGTGCCGACGAAACCGATCACCGGATCGGAACGGTGGCATCGACAGGGAAGGACCAACCGCTCGAGTTCGACGACCCGGACTGTCAGCCGGACGTCGCCGAAGAGGGCAGCATCGAACTCGTCTGGTTCAACAGTTCGACCGAATCGCCGCCGTGGACCAACGATACCCGCACCGTCTCCGGCGAACTCGGGGCGCTCGAGTTCGACCTCGACGACCGAACGATCGCACATCAGGGCGGCGGTATCTGGGAATTTACGGGCAGTGAAACGACCGTCGTCTCGGAGCCCCAGATCAGCTACGACAACGAGAGCCAATCCCTGCGGCTCAACATCATGCAACTCGAGGAGGAGGCCCTCCAGGGATCGGACCCGATCGCGAGAGCCGACTACAGCAAGGCGACGAACCTGACCGAGGAAATCGCGACGGCCGCCGCACGGAGTCCGGAAGGGACCGACGTGGCGTTCCGGATCGAGAGCCCCTACTACGAGGGATGGGAACAGTTCCTCGAGGGGGAACTCGGGGAGTACGCGGACGTCACGACGGATCCGAACGCCGAAACGGTGACCGTCACTATCAAAGACGTCCGGGATCCGTTCGATCCGGCGACGTTCATCGTCGTCGAGGACCGAGGACTGTTCGGGCCTAACGGCAAATCGTTGGACCAGCGGGTCGACAAGAGTTCCCTGTTCCGTGTCGGCGGGATTATCAAAAACACCGGCGACCGCTACGACAAACAGACAGTTTCCGTCTCGATCTGGGACTCGTCGCTCAGCACCGAAATCCTCTCGAAGGACGTAGACGTCGGCCTCGATCCGGGTGAAACGGAGAACCTCGGGCAAAAGAAGAAAAGCGGGACGGCCGCACAGTTCCAGCCCGGGGCCTTCAAGCACAAGCTGACGCCCGGGGAAACGTACAAATACAAGATCGAGACCGACAAGGACGACCTCAATACCCCGGGGACGTTCTACTACGGGAAAAAGAAACCCTACTTCGAACTCAGCAAGGTATCGGCGGTCAACGCGTCTCAGTCGGGCGACGGCAACGTGACGATCTCCGGAGACGTCCAGCAGATCGGTACGAAAAACACCACCGACCGGGCCGTCGACCTCGAACTCGAGTACCTCGACGGGGAGACGCCCAGTGCGTACAAAAGCGTGGCACCGGTATCCGCCGACGGGACGTACGGCGTGACGACCCCTGTCGAGTGGCGGATGAACGCGAGCAAGATGTTCAACGGCCGGCACAAGTACACGATCGATACCGGTGACGAGAACGTAACGGGGACGTTCACGGTCAATACCGGCGTCGATTCGGACGACTCCGAGGTCTACCTCGAGCCCGGAAACACGGTCAACGTATCGGTTCTCGGAACCGAGATTTCGGCCGAAACCCCGACAAGAAGAACACGAAACGGGCATCTCCGCGACGACATCGAAGACGGCGAATGGCGGAGGGATGCCGGCAATGGCTGGGACTACAACGTCAAAACGGGGTACAGAGGCGAAGCGAGGTGGAACGACGCTGGCGGGTGGCAAAGCGACGGTGAGATGAAATGTGCTGCGACCAATTGGATGTACAGCTGTACGGAGTACGAGTTCGTCGATGCGGAGAAGATCTGGTGGGATTCCGACGGCGGCTGGGATCTCCAATGGACCGAAAGTAGAAACGGCGACTGGGCCTGGGATGGCCCGGGTGACTGGGGAGAGTATCAGGTCTACGAGAAGAACTGGGCACCAGTGACGGTCGACATCGTCACTCGTCCCGTCGACGAGGATGGGGAGCCGACCGGCGACAGAAACGTCATCAAACCCGACGACTGGACAAACGGCGAATACGGCTCCGAGGGCTCGTCCACTCGTCGGAACCTCAACACCCACGATACGAGAGAGCAGATCTGGGATTACAGCTTCACGACCGACGAGCGGGTGAGCCTCACGCTGAGTTCGACGCTATACGGTTGCGGAAGGAATTACGAGACACAAAACGTAGATACGTATACCGACGGTGAATATTACGATTACCACGATACGTGGTCGGAGTACAACGGAAACGGGTACTGGGAACACAATGACTGTCTGAACACCGGCCGCGAATCGCTCTCGGTCGACGCGACGACCGACTCGAACGGCGCGAACGTCCGTGTCAGGGATAGCGAGAACAACCTCGTGCCGGAACTCCGTGCCGGCCACCAGCGCCAGCACAGCGCCGACGAAGTCCTCGAGCGGGCCGATCGCGACCTGTTCGGCGGCGAACTCGAGGACGGAACTGGGTATCTGGACCTCAAGGAGGGTCAGGAGTTCGTCTTCATGATGGAGTTGACCGAAGAAGCAGCGCGAGGAACGGACCCCGACGAGTTCTGGGAACAGGCCAAAGAGACCGACTCGCCCGGGGACCCGAACTTCAACGACGTGATCGTCCTCGTCGAGGTCGACAGCATCCCGGCGGACATCGAAGGGCCGGTCCCGGTCGACGGGGACGGAACCCCGGTCGACGTCGGTGCCGGTGACTCGGACAGCGATCCCGACGAGACCTCGGGGGCCAACCCCGATACCGGCGTCGATGTCGATACCGACCACATCGTCATCGGCTGAAGCCCCTGCTCATCGACTCTGTCGACCGGCAGCGGTGTGAGTCGATGGCGACGGCAACGGACTTCGACTTGTACCACTGATTCATCGAATGTGAATACGTATGCGTACGATTACGATACTCGGCGTCGGCTTCCTCGCCGTCGGAACGCTCCTGTTCGTCGCCGCACCCGGGGCGATCGATTCGATAACGGCCGACCGGGGAGCCGGTATCGACGTCGCCGACGACGGGAACGCGTTCGTGGGCCTCGAGTATCCGGACGCCGATACCGCATCCACCTCCGAACGGCCGGTGATCAGCCTCGAGAGCGACGACGGAGCGCTTTCCTGTGGCTTCTTTTCGGGGTGCTCGTACGAGTACAGCGACATCGAGGTCGTCACGGCACGCGATCAGGGACTGACCGGTGAGTTGACGTTCGACGCCACGGTTCGACAGACCGGGACCGACCCCGCGGTGACCGTCGACGAGGAATCGCTCGAGGACCGGTACGATATCACCGCTACCGTCGAGTGCGACGCCGAGTTCGTCTGGTTCCAGTCCCGGCAAACCGCGTCCGAAACGACGCTGACGGTCGAACTCGAGGCGGCCGACGAGACGTTCGCGACCGAACTCGAGCGATCGATCGACGTCGAATGCGTTCCGGACTGATCGGGGCGTGATCTGGACGAGCACAATGTAGGACCCAGCCGGCAGTCGAACCGGCCGACAATGGGGCGATCGGAGCCGGTTCGGCGAGCGATGGACGCCACACAACAAACCATTTTGATATGATTTTATATACACATTATTGCAGGAAAAGTAATTCGTATGGCGCTCGAAACCCATTTCTACTGGGTTGCTAGAATAGCGCCAAGAATATATATCAGAGTACTCGAGTATCCCCTACGAACGAACGCTCGAGAGAAACACAGATGGGGGGTAACTCGAACCGGGGGGAGGTTTTCGATCTCCTGAGTAATCACCGCCGCCGGTACGCGATCCACTACTGCAAGCGCGAGGATGGTCCCGTCGAACTCGGCGATCTCGCCGAACACGTCGCCGCCTGGGAGCTCGACAAGGACGTCGCGGAGTTGACGTCCGCCGAGCGGAAACGGGTGTATACCTCGTTACAGCAGACCCATCTTCCGACGCTCGAGGAGGCAGGCATGGTCGAGTTCGACGATCGAACGATCGAACTCACCGAGGATGCGACCGAACTCGCGGTCTATCTGGACGTCGTCCCCGGGGATTCGATCCCGTGGGGGGTCTACTATCTCGGCCTCGCCGGCGTCGGCAGCGTCGTGATGACGGGGCTGTGGCTCGAGATCGTCCCGACCGAGACCGTCCCCGAACTGGGCTGGGCGACGCTCGTTGTCGCGCTGTTTGCCGGCTCGGCCGTCGTCCACGTGCTACAGAACAGACGACTGCGCCTCGGCGAACTGGAGCGGCCACCGTAATCGACCATGAACGCGATTCACAAGTTCGCCGTGTTGTGTATCGTCGCGGGGGCAGTGCTGACTTCGGGACCGGCGTTCGGGTTCGGATCGCTGGCCGCGGACCGCGGCATCGGGATCGCCGTCACGGACAACGAAAACGCGTATCTCACCGTTGAACCGATCGATACCGTCGTCACGGATCAGAACGATCCCGAGGAGGTCATCCGGATAACGAACAACTTCGACGAGACGCTCGCGCTGGAGACCGACGTGCGGATCCGCGACGACGGACTCGAGGAAGCCTCGTCGTTCGACGGGGAACTCCCGGCCGGCGAAGGAACGACATATGCGGTAACCTGCAAGCCGGGGTCGGGGTCCGGAACGACGCGACTCGAGGTGACCGTTCGATCGGCCTCGGGTAAGCGAACGGCCGTCGACGGCGTTACGGAGACGATCACGGTCCAGCGGGACTGTCCGGGACGTTCCCCGCCCGGACAGGCATCCGGCTTCGATTCGATCGACGCGAGCGACGTCTCCGGCTTCGTCGACGCGGGCGAGGAGCGCCAGGAGTTCCGGTTCACGCTCGCCGGAAGCCGACAGCCGAACGAACAAATCGAGATCGATCTGCGCGACCCGCGGGACGACGGCGTCGATTACGACGGGACGTTCTACGACGGCGATGTCCGCGTCGAGCGCGGCCATGGAACCGTCTGGACGAGCGGGGACAGTCTCGTCTATCAGGTATCGTCGAAGGACAAACACGCCGACGAGATCGTCCTCTCCGCCGGCAGCTATGCGACCGACGGTGACGGCGGCCCCTACGACGTAGTGTTTACTCGGCGCGACACGAACGAAGCAGGGACGACCCAGTTCGAGATCGACGGCGTCGAGGGCGGAGACGAACCGTTCATGGACGTCACGGCGACAGACATCCACCCCGACGACGAGCGCCAGACGTTCGGTTTCACGCCCGGTCAGGGTGTCGATTCCTGGGAGTACGTTCGAATCGACGTCAGTGACCCGGAAGGAAGCGCCGTCGACTACGACTGGGACGTTCGACTCGAGGGAGGCCCGGGCAGCGACGATAACGTCTGGCGCGAGGGCGACGAAATCGTCTATCAGTCGAACGCGGAGAACGACGCGGGAGACGACATCCGTGTCTCGATCGGGATCGAGGTCACGGAGGGCGGCGGACCGTACGACGTGACGTTTACCCGGACCGACACCGGGGACCGCGAGACGGACGCGTTCGAGATCGCTGGCGGGTGACGAAACGTCCGTCTCCACAATGCGAACCCCTTTTCACCACCGACGACAGAGTTCGTCCTATGTCGACCGAATCGATCAGCGACCGACGCGAGCACATTCGCTCGATCGGCGTCACGGCAGTCGCCGCGTTGCTCGGCGTCGGCGCGGCACTCGCCTCCGCAGCCATCACCGGCGGTCTCGCCGTCAACGAGGCGGCCGCTGACAGGCGAGCGCTGGGGTTCGTCCTCGGCGCGATCCTCGTCCAGTTCGTTCTCTACACCGCCTCGGGGATCTACGACGACGACGAGTTCGGGACGAAACACTACCTGTTCGTCGCGTTCATGACCTTCGCGTTGTGGTTCGTGACGTGGGGGATCCTGCTTACCGCACAACACCCGGCATAACGATGGCGGACGATAGTATCGCAGTCGTCGACCTCGATCGCTGTCAGCCGGACCGCTGTAGTTACGAGTGTAAAAACTACTGTCCACCCAACCGCACGGGGAAAGAGTGCATTACCCTCCGCGGCGAGGAAACCCCGGAAGGCCAGCCCGAACAGGTCCGGATCTCCGAGGAGATCTGTCTCGGGGAAAGCTGTGGGATCTGCGTCGAGAAGTGTCCGTTCGACGCCATCGAGATCATCAACCTGCCACAGGAACTCCAGGACGACCCCGTTCACCGGTACGGGGAAAACGCCTTCTCGCTGTACGGCCTGCCAGCGCCACAGGAGGGACAGGTTACCGGCATTCTCGGACCGAACGGGATCGGGAAGACGACCGCCGTTCGCATCCTCGCTGGCGAACTCGAGCCGAACCTCGGCCGCCACGACGAGTCGCCGGGGTGGGACGACGTACTCGAGGCTTACCGCGGAACCGAACTGCAGGACTACATCGCTGACGTTCGCGACGGCGAGATCACCGTCGCCCGCAAGCCCCAGTACGTCGACCAGATTCCAAATCAGTTCGACGGCAACACCCGCGAACTGCTCGAGCGGACGAACGAACGCGACGCCCTCGACAACCTCGTCGAGCGCCTCTCGATCGAACCGGTCATGGAGCAGTCGATCGACGATCTCTCCGGCGGGGAACTCCAGCGGGTGGCACTCGCCGCGACGCTGGCCCGGGACACGGACTTTTACTTCCTCGACGAGATCACCCCGTACCTCGACATCGGTCAGCGCGTGACCGCGGCACGGTTGATCCGCGAACTCGCCGAGGAGGAGGACAAGTCGATGCTGGTCGTCGAGCACGACCTCGCAATTCTGGATCTGCTGGCGGACACGCTGCACGTCGCCTACGGTGAACCCGGCGCGTACGGCGTCATTACGCCGCCCAAGTCCGTCCGCAACGGGATCAACGAGTACCTCTCCGGATATCTCGACAACGAGAACATGCGGATCCGGCCGGATCCCATCGAGTTCGAGGAACACGCACCCCGAACCGCGACCCACGGCGACGTACTCGTCGACTACCCCGACCTCACCAAAAGCTACGGCGACGGCGAGTTCACGCTCGAGGTCGAGGGCGGCGAGATCCGCGAGAACGAAGTGCTGGGAGTCGTCGGTCCCAACGGGATCGGGAAATCGACGTTTGCGAAGCTGCTGACGGGGAACATCGCACCCGACGAAGGGGACGCCGATCTGGATCTGGAGATCTCGTACAAGCCCCAGTACGTCACCATCGACCAGCACATGCGGGTCGACGCGTTCCTCTCCTCGATTACCGACCAGTTCGGTTCCTCGTACTGGAACACCGAAATCGCCCAGCCGCTCCAGTTAGAGCGGATCATGGAGCAGAACCTCTCGGACCTCTCCGGCGGCGAGCGCCAGCGGGTCGCGATCGCGGCCTGTCTGTCGGATTCGGCCGACCTCTACCTGCTCGACGAACCATCAGCCCACCTCGACGTCGAACAGCGCGTGCAGGCGACAAGCGCCATTCGGCGGTACGCCGAACAGCAGGACGCGACCGTGATGGTCATCGACCACGACATCTACATGATCGACCTGCTTGCGGACCGGCTGATGGTCTTCGACGGCGAACCGGCCGTCGAGGGATATGCCGGCCAGCCACAGTCGATGCGCGAGGGCATGAACGAGTTCCTCGCGAACCTCGAGGTCACGTTCCGCCGCGACGAGCGCACCTCCCGGCCGCGGATCAACAAGCCGGACTCCCAGCTCGACAAACAGCAGAAACAGGACGGCGAGTACTACTACGCGCCGTAAGCCGGAACGGACACTCGCCATCGAGACGTTCAGACGAGGGGCGTTTCGATTGCGGACTCGCGTCTCGGTGGTGCCCCGAAGATCCGCTTCCATACCTCTGGAACACCTCCCGACTGCGGGATGCGTAGGAGCTCGGAACTGGCGGACCGAGTACCCGTCTGAGACAGTCAGCAACCGGAGGTGGGGTCATCTCACATAGACACGGGTCCGACGGTCTGATACGCCCCTTAGCTAATCAGTCGTTGACAGCTCCCACAGAGGTTTTCCTCCTTGATGTCGACTTCGCGGACGGTCGGCGAGAAGTTCATGACACAGCGGTTGTTGTCGCAGTGCTCGAGGCCGTAGGTGTGGCCGATCTCGTGGACGATCTCCTTGCGGACGCGGTTTTCGAAGATTTCGTTCGCGCTCTTGTTCGAGAAGCCGCCGTCGCTCGAGGTCTGGAGCCGATACGTCGAAACGACGCTGCCGCTGCCGTCGAGATAGGCGAGGCCGAAGACGTAGTTCCGTCGCCGATAGAAGAGGTCGTGAGGCGTGATCGCGATGTTTTTCTCCCCGCGGCCGACGCGTTCGGCGAGCTGGATGAACGATTCGGCCGAATACTGGTTCCGGCTGGAGTCGTACGCGCCGTTTGGAACCGACTGCGAGTCGCTGACCGACACGTCGCAGTCGTAGACCGATCGCAACGCGGTGGAGGCCGCCCGCTTGACCGTCGCGGACACGTTGCCGACCGGCACGATATCGACGAGCATGGCAAACGCTATGGGCGCGGGTGTCATAAACGTCCCGCCGTGAACCACGTCCGTTCCCCGCGTGAAACAATGCTCGATTACCTCCTGACGGCCGACCACGTCGTCGAAGTCGGGATCGGTCGCCGGACCGATCTTGCGCGTGCGCTGACGAAAAAGGGCGTTTCGGTGACGGCAACGGATGTCTACGAGCGAGCCGTTCCCGACGGGGTTCGGTTCGTCCGTGACGACGTCACCGATCCCGACCCGTCGATCTACGCGGCCGCCGACGTCGTGTACGCCCGGAACCTGCCGCCGGAACTCCACCGGCCGGCACTCGAGGTCGCCCGCGACGCCAATGCCGCATTTCTCTTCACGACGCTCGGCGGCGACCAGCCCGCGGTGCCGGTCGAGCGACACACGATCGCGGAGGGAACGCTGTACGTCGCTCGGACGGACGCACCCGGCGACGCCCTCGAGTGAACGACGACCGGGTCGCGGAGCTACCGAGGCGAATCCAACCACCTTTATCCCCGTCGGACCGTCCGGACGGGTATGAACGCAGACGCCGTCGTCCTCGACATCGACGGGGTACTCGTCGACGTCGCCGACTCCTATCGGCGGGCGATCGTCGAGTCGATCGAGTACGTCTACGGGCGAACGATCCGCAAGGCCGACATCCAGCAGTTCAAGGACGCGGGCGGGTTCAACAACGACTGGGAACTCACCCACGCGGCCGCGCTGTACGTCCTCGCCGCCGAAGAGGGATACGACGAATCGATCGACGAGTTTACCGACCGGATCGCCGCCGCGGGCGGCGGACTCGAGGCGGCCGAAACCGTCGTCCGCGAGGGGATCGGCGCGCGAGCAACCCAGCGGGTCACGGACCGCTGGGACCGCGAGCGCCTCCGTGATGTCTTCCAGCAACTGTACCTCGGGGCCGACCGCTACCGGGGGCTCGAGGGCGGCGAGCCGGACGCCGACCTCGAAACGCGTGGATTCATTCACGACGAGCCGGTGTTGCTCGAGGGCGACGCCCGCAGTCGCCTGCTCGAGGACTACGACGTCGGCGTTCTGACCGGACGGCCGGAAGCCGAGGCCGAGATCGCACTCGAACGCGTCGGACTCGAGGACGAGGTGCCCCTCGAACACCGCTTTACGATGGACGACTGGGAGGAGGGAAAGCCACATCCGAAGGCGTTGACGACGCTCGCCGCACGGTTCGACGCCGACCGCGTCGTCTTCGTCGGGGATACGCTCGACGACGTGCGGACGGCCGTGAACGCAACCGAATCCGATCCGGAGCGGGAGTACGCCGGCGTCGGCGTCCTGACCGGTGGACTGACCGGCGAGGAGGGCCGCCGAAAGTACGACCGCGAAGGTGCGGTGGCCGTTCTGGAGTCGGTCAACGAGGTTCCCGATCTGCTCGCGACATCGGACGCCTAGTCGAACCCGACGCCGGACCCGAATCGCCGTCGAGCAGACGGCGAAGGTTGGAGGTGGAAACCATCAATAGTAATTTATCCTAGTACACCTTGGGAATTAACAGCGAGGTGTCCCAGCCGGTGACGCGTACGATTCGAACACTCCAGACGACGGCCCGATCGATCTGTGTCGAAATCGGCCGTGCGCTTGGGACGCTGGCAGGGACGACGTGGTTTTCGGTAAACGCGTTGATGGCCGGGACCCGGCTCAGTGGCGTCGAACCGACCGACGCGGGACTCCCGGAGGAAAGCGCGTGGCTGTTCGTTTTCGCCGTCGCCGCCGGGGCGACCATCTGGCTCGAACAACGCGGCTACGAACGGATCCGTGCGGACACGACGGGTGGTGGCGCGTTCGGGTTGTTGTCCGTGTTTTACCTCCCGTTTGCCTTCCTTCCGGCGGGGTATGCACTGGCCGTAAGCGTCGGCTGGCCGCCCGCGTTCGTGAACATGTATCTGCTCGGCTGCGTTCTGGTGGCCGGTTGGCTCGCGTTTTACGGCGGTCTCGACCGGCTCGGACTCGAGGTGACGCATTTCGGACGCGCGTTCGTAACGGTGCTCGGACTGATGGTGGCCGCTGTCGTCGTCGACGCGCTGTTCGTGTCGACACTCATCGAAACGGTCGTCGACCGAACGTGGATCACCGAACGCGCGACGCGGGCGACGCTTGCACTTGCGGGACAGGGGATCACGCTACTGCTCGGCTATAAGGTGTAGACGGCAGCCGACACCGACAACGCCTACGCGCTCGAATCGGCTGTCGACGACGTGAACCGGGCCACGTCAGGGACGTCCGCGATGATCCCGTCGACGCCCGCCGCCGCAAGCTGGTCGTACTGGATCCAGGAGTCGATCGTCCAGACGTTGACCGTCCGCCCCTCGGCGTGGGCGCTCTCGAGGAGGTCGATCGATGGGGCGGCGGCCGGGAACCCGGCGTAATCGGTCGTCGCCATCGACGTCCCGGCGATCGCGTTTCGCGGCGGATGGACGGCCTCGCAGTCGTAGCGGCGCGCGATCTCGAGGCCGGACTCGAGGTCATCCCACACGAGCGCCGCGGCGGGGTACTCCGGGGCGACGTCGCGGACGGCCGCGAGCGCGCCGGCACAGAACGAGGATGCGAGCACCTCGCCGCCGAAGTCGTCGCAGACATCGACGACGCGCTCGACGAACGGCGTCCAGAGCGCCCGTCGCTCGGCCCGCTCGTCCGACTCGAGCGGCTCGGCGAACCGCAGGTCGGCCGTCCCCGGATTCTTCAGTTCGACGTTGACGCCGACGGTCGCCGGAAGCGCTTCGAGCAACGCAGCGAGCGTCGGCACCGTCTCACCGGTTCCGAGGACCCGCGCCGATCGGATATCCGCGAGCGGCGTCTCGCGGACGAGTCCGGCGGCGTCGGTAAGCGGGCGTCCCTCGCGGGCGTCGGTCCCCTCGAGTCGGTCGTCGTGGATGACGACCGGCGTGCCGCAGGCGGCCGGCTGGACGTCGATCTCGATCATGTCGGTGTCGTCGCGTTCGGCCGCCCGGACGGCCGCGCCAACGGTGTTTTCGGGCGCGACGCCGGCGTAGCCACGGTGGGCGATGAGGGCGGGTGGCATACCGGAGCAACGACCGGGGCGGTAATGGAGCCTGTGTTCGACGGCGGGGCCAACATTGATCGTGGCTCGAGTGGGAGGGTCCACCACCCCACAGTGGGGGTGAGACGCATGACCGACGCGTACGTCAACATCCTGGCCGACGCCGGTGCCGTCAGCGCCGTGGCGGACGAAATCGGCGGCATCGACGCGGTCAGTACGGTCCACGTCGTCACCGGCGAGTACGACGTCATCGCACAGCTCGAACTCGACGACCCCGACGACCTCCCCGCAGTCGTCGCCGACGAAATTCATACCGTCTCGGGTGTCGTCGACACGGTAACGAACGTCGCATTCGAGCCGTAAACGCACGGGAAAAACGGTACCGCAGTTCGGCCGGTATCGGCGGGCGTGGCGACTCCCGGCCGATGCTTGAACACCCTCGCCGCCGAAGCGACGCCCATGACCGACACGACGATTGCGGACGTCGAACGGAGCCTCGAGCGCGCGACCGACCTCGAGACCGAGGAGGCGATCGCCGTCTTACGGACGGCACGGCAGGACGTTCGGGCGCTCGGGAACGATCCAGACGTCGACGAGCAACGCCGACAGGCGCTCGCGGAACGGGTCGAACAACGTATCCGCGAGGTCGACGAACGCGACGCGTACGACAGCGGGCTCGGTGCGGCGATGAATCCGGACGACGACGACGCGCCGTAGGCCCGCTCGGCGGGGGTAGCCCGCGGCTACAGCCGCGGTCGGCAGCCGGCGGGGCGTAATGGGCGACCTACATCGCCTCGGAAACGCCGACGGGAAAGCGCCGCGACGCTCGTCGCCTCCCAACGTTGGGTTGGGAACGCAACGGTCGGCCGTCTTTTTGCCGGCATCACGGCGTAGCGACGTACAATGAGGGGACAGATACGACGACGGGTGCTGAAACGCGTCGCGACCGGCGGTGTCGCTCTCACAGCAGGACAGTGGGTCACCACGGGGCAGGACGACCGCTCCACGGCGGACGCGCTCGAGGACCCGGTCGACGCGGTCGACGCGCTCGAGGTCTCGATCGTCGACACGGACGCGCCGGTCGGCGCGGGCGAGTTTCTCAGGGTGACGGCAGCAATCGAGAACACGGGAACGACGGCCGTCCGGGCCGAGGTCGCGCTCGTCGTCGGACACGATCCCGAACGGGTCGGCCGCCGCCGACTGACGATCGAAGCCGGCGAGACCCGGACGGTCCGACAGGGGTTTTTCACCTATCCGGTCCCGCGGGAGTCGACGTTTCCGGTTCGAGTGGTCGCCGACGGCGTCTCGGCCGAACGCACGGTCTCGGTTCGTGGCGCGTCGACGCTGCCCGTCGCCAGCCCCGACGGCGAACTCGCCGTCCAGCCCGAAACTCGGGTGCTGTTCGAGGCCGGAGCCGTCGAACCGGGCGAGTCACAGCGGACCGTCTGGTGGGTCGATGGGGAACGGGTCGGTACCTCCATCGGGCCGTGGCAGTCGACGTACTACGCCGCGTTCGACGCCGACTACCGGTGGCAGTCGTTCGAGACGCTCGGAACGCACGAGGTCGCCGCGGCCGTCGTCCCGCAGGAGGGGACGCGAACGTACGCGGCGCGCTGGCGGGTCGAAGTCACAGGCGGCGGCCACGCCTCGCCGTCAGTCGAGGCCGTTCGACCGCGAAGCAGCGTCGTCTCCGTCTCTCGAGGCGAGACGGTCACGTTCGAACTCGAGGCGACCGACCCCGACGGAAGCCTCGATCGGGTCGTCTGGTGGCTGACCCAGTCCGACGTGATCCTCGGCACGAGTGATCTCGAGGGGGCGACCGACACGGCGCGGCTGTCGACGGACGCCGGCTGTCACACCTGTCGCGTCCTGCCGTGGGTGATCGCAACCGACGGGACCGCAACCGCGCTCGAGGACGCCTGGCAGTTCCGGCGGCGAGAGCGGGAGCCGTCCCCCGACGCCGTCGACGTACGGATCGGCAGCACGAACGCACCCGTCGACGCCGGTGAATTCCTCGAAGTGAGCGCCGTCGTCGAGAACGCGAGCGGAGCGGGCAGAACGGCGGAACTCGAACTCGTCGTCGGTCACGATCCGACGGTCGTGGACACACAGACGGTGACGCTCGACCCCGGCGAGACCCGGACGGTCACGCTCGGGTACGAGACGTATCCGACCAGTCAGGACGAGCGGTTCCCCGTCCGTGTGATCGGGGGTGGCGACGACGACGAAGTGACCGTTCTGGTCGTTGCCCGGTGACGGTCCGATCGGGGAGCGCCACGGCAGCCGAAAACCCGGCGAGATCGGCCGACCTCCCACCCTTTTATTCGCATGCCGTCCGCACAGCCGTGTATGCGAATCGCACTACTCGGCGGCACTGGCGATATCGGCGAAGGACTCGCGCTCCGGTTTGCACGCGATACCGACCACGAGGTCCTCATCGGATCGCGTGACCCCGAGAAAGCGCGGGACGCGGTCGCGGACTACGAGTCGATACTCGAGGACCACGGAGCCGACGCGACCGTCAAGGGCTTTGCGAATGAGATGGCGGCCGATCGGGCCGACGTCGTCGTCCTCAGCGTGCCGCCGTACTACGCCGGCGACACCGTCGACGCGGTCGCGGACACGCTCGACGAGGAGACGATCCTCGTCACCCCCGCGGTCGGGATGCAGGGCGACGAAGACGGGATGCACTATCATCCGCCGGGGGCCGGCAGTGTCACCGAACTGGTCGCCCAGCGAGCCCCCGACGCGGTACCGGTCGTCGGCGCGTTTCACAACCTCGCGGCGGGCAAACTCGCCGACCTCGACGCCGAGTTCGATCTCGATACGCTCGTCGTCGCCGACGACGACGGCGCGAAAAAGACCGTCCGTGACCTCGCGGGCGAAATCGAGGGCCTGCGCGCGCTCGACGCGGGACCGCTCGGAAACGCCGCGGAAGTCGAAAGCGTCACGCCGCTTGTCATCAACATCGCCAAGTACAACGAGGAGTTGCACGACGTCGGCGTAAAGTGGATCTAGGGGTCCGAAAACGGCGGAATCAGTGATAGTAGTTCGGCGTCGTCGGGACGCGGGCGGAACGGATTACGCGCCGGCGGACTCGAGGGCGTCCTCGAGGTCCTCGCGCTGGGTTACGCCGACGAACCGCTCGACGATGCCGTCGTCGTTTTCGATGATGAGCGTCGGCAGCGAGCGCACCTGATATTCGTTGGCGACGTCCTGTTGTTCGTCGACGTTGATCTTCTCGACCTCGAATCGGCCCTCCCAGTCCTCCTCGAGTTCCTCGAGAATCGGGTCCTGGGTCTTGCAGGGGCCACACCAGTCAGCGTAGAAGTCCTTAAGTGTGACAGTCATACGGTTCATGGCTAGTTTCAACGCGCCGCGCATAAGGGTTTCCCACTTGCGTTCGAACGGTGGAACCCGCGTACGGCCCGCCGTTACGCGAGCCAGTCGGCGAAGGTTCCCTCGAGCAACGTTTCCCGCTGACGTTCGACGTAGGACCGCTGCATGGCCGGAAGCGCCTCGTCGAGGGGCGCACCCGCCTCGAGTCGCGCTTCGACGCGGCGTCGTTTCCACGCGGCCGGGGTGATCCCTCGCTCGAAGCGGGCCCACAACGGCTCGAGGTAGCGGTCGATCGCCGCCTCCGACAGGCCGCGCGTCTCGAGGCCGTCACGCGCCGCCGAGAACAGTTCGTCGTAGCGCTGCGTTCGGTCGGTGGTGGGCTGGCCGTCGGCGTCGATCCACGTCAGGTCCGCCTCGAGACCGTCGCGGACGGCCGCGAAGAAGTTATCGCGTGCCCGATCCCACTCGAGGGTCCCGATGGGATGCTCGCGGCGAGGAAGACTCTCCATCAGGCCGGCGAAGGCAGCGAGGAAGGCGACGCTGTCACGAACCGTCGGCTGGGCGGGAAGCGGTCGGAACTCGATCCGGGCGTTCGCGTTCGCTTTCGACGGCGCATCGAATACCGGACGGATCCACCGCCAGTAACTCCCGTGTTTGTACGAGAGGTGGCGGTATCGGTCGTCGAACCGGCCGCAGGCCTCGAGTTCGGCCGGGACGATCGGGACGTCCTCGGCGATGCGATCGACGGCTTCCTCGACCGTCTCGAGATCACGGGGAAAGCGGACCTTCGCGGGCGTGTCGTCGCTCGGCCGCATGACGCTCTCGAAGACGCCGATCCGGTGTTCCATGTGGCCGTCCTCGAGTACCGCCCGCGGGTCCGCGCCGTCGTCGTAGCACTCCGGCGGGAAAAACGGCGCGTTGACCCCGAGTGCGAGCAACGGCCCCGCGATCCGGATCGCGTACCGAAAGTACTCCGGGAGAGCCGACGCGTGGGGTACCTGATAATGGGGCTGGATCGAAGTAATCAGCGACTCGAGTCCGATGGTATCGGCCGACACGTCGACGTGGGGGGCCTCGAGCCGCATCCGCGCGGGGTAGGCCGCGTTCGACATCGCCTGATAGCGAACGTCGTCGCTGACGTTCGTCGAGATCGTGACCCCGTCGCGCTCGATGGTGTCTGTGAGATACTGCTGCGCGGATTCACCGGTCGGCGGAACGGTCCAGATGCCGTCGCTGACGAGGTCGATCCCCTCGGAGCGGGTGCGCTCGCGTGCGGCCGCGAGCCGGGCCTGTACTTCCCGCTGTTGGGCGACCAGCCCGTACGCGTTCAGCGGTTGCGGGCTCGTGTTCATCTCGGCGTTGTGCAGTCCCATCTCCGTCCCGAACCCGATAAACCGGAGCAGCCAGCGCGGAACCCGGCGCAACGTCGCCATGTCCCGGTCGACGCCGTAGAACTCGTACTCGAGGCCGACGATCGCCTGCGGGTTGTCGAACACCCCCGCACGGAGGTCGGCTTTGAGCCGCTGTGCCTCCGTCTCGACGCGCTCGCCGAACCTCGCCGGATCCGTTGCGATCGTCTCCGTGATGTCCTCGACGAGAGCCGAGTCGATCATAGCTCCGTGTAACCGTTCGGGAGACGGACTAATGAACGTATCCGGACCGAGCGGCGACACGTCGAAAGCTTTAGTTCGGCCCGCCCGTATGGACGGGTATGGACAGCGGACAGAACACCGGCGGACTGATGTCCAGTGCCGGGCTCATCCGGTACTTCGACTCCGAGGACTCGAACGCCATTCGTATCGACCCCAAGACGATCATCGCGACTGGCGTCCTGTTTGGCATCCTCGTACAGCTTCTGACGTTCGTTTCGTAAGGACGTCACCGACGCACCGACTCGGACGACCATCCGGTTTCGAAACAAGAGACGAGTGGCGACGCCGGAAACCGGGTCGGCCGTGGCCACTATACGCGGAACGGACCTAGTGGGCCTATGACGGCTGCTTCCGCGTCGCTTCCGGAGGCGACGCGTCTCGGACGAACCGCGCTGGTGGTCGCCGACCGAGCGGCGATGACGGAGTTCTACCGCGATGTCGTCGGACTCGCCGTCCAGCACCGCGACCAGTCGACGACGACGCTCGGGATCGACGGAACGCCGCTGCTCGTGTTACAGACCACCAAAACCGCTCGACCGCGGGATCGGGACCGAACCGGACTGTTCCACAACGCGTTTCGCGTCCCCGACCGCGGTGCGCTCGGGGCCGCGCTGGCTCGGATTCGCGATCGGTGGCAGCTCGAGGGGGCGTCCGACCACGGCATCAGCGAGGCGCTCTATCTCTCCGATCCGGAGGGTAACGGCGTCGAAATCTACTGCGACAAACCCCGATCGGAGTGGCCGCGGACCGACGACGGAACCGTCCGGGCGCTGTCGACCCCCCTCGCCCTCGAGTCGCTGGCGGCCGACGCGACCGGAGGCCCGGCGTCGACGGTCCCGGCGGGGACGACGGTCGGTCACGTCCACCTCGAGGTGTCCTCGATCGACGCCACGCGGCGGTTCTACGTCGAGACGCTCGGGTTCGACGAGACGATCGAGGGATGGTCGTCGGCATTGTTTGTCGCGGCGGGGGACTATCACCACCACGTCGGAGCGAACGTCTGGCAGGACCGATCGAAGCCGGCGACCGAAGACCAGCGCGGACTAGCGTGGTTCGAACTCGTCGTTCCGGACGACGGGGCGTTCGACGCGGTCTCCGATCGACTCGCGGCGAGCGAGGTCTCGACGCGGCGCGTCGAGGCCCCCGACGGGAGCGGCGACGACCCGCTCGAGGTGACCGATCCGGACGGAATCCGGATTCGCATCCGCACCGCGGCGTGAACGACCCCTGAGACGCTACCGCTTCCCGTGGCGCGCCATTTTTGACGGGGCCGTCCCTACCGCTCCGCATGACACTGGTTGCAGGCGTCGTGGCCGTCCAGGGCGACGTCGCGGAGCACGCAGACGCCATCGAGCGAGCCGCCGAAGACCACGGCCGTGCGGTCGAGGTCCGGGAGATTCGGGAATCCGGAATCGTCCCCGACTGTGACCTGCTGGCGATGCCGGGGGGCGAGTCGACGACGATCTCGCGGCTGGTCCACAGCGAGGGGATCGCCCCCGAGATCCGGGACCACGTCGCCGCGGGCAAACCGCTTCTCGCGACCTGTGCCGGGCTGATCGTCGCCTCGAGCGACGCGGGCGACGATCGGGTCGACGAACTCGGGTTGCTCGACGTCGCCGTCGAGCGAAACGCCTTCGGCCGCCAGAAGGACAGCTTCGAGGCCCCGCTCGACGTCGACGGACTCGACGAGCCGTATCCGGCGGTGTTCATCCGCGCCCCGGCGATCGACGACGTGGGCGACGGCGACGCGACGGTGCTCGCGTCGTGGAACGAACGCCCGGTTGCGGTCACGGAGGGGCCGGTGATCGGGACCTCGTTCCACCCCGAACTGACCGCCGACAGCCGGATCCACGGGCTGGCGTTCTTCGAAAACGACGCGGCAACGGTGCGGGCGCTCGAGAACACGCAGTAGCGGCGTCGGTCGCCCCGGATTCCGGGGACCCGGGCAGTGCATGCATTCGCGACCGGACGTGTTTTCTCCCTGCTTCCCAACGGTAGGGATATGCACGCATCCATCGACGCGGTTCGCGTCGCGGGGACCCCACAGGGACCGGTGCCGGTGGTCGTCCTCGCCGTCGAGGGCGAGGACGACGTCGTCCCCATCTTCATCGGGTTCAACGAGGCGACGAGCATCGCCCGCGGACTCGAGGCCGAGGACATCGGTCGCCCGCTGACACACGACCTTCTGCTCGACGTCATGGAGGAACTGGGCAGCCGGATCGATCGGGTCGTCGTCAGCGAAATCGAAACGCGCGAGGACGGGCAGGGCGGAACCTACATCGCCGATCTGCACGTCGAGACGCCCCGGGGCGAGACGGTCATCGACGCCCGGCCGAGCGACTCGCTTGCCCTCGCGGCCCGGACTAACGCCTCGATCGAAGTGACCGAGGAGGTCTTCGAGGACAGCCGAGACGACAGCGAGAAGTTCGAGCAGCTAGAAGACATCCGCAACGTCTCCGGTGACCTGTAGATGGACGAGACACTCGAAGAACTGTTTGCCGTCATCGAGGACCGCAAGGAAACGCTCCCCGAAGACTCCTATACCGCCTCGCTGTTCACCCACGAGAAAGGCGAAAACGCGGTGCTCGAGAAGCTCGGCGAGGAAACGACGGAGCTCGTGCTCGCGGCGAAAGACGACGACGGCGACGAGATCGCCTACGAAGCCGCCGACATCGTCTATCACTTGCTCGTCCTGCTTTCGATGAAGGACATGAGTCTCGAGGACCTGGAAACGGAACTCGAGGCGCGACGCTGAGACGACCGACTCACCGACGCCGACGGGCGGCTCCGCCGGTCGGCGCTATGTACGAACGGATTATCAGTCACACACAAAATATTTGCAGCCGAATGTCCTGTCGTTTCAGTAATGGAACGGCGACGATTTCTCGCGGCGGCCGGCGTAGCGACGGCCGGCCTCGCGGGCTGTCTCTCCGAAACCGGCGATTCGGGGAACGGCGAGGCCGACCCGGGAAACGAAACCGACAACGAACAGTCGGCGAGTAACGAGACGGAATCCGAGCATCCGCCGGACGGGTTCGCGGCCGAACTCGCGTTTCCCTCCAACGTCGTCTCGATGCAACGCCAGTTGCCGGACGAGGCGCGGCCGAACCGACTCACCGACGCCGCCGAGTTGAACGAGACGACGCTCGCGGCGATCGAGACGGCGATTGACGACGGACGCTACGAAACTGACGAACCCGCGGATGCCCTGCTCGAGGGGCTGTTTCGCCTGTCATACGTCGAGTACGAGGGGACGGTCTACGCCGTCGAGTACGAGATGCCGGAGTACGTCGTCTCCGCCCGCGACGTTCCGGCGTCCGAGGCCGACTCCGCGGCGACGATTTCGTGGCGGAACGAGCGGCTCCGGGCGCTCGGCGTCGACAACGGGGAAATCATCGGGGCCGTCCACGCGGTGCTCGATCCGGGCCGCGACGGCGAGGGCGGTGCAACCGACACCGAGTACCGCGCGACGATCCTCGAGGAGAACCTCGCGGAGTTCCTCGAGACGTACTCGTACGTCGTCTATCCGGGCGACGGCGACGGGGAGCCGGAGCCGAACGGCTACGTCGAGCTGGAACGCGACCACGAAGATCCCGGCCCGCCGTACACGGTGACCGTCGAGGAACTGGACGACGAGGACCGGTACGGCCGACCCGTGTCCGACGTGACGAGCTACCCCGATCCGGTCGCGGAGACGCTCCGAGCGGTCGTCCGGCAAGGAAAAACCCACTACGACGAACTGCCCGATGGGTTCGACGCGGTCCTCGACGACGAGTCGTACGTTCGGGTCGACGGCGACGTGTACGAGCCACAGCTTCGGACGGTCGACCACGACGACGTTCCGGTGTCGCTTTCCCTCGCGACGGTCGACGACGCCGAGCGGTCGTTCACGCTCGAGGTGACGACCGACCGCGCCGATGGCGTCCAGCTGTCAAGCGGTGCGCCAGCGCCGTTTGGGGTCCTCAGCGCGCTCGCTATCGACCGGTCCGGCTCCGGGAGGGGCGGAGCGACCCTCTGGAGTGACGCCTACGACGAGAGCGGCCACGTACACGTTACCGAGCGGGACGGCGACCGGATGCTCGAGATCAACTCGATCGGTCTGACGACAACCCTCGAGCCCGACGAGCCACTGGCGGAAACGTACGCGGTGCGCCCGGAGTGGGGGTTCGAGGCCGGCACCTACCGGCTCGAGTCGACGCTGTCGGTTCGCTGGGGGACCGAAAACGAACGGTCCGCGGCGTATCCGTTCGTTATCACGCTGTCGGTACCCGACCTCGAGTCCGAGCCGGAGTCGTGAACGCCCGGCGGAATCGCGGCCCGCGAGTGAATACCTTCTTGGTCCGGTGAGTTCCATACCCATCCATTGACACGGCGACGAACCGACACGATGCGACCGCATCCGGGGGGTGATCGCGAGTGACGACGGACGATCCGGCGGACGAAACGACGGCGACGCCCGACTACCGGCAGGTCTCGATTATCGCGCTCGCGGCACTGGCGGTCGTTCTCGCGGCCTTTTTCGCACCGGGGATGGCCGGCCAGTCCGGCTCGAGCGCCGACGGCGACGGTCCGGGGACCGGCGTCCAGCCCGATTCCGCGCCGGACGCCGACGGGCCGGAGCCGACCTTCGACTGGACGGAGCTCCTCGAGTGGCTGGATCTGGGCAGGGGCGGGGAATCGCCGACCGGGACGGTCGAGCCGGCGGACCCCGAATGTACGATCGGACTGAGCCGCGATCCGGTCCCCGGCAGCGAGATCGTGGTGACGGTCGTCTACCGCGGGGAACCGCTCGCCGACGCGCCGGTGTGGTTCAACGATCGCGCCGTCGGGGAGACAAACGAACGGGGACAGGTCGCCGGCGAAGTCCCCTACGACGAAACGCTCGTGATTCGGGTCGGCGCGGACGATGAGGCCGCGTGTCGAGCCGCCGGAACGACGACGAGCGAGTTCGACGCCGATTCCGAACGCGACTCGAGGGGGGCGGTCACTGCCGCGACTACCGCGACCGCCGGGACCGCCGCGATCGCAGGAACCTCCACGAGTTCCGGCTCCACCGCAGCGTCCGGAGCCAGCGCGACCGCGAGGGTCCCGACGAACGCCGGGACGACACAGCGACCCCAGTCGGAAAACACCAGCGTCGAGTACGACGTCGAGGGCGACGTCGAGATCCTGCTCCACGGCGATCCCTATCCCGGCGATCGGGTCACGCTCGAGGCGGCGATCGACGGGGTGCCGATGCGCTCGGCCGACGTCACGGTCGACGGCGAATCGGTCGGCGAGACCGACGACAACGGGACCGCCACGCTTGCAGTCCCCGACGACGGGACCGAACGGATCGATATCGGGGTCGCTCGCGGGGACTTCGCGGGGACGGCGACCGTCGACGTGCTGCTTCTCCGGGCGGACCTCTCGCCCGGCGGGCTCGCACCGGTTCCCGGAAGCGACGGCCACGTCGTGGCCGAAATCGCCGGCGAGCCGGTCGACGAGGCGACCGTCACCGTCGGCGGGGATCGGCTCGGAACGACCGGAGCCGACGGTCGTCTCGGGATCACGTTGCCGCGGGACCCGACGACGACGGTCACGGTCAGCACGGACGACCAGACCGCGACCGTCACGCTCGTCGATGCCTACGGCCGTGCCGTCGCCCTCGCATCGCTCGTCGTCGCCGGGCTGGCCGCCGTCGCCTACAGAACCCACGGTCGGCGCGGTCCGGCCGTCGTCGTCGGCATCGTGGTCGGAGCGGTCCTCGTACTGGTCACGGAGGCGTTCTACGGCCCGAAAGGCGGGCTCGCGGCGCTCGGGATCGGACTCGCCGTCGGCCTCGCCGTCGGCCAGCGCCGCTCCGATCGGTCCGTGACCGACGGTCGGTCATCGGTCCAGTCCGCGTTCGACCGCCTCATCGAGTGGCTCGTCGCGCGGGCGTTCGGGGTGGTCGACGTCCTCGAGCGGGTGCTCGACCGTCTGTGGTCGCTTTTCGGGGCCGTTCGGGCGTGGCTCGGATCGTTGCCGCGATCGGTAACGGGGCTGAGCGCACGGCTCGCGGGGTGGCTCGGGTCGGTTCCGGGTCGAACGATCGCCGGACTGCGCTGCGGCGTCACGACCCTTCGGCGGCTCCCGCTGCGAACCGGAGCCGCCCTCGCCGGAGCCGGACTCCCGGTCGCCGGTGGCTACGCAGTCGACGGCCCGCGGGGTGCAGCGGCCACTGCGGCCGTCCTCGCCGGCGCTGGAATCGTCGTCCTACGTTCCCGACGGCGTACCCGGGACCCACAGGAGACGTCGGACGACGGCGACCGAGCCGATCCGGAACTCGACGACGCGACCCCACGCGCGACGGACGAGCACCCGTCGTTTCGAGAGGTGTGGCGGTCGTTCGCACGGGAGGTCGATCCGAACCGATGGCGAACGCGAACACCGGGCGAGATCGAACGACAGGCCCTGCAGGACGGCTATCCGCGGGCACCGGTGACCGAACTGACGACGCTGTTTCGCGATATCGAGTACGGCGGTCGGGCGCGGTCGCCGACGGTCCGGGACCGGGCCGCCGACATCTACGCCGAACTCACGGCCGCGCGAGGCGAGGGGTCGGATCCGAGTTCCGGCGACGACACGCCGGACGCTTGCGGCCCCGCGGCGACCGCGAACGGACACGAACCGGCTCGAAAACCGGAATCGAACCGCGAGACGGCCTCACGATCGGACACCGAGCAGCGGTCCGGGGGGATGGATACGTGACGCGGGCGGTTCGGCAGGGACTGCTCGTGCTGGTCGCGCTCGCGTTCGTCGCGCTCGGGGTGACACTCGGCCTCGGCGGACGGCCGGCGGAACCGTCATCGGACGGGACGACGGTCGGCGTCGTTCTGCTCGCGCTCGTCGCGGTCGTCCTCGCGCTGCGAAAGGTCTGGGGGTCGCTCGATACGAGCGCGGACGCGCCGGCGACGCCGTGGGCACCCGACGAGCCCTTCGCGACGCCGGCACCCGAGCGGACCGACCGGAATCCGCCGCTCTCGAGCGACGAGTTCACGGCGGTGATCGAAACCGCCGGCGCGGCCGCACGCGACGGGGGGACCGTCGCGGACGGGCTCGCGGTCGTTCGGCCACCGCTTCGCGAGACGCTGCTCGACGCGCTCGAGCACGGCGGCCACTCCCGATCGGAGGCCGAGGCGATGCTCGCGGACGGCACGTGGACCGACGATCGGATCGCCGCGAGCGTCCTCGACGAACGCGTACGCGCGCCGGTCCGCTCGCGACGCGAACGGCTCCGGGCGTGGCTGTTCCCGGAACGGGTCGTCCGTCGGCGGGCCGGGCGAGCGATGGCGGCCGTCGCCGAGGCCGCCGACGACGCGCTCCCGGCGGTTCCGGGTCAGACCGCGCCCCGGACCGTCCCGGTCTTGCAGCCGCGACTCGAGGACCTCCGGCGGGGTGCGGACGGCCGACTCCAGCGGGCCGTCGATCCGGGGGCGATCGCTCGCGGCCCCAGACCGCCGCGGGCCGGACTCGAGGCAGACGACTGTGAAACCGCGACCGACGACCGGAACGCGACGTCGACGGAGGTGACCGACGCGTGATGGCCAGACAGCGGCGCTGGCGCGGCGCCGTCGCGGCGACGATCGTCCTCGTCGTCGCCGGGCTAGCCGACGGAAACGGCGTCTTGCTACTCGGGGCGATCGTCCCGCTCTGGTACGTGGCCGTCGGCACGCTCACCACGGTGACGGCCCCCGACGGAATCGTCGCCCGCAGGCAGGTTTCGCCGACGCCCGCCCCACCGGGCCGGCCCGTGACCGTCACGCTCGAGGTGACCAACGAGTCGGACCGAACCCTCCCCGACGTCCGCCTCGCCGACGGCGTCCCCGAGAAGCTGGCCGTTCTCGAGGGGTCGCCGCGGACGGGAACGACGCTCGAGCCGGGAGAGACGGTGACGGTCGAGTATCTCGTCGTCGCCCGGCGGGGTACGTTCGCGTTCGACCCGCCACAGCTTCGGATCCGCGGGTTCGGGGCGAGCGCGGTCGCAACGGCGACCCCGACGCCGTCGGGTGATCGGCGGCTCGTCTGCCGGCTCGACGCCGATGCGCCGCCGCTCGAGACGGTTGGCACCGACCGCGTCGGGCAGTTGACGACCGATCGTCCCGGCGAGGGGATCGCGTTTCACTCGACGCGCGAGTACCGACCGGACGACCCTGCCGACCGAATCGACTGGCGACACTACGCCAAACGCGGATCGCTCGCGACCGTTGACTACGAACGTCAGGTATCGGCGACGGTCGTGCTGGTCGTCGACGCGCGAGCGCCGAACCGGGTCGTCGCCGGCCGTGGGCGGCCGACGGCCGTCGAACGCGGTGCGTACGCGGCCACGCGGGCGCTGACGGACCTGCTCGGTCACGGCCACGACGTCGGCGTCGCCGTCATCGGCGTCGACGGCGACGGCCCCACCGGCCTCGAGTGGCTCGAGCCGGCGGGCGGACGCGAACAGCGCTCCCGGGCGCTCGATGCGTTCCGGACGGCGACGGACGCGGCTCCACCTGACGGGAGCGCCGACGAGACGGCGGACGCGAATCGAAACGCCGGGTCCGGGACGGACGACGACACGGTAGAATCGTGGCTACAAGAGTCCGAAGAGCCCGCGGAACGGGACGGAAAGCGCAATCGAAAGCAGGTTCAGGCACAGATCAGGCGACTCGTCGATCTCTCGCCGTCGGGGACACAGCTCGCGCTGTTTTCGCCGCTGCTCGACGACGTCCCGCTCGAGGCGGTCGAGACGTGGCGCGGCGCGTCCCTGCCGGTCGTCGTCCTCTCTCCGGACGTCGTTCCGGAAAACACCGTCAGCGGGCAGTACGCACAGATCCAGCGGCGGACCCGGCTGGCTCGCTGTCAGGCGACCGGCGCACGGACCTTCGACTGGCGACGCGGGACGCCGCTGCCGTTGCTCATCGAGCAGGCGTTCAGCGCCGACGCGCGGCTCTCGAGCGCGCGGCTGACGGCCGGGACGGGCGAAACACTAACTCCGACGGGACACAGATCGGGGTCGGACTCCGGTCCGGGAGGTGACGGCTAGATGTCGATCGGCGGGCCGCGCCTCGATCGGCCGTCGGCCATCGGCGACGACGGCCGCCCGCGGGCGACGAGCCTCTGGATCGCCACGCTCGCGGTCGTCGCTCTCGTCGGCGTCGCCGGCATCACGATCGGCGAACCCTCGCTGCTGACCGGGCTAGGGGCGGTCGTCGGCCTCGCCGTCGCGGGCGCGGCGTTGCTCGATCGACCCCGGTTCGTCGAACTGTGTGTCGGACACGCGTTCCTGGTGACGTTCGGATCGGCACTCGCGCTGATCGTTCTGGTGCCCCCGTTTTACGGCCGTATCGGGGTTGCGATCAGCGGCTTCACGCTCGCGCTGTTCGGGATCGCGCTGGCCTGGGCCGACATCGGCCGCGAGGGGGTAAAACGCGCGGTCGTGGGCAGCGGCCTCACCTACCTCTCGTTGCTTTTCTCGGCGGTGATCGGCGCGGTCCTCGTCGGGTTCGCGATCCTCGCGTGGGGGTTCCTGCGTCTTGTCGCCGACGCGTCGACGCCGGTCGCCTCCGTCGTCGGCTTCCTGACCGTCCTCGGTGCGACCGGCTGTATCCTGCTGGTGTCCCTGCGGTGGCTCCCGATCCGACAGCTAACCCCGCGAGATCGCCGCGAGCGCGTCGAACAGCGGCTGGCCGTGGTTCGCCGCTGGCTCGTGCGGACGGTACTGGGAGCGGTCGCGTTGCTCGCCGGGACCGCCGGCCTCTGGATCGGCGGCTGGCACGGAACGGCGCTGGCCCGGACGCCGGGTCTCGCGACGGCACTGCAAGGGCTGTCCTCGCCCGTCGTCGTCTGGACGCTCGCCGGCATCGGAACCGCGGCACTCGGTGGCGGACTCATCGCGGTTGGACTGCGATGGTGTACCCGCCGGTTCGGGACCGCCGCGAGGCGACAAACCGCTGCGGTCGTCGTCGGCACCGGTTTCGCTCTGGCAGCCGCGGTCGCGCTCGTGCTCGTGGTAAGCGGGATCATCGTCGGAAATCTCGTCCCGGTCTACATGGTCGGAACCACCGCTCCGATCGCCGCCGTTCTCCTGTTACTCGGCCCGATCGCGTTCGTCATCCTGCTCGGAGCCGTCCTCGTCGGCGTCGCAATCGGCGTGGTCCCCGACCGCGCCGGTGGCCCGGCGATCGCCGCAGCGGGGCTCGTGACCGCCGCGATCGGGATCGGATGGAGCCATCACGTCCTCGTGTTCGCCTGTCTGGCGGGCGCGGCGCTGGTCTGGGACGTGTCGACGTTCGGACTCGGACTGACCGGCGAACTCGGCCACCTCCCCGACACGCGCCGCCTCGAACTCGTCCACGGCGTCTGTTCGATCGGCCTCGCGATCGGTGCCGTGCTCGTCGCGACCGCCCTCGAGACGCTCAGGACGGGCGTGTTCGCCGGCTTCGGCGGACCGGGGGCGACCCTGGCGGTCGCGCTCGGCGCGGTTCTCCTGTTGGTCCCGCTGCGGGGCTGATGCCGGCTCGGAGGGACCTCGAGTCCGGAGCCGAGGGTTCTTGAGCATCTAGCCGCACTGTCGAGTATGGACGAGACGAACGTGACGGCCGACGCCGACGACGCCGCAGCGGCCGTCCGAACGGTCGTCGAACGGATCGAGGAGGCAGCTGTCGTCGATCGATCGGTCCTCCATGCCATGCTCTCGGCCGTGCTGGCCCGGGGACACGTCCTGCTCGAGGACGTTCCCGGGACCGGGAAGACGGTCACGGCGCGGGTGATCGCCGAGGCGATGGGACTCGGGTTCAAGCGCATTCAGTTTACCCCGGATCTGCTCCCCTCCGACGTGACCGGCTCGATGGTGTACGACGAGCACGCGGGCGAATTCGAGTTCGCGAAGGGGCCGGTGTTTACGAACGTCGTGCTGGCCGACGAGATCAACCGCGCGCCGCCGAAGACACAGGCCGCCCTGCTCGAGGCGATGGAAGAACGACAGGTCAGCGTCGACGGGACGACCTACGAGTTGCCCGAGCCGTTCGTCGTCATCGCGACCCAGAACCCGATCGAACAGGAAGGGACCTTCCGGCTCCCCGAAGCCCAGCGGGACCGCTTCAGCGTGAAAACCTCGCTCGGCTATCCCGACGTCGAGGGGGAGATGGGACTGCTCGAGCGGCGATCGAACCGGCGAACGCTGGCCCCGAGCGTCGATCCGGTCATCGACGCCGAAACCGTCCGCGTCATTCAGGAGACGACCGAGGCGGTCACGGTCGACGAGAGCGTTCGGCGGTACATCATCGATCTCGCCCGAGCGACCCGAACGGACCAGCGGGCCGAGATCGGCGTCTCGCCGCGGGGCGTCCAGCGCGTGTTCGAAGCGGCTCGCGCGGCGGCGCTCATCGACGGGCGAACGTACGTCACGCCGGACGACGTAAAGCGGCTCGCACAGCCGGCGATGGCCCATCGGGTCGTCCTGACGACCGAGGCGACCGTCGAGGGGGTCGACGGGAAAGACGTCGTCCGATACGCCCTGAACTCGGTCGACGTACCCGCGGTCTCACCGGCCGCGAGCGACCCCGAAGACGCCGGGACCGACGACCCGGGGCTGGACTCGAGAAGCGACGGGAGTGAGCCACGCGGTGGGCAAGCGGATCGAACCGACCAACGCCACGAGCCCGACGATCGATCGACGCCGAACGGCGACGGCAGCCGCTCGTCCGACGGCCACACCCCGGGGGCCAGCGAGGCCGACGACGCCTGGGAGTGGGAACAGGACGCCGAGTGACAACGACCGTCGCCGGCCGACTGACCGTCCAGCGGTCGCCCCGAGCGCGGTTCCTCCTTGCAATCGTCCGGCGTACCTTGATGAGCGTCTTCCGCGTCGGGGGACGTGATGGCCCGACAACAACTCGAGCACGCGGACGACCACATGCAGGAGTGTATCGACAACTGTCTCGAGGCCGCGCAGGTCTGTGAGTGGTGTGCCGACGCCTGTGCGGGTGAAGGCGAGGAGATGGCCCGCTGTATCCGACTCTGTCGGGACGTCGCGGACCTGACGTCGCTACACGCCCGCTGGATGGCGCGGAACTCGGGGTATCACCGAGAACTGGCGGCGATCTGTGCGGACCTCTGTGAGGAGTGTGCCGAGGAGTGCGAGCAACACGACCACGACCACTGTCAGGCCTGTGCGGAGGTCCTCCCGAACTGCGCCGAGAGCTGTCGCGAGATGGCGTCTGGCTGAGTCGGACGATCGGCGACGATTCCCGAGTCGCTCATCGCTTCTCGATCGGCGTTCACGTCCGCTCCGTCTCTCCGACGTAGCGGGAGACGGGTCGGATGAGCCTGTTGTCGTCGAGTTGCTCGAGACAGTGGGCCATCCAGTCGGCGACCCGCGAGACGGCGACCGTCGCCGTGAACAGCGGCTGCGGGATCCCGACCCCGTCGAGCAACGCGACGGAATCGGACGGGTTGGCTCACCGCGTGTCGGCCCGCCGTCGCCCGGAACCGGGATTGAGCATGCCAGCGATCGCGCCGGCGATCGCGCTCTCGAGGGCCATCACGAGCGAGATCATGACGGCGAACGCGAAGATGCCGATGCCGGCGATGCCCGAGATCGCGCCGCCCACGGGTCCGAGGGCGAGGCCGGCGATGCCGACGGCGACGCCGATGAGGAGGCCGCCGATGATCCCGCCGAGGGCACCCGCGAGCAGCCCGTGCCAGAAGCCGCTCCAGAGCCCACCGCCCGCCATATACCCCGCGGCGAAGCCGCCGATCAGCCCCGCGGCGAGCTGGCCCACCCCCGGCAGGGCGAGCCCGACGATCCCGAGCACGGTCGCGACGATAAACCCGACGACGACAGCGCGCCAGTTCGTCATATCGGAGCCACGGTATCCGCGACGATAAGCCTGCGGCGCGTAACGAACGACCTTTTAAGACCGCGCGTTCTACCTATCGCTATGATTTTCGAAGACCTTCCGACGACGCCCACGTCGGAAGAGTTGATCGACAAGGCGTTTTCGCGGGCGGCGCGGGCCGGCAAGGCCAAGGGCGGCCTCGAGGCCCAGCAGTCGATGCTCCAGACGGCAGCAAACATCATCTCGGACAACTTAGAGAACGTCGTCACGGCGTGGCCGGACTTCGAGTACGAGGACGACGTGCATCCGTTCTACTACGAACTGGCCGACGCCATCGTCGACGTGGACAAACTCCGCCAGAGCCTCTCCGAAGTGATGTGGGCCAGCCGGAAGGCCCGCGAGATCCACGAGGAGTACCAGCCGCGGCTGCGCAAGACCGACGTGGATACCGCGCGCAAACACCGCAAACAGGCCTTTGCCCGTCTCGCGGACATCGTCGAACAGATCGACGACGAACTGCTGTACATCAACGAGGCGCGCAACGACCTCCGGGACCTCCCCGACATCGATCCCGACGAGCCGACGATCGTCGTC
This sequence comes from Halopiger djelfimassiliensis, assembly GCF_000455365.1. Lineage (GTDB taxonomy): Archaea > Halobacteriota > Halobacteria > Halobacteriales > Natrialbaceae > Halopiger_B > Halopiger_B djelfimassiliensis. Next base: position 1,149,407 of record NZ_HG315684.1, read on the forward strand.
GCCGGCTATCCCAACGTCGGCAAGTCCTCGTTCGTCAACGACGTCACCAGCGCCCGGGGCGAGACCGCCTCCTACCCCTTTACCACGAAGGGGATCGGCGTCGGCCACTTCGAGCGGGACCACATCCGCTACCAGATCGTCGATACGCCCGGCCTGCTCGACCGACCGCCGGCGGAGCGAAACGAGATCGAATCCCAGGCGGTCAGTGCCATCGAACACCTCGCCGACTGTATGCTCGTGGTGCTCGATCCGAGCGGCGAGTGTGGGTATCCCCTCGCCTCGCAACTCGAGTTGCGCGACTCGATCGCGGCCCAGTTCGAGGAAATTCCCGTGCTCACGGTCGCGAACAAGACCGACCGCCGGGACGTGTGGGACGAGGACCGCCTCGAGGAGCGTCCGGTCGACTACACGATGAGCGTCGAAACGGGCGACGACGTCGAGACCGTCCTCGATGCGGCCGTCGACGCGGTCGATTACGAGCCCGAACTCCCGTTCGACGAATGATCCCCACCGGCGGCCCGATCCGCCCGGACCCGCGGCGGTCGGTACGATCACGGAACCGATGAGGGGTCCCGGGATCCTCTGGATGCTCCAGACCGCGGCGGGTCTATCGATGGCCGGCCCCATGTTCGTCATCAGCGTCGAGTACCTCCGGACGGGCCGACTCGTCGGCGGCGTCCTGTTCCTCGCGCTCGGGGCGGTCGCGCTCTACTTCCCGACGTACTTCATCAACCGGATCGGCGGACCGCGGACGTGGCTCCGTCGACGGTTCAAATCCGACGGCGATGACGACTCCGACGGCACCGACGGCGGACGATCGAACCCGCTGGATCGGCTCCGTCGGCGGTAACGCGAACTACGGCTGGAGCGGACCGTCAGCGTTCGATGACGTCGACGAACCGGACCTCGACGTCGACCGGGTTCTCCGCGCGTTCGTTGACCTGTTCGTGGATCGCGTTCGACAGGCCCGGCGCGGCTTCTCCGGGCGGCCCCCCGACGGTGACGATCACCCGATCCGGCGAGAGGAACGGATAGTCCTCGTTCATCTTCACCTCGAGATCGATGAGCGAGTACTGCTGGTACTCCGAGGCGAGGAGCTGTTCGACGTCCTCGGTGGCCTCCTGTTCGAAGGTCCCGGCGGTGTACGACGCGTGCGTTATCACCCCGAGGAACGCAGACAGGATCAACACGACGGCGATGAGTCCGACGACGCGCCGCCGAACGCGCGTCTCGGTCGGGCTGAGTGCGAACAGGTTGTCCGGCCGGTAGCCGGCATACCAAAGCGTCAGGAGGCCGGCGAGGTTCACCGACAGGACGTTGACAAGGACCAGCACCGTCGGTCCGATCGCCGCCATCGGTTGTCCCCACGCGAGCGCGATCCCGGCCGCCGCCGCGGGCGGAATCAACGCCGCCGCGATCATCACGCCGACCAGTGCGACCGACGCGCCGGTCGCGATGCTCACGATCCCCGCGACGCCCGCCCCGAGCGCGATCACCAGCGAGAGCAGGTCGGGGACGAGTCGTTCGGAGATCTCGGCGACGGACGCGATCTCGAGCGCGGGCGGGACGACGTTCGTGGTCTTGACGCTCCAGGCGAAGATCGCCGCGGAGGCGATCGCGAGGACGACGCCGAGAAGCTGATAGAGCAGGCTCTGTCTGAACAGGGCCTCGTCGTCGATCACGGAGCCGACGCTTGCCCCGAGTGCCGGCCCGATCAGCGGCGCGATCACCATCGAACCGACGACGACTGCCGGCGAGTCCAACAGCATGCCCGCGGTCGCGACGACGGCGCTGATGACCGTCATCGTCACGTAGATGCCAAAGGTCGGCGTCATCTCCTCGGCTTCGGTCTGTAACTCCTGTCTCGAGATGCGTTCGGATTCGACGTCGCCGTCCTCGTACTCGTCCCGCAGCGCCTGAAACCGCCTCGAGACGACCGTTTCGGCGTCGACGACGACGGTGTAGGCCTCCTCGTCGATGCCGACCGCTTCCAGTTCGTCGAGGACGGGCTCGACCGCCGCGGACGGCAACGGGAAGTAGACGACCGCCGCGTACCCCCGGTTGCTGGTCTCGTCGGTGACGACGTAGTCGATCTCCCGCTCGTCCAACGTCTCGAGGACCGTCTCTCGTTTCCCCGTCGGAACCGTCAACTGTACGAGCCGCACGTCCGGACTGTGACACTCGGGGATCATAACTCGGGCGCTTCCCGGGGACAGTCGACGGTTTCGCCGAGAACCGCCGCGTCTCGCGTCGACCGCTCGAGGCCGGTGGGCGACGCGTCCGATCGCGGCGTATAAGCCCGCGTCGTTCCTACCCCGATCCATGTTCGATACGCGCCCCGACCGCGACGCCGAGGTAGCCCTCGTCGGTCGCTCGAACGTGGGGAAGTCGACGCTCATGCGCGAGTTGACCGGCCACAGCTTCGACACCGGCGGCAAACCCGGGGTCACGCGCGAGCCGAACCACTACGACTGGGCACCGGAGGATTTCGTCATCACCGACCTCCCCGGCTTCGGGTTCATGAGCGGGGTCGACGAGGACCGCCGCGAGCGGATCAAGACCGATATCGTCCACTATCTCGAGGAGTACGCGGACGAGATCCTCGTGGGGATTCTCGTCGTCGACGGCAAGAGCGTCATCGACATCATCGATCGCCACTCCGGCCCCGACGAGGTCCCCTACGACGTCGAGATGTTTCACTTCCTGCGCGACCTAGACGTACCGACCGTCGTCGCCGTCAACAAGATGGACAAGGTCAACGACAGGGACGAACGCCTGAACGAACTCTGCGATCGGCTCGGCCTCTATCCGCCCTGGAAGCAGTGGCAGGAGACCATCGCGCCGATTACCGCCAAAAGCGGCCGTATCGAACCCCTAAACGAGGCCGTCCGGGAACACCTCCACGAACAGAATCGGGACGACCTGTTCAAATTCTTCTGAACCAACCTTTTACGCTGCGGTCTGTCGCGCTGGTGGCTTCGCCACACAGCGCGACGTCCCTCGGTAAAAGGTTGATCAAAAGCGCTCCTCCCTCCGTTCCGGCCCGCTCGCGTCGCTCCGCGACGCTCGCGGTCGGTTCGATGTTCGCTCTCTCTCTTCGCGTTTCAGGCTACGGCTCCGATCCCTGTCCCGTCGGATTCTCCGCCAACCACTCTTCGAGTTCCGCCTCGTGGGCGTCCCAGGCCTCGCGAAGCCGCTCGTACTCCGCTCTGGCGGCGTCCTCGCCGCGGTAGTGAGCGATCGATTTCAACCGGTTCTGCATCGCCCGTAAGCAGGCATCCGTTTCGTCGTACCAGTTGTATCCACACTGGACGAACAGAGCATGCACGAGCGACCACATCCCGATACCGGCGTTCTCGGCGGTTCGTTCGGGCGCTGGCGGAATCGGATCGTCGAACTCCCGCCGGAACTCGAGGGCGAACGTCGCGGTGAGCGGTTTGTATCGATACTCGCGCTCGCCGCCGACAGTTCCCTTGGCGTCCCGTTCTCTGCCAGAAGGCTCTCGTAGATCGTGGACACGTCGTCCGGGTCGTCGTAGCGCTGACACTCCCAGGAGCGCAACCCCTCGAACGCGTCCCAGCGATCGGCTTCGGCGGCGATCAACTCGTCGACGTCGCCCTCGAAAACGAGCCGAACGAGACCCCGTCAAGACCGATCTTGTCCCCCGCGACCTGCCCGTACGCCCAGAACCAGCCGGTTTCCCAGTAGTCGCTCGATTCGAAGCGCGACCACGCGTCGGCGAGGAACGAGTCGACGAAGCGACGCTCCGCAGCAGTGCTCTCGAAGTGGAGTTCGATCGTGACACCGACCATACACCACCCACCGTCGGCCGCGAAGATGAACGTTCCGTGAAGCGATTTTCGCTTCGAATATTGATATTCCTCGGCTGAAGACGACAGCAGAATGACCATATGGCGGAAGGACGAATACGCGGCACATGCGACCTGATCGGTCCCGATCGACCGACCCGACGGCGGTACGCGACGAGGCGCTCGAGGCACTCGACGCGCTCGCCAACGAACACCGAATCGCCATTCTCAGAGCTCTGGCGGACGCGGACGGACCGCTCTCGTTTTCGGAACTCCGCGAGGAGATCGAGATGCGCGACACCGGCCGGTTCAACTACCACCTCACGGAACTGCTCGGCCGGTTTGTCCGCGAGACCCCCGACGGATACCGGCTCGGCCCTGCCGGGAAACGGGTCGTCCTCGCCGGCGCGGACCTCGGCCGCGAGAGCGCGACGCTGCTCGCCGAATCCGACGCCCCGCAGTCCGACGGCGACTGCCCCGTCTGCGGGGAGTCGAACTGCGATCGAGTCGTCCACCTACACCTCTCGTCGACGGATCCCACCGGTCGCTCGAGGCCACGGTCACGGTAACCGGCACCGTTACTCCAGTCGCGTCCGCATCCGCAGACACTCGAGCGAGACGTCGTCGGCCATCTCGAGGGCGACCGTCTCGACGCCCTCGTACCCCCGCCGGCGGTAGAACTCGATCGCGTTTCTGGAGGCGGTGAGAACGAGGCGCTCGAGGCCGGCCTCGCTGGCGGCCGACTCGAGGGTCTCGAGGATGGCGCTACCGACGCCTTCCCGGGCGTGATCCGGCCGAACGTAGACCGCCCCGACCGTGCCGGCCGCGGGGTCCTCGAGGTCGCTTGGCTCGCGGTCGAGCAGACCGAACCCGACGATTTCGCCGTCGTCGCGTTCCGCGATGACGACGTGAAAGCCCGGCTCCCCGAGCGGATAGCGCTCGGGATCGACGTTCGAGAGCCACGCCCGGATCTGCTCGTCGTCGTACGCTTCGCTCCCGAGTTCACGGATCGATGCCGCGTGGACGTCCGCGATCACCTCGGCGTCGGCCGCCGTGGCGTCGCGGACGCGGACCCGGGACGACGCCATCAGATCACGCGGTTGTGGAACGGCTCGCCGGTCTCGAGCCGGTCGACGTTCTCGCGGACGATATCGCCGACGTCCCGGAAGTAGTCCCGCGTGTAGGCCGCACAGTGGGGTGAGACGATCACGTCGTCCATCTCCCACAGCGGCGACTCCGCCGGGAGCGGTTCCGTCTCGAAGACGTCCAGCGCCGCGCCCGCGAGCCTGTCGGCCTCGAGCGCGTCGATCAACGCCGACTCGTCGACGACCGGACCGCGGGCGACGTTCACGAAGTAGGCGTCGTCGCGCATGGCGTCGAACACGTCGGCGTCGAAGAGATGCCGGGTTTCGTCGGTCAGCGGGACGGTGACGATCACGAAGTCGGCGTCGAAAAGCGCCTCGTGGAGCCGGTCGGTCGCAAAGACCTCGTCGAAGCCCGGCACCGGGTCGTGCGAGCGCCGAACACCGATCACGCGTACCCCGAGCGCGCCGAGTACCTCGGCGACGCCGCTGCCGAGGGTCCCGGTCCCGACGACGCAGGCGGTTTTCCCCGGAAGCGTAAACGCCGCGTCCCACTCGGGGCGTTCCCAGCGGCGATCCTGTTGGTTCGCGACGTGCTCATGGAGTCGCCGCGAAAACGCGAGCAGGTAGCCCGCGACCGTCTCGCCGACGGTCCGGTCGTGGATCCCGGTGCTGTTGGTGAGGATCACGCCGTTGGCCTCGAACGCATCGAACGGGAAGCGGTCGACGCCGGCCTGGATCGAGTGAACCCACTCGAGATCGAGAAACGACTCGCGGTACTCGAGGGTGACGACCGCATCACAGGTGTCGATACCGTCGTCGCCGACGACCTCGACCGCGGCGGGCAGATCCGTCAGTTCGGCTTGCAAGGCGGACGGCGGGAACACCGATTCGACCGATTCGTGGACGCCGATCGCATCGATTTCGGACTCGAGTTGCGAACCCATGGGTTCACTACGCACGTGCCTTGATTGAAGGTTTTCCCGATCGTGAACGGGGCGAGAAGGCAACAGCGACGCGACTGGACGGATCGATAGCAGTAGCATCCCGCGTGTCGGTCGAAACGCGGCTCGGAGAAAGGCCCTCGTCACAAGGGGCTCGGAGGGGGTAACTCTTCGTCACAGCCGCAGGGGCACTCGGTGCTCCACGGGCTTCGGTCTGTCGCTTCCGGCGGCCCTCACTCGGTTCGCCACCCCTCGAGTTCGCGCAACTCCGCGACGACCGCCTCGACGGCGGCGGGCTCGAGTGCCCCGCGCTCGGTCACGATCTCGTCGACGCAGTCGGCGGGCGTCACGTCGAAGATCGGATTCGTGACGTCGACGTCGACAGGGCCGTCGTACACCGCCGATCGGTCGCCGGACTCGAGGTTGATTTCCTCGCGCGTCGAAATCTTGTCGGTGGCGGCGACGACCGACACCGGAACGCCCTCGCGGGCGGCGGCGAGCGCGAGCCCCCGCGTGCCGGTCTTGTTCACGACGGAGCCGCCCGGCAGAACCGTATCCGCGCCGACGACCACTCGATCGACGGCCTCGCGTGCGAGGACGTGGGCCGCGGCCGCGTCGGTGTGGACCGTTACGGGACAGTCGACGGCGGCGTCCTCCCGGAGTGTCTCCGCCACGTCGATCCCCTCTCGAGCGGGGCGGGATTCGGCGACGAACACCCGCGAGGGAGTCCCCCTGCGGAGCGCTTCGAGGACGGTCCCCGACCACGAGAGCGTCGCGACCGTGCCCTCGAGCCGCTCGCTCGCGTTCCCCGCCGCGTCGGCGTCGGCCCCCAGCGCCCGGTCGATGCCCGAGATCGCAGCTTCGAGGACCGCCGGTGCGTCCGGCGTCTCGGCACCGTCCTCGCCGGCCCGCGCTCCGGCGTCGGCCACGGTCCGGTTCACCCGGTTCCGGAGGACGGCCATCGACGGGCGCGCCTCGAGCAACCGGCCCGCGAGTTCGGCGAGTTCGTCCCACTCGCCGTCCGGATCCGCGCCGAATTCCTCGCGCTCGGCGACGAGCACGCCCGCCCGATCGCGAAGCACCTCGAGCGCTCGGACCGAGAGGAACGCGGCCCCGTGCTCGTCGTCGGCGGCGATCGATCGGACGGTTGGCGCGACCCGCTCGTAGGCCGTCCACAGCTTCTGGACCGTCTCGCGGTCGGCGTCGGAGTCGAGCATCGCCGTCGGCTGGACCCATGCGAACGCGTCGTGTTCCTCGCTCAGTTCCGGGTCGCGGGACCCACACTCGAACAGGTAGGGGTGGACGACCCACTCGCGCTCGAGGGCGTCGTCCTCGACCCGGACGGGTCGGCCCGAGCGAACGAACGAGCACCGATCCGCGAGTCCGGTCTCCTCGCGGATCTCGACGCGAACCTGTTCGTCGGGCTGGTCTTCGGCGAACCCGGAGACCCCGCCCCACTGTCCTACGTAGGTGCCGACCGCGTCGCTGCGGCGCAACAGCAACACCTCGCCGCCGTTTCGAAGGAAGGCCGTGACGACGTGGTCGGGAGCCGATCCATCGCCGTCGTCGTTCCCGACCGCGTCCGATGGCTGATTCATGTGGAACCGAACGACCGCCCCGAGGGAATCGCTTTCGGGACTGGACGGTCTACCACTCGGTATGTCACGGGTTGCGATCATCAGTGACACGCACGTGCCGTCCCGGGCGGCCGGTCTCCCCGAGTGGGTCGCCGACGAACTCCGCCGGGCCGATCACACGATCCACGCGGGCGATTTCGACTCGAGACGCGCCTACGATCGGATCGAAACGCTGGCGGACGACGACCTGACCTGCGCGCGGGGGAACATGGACCCCGCGGGCCTCGAACTCCCGTCCGCGACGGCGCTCGAAATCGACGGCGTGACGTTCGTCGTCACGCACGGGACCGGGTCGCCCGATAGCTGGCACGAGCGGGTCGCCGCGACGACGCGGGCGGAAGCGAGCGCCGACGCGGTCGGCGTCGCGGGACACACCCACGAGGTTGTCGATACGGTCGTCGACGGCGTTCGGTTGCTCAATCCCGGGAGCGCGACCGCCGCCAGTCCGGCGACCCGCGAGACGATGCTCGTTGCGACCGTCGACGACGGCGATCTCGAGGTCGGTCTGCTGACGGGCTGACCGGGCTGAGGCGTCAACTATACCCGTTTCCCGTTCTATCTCGAACCATGACTCGGCGTGTCACGGTATCGCTTGACGACGACGCGAACGCGGCGCTCGAGACGCTGGTCGCCGAGACGGGAAACGGCCAGAGCGAGGTCGTTCGCCGCGCGCTCGCGTTCTACGCGGCGAACTTCGAGGCGGCGCGCGGACAACCGAGCGACAACCTCGAACAGTACTACCGGATGCTCACCTCGGGGGAGCACGTCCTGTTAGACGTGGATTTCCTGCACGCGTTCCTCGAGTACTGCTACGACGGCGGCGATCCCGATCCGGCGTTCGTCGAGGCCGCCGACCGCGTCTCGGACTACCACGCCCGCGAGTACGCGGAACGGTTCGACGAGGTCGGCGAACTGCTCGAGTGGCTCTCGTTCTGTGGTTTTCTGGAGGTTCGACGCGAGGAGAACGGCGTCTATCACATCGTCTTCCCGTCGGAGCCGATCCAGTGGTTCATGACGCGGTTCATCGAGCGCAGCACCGTCGACATGCCGACGACTCTCGAAATCGAGCAGGGCGTCTCGAAGGTGATCATCACCGAACGGGACCCGAACGAGCGGTAAGCCGGTCGTTCACAAACGTTCATACGGATTCATACGCCAATCGTCACGGATCGAAGCGGTGTATGAAACGTATGCGTGGTTCTCAACAACCCTTATGCGCCTCTCGGAGAGGGGTGTATGTGGACACTAATCATGGGAATTGTCGACAGGCTAAAAGCGATCGGACCGGGGGCGCTCGTCGCCGCGGCGTTCGTCGGACCGGGAACCGTCACGACCGCGAGCGTAATCGGTGCCGAGTACGCGTACCTGCTGGTGTGGACGATCGCGTTCTCGATTTTCGCGACGATCGTCCTTCAGGAGATGAGCGCGCGGCTCGGCCTGATCACGAACGAAGGGCTGGGGGAGGCGTTTCGGAACGAGTTCGGAAATCCCCTCGCCAGGGGGATCACCGTCGCCCTCGTCGTGAGCGCGATCGGCATCGGGACGGCGGCGTTCCAGACCGGCAACATCGTCGGCGGCGCGGCCGGTCTGGCGACGATCACCGGCGTCAGCGAAAACGTCTGGGGGCCGCTCATCGGGCTGGTCGCCGCCGGCCTGCTGTGGACCGGCAACTACAAACTGATCGAACGGGTCTTCATCGGGCTCGTGACCGTCATGGGACTTGCGTTCGTGATCAACGCGATCGTCGTCCGGCCGGACGTCGGTTCGCTGTCGCTGGGTCTCGTCCCGACGGTCCCCGACGGCTCCGCGTACCTGATCGCCGGACTCGTCGGCACGACCGTCGTCGGGTACAACCTGTTCCTGCACGCGAGTACCGTCCAGGAGCGGTGGGACGGGGCCGACGACCTCGCGGCCTGTCGCACCGATACGATCGGGATGGTGATCGTCGGCGGCCTCATCACGACGGCGATCGTCGTCACGGCCGCGGCGGTGTTCCCCGCGGGGACCCAGATCGAGGACGTCGGCGCGATGGCCGACCAGCTCGAGCCGGTCTTCGGCGGTTTCGCGCTCACGTTCTTCGCGATCGGGCTGTTCGCGGCCGGCTTTACCAGCGCGATGAGCGCGCCGCTTGCCGGTGCTTACGCGACCGCCGGGGCGCTGGGCTGGGAGCGTGACCTGACCTCGACGCGGTTCCGGTCGATCTGGCTGACGATCATCGGCGTCGGCATCGTCTTCTCGGCGCTGGATTACAACCCCGTCCGGGTCATCGTCTTCGCACAGGTCGCGAACGGACTGCTGTTGCCGGTCCTCGCGGTTTTCCTCATCTACGCGATGAACAACGACGACCTGCTCGGCGAGCACACCAACAGCGCCCTCCAGAACGCCGTCGGCGGACTCGTCACGCTGGTCGTCGTCGGTATCGGTCTCCGAACGCTCTACGACGTCCTGTTGCTCTAATGAACCATTCAAACGTAAACACACGCGACACGAACGCGGACGTATCGATGCACGACGAGACGCGAATCGGCGTCGACGTCGGCGGCACGTTCACCGACGTCGCGCTTGCGGTCGACGACAGCCTCGTCACCGCGAAAGTCCCCAGTACCGATCCCCAACACCGCGGCGTCCTCGAGGGGGTTCACAAGGCCTGCGAGCGCGCGGGCATCGACCCCGGCGAGATCGACGACTTCGCCCACGCGATGACCGTCTCGGTCAACGCCCTGCTCGAGCGCGACGGCGCGCGGACGGCGCTCGTGACGACCACGGGATTCCGCGACGTCCTCGAGATCGGCCGGCAAGACCGGCCCGACCTCTACGATCTCGAGGCCGAGAAACCCGATCCGCTGGTCCCACGCGAACTGCGGTTCGAGATCGACGAGCGGACGACCGCGGACGGCCTCGAGCGACCGGTCGACGAGGACGACGTGCGCGACCTCGCGGCGACCCTGCGCGAGCGAAACGTCGAGGCCGTCGCCGTCTGTCTGCTCCACGCCTACGCCGATCCCGAAAACGAGCGGCTCGTCGCGGAGACGCTACGCGAGGAACTCGAGGTTCCCGTCTCGGCCTCCCACGAGGTGCTCGCGGAGTTTCGCGAGTTCGAGCGCACGTCGACGACGACCGTCGACGCCTACGTGCGACCGGCCATCGACCGCTACGTCGGACGGCTGGTCGACGAAGCCGATGCCGCCGGGATGCCGGCCCCGCGGATCATGCAGGCAAACGGCGGCATCGCCGACCCCGAAACCGTCCGCGAGCACGCCGTTACGACGACGCTGTCCGGTCCCGCCGCGGGCGTCGTCGGCGCTGCGGCGACCGTCGACGACGACGACGTCGCGGGCCTGGTCACCTTCGACATGGGCGGGACCTCGAGCGACGTGAGCCTCGTCCGGGACGGACAGGCCGAGCGAACGACCGACGCCGAGATCGACGGCCTCCCGATCCGGACGCCGATGGTCGACGTCAACACCGTCGGCGCGGGCGGCGGCTCGATCGCGTGGGTCGACGCGGGCGGCGCGCTCCGGGTCGGGCCGGAGTCGGCCGGTGCCGAACCCGGTCCCGCCTGCTACGGCCGCGGCGGGACGGCCCCGACCGTCACCGACGCCAACGTCGTGCTCGGGTACATCGGTCCCGAAACCGCGCTGGGCGGCGAGATGACCCTCGACGTCGAGGCCGCCCGCGACGCGCTGGCCGGACTGGCCGACGAGGCGGGACTCGACGGGGCGCTCGAGGCGGCCCGGGGCGTCTACCGGGTGGCCAACGCGACGATGACCCGGACGATCCGCTCGGTCACCGTCGAGCGGGGCCACGACCCCCGCGAGTTCGCGCTGGTGGCGTTCGGCGGTGCCGGGCCGATGCACGCCGCGGCGCTTGCCGACGCGCTCGAGGTCGAACGCGTCGTCGTCCCGCGACCCGGCGGAGTCCTCTCGGCGTTCGGCCTGCTGGCGGCCGACGAGAGTTACGACGCCGTCCGGACGGTCGGCGTGGAACTCGGGACGGCGGATCGGGACGAGATCGAGACCGTCTACGACGACCTCGTGGCGGACGTGCTCGCGGACGCGTCCGACCCCGACCGGGCGCGGGTCGAGCGCGCGGCCGACTGCCGGTACGCCGGCCAGAGCTTCGAGTTGACCGTCCCCGCCGGCGAGCGCTTCGACGCCGAGACGGTCGCCGACCGCTTCCACGACGCCCACGAGCGGGCCTACGGCTACGCGATGGACGAGACGATCGAAGTCGTCAACCTCCGCGCGACGGCGACCGTGCCGGGGGCCGATCCGGTCGTCCGTCACGACGGCACGGGCGACGCGCACGTCGGGGCGCGCGAAGCACACTTCCCCGGGACCGACGGTACCGGCTCCGGATCGCGGGAGGCGACCGTCTACGACCGCGACCGGCTCGAGGCGGGAACGACCGTTTCCGGGCCGGCAATCCTCGAACAGGCCGAGAGTACCACCGTCGTGCCGCCGACGTGGACGGGCGACGTGCTCGCGGACGGAACGCTTGTCATGACTCGAGCGGAGGTGACCGACCGATGAGCGCGGGTTCGACGGCTGACGGTATCGATCCGGTGACGCTCGAAGTGTTGCGCAACCAACTCGAGAGCGTCGCCGAGGAGATGGGCCAGACCCTGATCCGGGGGGCGTACTCGCCGAACATCAAGGAACGCCGGGACTGCTCGACGGCGCTGTTCGACGCCGAAGGGCGGATGATCGCGCAAGCCGAGCACATCCCGGTCCACCTCGGGGCGATGCCCGCGGCCGTCGACGCCGTCCGCGAGTACGACCCCCAGCCCGGGGACGTGTTCGTGCTCAACGACCCCTTCGCGGGCGGGACGCACCTGCCGGACGTGACGATGGTCTCGCCGCTTGCCCCCGACGGGGAGATCGTCGGCTACGCCGTCTCACGGGCCCACCACGCCGACGTCGGCGGAATGACGCCCGGAAGCATGCCCGCCGGGGCACAGGAGATCTATCAGGAGGGACTGCGACTGCCGCCGACCAGACTCGTTGCGGACGGAACGCTCCGCGAGGACGTCCACTCGCTCGTGCTCGCCAACGTGCGCAACCCCCGCGAACGGCGCGCCGACCTGCGGGCACAGCTGGCCGCGAACGACCGCGCCGAGGAGCGTCTCGCCGCGCTGTTCGACGAGCACGGCCGCGAGACCGTCCTCTCCGGGTTCGACGCCGTGATCGACTACTCCCTCAAGCGGATCACCGACGAGATCGCGGCGCTGTCCGACGGGACCTACGAGGCGACCGACGTGCTCGAGGGCGACGGCGTCACCGACGCGGACATCGAGATCGCCGTCACCGTCACGGTCGACGGCGAGACCATCGACGTCGACTTCTCGGGCACGGCCGAGCAGCTCGCGGGCAACCTCAACGCCCCGCTGGCGGTGGCCACGAGCGCGGTCTACTTCGTCGTGCGGTGTATCACCGATCCCGAGATCCCGCCCAATCAGGGCTGTTACGAACCCGTCACCGTGCGCGCGCCCGAAGGGACCCTGCTGAATCCGGACCCGCCGGCCGCCGTGGTCGGCGGCAACGTCGAAACCAGCCAGCGGGTCACCGACGTGGTCTTTACCGCCCTCGCGCGCGCCGCGCCGGACCGCGTGCCCGCGCAGGGACAGGGGACGATGAACAACCTGACCATCGGCGCGCGGGACGGCTCCTTTACCTACTACGAGACCATCGGCGGCGGGTTCGGTGCCCGCCCCGACCGCGACGGGATGGACGGCGTGCAGGTCGGGATGACCAACACGCTGAACACGCCCGTCGAGTCGATCGAGACCGAGTACCCGCTGCGAGTCGACCGGTACGCGCTCCGGCCGGACAGCGGCGGACGCGGCCGGTATCGGGGCGGTCTCGGCCTCGAGCGAACGGTCACCGTCGAGACCGACGCGACGGTCTCGCTGTTGACCGAGCGCCGCCGCTACGGACCGGCGGGCGTCGCCGGCGGCGAGGACGGCGCTCCCGGCCAGAACCTGATCGACGGGGACCCGGTCCCGGCGAAGACGACGGTCGACGTGGATGCCGGGACGACGGTCACCGTCAGAACGCCGGGCGGCGGCGGCCACGGCGATCCCGACGAGCGCGACCCGGCGGCGCTCGAGGCCGACCGCACCGCCGGGAAATCGACGACACGAGTTGATCGTTGAATCGAACGACGAAACGACGGCGGGTGTCTCAACCCCCGGCGATATCGATTATACCTCGCATCCATTCGAACGGGACATTTTGGGCAGACTCCCGAATCGATTCACGAGAAGGCGTTTCAACTTCTTCGACTCATCGTCGTGAACCATCCGTTCGTTGATGGAAACAAGCGCACGGCACTCAGGTCTACCCGTATATTTTATTCGCTTAATGGACTCGAGTTCGATTACGATCGGAAAATTAAGGAAATCCTCAAAGCCCTCGCAACTGACGAAACGAGCGTCAATTCGGATGCGGTTCTGTCTTATCTTCGGGAAAAGACACATTCACTTGAACCGGAGTACGATTCGACGGTTCAACTGTGGCTCTCACAGATCACGCTGAACGAAAATCAACCCGGCGAGGGAACACCCGACGGATCGAGTGAACCCAACGGTTATGATTAGCGCACGCTTATAGAGAAACAGATGGCTTCCGACGGATCACAGCCGACGGTTCCGGACGACATGTCCCCGGAAGAGGCGCGACGGCATCTCATCCGCCTTCTCGGTCGCCAGGACCTCGCGGAACACGAAGCGATCTACGACGAGTTGGCCCGAGAGTGAATTCGGGACGAGACAGCGGACGGTAGAGCGATCACAACGAACGTTCGAGCCGCGTTTTGGAACGGATGTCCGTTTTCTCGGTTGTCTCGCTATCGTCCGGTGACGGTGCGTTTTTGACGCCGCTCGCTCACTCTCCGGTATGGAACTCGAGCCAGTGGCGGACCTGCCCGAGATCCGCCCCGGCGACGACCTCGCCGCCCTCATCGCCGATCGGGCATCGCTCGAGGAAGGCGACGTGCTCACCGTCGCCAGCACGATCGTCTCGAAGGCCGAGGGCCGGACGGCGGATCTCGAGGACTACCCTCTCAGCGGCCGCGCGAAGGAACTCGCCGACCGGATCGGCGAGCTCACGGGCGAGTCGAAAGACCCCCGGTTCGCACAGGCCGTCCTCGAGGAGAGTACGGAACTGCTGATCGAGTGTCCGTTCCTGCTGACGGAGACGCGGTTCGGACACATCTGCGTCAACGCGGGGATCGACCGCTCGAACGTGCCGGATCACGACATCCTGTTGCTGCCCTCGAACCCGACCGAAAGCGCCGAACGCATCCGCTCGGGGCTTGCAGCGGAGGGGTTCGAGGACATCGCCGTGATCGTCACCGACACCTGCGGGCGGCCGTTTCGCCACGGCCAGCGCGGCGTCGCGCTCGGCTGGGCCGGCATACCCGCGAGCCGGGACTGGCGCGGCGAACGCGACCGCGACGGGCGCGAACTCGGCGTCACCGTCCAGTCGGTCGTCGACGAACTCGCCGCGGCCGCCAACCTCGTGACCGGCGAGGGAGCCGGCGGCACGCCCGCGGTCGTCGTCCGCGACTGGTCGTTCGGCGACCTCGAGGGCAGCGACGAACTCTTCCGGTCGGTCGAGGACGACCTCGTCCGGCAGGCGCTTCGCGAGTGGGAGTTTACCGGCTGACGCCGCCCCCGCGCTTACGGACGCGGCGGTCGTACGACCGCGTGATGGAGACGATCGATCCGGCGTTCGTCTGCCGACGCTGCAGCCGTCGGCTTTCGAACCGCACGGAGACGCTCCGGTGTCCCGACTGCGACGAGACGATCCCGGTCGTCGACGACATCCCGCGCTTTCCCGTCCCCGACGCCGAGTCGTCGACCGGATCGACCTTCGACTGGCTGGCTCCGATCTACGAGACGCCGCTGTGGTTTCGGCCGCTGTACCGCTTCGTCGGCGGCCCGACCGCGCCGGTCGACGACCGGTCGACCGTCGCCGAACTGCTCGACCCCGACGGCCGCTCCGTGCTCGACGTCGCGTGTGGGACGGGCCGGTTCACCCGTGCGATCGACGCCGCGTCGGTCACCGGCATCGACGTCTCCGACGGGATGCTCGAGCGGGCGCGCCGGTACGGAGCCGGCGACGCCAGGTTCGCGCGGATGAGCGCCGATCGGCTGTGGTTCGACGACGGAAGCTTCGACCGGGTGGCCTGCTGTTGGGCGCTGCACCTCCTTCCCGACGTCGAGGCGGCGCTCGAGGAGATGCGCCGCGTCCTGCGTTCCGACGGCTCGATCGCCGGGACCGTACTGGTCGGGGAGTACGTGCTCGAGGCCACGCCCGTCCGGCTGGTCGCACGGCGGACGATCGGCGCCGAGGCGTTCGATCTCGAGGGGTTTCGCGACCGCCTCCGCCGGGCGGGGTTCGGGGCTGTCACGTTCGATCGCCGCGGTGCAGCCCTGTTTTTCCGGGCCGATGCCGAGTAAGGGACGGCGGTGAACCGACGTTTCGGCTACCATCGCCGGTGACGGTGGGCTTTTTGCCCCGCTTGCCGACGCTGGCGATATGCACGCAGATCACGTCCCGACCCTCGCGCACCGAGCGCGCCGAGTACGGAGGGACGACCGATGAGCGATATCACCCACGGGATCGAGCTCACGCCCGAGCACCCGCCGGCGCGCATCGCCGAACTCGCGGCCCGCGCGGAGGCCGAGGGGTTCGACGTCGCGTTCGCGAGCAGCCACTACTTCAACCGCGACCCGTTCGTCACGCTCTCGCGGATGGCCGACGCGACCGACGACATCCGGCTGGGACCGGGCGTCGTCAACCCCTACGAAACCCACCCCGTGAAACTCGCCGCGCAGGCGGCAACGATCGACGAGGTCAGCGACGGCCGGGCCGTCTTCGGCGTCGGTGCCGGCGATCGCTCCTCGCTTTCGAACCTCGGCGTCGAGCGCGACCGGCCGCTCCGGCGGGTCCTCGAGACGTTCGACCTCGCCCGGGAGCTGTGGGCCGGCGAGACGGTCTCCCACGAGGGGACGTTTACGGCGCGGGACGCCTCCCTGAACCTCGATCCGCCGTCCGGCGCGTTGCCGGTCTACGTGGGCGCACAGGGCCCGCACATGCTCCGGATGAGCGCGAAACACGCCGACGGCGTCCTGATCAACGCCGCACATCCGCGGGATCTCGAGTGGGCAGCCGGCGAGATCGAACGGGGACTCGCCGACCGTCCCGACGAACACGGCGCGTTCGAATCGCTCGCGTTCGCGAGCGTCAGCGTCGCCGACGACGAATCCGCGGCACGGGAAGCGGCCCGCCCGCCGGTCGCGTTCATCGTCGGCGGCGCGGCCGACCCGGTCCTCGAGCGCCACGACATCGACCGCGAAGCGGCCAGCGACGTCAGCGCAGCGCTCGAGCGCGGCGAGTTGCCCGAGGCGTTCGACCGCGTCACCGACGACATGATCGACGTCTTCTGTATCGCCGGGACGACGGCCACCGTCGCCGAGCGGTTCGCGGCGGCGCTCGAGCACGTCGACGGGATCGTCGTGGGATCGCCGCTCGGCCCGGATCTCGAGGCGGCTGTCGAGTACGCGAGCGAGGCGCTATCGCGTGCGACACGGGCATAGC
>NZ_HG315684.1:1166509-1184651 GCF_000455365.1 Halopiger djelfimassiliensis
CATAGCGCCGGTGGAGTAGAGAACCGCGGAACCAGCGTCGAGACCGTTAGCTGGACGTAAAGAGACTGCCGACGGCACCGAGCGTCAGCGCGCCGAAGGCCCCGAGCGAGAAGACGATAAGCACCGTTCCGATCAGGACGAGCAGCGGCGCGAGTCCCTCGCCAGCCGCGACGCCGGAGAAGAGTTCGTTCATCTCACGGATGTTGTCCACGATGACGTTCAACGGTGTGACGGTGTCCATAATCGTGGGTTGACCGCGGTGGTACTTGGCCGTGCCGGTCCGGTACCGCCCCCCGTTGACCGGGTTGTGGGCCGGCGGGACCGCAAACTGCGACGACCTCGAGCGAGTCGTCCGCGGTCGGTGCGCCTAAACCGCGGCCGTTCGTACGGCCGGACGTGACCGACGACGCGACGCTTTCGGATTTCGGGGCCGACGACCGGGACCCCGAAGCCGACGGAACGGAGACTGACGGGGCGAGCGGGGGCGACGAAACGGCGACCGCGCTCTCGACGTACGCGTGGGGTGACTACACCTGTCGTCGCTGTGAAAACCCGACCGAGCGGGTCTGGCGCGACGACGGCGACCTCGTCTGTCCGGCCTGCAAAAGCTGGTGATCCCGATGCGGTAACCGCCGACTGACCGGGGTAATGAGTTGTTCTCGAGGCGACCGCGCGAACGTCTCCCGAACATTTATATCGTCGTCGTGGTTTTGTAGAGGTGCAATGGCGAAAGGTACGGTCGCATTCTTCAACGACACTGGCGGCTACGGTTTCATCGAGACTGAGGACGCGGACGAGGACGTGTTCTTCCACATGGAAGACGTTGGCGGTCCCGACCTGGAGGAGGGTCAGGAAGTCGAGTTCGACATCGAACAGGCCGAAAAGGGGCCGCGCGCGACCAACGTCGAGCGGCTCTAGGCTGTTCCAGTAAGGGGTATCGTTTTCCGAGTGCCATCCCCGATAGCGACAGCGCCCCCGATCGACGGTCCGGCCGGACCACTGCGTATTCTCAGTAAAACCAACCACGGTATCTCGTGGAATGGTCGACGCAAAACATATATTCCGGTGCCCCCGATGTCGTACAAACAGCGATGAGACGCCCGGTTCCCCGATCACGAACGCCCTCGCAGTTGCACCGCTCGAGCGATGACTGACGCGAACCCGACACCCGAGCCGGCGGGCGAACCGACGGTCGAGGCCGAGACGGACGCGGAACCGCTTTCGCTATCGCGGATCGAGACGATCTGTGCGGAAATCGAGTCGAACGTCTCGCGCGTGATCGTCGGCCACGACGACGCGATCGAACACGTCGTCACCGCCCTGCTCGGGCGCGGTCACGTCCTGCTCGACGACGTTCCCGGCGTCGGCAAGACGATGCTCGCCAGATCGATCGCGAAATCTGTCGACTGTACGTTCCGACGGGTGCAGTTTACGCCGGATCTCCTGCCGGCCGACGTCACCGGCGTCAACGTCTTCAACCAGAAGACCCGCGAGTTCGACTTTCAGCCCGGTCCCGTTTTCGGGAACATCGTCCTCGGCGACGAGATCAATCGCGCGCCGCCGAAAACCCAGTCGGCATTGCTCGAGGCGATGGAAGAAGAGCAGGTCACCGTCGACGGCGACACCCGGAAGTTACCGGATCCGTTTATCGTAATCGCCACTCAGAACGCCGTTGAGCCGAACCGGACGTACGAGCTGCCGTTTGCGGAACTCGATCGGTTCATGAAGAAACTGCGTCTGGGATACCCCGAGCCTGACGAAGAGACCGAACTGCTCGGACGGACCGTCGGCCACCACCCCATCGAGTCGGTCGAACCCGTGACCGATCGCGAGACGCTCGTCCGAGCGCGCGAGACGGTCGCGAGCGTTCGCGTCGCCGAGCCCGTCCGCGAGTACGCGACCCGGCTCGTGGGATACACCCGCGAGAACGCCCACATCGGCGTCAGCCCCCGCGGGACGATCTCGCTGTTGCGGGCAGCACAGGCGCGTGCGGCCACCGACGGCCGGGAGTACGTCGTCCCCGACGACGTCCAGGCGGAGGCACCCGTCGTGTTACACCACCGGATCAAGACGACCGATCGCGACCGGGACGGGAAAACCGTCGTCGAAAACGCCCTCGAGCACGTTCCCGTCGACCGAACGCCGGAGTAACGATGAGACTGACGCTCCGGGGCTGGACCGCCGTCGCGGTCGTAGCCCTCTCGCTCGCGCTGGGCTGGCTCTCCGGCCCCCGCGCGCTGAACGCCGTCGCCACGCCGCTGTGTCTCGCGCTCGTCGCCGGCGTGGTCATGGCGGCCCGGACCGACCGCCCGTCCGTCGACCGACAGCCGATCGACGACGGGTACGTCGGCGACGACCGCACCGTCGAGATCGCTATCGACGCCACAACCCCCGTCTCCGCGACCGTCACCGACACCGTCGGGGACGGGATCTCGACGATCGAAACGGAACCGATCGAAACGACGACCGCGGGCGATCCCCGCGCGGAAACGACGCTCGGGACGGGGACGAACCGCATCCGGTACGACCTCCGCCTCGAGGAGCGTGGCGATCGCACGATCGGGCCGCTGTCGATCGCCGTCAGGGACGTGCTCGGCCTCGTCGAGCGACGGTTCGAGTACGCCGACACGGCGTCGGTGATCGTCTATCCGCGGCCCTACGACCTCTATGGCGACACCCGCGATCTCCGGACGCTCGCCGACGCCGCGGACCGATACGACCGCGAGGAGTTCGATCACCTTCGGGAGTACCGCCGCGGCGACTCGCTACGGGACGTCGACTGGAAATCCGCCGCCAAACGCCCCGACGACGATCTGGTCGTCACGGAGTACGTCGCCGACGAGGGGGCCGGTTCCGTCACGGTCGCCGCGGAGTGTCCGCCCGGACGGGCGGACACGCTCGCGACGGCCGTCGCGAGCGTCGTGACCTACCTCCAGGAGGCGGACGTGGAAGTCGGCCTCGTGGTGCCCGACGAAACGCGGACCGTCTCGCCGGGCGCGGGCCGCCGACACCACCGCGAACTCCTCGCCGCGCTTGCCGTCCTCGAGTCGGGCGAACTCGAGCCACGGGATCGACGCGACGCGGACGTGCTGGTCCGGGACGAGGCAACCGAAACGGTCGTCGTGGTCGACGAGCGGACGATCCCGTTCGAGCGGCTCGTCGGCAGTGGTGACGCTGCGGCGTGGCACGACCGCAACGACAGCGAGTGGTCCGACTCGGACGCACGCGAGGTGGACAGATGAGTACGGACGCCAAGTCACGGACCGCCGGCCGAACGCTGTCGCTCGATCTCGACGGCGCGTTCGCTCCGGGGCTCTTCCGACTGCTCGCGCTCGGTTGTGTGTTGCTCCTGACGGCATCGTACGTGAGCGTCCTGCGCGATATCACTGGAGTCGTCGGCGGGACCCGATCGCTGTTCGCTCTCGTGGGCACGATGCTGGTGCTCGCCACCGTCCTCGCACGGGTGATCCGACCCCGAACCGCGACATCCGGGGCAATCGTCGCGGCCGGGCTCGGTTTCGCATACTACCTCGAGACGGCCGGCGTCGGAGTTGAGGTCGTTCTCTCGGCGACCGAAGCGATCGTCGACGACGTCCTGACGCTGATAAGCGGTCTCTCGCTGCTCCGGACGGTCGAGGCGGGCGTCCTGACGCTCGGTATCGCTCCGGCACCCGTCTTCCTCTCGTGGTATCTCGCCCTCCGGGGACGATACGGTCTCAGCGTCGTCTCCGGCGGGATCGCGCTCTGTTTTCTCGTGTTGACCGGCGACGCCGGGATGACGATCACGCTGCTCGGGACCCTCGCTGCGATCGGTGCCGTCGGCTTCGGCGAACTCGAGCGACGCGGCGGGTCGATCGCTCAGGCGGACCTGCTGGCCGTCCTCTTTGCGCTGAGCATCCTGCTCTCGCTGTCGGTCTCGTTCGTTCCCGGCGGCCCGGCGAGACCGACTGCAATCGGCGGCAGCGAGCCGGGAACGCTCGAGGGAACGCTCGATTCGGCCTCCGAGCGATCCGGAATCGGCGGACAGGTCGATCTCTCGCCGGAGGTGCGGTTTACGGTCGAGTCGGACCGCCCGTCCTATTGGCGGACCGGCGTCTACGATCGCTTTAGCGGCGACGAGTGGATCCGCACCGGGCAGGCGCAGTCGCTCGAGGAGGGACTCACGGAACCGCCCGGGAAGTACGATCGGGTGAGACACGTCGTCACCGCCGAGACGGAGTTGGCCGTCATGCCGGCCGCGCCACACCCGTTGTCCATCGAGGGCGGCGTCGAAAACTACGCGACGGCGTCGATGCACGGACAGGTCCGTCCCGAAACGACGCTGATCGAGGGCGACAGCTACGCCGTCGAGAGCGCTATCGTCGATCCCGAGCCCAGAGAGCTTCGGGCCGCGGGAACGAACTACCCCAAAGGCGTCACGAAACACTACCTGCAACGCCCCGAGGATACCTCGAGCGAGTTCGCCGCCCGGACCGCGACGGTGACCGAAGACGCCGACAACCCCTACGAGACGGCGGTCGCAATCGAGGACCACCTCCGAACCTCGAAGGCCTACTCCCTCGACGTCGAGCAACCGTCGGGCAACGCCGCCGAGGCGTTCCTGCTCGAGATGGACGAAGGATACTGCGTCTACTTCGCGACGACGATGACCCAGATGTTGCGGGCCGAGGGAATTCCGGCCCGGTACGCCACGGGCTACACGAGCGGACAGCAGGTCGACGACGGTACGTACGTCGTCCGCGGCCTCGATGCTCACGCGTGGGTGGAGGTGTACTTCCCCGGCCACGGCTGGGTCGCGTTCGATCCGACCCCGAGCGACGAACGCGACGCCGTCCACGAACAACAGCTCTCGGAGGCGCGCTCGGACGGCAACGAGGCCGCCGATACCGAAGAGAGCGAAGACGTCCCCCTCGACGAAGACGAGAGTGGGAACACGGGATCGGAGGTCGATCCCGACACCGGTGCCAACGAGGGAGAACAGTCACCGAACGATTCACCGGATCCCGATGGAGAGCCGCCGGACACGAACGGAACCGATCCGGACGACCCCGGCGAGGGTTCGAGCGAGTCGACCGGAGCACAAGCGGATTCGGACGGGACGGAACTGCGCGTCCCCATCACGATTACGCGCGAGCTGGTCGCGATCGCGACCGTGGTGATGATCGGGTTTGCCGCCGGCGTTCACCGAACCGGTGCGAGAAGTCGTCTCCGCCGAACCGTTGGCCTGTACTGGCAGCGAAGCCGGTCCGATCCCAACGCGGACGTAGAACGTGCCTATCGACGACTCGAGCGCCTGCTGGCCCGCGAACATCGCCCCCGCCGGCGGTCGGAGTCCCCACGGGCGTATCTGGCGGCGCTGGCCGAAGACACACACTCCGAGCAGACAACCGAACTCGATCCAGCCGATCCCCGAATCCAACGCGTCTTCGAACGCTACGAGCGTGCGGTCTACGGTGACGGCGTCAGTCGATCCGAAGCCGACAGCGCGGTCGCAACCGTCGACGAACTCGCCCGCGAACGGCTGCCAGTGGTCGGTCGCGGCCGAAACTAACGACCTGACACTCAAAAAGAACCGCACGACGGCATGCAGGTCCCGATAGTGTTTAATATGGCCATTTCGTAGCAAGGAACGTAATGTCGGAAGTCTGCTCGACGTGCGGGCTACCCGAGGAACTCTGCGTCTGCGAGGACGTGGCCAAGGGTCAACAGCAACTCAACATCCGCATTGACGAGCGCAGATACGGTAAAGAGGTAACGATCATCGAAGGATTCGATCCGAAGGACGTCGATCTCGACAGTCTCTCGTCGGATCTCAAGTCCAAGTTCGCCTGTGGCGGAACGGTCGAAGACAGCCACATCGAACTCCAGGGCAACCACTCCGGCCGCGTCGAAGAGTTCCTTCGGGACCGCGGCTTCAACGTCGCCTGATGCCCGCGATGATCTGAGACGACTTCCGAACCCACGGCGTTTCGCGCATCGCTTCTCCACCGGTTCGGTTTTTGACGCCCGTGAGCTGTGACTGGCGAGACCGGAGGCGCTCAGAACGGCGATTCGGTGTCGGCTGACTCCTCGTCGTCCTTGCCGCTGACGAGGCCGAATTTCAGTCCGTACTTCTCGAGACCGCCTTCCATGCTCTCGACGCGGGCATCGGCGGTTCCCTCGTAGGAGCCGATGAGCTGGGCCGCCTGCACGCTGGCTTTGCCGTGTGGACAGACAGTGACGATGTGGTCGTCGCCCTCGAGTTCGTCGACACGGGCGGTGAGTTCGTGAAACGGGATGTTCTCGCTATCGGGGATCCGGCTGTGTTCGAACTGCTGTTCGTCGCGGATGTCGACGACGCGAACGTCGGCACCGTTCTCGAGGAGTTCCTTGACCTCGTCGGGAGAGATTTCGCCGTCCATCGGCCGGTCGTTGGAAGCCGACGCGAATAAGAACACCGGGTTCTGCCAGACCGAGGCACGGAGACGCGCTGGTCGCCGCCCACGCCAGCACATGGAACTCGCTCGGTCCCCCGACAGCCACAGTGCGTTCCATACTCGATACAGTCAGAACAGAAGACTTATTGCTTTCTTGAATAGTTTCCCGATTAATGCTCCCTATCGACGTGTTCGTTCCGATGCAAGCAGCCGGGTTTATCGTCCTGTTCGCGCTGCTCATGTTCGTCGTCCAGATCGCCGCAATAATCTGGGTGTACTCGGATGCGCAGACAAACAGCCCTCAGAGCGAGGTCCTCTGGACGCTCGTCGTGTTCTTCGGCGGGCTCCTCGGCCTCTTGTTGTACTTCATCATCGGCCGAGACACGTCACATGGCGGTCACCAGAGCGGGGCGCAGTTCTGACGCGACGGCCGCCATCGTGACGAGACAGCATCGACCGACAGAGAACGGTTCCGTCACGGAACCGTTCCACTTGCTACAGGACTCCGTCCTCCGCAGCGAGCAACAGCGCCGTCAGCGTCGAATCGTTTGCCGGCTGTTCCCGGGCGCGGGCGAGTGCCTCCTCTACCGGGACGGTCGTCACCTCGAGAAACTCGTTGGAGTCGAGTTCGCGCTCGCCGGGTTCGAGCCCCTCGGCGTAGACGACGCCCCGATCGTGACGGAGCACGCCGGTCGCGACCGCATACTCCTGTAAGAGTGCGGTACTCGACGGACGGAACCCGGTCTCCTCCTCGAGTTCCCGCGTGGCCGCCTGTGTGTAGGACTCCCCGTCCTCGACGATGCCGGCGGGGAGTTCGAGGTGCGTTTCGCGGATCGGCGGCCGATACTGTTCGACGAAAAGGAGGTGTTCCCCGGTCTCGCCGTCGGTCCCATCGACGCCCTCGAGCACGCCGGCATCGATACGCGCGACGACGACGACGGCGTCCGGGAGTTCCGCCCAGTAGTAGCGTTTTTCGGTGCCGTCGGGCTGTGCGAACAGATCGTACCCCCCGTCGTACCAGGGCGTTTCGTACTCGGTCACTTCCGCGAGTCGCTCCCAGTCGTCGGGTACGGTCATCGTAACGACCTGTGCCTTCGAGCGGTGAATAGGTGCCGTTTCGGCCGGTTCGACGGACGACGGTGCGTCGGATCAGTCGTCGGGCGCTCCCGGCTCCGAACCGGCCTCGAAATCCAACTCGTCCGTAAAGACGAGTTCGTCCGCCCGCGCCAACCAGTCGACACCCCACTTGACGGTCGGCGGGACCAGCGTCGTCGTGAAGATCGCGGTAAAGACGAGGATCGAGAACAGTTCCTGACCGATCACGCCGGCCGACAGGGCGATCGAGACGATGACGATCTCGACGGTGCCGCGGCCGTTCATGCCAAAGCCGATGACCAGCCCCTCCTTCGAGGAGAGTTTCGTCGGCAGCGCGAACAGCCAGCTGCCGACGATCTTGCCGATGAACGCGACCGCCAGGACGGCCACGAGCAACCCGAGGCTCTGGGTGAACACCGAGAGCGTGAGATCGAACGCGACCGAGACGAAAAAGATCGGCGCGAAAAAGCCCATCGCCAGATCGTACATGACGCTGTACATATGCTCGTAGATGTCCTCCTCGAGTTGGGCCTGTCGCAGGAACAGTCCCGCGATGAAGCCGCCGATGATCATGTGCAGATCGGCCATCGCAGCGAAAAAGGCGAAAACGAGGGCAACGACGAGCGCGACCGTAAACGCCGAAGTTTTGTCGACGAACTCGTGGCGTTCCATCCAGTCCTCGAGTTGCGCCCAGAGGTACGGCAGGAACCGATCACCGACGAGCAGCGCCGCCGCGAAGAACACGAGCGCCCTCGCCGCGACCAGTCCGAGATCGACGAGCGTCACGTCGCCGGTTTCGATAAAGCCCATGATTCCGGCGAACACGACCATCACACCCACGTCGGACAGCAACGCACCGCCGAGGAGAACGCCGGCGATCCGCGTATCCAGAATCTCGAGATCGACGAGGATACGGGACTTCGTGGCCAGCGAGGTCGCAGCCATGGCGATGCCGATAAACAGCGACTGTTCGATGGTGGCACCGATGAATCCGCCCAGCAGATAGCCGAGACCGAACGGAACGAGAAAGCCACCGAGCGCGACCATCAACGACTGTGGCCCGAGTTCGAACAGATCGTGGAGGTCGACTTCCATCCCGACGTAGATCATCAACAGGAACACCCCGAGTTCGGCGAACACCTCGATCGACTCCGTTGAGTGGATCCATCCCAGTACAGCCGGCCCGAAGATGATCCCCGCGAGGAGTTCACCCATCAGTGCGGGATACCCGACGCGCTCGACCAGAATGCCGAACGTCCACGCCAGCGTGAGTACCAGCAACAGGTTCAGGAGATCGATTCCGGCTGCTTCGACCATGTGGGTGGGCCTACTCGTTCCCTGCGGTTAAAGACCGGCGGTCCGGGCAATCTAGCTCGAGCGGCGGCGTGAGCGGCGGTTTTCCCTCTGCGATGAGCCGGGCGGGTCTCATCGACTCTCGGCAACCAGATCGCGGTACAATCGTCCGAACGCCTGCCGACGGAGCGTCGCGACCGCAGCGTCCTCCTCGTTCTGGAAAGTCGCCGCGACCGCCTCGCCCTCGGGACCGGCGTGCCAGACGACGTGATCGACGTTCTCGTGTCCGACTTCGGTGACGTCGCCGTCGTAACTCTCGCGCCACTCCTCGTACTCCTCGCGGGTACCGACGTGAACGACGAGCAGACTCGCAAAGAGCGCGTCTCGGGCCGTCTCGACGACCTCGCCGGTCACGCGGTCGTCGTACTCCTCGCGATCGAACGCCATGGCCTTGGCGACCTCGCGGACGACCGTCTGGGCCGCGGGACCGATCGCCTCGTAGCGCTTGCGTGCCTGCTCGGCTGACTCCGGCGTCACCATCCCGACCGTGTGCATACCTGTTTCTGGACGGGGCAGTCAGTTACGCGTTTCCGTCCGCGTCCGTCCCCTCGGAGCCGTCTTCCATCCGTCGGGTCAGCTCCCTCGCTTCTTCGAGGACGCGCTCGGTCTCGGCCGTCATCGAGCCGCGACCGGGCCGGCGACCCTGCCGGGCGAGTGCGTTCTCGAGCGAGGCGGGTCGACCGGGTTCGTGGCCGTGGCCGTGATCGTGGCCCGAACGTTCGAACTCGGGGGTCTCGATCTCGCGGGCGTGCTCGCTGACGATCGAACCGAGTTCCTCGGGGCTGCACTCGCCCCAGTCGGGGGCGTGTTCCTCGAGCCACTCGCGGTGGTCACGGCGACCGACCGAGGCGGTCACGGCGAGGTGGTTCGCGAGGTGAACCGCGTCGGCCTGTTCGGCGTCACAGACCGGGCAGGCATATCCCATACGCACACGGAGGGCCGCCGACGGTAAAACGTCCTCGCCATCCGATCGACGAGGCTCACGGCCTCAGTCGAGTTTCCGGAGCATCACGATTGCGTCCTCGTCGTTGCCGTAGTAGCCGGGGACCCGCCGAAGCGGTTCGAAGCCAAACTCGCGGTAGAGACGCTTTGCGCCGTCATTAGAGCGTCGTACCTCGAGTTTGACCGAGTCGGCTCCCCGGGCCGCAAGGACCGCAAGCGCCCGCGACAACAGCGCGGACCCGACGCCGACACCACGCCGATCGGGGTGAACCGCGATGTCCTTGATGTGGCCGAGTTCGCGCCCGAACTTCGAGGTGACGTCGGCGACGACGTAGCCGGCGACCGCGCCGTCGGTGACGGCAACGAGGAACCCGGGTTCGCCGAGGAACCGATCGAAGGCGTCGTACGGCCACGGTTGTTCGAACGACGCGTTCTCGATGCGAACGACCGCGAGCAGGTCCACGCGCTCGGCGGGTCGGATCGTGACCTCGTCGCCGTCATCGCCGCCCGGCACCTGTGTTGTCACAGGTACGGGTAGCGTCCCGACGATAAAAGAAGTAGCGTCCGGTTCCACAGTCGGAGCGTCGGAAAAGCCGTGACGACGCTCAGATACGCTCGAGCCGTTGGATCTCCGCGTCCGACCAGTCGTAGAAGTGTCTGTCCGTCCGCTCGAGTGCGTCGACACACTCGTTGTACTGTTCGCGCGCCTCGTCGACCAGCGGGTCGTCGGGGTGGTCCTCGATCCACTCGCGCAGTTCCGCCAGCGCTTTCGGGGAGTAGGTGTCCATCCGCTCCTGTTGCTCGAGGATTTCGACCTTCCGGTCCTCCTGGCGGAGGGTTCGGACGAGCGCCCAGGTGGCGACCCCCCAGAAGGCAAGCAGCGTGAACGCGAGCATGCCGAGAACTTCGGCGGTCAGCGCCATCAGTCGTCACCTCCGGGAACGTCTGCCCGTTCCGGCGGGCCGCCGCGGCCTTCGACGATCGACATGACCACATAGCCCACAGTCGGGAACAGGACGAGCACGACCATACCGCCGATCATCTCCGGGGAGCGGAAGTTATCGTAGGCGAAGTACGCCATAATAAAGAGCATGACGCCGGGAATGACGTACTTGATCACCGGGTCCCACCAGCGGCCGACGTAGACGCCGGCGTTTCGGTTGACCGCGAGCAGGCGGAGCCGCTCGGGACCCAGGACCCAGCCGATCGTCCCGATGATAGCGATCGTCGCCAGGGGCAGCCCCCAGTTCCCGAAGACGAAATCGAGGTAGTCGAGGATCTCGACCGAGTAGGCGCTTGGCAGTCCGAGCAACCAGATACCGCCACAGACCCCGAAGACGGTCTGGGTGCGGCTCAGTCGCGTTTCCTCGGACAGCGTCGTGACGCTTACTTCCGTGATGAGCAATCCAGAGGTAAACGTCGCGAGGAAGAACCCGACGAAAAACAGGATTGCGACGAGCCCGCCGAGCGGAATCTCGGGAAAGACCTGCACCAGCGAGATAAACGCGAGGCCGGCCCCGACGTCCGGATCGACACCGACGGCGAAGACGATCGGAAAGATCGCAAGCGCCGCGAGGATGCCGATACTCGATTCGCCGATCGCGGTGAAGACGCCGCCGCCAAGCGGGACGTCGTCGTACTCCCGCAGGTAGCTGCCGATCGTCAGGGCGATCCCCCAGCCAAGCCCCGTCGAGAACAGCGCCTGGCCGAGCGCGGTGATCCAGGTATCGCTGTAGGTCAGATACTCCCACTGGATGCCAAACGCGAAGGCGATCCCCTCGCTTGCGCCTGGCAGGGTCAGCCCGCGGATCATCATCACGACGAGCGAGACCACGAGCGCCGGCACCGCGTAGACGACGATACGTTCGACGCCGCGCCGAATGCCCAACGCCAGCACCGCCGCGATCGACCCCATCACGACCGTATGGAGTCCGATCATCAGGGCGGCGTTGTCGAAAAGGGCGTTCATGAACGCCTCGGCCTCGAACCCGGGTGCCGTAAACGTAAACAGCAGTGAGTGAACCGCGTAGTACAGCGTCCACGCGATCACCGGCGAGTAGTACGACATCAGCGCGATGTTCACGAGCAGAACGACGACGCCGAACCCGACCATCCCGCCGCGGCCGACGACGTCACGAAAGGCCCCGATGATCCCCTTGTTCGTGTACCGGCCGAGTGCGACCTCGGCCATCAGGCCCGGTACTG
Organism: Halopiger djelfimassiliensis; assembly: GCF_000455365.1. GTDB lineage: Archaea > Halobacteriota > Halobacteria > Halobacteriales > Natrialbaceae > Halopiger_B > Halopiger_B djelfimassiliensis. The sequence continues at coordinate 1,178,521 of NZ_HG315684.1, forward strand.
CGAGCACAAACAGCAACGACAGGAACGCAAGGACGAACGCACCACCCCCGTTGTTCCCCATCACGTACGGGAACCGCCAGATGTTCCCGGCCCCGACCATCGCTCCGATCATTGCCATCAGAAAGCCGAACCGCGTTCCCCACTCGGCTCGAGCCGTCTTGGTTGGTACGTCTGCCATCGTCGAACCACTGTGAGTGAACGACACGCAGTCTCCTATAGATTTGGGAAAGGATGCCACGAACAGGGACGTAATCGTCGGTTTCATCCCACTGTCTGGAACGTCCAATCGGTCGGCAAAAGCGGTACTCCCCGATTATTCGTCGTCCTCGTCGTCCTCGTCGCCGTCGGTATCGATGGTCGTCGTCGGCTGCTTGTCTTCGGTGCCGCCGTACTGGGTGTTGTCCTCCGTTTCGTCCTCGGATTCCTCGCGGTCGTCGGTCACGTGGATCACTCCGCTGGGATCGCTTCCATCTCGAACTGCTCGGTCAGTTCCTTCAGTTCGTCGAGGGCGTCCTGTTCCTCTCGAAGGTTCTCCTCGAGCAAGTCGGCCGCGTCGTCCATACCGAGTTGGTCGGCAAGCGGGATCAGGTTCCCGTAGGCGGCGATCTCGTAGTGTTCGGTCTTCTCGGCGGCCGCCATGTTGTGGTAATCGAGGATTTCCTGATCGGGGTCCTCGGCCGTGAACTGTTCGTACTCCTCGATCAGCCCCTCGATTCCCTCGCACTCCTCTTTCTCCGGTGGCTCGCCGAACATGTCGAAGACCTCCTCGAGTCGGTCGATCTGCTGGCGAGTCTCCTCGCGGTGCTCGGCGAACGCGCTGGCGATCTCCTCGCGCTCGGTGTTTCCTTCGAGGTCCTCGAGTGCGTCGACGAGCTGGTGTTCGGCGTGATAGATGTCCTCGAGCCCGTGCTCGAACAGATCGTGGATGGTGTCGATGCTCATGGGAAGATCCACACTGGCGTTCACCAGCAGCGAGAAAAAGCGCCGAGCCTGCGACGGCAGGCGACGCTGACGGCTCCGTCGGACTACTCCGTCTCGGTAGCGTCGTCGCGGACGCGATCGGCTCCGTCGCCGCCGGTGGTGGCGTTCACGACGGCGACCGACTCCCACTCGAACGATTCACCCGTTGCGACGGCCTCGACGACGTCACGTGTCGTGTGTGCGGTGACCGTGAGCAGTCGAGCGGCCATACCTCCCGGATCGCGTCGCGATCACTTCAGGGCCACGCCGGCGGCGAAACTGCTGTCGGTCCCGAAACGATCCTGGCTTTCCATGCACCCGTTCGCAGTCACCATGCCCGTCCCTGCACCGGTAGTCGAACTGCCGTGTCGCCTACCGGCCGTTTTTGCAGGGTTCATCGAAGCGAGACGATCGGGCCGTGCCGCACGGAACGGGTCGAAACCGCCGGGTTCGACACCACTCTCCCCGGTCGGAATCCGACGATCGGCCCCGTCCGTCCGATCGATACCCCCGACTCGAGTACCGAGTCACATACTCCCACATTGCGGTGACACTCCCGGTACCGGGCAGTTGCATCGACCGAGACGACGGCCCGACGATCCGCTCGAGACGATGTCACGACCGAGATAGCGGCATGGCTATCCTGTAAGGCCGAGCACGGGTATCGCTTGCAGCCGAAGCGGCACTTATAGGTTCAGCGACCGAAGGGAGGGGCATGACAGATGCGGCCGAACGCAACCCGGATCCCGGCGAGCAAGCAGACGAGGAACGCGAGGACGCCCACCTCGAAGATATCGAAGAGGGGGCCGGCTGCACTGAGATCTGGGAACACCTTTCGGAGAAACGCGACGAGTAAGGCCGACCGATCCCGGGTTTTCGGCACGTTCGATACGGATCGCGAGCCAAGGAGTTTCCACGTGTGAAACAGCCGGCAGGGACACCGATACGTCGTCCGCGCGCGCTCGGTATCGGCGACTATTCAATCCCGTGAGACATTAAAATAGGCCCCCTCACGGATGAAGCTGTACGGAACTTCGCCGAAAGAGCCATAATCTTTATTGTGAAATCCCCGAGCGCTCGCTCGAGATAGCTATCGGCTATAATACTTTTGTAGCACTGGTTGCTCGGTGTGGAGCATGGAACGACACGACGATCGGTCTCGAGGTAACTCGAATGGGGTTACTTCCGAGCACGGCGACGGGGCCGATCACCGGTCGTCCGGATCGAACGAACCCGACCACGGCGGCGAGACGACCCGGCGAACTGAACCGGACGGTGGCTCAGCGACCCGCCACGACGGATCCGAACCCATCCATTCCGGAGCCGCCGACGCAGACCTCGAACACGTTCTCGACGTCGTCAGCCGCTGTGCCGACGGCGACCTGACGGTCCGGATGAACGAAGACGCCGACGACGAAACCGTCGCGGCGATCGCGACGGAGTTCAACCAACTCGTCGAAACGTTCGCGGAAACGATCAGCGACGTCGACGAGTTCGGCGATCAGGTCGTCGGAGCCACCGAACACGTCGATTCCCGCGTCAGCGACGTAAAAGCGACGAGCAAGGACGTCAGTTCGTCGGTCTCGCGGATCTCGAGCGGCGCGAGCGACCAACACGAACGGATCGATACCGCGACGAAGGAACTGCAGAACCTGTCCGCCGCCACCGAGGAAGTCGCGAGTTCAGCGGAGGAAGCCGCAGCGACCGCACAGAACGTCGCCGACCGCGGACAGGACGGGCGCGAGGCGGCCACCTCGGCGCTCGAGGAACTCGACACGATCGAAGAACGGACCGAACACGCACTCGAGACCGTCGAGCGGTTGGACGACCGCATCTCCGAGGTCGAATCCATCGTCGGACTCATCCGTGACATCGCCGACGAGACGAATCTGCTGGCCCTGAACGCCTCGATCCAGGCCGCACAGGCCGGGGAGGAAGGGGCCGGCTTCGGCGTCGTCGCGACCGAAGTCAAGAACCTCGCCGAGGAAGCCCACGAGGCGACCGAAGACATCGAAGCCTCGATCGGTGAGATCAGAGCCGAAGCCGACGAAACCGTCTCGGAGATCGAAGCCACCCACGAACGGGTCAACAACGGCGTCGAGACCGCCGAGACGGCTCTCGAGGCGTTTACCGATCTCGTCGACGACATCGAAGAGACCACCGTCGGCGTCAAGGAAATCTCGGACGCGACCGACGATCAGGCGGCGTCCGTCGAGGAGATCGTCTCGATGGTCGAAGGGATCGCCGACATCTCCGACGAGACGGCGACGAAAGCCGAAGCCGTCACCGTCGCCGCACAGGAACAGACCACGTCACTGACCGAAGTTTCGGCCAGCGTCTCCTCCCTCGAAGAGCGAGCGACCATGCTCGATTCGATTCTCGATACCTACGAGGTGAGCACGACCCGGGCCGGCAGCGACGGGGACACGACCGTCCTCGAGTTCTGGCACGCGATGGGCGGCGACAAAGGGCTGTTGATCGACGATCTCATCGACGAGTTCGAGGACCAAGCCGACGGCATCCGGATCGAAGCCCGGTCGAAGGGCAGCTACCGGGGGACGTTCGATTCGACGCTGGCGGCCATCGACCGTGGATCCCCACCCACCATCGCCCAGCTGTACGAGATCGGCACCAAACGCGCCCTCGACAGCAACGGCTTCGTTCCGCTCGAGCGAGTCCTCCCCAACCGAGCGCTCGACGTAACCGACCTTCTCGATCCCGTGCTCGAGTATTACCAGCACGACGGCCAACTGTACTCGATGCCGTTTAACTCCTCGACGCCGGTGCTGTACTACAACAAGGACGCGTTCGATCGGGCCGGCCTCCGATCGAACGCCCCGCCACGAACCTTCTCCGCGGTTCGGGACGCGTCCGAGCAACTCGTCGACGCTGGCATCACCGACGTCGGGATCACCTTCGCGAACTACTCGTGGTTCATCGAACAGTGGTTCGCCCAACAGAACCAGCCGCTTGTCGATGCGAACAATGGACGGAACGGAACGCCAACCGAAGCGTCCCTCGACAGCGAGGCCGGGCGAACGATCTACGAGTGGATCACCGGCCTCGAAAACGACGGTCTCTATCACAACCCCGGTATCGAAGCCCGGAGCAAGGCCAAAGACGCGTTCCACGACGGCACCGCCGGAATGCTGATCGGCTCCACATCGTCGCTGACATCCGTCGTCGGCAACGCCGACTTCGAGGTCGGAACCGGATACTTCCCGGTCCCCAACGACCGCCACGGCGTCGTCGTCGGTGGCGGTTCGCTGTGGATCACCGCCGACTCGACCACCGAGGAACAACGCGCCGCTGCCGAATTCCTCGCCTGGCTCGCCCAGCCCGAACAACAGGCCCGCTGGCACAAGGAAACCGGCTACTTCCCGATCCACGACGGTGCGATCGACGAACTCAGGGCCGACGGCTGGTTCCGCGACAATCCCGGCCACGAAACCGCAATCGAACAGCTCCTCGACTCCGAGAGTTCACCCGCGACCAACGGCGCTCGGATGGGACCGTTCAACACTGTCAGGACGCTGGTCGCCGAAGCGTACGTCGATACGATCCCCGAATTCGGCGTCGAAGACGGACTCGGGCGACTCAACGATCAGGTCGAGTTGCAGCTTCGACGCTACCGCGACGAAACACTGACCGGTCGCTGAGACCGTCGGATCTCCGCCCGCTCCATCCCGACGGGAAGGCGATATTCTCCGCTGTGACGAGCTTTTTAGCAGGCACTCACGTACTGGTTCCGCATGCCCGACGATCGGCCCGGTGAGCGTTCACACAGCCGCGACGAAACGGGACGATCGATTCCGACGGATCGAGAGTCACCCGTCGGCGCGCCCGTTATCCGCGGCGACGAATCGGTTACCGGTACCCGCGCCCACGAGGCCGTCCAGTTCGATCCCACCGATCCCGACAGCCTCGCGGATGCCGCCGAAACGGTTCGCCGGTTCGCCGCCGACGCAACCGACGACGACCACCTCTTTATGCTCCGGGGCGCTGCGGCCTGTGCCGCGCTCGTCCGCGGCGAAGGCTCGTACAAGGCCGCCGCCGAGCGCGCGGGCGACGAAGCGACCGTCTCGTTTATCCGAAAGTGGGCCCGCGTCCACGACCTCCCACGCTCGGTCCGCAAACAGGTCGCAGTCGGCAAGATCGCACCCACGGCCGCCAAACACATCGCCCGCGTCGCCGGCGAATCGCGACTCCTGCTCGCCTGGGCGACCATCGACGGCGACCTCACCGTCCGCGACGTCCGCAGCGTCGCCAGCGCCATCAACGACGACACACCCATCGAACGAGCCCTTGCCGACCACGACTATCACCTCGGCCACATCGAACTCACGCTCTCACCGACGGCCTACCGCGACCTCCGCCGACGTGCCTCCCTCAAGGACGCCGACCCGGGCGAAATCGCGACGGCCGCCCTCGAGCAGTACTTCGACTAACCGGACCGCTCTCGAGGGCACATCCGGCAACCGAGAAAGAAAACGTTTAACCTTCACTCACCGAAATGGGAAACCACAGGGCCGGTAGCTCAGTCTGGCAGAGCGTCTGGCTTTTAACCAGACGGTCGCGTGTTCAAATCGCGCCCGGCCCGCTTTTGCGACGAACGATTTCGTGAAGAGCAAAGCGACCAGCGCGATTTGAATCGCAGGGAGGTCGCGCGCAGCGAGAGCACGGCCGCGTTGCGACCGCGATTGCGAACGGCGCAGCCGTGAGCGAGCACGTCCGACCGTGTGTTCAAATCGCGCCCGGCCCGCTTTCCGTCCTCGATCAAGTCCGCGAGCGACGAGCAACGGACTCCCGATTCGAACACCGGCGTTTCCTCGCCGTGAGCAGTCACTGGTTTCCCGCGGGCGTCTCGAGTTGGGGCTGCTTCAAAAGATTTTCATGAAGTGCTCAGACGTTCGGTTCCGATCGGCCGCTTGAGAGACCGGAAATACGTGATTACCGACGGTCGTCCGAAGTAATCCGTAACTACGTTAGCTACCTGCCGCTATGGAATACGAACCAATCGGAAGAAGCCAAGGGCCGGATTTGAACCGGCGGTAGGCGGCTCTGCAGGCCGCTGCGTTCGGCCGGACTCTGCCACCTTGGCGCAGGTTAGTGTTATGACTGCGTTCGTTTAAGCATAGCGGTACGGCAGCGTGCCGTTCCGCCAATATACG
>NZ_HG315685.1:0-23846 GCF_000455365.1 Halopiger djelfimassiliensis
ACAGGACGCGGCCAGCAGCCCGGTCAAAGGCGCGACGAAAGGCTGGACCGCGGGTTCGATGCTCGGGTCCGTCGCCGGTCCAGCCGGTGCCGTCGCCGGTGGACTCGCTGGCGTACCACTCGGGGCGTTCCTCACCACCAAGTTCGGTGAGCAGACCGCCGGTAAAATCCAAAAAGTCGTACGTAATGTCCTCGGTCTGAAGACTAATCAAGAGTTCGACACCAGTGATGAGCAGACTGGTTCAGGTGACCGTCCGGACAGTGTTCCCTCACCTGAGGAGGTGAAGGCATGAAAGCCATTCTTGGGGATGAAGACGAAAACGGAGTTGGTCTAAGAGTTATCGACAATAACGAGACAAGCCACGGAATTCATGTTGGATTCGATGGGGAAATCACCTACCACGAGCAAAACGGCTATCCGGATGATCCTGACAAACGAACTTACAGCGAGGGCGAACACGTCAGTCAAGCCCGTCGATACGCGAAATACTATGTCGATCAGGAGACGGAGTACGACACACTGCCGTGGGATCTAGACGCGGATCAGTTCGAGGCGGTCCGGCAGGCGTTGCAGGACCTCTCGGTCGAGGAGATAAAGAGGTACTTCGGGGACCTCCTTTCCCAGAGTCTGAGTCACTACGCGGACGACCCGGACGTTGATATTGGGGATACCACGCGCCCGGAAGCACTTCCCGCGGAGCAGATCGGCGGCGAGGACGCGGTTATCTACAAACAGGAGATCTACCTCGATGATGACGGCGCAATCGAGGCGGTGTCGGGCATCGGGATCACTTACTACGTCGCCAGAGGGGAACGCAAAACGGTCTGGCGCGGTGACGCGCCGGATCGAGAACCGGACGCGCGGGTCGAACTGTTTCCAGCACCGCTGGTCGATCCGGCACCGTTTCGGGATTATCTCGTCTATAATCTCCGGTGTCAGATCCGCGATTGCTATCTCATGATGGGGCTGGAACCGCCCGAGGAGTACCGAGTGCTGGGCCACGGCCAGTATCGGTTCACTGGGAAATACGATAGCTTCGACATTTACCCGCCGTATTACGACTTCAGCGCGGATATCCCTGACTATACCCACGAATTCCGCCCGGATCTCCCGATCACTTGGGACGAACTCGGGGGGCTGGTCGAGTCGGGGAGCGATCAGTCGCTGTACGACCAGATCAAAGACACACTGTTCAGCCGGTAACCGCGATGCTCGTCCGTCGGACACAGCAGGCGCTGGAAGATCGTGTGGACGACTCGTTTGGTGATGTCCGAATTCATATTGGTCCGAAGGCCGTCCGCGCATGCGGGGACGTCAACGCTCGAGCCGTTACCGTCGGCAACCACATCACGTTCAACCATGGCGAATACGATCCCGAGAGCGCGGAGGGGCAGTTCCTGCTAGCCCACGAACCCGTCCACGTCAAACAACAGAACGGCGGTGCGCCGCTGTCGATGAGGCCCAAGCCAAACGCCGAGTTGGAGATCGAGCCCGATCCACAACTCGAGCGGGAGGTTGCCGGGGACGCTACGGAAACGGCGGCTGGCGGGGAGCCGCTGGTTGTGAATCGGGTGACGGACGTGCCCGTCCACCGGACGGCTTGCCCCACCTCTTCACGGTAGCCGGTTTCAGGTCAGTACCGCGCCACCGGCACGCTCGAGTTACCGGTGGAGCTGGCTGAGGCAGTTCACTCCGGGCGTGTTGCCGTCGCGACCGTCTCCCGTTACTCGACTCGAGCGTCGACGACGACGTGAACGACGCCCGCGCTGTGGCTTTTCACCCGTCGTTTCTCGAGCACCTCGAGCGTTCCGTCTGTCCCCTCGACCGCCGACTCGAGGCGAGAGACGGGCCGGTCCCAGAGTTGCGATTCCGGCGTCGCCTCGTGGTAGTGGACGACGCCGCCGGGGACGAGCGCCTCGAGCGCGTGCTCGAGGAACTCGTGGGCCTCGTCCGTCCGGGTGCCGCGCCCGCGTTCGTCCGTGCCGTCCGCGCTGCCGTAGTAGCCCATGACGACCCGGTCGGCCTCGGTTTCGCCCGCCAGCTCCCGGCAGTCGGTCATGTAGGCGTCGATCCGGTCGCCCACGTCGTTCAACACGGCGTTCTCGAGCAGGTAGCGAAACGCCGTCGGGTTCAGTTCGGTCGCCGTCACCCGCGCTCCGGCCCGGGCCATCGGCAGGGTGAAGTAGCCGATGCCGGCGAACATGTCGAACACGCGCTCGTCGGCGTCCACGACCTCGCCCATCCGGGCGCGCTCGGCCTGATTCCCCGGCGAGAACATCACCGACGCGGGGTCGAGTCCGTACCGGGTCCCGTGTTCGGTGTGGATCGTTTCCGTGTCCCGTTCGCCTGCAATGTGGCGGGTGCGGGGTTCGCGGTAGGTGCCGGCCGCGCCGTCGTTTGCGATCCCCTCGTCGGCCAGCACGCTGTCGGCCTCGCCGTGCAGTTCCAGCAGGGCCTCGCCGAGTGCCGTCTCGTCGGGACAGCCCTCGGGCACCGTCACGAGGATCACCGACCCGATCACGGCCCACGACCCCGGAGCCGTTTCGATGTCGGCGTCGCTCCAGCCCCGGTCGGCAAGCAGGTCCTCGAGTCCGCGAGTGCGGGGGTCGGGATCGACCTGCCGAACGACGTCGCGGACGCGCGTCTCCGTCGGCGGTTCCGTGACGGGGAGAGCGACCCTGTCGGGACCGTCCGCTCGCACGCGCCGCGAGTCGTCGTAGACCCCCTCGGCCCGAAGCGATTCGATGGCCGCCTCCGCGCGGGGTTTTCCGACGACGGCGGCAAGCGGTGCGTCCGTCCGCGTCCGCTCGAGGACGTCTTCGGGCGTCGGTTCGCCGTCCGGTTCCTCAGACATCGGTCTCGTCGGGGAGGATGTGCAGGCCCGCGCGACTTTTCAGGACCGGGACCGTCTCGGCGTCGGGATCGAAGTAGTCCGGCCGGGCGACGGTCTTCGCCTGAAACGTCTCGGGGTCGAGCACCTGCACGGCGTTTTCGTCCTCGACGGTCACGACGGTCGTCTCGACGGCGTCCTCGAGTTCCCCGAGTTTGCGCGCGTCCGGCGCGTTCCCGGCTTCGTAGCCCGCCTCGTACCGGTCGCCGGTGGTCACCCGGGTTCCCTTAAGGTTTCCGTGGGCGCTGCGGACGAGCACCGGTCCCGTCTCGTCGTCTGCGAGGTCGATGATATCGCCCGGCGTGTACGGCGGGAGCCGGACGGCGAAGGTGACCCGATAGACCTCGTTGCCGTCCTCGTCCTCGGTGACCAGCGTTTCGGCGTCGTTGACGGTGCCGCCGAACTCCTCGATCATCTTGTTCGCGATCTTCTTGCCGATCTTGTTTGTCGAGACCTTGATGTTCAGCCCCTCGTCGACCTCGCCTATTTCGGTGACGAAGGCGTTGCGATCGCCCGTCGCCTCCATATCGGCGACGACGGCGTTTGCGATCTCCTTCGCTCGATCGGTTTCCTCGGTCGTCGGGGTGCGGTCTTCGGCCCGGATCTGGACGATACTGGCGTAGTAATCGCCGGCGATCCGACCGCACCGCTTGCAGGTCTGGCGCGAGATCTTGACCGGGACCATCACCTGCTCCTCGACCGGCGTCTCCCGAACGACGCCCGTGAAATAACAGTGCATCCGGATCGTGTTCTCGTCGACCTGCTCGGGTTCGACCTGCCAGGCGACGTCGGCAACGTCGACGTGGACGCCGAGCGCCTCGCTGACCTCCTCGATCGCGATGTCGGTGTAATCTCTGGCCCCGACGTCGACCCACCGGTTTCCGCGGTGGACCGCCCCGCACTGCGAACAGACGCGCACGTCGATCCGGTCCGGTGCGTCCACGAAGTCGAAGTCCTCGAAGTAACACCCATCGCAGAGTTCGACCTCGGCACCCGGACGGAGCGGGTCCGTCGCGTCCGCGTCGCTCGACGACCGCTCGACCGGGTCGCCACAGCGGGGACAGAACGCACGCGAATCACTCATTAGTGTCCCCGTTTGGGGACTGAGGGAGTTAAACAGCGCGCTCTCGCCGGATCGTTTCGCTCGGCAGTTCCACGCGAAACGAAGGGGCGAACGGCCCGACTCGGCCGCCCGGAATCCGAACCTCGGACGCGTCAGCCGCGCGTCAGACGATCACTCACAACGGGATGTCGGACGATATTACGTCCCGGGATTTCCACACGAAACGGAGGGGTCCCGGGAACCGGTCGCTCGAGACGAATTTCGCGTCGCGCAACCGTTTGACCCCCGTATCGGCTCGAACCGTCAGGGTACTTATTTCTCTGCGGACCGTAACGCTGACTATGAACTGGCAGGCGGACTGGGGGCTTCGCCTCCGAATGTTTCTGACGATGTTCCTGCTGTTTGCGCTGTACATCGTTTTCGCAGGGGTTCTCACCGCCTACATTGGCGGTGGGATCTTCCTGTTCGGGCTCATGTTCGGCGGGATGTCGCTGGTCCAGTACTACTTCAGCGACACGCTGACCCTCCGGAGCATGGGCGCGAAACGGGTTTCGGCCGACGACTACCCGGAACTGCACGCGTCGATCGAACGCCTCTCCCAGCAGGCGGATCTCCCGAAGCCCAAGGTAGCGGTCATCGACTCGAGCGTTCCGAACGCCTTCGCGACCGGCCGTAACCAGCGCAACGCAGCCGTCTGTGTGACCACGGGTCTCATGCGAACGCTCGATCGGGACGAACTCGACGGCGTGCTCGCTCACGAACTCGCCCACGTCAAAAACAGGGACATGATGGTGATGACGATCGCCTCGTTCCTCTCGACGATCGCGTTCATGATCGTCCGCTGGGGGATGTTTTTCGGCGGCGGTCACAACCGCGGTCGTCAGGGCGGCGGCGGTATCGTCGTCGCCATCCTCGTCTCGCTGGTCGTCTGGATCGTCAGCTACCTGCTCATCCGGGCGCTTTCGCGGTACCGCGAGTACGCCGCCGACCGTGGCGCGGCCGCCATCACCGGCAACCCCTCGGCGCTCGCGTCCGCGCTCATGAAGATCTCCGGGCAGATAGATCGCGTCCCGAAAGAGGACATGCGCGAAGAAGCCGAGATGAACGCCTTCTTCATCATCCCCATCAAGTCCGGCATCGTCGGCCGCCTGTTCAGCACGCACCCGCCGATGGAAAAACGGGTCGAACAGCTCCGCCAACTCGAGCGCGGGATGACCGCCTCGTAGCGGCGTCGGTCCGCGCATCCCGGTGTCCGCCGCTCGAGCACCCCTTCGAAGTCCTTTTGTCCGGGCCGAGACAATCGATCCGATAATGGTCGAACACGATTGGCTCATCGAAATCGCCGTGTCCGTCTCTACCGTCGTCCTGATGATCGGCATCATGGTCGGCATCGGGACCACGTACGGCGGTGAAAGCGGGATCCTCCCGCCGGAGGGCGCGAGGCTGCTCGTCGGTGCGATCGTCGGCTTCATCGTTTTGCTGACCGGCATCGGCATCGGTCTCGCGTACGTCATGAACGATCCGGAGGACGATCTCGACGGCGAGAGCGACGATCTCGAGGCACAGAACGCGGCCTGATCGATTTCTGCTCTGCGACAGCAGTTTCTCCTTGGATAATTAGTATGAACGGTGCCGACTCCGAGGACACGGCAGGGAAGTTCGACGCGGCCGCCTCGAAACGGGACGACTAGTCGCCGCTTGCGGACGCCTCTTCCTCGGTTTCGCTCTCGCGCCAGTCCTCGAGTTCCTCGTCGTCCGCGTCGTCGATCCGTTCCTCGTAGTAGGCCATCGGATGGGGAATCCGCTCACAGAGATCGTCCTTGTTCACGCAGTCGCCGTACGATTGCATCGTCGCACACGAGGGCGGCGAGTATTCCGTCGGCGACGTCTCCCCGCGGATGTGGTCGGTCTGATACCGGGTCATCTCCTCGCCGAACGCGGAGTTCACGCGGTAGAGATCCACGATCTCGTCGGTGCTCATGCCGATACTCGCCAGAAACGCGGTGATGGCAAACCGCGAGTGATGGGGGAGGTGTTCGCCCTTCTGAATCCGATCCAGCAGCGCCTTCATACACGGCGGGAACAGGTCCGGAACGACGGTGTCGATCTCGCGGGTCAGATCCAGATCGGCGAGCACCTCGCGGATCTCGTCGGCGTCGGCCTCGAGTTCGTCCGCGATGGCCTCGGGTACGTCGAACGGCAGGCCGTCCTCGATGTGTCCCCGGACCGCCTCCCGGACGAGGGTGAGTAACTCGTCCTCGTCGACCGGAATCTCGCCGTCGATCAACGGTTGATTAACGAGTTGCCAGTTGTCATCCCACAGGTCCTCGGCCAGCAGCAGGTAAGTCCCGACGTCGATCCGATACTCCGTCTCACCCACCGCCCGGACCGCGTCCTCGAGGTCGAACTCCGCGAGCAACGCATCGAGGGAGATCCCGCTCGACTCGACGCTTTTCAGTTCGGTCGATGCCGTCAGATCGTCGGCGATCCGATCGGCGGCGGTCGCGGCCTCGGCACGAGCGTACTTGCGCACGAGGACGCGTTCGTCGACCATCGAGACGAGAACGCGGGCGACGGGATAGGAGAGCAGTTCGATGCGGGCATCGCGGTGTGGTTCGCCGGTCCCGCCGTCCTCGAGCGCGGTAATCACGCGTTGTCTGGCGCGATCGACGACGGCGCGATCCCGCTCGACGACGGTTGCCAGATCGACGGCCTCCGTCGCGACGGCGTCGCGGGCCGCCTCGAGAAACGGGTACCGGGCGTGCAGTCGCTGCATCGGTAATGGGAAACTACTCTGACGGATTAAGTCCACTGATTGTCGGTCGAGGGCGACCGTATCCGTAAGCTATCGTTACTCCCCCTCGACGGCTTCACCGCGTTCGCTGGGTCGTGATCCCGAGCCGGATGGGAATCGGTGCCCTCCAGCGGGGTCATCGCTCGAGGGTCGAGTTAAAGGGCACCCGACACGTCGTGGCGAGTATGCCACGGGCGATACGGGACGGCGTGTCGATCTACTACGAGCGCGAGCCGAGCGACGACGGGACCGATCGAGCACCGGTCGTCTTCGTTCAGGGGCTGGGATACGGCCGGTGGATGTGGCGCTGGCAACGCGAGGCCGTCGCCGACGAGTACGAGACGGTCGCTCCCGACAACCGCGGTACCGGCCGCTCCGATGCCGGCTTACCGCCGCTTGTGGCCCGCCTGCCCCGCAAACTTCGAGCGCCGCTGCTGCTCAAGGTCGCCGGCTATTCGGTCGCCGGACTGGCCGCCGATCTCGAGGCGGTCCTCGACGACGCGGGCATCCGGGAGGCCCACCTCGTCGGCGCGAGCATGGGCGGGATGATCGCCCAGCAGTACGCGCTCGAGTACTCCCGGGCGAAGTCGCTGGCGTTGCTGTGTACGAGCCACGGCGGTCCGGACGCGGTCCCGGTCCCCGAAGAGACGCGCGAACACATCTTCGACGTTCCGAAGGGCGCAAGCGATCGGGAGACGCTGCGCCACCGGATGCGACCGGCGTTTACCGAGCGGTTCACGAACCGAAACCCGCATCTGATGGATCGGATCATCGAGTGGCGACTCGAGCAAGACGCTGACGAGCCGGCCCGGGAGGCCCAGGCGGCCGCCGTCCTGAACTTCGACGTCAGCGATCGGCTGGACCGGATTCGGATGCCGACGCTGGTCGTTCACGGAACGGACGACCGCGTCGTCCCCGCCGCAAACGCACGGCTGCTCGCGGAAACGATTCCGAACGCTCGCCTCGAACTCGTCGAAGGCGGTCCCCACTGCCTGTTCATCGAGAACGCCGACCGCGTCTCCGAGACGTTACGTGCGTTTCTCGACGAGCAGCGGTGAGCCGGTCGGACGCGGTTTACTGGTTCGAATCCGCCGTCGCCGCGTCCCTGATCCGGATCTCGCCGTCGGTTCGCACGCCGACGTCGAACCCCTCGTAGGTGAACCACAGTTCGTGCGTGCCTGCGTCGTCGACCCGTTTGGCGTGTTCGACCAGCGAATCGAGCGCGTCCGGGTCGACGACGTCGTACAGGGGTTCGAGCGCGCTCGGATCCTCGTCGGCAATCGCCGCGACTGCCGTGACGACCGCCTCGCTCGCTCGTTCGCCGGCGTCGGGATCGAACGTCGTCACGGACACCGATTCTTGCGTTTCTGGACCGTCAGCGGAGTCGTCAGTGGAGGGCATACGTCCCTCTACCGTGAGTGGACTGGTAGGGACTGCCCTTCCTATGTCCTTTTTTTAAGTAGTCTCGCTTCGGCGGTGGGGAAAACAGCGCGTCCGGCGTTAGTCGCTTTGAATCCGCGGTGCGAGCATGTAGGTAACCTGTCCCTGCCCTTCAGCGAAGCCGAAGTAGATCTTGACCGGGAACTCCTCGCCGAGGTCGAGCGTGACCTCGGTGTCCGCGGGAATCGCCTTGTTCATGTCCTTGAGATAATCGAGCGAGAACAGCGAGTGGGCGGGGCCGACCTGCAGATCGATCAGATCCTCCTGTGTGAGTTCGAGATGGACGTCGTCGGTGTCGCCCTCCGCGTTCACGTAGAAGGCCTCGTCGGACTCGTCGACGCCGAGCGCGATGTGGTCGGAGACCATATCGGCGGCCGTCACCGAGCGGTTGACATCTTTCCCCTCGAGGACGACCTCCGCCGGGAGATCGAGGTCCGGAATGTCGGGTTCCTGGCGGATCGAGTCTGGGTCGATGAGTGCGAGCGTGTACTCGAGCCCATCGATCTGGATCTGGAGTTTGCGGGTCTCTTCGTCGAGTTCGAGCTGGATGAGCTGGCCTGACTCGGCCATCCCCGCGATGTCCTCGAGCCGCGAGAGGTCGACGCCGATCAGCCCGCCGTCGGCCTCGTAGGATTCGAACGCAGCCGCGTCGAGCGAGAGGTCGACCATCCCGACGTTCGCGGGGTCGACGGCCCGGATTTCGAGCCCGTCTTCCTCGAGGTGGATCTTACACTCGTCGACCAGCACGCTCACCGAATCGAGCGCGCTGGTGAGCGTTTCCGCGCTCACGATGGCCTTGAACATATGCGTCGGGGTACGGACGGTCGACATAAAAAGCCACCCTTTACGCGTGGCCCGAAATCCACTCGGCAGTTCGTGACGGCCCGACGATACCCCTCGTTGGCAGGCGCGTCGAACGGGACCGGCGGGAGCCGTTCGGCTCAGCGGGCGAGCGACTCGACCAGCCGTCTGGGAAGCCCGAGGACGAGCTCGCGCAGATCCATCGGTTCGTCACCCCGGAGCCACGCGCGGGTTCGCTGGCTGAACAGTTCGACGGAGATGATCAGCAGGAAGATACAAAGCAGCGTCGCCATCATATTGGTGAACTGTAACAGGCCCTGCTGGACGTCGAGTACCTCCCCGAGTCCGCCGGCTCCGATGATACCAAGCGAGACGGCGGCCCGAACGTTGATCTCGAAGATATACAGCGTCCAGGCGATAAACGACGTTCGGACCTGACTCAACATCCCGAAGACGATGATCTGTGGCCGGCTGGCCCCCGTCGTCTCCATCGCCTCGATGGGGCCGTCTTCGATCTCCTCGAGTTCGTCGGTAAACAGCCGACCGAGGTTGCCGATGGTGTCGGTACCGACGGCAAGCAACGCTGCAAGCGGCGTAAAGCTGGCCAGCGGGATATAGATCAGCGCCCACACCAGCGCGGGGATCGACCGGATCGCCGACATCGTCCCCCGGAACAGGAAGTTGAAGGGAAACGGCGTGACGCGCTCGGAGCCGAGGACGCCGAACAGCAGCGCCAACGGGAACCCGAGGATCGTTCCGGCGAAGCCGACCGCCAGCGTAATCCCCGCTTCCCCGAACAGCGAGAAGATGCCAAAGCTGTTCCCGAAGAGGAAGGCGATCGGGTTCGAGACGAACGTTTTGAAGCTGTCTGGATCGAAGACCAGGTTCTCTTCGGAGATAAACGCCCAGTACTGGCCGAAGTCGATGAAGGGAATTCCGTCGATACCCGAAACCCCCGCGAAGTACTTCGAGAAATACACCGTGATCGGGAAGAAATCGCGCAGCGACTCGAGGAAGTGGTCCCAGTTGTAGGCTTCGGTGAAGAAGCCAACCGCGCTGAGGGCCTGCACGAACAGGAAGCCAACGACGCAAACGAGCGCCAGACCCCACATGATACGCACGCGGCGAGTCTGTTGAATGTGTTCTAGTCGTTCGACGATGCGGTGACTGGTACGGTCGTCCGCGCTGTCGGTTGTCTCACTGCTCATTGAACCGCCTCCCGTGGTTGGTCGTCGGCTCGTTCCACGACCATCCCGTCCGTATCGATGTCGCCGTAGATGTCGTCGATCGCATCGATCGTTAGCTCTTCGCGGTAGCCGTCGAACACTTTCGTTCCGTTACGAAGGCCGATGAACCGCTGGCCGAACTTCCGTGCGAGGTTGACCTGGTGGAGACTCACCATCGCCGTCAGTCCCCGTTCGGCCGCGGCGGTTCGGAGGTAGTCCATCACCTGCTGGGCGCTGCCCGGATCGAGGCTCGCGACCGGTTCGTCCGCGAGCAACACGTTCGGTCGTTGCACGAGCGCCCGAGCGATGCCGATCCGCTGTTGCTGGCCGCCGCTCATCCGTCGGGCTTTCTGCTGGGCCTCGTCCAGCAGGCCGACGGTCTCGAGCGCCTCCAGCGCACGGGTCTTTTCGTCGTGGTCCTGCAGGCGGAGCAGACTCCAGACGAACCCGTTCCGCCCCATCGAGCCCGTAAGCGCGTTCGCGTACGCGCTCATCTCGCCGATGATGTTGTGACTCTGGAAGATCATCGCGATGTCGTCCCGCGGACTCGTGATCACCTCGTCGTCGATAGTCACGGTACCGGCCGTCGGTTGTGTGAGACCGTTGATACACCGAAGGAGGGTGGATTTCCCCGACCCCGAGACACCCAGTACGACGACGAACTCCCCGTCGGGAATCTCGAACGAGACGTCATCGAGTGCGACGGTGTCGCCGTACGCTTTCGTCAGGCCGTCCACAGTGATTTCGCTCATAGATACTGAAAACTTCTTCTGGAGCTGTTACGAAATATCTGCGAATTCGAGCCCGAGTTCGTCGATAATTTCGGCGATAGGCTCGTAGTCCTCGTGGGATCCTTCGACGACATTGGAGAACCAGAGTTCGTCCCCGTCGTACCCTTCCTCGTGGCTGAGATCCTCCGGTTCGGCCTCGAGAATGGCCGTCTCGATCTCGTCCCGGATCGGATCGTCCCAGTTCGACCGGGCCATGATCGGCGCTCGCGGGAGGGGATCGGACACGGCCAGCAACTGTAGTTCCTCGTCGGCCGTGCCGGCGTTGTCGTAGTCGGCCGAAATCTCGACGAAATCGTCGGACTGCTGTTTGAACTGTTCTTTCGGAACGTGTGCTGCGGTGGCGAACGCCCCGGTCGTCGCCGCGACGATCTCGTCGTCGTTGAAGAGGTGTTCCCGGGCCTTGTCGTGACCGGCGTACCGTGCCGTGAAGTCGACGGGATCACCGTCCGGCGCGGTTCCGGTATCCAGACCGGCGTCTTTGAGCATCCGCATCGGTGCAAGTGCCCCTGAGACGGAGAGTCGCTCCCCCATCGCGATCGTTTCGCCCTCGAGATCGCTCAGTTCCTCGATGCCGCTGTCCGGCATCGTCGTGATCAGCGAAAAGTACCGCGCAGCGCCGTGCTGGACTCGAATTCCGACGATGTCCCCGACCTCACTGCCCGCAACGGCGGCCGACGGTGACGTATCGGCGAGGTGGCACCGATCGCTTCTGAGCGCCTGCAGCGTCGCCGTGTAGGATTTCGCCCGGTCGACCTCGATCGAGATGTCGACCTCGGATTCGATGTGATCGATCAGCGGGCGATACTGAGATTTGATCTCGACGGATGACTCCGCCGGGTTGAGAATCATCGTGATCTCGTCGTCGGCGTCCCCAGCGCCGAGGTTCCCGAGACAGCCCGCGGACAGCGCCGTCAGTCCGACGACCCCACTCGAGCCCAGAAACGTTCGTCGCGTTGTGCTCCGTCCACCTGTCTTGCGAGGCATGTCGTGAGGATTTCATTTCAGGTACAAATATCTTTGTAAATCCGCTATTCGTGACTCTCTCCCATTCTACCGTCTGACTCCCTAGCTCCGGATGATAAACACTCGTGGCGTTCTAGAAAATTTATAATGGCAAATATATTTCCGTACGAGAGTATCCTCGGGACCGTCATGATGGCGGTTAGCCTCCTCCGGTGGCCGCTGCGGCGAGTACGTCAACCCTTTCAGCATCACCCCCTTTTACTGGACCATGACCCACGGAACGCCGCCTGTATCGAGCATCGAATCGCCCAGCGACCGAGCCACACCCCAGTACCGTCTAGAGGAGCCATGACGGGACGCGACCACTACTACAACAAAGCCAAACAGGAGGGCTACCGCTCTCGAGCGGCCTACAAGCTCAAACAACTCGACGAACTCGAGAACGTCCTCGACCGCGGTGATACGGTCGTCGACCTCGGAGCCGCTCCCGGCGGCTGGCTGGAGGTCGCCGCCGAAGCGGTCGGCCCCGACGGGCAGGTCATCGGCGTCGACCTCCAGCGGATTCGGGAGCTGGAGGACTACGACAACGTCGAGACGATCCGCGGTGACATGACCGAACCGCGGACCCGGGAGCGAGTCATCGACGCCGCGGGTGGGACCGTCGACGCCGTCGTCTCGGACATGGCACCGAATATGTCCGGCGAATACTCGCTCGATCAGGCCCGCTCGCTCCACCTCGCCCGGCAGGCGTTCGAGACCGCCCTCGAACTGCTCGATACCGGCGGTGACTTCGTCGTGAAGGTCTTCGAGGGGCCGGACGTCGACGAGTTCCGGGCGGAGGTCGAGACGGAGTTCCAGTACGTCCGGGCGACGAACCCGAAAGCGAGCCGTGACGAGTCCTCGGAGGTGTACTTCATCGGCAAAGGACGGCTCACCGCCCCGATTCGGCCGGGCGACGAACTCGAGGTCGAGATCGAAGACGTCGGCGGTGAGGGCGACGGAATCGCCTCCGTCGAGGGGTACCGACTGTTCGTTCCCGGCACTGAGACGGGTGAAACCGTCGAGGTCCGCGTCGACGACGTCAAACCGAACTTCGGATTCGCACAGCGCCTCGATCAGGAGTGATCGCCGTCGGAGGGCGTTCGGAGCCGTCCCTCGAGTCCCGCCGCTGATCGCTCGAATCCGACCCCGCCGCCCGACGGATCGGCACTGCTATTCGTCGGCCTCGAGACGATCGTGTCGGTCGTCGATCTCGTCCAGAATATCGAGTGTCTTCCGGATCGAAGCCCGGATCGCATCGCTTCGGTTGACGAACTTGCCGTCGTCGCCGACGTGTTCGTCGAGGTCGTCGAGCAGTTCCTGTGGAATTTCGACGCTGATTTTGGGCATCAGTTCAGGTGGCTGTTTCGCGGCGGGCCCCTTAAGCCGTCTGACGACCGCCCCACGGTCGTCGAACGCGTTCTCGACCACGGTCGACCCGTCTCTGGAAGCAGTTACTCGGCTGCGGTCTCGGACTCCGGTTCGGGTTCGATCGCCGTCTCGCCGCCGCCACCGCCATCGAAGAGTCGTCCACCGGCGGTGAGCACGTACAGCACCGCGAGGCCGATCATGTAGGTCAGCGCGATCGGGATCGCAAACAGCAACATCGTCAGGATGCCCTTCGGGCTGGCGAACGCGGCGACGGCGAAGATCCCGACGACGACCGGTCGCCACCGATCGAGCATGGTCCGGTAGCTGATGATGCCGCCGACGTGGAACAGCGCCATCGTGACGATGATGTTGAACAGGAACCCGATGCCGATGGTCGTGAAGATCACCAGCCAGAAGAAGCTGCTGATCTTGTAGGAGACGACCATTTGGTTGGTGATCGCGTCGGTGACGAGATACGAGATGATCGCCGGAGCGATCCAGAAGAACCCGAGGTAGGTTCCGACTGCGAAGCCGCCGAACAGCGAGCCACCCCAGACGAGGAACACCCGCTGGTCACCCCGGACGAGTCCACGCTCTTTCATCGCCGGCCAGGCGTAGTAGAGCACGAGCGGGATCACGGCGACGAATCCCGCCAGCACGCTCACTTTCACCTCGAAGATCAGCACTTCGACGGGATGGAGCGCGATGACGATGTCCATCTCCATGATGAGTTCCTTGAGGCTCAACCCGACGGGGTCGACCCCGTTGCGGATGGCGACTTCTCTGAGCACTTCCTCCGGAACGCGGTTGAGAAACGCGGTGAGGATTTTCCCGAGACCGCCCTGATAGAGCCAGAAGAAGACCCCGCCCATGACGACCATGAACAGCCCCACGATACGGAACATCTTCGAGGTGAGGCTGTTGAGAATGAACGCGATGTCGTACGCGTAACCGCCGATGTCGTCCTCGGTCGTCTCGTCCTCCGTGAAGGGATCGAGCATTCCGGCGGCAGTGCTCGTGACGACGTTTTCCTCCTCGGCAGGGGCTCCGCCCGCGGCACCGGCGGCTCCCGCGCTCGCAGCCGCGGCGTCGCCGGCCGCTTCGGTCTCTTCGGCCTCCTGAAGCGTGTCGAACCGGTTGATGATCGCCTCCGCCTTCTCCCGGTCGTCGTCGTACATCGCCTCCCGGGAGTACTCGAGGGCCTCCTCCTCGTCCATCTTGAGGAAGACGGTCGCCGGGATGTCGGCGATGTCGTCCGCAGCGAGCATTTCGAAGTCGACGTCGTCGGGATCGTCGGCGTTACGGAGGTCGTCCGCCCGCGGATACACGGGCGATTGCAGGATCTTGATCGTGTAGCCGAACAGTACCACGAGACCGACGCCGGCGGCCACGAGCAGGCCGACCGCCACGTCGCCGGCCAGCCCGTACTCGAGGGCGATCGACTCGAGTTCGCTCGTCCCCGTCGGCCGGACCGACGACGGAAGGGATGGATACACCGACTCCTCGAGATACCCGAAGCCGCCCCGGTTGACGAACGCCGTCGTCCCGGCGGCGACCACCAGCAACCCGCCGACGAACCGGAGCAGGAGCCGCTTGAGGTGCTCGGTCCCGGTGCCGGACGTTTCGGCGGCCCCGCGGCGACGGATGTTCGTGACGACTTTGGCAAGACCGAGACTGAAAACGTAGAGGCCGACCATCGGCAGCGCCCACATTACGAGCGTGAACGGATCCGGCGGGGAGAACATCGCTCCGAAGACGGTGACTGCGACGATCGCGTGTCGCCACTTGTCGCGGAACGTCTCGTAGGGGACGATTTCCGTATAGGAGAGGACGCCCATAAACAGCGGTAGCTGAGCCGCGAGACCGAACGAGAGGGTCAGCAACGCCATGAACTGCGTGAACTCGGTGATGCCGTAACTCGGCTTGACGCCTGCGCCGACCGCGTTGCCAGCAAGGAAATCGAACGTAAACGGGAAGAAGACCGCATACGCGTAGACGACGCCGCCCCAGAACAGGACGAACGAACTCATGACGAAGCCGGCGATGTACGTCCGCGAGATGGGGACGACGCTTTCGTAGCCGCGTCGTCGGATCGCGTTCCGCGAGAAATACAACAACGCCGGAATAGCGAAGATGATTCCGACGAACATCCCGATCTTGGCCTGTAACAGGATGACCTCGAACGGCGTTCTGGAGATGACCTCCGTCGAGTCGGCAAGCGACTGTGACATCTCCGCTTTCGCCGTCGCCTTGAGGAAACCCCAGATCCACACTCGAAGTGCGTAAAAGGAGCCGACGAAGCCGATGACGAAAACGATAAACACCTTCTGGAGGTGCGCCTGGGCGCTCGAGAACATCGCGCCGAGTGTTTCCCGACCGGCGTTGATCGCCCGGGCGGTGTCCTCGTCGACGGCTGAGCTCATTTACTGTGGATGGGTAACTGACATCCAGTTATCAACCTTTCGAGTCACCCCACCCCGAAACGGAACCAGACAGGGACACGGTGTCTTCCCGTGTGCTGGGGTGACGGTGAAACTGGGACCGGTCCGGGGTGTCGTTTGGGGATAGCTACCCCCGTGTCGATGCTCGTAAGAAAAAGGCCTATAACCGGCGGCCTATCTATATCTCGATAGATGTCGGACGAGCCGGCGGACGATGGGGACGTTGACGCCCCTGAAGAGCCGCGCGACGCCCCCGCCGACGCGAACGACGCCGAGTCGACGGTCGACCGCAAGGACGACCCGCCGGTCGAAACCGACGGTGAGGGCGTCGTCGGCGGTGGCCACGAACGCGACTCCGGTGGGTCATCGTATCCGGACTATCCCGATTCCGACGACGACGTCGGTGGGATCTCGACGCCGCCGGACGACGAGGAGATGCCCCTCGCCGATCACATCGAGGAGATGGTGCTCCGGTTTGCGGTCGTCTTGCTCTTTGGCGCGGCCGGAACCGCGATCGGTCTCCTGTGGGCATCCGACGCGCTCGAGCATATCTGGTTCAACGTCTTCCCCTACGAGGTCGAAGAGGTGCCGCCACCACACATCTATCACCCGCTCGAGCTGTGGCTGACCCGGATCAAACTCTCGGCCCTGCTCGGGATCATCGTGGCGTTGCCGACGTTCGTCTACGAGTGTTACCTGTTCATGCGGCCGGGACTGTACCGCCACGAGCGCAAGTACTACCTCGCGGCCGTCCCGACGAGCGTCGTGCTCGCGGGGCTTGGCATGCTGTTTTCGTACGTTCTCGTGTTGCCGGTGCTGTTCGAGTACTTCACGTTCTACGCCGAGGGCAGCGCGAGCATCGCGTACGCGCTCGGCGATACGTTCGACCTGATCATCACGCTGACCGGCTTTCTCGCGATCGTCTTCCAGATTCCGCTGTTTATCATGCTCGCGATCATGATGGGCGTGACGACCCGTCGCTGGCTCGCACAGAAGCGCCTGTACTTCTGGGCGGCGTTCGCGGGTCTCTCGTTCATGTTCACGATGGATCCGACGATGATGGCCCCCATCCTCGTCGCGATCACGATGATCCTGCTGTTCGAAGGGACGTTGCTGATCCTGAAATGGGTCGGGCGGGAGTGACCGACTCCCGGCCGCTCGGCGTTTCGAACGGACGCCTCGAGACCGTCGCCGCGGTCGACGCTGGCTCTACTGTGGTCGCGCGGCCATGACGATACCGTTTCGTCCGACTCGTACGTTCGTGGACGCCCGTCCGACCGTTTTCCTCGTCGAGTTGCGTTCAGACCCTTATATTCTCCCTATCCGTTCGGAGATTGTTTGAAACAGTATCTCCGAAGGAGAATAGTTTATTTCGTAAACGATTACGGTTTAGTTGCTCCATATGTTCTCTATACTCGTGGAATAGTGTATGATATTGGCCATAATTCCGTGTAGAGCGTTTGATTGTGGA
Source organism: Halopiger djelfimassiliensis (assembly GCF_000455365.1). GTDB lineage: Archaea > Halobacteriota > Halobacteria > Halobacteriales > Natrialbaceae > Halopiger_B > Halopiger_B djelfimassiliensis. Next base: position 17,291 of record NZ_HG315685.1, read on the forward strand.
TTGGATCTTTCGTCCGTCGAATCCCGGAGGTGGACCGCGTGACGGACCCCGTTCCGACGACGTGTATGCGGTGTGCGGTCGGTTGCGGACACGTCCACTGGCCGGTCGAAAGGGGGTACGGTCTCGCCGCCGTCCGCGGTGACGCCGCCCACCCGGTTACCGGCGGGCTGGCCTGCCAGCGCGGGATCAGCGAGAGCCTCGAGCCCGACGGCGAGTGGCTGACCCGGCCGCTCGTCCGCCGGGACGGCGAACTGGTGCCGACGACCAGGGAAATCGCTCTCGAGCGCGCCGCCGAAGGGCTCGACGCGGCTCTCGGGGGCGACGACGGCGTCGCCGTGTTGGGCAGCGGCCAGCAGACCAACGAAGCCGCCTACGCGCTGGGCAAGTTCGCCCGCGGCGGTCTCGGAACGCCGTACTACGACGCCAACACGACGCTGTGTATGGCAAGCGCGGTGACGGCCTACTACGACGCCTTCGGCAGCGACGCGCCGCCGCCGACCTACGACGACATCCCCGAAGCGCAGACGCACCTCGTCTGGGGCGCGAACCCGGCCGCGGCTCACCCGGTCATGTTCCGGTGGATCACCCAGTCAGCCGACGCGGACGACTCCGAACTGATCGTCGTCGACCCCATCGAGAGCGAGACCGCCGCGATCGCCGACCGTCACGTTCCCGTCGCACCCGGCCGCGACCTCGACCTCGCCCGCGCCGTTCTCGCACGCGTCGTCGAGACCGACCGCGTCGACGGTGCGTTCGTCGCCGAGGCTACCGTGGGGTTTGACGACCTCCGTGAACGGCTCCCCGACGCCGAAACGGCCGCCGAGGCCGCGGCCGTCCCTTCGGACGACGTCGATCGACTCGCCGCGGCGCTCGAGGATCCAACCCTGATTTACTGGGGTATGGGGATCAACCAGAGCGTCAACGGCACCGCGGCGTCGGGCGCGTTGATCGATCTCTGTCTGGCGACGGGGAACCTCCGTCCCGGCTCCGGCCCGTTCTCGCTGACCGGCCAAGCCAACTCGATGGGAACCCGCGTCTGCTCGTCGAAGGGGACATGGCCCGGCCACCGCCCCTTCGGCGGTCCGGCCCACCGCCGCGCGGTCGCCGAAACGTGGGACGTCCCCCGCTCCCGATTGCCTGTCGACCCCGGACCCGGCCCGGTCGGAATCGTCGACGCGATCGGCGGCGACGTCGCGGCTGTCTACGCCGTCGCGACCAACCCCGTCGCCGGCATGCCCGACGCCACCCGCGTCCGCGAGTCGCTCGCGGACGCCTTCCTCGTCGTTCAGGACGCGTTCCGAACCGAGACAGTCGAAGTCGCCGACGTCGTCCTCCCGGCGGCGACGTGGGGCGAGTCCGAGGGGACGGCGATCAATATGGAACGTACCGTCTCGCGCGTTCGCGCCGCGACGGAGACGCCTGCGGGCGTCGGGTCCGATCTCGAACTGATCGGCGAACTCGCCGACCGGCTCGGTCCCGACCTCTTCGACGACCCCCTCGAGCCCGAAGCCGTCTTCGCGGAACTGGCGGCGCTGACCGCGGGAACACCCGCCGATCTCTCTGGGATCAGCTACGCCCGTCTCGAGGCGGAGGGTGCGGTTCGCTGGCCCGCACCCGAGCCGGACGTCTCAGCGGGCTACCGGTACTACGAACGGCCGGACGGCGTCGAGACCGACGTCACCAGCGATGCGGCCGAGCGCGACGACTCCTGGTCGTTTCCGACCCCTTCCGGTCGCGCGCAGTTTTCGACCGGCGAGGCCCGCCCGCTTCCCGAGCCGACCGACGAGGAGTACCCGTTTACCCTGACGACCGCTCGACGCCCGGACGCGTACAACACGGGCGTCCGCGCACGGAAAAACGAACCCGTCGCTCGAGTCAGTCCGGCGACCGCCGCCGCCACGGAAGCGGCGATCGAGTCGGCGGCCGGCGACGACGAGTCGGCGGAGTATGCGTGTGTCGCTTCCCGCCGCGGCGCGATCACCGTCCGCGTCGAGCGCGACGGGGCGATTCCCGACGGCGTCGTCTGGCTCCCGGTCCACCAGCCCGCGGTCAACGAACTCACGGTGGCGGAGGTCGATCCGCGTTCGAAGGAACCGAACGTCAAGCAGTGTGCGGTCCGCCTCGAGGCACCACGCGAGCGCGACGCCGGGGTGGCCGCCGACGCGAGCGGCTGCCGATGACGGTCCAGTTCGGGTGGTCGATCGATGCGTGAAGGGATCGCGGAAGGAACGGATGCGAGCGACGAGGCCGACGTCACCGTCCGGGGGAGTCCACGGCAGGGGCTCGTCTCGGCCACGCTGGGGTTTTTCGTCGGTTTCGCCGGCGTCGTCCTCTACGGCCCCGTCGCCTCGGCGTTCGAGGGCGCGATGGATCTCTCCGGGCTGTTGCTCGGCTTGCTCGTCGCGGCACCCCAGTTGACCGGCTCGCTGCTGCGGATTCCCTTCGGCGCGTGGGTGGAGGACGTCGGCGCGAAGAAACCGTTCCTGGTCCTGCTCGGGCTCTCGATCGTCGGGATGGGGGGCCTCTCCGTGCTCCTGTTGCTTGGTTCTCCGAACGGACTGACGACGGTTCACTACCCGATCGTGTTCGGCTTCGGGGCGCTTTCGGGCTGTGGAATCGCGACGTTCGCCGTCGGGACCACCCAGACGTCCTACTGGTATCCCGCCGAGAAGCAGGGGACGATGCTCGCCGTCTTCGGCGGCCTCGGTAACGCGTCGCCGGGGCTGTTCACGCTCGTCCTGCCCGTCGCGCTGGCCGCGCTCGGGTTGACCGGCGCGTACCTCGCGTGGTTCGCGTTCCTCGTCGTCGGAACGCTCGCCTACGCCCGCTACGCCGTCGACGCGCCTTCCTTCCAGTTTCGCGAGCACGGGATCGCCGAACGCGAGGCCCGCCGACGCGCCGAGGCCTGCGGACAGGAGCTGTTCCCCGGCGGCGACGCGATGGATTCGGTCCGGAACGCGGCGACTATCCTCCGTACGTGGGTGCTCGTCGCGCTGTTTTTCACGTCGTTCGGCGGCTTCCTCGCGCTGACGACCTGGCTCCCGTCGTACTGGCGGGCCGTCCACGGCGTCGACGTGCGAACCGCCGGCGCACTGACGGCGGTCGCTTTCACGCTGCTCGCGGCGGTGATCCGCGTTCCGGGCGGGATCGTCGGCGATCGGATCGGCGGCGAGCGAACCGCTATCGTCGGCTTCGGCGCGATCGCGAGTGCGACGGCCGTCCTCGTCGTGACCCGCGAGTTCGTGCCCGCCGTCGCCGCGACGGTCCTGCTCGCCGCCGGTATGGGCGTCGCCAGCGCGGCCGTCTTCGGGCTGGTGCCGGCATACGTCCCCGACGCCGTCGGCGGCGCGTCCGGACTGGTCGGCGGCATCGGCGCGTTCGGCGGGTTCGTCATCCCGCCGATTCTCGGCCTGTTCGTCGACCGCCGAGGAACGGCCGGTTACGCCACCGGCCTCGTTGTCGTCCTCGTCCTCGGCATCATCTCGTTCGGGCTTTCGATCGGCCTCTACCGCACCCGATCGACGTTACTCCCCGATGGCGAGGGATCCTCGGTCCCTCGAGCGGACGGCGAAGCCGATTCCCCAGTCGACGGCTGACTCGACCCCGTCCCGTGCCTCAACCCCCCGAGATCCGTTCGGCGGCCGCGGACCGCCCGTGTTCCGCCGGTCGATCGTCTCTCGCGCGATGTCGCTCACGTCCGCGCGTCGAACAGGGCCGAATACCACCATCTGTCGGCCGGGATCCGCTCTCACCGGTTCGGATCTCCCAACTGATCCGGCGCTCGAGTCGAATATACGCCCTAATACAGACCATATTCCATTGGAGATGCTACGTTCGGCTCCCGCTACGGGTAGAAATTAGATGTTTATAAACGATTATGGTTATATAGTTTAGCAACATGAAGAAAATATGTGTATTGGGTCATGATTAGATCACCATTTCACGATAGTTGTTTCGATCGTTCGGTCGAGGTGATTGCGGATGGCGAATAAGACAGCAAAACACAAGGAAGGCTGTTACGGCGACGAGGTACGCGAACACATCCTCGGGTTCGCGGCAAACGGCGGCTACGAGGCGATCCCGGCCGACGAGCGCGAAGAGTGGTTCACCCGGTTCAAGTTCTGGGGGCTGTTCCACCAGCGCGACGGCCAGGAGTCGTACTTCATGCTGCGACTGACGAACGCCAGCGGCGTTCTCGAGCAGGGACAGCTTCGGGCCATCGGCGAGGTCGCCCGCGACTACGCGACCGGCCCCGTCGCGAACCCCGAGTTCGGGAACGGCTGGATCGACCTGACGACGCGCCAGTCCGTGCAACTGCACTGGATCGAACTCGAGGACGTCCCCGAGATCTGGGAGAAGCTCGAGGCCGAGGGCGTCCACTCCCGTTCCGCGGGCGGGGACACGATGCGCAACATCTCCGGCTGTCCGCTCCACGGGAAGGCCGAGGAGTTCGTCGAGGCCGGGCCGGTGCTCGAGCGGTTCGAGGAGGAGCTGCGCGGGGACGACGACCTCGCGAACATGCCCCGGAAGTTCAACATCAGCGTGACGGGGTGTAGGGTCGGCTGCGCTCAGGATTCGCTCAACGACATCGGGTTCGAACCGGCGAGAAAGACGCTCGACGGCGGCGAAGTCCGGGGGTTCAACGTCCGCGTCGGCGGCGGCCTCGGCGGTCGCCAGCCCCGCGCCGCAACGCCGCTTGACGTCTTCGTCCGTCCCGAGAACGCCCTCGAGGTCGGCCGGGGGTTCGTCGAACTGTACCACGACTACGGCGAGCGGCAGAATCGCTCGAAGAACCGGACGCGTTTTTTCGCCGAGGATTGGGGCATGGAGAGGATCCGCGAGACGATGCAGGCGGAGTACGTCGACTTCGAGATGCACACCGCGGGCGAGGACTTCCGCGAGGAGTACACCTACAACGCCGGCAAAGCGCCCGAGGCGGGACCACACGACCACGTCGGCGTCGGCGATCAGGCCGACGGGCGAAACTACGTCGGGCTGAGCGTTCCCGTCGGTCGTCTGCCCGCCGAGGACGCCATCGAGCTGGCCGATCTGGCCGCCGAGTACGGCTCCGGCGAGGTCCGCCTGACCCGCCGGCAAAACCCCGTCATCGTCGACGTCGCCGACGACGACCTCGACGCCTTGCTCGCGGAACCGCTGCTCGAGACTTATCGTCCCGAACCCAGCACCTTCGAGCGCGGCGCGGTGGCCTGTACGGGGACGGAGTTCTGTTCGATCGCGCTGACGGAGACCAAAGCCCGCATGGCCCGCATGCTGCGCTGGCTCGAGGCGAACGTCGAACTCCCCGACGACGTCGACAAGATCAAGATCCACTACTCCGGCTGTACCGCCGACTGCGGCCAGGCGATGACCGCCGACATCGGATTGCAGGGGATGCGGGCCCGAAAGGACGGCGAGATGGTCGAGGCATTCGACATCGGCGTCGGCGGCGGCGTCGGCGAGGAGCCGTCGTTCGTCGAGTGGATCCGACAGCGCGTCCCAGCCGACGAGGCCCCCGGCGCGATCCGAAACCTGCTCGAGGCGTATGCGGTCCACCGGGAGTGTGAGACGCCGGCGGAGTCTCGAGCGGACGGCGACACCGTCCGGGGCCAGCCGTTCCGCGAGTGGGTCGAGGAAACCGATACCGAACGGTTGATCGAGTTCTGCGAACCCGAGGAGACGGCGTTCGAAGCGCCGTACATGGACGATGCAAAGCAGTCGTGGTACCCGTTCGCGGACGAGGCGTCGGCCGCCGAATCGTCGGCGACGCCGGACGACTGACGCTCGATCGGAACCGCTTCCGCTTCGCCGCGGGAACCGGTCAGTCGGCTGATCGGCCGTGCCCGGACTGGGAGTGCTGGGAGTCGTCTCGTCTCACGCGGTGTCCGTAGCGAGCGGCGGTACCGCAGATCCGACGGCCGCGGCGGGCCATCCTGCCGGCGAACCGAACGACGTTCACCGGTCCGGTCTCCGATCCGGGCGCGCGGTAACAGACGATCAGCGACCACATCGTTGCGACCCCGAGCGAACCGAGCGCGGAGAAGGTCATGCCGAGCGTCGCGTACGTGGCCGCGTAGACGGTACCGATGGTCATCGAGGGGACGCTCGAGCCGAGCGGTACCTGTGCGGTCGCGTCACGGATCGTCGGTGCGAGAAAGACGATCGAGAGGGCGCTTCCGGCGAGGAAGACGAGGTCTTGCCACATCGGGATTCATTACTCGAACACGAGTAAAAAGTTCGTCGGTGTTCGAAACGGAACGGTATCCGGACTGTCAGGGCGGCGGGGACGTCCCGGAAACGTGGCCGAGAGCGCGATCCGCGGGCACCGGTCGGGTAGATGGATCGAACTCGCACTCGCGGCGGCTTTCAACAGCAACTCCGTCGATTTTGGGGGTGGCGGCCGTACTGCCGCCATCCAGTCGTGAGCGCTCTCCGAGGCTTTCGAGACGCCCGCTCGCTCGCGGATCTGTCGCGTCGCCAGCGACTGCTCGTCTTCTACAGGCGGGGCAGGCCGAGTACTTCGGGGCTTGACCCCGAGGGTGAAGGCCGTAAGCCCCAT
>NZ_HG315685.1:25005-103354 GCF_000455365.1 Halopiger djelfimassiliensis
TACACGTCGCGGAAAATCGCTTCCAGCGAGTCATCGATTGGTTCGAGAATCGCGTGGCGGTACTAAGCGGGATCGAAGATCCCGCGAGGTACGCAAAGCTTCGCTTTGCTTGATTTCGGACACCACACGAAGTGGTAGTTGACGTTGTACACCGTGTGGTTCGACCGCTTCTCACCCATATTGGAGACACGTGATCATCCGCACCTCAGAACCCACCGAACAAGACGAAGAATGACCGACGCACAGGCTCTCGTCAAGACGCTGGATTTCCAACTCGACATCCAGAGTGACAACGAGAGTCTGCTCAAAGACGCCACCCTCGAAGCCCGCTGGGTGTACAACGAAAACGGCGAGGAGGTGGTCTCGCCCGTCGGTCAGCTTCGACTCGTCCGCAGGGCGGCCGAACCGTTCGCCGGGCGGACGCTCGAGGCGGCCAACGGGGACGTCGAAGCCGGGTTGGTGATCGTCGGCATCGAACGCGACGGGACGTTTCGGACGGACCCGACGACGCCGATCGAGGACGACGATAGGGTCGTCGTTGCCGGAACGGACGCGACGGTCCGGGAACTCGAGCGGGAAGTGGCGTGACGGACGGCGTCTCGCGTATCGGGCTTCCGGTGCTGTCCCCGACGCTTCTCGACTGGCTAGCGGTGGTCCCGCGTCCGCTCGGAGGCGTAGTCGACGGCCTCCTCGACCGAGCCGGGGCCGTCGTAGCGACCGGCGAACAGATCCATGAAGTCGTGAGCGATTCGATCGCACCGTTCGAAGGTCAAGACGGTTCTGACGCGGGTCGTCTCGGAGATATCGAGGCCGGGGTAGGTCGTCGTCGTCAGCGCGTAGCCGGGGTGATCTTCGCCGCTGAGCGAGGCCGGTGCGACCTTCAACCGTACGTCGCCCGATTCGTGGCGATAGGTGCGGTACTGCAGTTCCCGGTCCGTCTCGGCCGGGGTATACGTCCGACACTCTTCGATGGCCCACTCGGGCGGTACGTCGGCGTCCATCGGTCACCGGTACCGCACCGAGGGATACGTTCGTATCGTATTGTGCAATATTCTCGAACGTTGTTCCAGATGTCCAACTATCAGTGGTTTGGCGGGATGAATACGGTTATATTTTGGATGAACGTTCGGTCGTAGCCGTTCGTTTCGAACGAGTGACGGAATCGCCGTCGGTCCGTCCTGATCGTCAGCCGTTCGTTCGCGGGTCGGCTGGGTGGTTGTCGTCACCGTCGGCGGTAGCGCCTGCGGGTTCCCCATCGCCTTCCGGACTCACGCTGCCGGTCCGATAACCGTGTAAGTCGAGCGTGACGTGGTCGAACCCGATCTCCGTGAGTTCCTCCCGGACGGTCTCGACGAACTCGAGTTGCAGCGCCCGCTCGAGTTCCTCCGCGGCGACCTCGATGCGTGCGAGACCGTCGTGATCGCGGACGCGGAACTGGTCGAACCCCCACTGGCGCAACAGCGCTTCGGCCCGCTCGACGCGGGTGAGTCGCTCCTCGGTGACCGCAAGCCCCGTCGGGATCCGGGAGGAGAGACAGGCCATCGACGGCTTGTCGGCGACGGAGAGCCCGTAACGCTCGGCGATTTCGCGCACCTCGTCTTTGGTGATGTCGTGGGCCAAAAGCGGCGAGTGAACCTCGAGTTCCTCGACCGCTTGCAGCCCGGGGCGGTGTCCCGCGCCGGGATCGTCGGCGTTGGTGCCGTCACAGACCGTCCCGATCCCGAGTTCGCGGGCGGTTTCGAGCATCTCGCCCAGCCGCATCGTCCGGCAGTGATAGCAGCGATCGTCGTCGTTCTCGACGAAGGCGTCGCTCTCGAGTTCCGAGAAGGAAACGATCTCGTGACGGATGCCGATCTCGTCGGCGACCCGTCTGGCGTCCTCGAGTTCGGCCGCCGGCAGGGTCTCGCTCTTTGCGGTACAGGCGACCGCCTCGTCCCCGAGGGCGTCGTGGGCGAGCGCGGCCACGACGCTCGAGTCGACCCCGCCGGAGAAGGCGACCAGTACGCCGTCCCGTCCCGCGAGGTCCTCGCGTGCGGCCTCGAGTTTCGCCTCGACCGTTGTCATGGCCCGTCGTTCACACCGGACGGGCAAAAGGACGTTGTCGTCGGCGCTCGCTCGAGCGAGTCCCGCATACTGTTTTCCCGCTCGTTGTTCCGGTCTCGTCACCGGATGGACTCGTCCTCGCCGCTGACGGCCGTCCACTGCACGCCGGGCCGTTAAGTCGCCGTTCGTAGTAGGTCCTCGCGTATCCAATGTCCGTGTCCGATCACCTCCGACGCGTGCGGTCGGTCGTCGACACCGAAGGGCACGCCGTCCCGGCCGACGAGCACTCGCGCGCGGAACACGCCGCCGGGGCCGCGCTTCGCGGAATTCAGGCCGGATTCGTCGCGACGCTTATCATGACGGCGTTCCGGCTGCCGATCCTACGCTCGTTGCCGCCGTCGGCGAACTTCTGGGCACAGTACGTCACCGGCGGCGATCCGGAGGCGCACCCGATCGCCGGCCTCCTCTTGCACTTCGGGTACGGGATCCAGGCGGGTGCGATCTTCGGCGCGCTGTTTGCCCTACAGGACGCCGAGCGGTCGATCGAACCCGAACAGCGAGGACTCGTCTGGGGGTCGATCTACGGCATGGTCCTGTCGGCGTTCGGCTCGCAGGTGCTGCTGAAGGAACTGCTCGACATCCGCCTCGAAGCCGACGAACTCGCCCTGTTTCACGCCGGCCATCTCGTCTATGGACTCTCGCTCGGTGCCTGGATCGGCTCCCGAACCGAGGGCGTCGAAGACCCCGAGACGGAGTACGAGTACGACGACGGGAACTGAACTCGAGATCGCAGGTGCTCTCCGCTGTGTCTTTCGCGGGTGAACCGTCTCTCTCATCCGAACGGTTTATGACAACTAACACGAGAGACAGAACATATCAAGGGACTCAAATTTGCGCTTGCTGCCGGCGTTTTTGCAGCCCTCGGCCGCGCAGTCACCGAACTATTCGAGCTCTCGTTCGTGGACTCTCCCGTTGCACACGGGGCGCTTGAGGCGCTTTTCGTCGGTGCAACCGTCTACGCCGGCCTCAAGCTGCTCGAACGAACCGTGGATCCACAGTAGTTCACACGCCCGGTTCGTCGGGACGGACACGAACGCGTTCCGCCGCTGGTTCGCTAGCGGCCAGTCCCGTGGTACAGTACGCCGATCACGTGATCGATGGATCGACCCCCGACGCTGCTGTTGATCGCGGGCTGCGAACGCCACCGGGAGCGAACCGAGCGGGTAAGGCCCTCCCTGCGGCGATCACGGCGGCCGTCCTCGTCGGAAGGTCGCGTTCATCGCCGGTCAACGAGGCGCTCGAGGTCTTCTTCGAGCAGACTGGCGTACTCAAGTCGCAGGTCACACGCGTCGCCCCGCGTCACGTACTCGCGACCGTCGATTCGCGTCGCGATCGGATGGTAGTCGGCCACCGAAACCCCCATTCGGTCGAGGTAGTCGACGACCGCGGTCGACTCGAGCCCCTCGTGGATCGCCGTCTCCGCGAGGTCGCAGGTCGTCTCGAAGTCGGGCAACGCGATCCCGTCGCCGGTGATGCTGCCGGCGTCGTCGACGGTCGCGTCGGGATCGATCTCGACGTTCGTGTGATGGAGCCGTTCCATCACCGACTCGAGATCGGCGGCCAGTTGCAGGAGCTGGCTCGGTAACGCTGCGTCGGGCGAGCGCCACTCCACGGTCGGCATCGCATCCCGCAACCGGATCGGCGTCCAGACGACGTCGTCCGGCGAGAACTGTTCCTCGATCGTCGACTCGTCGATTCCCGCGTCGACCGCGGCGCGTTCGAACTCGTCGTAGCGGTTCTCGAGTCGGCGTCGCCACTCGCCGACGCTTTCGACGTAGCGCCAGAGCTGACCGTGTTTGGGGAAGGATTCGTAGCACTGCTTTCGGTAACAGTAGGCGCGGGCACTGTTTGCCACCCGCTCGCCGTCGACGTACGGCGAGGAGGCGACCAGCGCCAGTGCCGGATCCAGTGCGATGAGCGTATTGAGCTGGTCGGTGACGTTTCGCTTCTCGATGTGGATGTGCGTGCCGGCACACCGTTTCGCGTACGCGAACCGGTCGCCGATCACCGCCTTCTGGATGCGGGCTCGCTCGCCGGGCCGGCGATCGATCGACGTGGTGTTGATCGGCGTTCCCAGCGGGACGAGTCGCTTGTCCAGCTCCGCCGCCCTCGAGAGCACGTCGTCGAGGCACTCGACGAACGCCGTTCGAAGTTCCGCGATCGACTCACACGGTGGTGTTTTCAGCTCGAACAACGGTTCGACGAACTCCCGTTCGGTTCGCTCGGAGACATCGGCGAGCGAGCCCGGTGAGGTGAGTTCGCCGTCGGTGTCGATCACCCAGTACTCGATTTCGATGCTCGTTTGCATGCTCGTGTTGGACTTTCGCGCTCGTCCGTCGGACGCTCAAAACACTCCGATCGCCGTCCGCCGAGGGTCGTTTTCCCGTGGTCGCCGTTTCCGCGTGTGCGGCCGAAGTGCCCGTGCCTGCAGCCGCCTGCCGTACTTCACCGCCCGATCGCGTCCGGTTCGGGTGCGGAGAACCGGTGCCGTGACGACTCCGTCCGAACCCCTTCGTTTCGCGTGCAGTCTCGTGACCGTCGGCGCTCCCGCGGAACGCTTCTCATCGACTCGAGCGAATCGAGCCCGATCCAACCACGGCGGAACACGTCGCGTTTCGCGACGTGGCTCACGCTTCGTCGGGTTCCAGCGATTCCACGATCGACAGCTCCGTCTCGAGGTCTTCGAGCGCCTGGAGCGTCTCCCGTTCGTCCGCGAGGTTCGCCTCGAGCGGTTCGACGACGTCGTCCGCGTAGGCGAGTCGGCCTGCGAGCGTGAGCAGCGTCTCGTACGACCTGATCTCGAGGCGTTCCGCGAGCAGCCCGATCTCGAGTGGGCCCGGGATCGACGAGGCGTTGCCGTCGTCGCCGATCGCTGATTCGTGGCCTAGCCGCCGGGCTTCGGCGAGTCCGTCGACCGTTCGCGACCGGCTCGCCCGGGGCTGTCGACCGAGCGCCTCGAAGACGCGCTCGAGGCGGTCGACGTGGCGGTCGGTTTCCTCGCGGTGGTCGGTAAACCGGCTCGCGAGTTCGTCGCTCGACGCGTCGTTGCTCAGTTCCGCGAGCAGTTCGACGTGGGTACGCTCGGCGTAGTACGCGTGCTGTAACTGGTATCCGAACAGGTCTTCGAGTGTCTCGATGTTCATAGAACGGTAGATTCCGCTGGGTGGTCGGCTGGCGCGTTGCGATTTCGCTCGTTCTCGATCGGGCCCGGGATATCGCGGTCTCGCTCGCACTCCATCGTGGTCGGGACGGTGTGTCACCACGATCGATCGAGCGACGCCCGCCGGCCGTCGTCGACCGGGCTCGCCGCGAGCAGCGATTCCACGGCGTCGCTGCCGGCGAGTTCCTCGAGGTCCGTTCGCAGCGCACGCTCGTCGTCGTAGTTCGTCCGGAGCGCGTCGACGACGTCGTCGGCCTCGCTCCCGTCGAGCGTACTGGCGAGGGCCATGGTCGTCTCGTAGGCCGTACACTCGATCGCCTCGAGTTTCAGCGTCGTCTCGATGTAATACAGCGGCCGGAGTTCGTCGTTCAGCACGACGTTGTTGAACTTCTCCTTGTCGGCGAGCAGTCCGTTCAGTTCCGGAACGGGCCGCGTCTCGGGCGCTTCGTCCAGCGCGCCGAAGGCGCGCTCGATGCGCTCGAGATGGCGCTCGGTTTCCTCGCGGTGGTCGTCGATCGCGGACTGCAACTGCTCGCGACACTCCAACTCGCGCAGGTCGTCCAGCGCATCGACCGCGACGTCGGCCGACAGCGTCTCGAGCGCCGACCGAAGTTCCCGCTCGATGGCGTACAGTCGCTCGAGTTCGGCCGTCAGTGCGTCGCGTGGTGTGGGTGTCGTGCTCATAACGAAGTGGGACCGAACCGCTCAGAACGACTGTTGCATCCGCATGTGCTCGTCCGTGTCGTGCGGGCTGTCCCCGCGGTCGCTGTACCGCGGCCGACCCACGGCGTCGCGTCTGACCCCGTTGAGAATCGCCAGTTCGAGTTCGTCTTTGGTCTCGTAGGTCTCGTGGCCGGAGGTCTCGAGGATCGTCCGCAACGTATCCGACTCGCGCGGATACGTGATTTCGACGTCGGCGAACTCGTCGAGCACTTCCGCGGTCGTCATCGGAAACGTCGCGCTCTCGAACAGGCTGCCGATGTCCCCGATCTCGAGCGATCTGATCTCGTCCGCATCGTCGATATGACTCATCGAACGCGCCTTCCCCGATCGGAGAGTTAGTAGTATAGCCTGCACTCGACGACAGTCCGGTTCCGGTCGAGATCCGATTCAACCCCTCCGTCCTCCGGCACGGGCTCGGCCGTTTCGATTCGCCAATACTGGTCGAACGAACACTTATACGGCGGTCGCGACGATACGTGTGAAAAATGGCACACATCGACCGACTCAGGGTGTATCCCGTAAAGGGCCTCGACGGCATCGAACTCGAGGAGGCGACGATTCTGGAGGGCGGGACGCTGGCACGCGACAGGGAGTTCGTACTCATCGATAACGATCGAAACGTGTCGGGTTCTCCCGACCCTGACGGGGACGTCATCAACGGCAAGCGAACGGACCGAGTCCACGACCTCGCGACCGACTTCGATCCAGAGACGGGGGTTCTCGAGGTCGAAGCCCCCGACGGCGACACCGATCGGTTCGACCTCGAAGCGGACGCGGATCGGGAGCGGGCCGAAGCCTGGTTCGGCGACTTCTTCGACGCGGATCTGACCCTCGAGCGCGATCGTTCGCGGGGGTTCGTGGACCGACGCGGGATGGGGCCGTCGGTGATAAGCACCGCGACCCTTCGAACCGTGGCGTCCTGGTTCGACGGGATGACCGTCGAGGGAGCACGGCGGCGACTCCGGGCGAACGTCGAGGTTTCGGGCGTCGAGCCGTTCTGGGAGGACCGGTTCGTCGGCGCGTCCGCGCCGTCGTTTACGGCCGACGGGATCACGTTCGAGGGGGTGACGCCGTGTGGCCGCTGTGTCGTCCCACGGCGCGATCCCGACACCGGCGATCCGATCCCCGAGTTTCAACAACGGTTCGTCGAGAAGCGCCGGGAGACGTTCCCCGACTGGGCCGACGAGGAGGCCTTCGATCACTACTACGCGGTGATGCTCATCACGCGAGTTCCGGAGGACGATCGCGGCGCGACCGTCGCCGTCGGCGATCCGGTGACGGTCGCCGACGACTGCCCGTCGAAGCCGTGAACTCGCAAGGGGTACGCCGATTGTTCGGGTCGACGAACCGTTATCTATGCCCGATTACGAGATGCACGAGCCCGAGTTTTCGGATACGACGACCGACGAGTGGGAGGAACCGCAACTCGAGGACTTCGACACCGACGACCTGGGCGAGGTCGCGGATCACTTTCTCCTTTCGGCGTCCGGCGTTCCGCCGGAGAACTTCACGGATCTCAAACTCCCCGTCGTCGACCCGGACGGAAACCTGAACAAGAACGCCCTCAGTACGGCGAAAAGCGGCGGCCGTGGCGTCGGCGCGGTCGAAGATCTGGACGAGGAAACGAAAGCCGAAATCGAGGACCTGATCGACGAACTGGCGAACGAACACTTCGAGGAGGCCGACTTCGGCGACTGAATCGGGCTCTAGACGACCAGCTTGCTAGCCCGGACTCGAGGCCGACGAACCGCCCCGGACCAGTTTGAGCAGGCCCTGCGCGGCCAGACCGATGACCGTCCACTTCCAGGCGAGGACGGCCACGCCGAGCAACAGGAGTCCGCGGCTCCTGTTTCCGCGACCGAACGCTCGTTTCGCCTCCGAGAGCACCGACACGACCGTCAGCGATCGAGTGGCTTTCGAACCGAGGAGTTTCGTGAGTGGCATACCGGTACTTGCGGCGGCGATAGAATAACGACGCGCCCGGAGCGAGCAAGCCCCTGCGAGCGTCCGGGTTCGACGCCGTGTGTCACGCCGGCCGCCCCATCGTATACAGAAACATCGGGGTCTGGCCGCCGGCCCGCGGCGAGAAGAACTCCGTGACGACGTCGTCGTAAAAGGTCAGCCCGGTCCCGCCGAGGTCGCGGTGGGCGTAGGTCCCGAGATAGCACCGCCCCGCGGTCATCGCTGCCTCGAGTTGTGCCACGCGATACCCCCGGTCGCCGAGGGCGTCGACGAGTTCCTCGAGATCGGTCATGCAATAGAGGCAGACGGCGGCGTCGCCACCGAGGCGCTGATCCAGCGCGAGGTGGCTCGCCTCCCGGCGGTACTCGCCGGCCCGAAGGCGCTCGAGGTCTCCCGCCGCGGGATGGTAGTGGTACGCCCCCGGTTCGAGCCCTTCGACGCCGTTGACGAGCAGATAGGCGTCGACGAACGACAGCGGCGGGTCGTCCTCGCCGCGAACGTCCATCGGGACGCCGCGGACGGCCCGGTCGAGCACGGTCGACAGTTGTCGACCGCTGATCGGCTCGCGCTCGTACTCGCGACAGGAGCCGCGACGACGGATCGTCCGGTGGAGCGGCCGGCTCGAGGCCGTCTCGGAATCGACCGGCTCGAGGGGAACCCGTTCCCCGTCGCCGGGGTCACGGGTGCCGATCGGTCCCTCCGGTCGGTCGGCGCGCCACGAGTCGGCGGCGGCCCCGTCCGCGAGCGCTCCGGCGTTCCAGGCCTCGTAGATCGGCGGGAACTCCCTCTCGGTCGGCGAGAGCGGCTTCGTATCGGGATCGATCGGTTCGACGGTCGGCGCGTCCGGCGCGGGGTCGCCGTCGCCGACCGGGACGATCTCGAGCGGGGCCTCGCGTTCGGGATCGATGCCGAGGAGTTCGGCGATCGGCTGGTCGGCAAACCCGGTGACGACCGCGGCGCGGTACTCCAGTGTGTGAGCCACCGCGAGCAGGTTCGTGAGCGTCGTTCCGGAGTCCCAGAACGCGTGACGGAACGTTCGTTCCCCGTACTTCCAGGCGTTTCGCCACCACGTCGAGGTCGTGACGATCGACAGCGGCGCGGTCGCGACCCCCTCGTCCCGGCTGGCCGCCGCGAGCACGCCGCGGTAGTCCCCCTTACGGATCACGTCGAGCGACAGCGTCCGCGGATCGAAGTGGTAGACGCCGGCCGCGAGGTCGCCGGCTCCGTCCCGGCTTCCGAGATCCCCGCAGACGACGTAGAGGTCGACGTGATAGAGCGCGCCGGTGGTCGCCGCGGCGCGAAACAGGTGGGTCCGCCCACGTCGTTCGATCGCCGTCGTGATCCCCGCTGCGTAGTAACACAGGGTCGTCACGATCTCTCGGTCCGGCCGCCCCCGATCCCGTCCGTCGGGCGTCGATTCGGCGATCGCCGCAAGGGCCGGCTGCTGTGGCGGGCGAATCCGGTCCATCAGCGGGATCGCGGGCAGGTCCGTGTACTCCTTGTACGGCCGCGGTTTGTTGTCGAAATCCAGCCCGTGACTGCCCTCCCGGACGCGTTTGGGCGAGTGTTTCGTCCGCTCGTGGTACTCGAAGGCCCCGATCGGCATGCCCAGTGGTACCACACCATTCCCGAAAAACCCGGGCGGGAACTTTTTCTCGCTCCGGTTTGATACGCCGGTCGAGAACATGGACCTCGAGTCGATCCCCGGCGTCGGCGAGAAGACGGCCCGGGCGCTGTCGGAACTCGACGATCCCGAGCGCGCGCTGCGGTCGGGCGACGTCGCGGCGATCGCGACGGCCCCCGGCATCTCTCAGGGGCGGGCCGCTCGGATCGCCCGCGGGGCGATCCGAACGAAACACGACGATCCCGGCGGGTTCCTCGCGACCGACCGCGCCCGCGAGGTCTACCGCGAGGTACTCGGATTGCTCAAGGCCCGGACGGTCACCGACTACGCCGCCCAGCGGCTCGAGACGCTCTATCCGAGCCCCTGCCGGTCGCGCATCGAGGAGGTCCGCGAGTTCGCAGCGACGGCCCTCGAGCGCGATCCGGATCCGGACGTCCTCGCTGCCCTCGAGGGCGTCGCCCCCCTCGAGAACCCCGGCGACGTCCGGGTCCGCGAGCGGTGTCTCGCGACGACCGACGCCGAACGATACAGCGAGGCCCGTGGGACGATCCCCGAACTCTCCGTCGAAGTCGTCGAGGACGCGCAGGGACTCGCGGAACTCGCGCGGGGCTACTCGACGGTGATCGCGCTCGACGAGTCCTTCGCCGGCGTGACGATCGACGGTGACGTCCAGGTCAGGCCGGACGCCCTCGAGAACCCCGCCGAGATCGTCCCCGAGCGCCCGCTGTCGTTTTTCGCGCGCAACCGCGACCGACTGCAGGCGGCTATCGCCGTCCACCGGGCCGCTGGACTCGAGGCCGATTGCGACCTCGAAGCCCTCGAGGACGGGCTCGACCGACTCGACGACGATGGGACCGTCGCGGGCGACGACGAACTCGACCGGCTGACGACGGCGGTCGACGATCTCGACGCGGCGGTGAGCGCGGCCGAAAGCGTCGCGAACGACCAGTTGCGGGAGGCGATCCGCGAGGAGGACGTGACGATCGAGGGGTCCGATCTCCTCTCGCTCGTCGAGCGAGGTGCCGGCGTCGACTCGCTGCTCTCCCGGGAGTTGGCCGACGAGTACGCCGCAGCCGTCTCGGCCGCCCGCGAGCACCTGATCGACGCGCTCGATCTCGAGACCGGCGAGGCGGAGATCGCGCGTCGCGTCTTCGGCGACGAGCCGACGTTCCCGGTCGAACGGGACGAAGACGCCGTCAGCCGGCTTCGCGAGGAGCTGACCGCCGCCAAAGAACGGCGGGCGGGGCGGCTCAAGCGCGACCTCGCGGCCGATCTGGCCGACCAGCGCGAGGGTGCTCGGGGCCTCGTTCGGACAGCCCTCGAGCTGGACGTCGAACTCGCGGTCGCCCGGTTCGCCGCCGATTTCGAGTGCATGATGCCGGAGTTCGTCTGGGATATCGCGGCGGACGAGACCGGCTTCGCCATCGAGGGTGGCCGCTCACCCCTGCTCGACGAGCCGCTCGAGGCGATCGACCCCGTCGACTACGAAGTGTCCGGGGTCGCACTGCTGTCGGGCGTCAACAGCGGCGGGAAGACCTCGACGCTGGATCTGGTCGCGAGCGTCGTCGTGCTGGCGCATATGGGGCTTCCCGTTCCCGCCGAGGGGGCCAAACTACGGCGGTTCGACGACCTCCACTACCACGCCAAAACCCAAGGCACGCTCGACGCCGGCGCGTTCGAGTCGACCGTCAGGGAGTTCGCCGACCTCGCACAGGGCGGCGAGGGGTCGCTCGTCCTGGTCGACGAACTCGAGAGCATCACCGAACCCGGGGCGTCGGCGAAGATCATCGCCGGCATTCTCGAGGCGCTTGCGGAAAACGGGGCGACCGCCGTGTTCGTCTCCCACCTTGCCGACGAGATCCGCGAGATGGCCGACTTCGACGTCACCGTCGACGGGATCGAGGCGGTGGGACTGGTCGACGGGGAACTCGAGGTGAACCGCTCGCCGGTCAAAGACCACCTCGCCCGGTCGACGCCGGAGCTGATCGTCGAGAAACTGGCGACGGAATCGCGGGGCGTGGCCACGAACGGCGGGACCGAATCGACTGCCGACGGCGAGGCCGAACCCGTCTTCTACGATCGGTTGCTCGAGAAATTCGAGTAGCCGGATGGCCGTTCTCGATCAGTAGCCGACCGCGGCCGCTCGAAGGCCGCTACGACGCCGTTCGGTCGTCGGAACCGACGGAACAGTCGCAGGACTGTGCAAGTATAACGCATACCACGGTACCGTTCCTTTTCCACGGTATGCCATACCAATTCGAGTGTTCCCAGGGGAACTGCCAGTTTCGGATCCGCTCGAGCAGCGAGGTCGAGGTGAAACGGCTCGTGCGAGCACACGTTCGCATGACTCACGGAACTCGGATCGCACAGGCGGATATCGATCGCGGAATCGAGCGTATCGAACTGGCCTGACGCCGTCCGCTACGAACAACTAAGTAGCTCCGACAGCGTGGTGAAAGTGATGGCAGACGACCCCGACGAGGGGATGTTGTCGTGGGACGAATCCGTGTTCAGGGACGAGCACGTCTTCGAAATCGACTACGTCCCCGAGACGTTCAAGCATCGCGAGGGCCAGATGGAGAGCCTGACGTACGCGCTGCGCCCGGCGGTGCGGGGGTCGCGCCCGCTGAACGTGATGGTCCGTGGGCCGCCCGGAACCGGCAAGACGACCGCGATCCAGAAGCTGTACGACGAGGTCGGTGCCCAGACCAGCGACGTCCGTACCATTCGCGTCAACTGTCAGGTCAACGCGACGCGGTACTCGGTGTTCTCGCGGCTGTTCGAGGGGACCTTCGACTACGAGCCGCCGTCGTCGGGAATCTCGTTCAAGAAGCTGTTCGGGCAGATCGCCGAGAAACTCGTCGAGGAGGACCGCGTCCTCGTCGTCGCGCTCGACGACGTCAACTACCTCTTTTACGAAAACGAGGCCAGCGACACGCTGTACTCGCTGTTGCGTGCCCACGAGGAGTACCCCGGCGCGAAGATCGGCGTGATCGTCGTTTCTTCGGACCCCGCACTCGACGTTATCGATGCGCTCGACTCCCGCGTTCAGAGCGTCTTTCGCCCCGAGGACGTTTACTTCCCGGTTTACGACCAGCCCGAAATCGTCGACATCCTCTCCGAGCGCGTCACGCGCGGCTTCCACGACGGCGTCATCTCCCGGGACACCCTCGAGTACGTCGCCGAACTCACGGCCGAAAGCGGCGACCTCCGGGTCGGGATCGACCTCCTGCGCCGGGCCGGGCTCACCGCCGAGATGCGGGCCAGCCGAACCGTCGAGCGCGAGGACGTCGAACAGGCCTACGAGAAGTCGAAGTACGTCAACCTCTCGCGCTCGCTGTCGGGGCTGACCGACACCGAACGAACGCTGCTCGAGGTGATCGCCCACCACGACGGCGATCAGGCCGGCGAGGTGTACGAGGTCTTTCACGACCGGACCGATTTGGGCTATACGCGCTACTCCGAGATCGTCAACAAACTCGATCAGCTCGGACTGATCGACGCCGAGTACACCGACGTCGAGGGGCGGGGACGTTCTCGATCGCTGTCGCTGTCCTACGAGAAAGACGCCGTGTTGGAACGGCTCGAGTAGCTTCCGTTCGCTGTCCGGCTCTCGAGTCCGGCTCCGAACTCGCGGGTCCCTTGAATGGGCCGGCACCGGATACAAATGAAGTTTCGCCCCTACCCAGAGGGACGATGTATGCGTTCGTCTCTCTGCTCATCATTATCTCGCTGTCGATGCTTGTCGTTCGCGTCGGGACCGTCGCGCTCACGATGACCGGGCTGTCGAAGGAGGTCGCGTCGTTTCAGTCGCTGTCGGCCTTCTCCGGGGCCGGATTCACGACCGACGAGGCCGAGGAGGCGACGGCGTACCCCAGTCGCCGCCGCACCGTCAAGACGCTCATGCGGCTTGGCAACGTCGGCCTCGTGACGACGATCGCCTCGCTTGTCGTCTCCTTCGCCGATCCCGTAACGCGCCTCGAGCGGCTGGTGGTCCTCGTCGCCGTCTGTCTCGTTCTGATCGCACTCGCACGCAGCAAGCGGTTCAACGAGCTGCTCACGCCCGTCATCAAGTGGGGACTGGCCCGGTCCGCCCGCCTCGAGCCGCGCGATTACACCGGACTCCTGAACCTCGATCGGGACTACCGCGTGGCCGACGTCGCGGTCGATGAGGGCGATTGGCTGGCCGGCGAGCGCCTCGACGACCTCGAATTGCGCTCGACGGAGGGGGTGACGATCCTCGGGATCGAACGCGGGAACGGGACCTACATCGGCGCGCCGGCGGGCAAGCACACGATACACCCCGGCGATCGGATCATCGCGTACGGGCAGGAGGAACGGCTGAAGGAACTGGCCGACCGTGGCGAAAACGACGCCGCGGCACACGAAGCCGCAAAGCGGGACCACGATCGACTGCTCGATCACGAACGTAACATCGATCCACGGCGGCTATCGCCGTCGATTCCGGAGTGATCGGGCGGGCGGCCGCGAGCAAGCAGTCGCCGGCCCAACTGCCACGGGCGGCTCCGTCCAACGACCGGTATGGAACGCCACGACTTCTACCGATCCGTCGAACGCCAGGCGACCCTCGCGGACGAGGCCGACGCGCGGGACGCGACGCAGGCGGTACTGTCCGCGCTGGGCGAACGGCTGGACGAGACGCGCCTCCAGCGCCTCGACGGCGACCTCCCCGACGGGATCGGGGACCACCTCACCGACGGTGCCTCGGGCCGGCGGTTCGACTACGACGAGTTCCTCGAGCGCGTCACGGGTCGAACCGATCGCGCCGACGTCGGCGATCCGGAGCGGCTCTCGCGGGCCGTCCTCGGAACGCTGCTCGAGCACGTCGACGAGGACGAACGCGAGGATCTCGGGCAGCGACTCGAGGAACTCGGATACGAGACGATCGTTCTCGAGTCCGGTCCGGGTGCTCGGAGCTAACCCCGGCAGTTGCCGCCCGAAACGTGAGGGAGCGAGTCGGCGTGGCTACACGCATGGATCGAGAGGCACTGCTCCAAACGGTGAGCGACCGCACCGAGACCGATCGGGAGTCGGCGACCGACGCCACGCAGGCGGTACTCACGACGCTCGGCGAGCGGCTAAGCGAAGACGAGGCCGAAGACCTTGCAGCGCAACTGCCGGGCGACCTGAGTCGGGACCTCGTCGAGGGCGAATCGGGACAGCGCTTCCCCGAAGCGGAGTTCGTCTCCCGAATCGACCAGCGAATGGACACCGTCGACCTCGACGGCGAAAAAGCGGCGACGACCGTTCTCGGGACGGTCCTCGACGCGGTTGACGAGGGCGAACGCGCGGCCGTCGTCGCCCAGTTCAAGCACTACGGTTTCGAGGAGTTACTCGCGGAGACGAGCGCCGACGTCGACGTGCAGGACCGGTCGCCGCGCGAATACTAAAACACGTCGTCCGCTCCGGTTCTCAGGCTTGGTCGAGGCTCTCGCGGTAGGTTTCCGTCGTCTCGATCGCCGATTCGACCTTCGATTCGGTGTTGCCGTCCGCCCGCTCGCGAACCTGCCGGAGCGTGTTGAGCCGCTCGTCGAGGAGGGCGTGATCGGGCTCGGTGTCGCTCATCACGTAGTCGGCGAACGCGTCGGCGGTTTCGCGGATGTCGCCGCGGACGTCGTCGTCGTCGTCCGCCGTCTTCGCCGCTTGCTCGAGGTCGTCACGTGCCTGCTGGAGTTCCTGTGTCATACGCGACGACACCACGACGTGACTCATAACGGTTGGGCGGACATTGGCCACGTATCGGTGGCCGGCCGACGCTCGATCGGTCACCGCCGGGCTCGACTCGATCCCGACGGTCTCGTCCCGCGTGCCGCATGCGAGCGGGTAAAGTGCCTCGAACCCCTGATCCCGATAATGACCGACACGCGAGGGCCGCTGCAGCCGGACCGTCCCGACGTCGACCGCCCGTTCGAGGTCGACGCCCCGTTCGACCCCGCGGGCGACCAGCCCGAGGCGATCGACCAACTCGCCGACGGGTTCCGGTCGGGCATGGACAAACAGACCCTGCTCGGCGTGACGGGATCGGGCAAGACAAACACCGTCTCGTGGGTCATCGAGGAAATCCAGAAGCCGACGCTCGTCATCGCCCACAACAAGACGCTCGCGGCGCAACTGTACGAGGAATTCCGGAACCTCTTTCCGAACAACGCCGTCGAGTACTTCGTCTCCTACTACGACTACTATCAGCCCGAGGCTTACGTCGAACAGACCGATACCTACATCGACAAGGACGCCTCGATCAACGACGAGATCGACCGACTGCGCCACTCCGCAACCCGATCGCTGCTGACGCGCGAGGACGTGATCGTCGTCGCTTCCGTCTCCGCGATCTACGGCCTCGGCGATCCGCGCAACTACGTCGATATGTCGCTGCGACTCGAGGTTGGCGAGGAGGTCGGCCGCGACGAACTCCTGAAGCAGCTGGTGGACCTGAACTACGAGCGCAACGACGTCGACTTCACGCAGGGGACCTTCCGCGTTCGCGGTGACACCGTCGAGATCTACCCGATGTACGGCCGGTACGCCGTCCGCGTCGAACTGTGGGGCGACGAGATCGATCGCATGGTCAAAGTCGACCCGCTCGAGGGCGAGACCAAAGGCGACCAGCAAGCCGTGCTCGTCCACCCTGCCGAGCACTACTCGATCCCGGAGACGAAACTCGAGCGGGCGATGGCGGAGATCCGGGAGGACCTCGATAAGCGCATCTCGTACTTCGAGCGCACGGGAGACATGGTCGCCGCACAACGGATCGAGGAGCGGACGACGTTCGACCTCGAGATGATGCAGGAGACCGGCTACTGTTCGGGGATCGAGAACTACTCGGTCTATCTCTCGGACCGCGATTCGGGCGATGCGCCCTACACCTTGCTGGATTACTTCCCCGACGACTTCCTGACCGTCGTCGACGAGTCCCACCAGACGCTTCCCCAGATCAGGGGCCAGTACGAGGGCGACAAATCCCGCAAGGATTCGCTGGTCGAGAACGGCTTCCGGCTGCCGACGAGCTACGATAACCGGCCGCTGACGTTCGAGGAGTTCGAGGAGAAGACGAACCAGACGCTGTACGTCTCGGCGACGCCGGGCGACTACGAGTACGACCACAGCGATCAGGTCGTCGAACAGATCGTACGGCCGACTCATCTGGTCGATCCGAAGGTCGAGGTCTCGCCCGCAAGCGGGCAGGTCGACGATCTCATGGACCGGATCGACGAGCGCGTCGAACGCGACGAGCGGGTGCTCGTCACGACGCTTACCAAACGGATGGCCGAGGACCTCACCGAGTACCTCGAGGAGGCCGGCGTCGCGGTCGAGTACATGCACGACGAGACGGACACCCTCGAGCGCCACGAACTGGTCCGCGGGCTTCGGCTCGGCGAGTTCGACGTTCTCGTCGGCATCAACCTCCTTCGGGAGGGACTCGACATCCCCGAAGTATCGCTGGTGGCGATCCTCGACGCCGATCAGGAGGGGTTCCTGCGGTCGGAGACGACGCTCGTCCAGACGATGGGCCGGGCCGCCCGGAACGTCAACGGCGAGGTCGTCCTCTACGCCGACGACGTTTCGAACGCGATGGAATCGGCGATCGAAGAGACCCAGCGCCGCCGGGAGATCCAACGGGAGTACAACGAGCAACACGGCTACGAGCCGACGACGATCGAGAAGGAAGTGAGCGAGGCCAACCTCCCCGGCAGCAAGACCGAAACCTCCGGCGTCACCGGGAAAGACCTCGCTGACGACGACGAGGCCGCCCGCTACGTCGCCGATCTCGAGGAGCGAATGGAGGAAGCGGCCAGCAACCTCGAGTTCGAACTCGCGGCCGACATCCGGGACCGGATCCGTGAGGTCCGCGAGGAGTTCGATCTCGACGGCGGCGAGGACGAGGGGATCGCGCCGCCGACCGAGGAGTTCTGAGCGTGGGGTCTGGTCCCTCCCGTACCCGGCCATCGTCAGCGGGATCGCATACAGCAGGAGGGTCACTCGCCCTAAAGAGCGGGACGTTGACCCTGAACGGCGATTACACCGCCTACGACACCGTGTCGGCAGAAGGGGAGTCCCACGCTCAAGCCAACGGCTTTAGCCGTGGGTAGATGACTCAATCGTCCATAGCGTCCGGCCGGCGACCTGTTTCTCCGCCGTCCTTCGGTCACGGGCCGACGGCGCTCGCCGAACCGAGGTCGAACGTCGGGGTCCTCGCCGGAACCGCTCCTGATCGTCTCAAAGCGCGTCGAGGTCCGTTACGGTCGACCGGATCGTTACCGGCGCGACGTCACCGACGTCAGCGGCAGCAGCCTGGGTGATCGACGGCCAGGCCTCGCGCTCGTCGGCAGCCTTGTAGAGACAGGCTGCGGCGACGCCGCTCGGATTGCGGCCGCCGATCAAGCCCGCCTTGAACAACGCGTTCACGTGTTCGCGGGCCCGGCGCTCGACGGCCGTCTCGAGTCCGAGCTTCGAGGCGTACCGCGGAAGGTACTCGGTGGGATCGATCGGACCCGTCGGAAGTCCGAACTCGCGGTTGAGGGCGTCGTAGGCGACCGTGAGTTCGTCGCCGTCGGCGCGGGCAACGGCGACGATTTCGTCGATAGTTCGGGCGTTCGAACGGGTTCGACAGGTCGCATAGATCGCGGCCGCGGCGAACCCCTCGAGGGACCGCCCTTGGAGCAGCCCCTCGGACTGGGCGGACTCGAACAGAACACAGGCCTGTTCCCGCGTGTAGTCGGGCAGCGAGAGCGAGGCGTTGACACGCCTGATCTCCGTGAATCCGTAGACTCGGTTTCGTTCGGCCTTCGAGGAGATCCGTGCGCGGTTGTGCTCCCGTCGCAGTCGCGCGATCTGTTGGCGCTTTCGGCCGGTCACCCGAGAACTGTATCCGACGTCGGAGCCGGTGCCGTAGCCGATTTCGGTCGAGAGCCCGCGGTCGTGTCTCGAGCGAGTGAGCGGCGCGCCGGTGCGTCGCCGGTCCGTTTCGTCGTCGTCGAACGATCGCCATTCGGGGCCACGGTCGATCGGATCCTCGGTGGAAACGAGTCCGCAGTCCTCACAGACCAGTTCGGTCCCCTGCTGTCGTACCGTTCCCTTGCATTCGGGACAGATTACGGGCGAGTCGATCTCTGCCATTGGTAAGCTTCTTCGTGACAGGTCTGGTCCCGCAATACTATTTAAATCAACCGAATGATTGGAAATTTAATATTTATACGAACCGCGTGACCGCGTCCCGATCCCCGGGACGCGTCTCGAGGACGGCGTTCCGGATCGCCGCTCGAGTCGGCAACGCGAGTTTGTTGTCCGGGACCACGACCGTCTACGGTCACGGAAGCTGACAGACAGCTATCTAGTTTATACGCCTTCCGGTCGTACGCCGTGATAGCGGTTTGGGCTGTTGCTCGAGATGACAGAACAACGTACGGATCCGTTTCGATGGCGGCTTTCGGGAAGGACATCGCCGAGTGCTCCCCACGTCGTGTCGATGACGTGGCGTCACGGGCTGTTCGTCCACTGGCCGGTCGACCCGGAGGCGCTTCGGACGCAGCTTCCCGATCAGGTGACACTCGAGACGCGGGACGGACAGGCCTGGCTCAGCGTGCTTCCGTTCGTGCTCACGGACGTCGGGATTCGGCGGACGCCGTCGCCGTTCAGGACGGCCTTTGCCGAACTCAACGTCCGGACGTACGTCCGGTACCGGGGCGATCCCGGGCTGTTTTTCTTCAGCATCGACATCGGAAGTTCGCTCGTCGCGACCCTCGTCGATCTGGTGACTCGGTTGCCCGTTTCCCGGGCACGGATGCGGGTCAGCGGCAGCGACGAGGGGATCGTCTTTTCGAGTACACGGCTGGACGATGCGTCTCGAACCGCGTCGGCGGACAGGGTTCCGGCACAGTTTGCCGCCACCTACCGCCCCGATGGGCCGGTCTTTACCCCGGAGCCGGAGACGCTCGCTTACTGGCTCGTCGAACGCCGCCGGTTTTACGCGCCGGCAAACGGGGGCGTTCTGGCCGGCGAAATCGCCCACGAGCCGTGGCCGCTCCAGCCGGCGACGGTGACGATTCACGAGAACACGCTGTTTGCCGCCAACGACTTGCCGACGCCGGCGGCGGATCCGGTCGTTCACTTCTGTGATGAACTGTCGATGACCGGTTCGATCCTTCGTCGGCTTTCGTAGGTGGCTCTCGAGTATCCCGTCCACTCACCGGTTTGCGGCTGCTTGATCCGGCTTCCGGAGCGAGTACACTTCGATCGAACGCGCCGAACGTCGGAGCCGCGAATCAAT
Organism: Halopiger djelfimassiliensis; assembly: GCF_000455365.1. Lineage (GTDB taxonomy): Archaea > Halobacteriota > Halobacteria > Halobacteriales > Natrialbaceae > Halopiger_B > Halopiger_B djelfimassiliensis. The sequence goes on from NZ_HG315685.1 coordinate 44,863, forward strand.
CGTTACTTGGTAAATTATAAATAATGTACCGAGTAAATTTTCTAACCGGATAATGGTTAGGAATGCTGCCACTCGGCGCAACTCGTTCGTCTACGTGGTTGCTGCGCTCGCCGCGCTCAACGGGCTCCTGTTCGGGTTCGACACCGGCGTCATCTCCGGTGCGATGCTGTACATCCGACGGACGTTCGATATGGCGACGATACTCGGCTACTCGGTCGATCCGGCGTACGTCGAGGGTGTGATCGTAAGCGGCGCGATGATCGGTGCGATGATCGGCGCGGCGATCGGCGGTCGGGTCGCGGACCGACTCGGACGACGACGGCTCATCCTCGTCGGAGCCGTCATCTTCTTCGTCGGGTCGCTCATCATGGCGATCGCTCCGACCACCGAGATCCTGATCGTCGGACGGATCGTCGACGGCATCGGAGTCGGTTTTGCCTCGGTCGTCGGACCGCTGTACATCTCCGAGATCGCACCGCCGAAGATCCGCGGCTCGCTGGTCTCGCTGAATCAACTGACGATCACCAGCGGCATTCTCATCGCGTACCTCGTCAACTACGCGTTTTCGGCCAACGGAGAGTGGCGCTGGATGCTCGGACTCGGCATGGTTCCCGCCGCCGTCCTCTTCGTTGGCATGCTCTTCATGCCCGAAAGCCCCCGCTGGCTCTACGAACAGGGCCGCGAAAGCGACGCCCGCGAGGTGCTGTCCAAGACCCGCGTCGAGAGCCAGGTCGAGGACGAACTCCGCGAAATCAAAGAGACGATCCGCACTGAAACCGGCACCCTTCGTGACCTGTTCCAGCCGTGGGTGCGTCCGATGCTGGTCGTCGGGATCGGCCTGGCGGTCTTCCAGCAGGTGACCGGCATCAACACGGTCATGTACTACGCGCCGACGATCCTCGAGGCGACCGCCTTCAACGACATCGCATCGATCCTCGCGACCGTCGGAATCGGTGCGGTCAACGTCGCGATGACCGTCGTCGCCGTCCTGCTGATCGACCGCACCGGCCGTCGCCCGCTGTTGCTCGCGGGACTGGGAGGGATGACCGTCATGCTGGCGATCCTCGGGATCGTGTTCTATCTGCCCGGCCTCTCCGGTGCCCTCGGCTGGATCGCGGCCGGGTGCCTGATGCTGTACGTGGCCTGTTTCGCGATCGGCCTCGGCCCGGTATTCTGGCTGATGATCTCCGAAATCTACCCGATGGAAGTGCGGGGGACGGCGATGGGTGTCGTCACGGTCCTCAACTGGGCCGGTAACCTGATCGTCTCGCTGACCTTCCTCGGGTTAGTCGACGCGATCGGCCAGTCGGGAACGTTCTGGCTGTACGGCCTGTTTTCCCTGTTCGCGCTCGTGTTTTGCTACCAGCTCGTCCCCGAGACGAAGGGACGCTCGCTCGAGGAGATCGAAGCCGACCTCCGCGAGACGGCGATCGGTCGCGGTGTCGACGACGATCAGGCCGGTCCCGCGAAGACGGACGACTAACGATTGCGGGTCGTCCGCGATCCACGACAGGGGATCGCGTGACTGTTTTCGCGGTCGGGTCGCCGTCAGTCGAAGTCGACCCCTTCGGACGCCGACGTTACTGAGCGGCGTCGATCATGCCGAACTCGTAGCCGACGTCGGTCTCGAGAGCGATCTCGTAGACGACGTGGGCCGCGGCGACGTCCTGAATGGCGAGTCCGGTCGAGTCGAAGACGGTGACGCCGGTGTCGTCGGTGCGGCCGTCCGTCACGCCGGCGACGATCTCGCCGAGTTCGGCGTCGATGTCCGCGTCGGTCAGCGTTCCCTCGCCGTAGGGGACGTTGATCTCGCCCGAGTGGGTACACTGCTTGTGGTCGTCGATGACGATCATCGCCTCAAGCAGGAGGTCGTCGCTGAGCTCGTGTTTCCCTTCCGCGTCGGCACCCATCGCGTTGATGTGGGTCTGCTCGCCGACGTCTTCGGGGGTGACGATCGGCTCCTCGACGGGGGTGACCGTCGAGAGCACGTCACAGTGGCCGGCCTCGGAGATCGATCCGGCACGGACGTCGAACTCGTCGCCGAAGGCGTCGATGAACCGCTGGACGCGGTCCTCGTCCTTGTCCGCGACGACGACTTCCTCGATCGGCCGGATCGCGCTGATTGCCTCGAGTTGCGTATAGGACTGGACGCCGGCCCCGACGATGCCGAGGCTCGAAGCGTCCTCGACGGCGAGGTAGTCGGTGGCGACGGCGGCCGCCGCACCGGTCCGTTTCATCGTCAGCGTCGTCCCGTCCATGATCGCAAGCGGGAAGCCGGTCTCGGGGTCGGAGTAGATCATCGTCCCGAGGACCGTCGGCAGGTCGTGATCGGCGGGGTTGTCGGGGTGAACGTTGACCCACTTCAGCCCCGCGGCGTCCCACTCGTCGGTCTCGAGATAGGCGGGCATCGACCGGAAGTCGCCGTTGTACTGTGGCAGGTCGATGTAGGATTTGGCCGGCATCTGTGCGTCACCGCGTTCGTAGGCACCGAAGGCCTGCTCGATCGCACGGACGATGTCTGCCATCTGTGCGGCCTCGTCGACCTCGTCGCTCTCCAGAAGAAGCGTTTTCATGTCCGTGAATATTGGGGTGCACTATTTATAAATTCCGAGAAACCGATCGCCCGTTTTCCAGCGCGGAACCGGTCTAACGGGCGGGCTGGTGACGACCGCGGTGCCGACTCGATCCGAGCGTCCAGCGGCCGCTTACAGCGCTTCGTCGACGTAGGTGGTCAGGAGGTCGTCGACACGTTCCTTTCCGTCCGCCATCGCTTCTTCGACCGGCGTGCCGTCCTCGATCGCCGTCCAGATGCCTTCGATTTCGGTGCGAACCTGCGGGAACGGGCCGATCGTCGCACCCTGCGTCGCCGTCGTCGATTCGGAGTCGGCGAGCTGATCGAAGACGACGCCGTAATCGGGGTTCGCGTCGAACCACCCTTCCTGCTCGAGTTCGTCGATGGTTGTCTCGCGAACGGGGAAGTAACCGGTTTCGCGGTGCCAGGTACGCTGCTGGACGGGGTCGGTGAGCCACGTCAGGTAATCGGCCGCGGCCGACGTTTTCGCGTCGTCGATCGCCTCGGGTACCCACAGGGACGCGCCGCCGATGACGAGTCCGGTCTGGTCGCCGCCCGGTGCCGGAAGGTACGCCGCATCGGCCTCGAAGCCCCCTTCGTTGGCCGCTCGATTGAGCAACGTTTTGATGCTGGCCGTCGAGTAGATGAGGATGCCCGCCGTGCCGTTCGCGAAGGCGTTTTCCGAGTCGAACCAGCCGTCGCCGACGTGAAAGACCCCGCGGTCCTCGAGATCGGCCCACCACTCGTAGATCTCCCGTGCGGCCTCGGACGTGAGATTACTCTCGGTCGGGGGGTCCGCACGGCCGTTTTCGTTGTTCACGAGTTCGGCGTTTTGGGTTGCAAACCACTGCTCGATGAACCAGGAAATGTTCGGGCACGTGATCCCGTTGTCGACCGCTCCGGCCTCGACCATCGCTTCCGCAGCCGCTGTTACCCCCTCGAACGAGCGCGGCGGATCGTCCGGATCGAGGCCCGCCGCTTCGAAGGCGTCCCGATTGATCATCATGAACGCGTGAGAGGGGTTGAACGGCATCGAGTGCAGCGTTCCGTCGACCCGGTAGTAATCGAGTATCGGGTCGATGAAGTCGTCCTCCGGGAGGTCCGGAACGACATCCGCCATCCGCGCGAACTTGCCGCTGTCGATGGCCTGCCTCGTGCCGATCTCGGCGAACATCGAGACTGCCGGCGGTTCCCCCTCGGTGACGGCCCCCATCGTCTCTTCGAACACCTCGTCGTAACTGTCGTACTCCACGAGACGAGCCGTGACGTTTTCGTGGCTCCGGTTGAACTTCACGGTCAGGTCCGCGAAGGTTTCCTCGAGTCCGCCGGTCAATCCGTGCCAGACTTCGATTTCGGTCTCTTCGTCCCCGAGAAGGTCCGTCGGGAGTGATCCGAGACAGCCGGCGGTCGATCCGACCGCAGCCACACTGCTACCCGCAGCTACCTGTTTGAGAAACGTTCTTCTTTTCCCCCGCATACTGTCATCTCCCATGACATGACCCATCGCAGACAATGTATTAAGCTATTTTGGGACTCAACCGCCGATATTCGAATTCCTATACTATTCGAATAAATACTATGGTATTTATGAAATATAATTGACTGGTTCTTATATCTCATTTCTAACCGGATTTATCTCCATATACTTCGACAGGAAAAACAATATTTTCTATTCATATACTAACAACACTGAAAATGAAACAATATTCTTATTAATAGGTCTTGGTAGTAACACTTTACTTACTTCATTACAGTTCGAGCATATGGGGCTTTTGAGCCGGCTCACTCCGGACTTTATCCGGAAAAGTTACGCGGTGAAGTTCGGGATTGCCTTTCTTATCCTCGGATTATCGATCGGACTTATCGGAACGATCGGGACCGGGCAAGTAACGAACGAAGTCGAAGAGATCGTCAACGGCGAGATACAGTCGACGGCCGAACAGGAGGCGAGCAACCTCGAGAACTGGGACGAGGAAAACCGCGGAACGATACAGGTACTCGCGGAGACGCCGGTGGTGCAATCGGGGGAGACGGAGGCGATCGACGACTATCTTGACGTCAACCAACTTCCGGAACAGGCGTTCCAGATCGACTACGTCGACACCGATTCCGGCGAGGTGTTGGCGTCGTCACCGCGCGATATCGAGTCGGTTTCCGAGTACGGGTTCCCTGCGGAGGATCGGCTTGCGGACCGGGAGCGGTTCGTGACGACGGAGTACACCTACGAAACCGACGCCCTGAGCCAGCCCGTAATCTCGTACGTGGAACCGGTCGACGGCGGTGACGATCGGGCACTCGTCTACACGGTCCGACTCAACGAGTACACGAGCGAGTTCGGGAGCTATGCAACCGCCGAGAACGTCGTTACGCTGGTCGTCAACGAGGACGAGCAGGTGATTTTCACCGACGAAAGCGACGCCGAGCTGTTCGCGGAGTACGACGACGCAAACGGCGTCGTCGCGGACGCTTTCAGTCTCGATGCCGGAATGGAACGGTCCGGATCGGCGACACACGCCACGCCGCCGTCGACGATCGTCGACGACGAGAACTACGGGTTCCCGAACGAGGAGTACGTCGTCGGATACGAGAAGATGGAACTCGGTGACCGTGAGTGGGTTATGCTCGTGCACACGCCCACCGACGACGCGTACGGGTTCGTCGCGACCGTCGGCCGGTTCGGGACCCTCGCGACGCTGATCGGCGTGTTGGTAATCGGCGTCGTCGGCGTCGTCCTCGGACGGAACACGGCGACGGCGATCGATCGCCTGACGACAAAGGCCGGACGGATGGAGGACGGCGATCTGGACGTCTCCTTCGAGACCGACCGGATCGACAACATCGGCCGCCTGTACACGGCGTTCGACTCGATGCAGACGGCCCTGCGCGAGCAGATCGACGAAGCCGAATCCGCCCGCGAAAACGCCGAACGGGCACGCAAGCGCGCCGAAAAGCTCAACAACCACCTCGAGCGGAAAGCCGACGAGTACAGCGGGGTCATGCAGGCCGCCGGGGACGGTGACTTTACCGTCCGGATGGATCCGGAGAGCGAAAACGAGGCGATGACCGCTATCGCCCGCGATTTCAACGAGATGATCGCCGCCATCGAGCGGACGACCGAGGAGGTCAAGGCGTTCGCACAGGAGGTCGCGACGGCCTCCGAACAGGTGACCGCCTCGAGCGAGGAGGTCCGGTCGGCCAGCGAACAGGTCTCCGAATCGGTCCAGCAGATTTCCGTCGGTGCACAGCGACAGAACGAGAGCCTCCAGTCGGCCTCGCAGGAGATGAACGCGCTCTCGACGACGACCGAAGAGATCGCGGCCTCCTCGAACGAGGTCGCAGACCTCGCCGAACGAACCGCCGAAACCGGTTCGAAGGGACGCGACGCCGCACAGGAGGCCATCGACGGCATGGAGACCGTCCTCGAGGAGTCGGACTCGGCGCTCGAAGAGATCGAAGCGCTCCACGAGGAGATGCAGGAGATCGACGAACTCACCTCGTTCATCTCCGAAATCGCCGAGCAGACGAACATGATCGCGCTGAACGCCAACATCGAGGCCTCTCGGTCCCACGATAGTTCCGCGAACGAGGGCTTTGGCGTCGTCGCGACCGAGGTCAAGGAGCTTTCCGAGGAGACGAAGGAAGCCGCCGACGCTATCGAGGAGATCGTCGAGGAAATTCAGGAGCAGACACGGACTGCCGTCACGCAGGTCAGAGGCACGACCCAGCAGGTCGAAGACCAGACCGTTCGCGTCGAGCAGGCCGTGGATGCGCTCACCCGGATCGCCGACTACGCACAGGAGACCAACACCGGCATTCAGGAGATCTCCGCGGCGACCCAGCAGCAGGCGGCCACGACGCAGGAAGTCGTTACCATCGTCGACGAGGCGGCGACGATTTCGGAAGAGACGACCAGCGAGGCCGAAAGCGTCGCCGCAGCGGCGGAGGAACAGACCTCCGCGCTGAGCGAGGTCACCGGCGCGGCCCAACAGCTGACCGATCAGTCGACGCGCCTGCTCGATATCCTCGACGAGTTCGAAACCGAAGCGACCACGGGCTCGGAACCCAGTGCGCTCGAGGGTGAATCCACCGACACCGCCGATCTCGTGGACGACGCGGAATCGCTCGCGGAGGCTACTGAACCCGAGGACGATACGGACCCGCTCGCGGACGACACAGCACCCGAAGACGACGCAACGACGCGTAATCAGGACTGACCGACGGCTGACGGCGGCCGTCGGGATCGCCAACGCTGTTTTCAAGCGGATTGTGGGAGAAAATCGCACGAAAACTGTTTCCGAGGCGTTATCCGAGGCGGAACCGGACCTCGATCCCGTCTGCAGCCGTGACTGCAATACCCGAATCCGTCTCGGTTACTGTAACCTGACTGGCAGCGAGTCGCTCGCGAAGTGCGTCGAGTGTCTGCGTGTCGGGAAGGATCACTTCGAACCAGGACAGCCCGCGACCGCTGACTGGCGCTGTTCGCTGGTGCCACGTGTTCGCCCCGATGTGATGGTGATACCCGCCGGCAGACACGAAGAACGCCCGTGGAGTGGTTGTTTGGACCTCGAACCCGAGGGTCTCAACGTAGCAGTCTCTGAACGTCTCAAGCGAGGAGACTTCGAGATGGACGTGTCCGATGTCCGTTCCCGGCGGTGCTCGGGTACTCCCGCCGGCAGCGGCATCGATACGCTCGAGATCGAGCGGCTCGGTACTGATCCGTACCCTGCCATCGTCGTCGACCGGCCACTCGTCGCGCGGGAAATCGCGGTAGATCTCGACGCCGTTTCCCTCCGGATCCGTGAGATAGAGGGCCTCACTGACCGCGTGGTCGGAGGCCCCATCGAGTTGCCACTCGTTCCGGATCCGCCTCAGCGCGTCGCCAAGTGCCTCACGCGAGGGGACTCGGAACGCGTTGTGGTAGAGTCCCGTGCTCGACCCACGCCGCGGAGATGCATCCGCGCCCCCCTCGAGGACGAGGAGCGGCGTTTCATCGACGCCGAGAACCGCGGTGGTGTCGGAGCGGCGTTGCACACCGAGACCGACGATGTCCCGATAGAACTCCGTCACCTCCTCGAGGTCCGAAACCCGAAGTGCTGTCCGACCGATACGTGTTCCCTGTGGGAGGGCGTCCGGATCCATTTGTGTCATACTAGTACTGTGGGGTATCGGTCAGTGTCCCTCGACCGTGGAGCCAGCCGTCCGGCCCTCGGTGTCGAAAAGCGCACGGTCGACCGAGAGCGCTCCCGGCCCACTCGCGACGAGCGCGAGCGCGATCAGGCTTAGCGTGAGCGTCAATTCGATCCCGTTACTCGAGGTCGGATACCCGTTGGGGAGGTGGACCAATACTGTCGCGACGAGCATGTCGATGGCGATCACTGCCCCCGTGATTCGGACAGCCAGACCGATCAGCAACGCGATCCCGCCGACGAGTTCGACGAGCCCGACACCCCATGCAGCGATCGTCGGCAGTGGAACGCCGACGCTCGCCAGAAAGCCCGCAAAGCCCGAGATTCCCATCGATTTCGGCCCGACCGCGAAGACTTTGCCGACGCCGGAGACGAACATCGGGATTCCAAGCGCTAGTCGAACGAGTACCGGACTCCACTGCCCAGCCGTTTCGGGGAGTAGCTGACGTGACATCGTCCGTGCGATTACCCTTCCAACTCCGGCTTGCTGGCGGTCGTCTGTCCGTTCTGCTCGTCCGGTTTTCCGTTGTCGGTTGCGCCGGTCACGGCTACCGTTGCGGATTGTGGTTTCATTGTATTACCTGATTTGTTGCCAAACCCGCATATAGGTCAGGCAACAATAGTGTTACCAGGTAATGACGACCCAACCACCGGCGGACGACACTGTCGGCGACACCGCGGCCGAACGACAAACTGCGGATATCTGCAACGTCGTGGGGGCGATCGGGGAGATCGGTTCGAAGTGGAAACTCATCGTCCTCCACGACCTGCGAGGCAGCGAAAAGCGGTTCAACGAACTCAAGCGATCCACGGGTGCGAGTTCGTATACCCTCTCGCGTGTCTTCGATGACCTGGAGGAGCACGGACTCGTCGAGAACCGAACGGAACTCGAGTCGCCGGTCGCAAGCTACTACGCTCTGACCGAGAAGGGAAGTGCACTCCGTCCCGTCTTCGAGGCCGTAGACGAGTGGGGTGAAAACTGGCTCGACTAGGCGATCGAGCCGTTTCGACTGCCGGTGCGGTATCGCCGGCGACAGCGCGCTTTGCTGTCGCGACGAGGCGGTCCGTGATCCACAGATTCCGCTGGTGGTTCGGATGCCGGAGTGAGCCGTTCCCCTCGTCTCCGTCCGACCGCACTCTTTTCGACGGTCGGACGCAAGCAACGCTATCGGCTACGGCTGGTGTCGTGGCGTTCGCCTCGAAGCGTCGGGAAAACGGAGATGGGAGCTACGACGAAACGGCGTATCGAAGATGGGCCGACTCGAGTGCCCGAACCGCATGCTCTCGAATCGACGGCGTCGAGCGCCGGTGTCGTCCGGATCTCACCGGCGTGGTCGAACGGCGCACAACGACGGCACGTTCAAGCGGCGGGAGCGAGGTGGTTCGTGTCGCTCTCGCTTACATCATGCCGCCCATGCCGCCGCCCATACCGCCCATGCCGCCCATGCCGCCGGCACCGCCGGCGGGCATGTCTTCCTCGTCGTCGTCGTCGGAGACGGCGAGGTCGCCGGCGGCGATGACGTCGTCGATGCGCAGCAGCATGACGGCGGCTTCGGTGGCGGACTCGATGGCCTGGGTCTTCACGCGCAGCGGCTCGTAGACGCCTTCCTCGGCCATGTCGATGGTGTCGCCGGTGAAGGCGTCCAGTCCGGCGGCGGTGTCGCCGCCGTCGTGGTCGGCGCGGAGTTCGACCAGCGAGTCGATGGGGTCCAGCCCTGCGTTCTCGGCCAGCGTGCGCGGGATGACCTCGAGTGCGTCGGCGAAGGCCTCGACGGCGAGCTGTTCGCGGCCGCCGACGGAGTCGGCGTAGTCACGCAGCGCGAGCGAGAGGTTGACTTCGGGCGCGCCGCCGCCGGCGAGCACCTTGCCGTCCTCGATGGTCGTCCGGACCACGCCGAGCGAGTCCTCGATGGCGCGGTCGACCTCGTCGATGACGTGCTCGGTGCCACCGCGGAGGATCAGGGTGACGGCCTTTGCGTCCTCGACGTCCTCGACGAAGATGCGCTGGTCGCCGGCGATCTCCTTCTGGGCGACGCTGCCGGCGAAGCCGAGGTGGTCCTCGGTGAGGTCGTCGACCGTCGAGACGGGCCGGGCACCGGTCGCGCGGGCAAGCTGGGTCTGGTCGCTGGATTTGACCCGGCGGACGGCGATGATGCCCTCCTGAGCGAGGTAGTGCTGGGCCATGTCGTCGATGCCGCCGTCGACGAAGACGACGTCGGCACCGGCGTCGGCGATCGTCTCGGCCATCTCCTTGAGCTGCTGTTCCTCCTGTTCGAGGAACTGCTCGAGCTGTTCGGGGTCGGTGACGTTGACCTCGGCGTCGATCTCTGTCTCTTTGATCTCGAGATCGCCGTCGATGATCGCCACGTTGGCGTCCTCGGCGAAGTACGGCATGTTCTCGGAGACACGCTCCTTGTCGACGATGACGCCCTCGACGAGCTCGGAGTTCTCGATGGAGCCGCCGACGACCTTCTCGACTTTGATGTTGTCCGTGTCGACGCCGTCGTCGTCGGCGACGGACTGGACGGCATCGACGACGAGTCCCGCGAGCAGGTCGCGTGCGCTTTCGGCACCCTTGCCGGTCATCGCCGTCGCGGCGATCTGTTCGAGGATGTCGGTGTCGTCCTCGTCGACGTCGATGGCGATCTCCTCGAGGGCCTCGGTGGCCTCCTCGGCGGCCTGTCGGTACCCCTGTGCGAGGGTGGTCGCGTGAATGTCCTGCTCGAGGAGGTCCTCGGCCTGACTGAGCAGTTCGCCGGCGACGACGACGGCGCTCGTGGTCCCGTCACCGACCTCGTCCTCCTGTGTCTCGGCGACTTCGACGATCATGTCGGCCGCCGGGTGATCGATGTCCATCTCCGAGAGGAGGGTGACGCCGTCGTTCGTGACGACGACGTTGCCCGTCGAGTCGACGAGCATCTTGTCCATCCCCTTCGGACCGAGCGTGGTCCGTACGGACTCGGCGACGGCCTTCCCGGCCTGAACGTTCATCGATTGTGCGTCTTTGCCGGAGGTCCGCTGGCTGTCCTCCGAGAGGACGATGAGGGGCTGGTTGCCCATCTGCTGTTGTGCCATGGTCACTCGATGGATTGATTGCTATTCTATATAAAACTTTCGAGGATCTGCAAACCAACTCCCCCTACGGGGGCGTTGTACGGCGGTTCCGTCGCGGACGCGTTCCAACTATTTATATCCAACTCGAGTTCGAAGTCGATGAGAATCGATCGCGGCTGGGGATGTCCGCGGGAATCGGCGGGCGAGCGGCGAGTCGGCTCCGACCGTCGGATCAGGACTGGCCGCCGGGGAACCGGTGGTACTCCAGCCCCTGATGTTTCATCTCGTTGTGTTTCTCCTCGAGGAACGAGTAGACGGCACCGTGTGGCGCGCCGTCGAGGAGCATTTCGGCGGCGCTGCGGACGGCATCGACTTCCTGGGGTGCGCCGATGATCCCGAGCGTCGACCCGTAGATGACGACGTCGGCACCGGTTAGCTCTTCCATGAGTTCGCGGGTCCGGCCGCCTTCACCGATGAGCCGACCCTTCTTCCGTTTCATGTCGTTTTTGTTGCGCGAGGCGGCGTCGATGTCGACGACGTCGAACAGCATCATGTCGTCCTCGAGCAGTCGAAGCGCCTCGTCGGGCGAAAAGCCACGGCCGATCGCGCGGACGATCTCGGGACCTTTGAGGCCGCGAACGGGATCGCCGACGGTTTCGACCGCCACGGAGCCGTTCTCCGAGTCGATGTCGAGTCGCACCTCGGCTTCCGCCTCGATCTCGCGCATCGTCTCGCCGCCCTCGCCGATGAGAACGCCGATGCGGTCCTGCGGAATCTTCACGTGCTGCATACGCACTCACTATTCACTCGGTGAGGTTAAGGGCTTGGTCCGGCCGACGGCCGTCCGCTCGGGCGACGGATCCGCTTGCTTCGGCCCTTCGAGCGGTCCCGGCCTACTCGAGCACCGAGCGAAACCGCACCGATTCCGAGAGCGTCTCGACGATCGCGACCGTTCGGTGATCGTCGGGCGTCGGCGGGTAGTGTGCACCGGGGTTGAGTACCGTCGTCCGTCCTTCCTCGGCGAGTTCGCGTTCGTGGTGGTGCCCGTAACAGACGAAATCGTACGTCTCGGCGGCCGCCAGCGACTCGATTTCGGCCTTCGACTCGCCGTGGAGTACCGCGACCGAAAGCCCGTCGAACTCGAGGTCGGCGAAGCGACCGTGGAGCGTACTTTCGCCGCCGAGCGCGTCGAACGCCGACTCGAGGCCGGCGATCTCGCCGTCGTTGTTCCCGAGGACGCCGTGGACCTCGAACCCCCCGAAAGCGGACACCGTCGGCGGAGCGACGACGTCACCGCAGTGGACGACGACCTCGACGCCCTCCGCTTCGAAGATCTCGGCCGCCCGTTCGGCCGCCGCAACGTTGTCGTGGGTGTCGGCGATGATCCCGATGTGCATATCGAGTCGGGTGCGGGCGAGTCACTACTGCGTTCGGGGACGCGTCGTCGGCCCCGGGGGGACGCCGGCCCGCTCGAGCGCGGACCGGCGCTCGCCGTCGGTGAGGCGGTAGGGTTCGAGTTCGGTCCCGAGATCGCCGAGGGAAGCGCGGCGGCGCTGGTGGCCCTCGAGAAACGCGGTGATTCGATCGATCGCGATCTCTTTCAACTCCCCGCTGAGCAGGTCCCCCGAACGGTACCGCTGGGCGATTCGCTCGAGGGTCGCGTCGTCGGGTTCGAAGAACACGCGCAGATACTGGAAGGGGACGTCGACGGTCGGATCACCGCCTCGGTCGCGGTGTTCCGCGAGGGTCGCCCGACCGCCGGTGTAGGCGTGGGTCCGGATCGTCTCGGCGACCGTCTCGGGGTCGGCAATGAGTTCGATCGACGGCGCGTCGTCGGACGAACTCATCTTGCCCGGCCCCTCGAGGCTCGGGAGGAAGCGTCCGAGCAGGGCACCCGGTTTTTCGACCGGAAGCGCGTCCTTCGCGGCGATGTCACGACAGACCCGAACGTGTGGGTCCTGATCGACGGCGATCGGGACGAGGGTCGGCCGGCGGCCCGCAACCAGTTGCGGCAGGAGCAGGTGGGCCGCCTGCACGGCCGGATAGAACTGCAGCCCGACGGTCTCCTGCTCGCCGTAGACGGCCTCGACGGTGGCGGGTGTGAGATGCTTGGCGAGGCGAACCGCGATCGGATAGATCACGTCCGCGTCGGCGGTATCGACGACGATCCGCGTCCGCTCGGGATCGAAGCCGACCGCGAGTACGTCCCTGAGGTTCTCGCGGGTGTGTTCGCCGATCGATTCGAAGGACTGGGCTTTCGCGAGGAACTTCTCGTCGTCCGAGAGCGGTACGTAGACCGTCGCCCCCGTCGCCTCCTGAAACCGTTTCGCGAGGTAGAACGGCAGCACGTGCCCGAGATGCATCGGGCCGGACGGACCTCTCCCGGTGACGATCGCGTGCGGATCGCCGGCGTCGGCGGCCGCGAGATACCGGTCGACGTCCCGGCCCGCGTAGAACGTCCGCCGGCGGACCAGCGGGTGATCGGGGAAGCGAGCGACTTGCTCGTCGGTGAGCGGATCGGCTCCGAAGCGCTCGCACAGCTTTTCGTAGTCGATCTCTCCCCTAACGTCGTAGGGAGTGACTGTACTATCGGTGGTCAGATCGTCAGCTGTCGTCATTCGTCTCGGGTATCGACTGCAGCGGCTGGCACGCGGTTCGAGCGCGAGAACGAGCGCAGGGAGCCGCTGCCGCCGCAGCCGCCGGGTTAGGCCGCGTCGCCCGCAACGGCGGGACTGTCCGCTCTCGAGGGGGTGGGCCAGCGCCACTCGAGACCGGACGCCATTACGACGGCGTTCGACCGCGAGGCAGTTGAGACTTTCGTTCGGCCGAGCAGCGATCGGAACGAGCTGGTTTCCGATGTATTGTGAACGTCTGTCTGTGTCGCTGCTCGTACCGGTCCGTTTCAGTATTTTCGTCCAATTATATGTATTCCAGTAGTCATATTAATACGCCGAGCGAGATCGCCGTGTATGCCATCGGACACGGCCGGCGAAATCGACAGGCGGCGACTCCTGTACGGCGTCGGTGCGGCGGGCACAGTCACACTGGCGGGATGTGCGTTCGACGACGCGGCGGACGACGAGGAACCGAGCGCGGGGCGTGATGCGGACGACCCGGGCGAAGCCGGTTCCGCCGAACCGGTAACCGTCCGTCTCCTCCACGACACGCACGTTCACGGTTCGATGGGCGATCCGGACGAACCCCTGAACGTCGCGAACTACTTCGGGTTGATGGACGAGCAGGCAGCGGCCGCGCCCACGGACAACGCGCTCGTCGTCGGCAACGGCGACGACCTGCACACGTCCGTCGAATCGTCCGTTTTCGACGGCGCACACATGGTCTCGCTGTTCAACGCGAGCCCGCTTGCCTACGATACGTTCGGCAACCACGAGTTCGACGACGGACCGGAGAGCCTCCGGGAGAACGTTGCCGACAGCGAGTTCACCTGGGTGAGCGCGAACGTTCGCGACGAACGAACCGGCGAGGTGTTCGCGGCCGCGGAGGGTGCCAAACGGTACGCGCTCGAGGAGATCGATGGCAGACGGTTCGGGATCACCGGACTCGCGCCGGCGGATACCCCCGACGTCACCGCCGTCGGCGAACACGTCGCGGTGCGTGATCCCGAGAGCGCGGCCGCGGATGTCGTCGCCGACCTGCAAGAAGAGGGTGCGGACGTAATCGTCCTGCTATCGCATCTCGCCAGCCCCGTCACCGAGGCGCTGGTCGCGGCCGTCGACGGCATCGACGTCGCCGTCGGCGACCACGCCGCGAAGGTCTACGACGAACCCAAGGAGATCAACGACACCGTCGTCTCGGTCGTCGGCGACGAGTTCGAATACGTCGGCCGGTTGGATCTCACGGTCGGAAGCGACGGCGTCGTCGACTACTCGTTCGAACGGTACGACCTCGAAGCCGAGGTCGAGCGAGGCGCGGTCGAGCCCCACGACGCTGTCCGCGCGCGGTTCGAGGAGTACGAGCGCGACCTCGAGACCGAACTCGACGTGGTGATCGGCGAGACGACGGTGCCGCTCGAGACGCGGATCGAGACGGTCCGCAGCGAGGAGTCGAACGTCGGAAGCTGGCTGACCGACCTCATGCGCGCCGACGTCGATGCCGATATCGCGCTCCAGAACGGCGGCGGCATCCGCAGCGACCGGCGTTACGAGGCCGGCGAGATCACCCGGCGAACGGTCGTCGATATCCTGCCGTTCCCGAACCGCTCCGTGAAACTCGACGTGACCGGCACAACCCTCCGTGCGGCGATCGAGCACGGCGTAAGCGCGGTCGAGGAGCGCCACGGCCGGTTCCCGCAGGTCAGCGGGATGTCGTACGCCTACGATCCGGACGCACCCGCCGGCGACCGTCTCGAGGCGGTCACGGTCGCTGGCGAACCCCTCGCTGACGACGCCACGTACGAACTCGCCACGAACGATTTCGTCGCGGACGGCGGCGACGGATACGGGATGCTCGCGGACGCCGACGTGCTCGCCCCTTCCGACGAGGGAACGCTGCTGTCGGCGCTTGCCATCGAGCGGATCCGGGAGGCCGAGGTCATCGCACCCGAAACGGAGGGGCGCATCGAGGCCGTCCGGGCCGACCGAGCGTCCGGCCGCATCACTCCCGTGACGGGTCCGGGTCCGGACTCGTGACGAACTCGAGCAGTTCGTCTTCGTCGGTCTCGAGCCCCTGCCGGGAGAAGAAACTCGCGACGTTGTGACAGTCCCGTTCGAGGAAATCGCGGCTGTTGGGGTGGTGGACCGTCACGGCCTGCCCGAGGTCGATGAGCACGAGCTGTCCCTCGTCGAAGACGACGTTGTACTCGCTCAGGTCGCCGTGGACGATGCCGGCGGCGTAGAGCCGCCGCATGTACTCGCGCATGACCTCGTAGGCCGTCCGGGGGTTCTCGATGTGTACTTCGCCGAGGCGCTTCGCGCGCCCGTCCTCGTTGCCGATGTACTCCATCACCAGCACGTTGCGTTCGACGGCGATCGGCTCCGGAACCCGTACCCCGGCCCGTCTGGCCCGCCGGAGGTTCGCGAGTTCCTTTTTCGTCCAGGCGAGGACGACGTCTTTCTTCTTGCCACCCAGCCCCTCGAAGCGGGGGTCGCCCTCGAGGTAGTCGCGCATCTGCCGGAAGTTCGAGGCGTTGATCCGGTAGACCTTGACCGCGACCTCCCGGTCGTCGCCCAGCGCGTGGTAGACGTTCGCCTCCTTGCCCGTCGAGAGCGGGCCGCCGAAGGCCTCGACGTGGCCGTCCTGAACGAGCTTATAGAGCGCCGCGAAGGTCGCGTCGTCGAACACGGACTGCTCGACCTTGAACTGGTCGGCGTCCGTGATCCGCTCGCGAAACTGGTTGAACTTCCGGTCGCGCTTGCGGGCGATCCTGTCCGCCTCGGTGTCCGAGACGTCGATCTCTTCCCACTCGTCGCCCGGCGTGTCGGACTCCTCGAGGTCGACGAGTCCGTACTCCGTATCCGTTCCCTGTCCCATCTACCGGATCGTAGGGGTCGGGACGGGTAAAGTACTGGGTCGACTGCGACGGCGATCGGTAGTAAACAACTCTATTCCGAATGGTGGTGTTATTTATACCCCCTATAGAAAGAAATGGTTAACCAATACCATGGTGCTTGAGTTCACACCGAAGACATACGACGAGATCCCTGCGGACAAGCAGCCGTCACTGTTGGAAGCGCTCGTTCCGATTGTTGGGATGCTTCTGTTCCTCTCGGTCGGGATGATCTGGCTCGGGATGGACCCGCAGATCCCGCTGTTGTGGGGGATCGCCTTCGCCGGGCTGTTCGGCCGATACTATTTCGGCTACTCCTGGGAGGACCTCTACGACGGGATCGGTCGCAGCATTCTCACGGGGCTCCAGGCCATCCTCATCCTGTTCGTCATCTACATGCTCATCGCGTCCTGGATCGACTCCGGGACGATCCCGACGCTGATGTACTACGGGTTGGAGTTCCTCTCGCCGCAGATATTCCTCCCGTTCACCGTCGTCCTCTCGGCGATCGTCGCCTTCGCGATCGGATCGTCCTGGACGACGGCCGGGACGCTCGGCGTTGCGATGATCGGGATCGGCTCCGGCCTGGGGATTCCGGAGGCGATGACGGCCGGTGCCGTCCTGTCAGGGGCCTACACCGGCGACAAGAACTCGCCCCTCTCGGATACCACGAACCTCGCCGCCGCGGTCACGAACACGGAGCTGATGGACCACATTCGGGCGATGCGCCCCGGCACCCTGATCGCGTTTACGATCTCGCTGTTCCTGTTCGCCGTTCTAGGACTGAACGCGAGCGGAACGGTTCCCGTCGATCGGATCGCCGAGATCCAGGGCGGACTCTCGAGCAGTTACGTCATCTCGCCGCTGACGTTCCTCCCGCTCGTCCTCACGTTCGCGCTCGCGTTCTACGGCTTCCCGGCGCTGCCGTCGCTCGGGGCCGGCATCTTCGCCGGCGCCGCGATCAGCACCACGGTGCAGGGTGTTGGCTTCGCCGCCGCGTGGAAAACGATCCACGCCGGGACCAGCCCCGAGACGGGCGTCGAACTGACGAACGAACTGCTTTCGAGCGGCGGCCTCGAAGGGTCCGTGTGGGTCGTTTCGATCGTCGTCGCCGCGCTGGCGTTGGGCGGCATCCTTCAGGAAACCGGCGTGCTGGCGGCGTTCGCGTACTACATCGGACGGGCTATCAGTAGCGTTGCGGGCTTGACGGCCGGAACGGCCGTGGGCACCGTCGCGATGAACTTCCTCGCGGCGGAACAGTACATGGCGATCGTCGTCCCCGGAATGACGCTGCAGAACCTCTACGACGAGTACGACCTCGAGAGTCGGAACCTCTCGCGGGCAGTCGAAGCCGCGGGGACGACGACGTCGGCGTTCGTTCCATGGGGGTCGGGCGGCGTCTTCATGGCCTCGGCACTCGGGGTGCCGGTGATCGAGTACGCCCCGTACTACTTCTTCGGGATCATCTCGCCGCTCGTGTTGATCCTGATGGGCGCGACCGGCTGGGGGATCTTCTACAAGGAGGAACCGGAACAGGACGCCCCGGAAGCAACGGCGGCGTCGACGTCCTCCGTGGACTGAGACCGTTCGCCGAACCGCGACCGTCCTTTCGAAGCGACGTGAAACTGTGCCTTCCGCCCCGTTCGCTTCCCGTCCGCTTTCCGTTGCCGCGCGGACTTTTTCCCGTTTCCAGCCGTACCGTGATCCATGACCGAACGGTACGAACGACGGGCATGGTCGGAGGGGCGACGATGACGGAATACGACGTGACCCTCGAATGGCCGGACGGCGGAACCGACGCTATCCCGGTCGACCCGCAGGAGACGGTGCTCGAGGCGGCACAGCGGGCCGGCGTTCGGCTCCCGTACGACTGCCGGAAGGGAACCTGTATCACCTGCGTCGGCCGGCTGCTCGAGATCGAGAACGGGGACACAGACGTCGGCGCGGACGGGACGGACCAGCCCCCCGACCCCGCCGACGCGTTCTCCTATCGGCGGTCGCCGGCGGCGCTGACCGACCGCGAACGGGCGGACGGCTACGTCCTGCTCTGTATCGCATCCCCGCAAACCGACTGCCGTCTCGAGGTCGGGCCGCGGGTCCGGTCGGAAGTCGGCGACAGTCCATGGGCGTAACACCCCGCACAGACTTATCTACGCGTTCGTGGTCGGGACCACCCATGAGTGATGCGAGTGCGGGCGGCGACGCGGGACCGGACCACGAGCAAAGCGATGCGGACTCGGCCCACGAACACCAGCACCACGAGGGACCCGGCTATGCGACGCCGCAGGCTGCGATCGAGGAAAGCGACCGGGAGCGCCTGGCCTACGTGATGAGCCTCTATGTCGGGACGGACGTCGATGCACCCGATTTCGTGGCCGTCGTCGACCTCGATCCCGAGTCGGACACCTACTGCGAGATCGTCGACCGGATCGAGATGCCCGAACGGGGCGACGAACTCCATCATTTCGGGTGGAACGCCTGCTCTTCGTCGTGTCACGTCGAGGGACTCGAGCGACGGCACCTGATCGTCCCCGGCCAGCGTTCCTCGCGGCTCCACGTGATCGACGCGGCGGATCGGCGGAACCCGGAACTCGAGACTGTCATCGAACCCGATGAGGTCTTCGAGCACGACCTCTCGGCCCCACACACGGTCCACTGCGTGCCCGAGGGCAAGATCCTCATCAGCATGCTCGGGGACGCCGACGGCGACCTTCCCGGCGGGTTCCTCGAGTTGAACGACGACTTCGAGATCGAGGGCCGGTGGGAGCCGCCCGGCGAGATCGGGATGAACTACGACTACTGGTACCAGCCCCGACAGAACGTGATGGTCTCGACCGAGTGGGCCGCGCCCAAGACCTACTACCCCGGATTCGATCTCGAGGACGTCGAAGAAGGGCGGTACGGTCACCGGCTTCACTTCTGGGACTGGGAGGACGGCACCGTCGAGCAGACGATCGACCTCGGCGAGGAGGGGCTGATTCCGCTCGAGGTGCGGTTTCTGCACACCCCCGAGTCGACCCACGGGTTCGTCGGGGCCGCGCTGTCGTCGAACGTCTTCCATTTTTGGGACGACGGCGACGAGTACCGCGCCGAGAAGGTCGTCGACTTCGAGGACCGCGAGCACCCCGACTGGGAGATGCCCGTGCCGGCGCTGCCGACGGACATCCTGCTCTCGATGGACGACCGCTACCTGTTCGGCTCGAACTGGCTCCACGGCGAGGTCTGGATGTACGACGTCTCCGATCCCGCGAACCCGCGCCGGGCGGACTCGCTGTCGATCGGCGGTCACTTCGGCGAGATTCAGGAAGTGCAGGGACGGGAACTGGCCGCCGGCCCGCAGATGCTCCAGCTGTCGCTGGACGGCGAACGGCTCTACTGGACGACGTCGCTGTTCTCCTCGTGGGACGAGCAGTTCTACCCCGAGGAGGGCGAACGCGGATCGGTGATGCTGAAAGCCGACGTCGACCCCCGGAACGGCACGCTCGAGCTCGACGAGGAGTTCCTCGTCGACTGGGGCGCGTGTCCGGCGGGACCGGCCCGCGCCCACGAGATCCGCTGGCCCGACGGCGACTGTACGAGCGACGTCTGGCAGTGACCGTCGACGGATGATCGGGCGGGGTATCCGATTTCACGACGTCCCGGTCTCGGAGCGATGACGAGCTACGATCTGACCCTCGAGTGGCCGACCGGCCGCACGCGGACGATCGAAGCCGACGAGGACGAGACGGTGCTCGAGGCGGCCGAACGCGCCGAGCTCGCCCTCCCGTTCGGCTGCCGCACCGGTGCCTGCGGGACCTGTGCCGGGCGGCTGCTCGAGGCCGACGG
Organism: Halopiger djelfimassiliensis; assembly: GCF_000455365.1. GTDB lineage: Archaea > Halobacteriota > Halobacteria > Halobacteriales > Natrialbaceae > Halopiger_B > Halopiger_B djelfimassiliensis. The sequence goes on from NZ_HG315685.1 coordinate 65,006, forward strand.
GTCGGATTCGACGGTCGCCGTCGACGACGCCTTCGCGTACCGCCGCGACCCTCGCGCGCTCAAGACGCGCCACCGGACGGCGGGCTACGTGCTCCTGTGTATCGCCATGCCGCGGACCGACTGCCGACTTGCCGTCGGCTCGCGTGTCCACGCCGAACTGGTCGAGAACCCCTGGAAGTGAGTGTCTCGAGCCGGAAGCGTCCGGATCGGTGGGGATCGAGCGTCTGCGGACGGTAACGTTAACGGATGCGAGCGGCAACTCTCGAGCCATGTCAGTCGCCGACGACGAGGAGAACCCGTACCTCCGTGATCCGCCGACGGAGTTCGAGCCGGTCGAGACGCTTTCGGAGTCGGAGGCCCGCAAGCAGGTCGAACAGCTCCGCGATGCCATCCGCGAACACGACCGCCGCTATTACGTCGAGAGCGATCCGATCATCGCCGACCGGACCTACGACGCGCTCTTTGCACGGCTGCAGGAACTCGAGGACGCCTTCGGCCTCGAACACCCCGACAGCCCGACCCGCAGCGTCGGCGGTGAACCGATATCGGAGTTCGAGACGGTCGAACACGTCGCCCCGATGCTCTCGATCGACCAGAGCGGCGAGGCCGCGGACGTTCGGGAGTTCGACGATCGTCTCCAGCGCGAAGTCGGCGAGGTCGACTACGTCTGTGAACCCAAGTTCGACGGCGTCTCGATGGAGTTCGTCTACGAGGACGGCAGCCTCGAGCGCGCCGTAACGCGGGGCGACGGGCGCGAGGGCGACGACGTCACCCGGAACGCGCGGACAATCGGCTCGGTCCCCCAGCAACTCCACGGCGACTATCCCGAGTTCCTCGCGGTTCGCGGCGAGGTCTACATGCCCAAGGACGCCTTTCAGGCGTACAACCGCGAGCGGATCGAACGCGGCGAGGAACCGTTCGCCAACCCGCGCAACGCCACCGCGGGAACGATCCGCCAACTCGATCCGACGGTCGTCGCCGAGCGCCCGCTCGAGGTCTTCTACTTCGACGTGCTCGAGAGCAGCGACGGGGCCGAGAGCCACCGCGAGGAACTCGAGCGGTTCCCCGACTGGGGACTCCGGGTCAACGGCCGCGTCGAGGTGGTTGACGACATCGACGAGGCGATCGACTACCGCGATCGACTGCTCGAGGCCCGCGACGATCTCAACTACGAGATCGACGGCACCGTTATCAAGGTCGACGACCGCGATGCCCGCGAGGAACTCGGCCGTACGGCCCGCCACGACCGGTACGCGTTCGCCTACAAGTTCCCCGCCCGCGCGGAAGTGACGCCGATCGTCGACGTGGCGGTCCAGGTCGGTCGCACCGGTCGACTGACGCCCGTCGCCTTGCTCGAACCGGTCGACGTCGGCGGCGTGACGGTCTCGCGGGCGAGCCTCCACAATCCCGACGAAATCGAGGAAAAGAACGTCAACGTCGGCGACACCGTCCGCGTCCAGCGGGCCGGCGACGTCATCCCCTACGTCGCGGCGGTCGTCGAGAAAGACAGCGAGGGCCACTACGAACTACCAGATACCTGCCCGGTCTGTGGCAGTCCCGTCGAGCGCGACGGCCCGATGGCGTTCTGTACCGGCGGACTGGCCTGCGACGCGCAACTCCGGCGCTCGATCGAGTACTACGCCGGCGACGACGGCCTCGATCTCGAGGGGCTGGGAGAAAAAAGCGTCCGCCAACTCGTCGACGCCGGCCTACTCGAGTCGGTCGCGGATCTGTACGAACTCGGCGTCGAGGAGCTGACCGCGCTCGAGGGTTGGGGAGAGACGAGCGCCGAAAACCTGCTGTCGGAGATCGAGGCCAGCCGCGAACCGCCGTTGGCGGACTTCCTTTCGGCGCTTGGCATTCCACACGTCGGACCGACGACGGCCCGCGAACTCGCCCGCGAGTTCGGGACCTTCGAGCGGTTCCGCGAGGCCGCCGAGAGCGACCCCGAACGGCTGGAGGGCGTCGATGACGTGGGCGAGACGGTCGCCGAGGAGATTCACGGGTTTTTCACCAGCGAGGCAAACGCCGCCGCCGTCGACGACCTGCTGGCACACGTCTCACCTCGAGAGACCGACGTCGAGGACGGCGGCGACGAACTCGCCGGGTTGACCTTCGTCTTTACCGGTTCGCTCGAGGGGATGACCAGAAGCGACGCGCAGGAATTCGTCGAAACCCACGGCGCGAACGCGACGGGCAGCGTCTCGGGGAACACCGACTATCTCGTGGCCGGCAGTAATCCGGGGACGACGAAACGACGGAACGCCGAGGACAACGACGTTCCGATCCTCGACGAAGCGGCGTTCCGCGAGTTGCTCGAGGAGTACGGGATCGACCTCGAGTGATCGCCTGTCGCTCCCGACGATCCGGTATCGACGGCTCAAGCGAGCCGGCTAGCGACCGCGACAACGGCGATCGCGGCCGCGACGACGCCGATAACCGCGGGGGCGAGCCGGCCGTCGCCCCACTTCCAGCCGAGCACCCGAGTCCCGACGAGTGCGACGAGTGCAGCGGCTACTCCGATCGCGGTGAGCAGCGAGGACGAGTTGCGTCCGATGGAGAACGCCATACCCCACTGTAACATGCCAGGGAACTAAATAGTATCCGTCCTCGAGGCCGTCATCGCCGGCGTCGCTCAGTCTCCCGTCACCGGGTTTCCGCCCACTCTTCACGTGTGATGCTGTACCGGACGGAGTCGCGCGGCTCGCCGCCGATGACGATGCCGTTTCGGATCACCCCCTCTTTTCGTCCGCCGAACCGGTCGACGTAGCGCTCGATAGCTCGCCGGGAGTTCTCGTTCTCGGGATCGTGTGCCACCGCGACGACCTCGAGATCCAGCCGCTCGAACGCGAGCTCGAGCATGCGGCCGGCGCGCTCGCCCGAATAGCCGCGTCCCCAGAACGGCTTTCGGAGCCAGACACCCAGCATCGCCAGCCGGCGGTCCCAGTCGGGATGCAGGCCCGCGAGGCCGGCCAGCTCCCCCGCACGATCGCCGTCTTTCGGTCGGACGACGTAGCTGGCCTCGTCGCCGTCGTCGAACGCCGCGCCGCAGGTCGAGACCCAGTCGAACGCGTCTTTCGGCTGCTCGTACGGGTCCCAGGTCACGTACTCCGTGACCTCGTCGATTCCGGGCGCGTCGGCGTGGGCGTGGTCGTACAGTTCGAACGGATCGAAGTCGTCGGGATGGAGGCGTTCGTACCGGAGCCGTTCGCTCTCCATCTCGGCGGGGAACAACGACATATGCCGACCTTTCGCGGAACGCTAAAAAAGGTTCTCTCGGTGACAGAACGGTTGTCACGGACGCGCCGCGGGCGGTTCTCGAGGCCGCCGATGCGACGTGGCCGGAGCGGGCGATAGTCGGAGCAAGGAAATCGGCGCCGATCGAGTCGGTACCGCGACCTGCTGTCATCGTCGGGCTTTGCCGGGCAACCGCTTTGCGATCGCCGCCAGCGACTCGAGTCCCTGCACCTCGTTTTCCCGTTCGGGCAGCGTCACGATTTCGAGGTTCGGAAACGTCTCCCGGATCTCCGCGACCCGCTCCAGATGCCGCTCGTGGCGGGACCGACACCGCGAACAGCCCTCCTCGGGGTCCTCGAAGACGCGGTTGACGACGAGACGATCGACGCGCACGTCGGCCTCTCGGAGCGTCTCGACCAACCGCTCGGATTCGGCGATGGCCATCCCCTCCGGGAGCAGGACGACACGGAACTCGGTGCGTTCGGGATCGGTCAGCAGGTCGCGGGCACGCTCGAGGCGCGCCCGGAACGCTGCGAGGCTCTCCTCCTCGTCGTCGTCGGTTCCCAGCATCGACATCGGCCCGAGCACCGCCGTCCGCGCCGCGTTGCCGATCCGTCTCGCCTGCCCGCGCAGCGACTGGGCGGTCTCGAGGGCCAGTCCCATCACCTCCGGCATGTCGAACAGACGGAGGGTGTGGCCCGTCGGCGCGGTATCGAAGACGACGACGTCCCAGTCGCCTTCGTCGACGTACTCGACGAGCAGATCCAGCGCGGCGATTTCGTCGCTGCCGGCCGGCGCGCCGGAGGTGAACAGCCGCTTGACCTCCTCGTCGTCGAGGCGGATCCCGGCGCTCCGGAGATCCCTGGCGAGCGCCCGCGCCAGTTTCTCGTAGCGTGCCGCCTGCTCGTCGGGATCGATTTCGACGGCCCAGAGACCGCCGGCCGGATCGCGCGTTCGCTCGGCGACCTCGAGTTCGCGCGGTTCCGGCCCGAGGTCGGTCCCGAGCGAGTCCGAAAGGGAGTGTGCCGGATCGGTAGAGACCAGCAGCGCCGTCCGTCCCGCCGCGGCCAGCGACAGTCCGGTCGCCGCCGCACAGGTCGTCTTGCCGACGCCGCCTTTGCCGCCGTAGAAGATACACTCGGTCATCGGTGCCGAGTAACGGGGTGTCGACCCCTAAACGTCCCGTCAGGTTGCGGTGACCGTCCTGCCCTCTTACAGTTGGTGTACGATTCAGGGACGCAGGATCGAACCTGACTCGAGTGCTCCGTCTGCGAACCCCGCGGGCAGTGCCGACGGAAGTCTCAGGGACGGAAGACCTCATTCCTGCACGAACAGGCATAATACAACACCGCTGAAACCGTGTCGTATGTCGAGTTCACCGTGGTGGTACGGCATCGTCCCGTTCCCTGTCGTGATTCTGACGGCGTTGGCCGCTGATTTCGCCTCGCAAGCGTTTTTCGCCGCTGCTCGATCGCCCGACTCTCCCCTCGGTATGGATGTCGCATGGTTCGTCCTCCAGACGCTCGCCGTCTGGATCGGTGTTCTCGTGGCAGTGGTTGTCCTCGTTTGTCTGCTTGCGGATCTGCGGATGCTCAGCGGAGCCGAAACGTGGTCACCGAGTCGTTTCTGGGGACTCGCGGGTGTCGTCCACCTCGGCGGGGCCGTATTCACCGAACTGCTGTTCGTCTCAGTTCCAGCACTGACCTATTATCTGTACCGACGCCATCTCCACGTCGGTCGACCATGACCCACGGCTTGTCCGGTGAGACTGCCCCCGTGTTTCACGGCCGCCGCTGAAAAAGAAATCGGCTTCCCGGCTACTGTTAGAGATCGACGCGATCGAACCGGTAGAGCGCGATCCCGATCGGCACGGCGATCCAGGCCAGCAGGACGACGAACGCGAACCAGTCCTGCAGGTAAAACGGCAGGCTCCCGTCGAACAGGGCCTCGAGTCGCGCGACCTCCTGAGGGTTTCGCTCGACCGCGGCGACGGAGGTCACGAGCGACAACACGTTGTTGTACGCGGTGCCGGGCTCGATGTTCTGGTAGATCAGCGCGCCCTTCGCGACGGTCTCACTCTGTGGGAGATAGCCAAACGCCATCAGCAGTCCCACTGCGACGAGGACGCTCTCCCAGACGATATAAAAGAGGACGAACACCGCGAAGATCGCGGCGAAGGCGATGGTCGTCGATCGCGTCAGCGAGGAGACCGTGATGGCGATACTCGTGTATACGACGCCGTAGATGATCGACATCGCCAGCAGGCCGACGTAGTCGACGAAGTCGAACGAGCCCAACAGTCCGGCCACGATGACGGCGGCGAGCCCGAACCCGACGACGAGCGAGATCGACAGGACGGCCGACCGGCCGACGAGTTTCCCGAGCAGGACGTCCTTTCGGGAGTGGGGCAGCGAGAGCAGGATTTTGATGCTGCCGGACTCGCGCTCGCCCGCGATGGCCTTCCAGCCGAGGATCAACGCGATCACGGGGATGACGAGCCGCGTGATCTGACTCACGTAGACGACGAGCGCTTCGGTCGTCTGTCCGCGAGTCGCGATGTCCTGTCCGAAGTACGAAATGAAGCCTGTCACGGTGACAAGCAGCGTAAAGAAGAAAATACTCAGCCCCCAGAACAGCCACGACCGTACCGAATCCTGAAAGTCCTTTTTGGCCACTGCACGGACGCTTTCGGGGTTGATCGAACTCGCGGATGCTCCACTCATCGTGCTTCCACCTCCGTTCCGGTCGTGTACGTCTGGAAGACGTCCTCGAGCGACGCCTCCGTCGTCGAGAAGTCCTGCACCTCGATGCCGCGATCCTCGAGCGCCGAGAGGACTGCCGTTTTCGACCCGTCGACCTGCACGACCAGCGTCGGCGACGTGCCGTCCTCGACGGTGGCGCTGTCGACGTCGGGTAGCGAGCGGACGGCTTGGATGGCGTCGTCGTCGATCCGATCGACGGTGACCCGCAGCGACGTGCCGCTGCCGACCGAGTCGCGCAACCCTTCGACGGAGTCGACGGCGACCATCTCGCCGTCCCGGAGGATGCCGACCCGGTCACAGACCGCCTCGACCTGCTCCATGATGTGGCTCGAGAAAAACACCGTCGCACCCCGTCTGTTCTCCTCGCGGACGATCTCCCGCATCTCTCGTGCCCCGTTGGGGTCGAGACCGGTCGAGGGCTCGTCGAGGATCAGCAAGTCGGGCTCGCCGACCAGTGCCATCGCCAGCATGAGCCGCTGGGACATCCCCTTCGAGTACCCCCCCGCTTTCTTGTCGATCGCATCGAGCAGATCGACTCGCTCGAGCAGCGCTTCGGGGTCGTCGTCGGCCCCTTTCGACTCGATGGCGAACTCGAGGTGCTGGCGGGCGGTCAGGCGGTCGTAGGTTTCGACGCCTTCGGGGAGGACGCCGGTTCGCGAGCGGATCTCCCGGCTGTCGGCCTGGGCGTCGAGTCCGAGAACATCGACCCGCCCGTCGGTGGGGCGGATGAAATCGAGGATGACGTTTATCGTCGTCGACTTTCCAGCGCCGTTCGGACCGAGGAACCCGAACACCTCGCCCTCCTGCACCTCGAACGAGAGGTTTTCGAGCGCGAGGGTCTGCCCGTACGACTTGGTCAGGTCCTCGACTACGATAGCGGACATAGCTGTGTGAACACACCGTCTCCCGATAAGGTTTGCCACTTACAGCCGATAATACACCGATATACGCGATGGAAAGATACCGATACCGGCTAGATCGGATCGTCGGGATCGTACCGCTCGGTGACGCGATCGACCTCCGCAGCGTACCGGTTGCGGGTCGCCTCGTCGGCGACCGGCTCGAGGTCGTCCTCGGGGATTCGGGTGGCTGCGGTCACCTCGGACCCGGTCCGTAACGCGGTCGAGGACCGCTGTCGTTGCTGGTACCGCGAGCCATCGGGCGTCGCGTAGACGAGCGTTACGAAGTCGCGGTCGCCGAACTCGCGTTCGACGAGCCAGCACCGGACCGTCGAGTCACTCATAGGCGAGCGTTACGGGCCGACCACCGAGAATGTACCGTTTGCTGGGTTCCGGCGTCCGACTGACGGTGTCGGTTGGCGGCCGATGTCGAAACGACGGAACCCGCCGGTCCGTCTCGAGCGGAGGAGTCAGGCTGAAAGCTACCGACTGCCTAGGGCCGCCGATGAACGCTGAAGGGGTTCGCGAACGTGCACAGTCGCTGCCGCGTGAGCCCGGCGTCTACCAGTTCCGGGACGGGACCACCACGCTGTACGTCGGCAAAGCCGTCGATCTCCGGAGCCGTGTCCGGTCGTACGCCGACCCGCGCAGCGCCCGAATCCGGCGGATGCTCGACCGCGCCGACGGGATCGAAATCGCCGTCACCGACACCGAGACGCAGGCGCTGTTGCTCGAGGCGAACCTGATCAAGCGCCACCAGCCGCGTTACAACGTCCGACTGAAAGACGACAAGTCCTACCCGATGATCCAGGTGACCGACCACGAGGCCCCGCAAATCGAGATCACCCGCGATCCGGACGAGTCCGCGACGGTCTTCGGTCCCTACACGAACAAGGGGCAGGTCGAGACCGTCGTGAAGGCGCTGCGGGAGACCTACGGCCTGCGGGGCTGCTCGGATCACAAGTACGCCAACCGCGACCGCCCCTGTCTGGACTACGAAATGGGACTCTGTACCGCGCCCTGTACCCGCGAGATCGACCTCGCGAGCTACGCCGAGGACGTCACCGCGGTCGAGCGCTTTCTGGAAGGCGAAACCGGCGTCCTCGCGGACCCGCTGCGACGGGAGATGGAGGCCGCCGCACAGGAACAACAGTTCGAGCGGGCGGCGAACCTCCGGGACCGCCTCGAGACCGTCGAGGCCTTCCACGGTGAGGGCGGCGAGGCGGTTCAGTCGGCCGACGGCGAACGGGCCGTCGACGTCCTCGGCGTCGCCATCGAGGGCGAGGACGCGACCGTCGCTCGCCTGCGAGCGGAGGACGGCAAACTGGTCGACCGGGACCGGCACACGCTCGAGGCACCCGGAACCGATGACCCCGTCGCTCGAGACGAAACCGGTGGCGTCGTTCCAGCCGTTCTCGAGGCCTTCATCGTCCAGTACTATGCCGAGCGGGAACTGCCCGACGCGTTGCTCCTTCCCGAGCGCCACGACGACGAGGAGGTCGAGGCGTGGCTCGAAGCCGAAGGCGTCTCGGTTCGCGTCCCCGGCGCGGGACGCGAGGCGAAACTCGTCGAACTCGCCCTGAAAAACGCCCGGCGCAACGTCGGCGGCCGCGACGAGTGTGGAATGCTCGCCGATGCCCTTGGGATCGAATCTGCCGCCCGGATCGAGGGCTTCGACGTGAGCCACGCCCAGGGGACCGCAGCGGTCGGCAGCAACGTGACCTTCGTCGACGGCAGCGCCGAAACGGGCGACTACCGCCGGAAGAAACTCACGGAGCAAAACGACGACTACGACAACATGCGGGCGCTCCTCGAGTGGCGTGCCACCCGCGCCGTCGAGGGCCGGGACGACCGCCCCGATCCCGATCTGCTGGTGATCGACGGCGGCGACGGACAGCTCGGAGCCGCCCGCGATGCCCTCGCCGATGTCGGCTGGGACGTTCCCGCGATCGCGCTTGCGAAAGCCGAGGAGCGCGTGGTCACGCCGGACCGGGAGTTTTCCTGGCCTGACGACGCGCCGCATCTGCATCTCCTCCAGCGGGTCCGCGACGAGGCACACCGGTTCGCGGTACAGTACCACCGGACCGTTCGGGACGAGGTCTCGACGGTCCTCGACGAGGTTCCCGGCGTCGGTCCCGAGACCAGAAAGCGGCTCCTCGGCCGGTTCGGGAGCGTCGAAAACGTTCGCGACGCGAGTCTCGAGGACCTCCGGAGCGTCCCCGGCGTCGGCGAGAAGACCGCGGAGACGATCAAGTCCCGACTGTAGTGCTCTCGACTTCCGTTCCCGGACTCGAGCGGGCGGATGCGGCCCGTTGCGAGCGCAAGGACAGGGCTATGCCCGCCTGCAATACATGGTACTGTATGACAGACGAAGACGACCTCGACGACTTGCTCGAGGAGTTAGACAGTCAGAGCGACCTCGAGACGTCCCAGCAGGTGCTGTCGATCCGAACCGAGAGCCGACGCTACGACAAACCGGTGACCATCGTCGAGGGATTCGACCTTCCGAAGTCGGAACTCGAGTCGACCGCGTCGGACCTCAAACGGTCGCTGGGAACGGGCGGCACGGTCGCCGAGGGGCGCATCGAACTGCAGGGTGATCACCGCGGCCGCGTGCCCGACCTGCTCCGTGACCGGGGCTTCGACGTCCGCGAGTGAGCGTTCCGGCCGATCCCGCCGTTTCGACTGCCCGCCGGTCCGTGACCGGGGCTTCGACGTCCGCGAGTGAGCGTTCCGGCCGATCCCGCCGTTTCGACTGCCCGCCGGTCCGTGACCGGTTCCGTATTCGAGCATCCGACGTGCCGCTGTCGTCCGGTCCCTAACAGCGCCGGTGGAACCACTTTGGCACTTGGGGCCGTATCACGTTCTATGGAGATTCGACCAGCGACCCTCGAGGACCGCGAGCGTATCAGGGCCGTCGCCCGCGAGACATGGCACGACACCTACGACGAACTCGATGCGGACACCATCGATGCGACCATCGACGAGTGGTACGGCGACGACGCGCTCGAGACGGCGCTGTCCAAGCCCGGAACCGCGTTTCTCGTCGCCGAAACGGACGGCGACGTCGTCGGCTTTACCCACGGCGTCGTCACGGAGGCGGAAGGCGACATCCTCCGCCTGTCGGTCCACCCCGACCACCAGGGGGAAGGGATCGGCACTGCGCTCTACGAACGACTGCGCGAGGACCTGCAGGATTTCAACATGGAACGGTTGCGCGCGATCGATCTGGCGTCTAACGAGGGCGGACAGCGGTTCTACGAAACACACGGGTTCGAACAGACCGGCGAGGGCAAAGTCGAGATCGGCGACGAGCAGCGCCGTGAAGTGGTCTATACGCTCGAACTGTAGGCCGACTGTTTCGACTCGCGCTCGAGGCCGTATCCAACGACCTCATCGATCCGCAACGCTACAGAACTCAGGCAAAAGCGTGGGACAACGCCGTTACGTCGTCCGGAGGTTACCCGTACTCGGCTCGTACACCTCGCCTTTCTGTTTGAGGTTCTCGATCTCGTGTTCGGCCTTGGAGTGGTCCATCCCGACCTCCTCGGCCCGCTCGAGGACGATGTCGACCGGCGCACCCTCGTCGTACTCCTCCTCGATGTCGCTGATGAGCTGTTTGAGGTTCTTGATCCGATCCCGCTGGGATTTCGACGTTCCAGCTTCGACGATGTCCGCGTCGAACTCGCCGGTCTCGGGGTCGACGCCGATATCCTGCAGGCACGACCGGACGATCTCGATGACCCGGTTCGCGTCCGCCTCTTCGACGGTATCCGACAGCCGAACGCGGGCGCTGGCCTCCGAGAGCCGGACCAGCGCCTCGAGCTTTCGGGCGGTGACCGGGACGGCGGCGTCCTCGTCGGTCCCTTTCGAGCGCAGATCGACGTAGAAGTCCCGGATCGCCTCGCGGGCCGCCTCGGTCATCCGAGGATGGCAGTTCTGTTTCGCGTAGGCGATATACTTGCGCAACAGCTCGGAGTCGATCTCCGGATCGACCTGATCGGTCATCTCGTCGATCTCGCTTTGACTGACGTCGATCTGGTTCATCTGCTCGCGCTGGGTCGTCAACTCGCCCGCGTAGTTGGTGGTGATGATGTGTTCCGCGAGGTTCTTGTCCTTCTCCTCGTCGGGCTGGTCCGTGACCGTAAAGATCAGATCGAACCGCGAGATGAGCGCCGGCTCGAGGTCGATCTGCTCGCTGATGGGCTCGTAGTGGTCGAAGCGGCCGTACTTGGGGTTGGCCGCACCCAGCAGCGAGCAACGGGACTTGAGGGTCGCGTTGATGCCGGCCTTGGAGACCGAGATTTTCTGCTGTTCTAAGGCCTCGTGCATGGCAGAGCGGTCCTCGGAGTTGTGGACGACCATGCCGTTCGCGATGAAATTGTGGGTTCCTTCGACGGTGAGGTCGTATACTCGTGGCTGATCCCGTCGCTCGATCTCTTCGAGAAGTGCCGATACACGGTGCCGTTTCGCATCGAGTAATTCTTCGCAAACCGATCGAACGGTATCGAAATTACCAACGTCGACGTCACCCGAAAACCACCGTGAAACGGTCGACTCTGCCACGTCCATCTCCGCGGCGACTTGCTGGAAGGAGATCCCATACGCCTCGAGCCGGTCTCGGAGCTCCTCCCACGTTTCGGCGGACTCCTCGCTCTCGATAAGGGAGCGAGCCTGCTTTCGAACGGTATCGACGGTTTTCGTCCCGATTTCGTCCGCGAGACGTTGTTCGAGAACGTGAACTCTGGTCTCAGTGTGTTCGCGTGAATCGACCCGTCGAACGGTTTCGACGCGTCGCCACTTCACGTCACCTTCGACTAGCTCCCGCAACGGCTCCAGATCGACAGCGGCTGGTGTCTCGAGGAGATCACGAATCCGATTGCGAACTCGCTCTCGGAGCTCGGAACGCTCGCCCCAGCGAGCAGAGAGTTGCTGCTGGGACACCGACATCTCCGCAGCTACTTCCCGTTGTGAGATGTGGTATCGTTCTCGAAGCTCAGCAAGTCGGTTCCAAGACGTCTCTGTCGCAAGTTCGTCGTAATGCTCGGTCGCCTCTGTCCGCCGATCGTCGAACGCCTCGAGAATCCGCTTCGAGAGACGAATCGAAGCGTTCGCATCGCCGTTTTCGAAGTTGCAGTAGGTCGAATCGTTTTCGAGACCACATTCGGACTGGTGTAGCCGGAGCGCACCACGGGCCTGTTCGAATAGCTCGCCGCACTCCGGGAGTACATCTACGATGGTGCGCGCTCCGGTGGTTCGTTCACAGGCGCGGCCCAGCGCACGTTGCTTTCGTTCGAGCGTAAACCCGATGTGCCGCTGGAACGCTTCGAGCGATTCGTCGGACGTGATCGCAAGAACAAACAGATCACGTTTCCCGTCTCGGGTTCGCATCTGAATTTGACTCGAGATTCCGAACTCGAGTAGGAGCATCTTCGTTCCGAGCAACAGTTCGTAACTCGAAGAGGAGATTTCCACGGCGCGATCGCCGACAGTCCCCTCCGAGTCTGCGAGGGCGCGAACGAAAGCAGCTTTCGTCTCCCGAGACGCTCCGGTTACTGCATCCGGGAGCCGCTTCCCATCGTAGTTTTCGAGATTCGCACCGGAATCGAGGAGTTCGTCGACGTACTCTTTTCCGTGTACGCGGACCGTCCCGACGCCGTCATCTCGTTGCTCACTCGGATGACGAACGGGTTGCGTATCGAACGCGTCCGTACACGCCTCCTCGAAGTCGGTTAGCAGCTCTTCCTCTTTGTTCGTAAAGCGGAATCCATAGACGCCCTCGCCCCGGTCGTAGAAAACGTTTCCATCGCCGGTGAGATATCCGAGGATCGCTCCGTGCGAGGGATCCAAGTGGCTCGTTTCCAGTTCCGAACTATGCGACGGTAAGACACTGACTCCACCGTCGGTCACTTCTGCTGGGATCGTCCCGGGAACGAAAACCCAGTCACCTTCGTTCAGATTCTGTGCCTGGCGTTCCACTCGCTCACCCTCGTCCAAAACGAAAAACGGGTGGTCAGCCGTCGTCGTTAGCTGTTCGCCGCTTTCCAGATTGATCTCCCGAAGTTCGTCCGGGGAATCGTACTCGTGGATCGCGAGTACGTCGCGCTTGACGATCGTTCCATCCTCCGCCATCGTCCAGACTGCCGCGTCGACGTTACGAATCGTCCGACCGTTCTCGAGTTCCTCGATCGAACCGTCTCGTATCGCGTCGTATGCGAGTTCGCGGATTGGTTTGATTTCGTTATCAGTATGAACAAGTGTATCTCCAGTCACACATCTCATCTTGTCGAGCTCGTCGACCGCGGCGATCCCCTGGTCGGCCAGCACGAGCGCGCCGGCCTCGAGGGTCCACTGCTGGCCGTCGCCGAAGTCGTCGCGAACGGCCGCAGCGGTCAGCCCCGCCGAGGACGACCCCTTCCCGGAGGTGTAGACGGACCGTGGGGCGATATTTTGGATATATCCCAGCATCTGCGATTTTCCGGTCCCCGGGTCCCCTATAAGAAGCATATGTAAGTCCCCGCGAATCCGCGACCCGTCGGGCAACTGCTTGGTCACCCCGGAGAACAACTGGAGGATCATCGCGAGTTTCTCCTGCTCGTAGCCGTAGATGGAGGGAGCGATCGACGCGACCATCTGGTCGTAGATGTCGTCGCTCGAGGACAGCCGGACGATTTCCTCTTTGTCTTCGTCGGTGATGTCCATGTCCTCGAACTGCTCTTCGTCGATATCGACGGCCATCCCCTCCATGTAGAAGTCGAAGACCGGTGATTTGTCCTGGCCGTCGCCCTGTTGCTCGAGTCGGAGGACGCCGGTCGCGGAGACGTGGTCGCCCGGCGTGACCTCGCCGGTGATGTCGTCCTCGACGTGGACGTCGAGCGATTGGGGCGTTTCGCCGCCGCGCAGGCCCTCGGGACTCTCCTGAATGCGGAGCTTCTGGGAGTCGACGAACTCGGACTGGTCGAAGTTTACCTTGAACGGCCCCTGTCGCTCACAGCCCTGACACTCGTGGGGTTCCTGAAAGTCGCCGCTGGACTGGGGAACGCGGGTGAGGGTCCCACAGAGCTGGCATTCGAAGGCGGCTTCTTCGATCTTCGGGCGGACGTCGGTCGCTTTCCGGACGATCCCCCGGACCTGGACCAGCGAGTTCATATCGCGGGCGCGGATCTCCCGGATCTCGGGGGACTCGGTGTCGGGGAGGTTTCGAACCCGAACGTGGGCCTGCCCGAGGCTGACGTCGATCGGCAGGTCGTACAGTCGCAGCGCCTCTTCGGCGTAGCGCTGGAGCTGCTCGGGCTGGTTCAGGAAATCGTCGGCCAGATCGGGATCGTACCGATAGAGATCCTGCCAGTCGACGTGAAGCGAGCGCTGCTCGTTGGGATACTGTTGCGCAAGCTGTTTGATCTCGTTGTCGTAGTAGTTGCGGAAGAACTGCTCGAACGCGTCGACGAGTTCGGAATTTCCCGCTTGCGCCATTGCACCCTGCTAGGGCCGCCATCGGGTATAAATGATTGCAAAGCGGGGCGAAACTGATTTCCCCGTTCCTACTCGCAGTCAGCGGTCACAGCCGTCGTTCGGTTCGAACACGGATCGATTCCGGGCCACGGTCGAACCGGCCGCTCGAAACCGCCGTTGGTCCCGGGGAGCCGAGATGCACACGCCGTCCCCGTTTGATCCCTGCCGTCAGTTCCCGTGGCCACACCGGTGGTTCGTTCTCATCGGGTATGTCGGTGTGGCCAATTTCTTTTGGTACTGGTGGCTGAATAGCTGGCTCCCTGATCTATTCGGTCTCGAACCCCTGTCGTCGGCCCCTTGAAGGGGTCCGAAACATCACACCGCTCGCTGCGATGTCCCTCGTGCCGTTGTGATGCCGATCACAACAACCGTGTTGTCGCTCGCATGCTCACCGTAGTCCTTTGACAGCCGTCCCCGAAACTGACTCTCCATGGCTGATTCCGACGAGACTGCTGATGACGAGCGACATCGAACGATCGCCGCGTGTACCTCCTGTGGGGCGCTGTATGCAGCGCTCGAGGTTTCGGACGGCTCCTACCTACCGATCGGACGGCGCGACGGCTGCCAGTGTGGCGGGACGGCGTTCGATCCCGTCGAGGGGGCGCTCCTAGACTCGGCGACTGAGCCAGGGAACGCGGACGACGACTGAGTGCCGTTCGCGTGGCAGAACAGCTCGAATCGCTGGCAGTAACCCAGATGACAATTACCGGACTGAACGCCGGTCGAGCGGCTAAAGTTCGTGGTCGCGTCTTTCGGTCGGGTGCCGCTTCTCGAGTGCCCTCCGTCCTCGGTCCGCTTGACGTTGGTCGGCTTTCTCTCCGGAGTCTCGAGTGTAGCGCTGGCCATCATTCAAGATATCGCACCCGCAGAACTCGAACACTGGTGACTCGAGTTCGACGACACGACTCACTGCCACCATCCTCAGTTACCAGATGGTAGCCGTGTCGGAGAAGCAACTATTCGGTCGAAAACCCGTATAAGAGGATGGGATCGCCCGGATTTGAACCGGGGTCACGGGCACCCAAGGCCCGAAGTATACCAAGCTAACCCACGATCCCGTACCCCTCCCTTCTGGGCGCAAGTCATAAAGGGTTTCGTTCCGGTCCGAACGGTTTTGTTCTCCGGTAGGGTAGTGTCGCGTATGGGTACGGGACTCGAGATCCTCCTGTTAGTCCTCGTCCTTGCGGCCGTTCTGGGGGCGTCGTCGCTCGTCCAGACGGTCAGACCCCTCATCGTCAACGCGGTCGTCGGCCTGGTAGTGCTGTTTCTCGCGCAAGCGGTGTTCGGGCTCTCCGTGGCCGTCACGCCGGTCGCCCTCGCTATCGTCGCGATCGGCGGGTTCCCCGGGTCGGTACTGGTACTCCTGCTGTCGTTGTTTGGGGTTGCGTTCGTTCCCTGACCACGCCGCTGTCGACCCGGTGATCAGTCCCGCTCGTCGTCCCTGCCGGGGAGTCGACGGACCGCGTTCTCTCACCCGTCTTTGGCTGCCTGTCCGGGATCAGCGAACGGATCGTCCGTGATATCGTCAGTTGTCCCGCGGCGAGCGTGCCCGTCGCTGTCGGTCATCGTCCGCCACAGACCGACTGCCGTCGCGGCCACCAACAGCGCAATCACGAATGCGAACAGGACACTGGCACCATTATCGAGGGGGAGCGCCACGAAGAGCAGGACTACCAGAAGCGAAGCCAGCTGGAGTACGTAGAGGACTGGACTGCGGAAGCCGCTCAAAAACGCGCTAGCTCGCTCCATCGTTTGTTACCCACTCGAATCGAAGGTGAATCGTTCGTGATAGTGGCTGTCGTCCCTTAGAGGTCCGCGTCCCGAAGCTCGAGATCCGCGATTAGCTCGTAAGGGTGGGCGTCCTTGCGGATGCCATCCAACAGTACAAAGGCCTCGTCAGGGTCGAGAAAGTGTTCGGTGATGACCCGGCCAAGCGGCGTCGGATCGAAGCCGTCGATGAACTCGTACTGCAGCAGCTTTCCGATGGCGTGTTTGGTCGGGATCTCGCCGAGCATCCGGTCGTTGAGCGCCTTCGCGGCCTTGCCGCCGACGGTGACGTTCGCGAGCGTCTCCTCGATCGCGGCCCCCTCGTCGTAGTGGGTCATCACCGACTCCATCTCGCCTTTGAGAAGTTTGAACGCGACCTCGTCCTCGGTCATCTCCATCGAGTTGTGATACGAGCAGTCGGGTTCGACCAGCACGTACACTTTTCCCTTGTCGTGGTAATCGGGCCGGCCCGCGCGGCCGAGCATCTGGTGGAACTCCTGGACGGAGAGCCACTCGATACCCATCGCCAGCGAGTCGAAGATGACCTGCGAGGCGGGGAAGTCGACCCCCGCTGCGAGCGCGGCCGTCGTCACGACCGCGGACAGTTCCTGGTCGCCGAACTGCCGTTCGACCGTTTTCCGGCGTTTGTAATCGAGCCCGGCGTGATACGGCGCGGCCGAGTACTCGAGTTTCCGCGAGATCTCGTGACACCGCCGCCGGGAGTTGGTGAAGATGATCGTCTGTCCCCGGTAGCCTTTGGAGGACTCGGTATCGAACTCGCGTTTGACGAGTTTGTTCTCGATGCGGACCTTCTCTTGCCCGTCGGCGAAGGTGACGTGGCGTTCGATCGGCACCGGCCGCTCCTCGAACTCGATGAGTTTCGCCTCGAGTGCTTCGGTCAGTTGCTCGGGGTTGCCGACGGTCGCCGAGAGGTAGACCCACTGTGCGCCCTGATAGTCGTCCCGGCGGCTCGCGCGCTGTTCACAGGTGTATTTCAGCCGGGAGATCAATCCGTCGAGGCGGTGGCCCCGTTCGTCCTCCTTCAGGGTGTGGACCTCGTCGATGACGACGGTCCCGATGTCGCCCATGTCCTTGCCGGTCCGCAGGGCGTGATCGATCCCCTCGTAGGTGCCGACGATGACGTCGGCGTTGGGGTCGAACTGTTCGCCCTCGTCGGCGATTCGACTCGCCCCGACGCGGATGGAGACGTCGACGAGGTGGCCGTACTCGTCCTGAAAGTCCTCGTACTTCTGATTGGCAAGCGCAACCAGCGGCACGAGAAAGAGCATCTTCCCCTTGCCGTTTAGCACGCGGTTGATGCCGGCCATCTCGCCGACGAGCGTTTTGCCGGTCGCGGTCGCCGAGACGACGAGTTGGTCGTCCCCGTCGAACAGGCCGTTCTCGACCGAGAGGCTCTGGACCGGCAACAGCGTCTCGAATCGGTCCTCGAGCAGGCCCTGCAGGCCCGGATGCAGGCGCAACGAGTCAACGCGAACGGGGTCGACCTCGTCGGTCGTCGCCGAGATCGTATCGAACTTGGTGAGGTCGGGATCGAGCTGGCCCTGCAGGAGGTTGACGATCCGCTCCAAGTCCTGGACCTCGAGCATGAGCTCCTCCAGCCGCTCTTTTGCGGCTCCCGTCACTTCGCCGCCGCCGGTAAAGGAAAGCTGGCGCTCGAGTTCCTGACGGGCGCAGTCCCGGCAGATCCAGTCCCGGTCGTCTTTGACCGCGGTGTCGGTCGTGATCGGGGAGTACCGGCCCGCCGAGGCACAGTACCGACAGGTGCGGACGGTCTTTGCCTTGTCGTCGAGCTGGTACCCCTCGAGCATCGCCGTCAGTTCGCGACGCGCCGCGGGCGAGGTCTGCTCGGAGATGCGAATCCGTTCGGCTCGTCGGGCCAGTTCGACGAACTCGTCGGGTTGGCGGGGCTCCTCGCTCGAGCCCTGTTTGAGCCGGAATTTGGCGGGCCGTGGCCCGGCCGTCGTTTCCGAGAGGACGAGTTTCGCCCGGAACAGCCGTTCGCCGTCACGTCGAACGACGACGAGGTAATCGTCGCCCGTCTCGTGACAGAAGATCGTTTCGACCTGCTGGACCTGCTTCGACACGACGGCGACTATGGGCGGCCGGTATTTCAGCGGTTCGGACTGGGTCGCCCCCCGTATCGACCCGGAGGGGTCTCCGATCAAGTCGACGCCCGCGCGTTCTCGAACGGGCTGAGTGGCCTATATATCGCCGTTGACGATATTGCCGACGCGCTCGCGGTCGAAGAGTTGTTCATCGACGCCGTAGACCTGCCGGGCTGCCCGCTCCGTGAGAACGAGGTTCGCGATCGGGCCTTGGTGAAGCGGTCCGCCGCGGTAGACGTCGCCGTTCTTGACGGCGGTCAGTTCGCTGGCGACGTTGTGGTTTTCCATGTACGAGACGACGGTGTCGCGGAACTCCGCCGCCGTCTTGTCCTCGTGGCCGCGGATCAACAGGACGTCCGGATCGATTTCCAACAACAGTTCGTAGTCGACCCGGGAACGACCGGCGTGGAAGTCCTCGACGTCCGCCGTCGCGAAGGCGTCCTCGACGCCCAGATCCCGCCACTGCTTGAAGCTCGTCCCTTCGTCGATGAGATACGGCGAGAATTCGTCGGGTTCGGCTTTCGGCTGGGGCCACATGATCGCGACCGACGGGCGCTCTTCTTCCGGCGGAACGATCTCGTCGATCTCGTCCTGGAACTCCTCGTGGAGCGTCTCGAAGGCCTCGTAGCGCTCCGTCTCCTGAAAGAGCTCCGATAGCTTTTCGAAGGCCTCGTACAGCGTGAGGTAATCGTAATCGTGCCAGTTGTACCCGCGAGAGAAGATGCTGTTGCCGAAGAAGGGCGTCCCCGTCGCCTCTATCTGTTCGATGTCGGATTTGTCCCAGTGATCGGTTCGCCCGATGATGAAGTTCGGGTCCATGACGAACACGTCGACGTTCCCGCTCAACTCGATGAACTCCTCGGGGGTCAGATCGTCGTCCCAGAGCGAGTCTATTTCGGCCGCCTCCTTGTCGACGCTTACGTCGGGGATGTCGTCGTAGTACTGGGTGTGGTAGCGTTGGGTGAGGTAGAGGGCTTCGGGTGGGTCCTGGCCCAGCGCAATACCCATATCAGCCCAGGTACCGTTGTTTGCCGCCCACGTTTCCGGAACTGAATCGAACTCGACGGTGCCGACCGGCTCCATCGTCACGGAGTAGCTGCCGGTCGTTCCGTTCTCGTCGCCGGACCCGCCGTCCATTATACAGCCGGCACCCGCCCCAGACACGGCGACCACTGCACCGGCTTTCAGTAGCTGTCGTCTCGTCGAACTCCGTTCGCGGCTCATAGTCTTTAGGCCAACCTAAAAGCTAAAAAGTCTTCTGAAACGGGCGCTCACGACGGATCTTTCGGGAGTGCCCGTTTCGGGAGGACCTGTAGCTCGGGTTCGTACTCGACGGTCGCCTCGACGTTGAAGACGTCCGCGAGCAACTGCTCGGTGACGATGTCTTCGGGCGGTCCCCAGTCGTACAGCTCTCCGTCCTGCATCGCCACCAGATAGTCCGCGAACCGCGCCGCCTGTGCGATATCGTGGAGGACCACGGCGACGGTGACGCCCTTTCGCTCGTTCAGCTGTCGGACCGTCTCCAGCACGCGGAACTGGTGATAGAGGTCGAGATACGTCGTCGGCTCGTCGAGCAAGAGCACGTCCGTCTCCTGTGCCAGCACCATCGCGATCCAGGCGAGCTGTTGCTGGCCGCCGCTTAGCTGCTCGAGTTCGGCGTTCCGGAGGTGGGTCACTCCGGCAAGCTCGAGTGCACGATCGACCGCCTCGCGGTCCTCGTCGGTGACGCTTTCGAAGAACCCGCGGTGGGGATACCGGCCGTGGTAGGCGAGGTCTTCGACGGTAATACTTCCGAGGGAGTCGGTTTCCTGCGAGAGGATCCCGAGTTCGCGGGCGAGTTCCTTCTGGCCGAACGAGTGGATGTCTTTCCCCCGGAGCGTGACCGTTCCCGCCTCTGGCTCGAGTTGACTCGAGAGGGCTTTCAGGAGGGTACTCTTGCCGCTGCCGTTTGGGCCGACGAGCGCGGTCACTTCCCCTTCGGGAATATCAAGCCGCGCACAGTCGACGATGGTTTCCTCCGCCGTCGGATAACTCAGTTCGAGGGCGTCGCCGACGAGCGCGCTGTCGACGGCGACCCCGTTGCTGTCGGTAAGCTGTGCCTCGGTCGGTGTGTCGGTTGCGGTCGGGTCCGGGTCCATCTCGCTGTCGGTCGATCGGTCGGCGTTCGGTTGACTGTGCGTCGGTCGTGTCCCCTCGAGTTCGCTGTTTTGTCCGCTCATCAGATCTCACCCATCGATTGCTGTTTGCGCATCAGATAGAGGAAGTACGGTCCGCCGATCAGTCCGGTGACGATCCCGACGGGAAGCTGTGTGCTGCTCACCGCCAGGCGTGCACCGACGTCGGCCGTGACCATCAGTGCTGGCCCGGCGAACAGACAGCCGATCATCAACCGCCGGTAGTCGCTGCCCACGACGTTCCGGACGATGTGGGGAACGACGAGCCCGAAGAAGCTGACGATGCCGGCCACGGAGATGGCGACGCTCGCGGCCAGGATGGCGACCGCCGAGAGCAGAAAGCGCACTCGCTCGACGCGCATCCCGAGCGAGCGGGCGGTTTGCTCGCCGAGCAACAGGACGTTGAGTTGGCGCGCGCCCACGAGGGCGATCAGGATCGCCGCGGCGGCGGGCAACACCGAGATCCGGACTTCCTCCCAGCCGGTGCCGATCAACGATCCCGTCATCCAGGCGATCGCCGTCTGGACGACCCCGAGATCGTCGGCGAAGAAGAACAGCCCCCGTTGGATCGACTGGAACACCATGTTGACGATGACGCCCGCCAAAACGAGGCGGACGGGACTCGTTCCGCCTTTCCAGGCGATCCCGTAGACCAGGAGGAACGCGACCGTTCCACCCAGCGCAGCGATCAGCGGCAGGTACGGGGCGAGACCGCTGAAGACGACCAGCGTCGCGAGTACCGCGAACCCGGCTCCGGAACTGACTCCCAGCACGAAAGGGCTTGCAAGTTCGTTTCGCGTTACGGCCTGAAAGATCGCCCCGGAGACGGCAAGGGTCGAACCGGCGATGATCGCTACGAACACCCGCGGGAGGCGGATGTTCCAGACGACGAGACTGTTGGGCTCCATCTCGGGGAGCTCAGCCCCGAGCAGGAACGACTTCCAGACGTCGATGTCGAACACCACGTCTGGGTTGAACACCGCTTGCCAGGCCTCGACGAACGTCATCGTGTACGGTCCGTAACTGACCTGGACGAGTCCGGCGACGACGGTAATCACCGTACTCGCCAGACAAAACAGCAGCAACGTTCCGGTAACCCACCCCTCTCGATTCCGGGTCGTTGCATGTCCCCCGGCCGGTTGCGACCCTGCCATTTGCTTTAGGTTTGCCTAAACGCCGTTTAGTAGTTGCGATTATCATTTTTGGGTCGACCGGCGACAGGTGTGGCTCCGGTGGAATCGGCTATTCGACCAGTTCGATTTCGTCGTCTCCGTTCGGCACGGCACAGATGAACGCGCCCTGCTCGTCGCCGTCGTTGCGGTACCAGTGGACCGTGCCGGCGGGGATCAAAAGCGAGTCGCCGGGTTGGACGTCGTAGGTTTCCTCGCCGATACCGACCGTATACTCGCCCTCGAGCACGTACTGTTCGTGCTCGACGGCGTTCGTGTGTTCCGGAACCTCGGCCCCGGGCTCGAGGACGAACCGTCGAATCGCGAAGTTCGGCGCGCCGTGATCGTCCGCGATCAACACGCCCTTCTCGAGGCCGTCAGCGGCGTCGACGGTCTCGTACTCGATCTCGTCACCGCGTCGGAGCAGCGGGTCGGTCATATCTCGAGTCGGTGGTGTATCCACAAAACCGTCGGGGATTTGTCGGTGTCAGATCGAGCCACAACGCCGTCGCTCACCGGTATAAAATACTGCAATCAAGTGCCGATACTGCTTCGAATTCGCCTTACAGGCGCTCGACGTTCGTCGCGCGGGGGCCCTTGGGGGCCTGCTCGATTTCGAACTCGAGCTCCTGTCCTTCTTCCAGGTCCGGGCCGCCGATGTCTTCCATGTGGAAGAACACGTCGTCGTCCGCGTCCTCAGTCTCGATGAATCCGTAGCCGCCAGTGTCGTTGAAGAAATCAACGGTTCCTTTCGCCATTGCTTCTAAAGAGAGCAGTTCGGTACTGATAAACCCTCCGACTCTATTCGCCCACTGATTTCGAAATTGCCTTCCGGTCGCCTGCCCCTCGCTGCCGTCGGTTCGATCGGAACCGATCAAACGTCTTCGCTGTCCTCCAGTCGGCGGACGGTTACGGAGACGAAATACACCAGCATGAACAGGGCAAAGCCGACGACGAGGCCGCCGAGTTCCCGAGTCCCGACGTTCGACGGCGAAACGACCGCGAGCACCGCGAGTCCGGCAACGAACACTGCAATCGTGAAGAGACCGATAGCGTAGTAGAATCCGAGATCGGACTCGAGGAGTCGTCGCATGCCCGGTGTGTATCGGTGGGAAAGCAAAACGTTACCGACACGGACGAACCTCGACCGTCTGCGCCCGTCCGAACCGGCGAAGTTCCTTAATGCATCGTGAATAAACGAACCGTATGACGGAGTACGAACTCGATGCGATCGATCGAGAAATCCTCTACGCGTTACAGGAGGAGGCACGGAACCTCTCGTCCAGTGAGATCGCCGAACGGACCGACGCCTCCTCGAGTACGGTCCGCAAGCGCATCCAGCGCCTCGAGTCGGAGGGAGTCATCAAGGGCTACAGCGCGAACATCGATTACACGAAATCCGGCTACCCGATCCGGATGCTCCTTTTCTGTTCGGCACCGATCCCGGACCGCGGCGAGTACATCGACGACGTCCTCGAGATCCCCGGTGTCGTCTCCGTCCAGGAACTGGTGACCGGCGAACAGAACCTGCTCGTGACGGCCGTCGGGGAGACGGACCGGGATATCACGCCGGTCGCTCAGGAGATCTCGGACATGGGGCTGACGATCACCGACGAGGTACTCGTCCGCAGCCAGCGGTCCACCTCGTTCGACGAATTCTCGTCACAGTAGGCGGCTGAAATCGCCGACCCGGTTCCGAGTGCTCGACGCTCACACGGCAGAACCGCCGCCGGTAGCGGTTCTGCTGCCGTTCTCCGTCCGGTCTTCGCCCGGTCGCCGTCCGCTCGAGCCCGTATTCACTGAGTAGTACTCCGTATTACGCTAGGTGTCGAACGATTTGTTCGAACCGAAGCCTATAATAACCGCATCGTTCATAATTTGGCTGAAGACGACCAGCATAGCAAGTGTTGCCGCAAACACCGAGCGACGACGAGCGGGACACTCCGTGCTGGTCTCCCTGAACCGAAGCATGAGCGGTAAACCAACATCCGACGACGATGTCGCACAACTCTCCGAACCGACGCCGCCGACCTCGCTCGTCGCTCGAGCGGCGACCCGGATCGTCTGGGCGCTTTTCCTCTGTAGCGTCGGCGTTCTCGCGCTTGCGGCCCGATCCGGCACCGAGTGGGCGTTCGCGGGCGTCCTCCGGATCGACGGCCTGACGACGGTGATGTGGGCCGTGGTGTCGTTCTTTAGCGGGATCGTCCACAGCTACTCCCGCCGCTACATGGCGGGCGACAGCGACATCGATCGCTTCTACTACCGGGTCCTCGGTTTCACCCTCGCCGTCATGACGCTGGCCGCGGCGAATCACGTCGCGCTGTTCGTCGCCGCGTGGCTGGCGATGGGACTGCTCATGGCCGCGCTCATCGGGCACGTCCGCGGCTGGGACCAGGCCCGGGCCGCCGCGGCCCTCGCTCGCCGCTCTTTCCTCGCCAGCACCGCGTTGCTTGCTGGCTCGCTTGTCGTCCTGTCCTGGGCGACCGGGTCGACGACCATCACCGGTATCTTCGACGGTCTCGAGGGCGTTTCGCGGACGGTCGTCCTCGTCGCCGCCGGCGGCCTCGTCCTCGCGGCGATCATTCAGTCGGCGCTGTTCCCGTTCCACGAGTGGCTGCTGTCGTCGATGACGGCACCGACGCCGGCGTCGGCGCTGATGCACGCCGGGTTCGTCAACGCGGGCGGGGTCCTGCTGACGCGGTTCGCGCCGGTCGTCGCCGCCGACCTCACCGTGATGTCGAGCATCGTCGTCATCGGGGCGGTCAGCGCCCTGCTCGGCCAGGCGATGATCCTCGTCCAGCCGAACGTCAAGCGGGAGCTCGGCTGCTCGACGATGGCCCAGATGGGGTTTATGATACTGCAGTGTGGTCTCGGCTTTTTCGCCGCCGCGATCGCACACCTCGTCTTACACGGCTTCTACAAGGCGTATCTCTTCCTGTCGTCGGGAGCCGTCGTCGAGGGGACGGTCCCCGAGGCCGCCGAGCGAACCCGTCTGGGCGTTTCGGGGGTTGCCGTCAGCCTGGCGACGGCCGTCGGCGGCGGTGTACTGTTCGGCGTCCTCACCGGCAAGGCGACGAGCCTCGCGCTGAACGGTGGAACCGTTCTGACGCTCGTGGTCGTGTTGACCACGCTGACCGCGGCGCGGGATATCCTTCGGCGGTCGACGCTGCCGACGGCGGTCAGGTTCGTCAGCGTTCCGCTCGTCGTGCTGACCGCCATCGGCGGCTACGCCGTCGCGTTCAACGCCGTCTCGACGATGCTCTCGGGCGTTCCGATGACCCACGTCTCGACGGAGATGACGATCGCCCACGCCCTCGTCGTCGCCGCGTTCGCCGGTGCCTATCTCGCCGCCGAGTTCGGCTGGCACCGCTCGAGCGTGCGTCTCTACGTTTCGCTTTTGAACCTCTCTCAACCCGATCCGACGACCATGCTTACCGACAAGGAGGAGTACAAGGATGTCTGAGTCACCCGACGATCAGCGCCGCATCGAGGAGAGTATCGATCGCGCGGCCGACCGCATCGGCTCGGTCTGGCCGCTGCACTCGTTCGTCACGGCAAACCCGCTCTCGGGGTTCGAGGACGAACCGTTCCACCGGGCCGTCGCGGAGGGTCGGCGACTGTTCGGCGGCCGCGGCTACCCCCGGCCCTCGGTCTTCCGTCGGGCCTGGGAGGACGGCCGGATCGATCCCGACGTTCTGGATGCCGAACTCGAGGCCCACGGGATCGACCGGGGACCCGAAACGCTGCTCGAGGAGTTGGCCGAGGCCGAACGCAACGCGACCGAGACCGACGCCGCGACGGACGCAGTCGATCGCGTGCTGACCAAGTGGCTCGCCGCCTTCCTCGACGCGGGCGAGGCGGCGTGGCCGATGCCGAACCGCGAGGCGGGGTTCTACGCCGCCTGGCGGGCGGTCGCGCCCCACGACGGCGACGTGCCGGACTGCGACGATCCCGCCGACCTCCCCGAGACGGCGACGGCGGCGCTCGAGGCGGTGTTGAGCGACCACCCCGAGGGACGCTGGGTGGACATCCTCGAGCACCACCTCGCCGCGCTGCCGGGCTGGAGCGGGTTCGTCAAACAGCGGGTCGACGACGACGCCGACCCGTGGCAGGAAGCGTACCCGATCACGCTGGCGGAGTATCTGGCGGTGCGGCTGACGCTGGCCGACCTGCTGGACGCGCCGATCGATCCCGACGGCCCGAGCGACGGCCGCGTCTCCAACGCCGCCGACGACGGGGTTCCCCTCCCCGAGATCTGGCTGACCGCCTGGGAGAAGAGTTACCGCGATCGCCTGCTCGAGCGGATCGACGACACCGTCACGGACCCGTCGAACGCGGGCGACGACGGCCGGCCGGCCGCCCAGCTCGTGTTCTGTATCGACACGCGCTCGGAGGTGATCCGCCGTCACATCGAATCCCAGGGGCCATACGAGACGCACGGATACGCAGGCTTTTTCGGCGTCCCGATGCGGTACCGCGGGTACGATTCCCACGCCGAGGCCGACGCCTGTCCGCCGATCGTCGAGCCGGAACACCGCATCGTCGAGCGGCCCGAAACGGGCGCGACGAACGGCGTTGACGGCGCGAACGCCCGGAACGGAACGGACCCCGCGACCGCCCACGACCGCTGGCACGGGCTGGTGACCGCGGCCCGCGAACACTTCGAGACGCTCAAGACCAACGTCGTCGCCGCCTTCACGTTCGTCGAGGGTGCCGGCACCGCCTACGGCTCGGCGATGGCCGCGCGGACGCTGTCGCCCTCGGCGATCGCCAAACTCGGCGACGCCGTCGACGAGCGCGTGCCGAGCAGCCACGAGGTCTGTTCCCCCGCCGTCGACTCCGACGAGTACGACGATCACGCACACGGCGACTCCGACCTTCCACAGGGGATGAGCCTCGAGGAGAAAGTCGAGTACGCCCGGACTGCCTTCGAACTCATGGGCTGGACGGAGTTCGCCCGGCTGGTCGTCTTCACGGGCCACGCGAGCGAGACGACGAACAACCCCTTCGGCTCGAGTCTCGACTGTGGGGCCTGCGCCGGGAACCCCGGTGGCCCCAACGCCCGCGTGCTCGCGGAGATCTGTAACGATGACGCCGTCAAAGCCGCCCTCCGCGAGCGCGGCTTCGAGATTCCGACGGACACCGTCTTCCTCGCCGGCGAACACAACACGACGACCGACGAGATCACCCTCTTCGACGGCGAGGTGCCCGAGAGCCACTCCGAGGACGTAGCGCAGTTACGTGAGGACCTCGAGGCGGCCCGGATCGGTGCCGCGGCCGAACGCACCGCGTCGGCGGCCGGCGACGACGCGGCGGACGCTGACCTCGAGAACGCGGTCAGCGAAGTCGAACGCAAGGCCGCCGACTGGGCGGAGACCCGCCCCGAATGGGGGCTGGCCGGCAACGCCTCGTTCGTCATCGGACCGCGGGAACTGACCGACGACCGGAGCCTCGACGGCCGCGCGTTCCTGCACTCCTACGACTGGACGACCGATCCGGACGGCGACGCCCTCGAGGGGATCATGACGGGACCGCTGGTCGTCACCCAGTGGATCAACAACCAGTACTACTTCGCGACCGTCGACAACGCCGTCTACGGCAGCGGATCGAAGATCACGCAGAACCCGGTCGGCAACGTCGGCGTCGTCCAGGGCAACGGCGGCGACCTGATGACCGGCCTGCCGCTCCAGTCGCTCAAGCTCGAGGACGACCGGCCGTACCATCAGCCGCTGCGGCTGACGGCCGTGATCCACGCGCCGGTCGAGCGCGTGACCGAGATCCTCCGCGAGCACGACGCGGTCAGGCGGCTGCTCGACAACGGCTGGATCGGCGATCTGACGGTCGTCGATCCCGAGCAGGACAACGCGACGCTTCGCTACGCGGGCGACCTCGAGTGGGAAGCCGAGGTCGAGACCGAGACGACCGAGTCCGCGACGCCGACCGCACGGACGGCGGACGACGACTGACGGCTCGCTGCCGTCGCGTCGGTCGGCCGGACCGTCCGTACCCCGAATCAGCCGGTCGCTTCGACGTCGTCGTACAGCAGGCTCTTTCTCGCCGCCTCGTATTCGTCCGGAATCAGGTCGTCGATCGCCGCCGTGTCGGTTTCCCCGTCGACGGAGACGAGGTACGCGCGCCCGGGTTCGTCGCCGTAGACGCCCTGGAAGTCGTAGACGAAGCCGTAGACGTCGATGTCGTTCGGGACATCGTCGGCCTCGCACAGCGAGCGCGCCTGATAGCCGACGTTGTACTCGACGAGTTCGTTGATCGTCCGTTCGTCGTCGGCGTCGATATCGACGAGCCCGCTCTCGAGGGCCTCCTCGACGACCGGGACGAGCTGATCGATCCACTTGTCGACCCCCTTCGGGCCCGGCGGCTCCTCGCCGATCGCGACCCGATAGGCCGCGGTGATGGCGCCACAGCCGGTGTGGCCGACGACGGTGACGACGTCGGTGCCGGTGTGGTGAATCGGATAGAGGATCCCGCCGTCGACGACCCGCTCGCCGTCGTCTTCGTCCCAGATCTGGTTCCCGATGTTGCTCGGCGTGAAGACGGCACCCGGCCGTTCGATGCCCCACATTCCCTCGTGTGCGACCCGCGAGTCGGAACAGCAGATCGCGACGACGTTCGGATGCTGGCTCTCCTGGACGTCCGCGAAGTAATCCTCGGGCAGCGCCTCGACGTGGCGCTGGTTGCCCGCGAGTAACCGCTCGAGGATATCGCGATCGGTCGCCATAGCGACCGTACGCGAACGACGGGCAAAAAGCTTCGAGCCGGACACTCTCGCCGATGAGCGACGCGCCAGCGGTCGCGGGAGCGGGCGACCGCCGGTCGGTTCCGGGAAGCCAATCTTCACTTGTCGCCGCTGTCATGTTATCGTATGGCTGAGACCAGACAATGGCGACTCGAAAGCCGTCCCGTCGGCGAACCGACTCACGAGAACTTCGACCTCGTTACCGTCGAGCGCCCCGAACCGGGGCCGGGTGAGGTCCTCGTCAAGACCGTTTACCAGTCCGTCGATCCGTACATGCGAGGCCGGATGCGGGACGCCGAATCCTACGCCGAGCCGTGGGCGGTCGGCGAACCGATGAAGGCAGGGGTCGTCGGCGAAGTCCTCGAGTCCAACGCCGACGAGTTCGAGCCGGGAGACGTCGTGACCGGCGAACTCCTGTGGGCCGAACACGCCGTCGCGGACGCGGACGAACTCCGCACGGTCGATCCGGATCTCGGACCGATCTCGACGGCGCTCGGGGTCCTCGGGATGCCCGGCGTGACGGCCTACTGGGGACTGCACGATATCGGCGACCCCACGCCCGGCGATACGGTGGTCGTCTCCGCCGCCGCGGGCGCGGTCGGCTCCGTCGTCGGGCAACTCGCCCGACTCAACGGCGCGCGGGTCGTCGGCACCGCCGGCAGCGACGAGAAAACCGCGTGGCTCACCGACGAACTCGGGTTCGACGCCGCGGTCAACTACACGGAAACCGACGACCTCGGTGACGCGATGGCCGCGGCCTGTCCCGACGGCGTCGACGTCTACTTCGACAACGTCGGCGGCCCCATCACGGACGCCGTCTGGCCGCTGTTGAACGACCACTCCCGGGTCGCCGTCTGCGGCCAGATCTCGCTGTACAACGCGACCGAGGTTCCGACCGGACCCCGGAAACTCGCCACGCTCATCGAAACCCGCGCTCGCGTCGAAGGGTTCCTCGTCAGTGACTACGAGGACCGATGGGGCGAAGCGCTCGAGCGCCTCTCGCGGTTCATCCGCGCGGACGAACTCCACTACCGCGAGCACGTCGTCGACG
This sequence comes from Halopiger djelfimassiliensis, assembly GCF_000455365.1. Classification (GTDB taxonomy): domain Archaea; phylum Halobacteriota; class Halobacteria; order Halobacteriales; family Natrialbaceae; genus Halopiger_B; species Halopiger_B djelfimassiliensis. Next base: position 94,457 of record NZ_HG315685.1, read on the forward strand.
GCTTCGAGAACGCACCCGACGCGTTCCTCGGACTCTTCGAGGGCGAAAATATCGGCAAACAACTCGTTCGCGTCGCCGACTACGACGGCGACTCGTCGGTCCAAAACGGCAGTTAGACGAACCGCGGCGTCAGCGGGTACTCCCACGCCTCGCCGTCGTTGGCCTTCACCGCGGCGACGACACAGAGGGCGAAGTTGACAAGCGGCAGGATCGCGAGGAGGACGATCCCGAAGACGACCAGGACGAGCACCATCGAGATGATGATGTACGCCGTATACGCGATCTGCCAGTTCAACGCGTTCCGCGCGTTTTCCTCGACGAACGCATCGTCGGTAGCCACGAGAACGACCAGCGGACCGATGACCCACGTTATCGCCGCGAGGAGGTGTGTTATGGCCGCGAACGTCCGCTCGTCGCTCGTCCCCGGATCGGCAGTCCTCCGTTCGGTCGGGTCCCCGTACTCGCTCGTCGTGTCGTGGACGCTGACGCCACACTCGGCACAGTAGTTCGCCGCCGGATCGAGCGCAGCGCCGCAGTTCCCACAGGTCGAGTCGTCCATACCGTACGGAGAATCCCCGCAAAATAAACAGTACCGGAACCGGTCGTCCGCAGCTCCGGTTTGAGTCCCTCGAGAGAGCCGTCCCGACGGGTCCGGGTAGATTTGCTTCCGATCGACACGAACGGCCGTCTGACGGTGGCGACGATGACGACTTCCTGCCGCCTGAAACCGAGCACAGCCCGTCGAAAATCGCGAGCGTGGTCAGTCGCTGATTCCAACGCCACGCTTGAACAGCAACAGATCGATCCCGAGAACGACCACGGTTGCGGCTGTCAGGACGAGCAGGGAGACGTTCGGATCGATCTCCGTGACCCCTAACATTCCGTACCGGACGCCGTTGACCATATAGACCATCGGATTAAGCAACGATACGGTGTAGGCCAGTCCGTCGAGTTGCTCTAGCGAGTAGAACACTCCACCGAAGAACACCAGTGGTCGAAGAAGGAACTGGTTCATGACCGTCAGATGGTCGAAATCCTCCGCGAACAGCCCGCCGATTACTCCAAGCCCGGCAAACAGGGTCGTGGTCACGAGCCCGAACCCGATCAGGTACAGCGGGTGAGCGAACGGAATCGACGTGAAGAGAAAGCCGACGCCGATGATCAACGCCCCGATGATCAACCCCCGGAGCGCGCTCGATATCACGTACCCGGCGACAGTGTAGCTGTGTGACAACGGTGCCGTCACGACTTCGTGAATGTACTCGTTCCACCGTCCATGGAAGATGCTGAACGAGGAGTTTTCGAAGGCGTTCGAGATGGCACCCAGTACGACCAGCCCGGGCAAGACGAACTGAATGTACGTTACGTCGCCGATCGCGCCGATCCGGCTTCCGAGGATAACTCCGAACACGGAGAAGTACAGGACGTTCGTAATCAACGGGGGCAGGAAGGTGTTGTACGGCCGTCTGACGTACCGCAGTACCTCCCGCCGGATGAGCGATTTGAGCTGTGTACTGGCAACGCTCATGCGTGATCACCGCTGACTGGATCGTCGGTCGTCGGCTGTCGGCACAACGCGTCGAAGCCGTGCGACGACATCAGACGATCCCCTCCTGTTCGCGCTCGGTCTCGCGGTCGTCGGCCGGCGCGACCCGTTCGTCGTTCGAGGCCGACGACCGCGTCACCGTTCGGTCCTCGCTTCGCGTCAGATCGACGAAGATCTCCTCGAGCGACGTCCGCGAAATCTCGAGGTCGGCGACCTCGTACCCCTTCGCTTCCAGATCGTTCAGCAACTGCGGCGCGGTCGATCCGCCGTCGTCGACGCGCACCTCGAGTCGGTCGCCGGCAAGCGTCGTCTCGTGGGCGTAGTCGGCCGCCTCGAGATCGGGGGCTGCCGACGGCGACGACTCGAGGCGCACCGCGATCGTATCGGTGCCGCGCGTTTTGAGTTCGTCCGGCGTCGCGACGGTCACCTTCCGTCCCTCGTTCATGATTGCAACCCGGTCACAGAGGCGTTCGGCCTCCTCGATGTAGTGAGTCGTCAGCAGAACCGTCGTCCCTTCCTCGTTGAGTTCGGTGACGAGTTCCCAGAGATCGTGGCGCAGTTGGACGTCGACGCCCGCCGTCGGCTCGTCCAGAATGAGCAGGTCGGGATCGGTCACGAGCGCTCGAGCGAGCAACAGCCGCCGTTTCATTCCGCCGGAGAGCCAGTCGAAGCGCTCGTCGCGTTTGTCGTAGATACCGACGCGTTTGAGCACCTCGTCGGCTCGTTCGGCGGCTTCGGCTTCCGGGATCCCGTGGTAGCCGGCCTTGTGTATTAGAACCTCTCTGATCGGAAAGAACCGATCGACGTTGAACTCCTGTGGCGCGAGTCCGATCGCGTCGCGGGCCTGCCGGTAGTCGTCCTCGACGTCGTAGCCGAAGACGCGGGCCTCACCGCCGGTCTTGCGGACGAGACCGACCAACGTGTTGATAAACGTCGTCTTGCCCGCCCCGTTGGGACCGAGCAAGCCGAAGAACTCGCCCTCCTCGACGGTCAACGAGAGTTCCTGCAGCGCACGCAAGTCGCCGTACTCCTTCACGAGATCGACGGTCTCGATGGCCGGTGGCATCGCCGAAGGATCGGCACCGGTTGCGGTTAAGAATGTTGGTATCGGCACCCGAGACGGCCGTTATTGCCGGGTTCGCGCGACCGTCGTCTAGCGATCAGTCCGCGGTTCGAGGCTGGCCGGCGAGATCGACCGCACCGCCGCTTTTCTGGACGATATCGAACGCCGTCATCAGATCCGTCCGCGAGATCAGGCCCACGAGATCGTCGTCGTCGACGACGAGCAAGCGACCGATATCGTCCTCTCGCATCTGCTCGATCGCGGTCATCGCGTCGGAGTCCGGCGAGATGGTCTTCAGATCGGTCGTCATCACGTCTTCGACCGTGAACGCGTCGCGTTCGACCGGATCGATCTCTCTGGCGTCGGAGAGCGTCACGAGGCCGACGAGTCGTTCGCCGGCGACCGAATCGCGCTCGACGACTGGATACCCCGTGTGACGTTCGGTGAACATCCGGTGGATCAGATCCGCGATCGACGTCTCCGGATCGACGGTGTGGAGGTCGGCTACGGGCGTCATGATGTCGCTGACGGTGACGTCCTGAAAGGCCGCTTTCATCGTCACCTGCTGGGCCTCGCTCGAGGCGGCGATGTAGACGAAAAAGGCCACGCCCAGAATCAAGACGTTAAACGGCGGGATCAGCGCGAACAGGCCCATGAGGAGCGCGAACAGTTTGCCGACGCTTGCGGCCTGCTGTGTGGCTTTCGCGTACGGCTTGCTGCGGGCGAGAAACGCCCGGAGCACGCGCCCGCCGTCCATCGGGAACGCCGGAAGCATGTTGAAGGCCGCGAGGACGATGTTCAGTACCGCGAGATAGCCGAAGACGAACCGTGCGCTGCTGAACGATTCGGGGGTCACGACGAAGAGGGCATACGAAGCGACGCCGACGAGTACGGAGACGATCGGTCCCGCGATGGCGATCGTAAACTCCTGTTTCCAGTCCTCGGGCATCTCCGACAGCGCCGCGATGCCCCCGAACAGCCAGAGCGTGATCGAGTCGATGGGGAACCCGTACCGCTGGGCCGTCAACGAGTGTCCGAGTTCGTGGAGGACGACCCCGACGAAGAGCCCGATCGCCGCGACCAGTCCGACGATGTACGGGTACCACCACTCGGCGGTAAGCGCGCCGATGTCGATCCCGGCGTCCATGCTCGTGTTGAGGATCTGGATGACGGATTCGATCTGGACCCCGATGAGATACGCGAAAAACGGGAGGACCAACAAGAACGTGAGATCGAGTTTGATCGGGATCCCGAACAGGGTCCCGATCCGGAAACTCCTCATCATACGGGATACTTCCCGTGGAAGCTCCTTAAACACGCTGGCGATACGGCGGGTCCGCCTTTCACCCGCCGTTTCGGAAGCCGTCTCGAGCCTGTCTCCTCCCTCGAGTCGTCGGTCCGATCGATCGGCGTCGCGGTGTGGCGACCGGTTTTCGGCACTGGACCGTGTACGCCGGCGAAAGCGGGCCGTTTCGAAATCCGTGGCTCCAGCGCGTGCTTCGAAGCCTTTATCCGAACGGTAGGCCTCGGTTTTCGTAAGTAACCACAACCATGTCCGACAAACCCGCCTCAATGTACCGGGAGATCAGCAAGCCGGCCTACACGCGCCGCGAATACATCACCGGCATCCCGGGCTCGAAGATCGCACAGCACAAGATGGGCGACATCAGCGCCGATTCGGAGGACTATCCGATCCAGATCAGCCTCGTCACCGAGGAAGAGGTCCAGATCCGTCACGGATCGCTCGAGGCGTCGCGCCTGTCGGCCAACCGCCACATGCTGAAAAACGCCGGCGAAGGCAACTACAAGATGATCCTGCGCAAGTTCCCCCACCACGTCATCCGGGAGAACAAGCAGGCGACGGGTGCCGGAGCAGACCGTGTCTCCGACGGGATGCGTCAGGCGTTCGGGAAGATCGTCGGCACCGCTGCCCGCATCGACGCCGGCGAGCGCATCTTCACCATCTGGTGTGACGTCGATGACGCCGACTTCGCCAAGGAGGCGCTTCGGCGTGCTTACAACAAGATCTCGCCGCCGTGTCGCGTCGTCGTCGAGAAAGGCGAAGAGAAGCTGATCGCCTAAGCTGCCACCGCCTTCTGCAATTCCTGCCTTCGACCCGCGAGAGTGACATCCGGGTTTCGAGATCGACTCGAGAACGGAAGAAATCGGCGGAGGCCGTAGGGATCGGCTTTTCGAACCGCTCGGGTGTTACTATAGTAGGCGTTAGAAATAATTGCTCACCTTTGGGAGCGAGAGTTGATCAATAGCTGTATCAATCGCTGTTGTGAGCTCGTTGAGTGAGTCAAAGAAGCGATTGCTAAGTGCCGCTTGGAGTTGTCTCCAGCACTCTTCGACCGGGTTTAGCTCTGGTGAATACGCCGGCAATGTTACGAAAGCGAGGTCGTCACGGGCCGCTAGGTCCGTGACGGCCGACGCCCGGAAATACGGCGCTCCGTCCAACACAATAATTAAGTCATCTTCGAACTCTTGGCATAATGCGAGAATGAAATGTTTTGCATGATCGGCGGTAACGTACTCTTCAAACCGAGAGAAAAAGCGATCACCGTCCTCGGTGATCGCGCCTAAGAGACACGTCCAGTCGCGTTGTCCGGACAATTCAACAGACGGTCGCGTGCCGCGCGGAAACCACGCGGCATGCGGCTCAACTTGGACGGATTTCTTAGTTTGATCGATACAGACTACTGTGGCATCCATTTCCTGCCGTTTTTTTTGAGTTCCTCGCGGAACGTTTCTTGTTCCTCAGCATCTGATTCGGCGGCTGTACGTCGTGTTTTTTGATAGCTCAATCCCGCTTCTTTGAGCAACCGCCGGCAGCTTGGGATTGAGTACTCGACATCGTAGGTCTCGTCGAGATACTCCTGGACGAGCGCCGGCGTCCACGCCGGCGCGTCTACCCCAACTTCTTCAGGTGATTCGTGGACTGTTTCTTCGAACTCTTGCTGCTCTTTTTCTGAGAGTTTTCGCTTTCTTCCGGATCGATGAGCATCAGTAACGGCCTGCTCAAGCGACCCGTCAGTGTCGAGTCGCTTGAGCCAACTGTAGATTGTTCGCCGGCCGGTGTTATGCCACTCGGCTAGTTCGGTCTGCGTAACGCCGTTTTTGTACGCAACCGCCGCTAAAAGCCGTTGTGTCGGCTTCCTTCCTTCGACGTTGTCGAGTGCGTCGTGAAGTTCTTCGACGGAGATCTCATCAAGATGATCCATTAGATGCAGCAATCTACAGGCGGAAAGTTCTAATGGTTACTATATTTCATACCGAACTGCGATAAACAGACGGCATGCATCGTTTCCATCCTCCGAGGTTGTGAAGTACGATACCGCGGCCAAGAGCGGTGATGTCTTCAACCGATACTCAACGTCGTGACGATCTCCTCATCGCCGTCGCACTGACCGAGTTTTCAGTCCAGTACGAAGCCGCTAATCCCGAACTCGCCGAGCGCGCTTGGCAGTTGGCCGCTGATCGACTTCTCGAGCACGATGTCGAACCCAATTTCCCAATCGTCGTCTTCGCTACCCTAGACGCACACCGAGTGGCGCGCTTTGATCGTGCCGTCAACGATACGGACTCATTGGCGACTGCCGACCGTCAGCGGATAGGTGTCAGCGACGAGGCGACCGTCGGCAGCCTCGAAAATCCGCCACAGTTCGTCGGCGTTTTTGAACTCAAAATGTGCGCCCTTTGTGCGGTCGTGGTGCTTCTTGTAGCAGTCGAGACAGTAGTAGCGTTCATCTGCTCCGGACTCGATCTCTTCGCGTGGTCCGGCAACGAGTTTGTCCGAGACCACGCTTTGTTGGCGTGTTCGAAACGACCGTAGAGGACGTGGTACGTGGGGTCGTCCCCGGACAGTGTCGTCTCGCAGTACTTTCACTCGACGGATTCGTCGTCACTTGGCATTGGTCGCACCTCGCTGACCGTCGGTCGACTCGTACTTGCGTTCAATGCCGAACTCGTCCCAAATCTCGTTGACGCGTGGTTCGATCCCTTTCGCGGACGCATCGGGTTGACTCAGTGGAACGTATCGAGGATGTCCGTATCAACGGATCTGTCGGCTCGGGAAACCGTAAGACCAACCAGCGCACTCGTATCGGCGACGACCATGCGAAGTGGCCCACTCACCGATCGTCGTCGTCGGCCGCGGTATCAACCATCGTCACATTGTCACCGTAGATGCCTACGTCATCGGAATTCCTACTTATAAATTATATTAGGTGGTATTCGCTAATAGGCACTAACCTCGAATCGATCCTCAATCGCGTGCATCTTTGTACCTTCTGAGTGCCCGTCTGTTTCACCCGGTCCTCGATGAATTCCAGCGAGCAAAATGTCTATATGACCAACGTATTCAAAGTAGGGACCGCCTGAGTCACCCCCATCACGGTCAGCATGTATTTGTAGATAGTCAGTATTTTCTCCAACATGGGTAACTGGACCTTCGACGGTACCAGTGGTTCCACCTTGCTTTTCAATCGATGTTCCTCTATCTTCGTAGTCCTTTAATGTGTCCTCCATTAAAGTCCCAACAATGTTGTAGCCTTTGTAACTATCTTCACCTCCGTCACTAGCGAGGTCAGATTTATGTTCTACTCCAGATGTGTCGATCACACCCGCATCAAAGCCGTACTCATCAACAACTCTTGATGGGTCTGGTCCGCCGATTTTTTTATCTTTATCGTGTGGCTGATACGAATTTTCAGAATCTTCTAAGCAGTGTCCTGCTGTAACCATCATTTGTTCATCGGTACTATCATCCGTCACTGTAGCCCCTAATGTGCAGTAACCGTCCTCCGAATCTCCAAAGCATGCACCACCAACAAGTGGCCGATATTCGTAATCATAATATGTATTACTTTCAGTACTTTTTAACGGGTCAGTCGATTTTTCGATCTTATTGAATTCCACATCAAATGATTGATTATACGATACAGAACTTGACTCAAATTCCCCCATAACTTCACTTGGTGTATTTTCTTGTAGTGTTTTGAATTGGGCATCAGAATCAGTGGTTTGAACTTGTTTATTATTGCCTTCTTGCCTTTCCCTTTTAGCGACGTAATCGGCTTGAATTATATTCTTTTCGTGGTGTCCGTCTGTATCAGTTGTGACTGATATTTGAACAGCGTCAGTTGACATCGATCTATTAATCTGCTCTTCGAGCCGGTCTGCAGCATCGTATGCTGCCTGGATCTTTCCCCAACGATCAATATCGACCGTTCTGTATACTGCTTCTCGTTCATCGCTTAATTCACCGTCTGAATCGCGAGTCCGCCTTAGCGCGTGTAGAATGGGAACTTCCTTTTCTGGATTGTCAGTAACTTCTGCTAGTGTATCTCTGGACATAAACTGCAGCGCACTGGATGATACACCAACTCCAGAGAGTAGTTTGAGGAACCTTCGTCGACTTCCCGTTCGAAGTATGTTGGATCTATTTATACTTCGACTTAATATTATAGTTCACATATTAATAAACTATGTGAATAAGTGCTGTATTACAGGTACAATAAAATATAAGAAGGTTAATCGTTTTCTTCAGTTGTTACCCAAACCAACTCTCCCTGAAACTGGAAATATACTCCAGTACCTCCATTTGATTCATTAGGTAGCGAATATTGAGGGAAAGTTGCTAGTTCCGTATCAATTTCTTCTCTTTCCAGGTCACATAGTCCAGAAACACTTCCTAAACCATCCTCTCCATCAAGTGCGTCTTCGATTGCTCTTTGAATAATATCTTTACTACTTATGTTTTCACTGTCGAACTCAACTGCTGAATCTGTTTGAATTGCCTCTTTATTTTCGATGACAACCGCATCAATACTATCCTGACAGTGGTCGTTCGATTGTGCTCCGTTCTCACTACTAGAATTATTACTCGTACTCTTATTCACGTTTGTTTTTTGCCCACTTCTATCATCATCGAGACATCCTACAAAGACCGAGACAGTTATCATACTACCACTGGTAAGCACCGTTCGCCGATCCATGGACATAAATTCATTCATAATACTAAAAGTTTGTTGATACAGTTTCCCGTTGTCGGCTCAAGTCAAGACGTGTCCGCCAGAGCCACTGAGATACAAGTTCGCACTCCGCCAAGCACATGTTACAGCGATAGCGAGGCGAAAGCCCACCCGTTTACGGGTGGGATGAAGCCGACAACTGGGAATCTCTCTACGCTCGTAGCCACGGCCGGGGTTGGATGCTTTCGTAACATCATTTGGTGAGGGATTTCTATATACTGACGATGCCTCGTGGGTTCGACAGGGAACGTACC
>NZ_HG315685.1:103785-175280 GCF_000455365.1 Halopiger djelfimassiliensis
ACGGTCGAAGCGACGGGCTCCCAGTCCCGACAGGACTACGGCCACTAGCGTTACCCCGGCCCCGAATCCGGGAACGGGGGATGTCGCGTCGTCGTCGACTGAATCGTCGTTTCCGTCGCCGTCGTCGGGATCGGTCGGCGTGTCGGTACCGTTTTCTCCGTCGGCGGTGCCAGTGCCGTTGTCCGCCGGTTCGTTCCCGATGGCGTCGGTCCCGTTGCTGCCGCCGGTCTCGTCGTCGCTGTCGTCGCTATTACCGCCGGATCCGCCACTGCCGCCGGAGCCGCCACTGCCGCCGGAGCCGCCACTGCCGCCGGAGCCGCCACTGCCGCCGGATCCGCCACTGCCGCCGGAGCTACCGTCATCGTTGGCGGGAACGGTGAGATCGAGTTCGGTTACGGCTGTCGACTCCCAGTCCGACGTTTCGGTCGCTTGCTCGCCGTTTACGAAGAACGTGACCGTCGCGCCGTCGTCGGCACGGCTCCCGCTGACGACGAGTTTCGGTTCACCGCCGCCCGAGCCGCCGTAGGTTCCGGCTTCGTCGGTAACCAGCCGTCCCCGTTGTTCGCCGTCTATCCGAGCGGTGATCTCGGTCCCTGCGGGGGCCGGATCGCCGCCGACGGTCACGTTACCGTAGTACGCTTCCGGCGATGGCGGCGGACTGTCGTCTTGCGCGGACACTGCCGGAACGGTACCGGCAGCGCCGGTTGCGAGTACGATCATCACGACCACGAGCGCGGGTAGCGTTCGCCTCGATCGCAGCGTTTTCATCGATATCATTGACTTATCCGGTCACGTCGTTCGCTCTCGGCGCACTATCCTGGGTAGGTTCGGTGCTCGTTGTGGGGTGGTTACCGACGTCTGCGGACGCGTTTCCGCGAGCCCGCCGCAGGGCGTCTTCCACCGCACCCTCGACGAGACTCCGGTTTTCGGCCGGTGCGTCGTCGACGATCGCTGCAGCCGTTTCGTCGAGACCGCCCGGCGAGCCGTCGATCTCATCGGGACCGCCGTCGAGTTGGCGGTAGACGTACTGTGCGAGTACCGAACGGGTCGTTTCGCGATCCATCTCCGCGGTTCGGGACAGGACGGTGTCGACCGCGGTCGGCTCGGTTTCGTTGCGTACGATCGGCCCGTCCCTGTCGTCCTCGGCCGCGTCGCGTTCGATCGAGTCGGCCCGGTACACGCCGATGCCCTCGTATAGCTCGGTGATCGACGGGTTCGGGACGACATACGATGGAAGAGTTCCGTCGCCTTCGGCGAATACGAAGTACCCCTCGTACGCGCTCACGGCGGGGGCCGGCTCGGATTCGTTGAACCGATAGACGCCGTCGAAGCCGCCCTCCGGTCCGGGCTGACCGCCGGGGGCGTCGAACGGGGCCATGGCGAGTCCCGGATCGACGGTCTCGAGGTCGAACGCTCCGTCAGCGTCGGCGTACTCGGGAGCGCCGACGAAGTTCCATCCCTCCGAGAGGGACCGCTGTCCCGGTGTGGCGGGTCCGTCCGAGCCGGCGTAGTGGCTGATCGTCATCCGACCGTCGCTTTCGGCCACGACGACGAGTCCCTGGAGCGCGGCGACGCTGTCGTCGCCGGTCAACTGGGTCCACGCCTGCTCGTCGGCGTCGAAGCCGTAGACGACGCCGTCGAACTCCGCATCCAGTACGTCCGAGACCGTCTGCTCGGTCGTCCCCGGGAAACTCACGCCGTAGGCGCTTCCTGCCTCGAGCGACAGATCGACGCCGATCCGTCGGGGCTCCTCGGCGTCGACTTCCGCCGGCGGGGCGGTCAGGAACGGCTCGTAAACGACTTCGCCCGCGGTGAACGACTCGTTCCCGACTCGATCGCCGTAGTAGTTCAGCGGTGCCCGGAGCGATCCGTCCAGATCGTTTCCGATCGAGACGTTCGTCTCCGAGAGGTCGTTGCGTCTGATATCGAGCGCGGGGGCGTCGGCGCGCTCGATCCAGATCCCGTAGTGGGCGTCGATCTCGTTTTCGACGATCGGACCGCCCGCGTTGATCCCCTCGACGTAGATTCCCTCGGAGACGTTCGAAATCTCGTTTCCGCTGACGGTCTCGGGGGCGGCGAACCCCTCGAGCTGAATGCCGACGCGCGTGTCGGTGATCTCGTTGTCGACGAACTCGACCTGATCGGTGTCGAACGTCGTGATCCCCGCTTCGCTGTCGGTGATACTGTTGTTCTCGATGACGGTATCGGTGGACGTGTAGACGTCGATTCCGGAGTCCTGTCCGGATATCGAAGCGTTATAGACCCGGACGTCGTCGGCCTCGCCGACGGTTACGCCGAGCGCGAGGAGGTCGACTCCGTCGGAGATTTCGACGTCGTGGACGACCGTTCCCGACGCGTGGGATGCAGAGCCGCCGACGAGCACGCCGTGGGAGGCCCCGCTAACCGAGACGTGTCTGATCGTGGCGTTCGGCCGATCGACCTCGATCCCGTCCGGTGCTTGGCCGTTCGCGACGACGTCGATGTCTTCGACGGTGACGTTCGGAGCGTCCACGTGGACGACCGGATCGTAGAAGCTTGTGATGTCCGCCTCGACGGTCGGTCGCTCGTCACCGTGTGACGTTAGCGTGACCCCCGGCGTCGTGATCGTTACGGGGTTGGTGTAGGTCCCTTCGGGGATTTCGACCGTCGTCTCCGGTGGTGCGAGGTCGATCGCCTCCTGAATGGTGTCGACCTCTTCGGTGACCACCAGCGGTTTCTCGTACACCGCGGTTCGGCCGCTCAACAGTTCGACCGTCCCGTTACTACCTGCGACGTCGATCGTCAGACCGACCGCACCGACCGTCCCGTCGGACGTATCGACCTCGATCGGGATGCGTTCCGCGCTCCCGTCGACCTCGTACCGTTGTCCGAACTCCCGTTCGGTTCCGTCGATGGACAGCGTGAGGTTCTCGGGATCGGCGGTCGTCGAATCCGTGAGCCTGACGGTGACGTCCTCGAGGTCGTCGGCGACGAGGGTCGTCTCGAACGACGCACCCGGCGTGACGTGGTCCGGCTGTCTCGACTCGAACCACGCCGGCGGCAACGAGTTCGTGTACGTGATCGCGTTCCCCAGGATCGCGTCGGCGTCGCCGGTTATCCCGGAGTTTCTGACCGTCGATCCCCGTCCCAGCGACGAGAGGAGGGCGGTCTGGGTCGACTCGTCGATGGCGATTCCCGTTCCGAGTTCGGTCCCGTCGTCGCTCGCCGTCGCGAGCGTCGTCCCCTGGTAGCGGTCGAACCACGCAATGTCGCCGCGCGAATGGTCGTGGATCCGGACTGACTCGCCCTCGGCGGCGACGCCGTCGAAGATCGGATGACCCGTGACGACCTCGTACTCCGGCCGATCGGTCTGGGTCGTTTCGCCGGTGACGACGGGATTTTGCGTCGCCTGCGAAAGCGCCGTAACGCCGTTGCTCGTGTTCCCCCACTGGTCGAGATAGACGACGCCGGTTTCCGGATCGGCCGTCGCGTCGACGAACGACTCGAGGTCGTCGTCAGGGTCGACCTTGTGGACGACGAACACGTCGTAGCTGTCGATGTTGGCCGTCGCCTCCGCCGGCGAAACGACCGAGACGAAATACTCCGTCGGGAGAGTCTCGTCTATCGCCGTCCTGACCGATTTGGCGTACTTCGAGCCGGTACTGTCGACGATGCCGACGGACGTCGAATCCGGAACGACGGTCGTCGGACCGGTCGTGAACGTCGTCGTCTCGTTCATCCCCGAGACCGTGTGCTCGAGGGCGATCGAACCGCCTGAGTCGGCCTCGGTTTCGACGCGCACCCGTACCGTCTCGTCGTCGCTCGGGTCGATCGGGATCGGCGTCCCGAACGCTCGCTTTTCGCCGTTGACGACGAGCGTGACGTTTCCGTGGGAACCGCTTCGCTCGACGGTGAGGGTGTCGGCGTGTGCCGCCCGGTAGGTTACGGACGCGACATCGCCGGCTTTGACCTTCTCGTCCTGCGGGTCGGTAACGTCGGTCGCCAGCGTCGGCTCAAGGGCCACGTCGTGACTGGTCATCGTTTCCTCGCCGACGTCGACCTCGACCGTCGACGACTCGTACCCGAACTCCGAGACCGTGACTTCGTACGTTCCCGGAAGCGCCCGTACGAGGTAGGCACCGGTTTCGTTTGTCGTCGTTTCGGCACCGTTGTCCAGCCGAACCGAGGCACCGGTCAGCGGCTCCCCGTCGGCGTTCGTGACCGTCCCGTCAACACCTTGTTCGGCTGCAACCGCCGTGGTCGCGGCCATCGCGTCGATGATCCCGTGGCCGTACCGGGTATCCTTCCGTTCCGGAGCGCCGGCGGGTTTGGTCGCCGAGTCGTCGAGCGCGTCCTTGATCTCGTCGGGTGAGAGATCGCCGCCCGACGCCGACACCATAAGCGCTGCGACGCCGGAGACGTGTGGCGTCGCCATCGAAGTGCCGGACTTTTCCCCGTACTCACCGCCCGGTAAGGTGCTGTACGTGTCAACGCCGGGTGCTGAGACGTCGGGAACGACGTACTCGTTCGGCCAGTGATCGAGCTGGGCGTCGCCCCAGTCGCGATCGGTCCGGACGCGTTCGCCGCTCGAGAAGTTCGCGATGTCCCGGTTCGGACCGGACGCGCCGACCGCGTACGCGTCGTAGACGTTCGCCGGCGTGTGGGATCTCTCGGGGCCGTGGTTTCCGATCGCGGCGACGACGACCGTTCCGGTGTCTTCGGCGTTCCGTATCGGTTCGATGAGCGTACTGCGGTACCCGTCGCCGCCGAGGCTCATACTGATGACGTCGACGTCCTCCTCGACGGCCCACTCCATTCCCCCGATGATCTGGGCGAACGAACCGGTGCCGTCGGGAAGGACCAGTCCGTGTTTCAACTCCGCATCGGGCGCGACGCCGATGGCCGTCCCGCTCGCGTCGCCGCCGGCGACGGTGCCGGAGACGTGGGTTCCGTGGTCGGTGCTGGCGTACGGCGTCGAGCCCTCGATGCGGTCGCCGTTGCTGTCGAACTCGGCCCATCCACCGGGGTACGTCTCGTCGGTCGGATCATCGGTCGAGAGCTCCAGATCTGGATGGCTCGCATCGATTCCCGTATCGAGGACGGCGACTTCCGCACCGGCTCCTCGCGTTCCGTGTTTCTCCCAGACTTCGGTCGCGTTGATCTGTTCGAGCCCGTACGTCGTCCCGGCGTCGGCGGTCGAGACACCGGTGCTCTCGGTCGGATTGGGGGCTTCAACCTCGAAGTTCTCGTGTACCCCGGTGACGGCCTCTTGGTCGACCAACTCCCGAACGTCGACCTCGGTCGTATCGATCTCGAGGAGGACGGCGTTGGTGAGCCAGTACGTGTTGCGGATCGTCACGCCGTCCGTCGACTCCGCGTAGTCGATGATCGGCTGTTGGCTGCTTTCGGCTCGGGCTTTCAACTCCTCGACGACCCCCTCCGTTGACATCGCCGACGCACCGGGGATTTCGAAGTCCTCGACGCGGACGATCACCTCTTCGGTTTCGTTCCCCGAACGTGCAGTCTCGGTGACCGTCCCGTTCGGCGTCCCGTCGTCCGCTGGTGTTTCGTTGTTCGGGGGTGTCTCGTTGAGTTCCGTCGTCTCGTTATCCGTTGTCTCGTTGGCCGTCGAAACCCCGTCATCCGCCGAGGGTTCGGTATCCGGAGTCGTCCCGTCGTCCGACGTGTTCGTCTCGTCATCCGACGCTCCGGTATCCGATCCGTCCCCGTCATCGGCGTCCGAGTCCGGTGTTTCGTTTCGTTCCCCCGTTCCGGTCTCCGGTGTCGTCTCGTTGTCCGACGACCGGGTTTCATCGGTCCCGTTTTCCGTGAGGTCCGCCGCGACCGCTCGATCCGTATCGACACGGAGCGTCCGTGACGAATCGTGCACGGAGTGATCGGTCGCTACTGCGGCACCCGCAACCGGCGAGACCGCGCCGGTGACCATCAAAACCGCGAGAACGAGAGCGAGTCCGCTCTCGAGCCACGGCCGTCCGATAGAACCGCTCATACTCGTTCCCCCTTCTGTGATAGTCTCGATATCATGTCTTTACCGATACACTATTTTAGGCAAACCTAAAATTTATAAAACCATTGGTTTTTGGATGGCCTAAAATAATGGCGGAGAACGCCCGATACGAGGCAGGTAGCGACCGATCAGCGACCCCTTCCTCCTGAAACCCGGCAAGAACGGCCGCTCCGGCAGTCCGCTTGCTGCCGTCGACGCGTACCTGTGGCTCCGATCGAAAACGCGACCCGCGGGTCGATTCCGGGATCGTCCCGGAACGGCGATCCAGCCTCGTCCGTCTCGAGTCCCTTTTACTCCTCTGCTCCCGAGTCTCGACCATGCTCGATCTCGCGGTGGCGAACGATCAGGAGACGTTCCACCGGATGCGCGATCCCCTTGCCGAGCGCGATATACGGGTTCATCACGTGCCCGCGAGCGAGCGTGTGGTGCCGCTCGGGGACCCGCCGTGGTCGGCCGACGAGTACGACGTCGGTTTCGTCTATCCCGGCCGACTCATGGAGGGTGGGGTCGCCGATGCCCTGCTCGAGATTCCGTGGCTCAACGACCGCGGGGCGATCCTGACTTCACGAAACAAGGCCGAAGTTCTCGCCAGACTGGAGCGGGCCGACCTCCCGGTTCCGAAATCGGTCTACGTCTCGAACGACGTCGGAACCGAGGAGCTGACGGCGGTCTTCGAACGATTTGACCCTCCGGTGGTGGTCAAACCGAACTCGACGACTCGCGGCGTCGGCGTCGCGAAGGCCCATGATCTCGATTCGTTTCTCGGCCTCTGTGATTACCTCTCGCTGGTCCACGACTACCGCGCGACCGGGGACCGATCGTTTCTCGTCCAGGAGTACCTGCCCGGCGCGACCGACTACCGCGTGATGGTGCTCGAGGGGGAGTACGTCGGTGCGGTCGAGCGCCGACTTCCCGACGAGACCGTCGCCGACGGCCAGTGGAAACACAACGTCCACCGCGGGGCCGAGGCGACCGGCGTCGACCTCCCCGATCCACACCGGGCGATGGCCGAATCGGTCGCCGAGACGCTTTCGATCCCGTTTCTGGGGGTCGACCTGCTCGAGACGGACGAGCGACTCGTCGTCAACGAGACGAACGCCCGCCCGACGATCGACGAGGAGACGAAGTACGAACCGGGGTTTTACGACCGGCTTGCGGACGCGATTCGATCGGTTGCGAATCGGTAGCGAAAACGACTGCGACCGCGACTGACGCGTTACTCGAGACTGATCCCCGAGGACTGCTCTGCCGGGTCGAAGACGACCTCGAGAACGCCGTTGTTGTAGGTCGCGGAGGCGGTGTGTTCGTTGACGCGGGTCGGCAGGGAAACGCGTTCGTCGTACTGGCGGTGCTCGCTTCCGGCCGAGATCGTCAGCGTCTTGCCGTCACATTCGAGTTCGATGTTTTCCTTCTCGACGCCGGGGAGGTCGGCGACGACCCGAATCTCGTCATCGGTTTCGTGGATGTCGACGTGGGTGTCCATACCGAATCCGTTCTCGACGCCGCTCGAGGAATCGAAATTGACGTTCGCGTCGGCACCGTTCATCATCTCGTTCATCATCCGCTCGATCTCGCGAAAGAGGTCGTCGAAAGGTTCGTCGCGGTCGTCTCTACGCATGTTCGGTGGTAGGTGACCGTGTGGCAAAAACTTTCTGTCGACGCTAGTTGTTCTCGGCGACTGGAACCCAAGAAACGGTGTTCGGATGTCTGACACGACGCCGGTTGCTATCCGAGACGGACAGCTGTGTGATCGGCGCGTGAAGTACCTCGCGCACGGTGGCCGCGGTGAACTCGCGTTGCTTTCCGTTTACAGGCGGTCGAGGCGAATGCCCCGGGGCTTGACCCCGAGGCGATTCACAGTCCGATTCCGAGCGTTTCGTTGGTCGTCTCGATGCTTTCTTCGGCGTCCGCTTCGCCAAGCACCGCCCGGATCGCGTCGACGTTCTCGGGGACGACGTCCGACTCCTGATGGATTCCCTGGAAGAGATACAGGTCGCGACCGACCGTCGAGATCGACTCCTCCCAGATGCAGTTCTCCCAGATGTCTCCGCGCGGACGGCCCGCGTCGAGAGCGTACTCTTTGAGTTTGCCGCTGCCGTCGATCGCGAACCGCTCGGGAATCAGGAACAGTCGCGACTCCGCGGCCAGCAACTCCCGGACGGCCGCGGCGTCGACGGACTCCTCGAGCGTGACGTTCAGGCTGTGCATGTGCATCAGCGTCGCGGGGACTTTCATCCCGAGGGTATCGATGTCGAGGCCGTCGAAGATGGTCTCGACGTCGGGGCCGTGGTGGGAGGGGATCGTGACCGGATTCGGGAGGATGTCGTTGATGGGGCCGCGGGAGGTCTGGCCCGGATCGCCGCCGCGACGCACCAGCGTCGCACGGACCTTCTCGACGCCGTAAGCCTCCCGAAGCGGCGCGATGACTCGAGAGAGACCGGTCGTGTTA
This sequence comes from Halopiger djelfimassiliensis, assembly GCF_000455365.1. Taxonomy (GTDB): domain Archaea; phylum Halobacteriota; class Halobacteria; order Halobacteriales; family Natrialbaceae; genus Halopiger_B; species Halopiger_B djelfimassiliensis. The sequence continues at coordinate 112,242 of NZ_HG315685.1, forward strand.
CAGGAGACGACCCGGACGTGGTCGGCGTCGGTCGCGTCCTCGAAGTTCGATCGGGCGTTGAAACTGACGTCGGCGATCTCGGCGTCCTCGCCGCCCTGATAGAGCGCCGGCGTTCCGTGCTCCTCGTAGAGAGCCTTGTTCTCGGCACCGATCCCGGAGGGTGTGGCGTCGACGACGACGTCGGCCTCGGCCACGAGGTCGTCGACGGGACCGGCGATCTCGAGGCCGGCCTCGTCGAACTGATCGGCGCGCTCTTCGACGGCCGCATACAGCGGGAACCCCTTCTCGATCGCCGTCTCGGCCTCGAAGTTCGGGCGGGTCTTCGCGACGCCCAGCACCTCCATATCGGGCTGTTGCCGGACGGCGTCCGCGACGCGTTTACCGATCGTACCGTAGCCGTTGATCGCGACCTGGATCATGTATCCGGGAGTGGACCACCGAGCGGGATAATCGTTTCGAGGGTCTCCGGCTGATTTTTACTCGCAGTGGAGTTTTTCCTCCCGATCTCGCTGCCGAACGCGTCACTCGGCCGTCGCGATAGCGGGCCACGAATGGAAGGATCTATCGGGCGGTCGCTCGCACGTGTGCGTATGGCCGAACGCGACGCCGCTGCCGAAACGGCAGTTCGACAGTGTCTCGATCTCGGGGCCGAGGAATCCTGCGTCGTCGTCACCGACGACGAGCGGGAACCGATCGGCGAAGCGATCTACGAGGCTGCACGGGAGATCACCGACGACGCCGTCATCGTCCGCTATCCGCCGGGGGAAACCCACGGAAGCGAGCCGCCTGCACCCGTCGCGGCGGCGATGGCCGACGGCGACGTCGTGCTCGCGCCGACGACCAAGAGCCTGAGTCACACCCGCGCTCGGACCGAAGCCAACGAGGCCGGTGCACGCGTCGCGACCCTTCCGGGGATCACCGAGGAGGTCTTTACGACCGGACTCCGGGCGGACTACGAGTCGATCGCCGCCCACTGTGCGGCCGTCCGCGAGCAGGTCGCCGACGCCGACGAGGTCCGGGTGACGACCCCCGCCGGCACGGACATCTCGTTCGGAATCGGCGACCGGGAGTGGCGCTCCGACACCGGCATCGTCCACGAACCGGGAGCGATGTCGAACCTCCCCGCCGGCGAGGTGTTCGTCAGCCCCGAAACCGCCGACGGTACGTTCGTCGTCGACGGGACGATGATGCCCCACGGACTGCTCGAGGACGACGAGACGCTCACGTTCGAAGTCGAAGACGGGTTGGTCACGGACATCTCGGACGACGAGATCCGGCAAACCGTCGAGGATGCGGCCGAGTCGGTCGGCGACGCGGCGTACAACCTCGCGGAACTGGGGATCGGTACCAACGTCGCGGTCGATGAACTCGTCGGCTCGGTCCTGCTGGACGAGAAGGCCGCCGGCACCGTCCACATCGCGATCGGCGACGACGCGGGGATCGGCGGCGAGACGGAAGCGCCGATCCACCTCGACGGCATCATCCGTGATCCGACCGTCTTCGCGGACGGTGACGCGATCGAACTCCCGACGACGGACGGGAACTGATCCGTCCGGTACGCAACCCGCGGCTGTATCTCTGAACAGTACGTCATTCGGAACGTTGGTTCACTTCTTGATGTGTCTGTATCATTGGGTTTCAAGTAACGGTAGTGTAACTGCTCTCTCGATGAGCGATACGCGATCGTACGATATTGCAGGAATCGACCTCTCTGACGACCAGTATACGGTCGAACAGGGATTCATCCGGAACAAGTACAAGGCGCTCGATGCCGACGGGAATACCGTTCTCAAGGGGAAACAGAAGATGCTGAAGATGAAAGAGGAGTTCCCCTTTACCGACGGCGACGGGAACGAAGTGTTCACGGTGAAAGCCGGCGGCATCATCGACGTCGCAGGCAACTACGTGCTCTCCGACGCTGAGACCGGCGAGGATCTGGTCATTCTGGACAACGACTACTCGATCTTTCAGGACACCTGGAAGATCCGCGATGCGACGACCGAGGCGAAACTGGCCGAGATCAACTCCCGTGGCGCGGCCGTGACGCTGGCCCGGAACATCGTTCCGTTCGGCGGCTTTATCCCGCACAAGTACGAGATTACAGACCAAGAGGGTGCACACGTCGGCTCCATCGACGGGCAGTTCTCGCTGCGGGACCGCTACGAGATCGTCATCGACGACGCAAGCAGCGTCCCGAAAGAGCCCATCATCGCCGCGGCGATGGTGATCGACGCGATTCAGGGGAACTAGCGTCGGTCCAATCGCCTTTTAGGTGCGTGGCGTCTACGACGTGGTATGAGCGAACTCCCGGATCGGGTTCCGACGCCCTGTCCTTCGTGCTCGCCGGACCTCGAGACGGTCCACGAAGTACTCACCGAAGGGGGCGGCACCGTCACCGTCCGCTGTAGCGAGTGTAGCCACGTCCACAAAGTGCAACCGGAACGTCCCTCCGAGGTTACCCTCGATGTCGTCGTCTCTCAGGGCGGCGAGTCGTTCACGGCGAACGTCACCGCGCCAGAAGACGAGACCGTCTCGGTCGGTGACGAGTTTATCCTCGAGACCGAGGAAGTCCTCTCGACCGTCCGCGTCACGAGCGTCGAGCTCGATGGCCACCGGCGAACCGAAGAGGCTCCGGCCGACGACATCGAAACCGTCTGGAGCCGCGAGGTCGACAACGTCGCGGTCAACGTCACCGTCCATCCACAGGACGGGTCCCGGGACGACAGCCGGAGTATCACGGTCCACGTCCCCGGCGATTACGAGTTCGAAGTCGGGGAGATCGAGGAGTTCGGCGACGACGAGTTCGAAATCGACGCGTTCGTCGTTCGTGACGACGCCTCCGGCTACGATCGTGACCGATACGAAATGGAAGGGGATACGGTACTCGCAAAAGACGTCAAGCGCGTCTACGCCTACGACCAGACGACCAGCGCCTGGTCGGCCTGGTAATCCGTCGCCCCTCGGTGACGTCGTTCGACCGGTTCGTTATCCTGCCGCTCACTCCGACGACACCGAGCTACAGGGTGTTGCAAGTAACACGGAGTTCTCCGTCGTCCATCGGTTTCATCGTTCGGTCCGGTATCGTTCGACCGTTTCCGACAAGCACCTAATTAAAATATTTGAATTGATGAGATATCAATTAGAGGGCTATCAGAGTACATAAAACAAGGGTATAGTAGAAGAACATCACTGTCTTTATAACTAATTGTTGCGACGGATGAACTGTCATGTGTTGGCAAACGGGTGGGCTCGATGCGGGCACGGTGTCGTCTCGGCGCATAACCGTCCAACTCTCGGTTGACGATCCGGTAGCCCAACTGCGGACGTCGGGTCCCTCACTGCCACACGATTCGAAATAACGTATCCACTATGTCCGACGAGTATTCCGTCCGTTTATACGACGAGATCGATCCGGAGAATCGCCCGTCCTTGCTCGAGGCGCTCATCCCCGTCGTGGGAATGATCGGCTTTCTCGCGATCGGGATCGGGATCTACGGGATGGACCCGCAGTTTCCGCTCTTCTGGGGGATTACGTTCACCGGACTGTTTAGCTACTACCGGTTCGACACGTCCTGGAAAGAGCTGTACGACGGTATCTCCGGCGGCATCGTCATGGGGATGCAGGTCATCTTCATCCTCTTTATCGTCTACGCGTTGATCGCGACGTGGATCCACGCGGGGACGATTCCGATGTTGATGTACTACGGACTCGAGTTACTGACGCCGGCGATTTTCCTCCCCATGACGGCGATCATTACCGCAGTTATCACGTTCGCGATCGGGTCGTCGTGGACGGCGGCGGGGACGCTCGGCGTCGCGTTCATCGGGATCGGATCCGGACTCGGCCTCCCGGAACCGATGACGGCAGGGGCGATCCTGTCGGGAGCGTACGCCGGCGACAAGCAATCCCCCCTGTCCGATACGACGAACCTCGCGGCGGCGGTTACGGACACGGATCTGTACGATCACATCAACGCGATGCGGAACGGAACGGTGCTCGCGTTCGTGATCTGTGTCTTCCTGTATGCGGTCCTCGGCATTCGGGCGTCGGGGTCCATTCCCGTCGATCGGGTTGCGGAGATACAGACGGCACTTACCGGAGCGTATCACATCACGCCGCTTTCGCTGTTTCCGCTGGTCGTGACGTTCGCTCTGGCGATCTACGGCGTCTCCGCCATTCCCGCCCTCGGTGCGGGCGTCTTTTCCGGGGCCATAACGTCGTACGCACTCCAGGGATCGGCGTTCGACGCGGTCTGGGCTGTGGCCCAGTCGGGAACGGAACCCGAAACGGGACTGGCAGTCGTCGACGGACTGCTCGAAAGCGGTGGCATGATCGGCGGTGCGTGGGCGGTGACGATCGCCATTTCGGCGCTCGCGCTCGGCGGCATGTTCGAACGGACCGGGGTCATCGCGGTCCTCGCACACCACCTCGGTCGGCTGGCTCAGGGGGCCGCCAGTCTCACCGGTGTCACTGCCGTCTCCGCGATTTCGATGAACGCCCTCGCCGCCGAACAGTACATCAGTATCGTCGTCCCCGGAATCACCCTTGGGGAACTCTACGAGGAGAAGGGGCTCAAAAGCGAGAACCTGTCACGGGCGGTCGAAGCGTCCGGCACGGTGACCAGCGCGTTGATCCCTTGGAACAGCGGTGCCGTCTTCATGGCGGGGACACTGGGCGTCGGGACGTTCCAGTATGCACCCTACTACTTCCTCGGATTCCTGTCGCCGCTTATCCTCGTGGTGATGGGACTCACCGGCTGGAACATCACGTACCAGCAGGCGGATGCGACCGACGCGGGCGTCCCGACGGAGGAGGCAACGCCCACGGCGGGCGGTAAGTGATCGGCCTCGCGGTTCGAACGCGGGTCGCAGTTACCGACCGCCGCCGGACGCGACCCGGCATTCGCGTCCCACACTCTATTGGCCGTGCGTTCCGAGGATAGCCGCATGTTCGATCGGTTCGGTCCCGACGGGTCCGACGACCACGAGACCGCCCGCAAGCGTATGGTCCGAACCGTCGCCTCGCGCGTTGACGACGAACGCGTTCTCGAGGCCCTCGAGTCGGTCCCCCGTCACGAGTTCGTCCCGGCGGATCGTCGAGCAAGCGCCTACGCCGATCGGCCGCTCCCGATCGGTGACGGACAGACGATCAGCGCACCGCATATGGTCGCGATCATGGCCGACAAACTCCACCTCGAGCACGGCGACGACGTCCTCGAGATCGGTACCGGCCGTGGCTACCACGCCGCGGTGACCGCCGAACTCGTGGGGGCGGCACACGTCTACAGCGTCGAGTACAGCGAGGAACTCGCCGACCGGGCGCGTGACTCCCTCGCGGAGGCGGGGTACGGTGCGGTCTCGGTCCGCGTCGGCGACGGTCGTGAAGGGTGGCCCGAACACGCCCCGTTCGACGCTGCGTATTTCACCTGTGCGACGTCGGCGCTTCCCGATCCCGTCGTCGAGCAGGTCCGGCCCGGCGGCCAGTTACTCGCGCCGATCGGGACCGGGTTTCAGACGCTCGTCCACGCCGAGAAACGAGCGGACGGCTCGCTCGAGCGCACCGAATACGGCGGCGTTCGGTTCGTCGAGATGCGCGGCTAGAGGGCCGTGCCCGCGTGAACCGCCGGGTCGCGCAAGCGGGCCATTGATACTCTCCCGAGCGGTAGCCCGGCTATGGACCCCGCGGTACTGCGAGAGGACATGGTCGACGGACTCGAGTCCGCGGCCAAGGACGTCCTTCAGGACGAAGCCGTCGCCGTCGCGATGCGTGACGTCCCCCGTCACGAGTTCGTCGACGACGAGCGAACGGCCTACGCCGATCGCGAACACGAAACTCTCGGCACCCGTGTGCTCGCCCCGAGCACCGTCGCCCGACTCCTGCAGGTGCTTTCAATCGAGGACGACGAGACGGTGTTGATCGTCGGTGCCGGCGTCGGCTACACGGCGGCCGTCGCCGCCGAACTCGTCGGCGAAACCAACGTTCACGCCGTCGACATCGCTCGCCCGCTCGTGATCGAAGCGCGGCAGAACCTCGCCAGCGCAGGCTACGACGGCGTCCTCGTCGATCGTCGCGACGGAGCGGACGGCTTCCCGGAGTACGCCCCGTTCGACCGAATCCTGCTCGAGGCCGCCGCCGTCGATCCGCCTCGGGCGCTGCTCGAACAACTGACAGACGGCGGCCGACTCGTGTTTCCGCGGGGAGCCAACCGGCAGCGACTCGAAGCGATCTCGGCCGACGGCGGCCGGGAGCAGTTCGAGGCGGTTTCGTTCGACCCGTTGCTGGTCGACGGCGAGCAGTCGGGGGCCGTAGAACGCGATCGAACGGCCCGCGAGGACCGCGAGCGTGCGCGACGCCGCGCCGAATCCCGGCGCGGTTGGGAACAGGACTGGATCGAGTGGGAGGACGTCCAGTCACACTGACGGCCGTCGCTTCGATTCCGTGGCACTCGAGTCGATGGACTGCGGACAGCCCGGTCCGCTGGCCCCGACCTCGGCGGTCCGGGCCGGGACCAGATCAGCGACGATGAGCGACACTGACCGCTCTCGGGTCGAGAGTGCCTCGGAAAGTGGGGGTGGGGGATTGGGGGTGGCGACAGTCTACCGCAGATCGCCACTTGGTCGTACGGACCGCCGGTGATTAAATATAATTTCTATTTGTTTAGTACCCTCTAGAGGACAGTACTAATTAGTTAGAGTCTCTCTCGAAGGCCAGCCGCACCAGTTTCCGTTCGGCCGCTCGCAGGTGGTAGTGGTAGGTCGGCGGTGACACGTCGAGCGCGGCCGCGAGGTCCTCCCCCGTACTCTCGCGGGGCCACTCGAAGAATCCGCTGTAGTGGGCCGCCTGCAGGGCCTCGAACTGTTTGTCGGTGAGCCGTTCCTCGAGATGGGTATCGAGCTGTCGTGCCGATCGGGTGGTCGTCTCGCGTTTCGCGACGAGTTCCGTCTCGGGGTAGACGTCCCTGATCGACTCGACCAGCGACCGCGTATCGATTCCCTGTGGCACCTCGAACACCAGCGTCGCCGTTCCGTTTTCGACTCTTGCTGCCCGCCACTGGACGTCGAACGACCGCAACACCTCGAGAAACGGCGTCGTCGTGATCGTCGTTTCGTACAGCGTTTCGTCGTCCCCTTCCGAAACGACCGACAGCGTTTCGATCGACGCTCGCTCGGACTCGAGGCCGTCGAGTTCCGCCGTCGACGGGACGCTTACGAAGGCGACGATCCCGCTGCCGCGATCGATCACGCCTTCGAGGGTGATTTGCCCGTCGATCCGCTTCGAAAGGCGGTTGAGCAACAGTCCCGAGTCCCCACACTCGAGTTCGAGTTCCAGCCGACTATCCGTCAGCATCGCCCGCGTTCGCTCGACCGAACGGATCGCATGCCCGATGGTTTCGCCGAGTTCGGCAAGAACCTCGCGTTCGCCGTCGCCGATCGCGTCGACTCCCTCGACGTGGACGAGCAAGACGCCGTACTGTCGGTCGCCGTCGGTGATCGGAACTGCGAGTATCGTCTGATACCCGTACGTAAGCGCCTCCTTTCGTCGCCTGTCCCAGCCATCGGCCTCGAGGACGTCGCGTACGAGCTGTACTCGGTTGGTATCGAGCGTTTCCCGGATCAGTGCCGTTTCGGGAGCACACTGGCCGTCGGCCCGGATGCGATCGACGTACGTCGCGTCGACCCCCGCCCAGACCGCCGGTTCGGGCGGCTGGTCGTCGTTCGAGGCGATCCACGCGAGCCGATAGCGCTCGGTGTCCGCGAGCCGGTCACAGACCGTCGTTTCGATCTCGGTCCGCGTCGAGGCCTGGGCGACGCCGTGGTTGATTTCGCGTACGATCCCGTTGATGTGGTTGAGCCGCGTCAACTCCTCGTTCTGTCGGGTCAGCGTCCGATCGTGTTCCCGGAGCAACTGCTCTCGCTCCGCGCGATCGAGCGCTGCCTCGGTGTTTGCCGCCAGAATGTGCAACAGTTCGGTCATCGTCTCGTCGAAGCCGTCGACATCCGTCGCACCCGCAACCAACACGCCGTGTGAGCCGAGCGGAACGATCAGTTCGCTTCGGCTCAGCGTTTCCGTCTCGGTAGTCGTGATCCCGTCTTCCCGCGTCAGGTCCTCGTAATAGGCGCTTTCCCCGTCGGAGAACACGTCCCATACCAGCCCCTCGCCTCGCTCGAAGGTCCGTTCGGGATCGACGAGTTCCCGCGCATCGCTGGTCGAGGCGGCGTGCTCGAGAACGCCGTCCGTCGACTCGAACGTGTACGCCGCGGCGACGACCACGTCGAGGATCTCGCCCGCAGTGTCGACCGCCGATTGGTAGATCTCCGCTTTGGTGCCGGCCCGCATCAAATCCCGCGTCGTCTCGTGTAACGTCGCTAGCGTCCGCTCGTACCGCCGTTCGTTCTCCCGCAGTTCAGTCTCGGTCCGGTACTGGCGGACGGCGTTGGTGATCTGGTTTGCAAGCAGCGTGTACTGTTCCTCCCCGGACTCCTTTTGGAGATACTGGGTTACGCCCGCGGCGATCGCTTCGCTTGCGACCTCCTCCGATCCGCGTCCGGTAAAGAGGATAAAGGGGAGATCCGGGTCGTCCTCCCGGACCCGCTCGAGCAACTCGAGCCCCGTCAGCTCCGGCATCTCGTAGTCGCTGACGATACAGTCGACCGATCGCTGAGCGAGTATTTCGAGCGCTTCGGTGCCGCTTCTCGCTGGGACGGCAACGATCTCGTCGCGTTCGCGCTCGAGCATCTCCCCGGCGAGTTCGGGAAACCCCGGTTCGTTGTCGACAACGAGGACGGTAATCTGGTTCGTCATTGGTCGAGTCCCTGAGCAGCAGTCACTGTCTGTGGAGGCATCACGGACCGAATACTAAATAATTAGTATTTCAGAATCGATGATGGATACCGTTCGCACTCACACTGGTGTCGCGTCGGAACCGAGCGCTCGCGGACGGTGATGGCCGAGGTCGATCGGTGACCGGTGTTCGTCGAAAGGAACTTGTCGTGGTTCGAACCTGCACAATGTTCGATCACCGACTGATCGCTGGAGAAAGCCGTTCGCTATCGAAGTCGAGTATCGGAAAAGCGCCCGAGGCGGGATTTGAACCCGCGTCACGACCGTGACAGGGTCGTATGATGGGCCACTACACCACCCGGGCTCGCAACTCATCGTTTCCGGGTGAGAGTATTAAGGGTTTTGTTCTGTTCGGAGCAGTCACCCCGATCGCGGGGACGATCCGGTCAGTCGTCTCCCGGCGCTGCGGGCTTTCCTGTCCCCATCGTTTCGGCCCGTGTCTCGAAGCGACCGACCAGCGATTGTAACTCCTCTGCACGATCCGAGAGCGACTCGGTACTGGTCGCGATTCGTTGGATCGAACTCGTCTGTTCCTCGGCGGCAGCGGAGACGTTCTGGACCTCCGTTGCCGTCCGATCGCTGACGCTCGTGATGTCGTCGACCATCGTGGCGACCTCCTGGGCCGAGGTCGCCTGCTCGTCAGTCGCCTCGTTGATCGACTGGATGCCGGCGTTGGCCTCGTCGATCCGGTCGCCGATCGACTCGAGCGTCTCGGCGGCTTCGTCGATGGTTTCCCTCCCGTCTTCGATGTCGGCCTGCATCTCGAACATGTCGTCAGCAACGGATTCCGTCGACTCCTCGACGGCTTCGACGAGTTGTTCGACCTCCCGTGTCGCCACAGCGGTTTCCTCCGCGAGCGACTTGACTTCGGTCGCGACCACCGCGAACCCGTCTCCGGACGCCTCCGCGTTCGCGGCCTCGATGGATGCGTTTATCGCCAGCAGGTTGGTCTCTTCGGCGATGTCGTCGATCACCTCGACGATCTCGCCGATTCGTTCGACGTCGCGCTGCAAGGTCTCCATCTCGTCGACGGTCGCCGCAGCTTTCGATTCGATTCGGTCCATCTCCTCGATTGCCTCGGTCGCGGCCCGTTGGCCCTGTTTCCCCCTCGTGGCGGCCTGTTCCGACTGCTCCGCGACGGTCTCCGACGAGGACGCAACCTCCTCGATGGTCGCGGAAAGCTCAGTCAGTTCCTCGGCTGCGGTCTCGAGTTTCCGGCTTTGGGTATCCGCGCCGGCCGAAATCTCCTCGATGCTTTCGGCAACGTCGCCGCTCGAGGCCTCGATCTCTTCGGTGGAAGCGGTCACGTCCGAACTCCGATCGTCGACCTCCTGGGCGACGTGCTGGATCCGGACCACGAGTTGCTCGATGTCGGTTAGCATCTGATTGATCGCCTCGCCGATCTCGGTCATGGCCTGACTCTGACTGTCCGTCTCGAGTCGCCTCGTGAGGTCGCCGTCGGCGGCTGCCTCGATGGTATCGCGGTAGGCGGCCGCTTTCGATTCCAAGTGTGTGTTCAGCGCTTCGGCCTCCGCTTTGGCCTGCTGTGCCGTCGCTTTCGCCGTTTCGGCCTCCGCTTTGGCCTGCTCGGCTCGCTCGCGTTCCGCTTCGGCCTCCTGTGCGCGCCGTTTGACGTCCGAAAGTTGTGATTTGAGCGTCTCCCGGATCCGGACGAACAGCGTCGATAACTCGCCGAACTCGTCGCTCCGGGACTGATCGATCGTCACGTCGAGATCACCGCTCTCGATCGCTTCGGCGTATTCGGTCAACTCCTCGAGCGAACCGTTGATATCCCGGGAGATGACCGCGCCAACCGCGACGAAACCGAGCAGCGAGATCCCGATCAGAACCATGAGACTTCGTGTCACTTCGTCGACGGTTCCAAAGACCGTGCTCCGCGGGGCGACGACGGTGACGACCCACGATTTCTCGTCGATCGGGACCGTCGCGACGACGGCCTGATCGTCTTCGATCCCGTCGTGGCTCGCCGTTACCACGTCGGTTCGTGGCTCCGTAACCTCCTCCTCGAGCCGGGGTAGTGCTTCGAGCATGGCGTACTCGCCGAGGATTTTCCCGGTGTCCTCGGCGAGCGCGACCCGTCCGTTCCTCGTGGAGACGACTTCGATCGTCCCTCCCTCGACGGGTGCCGTAAGTAGTGCTCCCCGTTCGGTCAGATCGACGGTGATGACTATCGCGCGTGTCCGTTGTCCCTCGACCGGGCTGACGAATCCGATCCGTTTCTCGCCGCCGATTTCGTACGGTTCGAACGAGCGGGCGCCGTCGACGCCGCTGAACGAGACGGCACGGACCGCCCACGGGCGGTCCGATTGAACCACCTGTTGGCCCTCCCGCTCCGATTGTGTGCTGATTTCGATCGTACTCGTCTCCATATTGTAGTAGTGGATCGACTGGACGTCGCTGGGGAGGATTTCGAGGTTCGTCCGGAGTGCGGTGCGGATCTCGTCCTCGGTGCCGTCCGTGATCGTCTCGTCCTTCGAGAGACGGACGACGTCGGCGTTTCGGTCCTGGACGAATTCGTTGATACCGCTGGCTTCTCGATCGGCTGACTTGAGCAGCGTTTCCTCGGCGTCGTTCTCGACGCTCGCCTGAACGCCGGAAAACGTGATGTAGCCCACTCCGAGGAGCAACCCCGTGACGACGAGAATCGCCGCGCCGATTTTGAAGACGTATCGCCCCCGCAACGTATCGTATACCCCCCGTATCGAACGGCCGTCGGGGTTACCGTCCCGTCTCGCATCCATATCTTGGTAATTCGATATATAATCATTAAACCTGATGGCCCCTCGAGTGCGCGACTTCGCGGTCGGAGGGTACCGATAGCACACCGGCAGTTGGACGCGAGGGCTCCAGTCGTCCAGCCGTGAGAACGAGCGACCCGCTGTCGAAGTCGAGTATCGGAAAAGCGCCCGAGGCGGGATTTGAACCCGCGTCACGACCGTGACAGGGTCGTATGATGGGCCACTACACCACCCGGGCTCGCAACTCATCGTTTCCGGGTGAGAGTATTAAGGCTTTCCAATCGAACCCCGTGTGGTACGGCGAATCGGGACACGATTTCGGCCGCTCGAGGAGGTATCTATGCCAATTACTCACACGACCCACAAGGAATTTAACTGATAACCGGGTATTGACACGTGTGATCGGCAACTCCGGTCAGGTTCGCCCGGGGTTGGTTAGCCGTGCTTTTGGATCGAGTTAGTAACCGTTAAATGCTTCCCGACGGTATCTGGCTGTAGTATCTCGTGACAGCCGCTTCTCTCCCGATAGCCCACACGCACATCATCAACACATGGTAGACGTAAGCCAACACGAACTCGTTCCGGAACACACCGTCCTCGAGGAGGACGTGCTCGAGGAGGTGCTCTCCGAGTACGATATCGACCGTACAGACCTGCCCAAAATCAAACGCAACGACCCCGCCCTGCCGGACGAGGCGGAGGTCGGCGACGTCATCAAGATCGTTCGCGACTCACGGACAACCGATCAGGCAGTCGTATACCGACTCGTGGTGGAATAAATGGCAATGGAACTCGACCGAGACAAACGACGGGACATTTCGCGCGAATACTTCTCGAGGGAACGGCTCGCAGAACACCACTATCGCTCCTTCAACGCCTTCCTCAACCGCGGCATGCAGGAAGTCGTCGACGAGAAGGAGACGATCGACACTGACATCGGCGACAAGGAAGGCGAGGAGCCGGTACACGTCGAACTCGGCGACGTTCGCGTCGTCACGCCCCGCGTCCGCGAGGCGGACGGCTCCGAGGAACTGCTGTACCCGCAGGAGGCCCGCCTCCGGAACATCACCTACTCCGCGCCGGTCTTCATGGAGATGTCTATCGTCAAAGGCGAGGAGGGTGACCAGCGGGTCGTCGACTCCACGGAGACCAAGATCGGTCGCATGCCGATCATGGTCGGTTCCGAGAAGTGTAACATTGCGGGCTTTTCCGACGAGGAACTCATCGAAATCGGCGAAGACCCGGCCGATCCCGGCGGCTACTTCATCGTCAACGGCTCCGAGCGGGTGCTGATGACCAGCGAGGACCTCGCGCCAAACAAGATCCTCGCCGAGTACGACACCAAGTACGGCGACGAGATTCAGGTCGCCAAGACGTTCTCACAGCGGCGGGGGTACCGCGCCCTGGTACTCTGTGAACGAACGCGTGACGGGCTGCTCGAGGTCTCGTTCCCCTCCGTCTCGGGATCGATCAACTTCGTGACGCTCGTGCGTGCGCTGGGCCTCGAGTCCGACGAGGAGATCGTCCACAAGGTCTCGAACGATCCCGAGGTCGTCAAGTACATGCTCGAGAACCTGGAGGAAGCGGACGTCCAGACCGAAGAGGAGGCCATCGAGGCGCTCGGGCGTCGGGTCGCCTCCGGCCAGGGCAAAAACTACCAGCTCAAGCGCGCCAACTACGTCATCGACCGCTACCTCCTGCCCCATCTCCACGAGGACGGGGTCCCCGAGGAGGACGTCCGAATCAACAAGGCCCACTACCTCTGTCGGATGGCCGAGGCCTGTTTCGAACTCGCGTTGGGCCGACGCGAGGCCGACGACAAGGACCACTACGCCAACAAACGCCTGAAGGTCAGCGGCGATCTGATGAAGGATCTGTTCCGGACGGCGCTGAACAAGCTCGCCCGGGACGTGAAATACCAGCTCGAGCGCGCGAACATGCGCAACCGGAACCTCTCGGTCTCGACGGTCGTCCGATCGGACGTCCTGACGGAGCGACTCGAACACCCGATCGCGACCGGCAACTGGGTCGGCGGCCGCTCCGGCGTGAGCCAGCTCGTCGACCGGACCGACTTCATGGGCGTGCTCTCGCACCTGCGTCGGCTTCGCAGCCCGCTCTCGCGCTCGCAGCCCCACTTCGAGGCGCGTGACCTGCACGCGACCCAGTGGGGTCGCATCTGTCCCTCCGAGACGCCCGAAGGACCGAACTGTGGGCTGGTAAAGAACTTCGCACAAGCGATGGAACTCTCCCAGAACGTCGAGGACGAGAGCAAACTCAAACGCGAACTGGCCTCGATGGGCGTCGAGGGTATTCCGGGCATCGAGAGCATCGAACGATCGACATCGCCGGCAGACGACTGATCAATCATGAGTAGCCAAGAACGAGACGCCAAAGTCTACGTCAACGGGTCGCTGGTTGGAACGCACCCGAACCCGCACGAACTCGCAGAACAGATCCGAGAAGCACGACGCATCGGCGACGTTTCCGAGATGGTCAACGTCTCGGTCAAAGACCGTACCCGCGAAGTGATCGTCAACGCCGACGCGGGTCGTGCCCGGCGGCCGCTGTTGGTCGTCGAGGACGGCGAACCCCGCATCTCCGACCAGGAGATCGAAGCGCTCCGTAACGGCGATCTCGAGTTCGAGGACCTCGTCGACCACGGCTACGTCGAGTTCATCGACGCCGAGGAGGAAGAGGACATCCTCGTCGCCGTCGACGAGGACGATCTCACCGAGAAACACACGCACCTCGAGATCGACCCGTCGCTGATCTTCGGGATCGGTGCGGGGATGATCCCCTACCCCGAGCACAACGCGAGTCCGCGTATTACGATGGGTGCGGGGATGATCAAGCAGTCGCTGGGGCTGCCGTCGGCGAACTACCGGATCCGACCGGATACGCGCCAGCACCTGCTGCATTACCCACAGCTCTCGATGGTCAAGACCCAGACTACCGAACAGATCGGCTTCGACGACCGGCCCGCAGCCCAGAACTTCGTCGTCGCCGTGATGAGCTACGAGGGGTTCAACATCGAGGACGCGCTTGTCATGAACAAGGCAAGCGTCGAACGGGCGCTTGCCCGATCGCACTTCTTCCGGACTTACGAGGGCGAGGAACGGCGATATCCCGGCGGTCAGGAGGATCGTTTCGAGATCCCCTCTCAGGACGTCCGCGGTGCCCGCGGCGAGGAAGCCTACGCTCATCTGGACGAGGACGGCCTCGTCAACCCCGAGACGGAAGTCGACGAGAACTCCGTCCTGCTGGGGAAAACGAGCCCGCCGCGGTTCCTCGAGGAACCCGACGACATGGGCGGCCTCTCGCCACAGAAGCGCCGTGAGACTTCGGTCACTATGCGATCCGGCGAGTCCGGCGTCGTCGACACCGTCACCCTCATGGAGGGCGAGGACGGCTCGAAGCTCTCGAAGGTCTCCGTCCGCGACGAGCGCATCCCCGAACTGGGAGACAAGTTCGCGTCGCGACACGGCCAGAAGGGGGTCGTCGGCCACCTCGCACCACAGGAGGACATGCCCTTCACCGAGGACGGCGTCGTGCCGGACCTCGTGTTGAACCCCCACGCGCTGCCGTCGCGGATGACCGTCGGTCACATCCTCGAGATGATCGGCGGCAAACTCGGCGCGATGGAGGGCCGTCGCGTCGACGGGACGCCGTTCCTCGGCGAGGACGAAGAGGACCTCCGCAAGGGACTCGAGGAAGCCGGGTTCGACTCCGCCGGCAAGGAGACCATGTACTCCGGCATTACGGGCGAGAAGATCGAGGCCGAGATCTTCGTCGGGATCATTTTCTACCAGAAGCTCTACCACATGGTCTCGAACAAACTGCACGCCCGCTCGCGCGGGCCGGTGCAGGTGCTGACCCGCCAGCCGACGGAGGGACGTGCCCGCGAGGGCGGTCTCCGTATCGGGGAGATGGAACGCGACGTGTTCATCGGTCACGGGGCCGCGATGACGCTGAAAGAACGGCTGCTCGATGAGTCCGACCGCGAGTTCATCCACGTCTGTGGCAACTGTGGGATGAGCGCGGTCGAGAACGTCGAACAACGGCGCGTCTACTGTCCGAACTGTGACGAGGAGACCGACATCCACGAGATCGAGATGAGCTACGCGTTCAAGCTCCTGCTGGACGAGATGAAGGCTCTGGGTATCGCGCCGCGACTGGAACTGGAAGACGCCGTCTAAGCAACCACCATGCGAAACACCACACCAAAAGACATCGGATCGATCAACTTCGGGCTCATGGAGCCCGAGGAGTACCGGGAGATGAGCGCGACGAAGATCATCACCGCCGACACCTACGACGACGACGGGTTCCCCATCGACATGGGGCTGATGGATCCGCGTCTGGGGGTTATCGATCCCGGCCTCGAGTGCAAGACCTGCGGCAAACACTCCGGGTCGTGTAACGGCCACTTCGGGCACATCGAACTGGCAGCTCCCGTTATCCATGTCGGGTTCACGAAACTCATTCGGCGGCTCCTGCGTGGGACGTGTCGGGAGTGCTCGAAGCTGTTGCTCACCGAGGACGAGCGCGAGGAGTTCCGCGGCCAGATCGACGAATCGCGCAAACTCGGCCGCGACCTCAACGACGTCACCAAGGCCGCCATTCGGCAGGCCCGGAAGAAGGACCGGTGTCCGTTCTGTGGCGAAATCCAGTACGACATCGACCACGAGAAGCCGACCACCTACTACGAGGTCCAGCAGGTACTGACCAGCGAGTACTCCCAGCGCATCGCCGCGGCGATGCAGGGCGAGGAGGACGGCGAGCGGATGTCCCCGGACGAACTCGCCGAGGAGACCGAGATCGAACTCAGCCGGGTCAACGAGATCCTCTCGGGCTCGTTCCGCCCGCGCGAGAGCCAGCGAAAGGCCATCGAGAAGGCACTCGACATCGATCTCACCGAGGAGGACACGAACAAGCTGATGCCGAGCGACATCCGGGACTGGTTCGAGGACATTCCGGACGAGGATATCGAGGTTCTCGGCATCGATCCCGACCGGTCCCGTCCCGAGTGGATGATCCTCACCGTCCTCCCGGTGCCGCCGGTTACGGCGCGACCGTCGATCACGCTGGATAACGGGCAACGCTCGGAGGACGACCTCACGCACAAACTCGTCGACATCATCCGGATCAACCAGCGGTTCATGGAGAACCGCGAAGCCGGGGCTCCCCAGCTGATCATCGAGGACCTCTGGGAACTGCTCCAGTATCACGTCACGACGTTCATGGACAACGAGATTTCGGGGACGCCGCCGGCCCGCCACCGCTCGGGACGGCCGCTCAAAACCCTCTCTCAGCGCCTGAAGGGCAAGGAGGGCCGCTTCCGCGGGTCGCTATCCGGGAAGCGCGTGAACTTCTCGGCCCGGACCGTCATCTCGCCGGACCCGACGCTTTCGCTCAACGAGGTCGGCGTTCCGGATCGGGTCGCCAAGGAGATGACCCAGACGATGAACGTCACCGAGCGGAACCTCGAGGAGGCCCGGCGGTTCGTTTCCAACGGCCCCGAGGGCCATCCCGGTGCCAACTACGTTCGGCGGCCGGACGGCCGTCGCCTGAAGGTGACCGAGAAGAACTGCGAGCAACTCGCCGAGAAGGTCGAGGCCGGCTGGGAGGTCAACCGCCACCTCATCGACGGCGACATCGTCATCTTCAACCGCCAGCCGTCGCTGCACCGGATGTCGATCATGGCCCACGAGGTCGTGGTCATGCCGTACAAGACCTTCCGGCTGAACACCGTCGTCTGTCCGCCCTACAACGCCGACTTCGACGGCGACGAGATGAACATGCACGCCCTCCAGAACGAGGAGGCTCGCGCGGAGGCGCGCGTGCTCATGCGCGTGCAGGAACAAATTCTAAGCCCTCGCTTCGGCGAGAACATTATCGGCGCGATTCAGGACCACATCTCCGGGATGTACCTGCTGACCCACGACAACCCGCGGTTCAACGAGACGCAGGCGCTGGACTTGCTGCGGGCCACCCGGATCGACGAACTGCCCGAGCCAAGCGGCATCGACGACGAGGGACAGCCGTTCTGGACCGGGTACGACGTCTTCTCCGAACTGCTGCCCGACGATCTGAACCTCGAGTTCACGGGCACCATCGGCGACGATGTCGTCATCGAGGACGGGCAACTCATCGACGGGACCATCGCCGAGGACGAGGTCGGCGAGTTCGGCGGCGAGATCGTCGACACCATCACGAAGATCTACGGCAACACCCGCGCCCGGATCTTCATCAACGAGGTCTCGACGCTCGCGATGCGGGCGATCATGCACTTCGGGTTCTCGATCGGGATCGACGACGAGACGATTCCGGAGGAAGCCCAGTCCCGCATCGACGAGACCATCGACGACGCCTACGATCGGGTCCAGGAACTCATCGAGGCCTACGAACGCGGCGAACTCGAGAGCCTGCCGGGCCGGACGATCGACGAGACGCTCGAGATGAAGATCATGCAGACGCTCTCGCGGGCGCGTGACAATGCGGGGAACATCGCGGACGAACACTTCACCGACGACAACCCCGCCGTCGTCATGGCCGATTCCGGGGCCCGCGGGTCGATGCTGAATCTAACTCAGATGGCCGGCTGTGTCGGCCAACAGGCCGTTCGTGGCGAACGGATCAACCGCGGCTACGAGGATCGGACCCTCAGCCACTACGAGCCAAACGATCTCTCGGCGGAAGCACACGGCTTCGTCGAGAACTCCTATACCTCCGGGCTGACCCCGCGGGAGTTTTTCTTCCACGCGATGGGTGGCCGCGAGGGGCTGGTCGACACTGCAGTCCGAACGTCGAAGTCCGGCTACCTGCAGCGTCGGCTGATCAACGCCCTCTCGGAACTCGAGACCCAGTACGACGGCACTGTTCGGGACACCTCGGACACGATCGTCCAGTTCGAGTTCGGTGAGGACGGCACCTCGCCGGTCAAGGTGTCCTCGGGCGACGAAAACGAGATCGACGTCGAGCAGATCGC
Organism: Halopiger djelfimassiliensis; assembly: GCF_000455365.1. Lineage (GTDB taxonomy): Archaea > Halobacteriota > Halobacteria > Halobacteriales > Natrialbaceae > Halopiger_B > Halopiger_B djelfimassiliensis. The sequence goes on from NZ_HG315685.1 coordinate 130,831, forward strand.
CGATCGCGTCCTCGATTCGGAGTTCGACTCCGAAGAAGCGAAACAGGAGTTCCTCGGTACCACGACCGAGCCGACGAACCTCTCGGAGCATGCGGATAATCGACTGCTCGAGGGGACGGAGGTGACCTCCGATGACTGAAATCGAGTACGACGTCGACGACGATACCATCGCGGTCGTCGAGGATACGAACCTGCCGCGGCGACTCAAAAACGAGGTGTACGAGACGCTCGAGGACCGCGCGAACGTTACCGTCGAGGACGCCGACGAACTGGCGAAAGCCGTCGAAGCCAGGTACATCGACACGCGGGTCGATCCGCTCGATCCCGTCGGCACCGTCTCGGCCCAGTCGATCGGCGAACCCGGGACGCAGCTGACGATGAACACGTTCCACTACGCCGGCGTCGCCGAAATCGACGTGACACAGGGGCTGCCGCGGCTGATCGAACTCGTCGACGCCCGGAAGACCCCCGACACGCCGATGATGACGGTCCACCTCGAGGACGAGTACGCAACCGAACGCGAGAAGGCCCACGAGGTCGTCTGGAACATCGAGGCGACCAAGATCCTCGCGCTGGGTGACGTCTCGACGAACGTCGCGGACATGCGGGTCCAGATTTCGCTCAACGAGGACACCCTCCGCGAGCGAATGATCACGCCCGAGGAAGTCGCCGAGATCATCGAGGACAACCTCGGCGTGAAGACGGTCCAGCAGGGAACCCAGATCGAGTTCGGTCCCGAGGAACCCTCCTACCGGGATCTGCTCCAGCTCGTCGAGGAACTGCGCGATATCACCTTCAAGGGGATCGAGGACATCTCACGGGTCGTCATCCGCCGCGAGGAGATGGACGACGGCAGCGAGGAGTTCGTCCTCTACACCGAGGGGTCGGCCTTCGGCGAAGTGTTGGAGATCGAGGGCGTCGACGCCTCGCGGACGACGTGTAACAACATCCACGAGATCCACCGCAACCTCGGTATCGAGGCCGCCCGCGAGGCCATCATCGAGGAGACCAACAACACGCTGGCCGAACAGGGTCTCGACGACGTCAACGTCCGTCACCTGATGCTGGTCGCGGACATCATGACCAACCGCGGCGAGATCGAATCGATCGGCCGCCACGGCATCTCGGGATCGAAGGAATCCGTACTCGCCCGTGCAGCGTTCGAGGTGACGGTCAACCACCTGCTCAACGCCGCGATCCACGGCGAAGTCGACGATCTGGACGGTGTCACGGAGAACGTCATCGTCGGGAAGCCGATCAAGCTCGGTACCGGCGACGTCGACCTTCGGATGGGGTCGACGAGTCCCGGCTCCGGCGGTCAGGCCGACTGATCGATGCCGGTCACCCTCGACGACGACGCCCGTCAGTACCTCGCCGCGTTCGAGGACGTAACGGGTGTACCCGGGCAGGACTGTCTCCTCATCGGAGACGGAACCGACGACGCGACGAACGGTTCGAACACCGACGCCGAGCGGCTGTTGATCGTCGTCTCGAGCGGCCGGATGGGAGAGGCGATCGGCCCCGACGGTCGAACCGTCACGCAATACCAGGAGCGGGTCGGAGTTCCGGTTCGGCTCGTCGAAGACGCGGACGACCCGGAAGCGTTCGTTGCGAACACGCTCGCGCCTGCGGCGGTGTACAACGTGACAATCAGCGAGAACGACGACACCGTCGCGTACGTCGAAGTCGCGGAGGACGATCGGGGCGTCGCTATCGGTTCGAACGGCCGGACGATCGACGCCGCACGCAGGCTTGCAAAGCGTCACTTCGCGATCGACGACATCCAACTGCTCTAATCGGCGCCGCGTCGATTCTCTCTCCCTTCACTGAGTCGCTCTCGAGTCCGCACCGAAATCCGATCCCCTTCTCTTGGATACGCCGGCCGTTCTCCCGCTCGAGTCGGACGAATACAGGGAGTCGTTACTCTTGCCATCGGGACGTGTCACTAACTCCTTCGTCGCTCTCTAGTCTGTCAACTGCTGAATTCCGGTGGCGTCACGAAAACCTCGCCCCGTTTTTCGACTGTTATCATAACCGGCGATTGTGTTATTTCCTAACCTCCATAAATTTGAGCTAACAGAATGAATATATTTTATGTCTTTTATACATATTGGATATTAATAAAACTAGCAATTAGCGAGTACAGGGCGTTTTACGGGTTTTTATGATCTGATATTGTATATTCTCATTCTGAATGTCACAACCAAAACAATAATCAACTGCCGATGATAGGAGCAGTCGTATGACGGATACGAGTGAGTTATCCGCCGGTGAGAGGGACGTAGACGAACTCGGCATCGCGCCGGAAAACGGGTGGAACGCCCTCTATCTCGACGGGGAGTGGGTTCCGGCCGGCGATCGGAATTCGATCGCCGTCGAAAACCCAGCGACGCGGGCGATCGTGGCGACGGTTCCCGAGGGGACCGAGGACGATGTCGACGAGGCATACGCGATCGCGGCGGACGCCCAATCCGAGTGGGCGACACGACCACCGCAGGAGCGTGCTGCGATCGTGTCCGAGGCGTGCGAACTGCTGGGCGAGTACGCGGGCGACCTCACGACGCTGTTCGCGGTCGAGTGCGGTGGTGTCCAGTTGAAAGCCGATTTCGAGATCCAGCTCGCACAGGGGACGATGAACGTCGGCGCTGGACTGGCGATGCGCGACGGCGGCCGCCGCAAGGACTCGGTTACCCCGGGCAAGGAGAACTTGCTCGTACGCGAACCGGCCGGTGTCGTCGGCGTCATCACGCCGTGGAACTTCCCGCTGTATCTTACCAGCCGCGTCGTCGCCCCCGCCATCGCGCTGGGCAACAGCGTGGTACTAAAGCCCGACGAGCACACCCCGCTGACGGGCGGGCTCGTGCTCGCGAAGGTTTTCGAGGAGGCAGGTCTCCCCGACGGCGTCTTAAACGTCGTCCCCGGCTACGGCGACGAGATCGGCGATCACTTCTCGGGGCACTCGGTTCCGTCGGTGATGTCGTTTACCGGATCCTCGGAAGTCGGACGGGGCGTCGGCCAGCGTGCCATCGGATCCTACACGGAACCCGCGCTCGAACTGGGCGGAAACAACGCCCACGTCGTGTTGTCGGACGCCGATCTCGAGCGGGCGATCGACGCCGGCGCGTTCGGGTCGTTCACCCACCAGGGACAGGAGTGTATCTCGATCAACCGACACGTTGTCCACGAATCACTGTACGACGAGTACGTGGCGGGACTTGCCGACCGTGCCGAACAGCTCCCGATCGGTGATCCGCTCGAGGAAGGGACGCTCGTCGGCCCGGTGATCAACGAGAGCCAGCGCGACAAGATCGTCGGATTCATCGAGGAGTCGATCGACCGCGGTGCGACGGTCGAGGCCGGCGGCAGCTACGACGGCCTGTTCGTCGAGCCGACGGTCCTGTCCGACGTCACCAGCGACATGCCGGTCGCCTGTAACGAGCACTTCGGACCGGTTGCGCCGGTCATCCCCTTCGAAACCGACGCGGAGGCGATTCGGATCGCCAACGACACCGAGTACGGCCTGTCGGGATCGGTCCACTCGACGGACGTCGCTCGGGCGCGTGACGTCGCCGACGCGATGGAGACGGGGATGGTCCACATCAACGATCAGCCGCTGAACGACGAACCCCACGTCGCGTTCGGCGGCGTCGGTGCCTCGGGGATCGGTCGGTACAACGACGAGTGGATCCTCGAGACCCTGACGACGCTGAAGTGGATTTCGATCCAGCGCGAACCGAGGGAGTATCCGTACTGAGTCGGCACGCGCTGGGCTGTGGAGCCGCCCAGTCATCAGACTGGGTGAGGGTTCCAGCCCGAGGATCGTCGCACGGCTCGAGGACCGTCAGGTTCGGCGACACCGGTGGGCTGGAATCGGTCGGTACAACGACGCGTGCTGGCAGGATATCCGGACGCCACTGACGGATACCTCGAGCAACGGAACTGCGGGGAGAACGGTCGATCGGCGACGGTCAGTTACCGCGTGGACGCGATCAGATCCACTCGACGTGATACTCGCAGTGTTGGTCGCCGTCGGACCGACACTGGTCGCCGACTTCCTCGACCGTGACGGGGTTGTTGGCGAACTTCTTTGCGACGCCCTTGATGAGTCCCTTGTCGAACTCGCAGGGGTACGGGTTCTCACAGATCATCACTCCCTCGTTGGGCCCTTCTGTCTCGAACTCGTAGGAACCGATCTCGCTCCCGCGGTGGTTCTGGTGATACGCCGCATCGATCGACGCTAACGCCTCGTCGACTTCGGAGAGCTCCGGCGGGAATTCGACGTGTTCGGGGACGTTCTGTCCCATATTTCGCATTCTGACGCCGCCGTACTCGTCGCGCATATCGTACAGCATGGCGAGCGGAATTTCGAGCGGATACCACTCGTCGGGCTCGATCTCTTCGAGTCCGTACTCGGCGAGTTTGCTGGTGATCTGTTTCCCAACGAACGACGAGACCGATTCGCCTGCGGCGATATACGACTGGGGGCTCCGACCGATCACTTCGGCGTCCTCGAGCGATCCGTCGAATCCGATTCGATCCGCAACTACTGGCGAGCCATCACCGGACTGTGCCTCCTCGTCGGAGAGCCCAACGAGTCGCTTGAACCAGGACGTGGTGACGAACACCGTCGGAATCGTGGTCATAACGAGTGCAGAATGCGCCCCATCTGACTAATAACTTTTAGTTAATTATAATATCTGATGGTACGTGTGCCATCGACGGTTCGAGGCTGGGGCGATCGGCGGGCGACGGCCGTGGCCGATCGTTCGCTCCGAACCTGCCGTTCGCGTGGGGAGTCGTCCCGGCGGACAGCCCGAGAGCTGTCGCTTGGCCGTGAAACGATCTCAGATCGCCTCGTCGACCCCCATCGAGCGCTCTCGAGCCGTAACGTCGACTCGAAACGGGTCGTTTAAGTGCCTTCGTCGGATAGCGACGGGTACTATGGCAAACGGCAAGTACGCCGCGCGCAAGCTCAAGAAGGACCGCCAGGAGCAGCGGTGGTCCGACTCCGACTACGCGCGCCGCGCACGGGGCCTCCGCGAGAAGTCCGATCCGCTCGAGGGCGCTCCGCAGGCTCGCGGTATCGTACTCGAAAAGGTCGGCATCGAAGCCAAACAGCCTAACTCGGCGATTCGAAAGTGCGTCCGGGTGCAGCTGATCAAAAACGGGAAGCAGGTTACCGCGTTCTGTCCCGGTGACGGCGCGATCTCGTTCATCGACGAGCACGACGAAGTCACCATCGCCGGGATCGGCGGTGCGAAGGGTCGCGCGATGGGTGACCTGTCGGGCGTCAACTACAAGGTTGACAAGGTCAACGGCGTCGCGCTGAAGGAACTCGTCCGCGGAAACGCTGAAAAACCGGTGCGATAATCATGGCAGCAGAAGACCAACCCGATCCGGACGCCCCTGCGGGCGGTGCGGACGTCTCCGCGAAGCTGTTCGGCGAATGGGAGATCGGCGAAATCGAGTACGGCGACCCCTCGACCGAGCGGTACATCACCGTGACGCCGGTCGCACACACCGCCGGTCGACACGCCAGCAAGCAGTTCAAGAAGTCCCAGATCTCGATCGTCGAGCGGTTCATCAACCGCCTGATGCAGACCGAGGAGAACACGGGCAAGAAACAGAAGACGCTCAACTACGTCCGTGAAGCGTTCGAACTGATCCACGAACGCACCGAAGAAAACCCGGTTCAGGTGCTCGTGACGGCCGTCGAAAACTCCGCCCCGCGTGAGGAGACCGTCCGCCTGAAATACGGCGGGATCTCGGTCCCGAAAGCCGTCGACGTCGCCCCGCAGCGTCGGGTCGACCAGGCACTGAAGTTCCTCGCCGAAGGCGTTCACAACGACTCGTTCAAGACCGCCACGTCCGTCGAGGAGGCCATCGCCAGCCAGCTGATCGGCGCGGCCAACTACGACGTCCAGACCTACGCGGTCAGTCAAAAAGAAGAGAAAGAGCGCGTCGCGGCGGCTGCACGCTAACGCGGTTTTCGTCTCTCTGTTTTCGATCCGACTCGAGATGTTCGTAGCGACCGCCTCGAGCGGGACTGTCGGTTGCCGATCGAAGACCGTTTTCGTTCGACGGTGCTCGATAGCGTTCCGTCCCGGTGTCGGATGACGGTTCGATCACGGCAGGGCGGACCGAGTCAGTCCGCCGCGACGCCCTCCCCGCCGACGTAGGATCGCGTCGCGTCGACGAGCACCTGTCGGTAAGTGCTTGTATCGGGTTCGCGCGCCAGTTCACGGAATCGATGTTTGAACTCCTCGAACGCCACGGTCGGGGCGTCCATCGCGGCCGCGTGCGCGAGATCATAGAGGCGATGGGACTCGTCGACGAGATCGTGTCGTTCCGCAAGCGCCACCGCAAACGCCGCGTTCACGGCCGTAATCTCGGGGTCCGAACTCGCAGAGAGACGTTCGAGGCCCGGATGGGAGGGCGTCTCTGGCCGATCGGCGACGGCCATCGCGAGGCTCGACTCGAGGTACGAGAGGAGTTTCTCTCCGGGGCCGACGGCGAGGGTGATGTCGTCGGCGTAGATGTCTTTCATGTGGTTTGCGATCTGGTAGCAGTGCGCCAGCTTTCGCCGCTCGACCTCTTTCCCGGCGAGCGCGAGAAAGAGGACCTCCTCCGTCGACTGGGTATGCGACGGGTGTTCCTGCTCGTATCTGGCCATGTGAGCGAACTCGTGGAGGGCGAGTTCGCGGGCCATGGCGCTCGAGGCAGCCTGTCTCGAGATGTTCAGGACGTGGCGATCCTCGTGGTGGCCGGCCCAGGTTCGTTCGTCGGGGTCGTCCTGCAACTGGACGTAAACCGGCAGGGAGAGATCGTATTCGGTTTCGAAGAGGTCGCGAGCGCTGAGAAACGGTGAGGCGGGACCCGACCCCTTCACGCGAAGATCCATGTGTAGCGATAACAGGGGCTCGGAGCCTAAGGTTCTTGCGTCCGTTCGATCACGCGAGCCCGCCGTGCCCGCCGTTCTCCCGATCGAATGCAGAAGCGGTGAGTCGGGAACCGCCGTCCGCGGCCGGGGTTTAAACGGTTGGGGACACAGAAAAAATTATCCGATCGTTGCCCGACTGAACGGGTAGCTAGCACATGGTGGAACAACGAACCGACAGGGCGGAGACGACTCGCCGGCGGACGCTGCGGGCGGTCGGCGGCAGTATGGCTGTGGTCGCGGTTGCGGGATGTACCGATCTCACTGCGAGCGATGACGAAGACGGCGGCGACAGTACCACGGGCGGGGGCGGAACTGATTTCGCGTCCGTCACGTCGTATGCCTTCGACGGGGAAGGGTCGATCGAAATGGGGGGCATGTCGGTCGCGTCGACTTCCTCCGGATACGTGGCCGACAGCGGCGACTGGTACGTAGAGCAGACGACCGACATGAACGGAACCGAATACCGGACGGAATGGGCCGAAATCGACGGGAGACTCTACAGCAGTAGAGAGGACGGCTGTCGTACGCTCTCGGAGGAGGAACTCTCTACGGTTGGGATGGGGTCGTTCAGCGGGTTCTACGACAACACGATCGAGATCGTCGACGGCAAAGAGGCTGCGGAGACGACGTCACTCGACGGCGAAACCGCCCGTGTCTACGAGTTCTCAACCGAAGAGACCCGCAAGGCGTGGGACACCGACGGTCCCGTGATGGGCGAACCCACCCAGACGGTTTACGTCCGCGACGACGACGGGCGGATCGTCCGCGTCGAGATGACGCCCACGGGGGTCGGAACCGGCGACGGCGAGGATGTGATGTCGTTGCACTCCTTCGACGAGGAGTTTACGGTCGAACGGCCGCCGGACTGTTGACGGTCGATCTCCAGTCATCGACGGCTGACGGCCTCGAGCCGACGAAACTCGGATAGGCGCGATCGCCTCGATAACTTGCGTGCTATTCACTCGCGCAAAGTGGACGTTCGCCACGTTCGAGGGGTCCATACGCCGGATGAGAAACACTACCCTTTTGACCCCGGTACCGGTAATGAGGGGTATATGGGCCGACGCAAGAAGATCGTCCAAGAGTGTGAACGGCTGATGGACGAACCGGAGAACATCCGGAACATCGCCATCGCCGCTCACGTCGACCACGGGAAGACGACGCTTTCTGACAACCTGCTGGCCGGTGCCGGCATGATCTCCGACGAGACCGCGGGCGAACAGCTCGCGATGGACACGGAGGAGGACGAACAGGAACGTGGGATCACGATCGACGCGGCGAACGTGTCGATGACCCACGAGTACGAGGGGACCAACCACCTCATCAACCTCATCGACACGCCGGGCCACGTCGACTTCGGCGGCGACGTCACCCGCGCGATGCGTGCCGTCGACGGTGCGCTGGTCGTCGTCGACGCCGTCGAAGGGGCCATGCCCCAGACCGAGACGGTGCTGCGACAGGCGCTGCGCGAGGGCGTCAAGCCGACCCTGTTCATCAACAAGGTCGACCGCCTGATCTCCGAGCTGCAGGAAGGGCCCGAAGAGATGCAGGAGCGTCTCCTCTCGGTTATCCGCGACGTCAACGAACTGATCCGCGGCATGACCGAGGACATGGACGACGTCGAAGACTGGACCGTCTCCGTCGAGGACGGTACCGTCGGATTCGGATCCGCCCTCTACAAGTGGGGCGTCTCCATGCCGTCGATGCAACGGACCGGGATGGACTTCGCCGAGATTATGGAACTCGAGCGCGCCGACAAGCGCCAGGAACTCCACGAGAAGACCCCGCTGTCGGACGTCGTGCTCGACATGGTCTGTGAGCACTTCCCCAACCCGGTCGACGCACAGCCCCGCCGTATTCCGCGTATCTGGCGCGGCGACGACGACACCGAACTCGCGGAGGGTATGCGCCTGGTCGACGAGACCGGCGAGGTCGTCTTCATGGTCACCGACATCGCGATGGACCCCCACGCCGGCGAAGTCGCCTCCGGCCGCGTCTTCTCGGGCACCCTCGAGAAGGGCCAGGAGCTCTACGTGTCGGGTACCGCGGGCAAGAACCGCGTCCAGTCCGTTGGGATCTACATGGGCGGCGAGCGCGAGGAAGTCGAGGAAGTCCCCGCCGGGAACATCGCCGCCGTCACCGGTCTCAAGGACGCCATCGCCGGCTCGACGGTCTCGAGCACGGAGATGACGCCGTTCGAGTCGATCGAGCACATCTCCGAGCCGGTCATCACGAAAAGCGTCGAAGCACAGAACATGGACGACCTGCCGAAGCTCATCGAGACGCTGCGGCAGGTCTCCAAGGAGGACCCGACGATCCAGATCGACATCAACGAGGACACCGGCGAGCACCTGATCTCCGGGCAGGGTGAACTCCACCTCGAGGTCATCACCCAGCGCATCCAGAAGAACCAGGGTATCCCGGTCAACACCGGTGAGCCGATCGTCGTCTTCCGCGAGGCTCCCCAGGAAGCAAGCGACGAGGTCGAAGGCATTTCGCCGAACCGCCACAACCGCTTCTACATCTCCGTCGAGCCGATGAGCGACGACCTCGTCGAGACGGTCAAACGCGGCGAGGCCACGATGGACATGCCCGAGCAGGAGCGCCGCGAAGCCCTGCAGGACGCCGGCATGGAGAAGGACACGTCCCAGAACGTCGAACACATCCACGGGACCAACATCCTCATCGACGACACGAAGGGTATCCAGCACTTAAACGAGACGATGGAACTGGTCATCGAGGGGCTCGAGGAGGCCCTCGATAACGGGCCGCTGGCCAACGAGCCGGTTCAGGGCTCGCTCATCCGCCTGCACGACGCCAAGCTCCACGAGGACACCATCCACCGCGGTCCGGCACAGGTCATCCCCGCGACCCGCGAGGCCGTCCACAAGGCGCTGATCGATGCACGGATCAAGCTGCTCGAGCCGATGCAGGACGTCCGTATCGACGTGCCCAACGACCACATGGGTGCCGCCTCCGGCGAGATTCAGGGCCGCCGTGGCCGCGTCGACGACATGTACCAGGAAGGCGATCTGATGGTCGTCGAGGGCATCGCGCCCGTCGGCGAGATGATCGGCTTCGCCAGCGACATCCGGTCTGCGACCGAGGGTCGTGCCTCCTGGAACACCGAAAACGCCGGCTTCGAGGTCATGTCCGACTCGCTCCAGCGCGAGAAGATCATGGAGATCCGCGAGCGCAAGGGCATGAAGCTCGAACTGCCGCCGTCGATCGACTACCTCTAAGCGTCCGATTCCGTTTTCCCGTTTCGCGCGCCGATAGCTCACTCGAGTGGTCGGGATAACTGTACTCGAATGCGGGGTGTACCGCCCGCGAGAGCGATCGGTCCCGAACCTGGTGACCGAGTGCCGACGAATCGTTCGTGGAGACCGTTACGGCTCGGAACGGTCCCGATCGACCGATTCGATAGCGGTTTCTGTGACCGCTTCGAGGGTTTGACAGGGTAGCGGTGGCTGTCTGAGTGCGTCCCGTTCACCGAGTATCGCGAGCACTTCGGCGTAATCCCGTCGAAGTGGGGGTGCATCGAGGCACAACCCTTCCTCGATGGTTTCGACGTATGGGTGGAGCAGCGACGGAGCGGTACGGGCGATCCGTTTCAGACAGTCCCCTGCAACACCGGCGTTTTGCTCGGTTTCGTGCGCAGTAGCAACGGTTTGGATCAGTTTTTCGGTTCGTTCCGACACCGGATCGACGTAGCCCGGAGTAACGTCGGCCAGCAATCCGCGACACAGCCAGGGGGCGAGGCCGTGATCACCGAGACCGTCCTCGGGCCATTTCGTTTCGCCGCGGACATCGAGTGCTTCGGCGACCACCGCCGGTGCTCGTAACGCGATGTGTGCCAGCTCGCGCCCCAGAATGTCTGTATCTGACGTAGGTTCGTCGATCGCGTCGACGAGCGTCTCGGCAACCGACTCGACTGCATCGGGTCGTTCGGTGGCTAAGTTGCCGAGTGCGCCGGCGTGGTCGTCGAGGGCCTCTCGCCGGCTGATCGGATCGGTTTCTAGCCGTGTCACGAGTGTCGGAACGATGTCGACGACCGCGGATGGATCGTCATCGGCGACCAAGTAGACGGCGTAGGCTCCAATCTGTGCCAGATCGCTGCCGGCTTCCTCGTCGACCAGTTCGAGTGCCGATGCCGGATCGATATACTCTACCGCGCCGGGGTACGCACTGGTCCAGACGACAGCGAATCCGGCGAGTAGCCGCATCTCGTCGTCTTCGGTCTCGTCCGCCGCAATCTCGAGAAGCGTTGGGATCGCGGTCGTGAGCGACTCCTGGCTGAACAGCGAGACATTGTACGCGGTTTCGACCGCACTCGAGCGTACCTCCGGGACGGGTGAGTCAAGCGCGGCAACGATCTCCTCGACGGCGTCGCGAACTGCGTCGGGTTCACGGGTTGCGATCTCGCCGAGCGTCTCGAGGGCCGCTGCCCGTACTTCGTCGTCGGGTGAGGACGACGCTTCGGTCAATCGGTCGACGTACTCGCCGCCGTCGGTCCCGGTGTTCGACGTAACGGCGTGTCTAAGTGTCCGGATGGCTGGGACCTGAACCGACGGATACGCGTCGATGATCGCCGTCGCGACGTCCTCGTTGACGTGCCTGAACCCGAATGGGTTCTCCTTGACGCTGTAGGAGAGACTCACCATCGCCGGCCCTCGAATCGATGGGTTCTGTTCCGGGCCGATAATACCGGTATATTCCGTGACGTCGCCCGTCGCGCTTCCGGCTATTTCACAGTACGAGGCATCTAGCTCCAGATATTCGGACACCAAAAACCTATTTTCGGTCTCAGAGACGGCTTCCAAGACGTCTTCTAGGCGTTGCTCAACGGCATTCGGTGTGTGGTCGACGAGTTGGTTAAGACACCGTATCGCCCCGTACACTTCACTCAGATCGTCACTTGCCAGTCCCGAATCGATCTTCGGCAACTGGTCCGTATCCATCGGGTTTCGTTTGAGCGCCGCAAGCGCATCCGCGATGTCGCTGTCTGCCGGCACTTCCGGTGGTTGCGCTTCCGCCTCGAGGAGCCACTCTGCGACCATCAGTGTTCCTCCGTGGTCATCGATAGATCGGTTGCGATCCAGGTCAGGGTTGTTCGCTGTCGCGGCATCGTGAGCAGTCTGTTCGTCATCCCGTGATTCTGTGCTGTCGTCCGTGTCCGTTGGTCGGTCATTATCGTCGATCACTCCCGTGTTATCTCTCGTGGACTCCAGGTCGATATCTCGGCGTCCGGATCGTGGTACGACTCGTATACGTCAAGCGTTCGGTACCGCTGTGTGTACTCGTGGATACCGGGACCACGCACCTTGACCTCCTCTCGTGGCGGCTCAAGTCCCATTCCAAGGTACGTATCCCGTGCACGACAGAGGAAGTGATAGGCCAGAAACTCCTGGAACTCGCGTCTGGTTCCGGGATCGAACGGCGGGAGTTCGATTCGCGCAGTGGGTGGTTCATTGATCGGAGCCCCGGCTGGCGGTTCGATGACGGTTCCGTCGGGTTTGACGACGACTGGCCGGATAGTCGACCGAGCGTGAAAACTGAGTAGATCGAGCGGCTCACTCCCTTCTGTCGCCGCAGTCTTTCCGATGTTCTTGATGTATTCAATTCCGACGTTTAACTGATTGCCGCTGAAGAGTGCGTTCAGCGACCCTTCCACCATACCGAGATCCACCGACTCGAGGTACGAATTGTACGCTTGCATCGAGAAGTCCTCCGACGGGCCCATCCAGAGATCGACCCGATAGAAGACGAAATCGTCCTCGTCGACGGTTCTTGGAAGCGGTGTGATCGGTGTGATCTCGTCGCTCGTGTGACTCGCAAACTGGAGTGCGATGTCTCGAAACAGTTCGTCGAACCGTTCACGCGAGAGGTGATCGATCAACTGATAGCTCGTCAAGAGCAGATCCGGATGTTCGACGAGCGGTAGTGCCAGCAGTTCCCCCTCTTCGTTGGCCAGCGTGTACCTGGCGAACCGACGTGCTTGCCTGACGAGTTCGTTTTCCGCAGGCGTTCGATCAGCCGGATCGCTCGGGTAGGCGCTGGTCTCGTGGGCGTAAATCGTGCCGTCGCCCTCGAGTGTAATCGTATGCTTCCGGTCTCGATTGTCAAGTACAACGATGTCCGCCTGTCTTCCGGTTGCTGTAATGGTAGCTTCCATCTCCGTTCACCCCTCGAGTGTTGTGTCCGGATCCGTCGTTTCCGGTGTCGCCAGTTCGAGTCCGGGTTCCGCCGCGTAGGCGTCTCTGACGAGTCGTGCCTCCTCGATGAACGACTGACGGATGTGGTTGTGCAACTGTTCGGAACGTAATTCGTCGTCGGTCCAGCCACGCTCGTATCCCGGCATCTCGGCCGTCGGATCGTGGATGTCGGGGAGTTCGTCGTTCTGATCGTACAGGGAGGTCATCGAGTACCGGCCGGGTCCGAGAAGACGGACCGCTTCCGGCGGCTCCTGTCCGTAGCTGATATACCGATCGCGAACCTGGCGGGTCAGTTGCTCGACGAGAACGTCCTGTGCATATTCCGGATCGAACAGGGGCCGCGGTTCCATCGTGATACGTGCAAGGCCGTCGGCCGCGTCCGGCTTGTCAGCCTCGACGACGACTTCGCGATCGCCGTCCTCGATGACCGCGATCTGGATGTCCGAAACCGCTTCGAGATCCCCGTCTTCGATCCCGATCCATAGTTCGTACCGGATGTCTGCCTCGTCGATGTCGACCGATGTCGGATCGAGTGGTCGCTCGACGGGGTCGATAAACGGCGTGCCGTCGGCGAAGTGGCTCCCGTGTTGATCGATGTACGTCCCGAACTCGGTCTCGAATTCGTTCGTAGAGAGCGATTCGACTACCGACTTGGCCCGCTCGACGTTTCGGATCCGGTGGTGTGGTTCCATGACGTCCACGACTTCCAGATCGATCCAGTGGTACGCGAACCCGCGGACTCGTCCGCCGAGTACCTGCTGAAGTGGCGACATGTCGTTCCAGTTGTCCGGAATATCGCCCGTTCCAGTGTGTGTTTTGACGATGCCGTCCGACGCCGTTTCGACCGTCACGCGGTGTTCGAGGCCGAAGCAGTCGTCGACGGTCACCGTCACTGCGTCGTCGTCGTGTTCTTCGACGGTTACCTCGTAGGCATCTTCGTCGAACCCCCATTCCCCGCGAGTGAGAGCGACCCGAATCCGGAGTTCGGCTGCGAGCCGTCGGTCTGCTGACTCCTCTGCGACGTTCCGGAACGTCTCGAGGATCGCTTGTGCCTCGTCGACGTTCCCGGCCTCGAGCGCTGCTTCGATTCGCGCATCGACTGCCTCACCGAACGGTGATGCAACCGCATCGGGTTCGTCGGCCACTATTTCACGGAGGCGCTCGAACCGATCACGTGCACGTTCGTGTTCGTCTCGGCCGGTGCGTACCTCGACGATCGTCGCCAGCGCGCGTGCGAACGGTTTGGTGGTCCCGCTATCGGCTTCATGGTTTTCGTAGAGCGTTTCAAGTCGCTCGAGCAGTTCGGTGGCAGTCTCGAACTGTCCGTCGTCGGCGTAGTAGGTCGTTGCACGCCGCAACGCGTTCGCATAGTACCTCGGAACGCCGTTGGAATCGGCGTACTCCTCGTAGAACGATTCGATCCGATCGAGTTGTCGGTCCGCTTCCCGTGGCTGATCGGCATCGAACCGGACGTAGACCGCGTTTCGATAGTGGTGTGCGAGGCGATTGGGGAGATCGGAGTGATCGTGTTCGTCGACGAGTTCCTCGACCTTCTCGATCTCCCGTTCGACGGTCTCGAACGCGTCGTTGTGACAGTCGATCCAGACCTTCGGATGCTTCCCTTCGACCAGCCAGTAAGCCATCTCGTCGGTCGGATACTGCTGGTAGAGCCCGTCGATTCGGTTTGCTTTTCGCCGGACATCGTCGTAATCCCCGCTATCGTAACTGGCTCGAGCAGCCCAACACAGGGCTGCGGCGAGTCGCGTGAAGAGTTCCTCGCCGGGGAACTCCCGCGATACGTTGTCGACGAACTGGAGGTTCGAGTGAGTCGTTCCCGGATCCCCCGTCTCGAGTTGCTGCTGATACTTCGCTTCGGCCACCAACCCGTCCGACAGATGTTTGGCAGTCGCTTCCGTTCGAAACTCGTTGTGGACCTGTCGAAGGGAGTCTACTCGGTCAGCGATAGCGTCGAGTGCTCCGTTTTCTCCATGAATCGTTACTAACTCGGCGAGTGACCGTCCGTATGCCTCGGCAGTTCCCTCGGTTTCGGTCTCAGCGTGAAGGCTCTCGAGGCGTTCGACCCATGACGCTCGCTGCTCGTCTTCGTCTATCTCGGCGATCGCGTCGGCAAGTGCCGCCGCGAGCGTCTCGGTGTCCTCCGCTGTCTCGAGTCGATCGAGGGTCGCTCGAATCGTTTCGATGTCGGCCCCCTCCCCTATCATAATACGATCATATATGGTATCTCTATAGTATTTGTAATCAATCGACTAGCAGTTCTTGATCGGACCCGGAGATGGTTTCTACTCCCGAAGCTCCGATATACTATATCCTGACGTAGTATTAGTTAAATACTATGAATGTATCCGAGTAGATCATTTCCGGGAGTCGGATTCAGCGTTGCGCTCCCGATATCCTCCTCGACAGCCGAATGGCGGTTATGACGCCATCTCTGTCGTCATATTGCGAGCGTAGCTTCCGCAGCTAGGTAGTGAGTCTCGAAAAGTCGTCGGCGACCGTCGTTCAGTAGCCCGAACGAAACGGTTCGATCTCCAAACCGGTGCGAAACTGGAAGTGCGGGTACGGACTGTACGACTACTCCCGTTCGCCGGCACCGAGCGCAGCTTCGCCGACCTTCTCGTGACCCTCGATGACTTCCTGTCCGTTCATGTACGGCCGCAGGGCCTCGGGAATCGTGACGGTGCCGTCCTCGTTCTGGTAGTACTCGAGGATCGCGACCATCACCCGCGGGATCGCCAGCCCGGAGGCGTTCAGGGTATGCAGGTATTCGGCCGACTCGTGGCGCTCGGGCCGGTACCGCAGGCCGGCGCGTCGAGCCTGAAAGTCCTCGAAGTTCGAGGCCGTCGAGACCTCGAGCCAGCGGCCGCCCTGTTCGGGGCCGTCGTCCATGTCGTCGGCGGGGGCCCACACCTCGAGGTCGATCTGCTTTGCGGCCTTGAACCCGAGATCGCCGGTACAGAGTTCGAGCACGCGGTATGGGAGCTCCAGTCGGCGGAGGACTTCCTCGGCTTCCCCGAGCAGTTCCTCGAGGCGGTCGTAGCTGTTCTCGGGTTCGACGAAGTTGACGAGTTCGACCTTGTTGAACTGGTGGACGCGGACGATTCCTCGAGTTTCGGTGCCGTGTTCGCCGGCCTCCCGGCGGAAGTTGGGCGTGTAGGCCTGGTGTTTCAGCGGGAGATCGTCCTGCAAGAGGATGTCATCCGCGTACATGTTGGTGACCGGCACCTCGGCGGTGGGACAGAGCCAGAGGTCGTCGTCGTCGTAGGCCTCGTCGTTGCTGTCGCCGATGCGGTAGGCGTCGTCGGCGAACTTCGGGAGCTGTCCGGTCCCGCGCATCGACGCGCTGTTGATCGGGACCGGCGGGAAGAGATCGACGTAACCCTGCTCGCGGTGGACGTCGAGCATGAACTGGATCAGGGCGTGCTCGAGGCGGGCTCCGTCGCCCTTGAGGAAGTAGAAGCCGGAGCCGGTGGTCTTCGCGCCGCGTGCCTCGTCGATGATGTCCAGCTCCTCGCCGAGTTCGTAGTGTGGGGTGACCTCCGCCGGCCCCTCCCGGAGGTCGTCGAAGCCCCAGCGCCGGTCCTCGACGTTGTGGCGCTCGTCGACCCCCGGCGGGACGCTCTCGTGGGGGATCTGTGGGATCTCGAGCATGTGCTCCTCGAGTTCGTCCTGTAGCTCCGCGGCCTCGGCTTCGACAGCTTCGATCTCCGCTTTGAGTTCCTTGGACTGCTCGATGGCCTCGTCTTTCTCGTCCTGTTTGCCCTCGGCGACCAGTTCGCCGATTCTCTCGGTGATACGGTTGCGTTCGTGACGGAGCTCGTCGCCGCGGGCTTTCAGCTCCCGCCACCGTTCGTCGATCTCGAGCACCGCATCGAGGTCGACGTCGGCCCCGCGGTTCTCGAGGGCGTCGCGGACCTCGTCGGGGTTCTCGCGCAAGTACGTCCGGTCGATCATTGCCCGTGGGTTCTCCATGCCGGTCCAAAACCGTGTCGGAAAGCGGCGTCACGCGAGGTGGCCGTCGCAGCCATCGCGGGAAACGCTTTTTCCGTGGGGTCCCGTCTTTCGGAGTATGGACCCGCTCGAGGGGGAAGCGTCGTCGGTATCGGTCGAGTACGAGCCCGTCAGCGTCAAGGACGTGCTCGTCGAGATGAAAGACACCGCGGAGTTGCTCATCGACCTCTCGTACTCGGCGGTCCTTCACCGCAACGCGGATCTCGCACAGGAGGTCATCCGCCTCGAAGAGCGGATGAACGTCCTCGAGCTCCGCGCGCGGATGAGCCTCATGATGGCCGTCCGTAAGCCGGCTGACGCGGAGGAACTCGCCCCGGTGATGGGGATCGTCTCCGCCGCCGACGAGATCAGCGATGCGGCCGGCGACATCGCGAAGATCGTTCTCGAGGAGATGGGGCTTCCGGAGGCTATGCGGGCAGCGCTGCCGGAGGCCGCGGAGACGCTGGTTCGCGGCGTCGTCGATCCCGCCTCCGAGTACGCCGATCGCACCCTCGCGGATATCGACCTCGAGTCCGAGACGGGCGTGCGCGTGATCGCGCTCCGTCGGGGTGACGAGTGGTTGCTCAATCCCGGCCCGACCACGACCGTCGCAAGCGACGATGTCGCGCTCCTCCGTGGGCCGGACCCGGCGATCGGCGAGGTCTGTGAGACGTTGACCGGCGAGAAATACGAGACGCCGACCGTCGACGATCCCGGTATCGAGGACCTCGAACGGGCGGTCGACACGATCGTCCACATGAAGAACCTCTCGGAGCTTGCGGTCGATCTGGCCTACAGCAGCGTACTGTTCGACAGCGCGAAACTGGCAGAGGAGGTCCGCAACCTCGAGGTCGAGGTCGACGCCATGCAGTCGCGGTTCGAGGCCTGGACGCTCCGGGCGGCCGCCGACGCGGAGGATCCCGTGGTCCTTCGCGGGCTGATCCGGCTGGGAAGCAGCACGGAGGTGATAAGCGACGCGGCGATCGACATCAGCGAGGGCGTCCTCCGGGACATCGACGTCCACCCGGTCGTCCAGCTGGCAGTACAGGAAAGCGACGAGATCATCACCCGGGTCGCGGTCGAGCCGGGAAGCGAACTCGACGGCACCGCGATCACGGCCGGCGTTCCCGAGGTCGAGTCGACGATGTCGGTCATCGCCATCCGCCGGCCCGACGAGGGGTGGCTGCTCGTCGCCGACGGCGACGCCGAGTTACAGGGCGGGGACGTTCTCATCTCGAAGGGGACCCGGACGTCCGCGGCGGCGTTCGAGGAACTGGCCCAGGCTTGACCCCGACCGCAACTCAACCGGCGTACTCGAGCAGGAGGGAGACGAGTTCGAGGTAGACGAACGCGCCGAGGACGGCGATACCGAGCGCGATGGTGACCGGAACGAGCGCCCGGACGACCATCCGAACCCGTCTCGACCGTTGGAGTTCGATCATCGCTCTCCCTGCTTTTTGCGCGTTGCGTTCGTCGAGGGGTGGGTGGGCGGTCGCGTTCGTGGCATGTTTTCGACGCCTACGCCATTATCCTTGAATGTCAGTCAGACGGTCGACGGACGGAGAGCCGACGCTTCCGTGTCGCTCGCGTCCCGCGGTGGCCGTCCCTGGTCCGCTCGGAGTCAAACCCCCAGAACGAGCGCCGAAACGCCGATGAAGATGAGCATTCCGAAGACGTCGACGACGTTCGTGACGATCGGGATCGTCGTATCGTCGGGGTCGATACCCAGTCGATACGAGGTATAGGTCGCCCCGAAGCTGAAGACGATCGCGATCACAGTAACCGACATCCCGCTGACGAGCGAGATGACAAGCAGCGTCGACATCGGCAGCGACGAATCGACGACCCGTCCGAGCAGCCACGTCCCGACGGCCAGTGCGGTAAAGATCGTCGCCGCCAGCGCCAGTATCGCGATGACGTTCGCCCATAGCTCCCGGTCGCGCGGGTCGATCTCCGTCGTCCCCAGGTGAAACCGTGTCGAGAGCCGCGAACTCAGGATCGACCCGAGGTTTCCACCCATGTCGACCATCGTCGGCACCATCACCGCTAACAGTGCGTACTCTTCGAGCATCGCTTCGGCGCTCTCGAGTGTGATTCCGGCCCAGAGTACGATACTCGAGAGGACAACGAGCAGCGGAAACATGCTGGCGACGATCCGTTTCCAGTTCCACGTGCCAAGCGATCCCCGCTGGGTATCCATTAGCCGATCACCTCGATGAGGTCGATCGCGAACAGCAGAAACAGCATGCCGAAGATATCACCGAGCGTCGTCACGATCGGCCCGACGAGGTTGTCGGGATCGTAGCCGTAGGTGTACCCGGTAAAGATCAGCGCCAGCAGGCCGAAGATCAGCACGATCGACGTCAATACGCCGGCGATGACCATGATCCCGACGAGTTCCGACAGGGCCGCGACCTCCCATCCAAGCGTTACGAGCGTCAGCCAGGTGATGACGCCGATGACGAGGGAGATCCCGATGCCGTTGATGGCCGACGCCAACACGGCGTTGACGAGGCGCTCGTCCCACTCGAAGCGCGGCTCGAGCAACCCCTGATGGAGTCCGCTCGAGATGCGTCCGCCGAGTGCCCCGTAGACGTTCCCCCGGGTCGCGAGAAACACCGGCACCATCACCAGGAGACCGGGAAACCGGTCGACGCTCTCGAGCAGTCCCTCGAGAACCAGCCCGGCGAAGAGTCCGCCCCCGAGTGCGACGAACAGGATCGGGAGCGTCTCCCGATAGATCGACCAGACGTCGCCGCGAACGCTCATATCAGTTGATCGTTCAGTTCGATGTTAAACGTACCGGGACCGACGCGGACGCGAACCCGCCCGTAGCGCCCGGTGGCGACCGGGTACCCTGAAACGACCGGCGAGAACGACCTGCCGGATGTGATTGATACCTGAAACGGTCGACTAGCTGATCGCGACGACGACCCAAGCGATACCGATCGCCGAAAGCGAGAGCGCGAGGGTCCCCGCTGCGTACGCGACGGCCAGTAGTCGGTCGCCGCGTTCGTATCGGCGGATCGTCTCGACCGAAAACGACGAGAAGGTGGTAACCGAGCCACAGATCCCGACGCCCACAAGTTGCATCGTCGACCCGCCGACGCCGGCGAACACCGCGAGTCCGAGGGCGAAACTCCCGACGACGTTTACGGCCAGCGTCGGCCACGGGACCCGCTCGCTCGAGAACCGCGTGGAGACCCAGTGGCGAAAGAGGGCACCGATCGCGCCGCCGGTGCCGACGACGTGGGCGGGTTCGGGATCGACGGTAATTCCGGCCACGGCCGCGCCGAGCAGGGCAGCGCACGTTCGGAGGAGTTCCTCCCCCGCAGGGGAGACCGAGAGGGTCACGCCGTCTCACCCCCGGCGGGAGAGACGGGACCGTCGCGAACCCGTCGTGCGAGGGTCCGTCCCGCGAGGACGCCGGCGAACCCGAGTCCGTAGTTCCCGGCGACGAGAGCGACGAGCGTGACGGGGTCGGCCGCCAGTGCTGTCTGGACCGCGAAGGTACTGTAGGTCGTCACCGACGAGAGAAAGCCAGTGGTAAAGACGACCCGCGACGTGGTACCGACGAGTCCCGTGTACTCCGCCTCGTAGACGAGAAATCCGAGGACGAGGCTTCCGGCGGCGTTGACGAGGACGACAGCCGGTATCTCGGGCAGCATCCCGGAGACGAAAAACCGGAGATTCGAGCCGGCGAAACCGCCGATAGCGATCAGTGCGAGCGTCTCGAGTCGAACGAGGGAGTGGTCGGCTGCCATGGCTGAGTGTCGATCAGGGACCGTCAGCCGCCCCCGGAGCGAAAAGCTTCCCGGTTCGGTCGACGAGGGATCGGCGGTTGGGTCGGGCGGGCCCCATCGCCCGGTTGCAGCGTGGTTGCCACAGGAACGCAATGAGCGTTCCGGAACGCGCGTGGTTCGAGCGCCGATACCGCCTGTGTCTCCCCGTGACCGTCGTGACCGACCACCGCCGGAAGGAAAAGATCCAAGTTTAGACTCGCTCTAAACCAAACCATGACGGACGGGGAGGGTGGCGGCCGGCACGAGTTCCTGCGGGCGTCGTGGGTGAACGTCCTCGGAAACGTCGGTAAGATCGTCGCCGAAGGCGGTGTGGGGTATCTCTTCGGCAGCGTCGCCCTACTCGCGGACGCGGCACACTCGCTTGCGGATCTGGTCGCAAGCGTCGTCGTGCTGGTCTGGGGACGAAGCGCGTTCGACGAACCCGATGCGACACACCCACACGGACACGATCGCATCGAGCCGTTGACGGCGCTTTTCGTCGGCGCGGTCATCTCCCTTCTCGGCCTCAACCTGCTCTATCAGTCCGTCGACGGACTCGTTACCGGCACCGATATCGATTTCAGCATCCTGTTGCTGGCGGCGCTCGGGTTTGCGATCGTCGACATGTATCTGGTCTATCGCTACACCGTCCGCATCAACGAGCGACTCCAGTCGACCGCGCTCACGGCGCTCGCAAAGGACTGTCTCAACGATATCTACACTTCCGTGGCCGCGATCGTCGGGATCCTCGGCGTCCTCGCGGGGTATCCGGTACTCGACCCCCTCGCGGGCGGGCTCGTCAGCCTGCTTGTCGTCTATCAGGGCATCGAGATCGGGCGGGAAAACGTCGACTACCTCATCGGTGCCGCGCCCGGTCGTGAGAAACGCTCCGAGATCAACGCGGCCCTGCGGAGCCATCCCGACGTGCAGGGCGTTCACGACCTGACCGTGTTCTACGACGGTCCCGTCCTCGAGGTCGAGGTCCACGTCGAAGTCGACGGGGACATGGCGTTCCGGAAGGCCCACGACGTCGAGTCGGAGCTCGTCGACCGCCTCCGGAGCCTCGACGACGTCGGGGACGCACACGTCCACCTCGATCCGTCCGGAATCGGCGAGTGGAAGGAACGCTCGGATGGGTCGTGATCGAACGGACGGACGACAGCCGACGCGATCGATCCGCCGTTCCGGCGGTGGGGACGGAACTCGAGTAGCGACCGCGTTTCGAGAGCGGGCGTCTCGGTGGTCGCTTCGTCCGTGGTGTCTTTCACCGGTCCGGGATCACGCGTGGATGGACGCACAAGCATCACGGTGAACGTCGTTCCGTCCGGCCCCGTCTCCGCGAGGTCCACTGACCCGCCGTATCGAGTCGCCAGTATCCGGGCGAGATAGAGCCCCAGCCCGTGGTTCGATGACTTCCGTTCGAACAGCGTTTCTCTGGTCGATTCGGCGATCCCCGGTCCGTTGTCCGCGATTTTGACCGTGACGGTTTCGGGGGCCGTCTCGACGGTCACTGTCACCCGAGGCGTCGCGTTGTCGTTGTGCTCGACGGCGTTCTCGAGCAGGTTCGAAAAGAGCAGCTCGAGGCCCTCGTTCCCGACGACGGTGACGCCGTCCGGGATCGTCGTGTCGACATCGACCTCGTCGAACCGGGCCCTGAGTGCGGACACCTCCCCGCGTAACAGCTCCGAGAGGTCGACGACGCCGGTCGCATCGTGATTCTTGTTCGCGTTTAACATCGCTCGCACGTCGTCGATCACGTCCGAGAGGTCGTTGCTCCGGTGTTTGATCTTCTCGAGGTGGGCCCGGGTTTGCTCGTCGGAGCAGTCGTTCAACAGCAACGTTGCGTTCCCCTCGATGACCTGCGCGGCGTTTAACACCTCGTGTCGCAGGAGATCGTTCAGGTAGGTCAGCAATTCCCGTTCCGCCTCGAGTTGTTCGGCGCGGACGGTCGCGGCCGTCGCCTCGACCTCGCGCTGGATCGCGCGTGCCTCGACGTAGCCGACGGCGAATCCACCGACCGCGCCGACGTTGATCGAGAAGTGCGCCCAGGAGACGGTTCCCGAGAGTTCGTACCAGGGAAAGAGGATCATCGCCGGGAGGTTGATCGCCAGAAACCCGAGTCCCCCGCCGAAACACCACGCGGCGATCCGGACGTACCGCTCGGCGGGAACACCGCTTCGCTCGAGTCGGACGCCGGCCACGGTCAGGCCGATCGCAGGGGCCCCGACGAGGCCGATACCCAACACTAGAGCCGCCACGTCGGATCGCGTCAACAGTACGGCGGCCCACACGAGAAAGAGCACGAACGAGAGCACACCGAATCCGCTTACCAGCCACGGAATACACGCCTTGCCGGTGCCCCCGGACAGCCGGTCAGCCAGCACGCCGGTCACCCCGTGAGTCGGTATCGGCTCCCGTCTGTCTCATCTACCGTAGTCAAGCGAGCATCGGATAAAGGTTTTATTGGCCAGTTCGACGGTCCCCAGCGTTTCGGCGCGTTCCCGTGGCTCGCTCGAGCGGCCGATTTCGACACCAGCTTTTAACCCCTCCGACGACGCGCTACCGGTATGGAAGTCGGAGACGTCCGCGAGGTCACGACCGGCGACTGTTCGGACCTCTACTACCTCGATACCGGCATGTACGACACCGACGAGTACGGAGCCGTCTACGTTCTCGACGACGACCGGCCCGCCGTCGTCGAAACCGGGATCGGAACGAACTACGAGCTGATCCTCGATGCCCTCGAGACGGTCGGGATCGAGCGCGAGGAGCTGGCCGTGATCGCGGTGACCCACATCCACCTCGATCACGCCGGCGGAGCCGGGTTTCTGGCACGCGAGTGTCCGAACGCCGAGGTCTACGTTTCCGACGCCGGTGCGAGCCTGCTTGCCGATCCCGCGAAACTGGTCGCGGGGACGAAAAACGCCGTCGGCGACCAGTGGGAGTTCTACGCCGACCCCGAACCCATCCCCGAGGACCGACTCGTCGGAATCGAAGGCGGCGACGTCATCGACCTCGGAACGCACGAACTGCGCGTCCACGAGGCACCCGGCCACGCGTTCCACCAGGTCGTCTTCGAGGATCCGGCGAACGACGCGGTCTTTACCGGCGACGCCGCCGGCATCTGGGTGCCCGAACGCGAGGCGATTCGGGAGACCTCCCCGCCCTCTGACTTCGACCTCGAGGAGTGTCTCGCGGACCTCGAGACCCTCGCGGCGATCGATCCGGACGTCCTCCTGTATACGCACTTCGGGCCGCGCGCGATCGGGGACGACGTCGACGACGTCCTCGAGGAGTACGGAACCGTCCTCGAGGCGTGGGTCGAGGCAGTCGAGGCGAAACGCGCCGAACTCGAGACCGACGAGGCGGTGATCGACCACTTCGCAGCCGAGACAGGGATGGTCGACGTCTGGGGCGAGCGAAAGGCCCGCGCCGAGACCGCGATGAACGTCCGTGGCGTACTGGGATATCTCGACGACCGGTCGTAGCCACGCTCCGGCGGGACAACGGGATCGGAACCCGAACCGACCTCCGTTTCGGCGGCCGCATTCGAAACGATAAACGTAGTGACCGATGGAACCAGTTTCATCACGTTTTATCGCGTGAGCGAGTAATTCACACATATGAACTGGCGGGACGCCGAACGAGAGTACGACGACGAGGTGATCGGGACGACGACGCTCGGGCGGTTGTTCGAGGACACGGCCGAACGGCACGCCAACCGACCGGCCCAGCGATACAAGGGAGGAGTCTACGACCGTGCGCTGACCGACTCGGTCCTGCCAGCGGCGACGCCCGGCGAGTTCCGTCCGATTTCCTACGCCGAACTGCGCGATATCGTCCGCAAACTCTCGGCCGGGTTCCGCGATCTCGGCGTCGAACGGGGCGACCGGATCGGCATCTTCGCCAACACACGCATGGAGTGGGCCCAGACGGACTTCGCTTTGCTCTGTGCGGGCGCAGTCGTCACGACCGTCTACACGAGTTCGTCGCCGGACCAGGTCCAGTACTTGCTCGACGATCCCGACGCGGACGGCGTCGTCGTCGAAAACGCGGCGCTTCTCGAGCGGGTCCTCGAGGTCGAAGACGATCTCGACCTCGAGTTCATCGTTTCGATGGACGACATCGACGGGTACGACGACCGCGACGACGTGCTGACGCTGGATGCGGTCTACGACCGCGGCGCGGAGGCGTTCGACCTCGAGACCTATCAGGAGTGGGTCGACGCTCCCGAGCTTGACGATCCGGCGAGTCTGATCTACACGAGCGGGACGACGGGCAAGCCGAAAGGCGTCCGGCTTACGCACGCGAACTTCCGCTCGAACGTCAACCAGATCCGCAAGCGCTACGGGCCGCGCCCGGACAAGGACGACGACGTTCCGGTCATCGACGAAACCGTCCAGACGGTGTCGTACCTGCCGCTTGCACACGTCTTCGAACGGACTGCCGGCCACTTCCTGCTGTTTGCAAGCGGCGGCTGTATCGCCTACGCGGAGAGTCCGGACACCTTACAGGAGGATTTCGCCATCGTCCAGCCGGATACGGCGACCAGCGTTCCCCGGGTGTACGAGAAGATCTACGACGCGATCCGCGAACAGGCAAGCGAGTCGCCGATCAAGAAGCGACTCTTCGAGTGGGCGACCGACGTCGGCCTCGAGTACCAGCAGGCCGACGCGCCCGGACCGGTGCTGTCGGCGAAACAGTCGCTCGCCGATACGCTGGTCTTCTCGACGGTCCGCGAGGCTCTCGGCGGCGAGATTGACCTCCTGATCAGCGGCGGTGGCAGCCTCTCGCCGGATCTCTGTCGGCTCTATCACGCGATGGGGCTGCCGATCTACGAGGGATACGGGCTGACCGAGACCTCGCCCGTGGTCACCGCTAACCCGCCCGAAGCGCCGAAGATCGGAACCATCGGGCCGGCCGTCCCCGACGTCGACATCGCGATCGACGAGTCGGTCGCCGATCAGGACGCCTTCGACGATCCCGGCGAGGTCGGCGAACTCCTCGTTCGGGGACCGAACGTCACCGACGGGTACTGGAACGACCCCGGCGCGACCGAACGTGCGTTTACCACGGACGTTCCGGACAGCGAGACCGGCGTGGACGCGACGGACCCGGGGTCCGGACAGTGGTTCCGTACCGGCGACATCGTCCATCGCCGTCCCGACGGCTACGTCGAGTTCCGCGACCGGGTGAAACAGATCATCGTCCTCTCGACGGGCAAGAACGTCGCGCCGGGACCGATCGAGGACAAGTTCGCGGCCAGCGAAGTCGTCGAGCAGGCGATGGTCACCGGCGACGGCGAGAAGTTCATCGGCGCGTTGCTGGTTCCGAACACGGATCACATCCGCGAGTGGGCCGCCGATGAGGGGATCGAGCTGCCGGACGATCCCGAGGCGATGTGTGACGACGAGCGCGTCCACGACTACATCCAGCAGGAGGTCGACCGCGTCAACGAACACTTCGAGAGCCACGAGACGATCAAGCGGTTCGAACTCGTTCCCCGTGAGTTCACCGAGGAAAACGACATGTTGACACCGACGATGAAGAAGAAACGCCGGGTCATCCTCGACGAGTTCGAGGACCGGGTCGAGCGGATCTACGAGGACGCCTGACCCGCTGTTCGTTCGATATCTCGGTACGGATACCACGTCCCTTCGGGCATGGAGGGCGCGTCACTCCCTTGTTCACCGTCGAGGACGGCAGTATCGAGCCACCGTCCTGTACCGCGAGTATCGGCACACGGTCTCGAGACACGGGGTAACGAGTCCGTGCGGTCCCGTTCGCTGTGGTTCCGATCGAGGGACCGGAACTGGCGTCTCGTAGGAGTTAACCAACTGGAGTAATTCGTTTTAATATGAATGGAAGACAGAGCAGCGTCGCAGCGCCGGTCGTCTACTGACCGATCCGCCGGAATATGACGGGTGCAGAGGCCAGCAGCGACCTCATCGTGTTGGTCGCTGCGATCGTGGGACTCGGTGTTCTCTCCCAACTCCTGTCGGCGCGGTTTCGAGTACCGAGCGTCCTCTTTCTCATCGCTGCTGGGATCGCCATCGGTCCGGAAGGGCTGGGCGTGTTGACCGTCGATTCCTTCGGCGGGAGCAGCGGTCTCTCGACGATCGTCGGACTGAGCGTCGCCATCATCGTCTTCGAGGGAGCGTTCCACCTCAAGATCGACAAGATCAGGGAGGCCCCGGCGGCCGTGTTACGGCTCGTGACGGTCGGTGCCGCGATCGCATTGCTGGGGACCGCCGGTGCTGTCCGTGTGTTCCTCGGTGCCGATTGGGACATCGCGTTACTGATCGGCGCGTTACTGGTCGCGACCGGCCCGACGGTCGTTACGCCGATCCTGAAGGTCGTTCCCGTCCGCGATCGGGTCGCAGCGACCCTCGAAACGGAGGGGATCGTCAACGACGTAACGGCGGCGATCCTCGCGGTCGTGTTGTTCAAGGCCATGACCGTCCGCGAACTGACTGCCGACATCTACCTCCAGTTGTTCGCCGAGCGGCTCGGAACCGGGCTGCTCGTCGGCGTCGTCGTCGCCGCGGTCGTCTGGGCGGTGCTTCAGTACGTCGACATCTCGCCCGACGACGCGCCGCGGAACGCGCGACTGCTCACGCTGGCGGGAGCGATCGTCGCCTTCGGCGCGGCAGATTACATCTTCTCCGAGGCTGGCGTTGCGGCCGCAGCGACGGCCGGACTCATCCTCGGTAACGCCAACCTTCCCTACGAGGAGGAGGTCGAGGCGTTCAAGGGCGATATTACCCTGCTCGTTCTTTCGTTCGTCTTCATCACGCTCGCGGCCCTTCTCGAGTTCGATCAGTTGTTCGCGCTCGGGCTCGGCGGTGTGGCCGTCGTCGCGGTCGTCATGTTCGTCTTGCGGCCGCTGCTGGTCTTTCTTTCGACCCGCGGCGAGCGGTTTACGTTCAGAGAGCGGTTGTTCGTGAGCTTCGTCGGCCCGCGAGGAATCATTCCGGCCTCGGTCGCGACGCTGTTCGCGATCCGGCTGCAGACGGAGGGGCCGGGGAACGAGCCGACGAACGTAGCTGGTGCGGACCTGCTCGTCGGAACGGTCTTTCTCGTAATCCTCGTGACAGTCATCCTCGAGGGAGGATTCGCCAGACAGATCGCGGAAAAACTCGACGTGATACCCATGCGTGTACTCATCATCGGCGGCGGCCGCGTCGGCCGCTCGCTGGCAGAACGGCTCGAAGCGCGCGGCGAAAACGTGGTCATCATCGAGGCGGACCAGACGGCCCTCGAACAGCTTCGCAACGAGGGGTTCACCGCCCGCGAGGGTGACGGAACCGATGTCGAGGTGTTACGCGAGGCGGGCGCGGAGAACGCCAAGACCGTCGTCGCGGCGACCGGCGACGACGACGCGAACTTGCTCGTGGCACAACTGGCGAAGTCGAATTTCGACGTCGAGAACGTGATCGCCCGGGCGAACGAACCTTCGAACGCGTCGGCGTTCGAGGACCTCGGCGTCGAGACGATCTCGGCGGCCGAATCGACCGCGTGGGCGATCGACAACGTGATCGAACGCCCCGCGCTCTCGAACTGGATGTCGGAACTCGGGCGGTCCGGTGACGTTCAGGAGATCGAAGTCACCGACGACGACCTCGTCGGTCGACAGATCGTCGATGTCGGCGGCGAACTCCCCAACGGCGTGCTCATCGCGCTCGTGAGCCGCAACGGGACGAGCGAAGTGCCGACGCCCGACGTCGAACTACAACGCGGCGATCACGTGACGCTCATCGGACGGACCGAGGCGGTCCGTGAAGCGATCGAACGCTGTGGCGAACCCGTCTGATCGATCGAAACGCCGCTCAGAGAACGACCGAGACCACGCCGAAGAGAATGAGCACGCCGGTGATGTCACAGACGTTCGTGACGACCGGGATCGTCGTATCGTCGGGATCGTAGCCGAGTCGATAGGAGAGATAGACCGAACTCGTACTGACGACGACGACCCAGACCGCGAGCAGCATGCCGCTAGCGATGGTGATCAGCAACAACGTGCCGAGTCCGAGCGTGCCACCCAGCAGCCGGCCGATGGCCCACGATGCGATTCCGAGCAGGACGAACACCGTCGCCGCAAGTCCCATGACTGCACCGACGTTAGCCCGGATGTTCGGATTTGTCGGCGAGAACTCGAGGGTCCCGAGGTGCAACTGCGTCGACAGCCGTGCGCACATGATCGAGCCCAGATTCCCCGCGGTGCCGATCATCACCGGTACGAGAACGAGCAGCGCCGGGTTCTCGAGCAACTGCTCTTCGAAGCTCTCGAGGACCGTCCCCGAGATCATCTGCAGGATCGACAGCGCGGCCAAAAGCGGTACGAGTGTCGTGACGATGTTCCAGACGGTCCAGTCCCCGACGCCGTCCTCGAGTTCCTCGCCGTGTAACACGTCGCTGCCGGCGCTCACAGAATCACCTCGGTGACGGCGATGCCGATCAGGAGGAACACGATCCCGAAGACGTCGCCGACGGTCGTGACGACCGGGCCGATGACGTTGTCGGGATCGAGCCCCCGACGGTACCCCTTGAATATCACGGTCAGCAACACGCCGAGCATCGCGACGGCGCTCAACAGTGCGGCGACGAACAGGATGATGACGAGTTCGACGAGGCTGCCCTCCCGTCCGAGCGCGAGCAACACGCCCCACGCGAGGACGGCGATGAACACCGAGACGATCATCCCGTTGAGAAACGAGGCGACGATGGCGTTCCGGAGGCGGCCGTTCCACTCGAACCGCGGCTCGATGAGTCCCTGGTGGAGGCCACTCGAGAGGCGCGCGCCGAGGGAGCCGTACACGCCGCCGCGGGTCGCGAGAAACGCCGGCAACAACAGGAGAACGCCGGGAACGCTCGCAATGCCCTCGCGCATGGTCTCGGTCCCGAGCAACGTACCGGCGAACAGTCCTGCCACGAGGCTGATGAGAATGACTGGCAACGCCTGTTTGTAGACGTCGATGGCGGAATCGTGGCCTAACATTTCATCTGTCCGAACGTGCGTCTCCGCTCCATTAAGTATTGACGTCCGCGTGGAACTCGTGGCCGAGTCCGTCCCGGCGCTCCACAAGAGATATATCGTCGTCCGAGCGTGCTCGGGTATGGTCCTTCCCCGCTGGACGTACGCCCGGACGACCGCTGACGCCCTCCATCTCGGGACGACGGTCAGGTATTACTACCGGACGGGCGACTCCCTTGCAACCGTCGTCGAACGGACCGAACGCTACGTGACGTTCGTCGGCGAGGAGTGCAACGGTCGGTTCACCCACGACCAGATCGACCGCCTGATCGAGGACGATCGTCTCGAGGTCGTCCTCGACGACGAGACGCACGCTTCGGCCGAGGACGTGCCGGAGCTGCAGCCGTCGGACTGACGAAGTCGCCCGCAGTTCAGTTCTCGCCGGGCAGGATGTCCCCCAGCGAGCCGCCGATCGCCATCGCGGTGAAGACGACCGACACCTGGCAGACGTTGCGCCACGGCTCGCCCCACGTCACTTGGCCCCACAGAGTCATCAGCCCCGCCGCCGTCACGAAGGCGATCGCGAGGACCCACACGGGTCGACGGGGGAGCACGCCGAAGTAGGGATCGGTGATCCTGACCTCCCGAAAGTCGGCGATATAGAGAATGCCGATGACCAACCCGACGGTGAGCGCGAGGTTCGCAAGGAAAAACCCCGGCCGTGCGGCGAGAAAATCGCCAATCGTGATGACGCCGTCCTCGACGAGCATCGGCAGGCCGACGACGACGCTGCCGACGAACGCTTCGGCGATGTCCTTGCGGGTAAACCGCGTGATCACCGTGTTGACCGCGCCGCTGTGCGTGAGCCGGTGGACGAGTCGGCGCGTTCGACGCACTTCCGATCGCTCGTCGGCCGTATCGACCGTCTCCTCCAGCGTCTCGAGCTGGTCGTACAGTTCGTCGATCGTCGCGTCGTCGGGGTCCGTGGCCGGCCGTGACATATCCGGTCTCTCGAACGACGACGGATAAAAGTCGTCGGACCACACCGACGGAGACGACCGGCTCTTTCGGGAGGAACCGGTATCGTTTTGCGGTCGCGGATGGCAGTTCATTACATATGAGACACGTACGGGGACCGCTGTGTACGATCGATGTCGGCGAGCGAACCGCCGAGACCGAGACGATCGACGACGTCCTCGAGTCGTCCCTCGGGGGCCGGGCGCTCGGAACGAGACTCGCCCACGATCGGATCCCGTTCGACGCCGATCCGCTGGGGCCGGAAAACCGGCTGTACTTCGCGACGGGACCGCTGCAACACTCCACGATGAGTTTTACCGGCCGGATGTCGGCGACCGGCGTTTCGCCGCTGACCGACGGGCTGTTGTCGTCGAACGCCGGCGGCTTCCTCTCGCGGAACTTCACCGGGACGGGGTACAGCGCCGTCGAGATCACCGGTGAGAGCGACGACCTCGTGATCGTCCACGTCACCGATTCGGGCGTCGAGTTCGAGGCCGTCCCTGCCCTCGCCGAAGCGACCGTCCCCGAGACCTGCGAGTACATCGCGGACGAACACGGTCTCGAGTCCGAACACACCGTCGTCGTCGGGCCGGCCGGCGAGAATCAGGTCCGCTTTGCGTCGATGATGACCTCCGAGGAACGGGCGTTCGGCCGTGGCGGTCTCGGGGCCGTGCTCGGCTCGAAAAACGTCAAGGCGATCACCTTCGACGGCGACTCCGCCCGCGAGGTCGAAATCCCGCCGCTCCAGATGGAGATCCACGGCGAGGCCGCACAGGCCGAGCATCCGATGAAGGAGTCCGGGACGACCTCGGTTACCGAGTACGCCAACATGGTCGAGGCGCTGCCGAGTTACTACTTCTCGGAGCTGTCGTTCGAGGGCGTCGACGGCATCAGCGGCGACCGCGTCGCCGAGAAGAAGTACAAGAAAGGGACCTGTTCGGCCTGTGCGTTTGCCTGCAAGCTCCCGACCAGAGACGAGGAAACCGGCCTCGAGACCGAGGGACCGGAGTACGAGACCGTGATGGCGTTCGGTTCGAACTCCGGCGTCGACGACATCGTCGACGTGATGAAATCGAACAAGCTGTGCGACGAACTCGGCCTCGATACCATCTCCGCGGGCGACGTCGTCGCGGCCTACCTCGCAAGCGAAGACGAGTTCGGCAACGTCGAGCTGATCCACGAGACCGTCGAGAAAATCGCCCACCGGGAGGGGATCGGCGACACGCTCGCGGAGGGCATCGACCGCATCCACGACGATCTCGGCGTCGAGAACTGGAGCGTCAAGGGCATGGAGTTCGCCGCCCACGACGGCCGCACGCTGAACGGGCAGGGGCTGGCCTTTGCCACCTCCAATCGCGGCGCTGATCACATGTACGCCGAGTTTTACCCCTACGAGTACCCGCTCGTCGACGCCGACGACGCCTTCGACAAGGAGGGACTCGACGGAAAGCCGCCGAAACTCGTCGAACTCGAGAACCTGAACGTCATCAAAGACAGCGCGGTCCTCTGTAAGTTCTCCCGGGATTTCGTGACCGAAGAACGCATCGAGACGCTATTGGGTGCTGACTACGAGCAACTGCTCGAGCTCGGCGGCGAGATCGTCTCGCTGGAACGGCACTTCAACAACCAGCGTGGCTTCGATCGCAGCGACGACGACCTTCCCTACGAGATTCCGGACTTCGAGCGGGGTCTCTCGGAGTACTACGACGAACGCGGCTGGAACGACGACGGGACGGTTCCCGAGGGACGACTCGAGGACGACAGCGGTGTTCCGGCCGACGACTGATCGGGTGGCTCGCGTCTTTCGCCGTCCGATTCCGGATGGCGACAGCGTTCCGGCTCCGTCACAACCCTCGGCGGTTGCTGACTGAACGCCTGCGAGCGAGGCTCAATCCGGGTGATCGGACTCGTTTTCCTCTTCCGTCGCGGGGCGGTCCTTGCCGCGGGACGGCAGCGGCGTGTCGTCGGCCCGCGAGGGATGAATGTTGAAGTTATTCCCCCTGTACGGATCCGTTTCCGGATCGTAGGACAGTTCGCTTCGTTCGAACAGGTAGATGAAAAAGCCGAACAGCGGGACACAGAAGGTGATCGCCGCCCACTTCGTCGCCGGCTCGAGGCCGATTCGCCCGGCGTCGTAGTAGGTCACTGCGGTGAGTCCGAGATGCCAGGCGAGCGGAATCCCCACGAGTATCGCCAGCAGTATCGTGCGCATACCGGGTCTAGGGGTCGAGGATACTAAACCGCCGGCCACGTCGCGGTGTCGGCCCGTCGACCACTGTCGGTTCGGCCGGGCCGTTCGAACGGGATCACGTCGGTAACCGACCCCTATCGGACTAGTAGCGACGAGCGGCCGAGCGGCCGGAGCCGGATCCCCGCCGTCGAGACGCGGTTTCGATACCTAGCGCCCGGGTACAGCCGCGAAACCCTGCCTTCGAACGGGAAACGATTTTCGCCGTTTATTGCTGGTCCGATTGACATGTCGGTGCCCAGCGTGGGCACATAACCATGAACGGTCGTCTCACACGGTGGTTCGAAGCGCATCGACGAACAGTGACGCTGGCCGTCCTCGCCGTCGCACTCCTCGGGATGAGCGTCGGGATCGGGGCGGCAGCGGACGCCGAGTCGAACGCAGAACAGACGGTGACGAACTCGAGCGATCAGACCGACGTCGACGTCTCCGAACAGCGACTCGTCGAATTCAGCGAAGACAGTATTGAAGCGACACCGACCGTCCCCGGCGTCTCCAATGGACTTCTCGACGGGATCACTGACGGCATCGCCACGGATATCGACGACATCGATGTCGCGGTTCCCGACGTTACCGTCGGCTGACCGAGCAGCGCCCCCGCTGCCCTTCGCTTGCTCGAGTGACGGTTCGAAACGCTGGCCCGAGGCGTTCCCGTGGAACTCGGTTTCGCGGTCCTTCTAACGGCCGGGAGCGGTCTAGTTGACCTCGAACTCGATCGCCGCTCCCTGTCCGAAGCCGACACACAGCGTCGCCAGTCCGCGACCGCCGCCGCGCTTTCGGAGTTCGTGGATCAGCGTCACCGGCAAGCGTGCGCCGGACGCGCCGAGCGGGTGGCCGATCGCGATCGCACCGCCGTTGACGTTGAAGATTTCGGGATCGATGCCGAGCTCGTCACGCGAGTAGAGCGACTGGCTGGCGAACGCCTCGTTGAGTTCGACCAGATCGTAGTCGTCGATCTCGCGGCCGTTTCGCTCGAGCAGGCCCCGCGTCGCGGGTACCGGCCCGATCCCCATGACTGTCGGGTCGACGCCGGCAACGTTGTTCATCCCGACTTCGGCCACGATCTCGAGGTCGTGTTCCTTGG
This sequence comes from Halopiger djelfimassiliensis, assembly GCF_000455365.1. GTDB lineage: Archaea > Halobacteriota > Halobacteria > Halobacteriales > Natrialbaceae > Halopiger_B > Halopiger_B djelfimassiliensis. Next base: position 165,099 of record NZ_HG315685.1, read on the forward strand.
CGAACGCCTCGCTCGTAACGAGCAAGGCGGCGGCCCCGTCGGAGATCTGGGAGGCGTTGCCGGGCGTGACGGTCCCGTCGGACTTGAAGACGGTCGGCAACTCGGCGAGTTTCTCCGCGGTCGTTCCGGGGCGGAGCCCCTCGTCCTCTTCGACGGTCCCGTCGTCGGTCTCGATCGGGACGATCTCGTCGTCGAAACGACCTTCCTCGGTAGCTTCGACGGCACGTTGCTGGCTTCGTGCGGCGTACTCGTCCTGTTCGTCGCGGCTGATGTCGTACTCTTCGGCGACCTTCTCGGCGGTCATTCCCATCTGTAGTTCGCCGATATTGTAGTGTTCGGCCAGCCGCGGGTGGACGTTCGACGTGTTTTCGCCCATCTGGACGCGGGTCATGCTCTCGACGCCGCCGGCGATGATCGCGTCGCGGTTGCCGGCGGCGATCGCGTCGGACGCAGAGATGACCGCCTGCATCGAGGAGGCACACCAGCGGTTGATCGTCGTCGCCGGGACGTTTTCGCCCAACTCGGAGAGTAAGGCGATGACGCGAGCCAGGTTGTTCCCCTGCTCGTCGCGTTGCTGGGCACAGCCCCACATCAGATCGTCGATCTCGTCGCCGGAGAGGCCGGTTTCTGCCAGAATCTCGTCGATAAGTGGAATGGAAAGATCCTCGCTGCGAAGATCGGCGTATACGCCGTCCTCTTTCCCCTGTGGCGTTCGGACAGCTTTCACCACGACTGGTGTCTGTGACATATACTACCGAACATTCCTCACGGACTTAAATCCGATTAGAACTCCGCGGGATACACTGACGGTTTACGGACGGTGGTCGTGCTTGCAATCACTGTCCGGAGTACGGACGTCGGATCGATCGCGTTCGAACTGCTTCGAGCACTCGAGCACGACATGACTATGGAAAATAGTATAAAAACACTCATGTTGTTCATAGCTATAGATATAGGTACGAATCCGAGAACTATTGGCGATAGTCTCCGTTTGTGACTTTGCTGGCTCACACCTGATTTCGGTCCCTGATCTGTGGCCGCGTTTTATGACGGGTTAACTGCCATCCAAGCGCAAATAATCCGGATCAGAGTAGTCGGTGTATCCGCTCCGTAATAGCTCTCCCGTCACTACAGCTGTGGCGAACACAGGTGGCGGTGTCTGCTTTCCATAATTGATGAAACGATTACTTGGTTTCTATCATATTAATTACTGGTACATAGGCTGGATCGCGAGGTCCCGAACAGGTCCGAGACGACGTGTTGTAAATCGCTCCGTTGGACTCGGGGGACGATGGCGATTGGATTACATGTGTATTACTGTAAAGCACGGCAAGGCTGGGAGCAGAATACCACACAGTTTCGGATCTGAGGTCAGGGCCACCCCGAGCCGTTGGACGATCTATAATGCTACATAACGATATATAATACTATTTAGTTCTATGTAATAATTCGAGGATTCCGCCTCGAGCTCCTGTTCTGCGCTGGCTTTCGGTGGGATCGGAACAATATATCGACAGCGAATCGACCGACGCTTCAACTATTTGCAGTGCGTTCTACATAGTAAAAGATGTTCATGGTTCTCGGCTACGGAACCGTCCATTCGACTTCGATCGGAGCGGACGGTCGTCTGCCGATATCGTGTTTCTCGAGAAATGGTGTCTGTAAACGCCATTATAGCTGACAATCCACGCAGCAGTCCAACGGAGGGTGTCGGTGGAGGTTCCACTTGACGGGTTGTCCGTGACCCGGCACGCATCGTCCCTCGTGGCCACCCAGTTCGCGACGGTGCCCGGGATGAATCCGAGTCCGGGTCGGCGACGGTTCGTTCCCCCGGTATCGTACTGGGGCCGATCGGATGGGGACTCTTCCCATCGGCGTCGATTGGATCGATTCGGCCGGTACATTTTTCACTGTCGTCCGTGACCCTCACCACTGGCGGCAAGGAGGAGCTACTGTCCAGCGACTGCTTGTCTGTCACTGACCCACGTGCAGTGCGATCGGTAGGGTCCCCTGCCCTACTATCGCCAGTCACGACCACTCGATCAACCCCTGTCTTTCCCGGCGTTACGTCCTACAGTAGCGGCTCTTCCTCTCGATAACTCCGTGACACACGAGATGTCTCCCGACGATCACACAGTTGGAGCCGCTGATCGGCGGGGGTATCCCCAGTTTCGTCCTTTCTCTCCCGTTCGTTGGAAAACAATCAAAAATATATAGGTCTATATAGCAAGATATAGGGGTAACGGGGGGATATAGGGTTGGTCGTGAACACATGACTGTATCGAGCTATGATAGCCGTGGATGGATCGCTTCGGGGGGTGTCCTGTGATGACATCGTTCGAGGGAGCGATCGTCGATCTCGACGGGACGGTCTATCTCGGCGATGAACTCATCGAGGGCGTTCGGGAGGGGATCGAGTGCCTTCGATCGAGCGGTACCGAGGTTCTTTTCCTCACGAACAATCCGATACGCCGGCGTTCCGACTATCGAGATCGCCTCCGATCGTTTGGGATCGATGTCGTCTCCGAACGGATCGTCACCTCGGGATCGATCGCGGCCGAGTACCTCGCGACACGGCATCCGGACGCGGCGACCTACGTCGTCGGCGAGTCGGCCCTCGTCGCCGAACTCCGGGACGCGGACGTTCCGCTTACAACTGAGCCGAACGCGGCGGAAGTCGTTCTCGCCTCGATGGACCGATCGTTCGAGTACGCCGACCTCCGTGAGGTCCTCGAGGCGTTCGACGGCGAGTCCGCTCCGACGTTCTATGCGACGAATCCCGATCGAACGTGTCCAACCGCCGACGGACCGATACCCGATGCAGCGGCGATGATCGGCGCGATCGAGGGGGCCACCGGGCACGAACTCGACGCCGTGCTCGGCAAACCGTCGCCGACCGCCGTCGAAACTGCGGCCGGCCGACTCGAGACGGCACCCGAGAACTGTCTCGTCGTCGGCGATCGGATCGGAACCGACATCAGGATGGGCAATCGGGCCGGGATGACGACCGCGCTCGTCCTTTCCGGAGTGACGGACAGCACGGACGTTTCGGCGGCATCGACCGAACCGGACTACGTCCTCGAATCGCTGGGGCAAGTCGACTCCGTCCTTCGCTCATGATCGAACCCGACCTTCTCTCTCATATGGAAGAATCGGTCGCCAAACTCGTGTTGGCGACCCTGTTAGGGATGTTTCTGGGACTCGAGCGGGAGTGGTCACAGAAATCCGCCGGAATCAGGACGTTCGCCCTCATCAGTCTGCTGGCGGCGGTGTTTACGATTCTCGGTGATCAGGCACTGTTGCTGATCGGCGGCGTGCTCATCATCGCTCACGCGGTGTTGCTCGCGGCACGGAGTTTCATCGAGGAGGACATCGACGGTCTCGCGTTGACGACATCGGTGTCGATGCTGGTCACGTACAGTATCGGCGCGCTGGTCGCGAACGGCTTTTTCATCGAGTCGGTGACGGTCGCGGTCCTCTCGTCGCTTTTGCTCGTGTTGAAACGCGAACTCCACGAGTTCGCGTGGGGGCTCTCCCGGGAGGAGATGCGAAGCGCGGTGGAGTTCGTCATTCTCGCGTTCGTCATTTACCCGCTGTTGCCCAATGAGACGCTCGGACCGTGGGGGGCCGTCCAGCCGCGATTGATCTGGTCGCTGGTCATCGCGGTCAGTGCGATCGGTTTTATCAACTACGTCCTCGTCAAGAAGTACCAGGGACGCGGCATCGCGGTGACGGGGTTTTTCGGCGGACTCGTGAACTCGACGGCGGTCGTCGCCGAAATGGGAAAGCGAGCGAGCAACCAGACCGGGTTACTCGACCTCGCCGTGGGTGCGATCTTGCTTTCGAACGCGGCGATGGCGTTTCGCAACGCCGTCATCGTGATCGCCTTCGTTCCCGAAGCCGCGTCGGTGGTCGTGGCTCCTCTCGGAACGATTACGGTCGTCGGCGTCGGAATCGCGGTCTGGCAAAGCGACTGGCGGACGGATTTCGAAGCCGATCTGACCTCGCCGTTCAGTCTCAGAAACGCGTTGACGTTCGGTGCGCTGTTTCTCGGCGTGTTACTCGTTTCGGCTGGGGCCGAACAGATGTTCGGTACCACGGGCTTCCTCGCGACGACGTTTTTCGCCGGTCTGGTCTCGAGTGGCACGGCGACCACGACGGCCGTTTCGCTCGTCAGTACGGGACAGATCTCGAACGAGGCAGCCGTCGCGGGCGTCATCACCGGAACAGCCTCCAGCATCTTCGTGAAGACGATCTTCGCCGGAAGCATCTCGCGGGAACTCATCCGTCCGGTCCTGTTCTGGAACGTCGTCCTGATCGCGGTCGGGATGATCGCCGGCATCCCGTTCCTGTTGCTCTGAGCAACACGCGAGCGTTCCCCGCTGGACTCTCGCGATCGGAGTTCGGTGTGTCTCACCGACATCGTTTTGCCGGTGGCACGACATTGCACGGCTATCCATGCTCTTCGGCCGCAACCGTGATGCTCCCGCCCCCGGTCTCGATTGGGAACGGGATGGTCCGTGGCGCGACCACTCGACGTGTGCTCGCCGTGAAACCATCGAGTGGGACGAGCGGACCTACCTCTGTCGCGTCCGCCCGTCCCACGACGATACGTGGCGTATCGCCTACGGGACCCCGACCGGTGACGGACGATCCCGCGGGTTCCTGTTTCACGACGGATCGCTCGAGTGGACGACGCCGCTCGATTACCCCGTCACCGGGTTGGTCGCCGACGACGGCACGGTTGTGATTCTGGAAGGTGGGACGGCCGACGGACTCGACGGGACGCTCCGGGCGTTCGATTCCGCCGGGACAGCCATCCTGACGACGACGTTCGATGCGAACGTTTCCGATTGTGATCTGTCGACGGACGGTCGGATCGCCGCCGTCCGGACGAACCCGCCGGACGAACGGACGTACCTCTTTGACCTGCAGGACGGGGAGATCCGGTCGACACACGCGACCGACTGGGCCGCCCCGAGCTACGTTCGACTCTACTCGAGCGATAGTGCGTGGTACGCCTATCTGAGCCGCTCCCTCGAACGCAAGCCCCTGTACGCCGTCGATCCCGACGGCGAAATCGTCTGGGAGAACAGCACATACCGGAAGCTGAAACCGTTGAGCACCCGGATCGCATCGCGGCTCCCGTCCCGTTGATCGGCTGGGCTACCGATCGGCGTGTACAACTATCTGCCCTTCACGAACTTTAATAATGGTAAGATATTTATGCCATGTCCATCAATGACAGTCCGCAATGGCTCGAGAGAACACACCATGCTGCAGTATCTGCCGACGTGATCTCCTCGCGGGTACTGGTGCTGCGGCGACGGGAGCATTGGCGGGCTGTCTGGGTGGTTCCGGAGGCGACGAGATTCCGGACGACGCTGACGAGGATTTCCCCGAATGGGACCCCGAAGACCCTGCGTTCCCACAGCGAATGTCGACGCTGATGGACCACGACACCGGCCGAATCGAAGACATTCAGGCCTTCGAGGAGCGTGACGAACCGGTGTACGGGGATCCGGTTCAGGAAACGCCCGACGACGAGGACGAACTGATCGATCCGGATACGCTCACGTTCGCGATGACGCCGACGGAGGATCCGGCGGCCTACGAGGGGATGTTCGATCCCCTCATCGAGAACATCGAGGCCGAAACCGGCCGCGACGTGGAGAACAACCTGGTCCAGAACTACGCGGCGCAGGTGGAGGCGATGCGCAGTGAACGGCTCCACATCGCCGGGTTCTCGACCGGGCCGCTCCCCTTCGCGGTCAACCTCGCCGGTGCCGTCCCCTTCGCGATTCAGGTTTCGGAGGACGACGCCGGCTACTACCTCTGGGCGATCACCCACATGAGCAACACGGAGATCGACTCCGTCGAGGACTTCGCCGGCAAGGACGGGGCACACGGCGCACCGTCCTCGAACTCCGGGAACCTGATGCCGCGGGCGATCTTCGAGGACCGGTTCGACGTCGAACCTGGCGAGGATTACAGTGTCGAACACGTCGGCAGCCACGAGAACCTCGTCCTGACGATCTACCATCAGGACCACGAAGTGGCACCCGTCTGCAGCTACTGTGTGACTCGAGTCGCCGAACGCGGCGACGTCGACGCCGATGCGATCAAGGTCGTCTGGCAGAGCGATCCGATCGTCACCACCGGGTTCTCCTACCGGTATAACCTGCCGCCGGACGTCCAGGAGGGGATCGAACGTGCGTTCCTCGAGTACGATTACTCGGGTACCGAACTCGCCCAAGAGTTCGGCGGTCGCGGTCTCTTCACGGAGATCGATTACGCGACACACTGGCACGACGTGTTGCTCACCCACCGTGCAAACGGTGTCGACCTGACCGACCTCGGAGATATCTGATGCGCGTCGCTACCGTTTCATAACCAACTTAGTATTTGTAACGTAAACTATGCTGGAAATTACGGACTTAGAGAAAGTCTATCCAACCGGGGATAAGGCGCTAAACGGCGTTTCAATGGAAGTAGAGGGGAACGAAGTCGTTTCGATCATCGGCCCGAGCGGCGCGGGCAAGAGTACGCTTATCAAGTGCGTGAACCGCCTTACCGAGCCGACGGCCGGATCGATCACCCTCGACGGCGAGGAACTCACGTCGCTGTCGAAAACGGAACTCCGGAAGACCCGCCGGGACATGGGGATGATCTTTCAGGAGTTCAATCTGATCGAACGGCTCACCGTCATGGAGAACGTCCTCTCCGGCCGGCTCGGATACATGAGCAACCTCGATGCGTTCCGTCGGAACTTCGAGGAGGAGGACATCAAGAGCGCGTACGAGATTCTCGACCGGGTCGGCGTCGGCGGGATGGAAAACAAACGCGTCGACGAGCTGTCGGGCGGCCAGCGACAGCGGGTCGGCATCGCGCGTGCCGTCCTCCAGCGGCCCAAGATCCTTCTCGTGGACGAACCGACCAGTGCGCTGGACCCGGAGACGTCGTTTGCCGTCATGGACCTGTTGACCGAAATCGCCCGGGAGGAGGACATTCCCGTTTTGATCAACATCCACGAAGTGGAGCTGGCGCTCGATTACACCGATCGAATCGTCGGACTCACCGACGGCGAGGTGGTGTTCAACGGGACGCCGGACGAACTCGACGAGGAGGCGCGAAACACCATCTACCGGTCGGGCCAGTCGCGGGAGGAGATGGATGCACAGCCCACCCACCAACCCGGGACGTCAGACGTTGCTGACGTCGACAAAGAGACGTCGTTTTGAGATGATGGGGCAGCACGCTCGAGGTGATACCGATGAGTAACTCCGGTGTGGAAGGAACGGAAGACGTGTCGGTCGGTGAGTATCCCGACTCCTGGAAGCGGCCGACGGTCTTCTACAACGAGCGGGTCAAGTACGCACTGTACGTCCTTATCGTATCGTTCGTGTTGTGGAGTGCGTGGCAACTCCGGCCGAACCCGTCCCGATTGATCGGCGGTATCGACGCCGCATACGAGCTGTTGCGGACGATGTTCCCGCCGGACTTCAGTCCCGACGCCCGGGAGCGTATCTGGGATAAGATGATCGAGAGCATCGCGATGTCGATCGTCGCGACGGTGATCGGGGTCGCGATCAGCCTCCCGATCGCCGTCATGGCGGCCGAAAATCTCGTTCCGAAACCGGTGTACTACGTCGGTCGGGCGCTCGTCTCGATCTCGCGGTCCCTTCACGCGCTCGTGTTGGCGATCATTGCGGTCGTCGCCGTCGGACTCGGTCCGCTCGCGGGCGTGATCGCGCTCGTGATCGCGACGCCGGGATTCTTCGCGAAGCTCCTGAGCGAGGAGCTAGAGGACATCGACGAGGGGCAGGCCGACGCGGTCCGGGCCGCCGGCGGCAGCCGCCTGCAGGTGTTGCTGTACGGCGTCGCGCCGCAGGTCGTCCCCCGGATGATCGGACTTACGATCTATCGGTGGGACATCAACATCCGGGCCAGCACCATCGTCGGTATCGTCGGTGCTGGTGGGATCGGCGTCACCCTGCTCAACTCGTTCGACCGCTACGAATACGACTTCAGCCTCGCGATCATCCTCGCGATCATCGCCGTCGTCATGTTCGGTGAAATACTCAGTGCAGTCGTCAGACGGAGGGTCCAATAATGTCGCACGAACAACGAACCACGTGGCAAAAGCACGACCGCAGGACGCGACTGCTCCGGTACGCCGCGCTCGTCCTGGCGGCGTGGATCACGTACGAATCGTGGCAAGAGCTCGACATCCGGTACACGTTTATCGTGGACGCACCGAAGAACCTCGCCGATCTGTTGTTCCGGATGTATCCGCCGGACCCCGCCTACGCGGCGGAAATCGTCACCCCGATGGTCGAAACGATCAACATCGCGGTCTTCGGGACCGGGCTGGCGATTCTCATCTCCCTGCCGATCGCCTACATCGGCGCGGAGAACACCACGCCGAACGCGGCCACGTACGTGCTTGGGAAATTCGTTATCGTCGCGACGCGCTCGGTCAACGTGATCATCTGGGCGCTGTTTTTCGTCGTGATCTTCGGAACGGGGGCGATCTCGGGCGTTCTCGCCGTCGCGTTCCGCTCGATCGGCTTCGTCTCGAAGCTCATCGCGGAAGGGATCGAAGAGATCGACCCCGGACAGGTGGAAGCGATCCGTGCGATGGGTGGCTCCCCGATCGACGTCATCGTCTACGGGATCGTCCCGCAGATCAAACCGACCTTCGTCGGCGTCGCGACCTACCGGTGGGACATCAACGTCCGTGAAGCCACCGTGATCGGTTTCGTCGGGGCCGGCGGTATCGGCGTCAAACTCGATACCGCGATCAACTTCTTCCAGTGGGCGAACGTCCTGACCATCCTGATCGCCATCCTCGTGGTCGTGATCTTCAGCGAAGTCGTTTCGGCGTACCTTCGCAAGAAGGTCAGCTAGACGGCTCGTCGGCTTCCGACCGACGTTCCTCGAGCCACCGACGTTCGATTCGGCCGCCGCGAGGCCGCCGAATTCTCATGCGGAACTGGCGGTGGGAATCCGACTCAACTGTCCTAATATGTTGGATTCACAGACATTATTGTACTTTCCAACCCGCCCGTGCCTGTGACAGCTACCGAGACGACTCTTCGCTCGCTCGACCCGATTCGGTGATCGGCAATCGGCCGGTATTGCGCTGTAAAACCGTTTGAGGGGCAGTTCTACTCATGGTCGAACTCGACAGGCCAGAATCACGCTTATGTGGTTCCGAAAGGCCGTTTTATGGCACAGTAGACGCTTATTTTCCGGTTTCCGGTCGTCGGCGGAGACGTCCCGTTGTCGGATACACTGCGTTTCGATAATGTTCTGTCTTCTCGAGATGTTCACAGACATGTTTGATTCAAATAATAAATCAGTGGCCGAGGACTGGCTCCCGTGACCAGACTGGTATCGAATCGGCTGGGTCGGTCGGGCCATCGAGAACAACCCTTATCTCGAGGGTCTGGTAATACGCGGGCATGGACGAGGACGGATCGAACCGACGGCAAGCGACCGACGACCCCGACGGGGCCGTCGAACCCACCGAGTCATCGCCGACCGATCGGACGGCGTCCGCGGGGGCGGACGACGGAGACGCCGGCGACGACGGGGCCTCGAGCGACGGCGGCCCGATGCCGAACGTTCCGGACCCCGAACCCGAGACATCGGACGTCCCGGAGGACGTCCGGAAGTACGCGCGGTTCAAGAAGATGGACGGGGCACAGTACGATCGGGTCAACGACTTCCTCCGGGACCGGACCTACATCACCGCCCGCGAGTGGGCCATCGCCCGACTCTGTTCCGATTTCCGGACCGAAACCGGCGTCGAGATGACCAAAATCGGCGAGAACCTGCCCGAACTCGTCCCGTTCATGACCGACACGTACACGCCACAGGCGGTCAATCAGGCCAGAGCCTCATTCGAGGAGAAGGTGCGCAAGGCCGGGGCGACCTTCCTCTATGGGGCGATGTGTGACTTCTTCACCGCCGAGGAACTCGACGACGTGATGTACGAGTCGACCGAGGTCGCCAAGTTCCTGCTCGAGGTCGAAGGTGTCGATCTGTCCGTCGAGGAGGAACTCGAGGCCGAAGAGCGGATCTCGAGCGTCATGCGCGAGGTTCGCGAGGCAAGCGAGGAGTTGCGCAAGGAGGAACAGGCGGAGTAATCGCTACCCCACTCTCCGCGGCGAGGGT
>NZ_HG315685.1:175513-478536 GCF_000455365.1 Halopiger djelfimassiliensis
TCCCCTGTCCAGTTTCGAACGTCTGACTCCTCGAGAAACAGCGACGGGTCGTCGTGGGAGAAGGTGAGCCACCGGTCGCTCGCATCGTCGGTTTCGTCCGCTTCGGCGTCCCTGTCGGAGCGGACGTGCACCAGCAACTCCTCGGCCGGGAGCGCCGTCTCGAAGACCGGCCGAAACTCCTCGAGCGAGTAGGTCAACGGGAGACAGACTGCCGTCTCGGTTTCCCGGTCGCGTTCGACGACGAGGGCGAACCGCCGGGCCTCGCCGTCGGCCGGTCGGTAGTACACCTCGGCGTCCCCGAAGGTGACGTCGTCGCCGCCGACGAGCGTCTCGACGAGACCGTACTCCGCGTCCGAGACCCGGACGTCGAACCCGAACCGATCCGCCCGCTCGCTCGGCGAGACGTCGCTTGGCTCGAGGACGACGGCGTCCCAGCCAGCGTTTCGGTACTCGTCGGCGATCTCCGCAGTGTCCTCGAGCAGTTCGGTCCAGCGCGGGTCCGCCGTCGGCGTCGACGTCCCGTCGCTCATCGAATCGCCGCCCCCGTCCGGTCCGATGGTGTGACCATACGCGAGTCGAACACGGTCGAACCCGAAAACCTTACTCATCTCAACGTCCCGACACCCGGTCCCCACCAGTCGGGACCGGCCCTTCTACTCCGTCTCGGTAGGAGTATCGCCGATCGACTCGTGGGTCACGTTCGGATCGTCGCCGACGAGTGCCGTCTCGAGTCGCTCCCTGACGAGCGCGGCGTCGGACGGGCCGCCGGCGTCCGCGACGGTGCCCACGGAATCGGGATCGAACGGCACGTCGAGCGCGCCGTAGACGGCATCGAGGACCGCAGCGAGCGCGTCGCGTCCGTCGACGAGGACGATCCCGGCGGTGAGCGCGGCGTCTTGCCGGACCCGCTGGGCGATGCCGACGACCTTTCGCCGAACTCGCGACCCGCCGACCGAAAGCGAGTGGGTCCCGGGACAGAACGCGTCGTCGGGTTCGCCGCGGTCGACTTCGAGCCCCAGTTCCGTCAGGGCGCGTTCGATCGCGCCGGTAACCCGCTCGTAGCGGTCGCCGGTCCCCCGCCTGAAGTCCGCGACCGGTTCGGCGCGGGCGAACGCGATCGTCGTCTCGCCGTCGTAGGCGACGGCCCGACCGCCGACGCCGCGTTCGACCGGCGGAAAGCCTCGCTCGCGCGCGGCCTCGCGCGCGTTATCATACCCCTTACAGCGGCTATCCCGGCGGCCGAACGCGACCTGTCGGTGGGGTACCCAGACGCGGACGGCCGACTCGCCGTCGGCGGCACTCGAGAGGAGCCGGTCGCTCACCGCGCGGTCGGCTGCAGCCGTCTCCGCGCGACCCCGGAACACTCGCATGCACGGCGGTTCGTGGCGATGCACCTAAACCGTCCCGCTACCCAGTCGAACCGGGTTACGAACCGATGGCCGTCACAGTTCCAGCATCCGTGCTCCGGCAGTACGACCGGCTTTCGCTCTACAATTCTCCGTATCCGGCTCACGACGGCGGCTGCGCGATCGACCTCTATCCCGGCACGCTCGGGGACGGCCGGACGACCGCCGCGCCCAGTCCCGTCTCGGGAACCGTCACCGAGACCAGCACCGTCCGCGCGCCGTCGAAGCCGTACGCGCCCGACCACGATCACCTCGTCCTGATCGAACCCGACGGCCCCCCGGCGCTCGAAGGGATGACGGTCCGCATCCTCCACGTCGAACCGTCAGTTACGGCCGGCGACTCCGTCGAGCGGGGCGACTCGCTTGGCGAACTCGTTCGGGCGGGGTTTTTCGCCCCGTGGGTCGACAACCACCTTCACGTCGGCGTTCGACCCTCCGACCGGAACCCGTACCGGGCGTCGGGATCGCTCCCGCTCGAGTTGGGCGTCGACATCCGGCCGCTCGCGTGGGACGGCACCGGGACGGTCGTCTCGACCGGCGAGACCTACGCCGTCCTCGACGCACCCTCTCACCCCGCGCCGGGCGAGACGTTCGTCGGCGTTCGGGCCGACAGCGGCGGCGTCCTCGACGGCGGCCTGCCACACTACGACGGGGGTGGGCTGCTGGCCGGCTCCGGCGGGACCGGCGTCGTCTCGCTGAACGGCGACCGGCTCGGCGTCGTCGGAGACGACGGCCGAACGATCGCGTGGGACGACATCGTCGTCACGGCAAACGGCGAGCCGATCACGGGTCTCTCGACGTTCTGCGCTCGGGACGCCGACTTCGGGGCGAAGCTGATCTGTCCCGACCGGGAGTTCTCGGTCGGCGACGAGGTACGGGTGCGCGTCCGGAGCCGCTCGAGCGAGCCCTAGGGGATCACTCGGATTGCAGGGACTCGCCGTCGACGACCCGGCCGACGAAAAGCGGCGTCTCCGTGGGCCGATCCCGGATGTAAAAGAGGAACGGCCGGTCGACGGTCATCTCGACGTGATCCGGCGGCGCGGCTTCATCCATTTCGACTGCGGTCGCGGCCGCCGCCTCGGTTCCCTCCTCGTCGACCTCGATGAAGCTCTTGTGCCGGATGTCGTCGATGGCCAACCCGCTGCTATCCCCGTCGACCATCCCGCTGAAGTCGGCACTGCCATTGTCGAACGCCCGCGTCATGCCGAGGTTCTGCATCGTTCCGACGAGGCTGAACTCGGACTCGATGCCGAACTTCGGGAACGTGAGATCGACTTTCGGCCGACCGATCTCCTCGAGCATGACGCCGAGGCGGTCGACCGAGAACGTCTCCTCGAAGGACTCGAACTCGCCCGCCGCGGGGAGGATCACGACCATGCTCGTGTCCCCGTTGGCGTAGGGGAGTTCGACCAGCTGGTGGCCGTCGATTTCGGCGTACCGAAGTTCCGCGGACTGATACATCAGGTCGAGGTCGGTCTCGCTCCCGTCGAGGTTCGTGAACGTCCCCGGCTCGGTATCCGCGGGGTCGAAGTCGTGCTCCCAGGCCGCGAGGAAGTAGACGGCGTTGGTCAACACGAGCCGCGTCGAACTGTCGATCGATCCCTCCGGGAGGAGGTCCTCGATCCGGTCGTTCGTCCGATCGGCGACCCACTCGTTGATCTCCTGGCGGGCCTCCTCCGGACTCCCCGAGAAGTCGACCAGATGCTTGCCGGCCCCGTAGTAGGCCTCGAGCAGGTCGAAGTAGCCCTCGGCGAAGGGATAGTCGTCCTCGGGCCAGACCGTGTTGGCACTCGAGAGCTGGAACCCGAGTTCGTCCTCGGTTCCGTCGGTCTCCTCGCCGGCCCATTCCGGCGTCTCGACCGTCTTCCCGTCCTCGTTTCGCCGCTCGAACTCGTGCTCGAGCGCGCCGAAGGCGGCGTGAAGGTCGTCGCCCTCGAGTTCGTACCGCAGTGTCTCGGCCATCTCCGTGGCCGTCTCGCCGCGCGCACCGGCGTAGGTCATCGCCAGCGCGACCGAGATGCTGTACGGCGAGAAAAACAGGTTCTCGTCGGGGGTCTCCTCGCGGAGTTGCTCGAGAACGGCGAGGGAAGCGGCGACGTTGCCACGCACCTGTTCGGCCAGCAGGTCCGATTCGATCCCGGGGTCGGTGACGAGATCCAGTTCCGGGAAGTCCGTTTCGTACTCGTCGAACGCGCTGTCGTCGGGTTCGTCGCCGCTGTCGGGTTCGTCATCAGTTGGATCGTCGCCGTCGTCGCTCGCACAGCCGGCAAGCCCCGCGAGAAAGGCTCCCGAGAGCGCAAGGACGGTCCGTCTTTCGGTTGTCATGGTCGACGGATCGTCCGGGGTCGATAAACCCTTTCGGTAGGCTACAATAGCTCTTTCACCGTGATTTCTCTCTCGTCGATGCGCCACGGGTAACAACGGTTTGCAACGCGTGCTCCGAGAAACGCAGCGATAAAGGGAGTGCCTCGCCGACGACAGGGCATGACCGACGACCTGCAAGCGGTGATCGACGAGTTCGACGATTTCGGGGGGGTCATCCAGTACTTCATCGACGAGCATCAGGAGTTCCTCTCGTGGCTCGGAACGACCGTCGACGACGTCGGCGACGGGACGATGACGCTCTCGATTCCGTACGACGAGAAGCTGACCAACACGCGCCCCAGCACGGCTACCGACCGGCGGGCCGACATCCACGGCGGCGTCGCCGCGACGCTCATCGACACCGTCGGCGGTCTTTCGCTCCGGACGGAACTCGAGGATCCCTTCGGTGCGAGTATCGCGACGATCAACCTGAACGTCAACTACCTCCGGCCGGCGACGGGCGACCTGTCGGCGACGGCCGAGGTCGTCCGGGTCGGGGGCAGCGTCGGCGTCAGCGAGGTCACGGTCGAGAGTACGACGCCCGACGGGCAGACGCGCGAGGTCGCGACGGGACAGGGTGCGTTTCGGATCTTCCGCGACGAGTAAGGCGGCGGTGGACGGATCGATCGCCATCGAAGGCCGACTTCGTATCAATCCCGGGCCGAACCAGTTCGCGAGTATTTCCACCCGGTAGGAATTGCTCTCGTCCCGTAGGAATCGCGTTCTTGCTATAATAACCCGGCGTACCGACGGTCTGCTGTGATGATCGAGAGCGCCGAGCGTCCGGCGCTACTCGACATCCGTTCAGGACCATGACCGATACGCCACCTTCCGACGACCGGACTACCGACGAGATCGACGCGGCCGACCGGGAGCCGTTGTTCGACCGCATCCCGAGACGCGACTTCATGAAAGCCGGCGCAGCCGCCGGTGCGATGGGATCGCTCGCCGGCTGTACGAGTCTGCTCAAGGACGACGACGACAGCCTCGCGTCGGCTTCGGAGGTCGGCGCGTACGTCCCGCCCGGGGAACACGACGACTACTACGCGTTCCTCGGGGCGGGCCAATCGGGGGAGATCCGCGTCTACGGGGTCCCGTCGATGCGACAGTTGATGCGCATCCCCGTCTTCCAGACCGACAGCGCGAGCGGGTACGGCTACGACAACCGGACCAGTGAGATGCTCGAGGATGCGGGCGGCTATACGTGGGGTGACGCACACCATCCCCGCGTGAGCCAGACGGACAACGACTACGACGGCCGCTGGGCGTTCGTCAACGACAAGGCGAACGGACGGATGGCTCGAGTCGATCTGGAGTACTTCGAGACGGACGCCATCGTTGACGTGCCAAACCAGCAAGGGACCCACGGGGCCTGCTGTCTGCTGCCGGATACGAAGTACGTCTTCGGGGTCGGCGAACTCCGCGTCCCGATGCCCAACGACGGCCGTGATCTCGACGATCCCGACGCATACACGTCCGTCCTCGCGGCGATCGACCCCGAGACGATGAACGTCGAGTGGGAGGTCGAAGTCGACGGGAACATGGACAACGCCGACAGCGGCAAGGAGGGCCGCTGGTTCTTCGCGACGGGGTACAACAGCGAAAGCGGCGTCTCCGAAAGCGAGATGTCCGCTTCCGACACCGACTGGGTCAAGGCCTTCGACGTGCCCGCGATCGAGGAGGCCGTCGAGAACGGCGAGTACGAGGAGATCGGCGGCGTTCCGGTCGTCGACGGTACCCGAGACAGCCCGCTGAACGACGGCGATCGTCCGATCGTCCGCTACGTCGACGTCGCCAAGAGCCCCCATGGGATCAGCGTCACGCCGGACGGAAAGTACGCAATCGCCAGCGGGAAGCTCGATCCGACGGCGTCGGTCATCGACATCGAGACCCTCGGCGAGGCTGACGACCCCAACGAGTCGATCGTCGCTCGCCCGAACCTCGGGATGGGGCCGCTGCATACGGCCTACGACGGCCGCGGGCACGCCTACACGACGCTGTTCATCGACTCGGAGGTCGTCAAGTGGGACATCGAAGCGGCCGTCGAGGCGTATCCGGAGGAGGAACCGGACCCCGACGATGAGAAGGAGTCGCCGGCGGTCGTCGAGAGGATCAGCGTTCACTACAACCCCGGCCACCTGATCGCCGCCGAGTCCTACACGGCCGACCCGCAGGGGGACTGGCTGATTTCGCTGAACAAGCTCTCGAAGGATCGGTTCCTGAACGTGGGGCCGATGAAACCGGAGAACGACCAGCTGATCTACATCGGGGACGACGACGAGGGAATGAAGCTCGTAAAGGACACCCCCTCCTACGCCGAGCCACACGACGCCTCGATCGTCAGCGCGGACAAGATCAATCCTGCCGACGTCTACGACCCCGCCGACTACGACGCGGAGTTCGTCGGGGGAGAGGACTCCGAGATCACTCGCGAGGACGGTCGCGTCCACGTGCGGATGTACTCGATGCGTAACGAGTTCGGCTTCGAGGACGTCACCGTTCAGGAGGGTGACGAGGTGACGTTTACCGTCACCAACATCGAGCGGACTCCGGACATCCTCCACTCGCTGGCGATTCCGGAGTACGATATCAACCTCAAGCTCGCACCGCAGGACACCCGCGAGGTGACGTTCACTGCCGACGAACCGGGCGTCTACTGGATGTACTGTGCGTTCTTCTGTAGCGCACTGCACATGGAGATGCGTTCGCGGCTGATCGTCGAACCAGCGGAGTGATCCCACCATGACTACGTCCCGGCTCACGCGGCTGACCGAACTCCGACGCGCGCTGCCATTGACAGCGGCGGGACTGTTCCTGCTCGCGCTGACGGTACCGGTGTGGCGGATCACGTTCGATGCGCCCCAGTACGTCGAGACCCTCGTCGTCGAACTGTACGCCCGTCCGCGGATCGGCGGCGACTTTCAGGAAGTCCACGCGCTCAACAAGTACGTCGGGTTCTACTACCCGGATCCGGTGTACGTCGACCCCAACTACGACGTCCACGAGAACGCCATCGACGTCCCCGAATGGGTGCTCGGACCGGTGGCGTTCGTCGGTATGGCCGTGGTCTCCGTCGTCGTCTCGCTGCTGCCACGCGGGAAGATCGAACGCGGCGTGACCGCCCTGTTCGCCGGGACGGTCGTGGTCTTCGGAACGATGGCCGCGATCATTCAGTACCGGCTCTACCAGGCCGGCCACTCCCTCGATCCGGACGCCCCGCTCAACGGCGTCAGCGGGTTCACCCCGCCGCTGCTCGGCAGCTACGAGGTCGCCAACATCAGCGGCAACGCCTGGTTCGGCCCGGGCGGTTACATGCTCGTCCTGGCCGTCGTCCTGCTTGCCGTCGCGTTCCGCCTGCGGGACTCGACGGCCACGATCACGGACCTCCCGGCGCTGGTCCGCGACGGCTCGAGGCGGCTCCGGGACCGCGTTCGGCGCTCCGGAGGCGGAGACGATCGGACCGACCGCGACGGAGAGTCCGGACGGGGTGCCGACGGACGGCCGCCCCTCGAGACCGACGGCGGAACCGCCCCCGCGAGGGACGGATCGTCTTCGACCGACCGCCGCAATCGAAAGCACTCGACGGACGGTGAACCGCCGTGAACGAACGCTATTTCGCGGTCGTCGCCGCGATCGTGCTCGCCTGCTCGCTGGTCGGCGCGGTCGTCTCCGCGACGGACGAGTCACAGCAGGACGAAAGCGTCGCGGACTGGAGCGCGGACGTTCCCGACGTTCACGACGTGGCCGAGCCACCCGACGACGGCGTCGCGACGCTCGGAGACCGGGAGTTCGACTCCGTGCAGGCGGCCGTCGACGCCGCCGGTCCCGGCGACACGATCGTTCTCGAGGGCCGATTCGACGAGCGTGTCACCGTCGATACGCCCGGCGTTACGCTCGAGGCGCTCGAGCGTGACGGTGCGGTGATCGACGGCGGCGAGGGGGGAACGGTCGTCGAGATCGTCGCCGATGACGTGACCCTCGAGGGCGTCTGGATCCGCAACTCCGGCTACGACAAAAACGTCGACGACAGCGGCGTTTTCGTCAACGGGTCGAACGCGACGCTGTCGGCGCTTCGGGTGACCGACGTCGCCTTCGGCGTCTGGATCGGGAGCGTCGACGGCGCGACCGTCGAGGACACGATCATCGCCGGCCGCGAGGACGTCCCGACGGCCCAGCGGGGCAACGGCATCCACCTCTGGGAGACGACCGACGCCGAACTGACGAACAACTCGATCACGATCGTCCGCGACGGCATCTACTACCAGTGGGCCGAGGGTGTCGTCGCCGAGGGCAACACGATGTGGAACATGCGCTACGGCGTCCACTACATGTACTCGAACGACAACCGCCTCGAGAACAACGTCGCCTTCGACAACGACGTCGGCTTCGCGCTGATGGTGTCGTCCGAACTGACGATGCGGGACAACGTCGCGGTCAACAACGACGGCACGAGCGGCCACGGTATCCTGCTGAAAGACGTCGAGGACAGCGAGATCGTCGGCAACGAACTCGTCGGCAACGACAACGGACTCTTCGTCTACAACGCCCTGGGGAACCGACTCGTGGACAACCTCTTGCTCGAGAACGACGTCGGCGTCCACACCACCGCCGGCAGCAGCAACGAACTGGTAGCGGGCAACAGCTTCATCCGAAACGGCGAGGCCGCGTTCGCGGAGACGAACTCCCAGCTGAACTGGAACGGCTCCGAGCGGGGCAACTACTGGGCCGAGGCACGGACGGTCGACGTCGACAGCGACGGGATCGGCGACACCCGGTACCGGCCCGCCGGCACCGTCGAACGCCTCGTCCACGAGCGCCCGCAGGCGGCGGCCTTCGCGGAAAGTCCGGCGTTCGACGCGGTCCGGATGGCCGAGAGCTCGTTTCCGGTCCTCGAATCGCCCGGCATCGTCGACCAGCGACCGCTCGCCGACCCACCTCACGACAACTGGAGGGACTACTATGCAGATCACGATCACTGACGTACGCAAGCGATACGGCGACGTCGTCGCCCTCGACGGGCCTTCGGTTACGATCCCGTCCGGGTCGACGTTCGGCGTCCTCGGGACGAACGGCGCGGGAAAGACGACGCTCTTCGAGTTGCTGGTCGGCCACGACCGGCCCGACGAGGGTCGGATCGAGGTCGGCGGCCTCGACGTTCAGCAGGCGGGCCACCGGGTCCGCGAACGCGTCGCCTTCCTGCCCGAACACGCCGGCTTCCCGCCGTCGATGACCGGTCGGGAAGTGCTCGACGTCCACGCACGCATCCGCGGGCTCGAGGCCCGAACACGGCGGATCGACGACGTGCTCGAGACGGTGGGGCTGGGCGACGCCGCCGACCGCCCGGTCGAGGGGTACTCCAACGGGATGGGTCGACGGCTCGGACTCGCGGCGACGCTGCTTCCCGAACCGCCGGTGCTCGTCCTCGACGAACCGACTGCCGGGCTCGATCCCCGCGGCGTCACCGCGTTCCACGAGATCATCGAACGCATCGGTCGCGAGACCGACGCCACAGTCGTCCTCTCCTCGCACGTGCTGGGGGAGGTCGAACGCCTCTGTGACGAGGTCGCGATCCTGCAGGACGGACAGTTGCGTGCGGTCGGCGACGTCGACGAGCTGCGGGCCGACGCCGGCGACGGCGTCACCGTCTCCCTCCAGCCAGCGGGAGACCCCGGATGCGAATCTCGGGACCGGCTCTTCGAAGCCGTGCAGGACTGGGGCGACGTGGCGGACACCGGCGACGCGATCGAGGTCGTTTGCGATCGCGAGATCGCGTTCGAACGGCTCTCGACGCTCGAGTCAGACCTTGTAGAGCGGTTCGAGGTCCGGGAACCGGGCCTTGAGGCGGCGTTCCACGAGGCGCTCGCGGATGCCGATGCCGACCAAAAGGCGAGTACGGAGGTGACCGCGCCATGACTGACACGGACCGTCGGATCGAGGACGCGGCCGCCGACTCGTCGATACAACCGGACGGCGGCTACGATACGGCGACCGCCGCCGCGGTCGATCGGAAGACTGGACGGGAAACCGGCTCCGGCGACTGGTACCGACAACTGCTGGTCGTCGCCGAGACCGAGTACCGGCTCGCGGTCCGGGGCCGGTGGGCGATCGCGCTGACGGTTATCTTTGCCGCCTTCGCGCTCGGATTGACGACGTTCAGCGGCTCGAGCGTCAGCCCCGAGGGGTTCGAGCGGACGGTCGCGAGTCTGGCGGTGCTCGCAGTCTATCTCGTCCCGCTCGTCGCACTCGCCGTCAGCTACGACGCCGTGGTCGGCCGCGAGGAGACCGGCTGGCTCCAGACGCTGTTTGCGTTGCCGGTCGACCGCGCCTGGCTCGTCGTCGGGACGGCGCTCGGTCGGGCGGTCGTCTTCGCGAGCGCGACGATCATCGGGTTCGGCGTCGCGGGCGGCTTCCTCGTGCGGGAACACGGGCTCGGCGGTGTCGATGCCTACGTGATCTTCCTGCTTGCCAGCGTCGGACTCGGACTCGCCTTTCTCGCGGTCGGCGTGCTCGTCTCGACGCTGGCCCGCGAGAAGACCCACGCGCTCGGGGTTTCGCTGCTCGTCTGGGCGTGGTTCGTCCTCGTCCACGACCTGCTCGGGCTGGGGCTGATCGCGGCGTTCGACCTCCCGGAGACGGCCGTTTCGGCGCTGTTGCTCGCGAACCCGACCGGCGTCTTCCGGGCGCTCGTCCTCGGCTCGCTGGGAGCAAGCGGCGACGCCGGGTTCGCGAGCGTCCTCGCCGAGTCCGGACTCACGACGGGCGTTCTCGTCGGCGCGCTGCTCGCCTGGGCGGCCCTGCCGATCGTGCTTGCGGCGCTTGCGATACGGAGGCGACGGGTATGATACGAAACGACGCGCGTAGACGACGCCACGATCACGACAGCGACCGACCGATGCCGGATCGGCTCCGGCGGCGTTTCCTCGCCGGGACAGCCTCGTTCGCCGCCGCCACCCTCGCGGGGTGTCTGGGCGGCGACGACGACTCCGAACCGGTGTCGGCGGACCCGATCGCACTGACCGACGGGCAGGAATGCGACGTTTGCGGGATGCTGATCGCGGACCACTACGGCCCGGCCGGACAGCTCTACTACGCCGACGGCAAGCCCGACGACCGCGACGGGCCGGCCCGGTTCGACAGCATCGCCGAACTCCTCGTCTACCACCGCGAACGCCGATCCCGCGGCTGGGAGCTTCGTGCGGCGTTCGTCACCGACTACTCGAGCGTCGACTACGAGTTGCTTGAGCGCGAGGGAACGACCTACATCTCGACGCATGCAAACGCCGCGGCCTTTGCCGACGCGACGACGCTCGAGTTCGTCGTCGACAGCGGCATCGAGGGCGCGATGGGCGAAGACATCGTCCCGTTCTCCGATCGCGAGGATGCCGAGGGGTTCGTCGACGAGCACGGCGGGAACCTCCGGACGTGGGACGAACTCCGCGATGCGGACGCGTAGTCGGTCACGTCTCGGGGTCGGGTGAGTTCGGATTCGACGCACCGTCACCGCCGCCTGGGCCTCGAGCGCCGATCCAGAGCCGCGCATGGAGGTAACACCCGACGGCCGCGACCAGCAGGAAGTAACAGTAGATGACTGGTTCGACGGCGGGCGGGAGCGGTTCCATTTACGATGTTCGTCGATCCCGGCGGGGATATCGTTCCCCCTGTACGACTCCGGCCTCTATTACCGGGCGACCATCCAGTACCGGAGCCCGAGGTACGCCACGACGAGACCGAAGGTCCCGGCGTACAGCGTCGCCCCGTTCGAGGCCGCGGCGACCAGTGCGACGACGTTGAGCGCGATTCCGGCCGCGTACATCGTCCGGAGCCGTCGCTCCGTCAGCGCCATCCGTCGTCACCGCCGTTCGAAGCCCCGGGAGTTCGCTCGAGTTCGTCGCGGGACCGGTCCGCGGTCCGTTCCGTGCGATCGTCCATACCGGTCCTTTCGGCGGCGACGATAAAAACTCACGGACGGACTCACCCGAACGCGAGGTCGTCGCCGGTCGTGACCTCGCCGAACAGCCACTCGGCGTGCTCGAGGGCGTACTCGCGGTGGTCCTGTTCGATGTAGCCGATGCAGTCCTCGACGAGGATCGGCCGGAAATCACGAAGCCCGGCGCTTCCGGCCGTATGCAGGACACAGACGTTCGCGAGCGTGCCACAGAATACCAGATCGTTGATCCCGCGGGCGTTCAGCCAGCCCTCGAACTCCGTCTTCTGGAACGCGTCGTAGGTGTGTTTTTCGACGACGTGGTCGGCCTCGTCGACGGGTAGTTCGTCGACCACCTCGGCCTCCCACGAGCCCTCGAGAACGTGCTCGCCCCACTGCTCGAACTCGTCGTAGTAGTAGGCATCGTCGAACTGCTCGGGCGGGTGAACGTCGCGCGTATAGACGATCGTCGCCCCGGCTTCCGTGGCCCGGTCGACCAGATCGCCGATCGGTTCGATGACCGCCTCGCTGCCCGGCGCGTACAGCGAACCGTCGGGGTGACAGAAGCCGTTTTGCATGTCGACGACGACCACCGCCGTGCGTTGTGGCTCGAGTTCGGTGGGCATACGTGATGCTACGAAGGCGGCGGTAAAAACGTTCGTGACCCGTACCGATCCGATCGTCGTCCTTTTTACACTCGCTTTCGTACGGATCGCTATCCCGTCCCCATGAACTCGATGCGAACGCGGTTGCTCGTCGCCCTCGTTGCAGTCGTCGTCGTTGCGCTCTCGGTCGCGGCAGTCGGCGGTTTCCTGCCGGCCGTCTCGGATGCGCCGACCGACGACTCGTCGGTCGATTCGACGGAGGATTCGTCGATGGAGTCGACCGACGCCCCGCGGGCCGACGACCGCCCAACCGATCCCTCGACGAACGAGACTCTCGGCTACGTCGACGGCTACTGGTACGACGACGAACTGTCCGTCGACGACCGCTCCGACGCCACCCTCGAGACGGACGAACTCGAGCCGGTCGTCTCGCGGGCGATGGCTCGCGTCGAGGTGATCCGCAACCTGACCTACGAGAACGAGGTATCCGTCGAGGTGGTCTCCCGCGAGGAGTACCGAGCCGACAGCGGGGACCGCTTTACCGACATAACCGAGACCGAACAGCTCCACCAGAACGTCAACTACGAGGCGCTGTTTATGGTCGATCGAAACACCGACGCCACCGACGCCGCCGAGGGCCTGTACGGCGGCGCCGTCGAGGGCTACTACGAGCCCGGAACCGACCGGATCGTTCTCGTCTCCGACACGCCCGGATCGCCCGAACTGGACGAGACGGTTCTCGCCCACGAACTGGTTCACGCCCTGCAGGACCAGCAGTTCGATCTGGCGAGTATCCAGCGGGAGACGTTCGATCAGGATAACGCCAGAAACGGGCTCATCGAGGGCGATGCGTCGTGGGTCGAAGCCGAGTACGACAGCCGCTGTGAGGCCGAATGGGCCTGTCTTGACCCGGGATCGTCGAGCCAAGCACCGTTTTCCGACATCAACTGGGGGCTGTACTTCGCCGTCTACCAGCCCTACGACGACGGTCCCGACTACGTCGATTCCCTGCTCGAGCGCGGCGGCTGGACGGCAGTCAACGACGCCTACGAGAACCCGCCGGCGAGTTCGTCGGCGGTGATCCACCCGGGTACGGACCGCGATCCCGAACCCATCGAGGTGCCGGATCGCTCGAACGACACGTGGCGACAGTACGAGGTCGACGGCGAGGTCGCAAGCGAGACGGTCGGCGAAGCGGGGATGGCTGCGATGTTTGCCGCAGGCGTTCGTGATACCTCCCGGCCGTCGGTGATCGAATCCGACGAGTTCATCGAGGCCGATCTGGGACTGGACTACGATCAGCCCTACACGGACGGCTGGGCTGGCGACCGGCTCGTCACCTACGTTAGCGACGAGGCCGATGAAGCGACCGCGGTGTACGACGCGGTCGATCACACCGGCTACGTCTGGCGGACCGCGTGGGAGTCGAGCGAGGACTCCCAGCAGTTCGTCGACGGCTACCTCCAGTTGCTCGAGGCCTACGGCGCCGAACCCGTGGCGGACCAGCAGGACACGTACGTGATCGACGACGAGTATCCCGGCGCGTACTACCTCGATCGCGACGGCGAGACGGTGACGATCGTGCGTGCACCGTCGGTCGACGACCTCGGGGCCGTCCACGCCGGTACCCCACCGGCGGGTGAGGACACCCTCGAGATCGAGGGCACGGCCGACGAGGACGACAGCGAGGCCGGCGGCGTGATCGCCGGCCACGGGGCCGGGATCGTCGGCGTCGGAGTCGCGGCTCTCGGAGCGGGGATCCTGATTTTCGCCGTTCGGCGCCGCGACACGTTCCGTGCCGTCGACACCGTGGCTCGGACTCCGTCGCTCGACCGGGCAGGAACCGACGGGCCGCCGTCTCCAGCGCCGTTCGACTCGACCGCGAGGACGCGAAACACGGCCGTAGACGGGTAGCTTTTTTGCCTCCCACGGGAAATCGACGATATGTCAAACCCGTTCGGAACCGTCCCGTCAGAGGCGATTCTCGATGGGACCGCGACGGACGCGTACTTCGAGCGCACCCGCGCGACCCTCGAGCACGCGGAAACAAACCCACACGTGGTCGCCGAGGTAACCGCGGATCAGTTCCCCACCGGCTCCTTCGAGGTCGTTACCGGCATCGCGGACGTCGCAACCCTCTTCGACGGCCGCGCCGTCGACGTCGACGCACTGCCGGACGGCCAACTGTTCGACGGCGGGCCGGTCGTGCGAATCGAGGGGCCGTACCTCGAGTTCGCCGAACTCGAGACCGCCCTGCTCGGGTTGTTGTCCCAGCCAAGCGGGTTCGCGACGGCCGCGCTCGAGGCGCGGCTGGCGGCCCCCGAGTCGCTCGTCCTGTCGTTCGGTGCGCGACACGTCCATCCGTCGATCGCGTCGACGGTCGAACGGGCCTCGTTGCTCGCCGGCCTCGACGGGTTCTCCCACGTCGCGGCGGGCGAGATTCTGGATCGGGAACCGGGTGGAACGATGCCACACGCGCTCATGTTCTGTTTCGGCGAGGGGAATCAGGACGCTGCCTGGCGGGCGTTCGACGAGGCGGTCCCCGAGGACGTCCCTCGAATCGCGCTTGTCGATACCTTCTGGGACGAGGTCAGCGAGAGTCTGCTCGCGGCCGAGACGCTGGGTGAGGATCTGGACGGCGTTCGCATCGACACCACGAGCTCCCGCCGCGGCGATTTCCGACACATCATCCGCGAAGTCCGCTGGGAACTCGACGCACGCGGCCTCGAGGACGTCGACGTCTTCTGTAGCGGCGGGCTCGGACCCGAACAACTCCGGGAGCTACGGGACGTCGCCGACGGTTTCGGCGTCGGAAGCCACATCACAAACCGGAACCCGGTCGATTTCAGCCTCGACATCGTCGAAATCGACGGCGAACCGATCTCCAAGCGCGGGAAACTCTCCGGCGTCAAGGAGGTCTATCGAACCGCCGACGGCGGCCACCACGTCGCTCTGGCCGACCGTGACGGACCCGAAGACGCCGACGCCTTGCTCGAGCCCCTCGTCCGGGACGGCGAACCCGTCCGGGAGTTCGATCTCGAGGCGGCGAGCCAGCGGTGTCTGGCCGATGCCGACGCGGTCGGGTTCGACTCGGCTCCGTGACTTCCAGTCCTGCTGTGATCTTCCTCGACCGCGTGAAAATCGATGACGAGGCGACGGCCCGCTCTCAGAGCTCTTCGATACTGCCGTCGGCTTCCCGCTCGCGGAAGACCTGCCCTTCAAACAGCGTGACGACGACGTCGTCGTCCTGCCAGGATCCTGGCGCGAGCTTTGCCTTCCGGCAGGTTCGATCGAGGTATTCCCGTTCGCTCCAGCCGTTTTCGACCGGTACCGTCGGATAGAGCCAGCCGCCTTCGCCGCCGTCGATGGCGACGCCGTGGGTGCCCAGTTCCAGGTCGGCCAGCGGATCGTCGGTGAGAACGACGTTTTTGACCGCACAGACGGAGACGGTGAGGTTCGGCAACTCGGAGGGGCTTACCTCGGAGCCACAGGAATCCTCGCTTGCGGCTTCGATCGCCGCGTCGACGATCACGTGACCGAGCTGTTCGCCCGATCGGTAGCCGCCGGCACAGCCCCGTAGGCTGCCCCGGCCCCGTGTGGATTCGAGACGGACGAATGCGCCGGTCCGTTCGTAGAAGGCTTCCCGCATACTGCCCGGTTGTTCTCGTTGTCCGTGTTCGACGTAAGATTCGACGGCTTCACGCGCGAGTTCGACGGCGCGTGCACCGTCTTCGTAGGAGAGGTCGACGCCCTGTCGCTGGGACATACAGATGTACATGGGAACAGTCGTCCTAAAACGCTTCCATTCGTCTCGAGCCCCGGGCGTAACGGCGACCGTGAGGGGATTCGCGTCCCCGGATCGTGAAATTAGTTAGCCGTCGCGATGTCTCCGGACACCGGCCTGTCGATCGCTCGCCGATTCGACCGGCGACGGTTCACGGGCCTAACAGGTCCCTCAGCCGGACCCGTCGAAATCGTCGACGATCCGGTCCGCACAGCCGTACGACCGGTTGTGTTGGAAGTACTTACAGTGGCCGGGAACGGACTCCGTGACGTCGACTTCGAAGTAGTTGCTCGGCGTCTCGCCGTCCGACCACCAGCTCCCACAATCCGCTCCCTCACAGCCCAGACCGTCACCGATCGTGCTGAAATCGTAGAGCGTACAGACCGTCTCGTCACGTTCGGAACGGTAGCTGTAGACGTTCTCGGCGCTCGTTCTGATCCCCGTCGCGTACCGCCCGTCCGTACAGACCGAATCATCCGTGACGGCCGCACCGATCAGCGAGACTGTCTCGAGGGCTGCGTCGCCCTCGAGCTCTGCCAGTGCGGCGAGTACCACCCGCGACCCGAGCGAGTGGCCGACGGCGCGGACGGTCTCGTTCGTCTCTCCTTGCATCGTCTGTCGGAGACAGCGACCGAGTCGAACGCCTGCGGTGTCGGCGTTGCTTTCGGCATCCCAGAAGTTCAGCGTATCGGAGTCCCACGACGCAGCGACGATTCGTTCGTCGTAACCGGCCTCCTGCAGCGCTTGATCGAGCGTATACGCCTGGTCGCCGCGTTGTTTCTGTCCCTTCCAGCCGTGGACGTAAATGCAGAGTTCCTCCTCGGATCGTTCGGGCGGAGCGGGATCGTCGTGTGTCAGATCGATCGTCGGATACTCCCGCGGAGAGACCTGCCAGTCCTTGCAGTCTTTGACCTCGCCGGCGGAGACGGTCCCGCCTGTGACCGCCAGACCGACCGCCCCGGTGGTTGTGGCTGCCGTTGTCTCGAGCACTCGTCGCCGCGTCCGTCCACTCGATTCGCGTTCGTCGACTCCGGAAGACGATCGATTGGTATCATCAACCATGGCAGTGTCACGAACACACATATAAACTAAATAATTGCCGTACTACCGCGTGCGTACGATGGCGTTTCTCACCGCCCGTCGCGTTCGGGCTCGCGTGACCGAGGGACTTATTCGGTCCACGGCCCTACGGGAACTGGGAGAGAGAGCCCGGTCGCCGCGATGGCCATACCGAAACCGGTGTGGCCACCCAACGTGGGTCGTCCGATCGGACGGCTCACGCCCGCGAGGAAAGTCCCCCCACCTGTTCGGGCAGGTGACCGGACGCAAGTCCGGAGCGGGAGACCGCTGGCGCTGGAACAGAAACGACACGTCTCGGCCCGACCGATGACGCGTGCGAACCCGACCGTAAGGAACGGGAGCTAACCCGCAGAGGGAACGTGGCGGGTTCGACAGCAAGCGGGCGGGGTATCCGCCGTCCGCAACCGTCGAGATCCGCACGAACGGCCGAGGATCGATGGAACGGCGAACCCTCACCGGTGCAAGTCCGCGCCGTGGTAGCCCGAACGCCCCGCGGCGTTGCCGCGGACGGCGTGGACGCTCAGCCGAATACCGGGACGAACAGAAGGGGGCTTACTCCTCTCGCCCAGTTTTCGACCGCGAGCGACGAATGTGGTATCACCCAGTACGTGGCTCCGTCAATCTTGTTTCTATTGGTAATAACCAAATGATTTTGGTCGGGTGTTTTTCCGTGTTGGGCCGAAACCGAGGGGCTAGATGTACACCGATGAGACGATCGCCACGTTGGCCGACGCCGACCGCAGACGCCTCATCCGAACGCTTCTCGAGAACGGCGGTCGCTCCTCGATCGAAGAACTTGCTGTCGAAATCGCGTCGACGAAACGCGGGGCGGCTCCGGGTCCGACCGCCGAGTCACCCGACGTTTTCGGGGTTCCCGAACGGACTAAAATCGATCTCGTTCACAATCACCTGCCGCGGCTTGCGGACCACGGCGTAATCGAGTACGACAGCCATAACGGTACTGTTCGACTCGACGATACGTCCACGCTCGAGCCGTACGTATCCCGAGTCGTCAGTCGGGGACGCGAAGCTGACGGGAGCCCGAGACTGGTTCGAAACGACTCCAGTGAGTGACGGTTACGTCGATGCCGGTTCGACGACGACTTCGGGGCCGTCGCGGACGACGACGTCGAACCCGTTGTACGAAAACTCGATCCGAAGCGGCGATTCCGCTCCTCGCTCGTTGCGGCCGTCGAACAACGCATCGAGCGCGTCCGGATCGACGACGTGGTAAAGCGGCGGGAGTGTGGTCGGAT
This sequence comes from Halopiger djelfimassiliensis, assembly GCF_000455365.1. Classification (GTDB taxonomy): domain Archaea; phylum Halobacteriota; class Halobacteria; order Halobacteriales; family Natrialbaceae; genus Halopiger_B; species Halopiger_B djelfimassiliensis. The sequence goes on from NZ_HG315685.1 coordinate 193,933, forward strand.
CGGTGTCGGCGGCGTCGGCTACGGCATCGATCACGGCAACGGTTGCTGTGGGACCATCCGTTTCGTCGTAACGAAACGTACTGGCGGAGCGAAGGTCCGTGTCTGCGGTGGAGCGTAGTTCCGAATCCATACGAGTTCTTGCCAAAACGGCAACACCATTTCATAAAAGTCTGTCTAAATCCGTTGCAACCATTCGCTGGTTGGTGCGTAATTCGGTATTGGGTTCGAAACTGTACCTTAACGGAACCGAACGTATCTGGGGCTATAGTCAACCATCGTAAAATGGACGGGAGGAGTGAACGTCCCGACGGAGACCTGAACACGGGAAGTCGATGGCCTCGCGTCGCTCGACCGCTGTCGTTCGACAGACCCTCGCTCTCTCGCGATGCTCAAAGCCATATAGCGCCTTTCGACGACGGCTCAACGCACCGCGTTTGGGTGTCCGTCGGTACACATAGTGCTAGCTGTGCTCGCAGCGTTGTACTGAAGAGAAACGTCCTGACGGAGATTTGAACTCCGGTCCCTGGCTCCGCAAGCCAAGAGGATAGTCCACTACCCTATCAGGACTCATCTCTCAGTAGCCGCGTGGACATTAAAGCACTTTCGAAAGGATTCGGTCATGGCTCCAGTTCCCACGTTCGAATTCCATCGCTCGTCGAGCAGACCTCGGCTCGGCGAATCCGAAAGACAGGCTAGCTACCCTGTCGTTTATCCGTCATCGGTCGGCCAGTAGGGCTCATGAGGGGCTATCTCCCGTCTGCCCGTATAGCTCGCACCGCCCGCGGTCCCGTCCGAGGACACCGAATGGACAACGCTTATGCGCGGGCTACTCATGCACGAGTATAGAATGAGCGACATCGAGGGCGTCTACGAGGACCTCGAGGCCGACGTTTCTCTCGAGGAGTTTCGCGAGGCCGTCGAGGCGAAAGTCGAGCAGATGGGGGGACTCGCGGACGAGGAGACGGCGGCGATGCTCGTCGCTCACGAGATCGGCGAGAGCGAGGTCGGCGGGATCGCCGACATCGAACCCGGGATGGAGGAAGCGAAGTTCGTCGCCAAAGTCGTCTCGATCGGCGACGTTCGCACGTTCGAGCGCGACGGCGAGGACGAGGACGGCCGCGTCGTCAACGTCGAGGTAGCAGACGAGACGGGATCCGTCAGGGCGGCCTTCTGGGACGACCACGCCGAGGCCGCCGTCGAGGAACTCGAGGAGGGACAGGTCCTCCGGATCAAGGGCCGTCCGAAGGAGGGCTACAGCGGCGTCGAGGTCAGCGTCGACGAGGTCGAACCGGACGAAGACACCGAGATCGACGTTCAGATATCGGACACCTATACGGTCGAGAACCTCTCGCTCGGACTCTCGAACGTCAACCTCGTCGGTCTCGTACTCGACACCGACAGCGTGCGTACGTTCGACCGCGACGACGGCTCCGAAGGGAAAGTCTCGAACCTCGTGCTCGGCGATTCGACCGGACGCGTGCGCGTAACACTGTGGGACGAGCAGGCCGACACGGCCACGGAGCTCGAGGCTGGCACCACCGTCGAGGTGATCGACGGCTACGTCCGCGAACGCGACGGTACGCTCGAACTCCACGTCGGCAACCGAGGGGCGGTCGAGGAAGTCGACGCCGACGTCGAGTACGTCCCCGAGAGTACGCCCATCGAGGACCTCGAGATCGGTCAGACCGTCGACATCGCCGGTGTCGTCCGTTCGGCCGATCCGAAACGGACTTTCGACCGCGACGACGGCTCCGAGGGACAGGTCCGGAACGTCCGCGTTCAGGACGCAACCGGCGACATCCGCGTGGCCCTCTGGGGCGAGAAGGCCGACATCGACGTCGGGCCGGGTGACGAACTCGCTCTCGGGGACGTCGAGATTCAGGACGGCTGGCAGGACGACCTCGAGGCCTCCGCGGGCTGGCAGTCAACGATTACGGTCCTCGAGTCGGATTCCGGGACCGAGGCGACAAGCGAGGACGACGGAACGGAAAGCGCCGGCCTGTCGGCGTTTTCCGACGACGGTGGCGACGTCGAGACGGCGGACGAATCCTCGACCGACGCGGCGACGGCCGCTACGGCCGAGGCCGACGACGAACCCACCGATCCGGACGAGGGCGAGGAACTCGAGTTCACCGGCGTCGTCGTCCAAGCGGGCGATCCGGTCGTCCTCGACGACGGCGAAACGACCATGAGCGTCGTCACCGACGCCGACGTCGGTCTCGGCGAGGAGGTAACCGCCCGCGGGGTCGTTCGCGACGGTCGACTCGAGGCTAACGACGTGTTCTGACGGCGCGAGCAACCTCATCGAGCGTCTAGGAAAAGCGTTAAGGGAGTTAGCTTCGCCTATCATGATATGAACGTCGAACTCCCGTTCGCCCCGGTGGACACGATCATCCGGCGGAACGCGGGCGATCTTCGGGTGAGTGCCGACGCGTCGAAGGAACTCGCAACACGGATTCAGGAACACGGGAGCGAACTCGCGATCGACGCTGCCGAGCGGGCGACCGAAGACGGGCGAAAGACCCTCATGGCGGAGGATTTCGGGGTCGAAACGGTCGTCGACAAGGACGACCTCGAGTTGCCGGTCGCTCCCGTCGACCGGATCGCTCGGCTCGAGATCGACGACCGATACCGCGTCTCGATGGACGCCCGCGTGGCCCTCGCCGACATTCTCGAGGACTACGCGGACAACGTCGCGCGGGCGGCGGCGATCCTCGCACACCACGCCGATCGTCGGACCGTCACCGACGACGACATCGAGACGTACTTCTCGCTGTTCGAGTGAGATGCAGTTTGGCTACAGCGAGATCTGTCTCGCACACGACCCCGGATCGCGCCACCCCGAGTCGCCGGACCGCCTCCGGGCGATCCGGGAACGACTGAAGAAAAAACACGGCGTCGAATACGCCGAGTCCGACCCCTGTACGGTCGACGAACTATCGACCGTTCACGACCGTGCGTACGTCGAGTCGGTTCGGGAGTTCTGCGCCGACGGCGGTGGCAACTGGGACCCCGATACGACCGCCGTCGAGGAAACGTGGAACGCGCTCCGACAGAGCGCTGGCCTTGCCTGCTGGGCCGTCGAAACCGCTCTCGAGGGAGCGACGGGCCGAGAGACGCCGTTCTCGATCGGCCGTCCGCCGGGCCATCACGCCGTCCCGGACGACGCGATGGGCTTTTGTTTCGTCAACAACGCCGCAGTGGCTGCCCAACAGGCCCTCGATCACCCGGACTACGACGTCGATCGGGTTGCGATCGTCGACTGGGACGTCCATCACGGGAACGGAACGCAGGACATCTTCTACGAGCGCGACGACGTGTTCTTCGTCTCGCTCCACGAGAAGGGATTGTATCCCGGGACCGGTGCCGTCGACGAGACCGGCGAGGGCGACGGTGCGGGAACGACGATGAACGTCCCGATGCCGGCCGGAACGGACGACGTGGGATATCTCGCGGCGATCGACGGGCCGATCACCGCCGCACTCACCGATTACGACCCCGACGTGCTGATCGTCAGCGCTGGGTTTGACGCACACCGCCACGACCCGATCTCCCGGATCCGGCTCTCGACCGAAGCCTACGCCCTGATGACCGACCGGCTCCGGGCGTTCGCCGACGGGATCGACGCGGCACTGGCGTTCGTTCTGGAAGGAGGGTACGGACTGGACGTGCTCGCCGACAGCGTCGCGATCGTCCACGAAACCTTCGACGGACGGGACCCCGTCGAGCCAAGCGGCGACCTCGACGACACCGCCGAATCAACCCTCGAGGACGTTCTCGACGCCCACGGACTGGATCTCGACCTGCCGTAATCGCTCGCTCGTCGCCGGGAAGGGCCGCCCGCGGCGGTCGGTGGCTGTTAGGGCGTTGGTTCGAAGTATCGTCTGTACTCCTGTCCGAACTCGGCAAGCAGCGCCGTCACCTCGTCGCCGACCAGCACCTCGTACCCGTTCTGGAGTGCCGTTTCGACGTGGGATCCGAGTCCGACGTCGAAGAGCCGATCGCTCTCGAGGAACGCGCGGGCGCTGGTGAACTCGCGGTCGCGTTCGGTGACGTATCGGTCGCCCTCGATGAAGGGGCCGTAGGCGTCGGGATCGGTCGCGTAGGTGTCGTAGAACCCCTCGGCGTGCTGGCGCACGTGGACCGGCGGTCCCTCGTGGCGCTCGATCGCCGGCCGTTCGCTGACGGCGAGTTCGACGAAGAGGACGGCCGTCTCGTCGGCGACCGTCGTTGCGCGGAACACGTCGAACCCGCGCTCGTCGAGCCCGTTCGTTACGCCGGCAAGCGACTTGCGGAGTTGCGGATAGAGTTGATCGTCGACGACATCGGGTGCCTCGAACCGAACGGCGACGGGCGTCGTTCCGCGTCGCTCGAGGTGCGCTCGGAGTTCGGCTTCGGAAAGCGAAGTCGGCTCGTCCGGTTCGAAGTGCTCGAGGCTGGGATCGTCGAGAAACGCGCGCGCGTAGTGTTGAAATCGGGCGACGTTCTCCGCGGAACAGACGGCGGCGACGTTGCGCTCGGGATCCGTGGGATCGATGACCTCGAGCGGATCGTCGAAACTCGCCTGTCCGTGGGCTTCGGGGTCGAGTTCGACCGGCGGCTGCCAGTCGGCTGCAGCCTCGAGCAGCGGCCGAAAACCGCCGTATTCGACCACGAGAAGTTCCGTCAGGTAACCGCTGAACCCTTGCGTTCGGAGGTCGCTGCCGTACGCGCCGATCCCTTTCAGGAACCGTTTGGCGAGTCGAACGTCGGCCGCGAGGTCGTCGTCGAGCCGTGCTTCGAGATACCGGGTGTGAAACGGGGTCCGATCGACAGCCGACCGGATTTCGGTGGCCGACCCGAGCCGGAAACAGGGAACGATGTCGACGTCGAACCCGTCCATCTCGCCCGTGACGTAGGGGTGTTCGGCGTACTCCTCGTGGCCATCGGGAAGGGTCGCGTGGCCGACCTCGAGCCCGTACTCCTCGAGCGTTTCCCGGTCGATCTCGGGCGGAAACCGAACGAAGACGTCGATGTCGCGGTCGCCGCTGATCCAGGTGTTTCGGGCGGTCGAGCCCACCTGCAAGACGTCGGCGTCGGCACACAGCTCCGTCGCGGCGGCGGTGGCCCGTTCGGTCAGCGTCTCGGCGGCGTCGCGGAGCCGTTCGCGTTCCTTCTCGTCGGGATCGATTCGCTCGCGGACCGTCTCGACGACCGACTCGAGGTCGTCGGCGGCCCTGTTGGCGGAGTCGCGCTCGTCGCTGTCTGCGTCCTCCTCGCTCATCGCTCGATGGTACTCGAGCGGTGCGTGAAAGGGTATCGAACCGCCGGAAGCGAAAACGAAAGCCCTATCAAATGTACCCGACTACTCGAAGATGAGCCGAAGTAGCTCAGATGGTAGAGCACCTCGCTGTTAACGAGGTTGTCCCAGGTTCGAGTCCTGGCTTCGGCGCTTTTCCATTCACTGACCGTCGGAGAGCCGGCGGTACGTGGGGTGCAATTATCGTCCTCCGGGGACGACATGCCACTATGCCGATCGATAGCGACGATCGACGGAGTACTGACAAACACGGTCACGATGTCATCGATCCGCTCTACGTGGGGATCGTTACCGTCTCGAGTTCGCGTGCACACGCTTCGGACGAGGATCCGGACGATCCGGGCGGGGACACGATTCAGGAGTGTTTCGAGGCCGACGGACACGAGATCCGGGAACGGCTGCTCGTCAGGGACGACTACGCCGCCATCCGGACGGCCGTCCGGGGACTCGTCGCGCGCCGGGATATCGACGTCGTGGTCACGACCGGCGGAACGGGCGTCACCGCTGACGACGTGTCGCCGGAGGCGACCTCGTCGCTGTTCGAACGCGAGTTGCCGGGGTTCGGCGAACTGTTCCGATCGCTCTCGTGGGAGGAGGTCGGGACCCGTGCGATGGCCTCGCGCGCGACGGCGGGAATCGCCGTCGATACGCCGGTCTTCTGTCTCCCCGGGAGTACGAACGCGTGTCGAACCGCCTGTGAGGAACTGATCGTCCCCGAGACGCCCCACCTGGCCGGCCTCGCGAGCAGCCATCGAGCGGACGTGACCGAGCAGTCGCTGTCGGTCGACGGGGGCGGGTAACCGTTCTCTCGAATCCGGCTGTCGCCGTTCGATTCGTTGTCCCTCGTTTACTTCCGCTCCGGTGGCGGCAGTTTAAATACTATTGGGCGCGAATGGGCGTATGCCTCCCAGTGAAACCGAAGAGGAGGCGTGACACAATGAGCGACGTACGACAGCACGCGGACGACATACACGACCAGTTTTCGGACCATCTCGACGTTACCGTCGAGGACGTCGAGGAGCGCCTGCGCACGCTCGTCGACGAGTACAAGGTACCAATCGACGAGGCGCGCCGAAGCGTTACCAACCACTATCTCGAGGAAGCCGACCTCGAGCGCGAGGACATCTCGCGGGGCTCTAGCGAGGACGTCTCCATCGAGGACGTCGACGAACCCGAACAGTGGATCGATCTCACGGCCAAGGTCATCGAGCTGTGGGATCCCCGCAGCGACGCCGTCGCACAGGTCGGCCTGCTCGGCGATCCGACGGGGACGATCAAGTTCACCAAGTGGGCCAAATCCGACCTGCCGTCGCTCGAGGAGGGCGGCGTCTACGACCTTCGCAACGTCGTCACCGACGAGTATCAGGGCCGGTACTCGGTCAAACTCAACTCGACGACGGTGATCGAGGAACGCGACGAGGACATCGAGGTCGGCGACGACACCTCCGAGATCGAAGGCGCACTCGTGGATATGCAAAGCGGCAGCGGGCTCATCAAGCGCTGTCCGGAGGACGACTGTACGAGAGTGCTCCAGAACGGCCGCTGTAACGAACACGGCGAGGTCGAAGGCGAGTTCGACCTCCGGATCAAGGCCGTCGTCGACGACGGGATCGACGCCCACGAGGTCATCTTCGACAAGGACGCCACGGAGGATCTGACCGGATTGAGCCTCGAAGAGGCCAAGGACATGGCGATGGACGCGCTGGATACGACCGTCGTCGCCGACGAGATCGCGGACGACATCGTCGGCACCTACTACCGCATCGAGGGACCGACCTTCGGCCGGTACGTGTTAGCCGACGACGTCGAGGAACTCGACGGGCCGGCGGATGCGGAACAGCTGCTGATCAAAGCGAGGTCGATGTAACATGAGTCAGGCAGAACTCACCCGCGAAGTCGCCCGCCGCGTCTTCGCCTCGGAATTCAACGATTCGACGTACACGTTCAAGGAAAGCGACGACGAGCGCGCGCCAAACTACGCGCTGTTACCGACCGGCGACCGCGCAAACCGCGTGTTCATCGTCGGCACGCTCACCGAGACCGAGGACGTCGGCGAAGACAGCGAGTACTGGCGCGGCCGCGTCGTCGATCCGACGGGGACGTTTTTCGTCTACGCCGGACAGTACCAGCCCGAGGCCGCCTCCGTGCTCCGGGACACGGAACCGCCGGCGTACGTCGCCATCGTCGGCAAACCGCGCACCTACGAGACCGACGACGGCACCGTCAACGTCTCCGTTCGACCCGAGTCGATCGCGGTCGTCGACGAGGACACCCGCGACCGCTGGGTCGTCGAAACCGCCGAACGGACGCTCGAGCGCATCGAAGCTTTCGACGAGTGGGAAGCCGAACAGGAAGCGCCCGAAAGCGGCTCGACCGCCCCGACCAACGAGTACGCCCAGATGGCCCGCGAACGGTACGACTCACCCGTCGAGAACTACCGCCGCGACGTCATTCAGGCGCTCGAGAGCCTCGACGACCTCGAGGACGCCGACACCGAAGCGCCGGCCTGAACCGCTTCGGCATCGGGCGGCGTCCGTAACTCGATTCGACCGTTTCCGAGCGACGCGTCCGTGACCCGATTCAGTCCGAGCGGGCGGCCTCGAGCATCGCCTCGATCGCCGCGAACTCGTCGTCGGTAACCTCGTGGCCCGTCGCGGGATAGCGTCGCTCGTCGACGTCTCCACCCGCGCGCTCGAACGTTTGGACCGTCTTCCTGACGTGTGCGGAATCGATGTGGGGATCGTCCGCGCCGTAGCCGATGAGGATCGGCGTTCCCTCGAGGGAGCCGCCGACCGCAGTCGACTCGAGTTCGTCGGTCGATCCGGGAAGCAGCCCCGAGAGGACGGCGAGCCCGCCGTAGCGAGTCGGATTGCGTCGGACGTACTCCGCGGCGACACAGGCCCCTTGCGAGAAGCCGACGACGACGGTTCGCTCGGGCGGAACCGCGATCGATCGCGCCTGCTCGAGCGCGGCCGCCACGCAGTCGACGCCCGATGAGAGCCACGGCTCGTTGTCCGATTGCGGTGCGGTCGCCGGGCGCGGAACCCAGCGGTTCCGTCGGGCCTGCGGCGCGAGCACGGCGATCCCGTGTCCGGAGACCGGTTCCAGGAGGTTGATAATTCCTTGCGCCGTCGCGCCGCGGCCGTGACAGCACACGAGGGCCCCGTTTGCCGCCTTCGCTGGTGCACCGGCCGTCAGAAGCGGCTGTCCGGCGTGTGGCCCCGTTACCCCTTCCATCCGACGACCCGCGTTCGGTCCGGTCATCGATCGCCGACATCGGTCTCGGGGAGTGTCAGTTCCGGTAGCTGGCTCTCGATCAGGTCGCGGTCCCGTTCGAACCACTCGGGAAGAAACAGCGAGTCGCCGGCTGGTGTCGACCCCCGACTTGAAGCGAGACCGTCGGTCTCCGTCGCGAGTTCGAAGAGGATGCCCCCGGGCTCGCGGACGTACAGCGAATGGAAGAAGTGCCGGTCCTTGACGCGGGAGACGTCGTAACCGCGGTCGTCGAACAGCTCTCGCCACTCGTACAGGTCGGTTTCGGCGTCGACTCGCACCGCGACGTGGTGTATCGTCCCGGTCCCCTCCCGACCGAACGACGCCTCGCGGTCGAGCACGTCGACGACGGTCGCTCGCGCCCCCGACGCTCGATACCGAACCCGATCGTCGCGTTCGGTCACGTATTCGAATCCGAGCGTCTCGAGCGTGCTCGCTGTCGCGTACGGGTTGATCGACAGGGTGGACACGCCGTACAGGCCACGGATCGCGTTAGCCGCCGGGACCGGGCCGTCGATCCACGGGTCGACTCCGGCCGCGTCGATCCGTTCGGACGATCCGCCGACGAGTTCGAGTCGGGTCCCGGCGGGATCGGCAAACCGGATGACGCGTTCGCCGAACCGGTCGTCCGGCCCCGAAACCGCCACGTCGTGGGCCACGAGTCGGTCGCGCCAGTACTCGAGTGCCCCGTCCGGAACGACGAACGCGACCGACCCGATCTGTGGATGCCCGACGCGACCCGACTCGCCGTATGGGTCCGCGAAGTGAGTCAGCACCGTCCCCGGCGTCCCTGCCGCATCGCCGAAGTAGAGGTGGTGCTGGAGGATATCCTCGAAGTTCACCGTCCGAACGACCAGTCGCAATCCGAGCATGCCGCTGTAGAAGTCGACGGCCGTCTGGGCGTCCCCGACGATGCCCGTGACGTGATGTAGCCCCGGCGTGTCCGAACGCATCGTCCGAACTACGGCGTCGATGCGGATAGCCTGTCGGGTCCGTGTCCCTCTCGAGGTCGCGGCCCGGGGGACCCGCTCACGACGACGCCGGGACGCCCGTCTGACGAACGCTTAAGTTGATTGGGAAATGTACACAGGGACGAATGGGCAACAAGAACAAGACGATCTCGTTTCGCGTGAACGAGGACGCGTTCGAGGCGCTTCAGGACATCGCCGAGGAACGCGACATCTCGCTGTCCGCGGTCTTCCGGGATTACGTCGACCAACTCGTCGAACACGACGGTCAGGTCGCGGTCGTCCCCGAGCGCGAACTCGACGTCGGAACGGCCGAGCAAGGGGACGAGACGGACCTCTCGTTTCCGCCGACCGTCGAGGTACCCAAAAGCTTCATCCGCGAACACGAACGGCTGGAACTCGAAGCCGAACACCTCCGGGAGCAACTCGACGAGTACAAATCGTACGTCAACGAGTTGCAAGACCGGCTCGAGGACGAGCAGGACGAGGTCCTGTTGCTCGACGAGTTGGACGAGGGAGACGAGTCCTACCAGTTGCGGTAGCCGGACCGTTATCTCGCTAGCTCCTGTTTCGACTGCCGGATCTCGTCCCGTTTCTCGGCTGCTCCGTCGACCCGTGCCAGCCCCTCGGCCGCTTCGAGCGTCCGGACGGCGTCGTCGAGAAAGGACAGGATGTCGCCGGGATAGGCATAGACCATGTAGTCGTCGGTCATCACGTCGACGATGGCGTCCGGCCCCAGTCCCTGAGCGCGGAGTTCGAGCAGGTACTGGATAAACTTCCGTTCCGGACAGCCACAGTAGGGGTTGTTATCACAGTCACAGTCGAGGAAGTCCTGCGAGAAATCGAGGACCCGGTCCCGCGTCGCGTCGTCGAGTTTCTCGAGCCCCTCGCCCTGAAAGAGCACGTCAAGCGTCGCTCCCTTGAAGGCTCCTTTGGGGATGTTCGTCTCGAGCTGGGAGCTGAGCTGGCGGTGGTTCTTGACGTAGATCTTGTCGGTGATGGCCACGCGTTGGCGAGGCTACGACCGTGTGGCCGAAAAACGTCTCGGTCGCGTGTCGCGAGTCACTGTGGGATCGCGGCGAAATTCAGCGGTATACTCATCCACACACCGTGGACGAGTCGTAACGTATTTCAGGCCGACCACTCCTAAATCAGTGTGCAAGCGTGTCCGGGTTGGGGTAGTGGTTATCCTTCAGCCTTGTGGAGGCTGAGACGCGGGTTCGATTCTCGCACCCGGACTTTTTCACGACGACCGAAGGGTGGAGTGGAAACGCCGGAAGCCCCGCAGTCGGGTTCGATTCTCGCCTCCGGACGTTCCGTCGCGAACGAAGACGTGAGCCACGCGTCGGTCGAACTCGTCCGAAACGCGGTCGATCCCTTCCGGTATCGACGTCTCGATGGCCGACAGGACCGACCGACTCGAGCGTGACAACTGTGCGTCCGTCGTCGAACGCGACGATGCGATCCGGACGAAGACGATGGGCGGGGACTCGATCCGACGAAGTGGCAACCGCTCTGGTGTCCCCACTGTGGGGCCAGATTGAAGACGGTTTTCGAGGACGGCTGAGGCCGAACGTCTGCACTCGTTCGCGCGGCCATCGTTGCTTCTGGAGGAAGATTAATAATAGGGTATATTGTGTTGTCAGTAAAGACAGTGCTCGAGCGCGGCCGGAACGGTCGGGCGTCTCGAGGCGCGGAGTGTTCCGTGAATCAGCTGTTCGACCCGAGAAAGCTTCGAATACCTTGTACCGATGACTGATACGCCCGCCTCGGAAACGACGTACCGCCACAGACTCGACGAGCGACTCGAGCGACTCGCGAATAGACCGGGCGCGACGATCAGGCGCGTCGTCCGGGGGTCCCGCGGCGCGTTCCCGACGCTCGTCCACGAACGGCTGACGGCACTCGGGCTCGCCGAATCGCTTCCGGACGGCGAGCCGGCACGGGTCGAACCGCCCGACACCATCGGGAAGCCCGAATTACACCCGCTGGATTTCGAGTGGTACTTTACCGACGATACCGTGCGCTCGCTCGTTCGGACGCTGGGCGACGCCGGCGATCGCGTGCTCTGTCTCGGGACGCCGACGGTCGCCGTCGGACTCGCACGGGCGGGCGTCCCGGTGACGCTCGTCGACCGCAACCCGTTGTTCCGGATGCGACTCGACGACGTTCCCGAACCGCTGACGTTCGTCAATCAGGACCTTACCGAACCGATCGACGCCGAAACGGCGTTTCCGGTGGTGTTTCTGGATCCGCCGTGGTATCCGGAACACACCCACTCGTGGCTCGCCAGCGCCTGTCGTCACGTCGCGGCCGACGGGCGGATCTACGTCGCAACGTTTCCGCCACTCGTCCGCCCGGCGGCGGCGACACAACGGTCGGAGCTGTTCGACACGATCCGCCACGTCGGGTCGCTCTCGGTCGACGACGACGCCCTCGTCTACTACACGCCGCCGTTCGAGCGGGCGGTCCTCGAGCACAGCGACGTCCCGGTCATAAGCGACTGGCGACGGGGTGATCTCGTGCGTATCGACGTCCGGGATCCGTCCGCGTTACCCGACCCTCCCCGCGTGGAGACCGGCTCCGACTGGGAGACGTTCGTGACCAACGGCAGGGTCGTCAAACTCCGGACGACGGTTTCCGGTGCGGCGTCGGAGCCACTCGCCCCGATCGACGGCTGTGAGGACTACGTTCTGCCCAGCGTCAGTCGCCGGGATGCGCGGCGGAACCACGTCGACCTCTGGACCTCCCGCAACCGCGTGGCTGCGGTTGGCAACCGGTCTGTCGTCGCCGAGGCGCTCGAACTGCTCGAGGACGGCGGGTCGGTCTCGGAGCTTCGCCCGGCGGCGTTTTCGGTGTCGATCGACGAACCGACCCTCGAGCGGCTCGCGACTCGTCTCGAGGCCGTACTGGCCTAACGGCGCGTCGGGACGTCAGCGGACCGTCGAGTCCGCTACTCGGCGTTCGGTTCGTCGGTCCAGTACTCGACATCGTCCGCGAGCCGATAGTAGCCGTGGACGTGCCGCGGATCGGAACTCCCCGGCGGCGACCCGACGAACACCCCGAGCTTTTCGGAATCCGGATAGACGGTGACATCCGGCTCGTTCATCGTCGAAACCATTACGTACCGGAGCGGACCCTCGGTGTCGTTGACGACGCGGTGGGCCCCGCGTTCGTCCGCGGGGAGTGCGACGAACTCGCCGTCGGTGAGGCGGTGTGTCTCCCCGTCGAGCCTGAGCGTCCCGGTTCCCTCGAGAACGAACAGCGCTTCCTCGTTTCCGGTGTGGTAGTGATACGGCCACGACCGGCTCCCCGCGGGGAGTTCGTACAGGCTACAGCCGATTTCGTCGCTGCCAGCTGCCTCACCTAACTGCTTTCGTTTGAACTGTGTCTCCCCGTCCTCGTTCTCGACGCTCGTCCACGCTAGTTCGTCTACGTTGATGCTACCCATGGTATCGGATATGCTACCGTCGGTAATAGTCGTCCGGCAACGGAACCCGGTCGGACTTTCGCGTGTACCTATCCGGAAACCCGGAAGTCAGTCGTCCGTCCATTACAGTACTGTTGAATAAATCGTTAAGGTTTCAATCGACCATACGAGTGACTATGGGCACCAGGAACAGGCCCGTCGACTGGGATCGTCGTACCGTCCTTCGTGGTCTCGGTGTGGGTGCCGTCGGCCTCGCCGGCTGTCTGGGGGAAGACGGCGAGGGAGAGGGGGAATCCTCCCTCTCCGTCACCGGCGTCTGGACCGGGGGCGAAGAGGAGGACTTCATGGCCGTCGTCGACCACGTCGAGAACGAAACGGACCTCGAGATCCAGTACGAACCACGGGATACCGAAGCCATTCTGACGGGGACGTTGATGGATTACGAGTCGGGCGTTGCCACCGCCGACGTCGTGGTGATGCCGTCACCGGCGCGGATCCGCTCGGACGGGGACGCCGGTCACCTGGCCCCGCTTGGGGACAGTTGGGATCCCGACCGGTTCGCCCCGGATCCGGAGCAGGTGATGGTCGACGACGAGGTCTACGCCGCCCCCTTCAAGATGGATCTCAAGCCCGGATTCTGGTACCGCCAGTCGTTTTTCGACGAACACGACCTCTCCGAACCGAGGGGCTACGACGAGTTCCTCGACCTTCTCGATCGGATCGACGGCATCGACGGCGTCGACGCGCCCCTCGCGTCGGGCAACGGCGACGGTTGGCCCCTGAGCGACGTCACCGAGGCGTTTCTCCTCCAGCAGGACGACGGCGCACAACTCCAGCGGGACCTCATCGCCGGCGAGGCGGCGTTTACCGACGATCGCGTGGTCTCGGCGCTCGAGCGGGTACAGGAACTCCTGCAACAGGGATACTTCAGTGACGTCCGGGACTTCGGCGTCCAGTACGAGTACTTCTGGGACAATCAGCTCCCGCTGTACTTCATGGGCTCGTGGACGCCGGGGTTCGAGGCGATCGGTGATCCAGCGGATCTCGACGTTTTCATGCTCCCGGAAACAGACGCGATGGTGGCCAGCGTGAACTGGTTTACCGTTCCCGAGTATTCGGACCGGCGAGACGAGGCCCGGACGGCCGTCGAAGGATTCGTTTCGGCCGACGGCCAGCAGGTCTGGGCCGAACGGGGCGGCTTCATCGCCTCGAACCTGGACGTTCCCGACGATGCGTACGAACTCGACGTGATGCGGGATCTCTCGGCGATGGCGGACGAGGTGGAACTGGTTCCCGACCTCGACGACGCGCTGGGGGACCCCTTCCAGTCGGAGTTCTGGTCGCAACTCACCGGTCTCTGGGCAGATCCGGATTCGGATGTCGAGTCGATGAGCGAGCGCCTCGACGACGTCCTTCAGGAAACCGCCGGGAACGACGGCGGCGAGTAACGTGGCGGGGGATCGAGCGGACGACGGGATCGCGACGTGGGTTCGAACCGCTCGCCGACGGGTCGACGTTGCTATCGAGGAGCTCCGTCGTCGCAACGCAAGTGCGGTCGCGATCGACCTGCTGTACTCGTTCACGACGGCGTTTCTCGCTACCCTGGCGATCAGGGGGCGCTGGCCGGCCGTCATCGCTGCCGGCCCGCTGGCTGCCTTCCTCGTTTTCGCCTGGCGGTCCTCGCGTGGGTTCTTCGTCGTCCAACTCGTCGTCATCGCAGTGACGGTCGTCGCGACCACCGCTGGCGTCCTGCCGCTTTGACCGTCGCCGGTCCCGCCTGCAGCCGAATTTCCGCGACCTCGCCCCGTCAGTCCGCGACGGCGGCGACCATCCCGCGTTTGTAGTAGCGCTCGAGTACCAGAAACAGCAGTACGGGGGCAGCCATGGTCAGTACCGAACCGGCGGCCACGAGTCCCCAGTCGACCTGAATGCGCCCGCGCATCAGCGGGAGTACCTGCGGCGCGACGTACAACTCCGGGGAGCGCATGAACACGAGCGGGAAGAAAAACGCGTTCCAGACCCACGTAAACTGGATCACCGCTACCGAGACCAGCGCCGGGGCCGACAGCGGCAGGATGATCGTCCGGAAGATCTGGTACCGCGACGCGCCGTCGACGCGGGCCGCTTCCTCGAGTTCCTCGGGAATCCCGAGCAGGAAGTTCCGAAGGAACAACACGACCCAGCCCAGTCCCCAGCCGACGTGGACGAGGATCAACCCCAGATACGTATCGAACAACCCGACTTCACGGAGGGTGTTGTAGTTGCCCATCGCGACGAGCTCCGGCGGAGCCGCCATCACGAGCAGGATCACGAAAAACAACGATTTCTTCAGCGGGAACTCGAAGCGGGCGAACGGGTACGCCGCCATCGCGCCGAGCAACATCACCACTAGCACCGAGGGGACGGTGACGATCACGGTGTTGAACAGCGCCCGTCGCATCGGTGCCGTCCGATACGTCCACGCACGATGGTAGTTCTCGAGCGTGATCGTCATCCCCTCGAGATGCCACCACCCCTGCAGAATCTCCGACAGGGGGCGAAACGACGCCATGACCAGCCCGATAAACGGCACGATCCACAGCACCGCGACCGCGATTGCCAGCAGGTACGCAAGCGTTCTCGAGGTCGACGGGACGGCGGCAGCGATTCGGTCCCGCCGGTCGAGGTCCGGCTCCGGTGCGGTCTCGGGAACCGCGTCGGCGGCAAGATACCGGTCGCCGTCGGTTTCGGGTTCGGTTCCGGGTTCCGTCGGGGTGAGCGGATCGTCCTCTGTCATGTCAAATCACTCCATTCTGGCGATGTACGCGGCCAGCGGAACGACGATGATGAGTTCGATCAGCGCGACGACCATCGCGTTCCCGTACTCGATCGGCGGCTCGAACGCGGCCCTGTACACCTCGAGTCCGAGCACCGAGAACACGTGGTTTGGCCCGCCGGCTGAGCCGCCGACGGCGTAGACGATCGCGAAGATCCGAAGGACCCAGATCATCCCCATGATGACGACGACGGCAGTCACGGGCTTGACCAGCGGCCAGATAACGTCCCTGAACCGCCGGTACCGTCCAGCGCCGTCGACTCTGGCCGACTCGAGCACCGCCGGATCGATGGCGGCCAGCGCCGAACTGTACAGCAGCATGCTGAACCCGGTCTGGATCCAGATTCCGCCCACGATGAGGGCGTAAATCGCTACCTGTGGTTCCTGAACCCAGTTTCGGACCAGTTGGTCCTGTCCGAGGATGCGGAGCAACCCGTTGAAAACCCCGGCCTCCGGATCGTAGATAAACAGCAGGACGAGACCGATCACGATCGTCGGCGTGGTAAACCCCAGAAAGACCATCGACCGGAGGATCCGGCGACCGCGAAGGTCGGCAAACAGCAGGGCCAGCCCGAGTCCGAGGAGGGTACTGGCGGGAACGTGAATGACCATCCACAGGAGGTTCTGGGTGAGCGCCCCCATCGGGAACCGGTAGCGACGCAGGTTCTCCCAGTTGATAATCAACGGATCGCGAAGCGTCTCCACCCAGTTCGACAGGCCGACGAACCGCCCCATTTCGAACCCCTGCCACGAGAAGAAGCTTCCGACCGTGGAGTAGACGATCGGACCGACCGAAAAGATCCCGAACAGGGTCAACCCCGGGACGAGAAAGACCGCAAGCGCCACCGCTTTCTCCCGGTCGACGTTCGGATCCAGTTTCGACCGGACGTCACGGACGCGGTCGATCTCGAGGTCGCCGACGTACTCACGGAGACTCATCGTTCGGCCGCTTCTCGAGCCCGCGATTCGGTGTGCAGGATGCCGTCCGCGTCGTACAGATACGTATCGCCGTCGCCGAACGTCAGATAGACGCGGTCGTCACGCTCGACGTCGGTTTCGGTCACCTTCGCGTTGACGAGGTGGTCGCCGACGGCGACGTTGACGATAGTGTACTCGCCAAGCGGCTCGACGGTGTCTACCGTCCCCTCGATCGCGGACCCGGCGGACGGACGTTCGGTTTCGACCGACAGATCCTCCGGACGAACGCCGAGGGAAACGTCACCCGGCGGTGCCCCACCGGGATCACCGGCCGCCGTCCGCTCGAGTTCGACGCGCCCGGCGTCGCCGAGGTCGATCGCTCCGTTCCGGCGGGTGCCACCGAGCAGGTTCATCGGCGGCGAGCCGATAAACCGGGCGACCCATTCGGTTCGCGGCCGTGAGTACAGTTCCGACGGCGGTGCGATCTGGCGGATCGTTCCCTCGTTCATGACCGCGACCCGGTCGGCCATGCTCATGGCCTCCTCCTGATTGTGGGTCACGTAGACCGTCGTAATCCCGAGTTCGTCCTGTAACCGCTTCAGTTCGCTTCGCATCTCCTGTCGAAGCTTGGCGTCGAGGTTCGACAGCGGTTCGTCGAGCAAGAACACCGACGGTTCCCGGACGATGGCACGCGCCAGCGCGACCCGCTGTCGCTGTCCCCCGCTCAGTTCGGCCGGCGAGCTTTCGACCTGATCCTCGATGTGCAACAGCTTCGTGACCGCCGCGATCCGTCGATCCCGTTCGTCGGGCGGAACCCCCCGAATCTTCAGCGGATAGGCGATGTTCTCCTGAACGGACATATGCGGATACAACGCGTAGTTTTGAAACACCATCGCCACGTTCCGATCGCTCGGCGAGCGCTCGTCGACCCGCTCCGCATCGAAGTAGATCGCCCCTTCCGACGGGGTCTCGAGCCCCGCAATGAGGCGAAGCGCCGTCGTCTTCCCACAGCCCGACGGCCCGAGCAGGACGAGAAACTCGCCGTCGTCGATCTCGAGGTCCACCCGGTAGTTGGCGACCGTCTCGCCGGCGTCGAAGTACTTGCTCACGTCCTCCAGCGAGATGTGTGTCATATACCACCTCATCACACGGATTCGCCCATTAATCCTACCGCTACCGCCAGTTTTGTTGATATAACCGGCCGTCGCCGTTCGAGAGGGAAGTGCGGCCTTCCTGCGGTCGAGGATCGCTTTTTCGGTCCCGGTCGGACCGAATTCTCGCGTTCGAGACAGTTTCGAATCGCTACATAGTCCTTATTTTCTCACGGAGTGAACTAGCGGTCAATGGGGGACGTCCAGACGGTTATCGAGGACGATTCCGCGCCCGATCAGCAGTACACGCTCCTGGTCGCTATCGCCAACCCCGACCACGTAACCCAGTTGATGCGGACCGCGATCGACCTCGCCGGGGATCGCGACGGACAGATCCGAGTCGTAAACGTCGTCCACAAGCCCGTGACGTCGCCGTTTATCCTCTTCTCGGAGGAGCGAATCAAACGGGAGTTTACCGACGGCCAGCAGGCGGTCCTCGACGAGGCGCTCGCGGTCGCTTCGGATTCCTCGATCCCGGTACAGCGCAGCCTCCTCGTCGGAACCGACGTCTCAGACGCGCTTCTCTCTGCGGTTGACGATACCGATGCGGATGCGCTGTTGCTCGGCTGGCAGGAACGGGACCGTCCGTCGGACGTCGTCCTCGGGACGACCGTCGATCCGCTGATCCGCCGTGCGTCCTGTGACGTCTTCGTCGAACGGGTCGGTACGACCGCGGACGGGATGGATACGATCCTGTTGCCGACCGACGGCGGCCCACACATCGAGCCGGCGACCGACCTCGCCGGAGCCGTCGCACGAGCCAACGACGCGACCGTGACCGTCGTCTCCTACGTTTCACCGACGGCCGGTGACGCCGAACGCGAAACCGCTCGCGACCACGTTGCACTGGCGACGGACCGACTCACCGATGTCCCCGTCGACGCCGATGTGCTCGAAACCGACGACGTCGCCGACGCCATCGTGACAGCCGGTGCGGAACACGACCTCATCACTCTGGGCGCGACGCGGGAACACCGGCTCCGAAGCCGCGCCGTCGGCTCAGTTGCGGCGACGGTCGGCCAGCGGGCGACCGTCCCGATCGTCATCGCGAAACGGGGCTCGAGTGGCTCGCTCCTCGAGCGAGCACTCGATTGGTGGCGGTGATCGAAACCGCGTTGTTTCCGATCGACTTCGGATTCCCTCAGAGGTCCTTTCCGGTCGCCTCTTCGGCGGTCTCTTCGACACCTTCTGCGAGCGCTTCGTCCGTTCCACCCGAAACGTATCCCTCGATCATCTCCGTTATGATCTCAATGATATTCATATATCATACTTCAACACATGAGATAAATATGTATCGGGAAGTCGGCGAGGCGATCCGCTGCTGTGGGCAGAACTCAATGGCGACGAGTATCGAAGCGAATTCCGGTGTTCCGAAACGGCTCCACGCTTGCGGGCGGTTCGGTCAGTGGGACGAACAAGCGGAGTTCGTGTGTCCGCACGACGACTGCCACGTATCGGAGTTCCACACAATAGTAACGCGGCGGCGAACATCGCCGGTCGCGTAGACCCGTGGGGAGAGAGCGTCCGTTGGGAACCCGGACGCGATGACTCGCCAGAGGATGGAAGCGCCTGTGACAGCGCCACAGTCTATCGGGAGACGAGTCCGAGAACAATGCCCGGATTAGCGGAGACGAAATCACCACACACTCGAGACCGGAGGGGCGGTCCGTTACTATTCCGGACGGCGTGTTTTTTGGTTCCGTCCCGTAGCGGAGTCCATGGAAGCGGCTCGTCTCCGCGAACCGTTCGACGCCTCCCGTCGCAACGCGATTCTCGGATGGGCTCTCGTGACCGTTCTCAGTGTGCTGGCGATCGTGCACGCGCTAGCTGCATCCTACCGGTGGTTCGTCTTCACGGCGCTCGCGGTCGTTATCGTACTCATTCCGACGGTTTCGCGTCGCGACCCGCTCGCATTGCCGTCCTGGAAACTGCTCGTGTTGGTTTCGATTCCCGTCGTCGATGCGACGATGCTCGGCGAGACGTTCGTGACCGCCATTGCCGTCTACGTCGCCGTCGCCACCGTGGCTCTCGTCGTCGTCGTCGAAATCCACCGATTCACGGCAGTTCGAATGACACACACGTTCGCAACCGCTCTCGTCGTGATGACGACCCTCGCGGTCGCCGCGACGTGGAACGTCCTTCTGTGGCTCTCCGACGCGGCGCTTGGGACGTCGTATATCGTCACCGGCCACTCCGAAGACGCGGCGAATCACGCGATGATGATCGACTTCGTCTACGCAGCGGTGGCGGGGCTTTTCGCCGGCTTCCTCTTCGATCGGTACGTGATGGCCGGATCAGGGAGAACGTCGGAAGAGTACGAACCGTCCGACAGAACCGATACGTCCGGTTCCGGCGAACACGATGCTCCCGACGAGGCCGACGTCGACGATCTCGTCGAGAGCACGCCGTCGCTGATCCGCGGGCGGCTGAACGCCTCCGAGCGGACTGTCGGGCGCATCTCTCGCGTCCTCCAGTTGGCCCTTGGCGTGCTGTTTCTGTACGGCCTCCTCACGCTCGACGTGACGACCATCGCCAACGCCGGTATCGCGCTTTCGATCACGTTCCTCCCGGGACTCCTCAAGCGCGACTTCCGTCTGCCCCTCGAACCGGAACTCGTCCTCTGGATCACCGGGGCGGTCTTTCTCCACGCGCTCGGATCGGCGGGGCTGTACGACCTGCTCGGCCAGTGGGATAGCCTGACTCACACGGTATCAGCGTCCATCGTCGCCGCCACCGGCTACGCGGCCGTCCGCGCCATCGATCTCCACACCGATGAGATCTACCTCCCGCCGAAGATGCTGATCGTTTTCATCCTCCTGTTCGTCGTCGCCTTTGGCGTCATCTGGGAACTCATGGAGTTTGGCCTCGGACTACTCGCTCACCGGTTCGGGAGCGAGGCGTTGCTCGCCCAGCGCGGGATCGGAGATACGATCGGCGACCTGTTCTACGACCTCGTTGGTGCCGTCGTCGTCTCGGTCTGGGGAACGGTGTACCTCACTGGTGTCTCGCGCCGGATCGCTAGCCGCCTCGGCGGGTAACGGGTGGAACGTTTCCGCCCGGAGTCGAACACGGATACAATCGGTCGGGTCTCAGTTCCGGCGGTTACCAAGGTCGCCGCGTCCACGAAGAACATCCTCGTTCGACAGTGACGTGGAAACAGAACGGTATCCGCCACGACACCAAGAACAACCGTGTTCGACTCTCCAAGGGCGCGAACCACAAGGAACACCCCCGAGCGCGGGAATACATCCTCGTCGAATACGAGACGCGCCCCGGAGTCACGGTCGAGAACCTGCAACAAGTCCGTGCCGTCTACGATCAGCAGAACGAGCGGTGGGAACTCCACCTCGTCTGCAATGACGAGATCGAGACGCCCGACGCTCCCGGTAACGAGACAGCAGGTATTGACCTCGGCATCAGCAACTTCGCCGCCGTCGCCTACAGCACCGAAGACGCCGACCTGTACCCCGGCAACCGCCTGAAACAGGACGGGTACTACTTCCCGAAAGAGATCGCCAAGTGCGACGACAGCGGTGGTGAACAAGCCACACGTCTCCACGCGAAGTGGTCAGAACGCTGCACCCACTTCTTCCACGCCTTAGCGAAACACATCGTTGAACGGTGTGTTGAGAAGGGCGTTGGCCGCATCAACGTCGGAGACTTGGCAGGCGTGCGCGAGGACGAGAACGGCGAGTCGAAAAACTGGGGCAAGCACGGCAACCTCGACCTACACGAGTGGGCATTCGACCGCTTCACCAACATCCTCGAATACAAAGCGAAGGTCGAGGGTATCGAGGTCGTGGAAGTGTCTGAACGCGACACGAGCAAGACATGTTGCATCTGCGGGACGGAAGACGAGAGTCAACGTGTCGAACGCGGCCTGTACGCCTGCAAGTCGTGTGATGCGGCGTTCAACGCTGACGTGAACGGGGCGGAGAACATCCGTCTTGACATCAATGACGAAAGTAACTCTGAGTCTTCGCCCAGTTTGGGTGGAGATAGGAGTACCGGCTGGTTGGCACAGCCAGCAGTCCACTTGTATGACCTCTCCTGCGGATTCCAACCGCAGACAGAGGTGGTGGACTGCAAACCCTAATATCCCAACCTCCGGATTCCTCCGCCTTCAGGCGGAGGAGGATGTCAACGGAACGCTTGCTGGCCGGATTATGCGTCGGGGTATCGAGCACGAGCACGGGTTCGACAGCACCTGGACTGAGAACCAGACTGTCTCGAGTACTGGTGTTGCCCTGACAGTCTCCGACGACGCGGACGAGGAAGTGACGATTAATCCCGTCGGAAAAGCCTTCAAACTGTTCGAGTCCGGCTCGAGCGACAGCCTCGCATTCATGTATCGGACAAGCGTCGGTGTCCTCCACAATGAACTGTGAGTGCAGGCTCAAAAACCCTCTTGCTCCGCTGTGCACGATTGGCAGGGTTCAAATCCAGTCAGAACGCAGAGGGACGACTCACGGGTTTGCTCGCCGCAAAAGTATGCCGCCTCCCGGATTGTGAACTACGCCCGAGAACCTGCTCGCTCTGCTCGCAGAACCTCGGTCTAGTTCAAATCCGGTCGAGAGCAGTTTCGCGGACGACGGCTCACTCGCTCCGCTCGTTCGCATGTCGTCCGCAGAAACATGCCGCCTCCCGGATTTGAACCGGGGACAGCTCGATCTTCAGTCGAGTGCTCTCCCAGTCTGAGCTAAGGCGGCGCATCTCTACCTCCGGCCATGATATAAAAAAGGATTTCGAATCGGATCGACCGCGCGACCCCGCCGAGCGATGCCGTTCGTGTCAACTGAATACCCAGTTAAGCCGATACACGTGGAAGAATGCCGAGGCTACAGCCCGGGTAACGACTGCCTGTTGGATTTGTAGATATTCAAGACACGCTTTTCCGCTCCGGTGAGTAACATCATGTTATGGAAGCACTTACCTCGAGTCAACAAGACCAGGAACTCTCGGCGGACACCATCCTCGAGTTGCTGGCGAACCGACGGCGGCGGTACCTCCTCTATGCACTTCGGGGGCGGGACGGACCGATCGAGCTGTCCTCGCTTGCCGAGCAGGTCGCCGGCTGGGAACACGACGTTCACCCGGACGAAGTCGCGAAAAACGAGTACAAGAGCGTCTACGTCTCGTCGGTACAGTGCCACGTCCCGAAACTGGCCGACGCGGGCGTCGTCGACCACGACGAGGACAATCACACCGTCGTCCTCTCGGACAACTTCGAGCAACTCGAACCCTACCTCCGGATCGTCGTTCAGGACGAACCGGAAAACTCGACGTTACACGCCGCGCTCGAGACGGAATCCGGCGAGGGGTTCTTCAGCCAGATCCGGGAGAACGTCGCCCGACTCAAACAATGACTACTCCCCGGCAGTTGCAAGCACGGCGTTGATAACGGGTGATTAGTCGACGACGACTCGAGGCTCGGTGTGCGGATGCGATCCGGTTCGGTCTGCGCTGGTCCCACCACGTTGCTCCCAGTGTTCGGGATCGATTCTCCCGATTTCGAAGCCCGTACTCGTTTCGTATCCCGGTGTTACGATTCGGCGACCGCCGACTGAACTGCTCGGAAGCCGTTGGATCGGTGTCCCGACCGCCGTCTCGTCTCGAGGGCGGGTTCAAACTCGCCCTCGAGACGTGTCTCTGGCTCACGTTATTCGCCGGAGAAATGGGCTCGGGCGGGTTCGAACCACCGACCTCGGCCTTGTAAGGGCCGCGTCATGACCAGCTAGACCACGAGCCCGCATCCGTACTGAATCACCCCGCCCGAATAACCTTTACTTTCTCGTCTCACACTAGCTTCGCATGGCTTTCGAGCGCGTCTGGAAGGGGTTGCTCGCCGGTGTCGGCCTCGCGGTTCTCGCAGTAGTGCTCGTTCAGGCCGGTCTCATTCCCGTCGTCGGCAGCGACGAAGGGACGGTTCGGGTCGTCGACGAGGACGACGACCGCGATCCAAAGGCCACGATCGCCGTCGACGTCGCCGACACCGCGTCCGAACGGTACACCGGGCTCAGCGATCACGACTCCCTCGAGGACGGCGAGGGTATGCTGTTCGTCCACTCCACCGAGGCCGAACGGACGTACGTGATGCGCGAGATGGAGTTCGACATCGACATCGTCTTCATCGGTGCCGACCGCGAGATCACGTCGATCGAACACGCCCGGGCCCCCGAACCCGGTGAGGACGGCGATGATCTCCGGTATACCGGCCGGGCACAGTGGGTGCTCGAGGTCCCGCGTGGCTACACGAACGAGACGGGGATCGAGGCCGGTGACGAAGTCGAGATCGATCTCGATTCGGGCGACGGACTCAGCCTTTCGGTTGCGTCCGAGGCTGCCCCGGAAGCGGAGTCGGCGACCGCGAGTACCGGCTGAATCGTTTCGATTCGTAGCAAACGCTTATTGGCGGCGGTCCCGGAGGCGGACGTGATGAGCGGCGTCGACTGGGAGAAAGACGATCCGTTCGAGGAACAGCGGGAGGAGATCGAGAACCCGATGAAGCGGCTGTTTTTCGAATACGGGCGGGAGTACTGGGGGGCTGCGGCCGTCGGCGTCATTGCGAGCGTTTTCGCCCGCATCCTCGATCTGCTGCCGGCGCTCATGCTCGGTATCGCGATCGACGCGGTGATCCGACAGGAGGTCGGCTACGCGGAATCGTTCCCGATCGGCGAGGGCCTCGTGGCTCCGTACGTCCCCGCCGACCGGATGGCCCAGTTCTGGCTGACGATCGCCATCATCGCGGGCGCGTTCCTCTTTAGCGCCGTCTTTCACTGGACTCGAAACTGGGGGTTCAACACCTTTGCCCAGAACATCCAGCACGACATCCGGACCGACACCTACGACAAGATGCAGCGGTTGAACATGTCGTTTTTCGCCGACAAGCAGACCGGCGAGATGATGTCGATCCTCTCGAACGACGTCAACCGCCTCGAGAAGTTCCTCAACGACGGGATGAACTCGCTGTTCCGGATGGTCGTGATGGTCGCCGGGATCGGCGCACTCCTGTTTGCGATCAACTGGCAACTCGCGCTCGTGGCGCTGTTTCCGGTCCCGCTGATCGCGGCCTTTACCGCGCTGTTTATCAGGATCATCCAGCCCAAGTACGCGACCGTCCGCTCAACGGTCGGGAAGGTCAACTCGCGACTCGAGAACAACCTCGGCGGGATCGCCGTCATCAAATCGAGCACGACCGAGGAGTACGAGTCCGACCGCGTCGAGGACGTCTCCCGGGAGTACTTCGACGCCAACTGGGACGCGATTCGGACGCGGATCAAGTTCTTCCCCGCGCTGCGAGTGTTGGCGGGTCTCGGGTTCGTCATCACGTTCGTCGTCGGGGGCCTCTGGGTCGTCGACGGCCCGCCGGGGCCGTTCACGGGCGAGCTCAGCGAGGGGATGTTCGTCGTGTTCGTTCTCTACACGCAGCGGTTCATCTGGCCGATGGCGCAGTTCGGACAGATCATAAACATGTATCAGCGCGCTCGCGCTTCCTCGGCGCGCATTTTCGGGCTGATGGACGAACCGGACCGCGTCGGCGAGGATCCCGAGGCGACGGAACTCGAGGTCTCCGAGGGCCGCGTCGCGTACGATCACGTCACGTTCGGGTACGACGAGGACGAACCCATCGTCGAGGACATCGATTTCACCGCCGAGGGCGGCGAGACGGTCGCGCTGGTCGGTCCCACCGGGGCCGGCAAGTCGACGGTCCTCAAACTCCTGCTCCGGATGTACGACGTCGACGACGGAGCGATTCGGATCGATGGACAGGACGTCCGGAACGTAACCCTTCGAAGCCTCCGCCGATCGCTGGGGTACGTCAGTCAGGACACCTTCCTGTTTTACGGCACCGTCGAGGAGAACATCAGGTACGGGAACTTCGACGCCGACCGCGAGGCCGTGATCGAGGCGGCGAAGATGGCCGAAGCCCACGAGTTCATCCGGAACTTGCCCGACGGGTACGATACCGAAGTCGGCGAGCGCGGCGTCAAACTCTCGGGCGGGCAACGACAGCGGATTTCGATCGCCAGAGCCATCCTCGAGGATCCGGACGTCCTCGTGTTAGACGAGGCGACAAGCGACGTCGACACCGAGACGGAGATGTTGATCCAGCGTTCGATCGACGACCTCGCCGAGGATCGGACCACGTTCGCGATCGCCCATCGCCTCTCGACGATCAAGGACGCCGATCGGATACTGGTCCTCGAGGGCGGCGAAATCGTCGAACGCGGGACCCACGAGGAACTGCTTGCCAACGACGGCCTTTACTCACACCTCTGGGGGGTTCAGGCCGGCGAAATCGACGAACTACCCGAGGAGTTTATCGAACGCGCCCAGCGCCGACAGGCGCGGACGGAAATTGACGTCGGCGACGATGACGACTGAAGCGCACGGCGCACACGCGACCGATCAGAACGACTGTTGTTCCTGCTGGTCGTCCTGTCCGGGTGCGCCCTCGTCCTGTCGTTGCTCGCCGACCGCGGGCGGCGTGCGGTCGCTGTAGTTTTTCCGACCGATGGCTTCGTCGCCGACCATGTTCATGATCGCCCCTTCGACCTGGTCTGCGTCCTGATACTCGTCCTCGTTCAACGGCTCGAGGAGTTCTTCGAGGGTCGCTTCGCCGTCGCTAATCCCGATCGTTCGGTCGCCGTACTCCTCGAATAACTCGTCCTCGCTCAGCGGATAGTCCGCGGACTCGAGGTCGTCCTCGAGGTCGCCGAGTTCGATGCCGAGTTTGCGATCGTCGTCGGACATACGCGCCAGTAGCCCCAGTGAGCGGAAACCGGTTGGCCCTGCGTTCGCCACCGCTGGCGTCGATTGCGTCGCCGAAAGCGCGGAAGTTTCATGTCCGCCCCGCGGGAGTACTCGGGCATGCGCTTACGCGATGCGACGTGGACGGACGTCCGCGATTGCGAGACGGACCTCGCGGTCGTCCCCGTCGGCAGCACGGAACAGCACGGCCCGCACGCTCCCCTCGGAACCGATGTCGTGACGGCGGAGGCGGTCGCCGACGCCGGGATCGAGCGCGTCGATCACGAGGTCGCGTGCGCACCGGTGATTCCGATCGGCGTCGCCGAAGAGCACCGGCAGTTCCCCGGTACGATGTGGGTCTCGGCCGAGACCTTCCGGAACTACGTCCGCGAGGCCGTCGAGAGCCTCGCCCACCACGGCCTCGACCGCGTCGTCCTCGTCAACGGCCACGGCGGCAACGTCGACGCCCTGCGGGAGGTCGGCGGGCGAATCACGCGCGACGGCGACGCCTACGCCGTTCCGTTCACGTGGTTCGAGGCCGTCGGGGAGCACTCGGCGGAGATGGGCCACGGCGGCCCCCTCGAGACGGCTCTCCTCCGGCACTGCGCGCCGGAGCTCGTTCGCGAGGATCGGATCGACGAGGCCCGCGCCGGGCGCGCCGAGGGCTGGGGCGACTGGGTGAGCTATTCAAATCTGGCCTACGATGCGGCGGAGTTTACGGAAAACGGCGTCGTCGGCGATCCGCAGGCGGGAGACGAGCGCCGCGGGGAGGAACTGCTCGAGCTGGCGGGCGATGCGCTGGCGCGACTGCTCGAGGCCGTCGCGGAGCGCGACGTTTCGCGTCCCGAGCGACGGGAGTAGTGACGAGGACGGGATCCGCTTTCAGGAGGGGACTTCGAATTCGGCGTGGCCGACAGCCAACGGAACGATCACTCGTCGTCGGCGTCTGTCTCGGTTTCCGTTTCCTCGTTTTCGTCGGCGTCAGGACCCGCGTCCTCGAGCGTGCCGCGAAGCGCCGGAATCGTCGAGGTGAGGTCGCTCACTTGGTCGCCGGCCGCGGAGATGTCCGCGATCGCGTCCTCGAGATCGGCGATCTCCGCCTCGAGATCGTCGGCGTCCTCGAAGGCGTCGGCCCGCTGGCCCATGGTGAACCACTTCTTGGCGTCCCGGAGGTGGTCCTCCGCATCGCCGGCTTCCAGCGCGGAGTTGAGTCCGTTGAGCACGCCCAACACGTTGTCGGCGTCGGTCTCCCAGACGTCGTCGGCCGCCGGCAGCGCGTCCCACCCCTGCTCGAGCGAGGCCTCGACGTCCTCGCGCATCTCGTTTGCGGCTTCGCCGAACAGTTCCTCGTCGTCGCCGAATGTCGCTTGGCTCATGTGACCTCTTTCACGGGCACCGGGGTTAAAAGGTCGCCCGAAAGTGAAAGTGAAAATTCCCTCGAGCGGATCGGTATCGCCCGATCGGCCGCGGCATTTCGAAAGGGAGGTCCTCGGCGATGTGGCGGTCCGTTCCGGTTCGGTACTCGATCGGCCCGGGCGGGTCCCCCGTGGAGCGAGGATCCGCCGGCTCCGGCGAACGCAATGTGACGGCTCCGACCGATCAGTTACGGACGGATTCGACGCGCATCAGCGGGTAACCGTCTTCCATTTCCATCCGCGTCACCACCGCACAGCCCTCGTAGTCGACGACGATTTCGACCTCGAGGAACCGCCCGGTCAGTTCGGTGTAGTCGGCCGCCGCCCCCTCGAGTGCGGCCTCGAGTTCGTCGGTGCGAACGTCGACCGTGACGGCGCGACAGTGGGGCTGGTTCTCGATCGCCTCTTCCATCGCCTGCGCGAGACTCGGCGCGCTCGCCGGCGAAACCGGCGTGCCGGCGAACTGGTGGTACAGCGTCCCGAACTTGATTCCGGCCTCGAAACAGGCCGCCTCGGCGGCGGTCGGGTCGTCGTCGGAACTCATACGCGGGACCTCGCGTGCGGTCGGGAAGGGGATTCCGATCCGCCGACCCGCGCGAGCCACGCTGTCTCGCGGCCGTGCGTGTGCCACCGACGGCCGCACCGAACCCGAACCGCATGGTACTTATCGACGCTTTCCCTCCACCCGAACGAATGGCTCAGTCCGTCCTGCTCACGGGGGCTGCGGGGCGTGTGGGAGAGGCGATCCTCGACGACCTCGCGGACGAGCACGAGTGGCGCTTGTTGGATCGGGACCCGCCGACGGAGGACCAACCGGGCGAGTTCGTCGTCGCGGACATCACCGACGACGACGCGGTCCGGGAGGCGATGGAGGGGGTCGACGTCGTGTTACACCTCGCGGGCGATCCCCGTCCGGAAGCGCCCTGGGACAGCGTTCTGACGAACAACATCGACGGCACGCGAACGGTCTTCGAGGCTGCCGTCGACGCCGGCGTCGAGAAAGTCGCGTTCGCTTCGTCGAACCACGCGGTCGGGGCCTACGAAACCGAAGAACGAACGCCCGAGATGTATCGGGAAGACGACGAGTATCGCCTCGACGGGACGGAGCTTCCCCGACCGGGAAACCTCTATGGCGTCTCGAAGGCCGCCGGCGAAACGCTCGGGCGCTACTATCACGACGAGTACGGCCTGTCGGTCGTCTGCGTTCGCATCGGCAACCTCACGAAGGACCACCCGCCGATCGATTACGAGCGCGGGCAGGCGATGTGGCTCTCCTACCGGGACTGTGCGCACCTGTTCGACCGCTGTATCCGCGCTGACTACGGCTACGAGATCGTCTACGGAATCTCCGACAACGACCGCAAGTACTACTCGATCGATCGCGCTCGAGAAGTGCTGGGGTACGAGCCGCGTGACAACTCCGCGCGACACGACTGACTCCCGGTTCGGAAGGCTCCCGTCGAGTCGGCGCGCTTACGACGACTCGAGGGAACACGCGGGACTGCAGAATTCGTTTTCGGCCGCGTTGGCGTCGGGATATGCCTTGAATTCGTCGCCACACTGCTCGCACGTGACGGTATCGAACTCGGACATCGGTCCCAGCTAGTCGGTCTCGAGTCCGAAAACGTACTGGATCACGATTCGTCCGTGGGTTCGAAGAGGCCGTCGACGTCCGCCTCCCGTGACCGACGTCGGCCGACGTGGTCCGTCAGCCGCTGGTAGACGAGCCCCCGGTGCTCGCGCTCGCGGACGAAGTCAAACAGCAACGCGATAAACCGGCTGTCGTCGTCGCCCGCCTCGAGATCCTGCTCGGCGTAGCGACGCGCCCGTTCGAGCGGGGTCGTGTCGAACCCCAGCGCTTCGCCGAGGACGACCGCCGCGATCGCCGTCGGCCGGAACCCGAGCGTCGCGAGCGCCGGCGTGTCTCCCTCGTGTTCGATCGGAACCGGCGGTCGCCGCTCGACGAGTTCGGGGTCGGCTGCGAGGCGCTCGAGGGACGATCGAAGCGGCGGAAGGTCGACGTCGCGGTGTGTCGACGGCAGGCCGTCGAGGTAGCCGCGTGCGCTCTCGGCCAGCCCGACGGCCCCCGCCCAGTTTCGCTCGCGGGCGTGATAGACGGCGGCGGTCGCCTGAATCAACCCGTGGAGCAACCGCTCGTCGTCGGTGCCGTCCTCGAGATCGAGCCAGAGCCCTTCCCATGCGTCGTGGGCGGCGTGGTAGTAGCCGTCGTTGTAGATGGCGGCTCCGGCCCGGAGGTGATCGCGCATACGTTCCATTAGGGATCGAGGCTCGAGATACTGTCGGAGTGGTCGCGGCGAAACAGTGAGGCCGGATACGTGCCGCCTCCGGCAGGGCGGGCAGACAACCGTCGAAACGGGAGACGGGACGCCGAGCGAGCGCCCCTGCCGGTTACTGGCCGCCACCGGTCCGGGCGGGACTCGAGATGTCGCCGTCTCTCCCTATTATTATACGCCGCGTTCCTGCGTTTGTGGCCGGCTATTCGGGAGATAAGCCGATCCTACGGGGACCCGTTACTCGTCGAACCCGTCTTCCCACCGGAACCGGCCGTTGCGCTGGATCACGTCGCCGTCGATCTCGAGCCGGGAGTCCTCGCTGACGTCGGTGATCATGTCGACGTGGACCGCGGAGTCGTTGCCCGACTCGCCGTCGGGGTGGTTCGCGTCGTAGGCCCGCCCGAGCGCCAGGTGAACCGTCTCGCCCATCTTCTCGTCGAAGAGGATGTTGTCCGTGTAGCGGTCGATGCCGCGGTTCATGCCGATCCCCAGTTCGCCCAGCCGACGGGCCCCCGCGTCTGTCTCGAGGATCTCGCCGATCACCGACGCGCCCTGATCGGCGTCGTAGTCGACGACCTCGCCGTCGTCGAACTCGAGGCGGACGTTCCGGACGGCTTCGCCCCGCAGCGTCATCGGGACATCGAAAACCACCTCGCCGTCGGTGGCGTACGGCGCGGTGAAGACCTCGCCGCTGGGAAGGTTGTGCGAGTCGTAGGCGACGGAGGCGGCGCTGTTGACGGCGGTTCGGTCGTCGATTCGCATCGTCAGGTCGGTCTCGCCCGAGACGAGCCGAACCTCCGAGCCGTCATCGAGACGCGTTTTGAGTCGGTCCATCTCCTCGGCCAGGGACTCCCAGTCCCGGAGGATCGCGTCGTAGGCGAACTCGCGGTACTCCTCGTATGCCATGTTGGCTTGCTGGGCCAGCGAGCGGGTCGGATGGACCGTCGAGACCCAGCGCGTGTCGTAGCGCGCTTCTCGGATCTCGGAGCGAGCGCTGCGGTAGTCCCGGCGCGTCTCGCCGGGGACGTCCGCGGTCGCGCTGGTGTTTCGACCGCCGCCAAGCGAAAGGAAGACGTCGGCCGCCTCGAGCAAGGCGAGTTCGTGGTCGGGGTTTCGATCGAAGTCGTCGTCGTGGGCGCGGAGGTAGGCCCGCGTAACCTCGCCGGAACGGTAGGTCGCAAGCAGGTTCGCGCCGCGTTCGCCGAGTTTCTCGGCGACTGCGACCGCCAGTTCGTGAGCCTCGGGACCGACGGAGAGCACGACGTTGTCGCCCTCTTCGACGCGAGCGCTCCAGTCGACCAGTACTGCCGCGTGTTCGCGGACGCGTTCGTCCATACCGGTGCATACGAACGATCACACAAAACCCTCTCCGTGTCGATCCGGACGGGGCCCTGTCGATCAGACCGGTGTTTGCGTCGCGTCGGCTCCGGTGTGGGAGCGAACGAGCGCGACGACGGCGTAGACGACCGGCGTATCGAGCACGGCGATGGCGAGTTTCAGCAGGTACTGACCGACGATCAACCCGAGCAACACCTCGTTCGGCGGCACTTCGCCGACGCCGAGGACGGCGGGACCGACGAAAAACGCGATCGAGACGAAGATGACGGTGTCGATGGCCTGGCTGGTCCCGGTCGAGGCGATGTTGCGAAGCCAGAGCCGTTCGGGACCGGTTCGATCGCGGAGACGATGGAAGAGCCAGACGTCCCAGTTCTGACTGACGACGTACGCGAACAGGCTGCCGAGAACGACGGTCGTCGACGCGCCAAGCGCCGTCGCGAACGCGTCGGGATCGACGCCCGCCCCGGCGGCGGGCGCGGCGATCGTCGTCCAGACGAGCGCGAGGACGACGAAGTTCAACGCGAAGCCGACGTTGACGACGATCTGGGCCGCGCGCTTGCCGTACAGTTCCGTGTAACAGTCGCTTGCGAGAAACGTAAGCGCGTACGCAAGCGCCGCACCCGGCAACTGGAGTTGTGCTCCCGTAATCGGCAACGCCACGGGGAGTTCGAACGCGAGTACTTTGGAGGCGGTCAACTGGGCGGTCACGAGCGCTGCGACGAACAGTCCGATCAGCGATACCTGTGCGATCGTGGGGGCGGACGTATCGCGAGTGTGGCTCATACCGCCGCGTCTCGAGCGTATCTACCTAAACGGTACTATTCAAAACGGATTCGAATACGCACTGAGGAATCACAGTCGATGAGCGGATATCGACGGTTGCAGCTCGGGGGCGCTTCTGGACGGATGGGCGCTTTCGAATGTCCGATATCCGTGACTGTCGTCCGTCCGTGTCCCTCGATGGCGGGATGCTGGTCTCGTGGGGACCGATCGAACGATCGCAACAGCTCCGTTCGGAGGCGTTGAGCAACTCCCTTCGAACGGAGACCGCCGTCGTTTCGGATCGGTAGCCAATCCTGCTCCCCGATATCCTGGAATCAAAACCGACGTAACGGAACTATGTGGGGCAATTATCTTATTTTCGAAAGTGGAATTGTAACACAACTGTTATACGTGTAGCGGCAGTCCGTACGGTTGCAATGGCGAAAGGAAACGTTGATTTCTTCAACGACACAGGCGGTTACGGTTTCATTTCGACGGACGACGCGGACGACGACGTATTCTTCCACATGGAAGACGTTGGCGGTCCGGACCTCGAAGAAGGCACAGAGATCGAATTCGACATCGAACAGGCCCCCAAGGGCCCCCGCGCCACCAACGTCACCCGCCTGTAAGACGGCATCTCGCGTTCGGTAACGGGTTTCACAGTTCGACTATTAATTCTTCGGTCACTCGACGACGAGTCGGTAGTATCGACTTCCGTGACCGTTTTCGCTACCGAAACCGGTGTGACGGCCAATACGGGATTAGTTCGCCTGAAACCGGTCTCGTGGGTGTGATACGCGATAGATAACAAATAGTCGGACGCTTGGTGTGATCACATGGGTGAAACATGGACGATCTGACCGGGTTCCAGCGGGATCTGCTGTACGTGATCGCCGGGGCCGATCAACCGTCCGGCCAGGACGTGAAAGACGAGATCGAGACCTACTACAGTGCCGATATCAACCACGGCCGGCTGTATCCGAACCTCGATACGCTCGTCAACAAAGAACTCGTCGAGAAGGGGCAACTCGACCGCCGAACGAACTACTACGCGATCAGCGAGAACGGGCTTCAGGAGATCGAAGAGCGCCGGGAGTGGGAGCGTCAGCACGTCGAATTCTGAATCGCCGCCGTTCGGATCTGAACCGCCGCCCGTCGCTCGGCATCACTGAGTGTGGCTGAGTATCATGCTAGTCTGGGACAACCTTATTGGCGGGGGCGGGCATACTCCCGTGCATGCGGTTCGTTATCATCGGTGCCGGACGGGTTGGCCTGCGGACGGCACGCGTCCTGCGCGACGAGGACCACGACGTGACGATCGTCGAGCGCGACGAACCGAAGGTCAGGCGTGCCCGCAACGAGGGGTTTTCAGTCGTCGATGGCGACGGCTCCCGCGAGACGATACTCGAGGACGCCGGCATCAGGGAAGCCGACGCGCTCGGTGCGTTGACCGGCGACCTGAACGTCAACTTCACTGCCTGTATGATCGCCAACCACTACGGCTGCCGGACGATCATGCGCATCGACGAGGCCTACCGGGAAGGGATCTACCGGAAGTACGCCGACGAGGTCGACGAGGTGATCTACCCCGAACGACTGGGCGCGATCGGCGCGAAAAACGCCCTGCTGGGCGGGACGATCCGCGCGATCGCGGACATCGCCCAGCACCTGCAGATCGTCGAACTCACACTCACCGACGAGGCTCCCGTCAACGGATACACGATCAGCGAACTGCAACTGCCCGCCGACGCGACCATGCTCGCGTTCGGCAAACGGGGACAGCCACTCGAGATTCCCACCGAGGATCTCTCGCTCGAGGACGGCGATCGACTCGTCGTGCTCGCGGACTTCGACGTATTGAGCGAGGTCAGACAGTTGCTTGTCGGCGAGACGGCGGGCCGTGCGGCACGGAACGCGGGGTCGGGTTCGGGTCCCGGAGGTGTCAACTGATGGTTACAGCATTCGTTATGGTCAAGGCGAACACGGGCGAGGCGGACCGACTACGAGACGACATCAAAACGATCGAGGGTGTCCAAGCGGCTCACATCGTCGCGGGCGATGTCGACATCATCGCGAAAGCGCGGGTGGATACACCCGCCGAGGTCAAGGAGATCGCGGCAACCCACATTCAGGGGATCGACGGCGTCGAGGACACACAGACGTACATCGCGATGGATTAAGGCAGATCGCTAGCGCCAGCTCCGGCCGCAGTTTCCAATCCTCCAGCTACAGTTACGCCGAGAGCGCGCCGAGTTCGATCGACCCGTCTCCGGTCGTCAGTGAGAGCGAGTGCGTGCCGTCGCCGAGCGTTCCGGAGACGCTCGAGTCGGTCGGTTCCGGAAGTTCGAGTCCGTCGACCTCGACGGAGCCATCCTCCGTCGTCGCCGTGACCGTGGCGTCGAGTGTCGGTGCCAGTGCGGCGTCGATACTGCCGTCTTCGGTACTGATTTCGACGGTACCGTCGACGGCCGCGACGTCAGCTTCGATCGAGCCGTCTTCGGTCGTCGCCCGTTCGATTTCGTCGACGTTCCGAGCCGTGATCGATCCGTCACCGGTCGACAGGGACACCGCACCGGCTACGTTCTGCGCAGTCAGACTTCCGGATTCGGTATCGAGGGTCGGATCTCCGCTCACGTCGCGTACCTCGATGGAACCGGAACCCGTCTCGAGTCGGGCGACCGCGACGTCCGGGGGACAGGTCACCGTCCAACCGACCGTGACCCGATCGAAATCGACGTCACCGTCGGTGTCGGGTTCGAGACGGAGTTCTCCGTCGGACTCGGTCGCCGCAATCGAGACGGACTCTACGTCGTCGTTCGAGGGGCCGTGAACCGTGATCTCGGCCTCGACGACGTCTTCGTCGGTCCCTTCCACGGTGATCGATCCGTCCGGGTTATCGACGGAGAGTTCCGTTCCGTCGTCGACGGCGTACGTTTTCGCTTCACTCCGCTGCTGGTGCTCGAAGCGGTCGAGCTCGAAGAGACAACCTGCTAGCGAGGTCAGCAGCCCGCCTGCCGTTCCGGCGAGTACGTGCCGTCGGTCCATACCTCGGCGTTCGTATTACTTGTCCAAAACTTCCCGGGTCGATTATA
Source organism: Halopiger djelfimassiliensis (assembly GCF_000455365.1). GTDB lineage: Archaea > Halobacteriota > Halobacteria > Halobacteriales > Natrialbaceae > Halopiger_B > Halopiger_B djelfimassiliensis. Next base: position 229,442 of record NZ_HG315685.1, read on the forward strand.
GCGAGCAAAGATTGCGTCCCGACCGCGGACGGTACCAGCCGATGGACCGTTCAGCCGGCACTCCTCGTTCGATCCGAACAGGAGGGGCGCGGAATCGTGACCGAGCACACTCACATCGGCATGCCGCCTCCATCGGGGCCGCTGCTGGTCTCCCCTTCGGCCGCCTGCTGGCCGCGGTTCTGGGCGTTCTCGAGCAGCGTCGCGGCTTCGCCGCGGTACTCGTAGCCCGGGATGATTCCCTGAGCGAAGGTCCCTTCGACGTACTCGATGAGCGCCTTGGCGTCATCGACGCCCTCGCCGGCGTCCCAGGCGAGGTACTCGAGCGTGACGGTGACGGTGTCGTCCCCGCGTTCGACGGCGGGTTCTTCGTGGGTACTCGTGTGGGCAACGGTGAAGACGTCCTGCAGGCGGCGCTCGAGGGTCTCGAACCAGCCGTCCTCGACGACCGGAGCGACGGTCTCGTCGGCGACGGCGGCGTCGAGCGTGGGCAGGAACACGGTAACCGTAACCCAGACGTCGCGCGGATCCTCCGCGTCGACCGCGGTTACCGTGGCGTCGAACACGGTCGTGGTGAGTTCGTAGCCACCATCACCGCGTTCGAACGCGTCGTGGGTCTCGAGTTCGCGTTCAGCGGCGGCCGGTAGGTTGGTCATTATCGTCGGGAACGGGCGTGACGGAAAAGGGTGTTACGTTGTTTCGACGGCCGATCGAGTTCGATTCCGGTGGCCGTCGTCGGCACCGTTTCGCGGCGCTAGTCGCCGGTTACGGACGAAAACGTCGCACATTACTACGGGGGAGACCCCCGTCTCTCGTCGGCATGACTCTCGACAGAGCCGCCGCCGAACGCCGCCGATTCGCTCGTCTCCTCGGGACGGACGGGGAACTCGGATCGGGGTTGCCGATCGGAACCGGATCGTCCCGCGAGACCCATCGAACGGACGACGAAGATGGAAACGAACGCGTACACGAGACGGACCGCGAGCACGATACCGGCTCCGGCGACCGTTAGCCGTCGTCGCGGTCCGAAAGGAACGCGCTGAGCGCCGTCGCGACTTCTTCGAAGTCCTTGACCGTGAGCCCGTCCGTCGTGACGAAGACGCCGTCGTTGTCCGAGGTCACGCGAATCAGGAAGCCGTTATCGAAGACCCGAATGGTGTAGTTGTACTCGCCCAGCTCCGACCCCTCGTAGGCGGTCCGGGCGGTCTTGAACCCGCGCCACTCGTGGCCGATAAACGTCGAGAGGTCGGCGTCGCGCTCGAGATCCTCGCGGAGGTAGACCTGTTCGTAGTCGTCGCGAGTGAAGTAGGTAACCGATCGGAGACTGTCGCCGATCGCCGTCCGGCAGGTCGTGACGATCCGATCGGCCGTTTCCGGCGTGAGTAGCCCTGTACCCATACCCGGGTGGTCGAACCCCGATCCCTTAACGGCGGGGGCTGTTCTCCTGGCGGCGAATCCAGTGTTTCATATCGCTCGCCGTAACGTACTCACGAACGCCTGCAGTGCCGTTCTTTCAGGGGTTGTCGCCCACAGCGGGATCGGTGCGCGTTCCAGAGCTCCACAGCGAGCCGCGAGGGCAACGAGGACGTGGCTGCATGGTGCATGTCGTCGTCCAGCCTCGCAAGTTGCTGAATCGACAGGAGATCACCGTATGCCAGCGCGACGGCACCGCCACGCTCGAGCGGATCGTCGCTCTCGGGAAGACGGAAGTACTGTCTGCCGTCGTCTTTGCTGATACGCTCGAGGCGACCATCGGGGACCTCGATCTCGCGTTCGTCGACGTGCGTCGCGAGGAGGTGTGCGCCTTTCTCGAGTTCGCGGGTCTGGCGTTCGCCGACGCGATCTTTGGTCGCGTTCAGCTTCTTCTCGTGGGCGTCTACTCTGGTCTCGGTGGTAGACTGGGCGTCCTCGAGGTCTTCGATCCGGGCCTCGAGACGTGGGTTCGCTTCACGTTCGAGTTCGGCCTCGAGGCACTCGAGACGCTCGTCTTTCCGTTCGAGGCTGGACTCGAGCGTGGCGATCCGTTCGCGAAGCGATGCGAATTCGTTCGTGAGCGTCTGGATGATCGATGCGTTCGGTCCGGATGGCTCGGCATTCGTACTCATGGCTTCGGAGTCCGTAGATGGGGAGTTGAGAAGGCAATGCAGCTGCCGCGCAGCGGTCACGCGGGCGGCGTCGGCACACGGAGGGTGTGACCGGTCGGATGCGTGGACGCTACAGCGGTGACTCGAGGCGGGTCGATCTCGCCTCGATCGTCGCCTCGGGGTTGGCGGGGGTTAGGCATCGTCCGGTTGCGACCGTGGTGGGCCGCCGTCGGCGACGAGTGCTGGACGGTCGCCTGCCGTGACCGCCGGGTTCGGTGAGCGGTATGCACACCGCTGGCCGGGGTAGTACCGCTGTGCGAGAACCTTCGCGGCGTTGAAATCCGCGTGGACCCAGTCGACGTGACAGTCGGGGTTGGTACAGCGGAGCGTCTTGTCCTGCGGTCGGTCACCGATGACGCCGCAGTGGTAACACTCCTGCGAGGAGTGCGTCTCGGGCACCGTCGCGACCTCGACGGCGTACTCGGCGGCGACCGCTCGAAGCCGCAGGTGGGCCATCGCGAGGAGCCACGCCGTCCCGCGGTGGGCATCGGGATCGGTGAGCCACGCCCACAGGTCCGGCTCGTAGTGGTTGTCCTCGGTGACGAGCACTGGACGGTCGTACGCGCTCGCGTACTCGCAGAGCGCTCGTGCTGCGTCCTCGAGGGCCTCGAGCAATTCAGCGCGACGCTGTCTGACGTACGCGACGACCGTGTCGCGGTCGGCGTCGCTGGCGAGCAGTGCGGCGACTCGTTCGCGGAGGTCGTCCAGGTGAGCGCAAATCTCGTCGCCGGGGATCCTGTAGGCCCCCGTCCAGTCCGGCATCGTGGCTGAACAGGCAGTGTAGAGGTTGTACTCGCCGAGGTCGACCCCGATCGGGGTGGGGGTGGGGTTAGCCATCGCGACCACCCGGAGAGGCTTCGAAGAGGATCGCATCGTCGCCGGCGACGAGGATTTCGTCGTACTGCGTGGTGTTGCAGCGTGTCGGTGTCTCTGCGGAGAACTGGACGGATACAGGAAGTGTCTGGTCGTCTCTGGTCCGATTCGAGCGCGTTTTCTCGGTGGTGTCGTCCGCGGTTGTGTGTTGTTCGTGTTCGGCAGCCGATACGCCTGGCTCGTGAACCCTACAGTTATGGGCTCGAGGGCTGTCTTTTCGCATGGCTTCTAGATTCCCTGGAGGGGAGTCGGAAAGCCGCGTCCGACGTGCTGCAACACGTCGGGCATTTCTCGACGAATGCCCGCTGGACTGGCTTCCATGCAACTCGTCACTCTCTGGCATAAAATAATTTACTCACCATCTCTGATCTGCAATACAATATTCCTGATTTGGTAGTAGAATAGGTTGAGTTGTTTTTGCATATCGTAGGGAATATGAGCACGGTCAGAGATACTGAATACGTGGTCAGACAACCTGCAGAGTGGATGCAGCCTGTTGACGACCGAATCCTCGAAATCTTCCGCGAGCATGGAAACCTCACTCCTGCAGCGGTCGAGGAGTTCGGTGGCCCTTCCAGCAGCCACGCTAGTCGCAGGTGCAAGAAACTAACTCGCCATGGGCTTCTTGAACAGATTGTTACTGGACTCTACACAATCACTGACGACGGAGAAGCGTATCTCGACGAGGAACTCGACGCGAGCGAACTCAAGCCGCTCGAGGATACTGAGTAGAATCTTCACTCAGACCGGAATCAGCCGGTAGTGAACGCAGATTCTATATTTCGTGCATTCTGTCGTTGGTATCGTGTCGGTGTCTGCAGGAGAAATCGCCTGAGGTATCGCTATCGGTATCAAAACCACGAGTCTTGAGTATGAACACAAATTCGGATCTGTGTGTTCGTATTGGTGGAGTCAAATTCCTCGATGTACAATCCTCAGGAGAATAACGAAAATGGAACATCTGGTCTGTTGCAATTCTCAGACAGTGATGATTTTCACCAATCGTGTTAAATACAGAACGTGAATGTCGCACAAGTCTGAGTGTGATCGATGCGAAGAATTGAACACTCAGAGCAGCAGTTGGTCGTATTCGTGATGGGTTCTTACTGGTGACCACTCTGAATTCAGGAAGTAATTACAGCGTCAATTATTTTGTACCGGGATTCTATAGGCCGAATAAGACGAATGTCTGAGTCGCCACCGGCGGATAATGACCTCGGGCCGCCGGAGTATCTTCTGTATCGGGTGGCTGCAGAACGTTACGAGCAGGACGGCCGTGAGACGGGCCGGACCCGTATCCACAAACTTTGCTGTTTAGCTGATCGGCTGTTAGCGCAGGAATACGACCGGAAAGTCGGTCTGCCGAAGTACTGGTACAAGTACGGCCGTACTATCTCCGAAGCTCATCTGAACTCAGCGGTCACGTACAGGCCCAACGCGAATCACTTCGGTGGACAGGCGTACTATCCGGCCGACCAAGTCAGCGAATCCGACTTCGACCACCTGTCGGAAGACCTCAAAGACGACATCTACAACGCGGTTCAGTCCGTAGTCACTGAACACGGCGACAAAACAGCTGAGGAACTGGAAGAGTACCAGTACCAGAACTTTGCGCCTGACGACTTCGTTATCGCATATGCTGATTTGCGGTGGTACTTAAACACGGTTTCGCAAGACAAAGATCAGCATAGGCTGAGCCAATTCGTTGCCCCCGATGAGAAGACTCGCATCGAAGAACTTCTGGATGAGATGCTGGCGAACTTCGACGAGGAACGTTACTCGGAAATCCACGATATCTACCTTGATTGGGACGACACAATGCGCCTGTTGGTCGATATCGGGCGAAGCCCGAGAGAACTCCATGACTTCACAGAGACCTTCATTGAGGGGGCCGCACGAATCATTCTCCGCTTCGAGGAGTACTCGAATATTGATCCGGAAGCGCTCGAAGACTGGCGTGAAGAGAAGGAAAAAGTGCGCAGAGATCTCCAGAGCCGGGTAACACAGAAGCGGAAGGAAGCCCTCTCAGAAAGACAGTCCACCTCGGCTTTAGACAGCGTCGCTGATTCGTACAATACGGCTATCTCTGAGGAACTAGACGACCTATAGAATGACAGACAACGCCTTTCTCGATAAAGGAGTCATCCTCGGCTTTTGTTTCTTTACCGACCCTCACCACAGAGAATGTAGGAGGTACTTGTTTAGCGGTGAAACAGAGTATTTCGCTACGGAACAGGTTGAGAATATCTTCCGAAGTGCAAAGGACTCAATTATCGAGGAGCACCGGAGCGGGGTTCTCCGGAACATCCAACAGGTGAAGGTCAATTACGAGGGGGAGCTAAGTGAGAGTGATATCGAGGAGATTCAGTCGGAAATTGACCGGGATGAAAATTCGGCATGGAGGTATTTAGAGGATTTCTACGACGATAAAGCCGGAAGAGGTGTCTACGAGGTCACTGATGAATTGCGGAAGGTAATTCGTGAGATCGAACAGCGAGCAGAGGCACGACAGGAGACGCTCTACTCAACGTTCCAAGGCTGGCTGAGGATTAGTTCGCACGAATCGGTACAGGACGAATTGACTCAACTCCGGGCTCAAGACGAGGAAGATTTCTGGATTGTGATCGATGCTCACGATGTCGCCGCAAACGTGCCGGGTGAAACAGAGCTAGCGACAACGAATCCAGCAGAGTTCGCTGATGACCAGATCAAAGAGGAAGTTTTGGGAGCAACAGCCATCGATAGTATCCAATTAGTGTTTGTTTCAAAAGACTATTCGCCATCAGCACTCAGGAACAATTCCAGTGACGGCAGCATCCCGACTGACGTATCTGGAGACGATTCCTGACCACTTCAAGCACCAAGTCCGTAACGCGTCCCTCGCTGTATTTCGGTGAGGGGAGCGAGCCGAGTGCGCACGTGTAGTGAGTGTATATTCACTTATATTAGTATGAAAGAAACCTGTCTGTCGTGCTGCATGCAACCTCTATATTCAGCAGGCGACTTTTACCATATTTTGGATGAATCGATACTCACTTCGGTACTACTTGACCACTACCTCGTTTCGTGAGCTTCAAGTGGAGATTCACTATGCGGAGGTGGGGCAGGGGCGCTGTAATTTTTTGCGCTGTCGCATTGGCGACACCTACTGGCTCATCCACTCAACAGTCCACCACCTACTATAGCCACTCGCAGACACAACGTCTCGAGTGGACCCGTTCACAGATCCTACACAGTCACACCGTCGGCGAACTCCATTTCCTTCGCCGCTCGTTCGTATTCGTGGTCGCCGAACGCGAGCGCGACCCTCCCGCAAACAAGGAGTCCGTCGAACACGTAATCCGGGAGCCGAACCACAAACTGGGGTCGTCGTGACGCCACCGCCACGGACCCGAGTACAGCACCAGATTACTGACTACCCAAACACACCAGTAGCGAAGAACCCAGAATAGCAACTCTCGCACAGCATCGTCCACGAAAGACGTCACTCGAGCAGCTCCCGAAGCCGCATCACGTACGGACTGTTATCCCAGCTACGGTGAGCGCCGATCGTCGTCAACAGATCTCGAGCTGCACCACCATTCAGATGGCCGTTCCGAGCGTACTCGCAGATGAGCCGCGGCGTCGGGACGATACGTGGCCCCTGTAACACGGCGTGGATCACTGCGAAATTCGTCCCACCGAACTCGTCGGTCAGGAACCCGTCGACCTCGAGCGCGTTCGCGAGGACGATCCCATCGGTCTCACCGTCATCCAACCCGAACGTGGGCCGTGAGTCCGACGTCTCGGCCCGTTCGTAGGGATCGAGCACCGTGTAGTGCTCCCGAGCGGCGAGGACGGTCGTCGCTGCAGCGCCGTGGATATCCTGGTACTGCGTGAGATCACGGAGTTCGTCGACGACCGTCGGCGGGACGAACACCTCACACGAGGTAAGCAGATACTGGAAGGGGTCCGGTGCCGCGCCAGTATCGTACGTCGCGTCGGCACGGGGCACAGCTAGACTCACCAGTGCGCTCGTGTCAGCGACGACGGTCCGGAGTTGTGGCCCGCTCATCGCTCGGCAGCATCGTCGGGGTCGACCGCGATCGCGTCGTCACCATAGATGTCGACGTCGCTGGGTGCGTCGAGATCGAGCGGTTCGTCGTCTAAATCCGCCTTGAGCAGTCGGAGCCTTTGGGCGGTTTCAGCGCCGACCAGTTGTTTGACCGTCTCGAACTCGAGTTGGTCGTCGTAGTACTTCGTCGCGACCAGCTCCTGAAACGTGTCGCTATCGGTGGTCTCTTCGAGGTAGTCGCGAATCGCCTCGACGAGCAGATCAGTTCGATCCGTGTCGAACAGTTCGGCGACTGCATCGAGACGATCGACGAGGTACTCGGGTGACTGGAAATGCACTCGCCGAGGGTCGTCGCTTGCGCTCATGCTATGTGCACGTTCTGCACACAGGTGAATAACCGTTTCGCCGAGTGTGCATAACTTACACACCAATCAGGCCCCGACCTTGTCCTGAAGTCGCCGTACAGGAAAGGTGCGCGGAGGAGTAGGTGGTGGGAACGTTGGTACGGTTGCACCGAAAACCGGTGAGCGATCTCTCTCAGGCCTGCTCGATCGCCCGGTCGAGGTCGGCAATCACGTCGTCGACGTCTTCGATGCCGACCGAGAGGCGCACGAGGTCGTCGGTGACGCCGCTTGCGAGTTTCTCCTCTTCGGTGAGTTGCTGGTGGGTCGTGCTCGCGGGGTGGATGATCAGCGTCTTCGCGTCGCCGACGTTCGCCAGCAGGCTCGCCAGATCGACCTCGTTACAGACCGTCTCGGCGGCGTCGTATCCGCCCTCGAGTCCGAACGTAATCATGCCGCCGTACCCGCCATCGAGGTACTCGCTTGCTTCGGCGTGGGTTTCGTGGCTCTCGAGGCCGGGGTAGTTGACCCACTCGACGGCCGGGTGGTCCTCGAGGTACTCCGCGACGGCCATCGCGTTCTCGCAGTGTTTCTCCATCCGCAGGGGCAGCGACTCGAGTTTCTGGAGGGTGACCCAGGCGTCGAACGGCGACTGCTGGTTGCCAAGGTCGCGCAGGCCGCGTGTCCGTGCGGCGACGGAAAACGCCGCCTCGCCGAAGGTTTCGTAGAAATTGACGCCGTGATAGGCGGGGTTGGGTTCGGCGATCTCGGGATAGTCGCCCTCGTCCCACGGGAACGATCCGCCGTCGACGAGGACCCCGCCGACCGTCGATCCCGCGCCGTGGATCCACTTGGTCGTCGAGTTCCAGACCAGATCCGCCCCGTGCTCGAGCGGTCGGCACAGGTACGGCGTCGCGAAGGTGTTGTCGACGAACAGCGGCACGTCGTGGTCGTGGGCGATGTCGGCGATACGCTCGATGTCCGGCGTGACGAGCGCGGGGTTGCCGATCGTCTCGAGGTGGACGAACGCGGTGTCGTCGTCGATGGCCTCGGCGTAGGCCTCGTAGTCGAGCGTGTCGACGAATTTGGTCTCGATGCCGCGTTTCGCGACCGTGTGCGTGAGGTAGGTGTAGGTGCCGCCGTACAGCGACGACGAGGAGACGATGTTGTCGCCGACGTCCGCGAGGATGAACGTCGCCAGATCGAACGCGGCCATCCCGGAGGCCGTCGCGAGCGCGCCGATCCCACCCTCGAGGGTCGCGATGCGCTCCTCTAGCATCGCGTTGGTCGGGTTCATGATCCGAGAATAGATGTTTCCGGTCTCCTCTAACCCGAACAGGGCGGCCGCGTGATCCGTGTCATCGAACTCGTAGGACGTCGTCTGGTAGATCGGCGGCGCACGCGCACCCGTCGTCGGATCGGACGCCTGTCCGGCGTGGATGCTGTTCGTGGCGAACTCGTGGTCGTCTGAACTGTCTCCCATACCTACCCGTTATTCTCCACCAGTGTAAAGATGTCTGTAGAACATATTCGGGCCGGCTGATGGACCGACCACCGATCCGCGGAGCGTTCGGGGCTCGAGCCGGTCGGTCGGGGAGCAGTTCGCCGCGAAGGTCCGTCGTGGCCGTCAGCCCCGTCGCGCGAGCAACGCGGCCACGACCGCCGCGATCGCCGCGATCGTCGCTCCGGCGGTTCCGCCCGGCACCGAGTCCGTGGCGTCGGGGCCGGATTCCGGCTTCGCGTCGTCGTTTCCAGAGCCCGCGGACGGGCCGTCCGTACCGACGGTCAGCGTCCCCGTCTCGAACGCGGGTTCGACGGGGCTGCCGCCGTCCGCGTCGATCTGTGCGTCCGTGACGTGCAGCGTCGTCTCGCCGTCGTCGACGCCGGTCACGTCCACGGTCGCCAGCGTGACGTCCGCCGCGCCGGGAGTGATCTCGTCGTTGAGGTCGGCGGCCTCGACGGTTATCCGCCGGTCGTCGGCGCTCACGATGGGGTCGGTCGTCATCCCGAAGTGATCGGGATAGCTGGCGTTCGTGACGGTCCCGACGCCGTCCTCCTCGAGCGCGAGGGTGAGTTTGAACCCCGCGAGTCCGTCCGGAACGCCGGTGAGCGCGATGCGGTGTGTTCCGCTCGACTCGGGTTCGGTCGTGACGTCGGTGACGACGAGCGTGGGGTCGTCCGCCGTCTCCGCTCCGCCCACAGCACCGACGTTGGCGACACCCGCGCCGGCGGCGATCGGAGCGAACGCGACGCCGGCGACGAGTCCGACGCCGACCACCAGCAGCGCCAGCCGGCAACGCGTTCGATCCCTCCATCTCGCGTTCGGCGTCGCCGGATCGGAGTGGTGGCTGCCCATCGGCCTCACAGTTCGTCGTACAGCGCCACGACGTCGTCGTAGTCGATGCGGCCGTTGTCGTTGAAGTCGAACGCGTCCTCGTTCAACTGCACGGCGTCGTCTTCGAGGTGTTCGAACAGCACGACCACGTCGTCGTAGTCCAGGCGGCCGTTGCCGTTGACGTCCTCGAAGCGGCCGTCGTCGTCGGGGTCCGTGGGGGAGCCGACGCCGCCGCCCCCGCCGCCGACCGGCGGCGGACCGGTGACGACGACGCCGGGACGGGGCTGTGGCTCGAGTGCGGTTCCCGAATCGTCGTCCAGTGCATGGACGTCGAGCGTCAGGTCGGTCGTCCCTGCGCCGACGCCCTCGAGTTCGACGGTCGCCAGCGTGACGTCCGTCGCCCCCGACTGGATCTCGTTCTCGAGGTCCGCAAACCGGAACTCGACCGTCGAGCCGTCGTCGCTGACGACCGGATCGGCGGTGAGTTCGAGTGCGTCCGGGTAGCTGGCGTTCGTGATCGTCGCGACGTCCGTGTGTTCGACGGTGAGGCTGATGCGACCGCCCGCGAGGCCGTCGGGTATCGACGAAAGCGTCAGGTCGACCTCGCCGGTCGCTTCCTGGCTGACCGCGAGGGAGTCGACGCCGAGCGTCGCCGGCGGCTCGTAGACCCACAGCGCGTCGTTGGGGTACGAACGGCCGAAGCGACTCTTGTCCTCACAGAGGATGACGCGCCCGTCGTCCATCACCATGACGTTGTCGACGTTGATGAGCGAGACGTCCTGCAGGGACTGTGGGTCGCTCGCGTTCGGGCCGACGATGACCGGTTCGAGCGTCGAGACGTCGTAGTCGGCCTCGAGTTCGGCCCGGTAGAGGACGCCGGTATCGACTTCGTCGAACCGGAGATCGCCGCGATCGTCGGTCATCGCGCCGCCGAGCGACGAGATTCCGAAGTAGATGAAGTCGCCGGGCTCGGCCTCGTCGTGGGAGTCGATCCCCTCGGCCTTGTTGAACTCGACGCTCGCGCCGATCTCCTTTGCGGCGGCGCGGGTTTCGAGAAACGGGACCCGACGGAGCTCCTCGTCGACGCCGTCGGGGCCGCGTTCTTCGTACTGGGCGGCCCACTCGACGATCTCCTCGTCGGTGATGTAATCCTGATTGCCGTCGATCGCGACCGCCTCGTCGGCCTCGCGCAGCGCCGTCTCGAGGTCGTCCTCCCAGTCGGTCTCGGCGTGGGTCTCGAGATAGTCGACCTGCGTGATGTCGTCGTATTCGGCGATCCAGGACTCGATCTCGGCGTTGCTGGCGGTCCCCAGTTCCAGCCACTCGACGTCGAGGGTCGTCTCGGCGACCGGGCCGTCGCCGATCTCGGTCGCTTTCATCGCGTACAGCGTCCCGCGGACGTCCATCCGACTCTCGTAGTCGGGGATCGGCTCGTCGGCGACGAACTTGTAGATCCCCTTCGCGCCGCCGTCGGACGCGAGGTAGACGGTCCGCTCGTCCGGGAGGACTTCCGGACACTCCCAAGCCGCCCGGCCGAAGACGTGGTGTTTGACCGGGGTCGGCTCGTCGGCGGTCGGGTCGGTGATCTCGACGATGTGTCCGTACCGATAGCGGTTGGGAAACGCCTCGTCGTCGATCGGCCGAGGCGTGTTCTCCCCCGCGTCCTGATCGACCGGCTCCGCGCCGAGGTGGTAGGCGAGTTTCTCGTTGCCGGTGGTGGCCCACAGCCCCATGGGGTACCAGGCGTCGTCGCCGAAGATCTCCTCGAGTGCACCCTCGAGCCCCGCGATGTTGGGTCGGTTCCAGAACTCGCTGGCTCCGCGCAGGCCGACGCCGCTGCCGTCCTCGTGGATGTCGCTGACCGTCGCGGTCCCGTTGACCCGCGGATGGCTGTACTCCTCCTCGGCCGACAGCGGCGTCTCCCACGGGCTCAGGTCGCCGTAACAGTTGATCTTCGTTCCGCCAATCTCGCGGAACGCTGCGGTGTTCTCGAGCTCCATCGCGTTCTCGAGGTCGGACTCCCAGCCGTCGTCCTCGCGTCGGATCGGAGTTCGCGTGATCGCACCCGGACGGGTTTCGTTGTTGGTAAAGAGGTACCCCTCGGTTCCGTCCTCGTTCGTCGGGACGAAGAAGTTCATGTCGGCGACGCCGCCGACGCCGGCGTAGCTTTCGTCGACGACGTCGGCGACGTCCTCGCCGTCGGGGGTCTGTGGGTGGCCCCACCGCTCGGTCCCGCCGTTTATCGGATCGCCTTCCTGAGCGAGGAACGTGTAGTCGCCGGCGGCAGAGAGCACCTTCCCCTGTTCGCTCTCGGTCCGTGGCGGTTCCAGATCCTCGAACTCGTCGGTTTTGCCGTTGAAGGTGAACTGAAAGCCCTCGAAGACGCCGACGCCGCCGCGGTCGAACGGCTCGGGATTGTCAGGACTGGGCGACTGAAGGCTGTAGAGCAGTTCTCCGGTCTCGAAGACGAACGGTCCCGTCACTTCCGCCCCCCTGGCCGTCGTCGAGAACCGTTTGACCTGCCCGTTTACGTACGGCGCGGTCAGCGTATCGTGCTCGTCCGGCCGCTCGCGCGCACTCGCCATGCCGATCGTTCCCGCGCCGATCGCCGTCGCGATCGACGATGCCATCAGCGTCCGCCTCGTAAATTCTACCATACAGGCGGAAAATACAGAGTCGGTAAATGACGGTTTATAATACCGGTACTGGCACTAGTATAGCTAGCAGACGGCTATATAGCGCTCGGTAGTGCGGTCCGGTTCGATCTTCGGCGGTCCGACTCGAACGGCGGCGCGTCGTTGCCGGCGTGTCGCGTCGGCCAGCGGTGCTCTCGAGGCGGTTGTAGCGGTCACTCGAGACCGCGGGCGGCCGCTTCGGTTCGGATCTCCGCGGCGCGGTCGCGGACCCACGAACAGTACCGTTCGATATCGGTCGGTGTCGCGCCGTAAAACGATGCGACCCAGTTGACGTCCGCCCATGGACGCGTGACCAGATACGCGGCGAGGGTGTCTTTGCCGCCCTGAACGACTTCCGGCGGAATCCCGCGTTCACCGGTGCCCTCCTCGACGAACCCGTTGACGTCGAAGTAGACGTCGGCGTACAGGCGGGCGTCGTCCGGGTCATCGAACGTCTCCGGCGTGTGATCCGGGGCCTCGAAGCGGTAGCGATCGCCATCGATTTCGACGATGCGGACGTCCAGAACGTAGTCCTCGACAAGCGATTCGTCGCAGTCGGCGTCGGCCCGGATCATCGATTCACCCTCATCGGTCTGAAATCTTTCCACTACTATATTGAATATTGATATGTATGCTATAGCTATCTCCGGAGCGATCCATACTGCTATCTACCCATATCGACCCGTCTCCGGGACGACCGACGTCGCATCGGCGAGGATAAAACGCGTCCGGACTCAGGAAAGAAGATTATTATATCACCTGTAATAATTATGGCTTCGTATGGGGAATACAACAGCCGTTACCTTCGGATCGAATCGAACGTGGGTGGCCCTCGTCGTCCTGTTTGCGGCGACTGCCGCCCTCGCAGTACCCGCGGCGGCTACGACGACCGACCTCGAGCGAACCGCCGCGGCAGACGCCGACGAGGCCGGCCCGACGGTCCAGACCGCGTGGGCCGATAGGCTCAACGAGACCGCCTTCGTTGCCGGTGCGAACCTCTCCGACCTCGGCGACGCCAACGAGGCGAGCGTCCGGATCGAGTACCGGGAGAACGGGACGGACGACGAGTGGACGACGGCGGACGTCGAACGGGTCAACTCGACGGAGACGGTCATCCTCGAGGTATCCGGCCTCGAGAAAGCGACGGCCTACGAGTACCGCGCCGTCGCCGAAACGACGTTCGGAACCGACGCCGGCGACGCCGAACTGTACATCACGCCGTACGACCCGCCGACGGTGACGACTGGAACGGCGGTCGACGTCTCCGAGACCGACGCGACGCTGACGGCGAACGTGAGCGACCTCGCCGAGCGCCCGTCGATGGACGTGTGGTTCTCGTACGCGCCGGCCGACAGCGACGAGTTCCGATGGAACTGGAACGAGACGGAAACACAAACCATCGACTCGCCCGCCGTCGTGCGCCAGCCCGTGACGGATCTCGAACCCGGCACGGAGTACGAGTTCTACGTGAGCGTTCGCGACGCACGCGGTCACGAACAGTACTACTCCGGTGACATCGAAGGGTTCGCGACGGCGTCGCCGATCGCCGTCGAGACGGGGCCCGAAACGGCCGTCTCGGCGACCAGCGCCACGGTGACCGGCGACGTCGTCGAGTTCGGCGACGGCGCGACGACGTGGTTCGAGTACGGCCCGGCCGGAACCGACGAACGCGTCGAAACCGATCCGATCGCGCCGAACTCGGCCGGAACCGTCGAGACGACGCTCGGTGATCTCGAGCCGGGAACGACCTACGAGTTCCGACTCGTCGGCGAGGCGGCCGACGGCGAGACCGACGCCGGATCGTACCGCACGCTCGAGACGGCCGTCGATCCCGTCGTCGAGACGGGGTCCGCGACGACCGTCGACGAGGAGTCCGCGACGGTGACCGCCGCGCTGACCGACCTCGGCGGTGCCGACGCGGCGACCGTAAGCGTCGAGTACCGAGCCGCTGGTGCCGACGAGTGGAGCGAAACCGGCGCACAGCGCCTGACCGAACCCGGCACGCTCGAGGCGACGCTGCCGGCGCTCGAACCCGACACGGCCTACGAGTACCGGGCCGTCGTCGACGCCGGTGTCGTCACCGAAACGGGCGCGGTCGAAACGTTGACCACCGACCGTGCAACGCACGACCCGACCGTCGAGACCCTCTCCGGGAGCGACGACAGCCCGCCGAACCCACACGCCGAACTGACCGCCGACTGGCGCGTCGCCGACGCGGACGGCGACCTCTCGTCGGTGACGGTCACGATCGAGTCGAGTAACGGACGGACCGTCGCCGAAAGCGACCAGCGCGTCGACGGAACGACCGCCAGCGGGTCGCTCGAGGAAAGCGTGAAACACGGGGCCGGCGATGCCTACACCGTCACGCTCGAGGTCGTAGACGACGCCGGAGCCACCGTCACCGAGACGACGACGATCGACGCGTAACTGATCCCGTCCGTTTTTCGTGATCCGTGCTACTCGAGCAGCGACTCGCCGGTCATCTCCGGCGGCTGTTCGAGACCGATCAACTCGAGGATGGTCGGCGCGATGTCCGCGAGCGTGCCGCCGCTGCGGACCGTCCGGCCGCCGTCGGAGTCAGACTCCGACGAGGATCGCGAACCGTCACCGGTTCGCCCACCGCCGTCCGTTCCGTCGCCGTCGACGTAGACGAGGGGGACGTCATTGTACGTGTGGGCGGTGTGGGGATCCTCCGCCGTTCCCATGTCGTCGGCGTTGCCGTGATCCGCGGTGACGAGGACGTGCGCGCCGTGGCTCTCGAGGGTCTCGACGAGTCGGCCGAGCTGTTCGTCGACGGCTTCGACGGCCTCGATCGCGGCCTCGTAGTCGCCGGTGTGGCCGACCATGTCCGGATTGGCGTAGTTGAGCACGAGCACGTCCGGATCGTCCGAGCGGATCACGTCGATCGCGGCGTCGGTCACCTCGGCCGCGCTCATCTCGGGTTGCAGGTCGTAGGTCGGAACGTCGGGGCTCTCGACGATCTTCCGGATCTCGCCGTCGAACTCGACCTCGCGGCCCCCGTTGAGGAAGTAGGTGACGTGAGCGTACTTCTCGGATTCGGCGATCCGTAGCTGCGTCTTGCCGGCGTCCGCGAGCACCTCCCCGAGGACGTTCTCCGGCTGGGTCGGCGGGTACGCCACCGGGAGGTCGAACGTCTTGTCGTACTGGGTCATCATCACGACCGCCGCGTCCGGCGGGCTCGTCTCGAACTCGTCGGCCCAGTCGTCGGAGCGGATATCCGCGAGCATGCGGGTCAGCTGGCGGGCACGGTCCGAGCGGAAGTTGAACCAGACGACCGAATCGCCGTCCTCGAGCGCCGGCCGCTCCGAGATCAGGGTCGGCTCGACGAACTCGTCGGTCTCGCCGCGGTCGTACGACGCTTCGACCGCTTCGACCGCCGAATCGGCCTCGTACTCGGCCTCGCGGTCGACGATGGCGTCGTAGGCCCGTTTCGTTCGCTCCCAGTTCTGGTCGCGGTCCATCGCGTAGTACCGGCCCGAGACGGTCGCCACGTGGCCGGTCCCGTGCTCGTCGACGACGCCCTCGAGCGTGCGCAGGTACTCCCGGCCGCCCGTCGGCGAGGTGTCTCGGCCGTCGGTGATGGCGTGTGTGACGGCCTCGACGCCGCGATCGGCCGCCAGTTCGATCAGCGCGTGGAGGTGCTCGTGATCCGAGTGAACGCCGCCGTCGCTGACGAGGCCGAGGAAGTGGATTCGGCCGTCGTTTTCGCGTGCGTTGTCGAAGGCCGTATTGATCGCGTCGTTCTCCCGGAAGGAGCCGTCCGCGATCGAGTCCGAGATGCGCGTATACTCCTGGTAGACCACGCGGCCGGCCCCGATGTTGAGGTGCCCGACCTCGCTGTTTCCCATCTGTCCGTCGGGGAGGCCGACTCGCCTGCCCGATACCTCGAGCGTCCCGTACGCCCCGGCCGTCGCGAGCCGATCGAACGTCGGGGTATCGGCCGCCTCGATCGCATCCCTGCCGTCGCCGTCACCGAGTCCCCAGCCGTCGAGGACGATCAGCGCAGCTTCCATGTGCCATCGATACCCACCCTCGCGTAACTACCTGTCGTTGTTCGTCACGCAGGCACACAGGGTCGACCGACGGTCGTCGAAGCCGTTCGTGCCATCCCGCCGTCCGCGACCTGTGGACCGGCGATCCACAAAACATTTAGGTGACTTGTTGCATCGACTAACTATCTACCGTCGGGTCCGGCACCCATCCGGCCGCGGCACTCGTCCGCCACACCGCTCGAGGCGTCTTCGGGCGGTTTCGCCGCCGTCAGGTCCCGTGTCCCGGATCACGACGCGCCACAGCCGATACCTCATGACCGCCCTCCATACGTTTGTCACCGAAACCGAGCCCGCTCGAACACGGCTCCGTGCGGCCCTCGAGCAACGGTTCGGGATCGACGCGCGTGCGCTGGCGATCTTCCGCATCGCGCTCGGACTCATACTGCTCTTCGATACCGTGCACCGATCGCAGGACCTCGTCGCGTTCTACACGGACGCCGGCGTGCTCCCGCGCCAGTTGCACCTCGAGCAATCCGACCGGCTGGTGCGGTATTCGTTGCATATGCTGTCGGGGGAACCGTGGTTTCAGTTCGTCCTGTTCGCGCTCACGGCGGCGCTCGCCGTGTTGCTGATCGTCGGGTACCGGACGCGTCTGGTCACGTTGCTCTCGGCGATCCTGCTCATCTCCCTCCACGTACGGAATCCGCTGGTTCTGAACGCCGGGGATCGGTTGTTTCGGGAGGTGCTCGTTCTGGCGGTGTTCTTGCCGCTTGGCAGTCGGTGGGCGATCGATTCCCGCTCGGACGAGCGGCTGCAGGTAACGAGTCCCGCCACGGTGGCGACGCTCGTGTACGTGGTGACCCTCTTTTTCAACAACGCGGTCCACAAGACCGACGGCGACACGTGGCTGACCGGCGAAGCGTTACGGTACGCCCTCCGACAGGATCACATGACGATCCTGCTTGGCAACTCGGTCGTGAACTATCAGCCCGCACTCGAGATGGGAACGTACGTCTGGTTCGGGCTGCTCGCCTGTTCGCCGCTGTTGCTCGTCTTCGGCGGTCGCCTTCGGATCGCGTACGTCGCCGTGTTCCTCTCGGCGGCCTGTGGGATGGCGGTGAGCATGGCCGTCGGCCTCTTTCCGGCGCTTTTGGCGACCCTCCTGCTTTTGTTCCTTCCGGCCCGCGTCTGGGACGCGCTCGAGGCCGCCGGCGTCGTCCTGCTCGAACGCGAAGGTTCGCTGGCGCGTATTCAGACGGCGGGACGACGCCTCCGGACCCGAATCGGTCGTCCCCGCGGGCTGCGATCCGTGCTGTCGGACCCCGCCCGCCGCCGGCACCGTCAGGTCTGGACGGTCGTTCTCTGGTGTATGGGCGTCCTCGTCGTCCTGTGGTGTGTCGGACTGTTTGGATTCACGGCACCGTTCGAACCGGTCGAGTCCGTCGACCCCGAGGAGCATCAGTGGCGGATGTACGCCCCCGATCCGTCCGCGAATTACGGCTGGTACGTCGTCGGCGCGTCCCTCGAGACCGGCGAGGAAGTGGACGTCCTCCGGGACACCGAACTCGACGACCACCGGACCGTGCCGCCGCCGGACGCGTCGGTAACGCTCCCGAACTTCCGGTGGCGGAAATACATGAACTCGCTTAGCGACAGCGAGGACCGCACCGACCGGTTCGCCGCGTACATGTGCGACCATGCGAACGAACAGTTCGAACCGACGGTCGAGTCCGTGACCGTGACCTACACCAACCATCCGATCGACCTCGAGAACGAAACCGATCCGACGGTGTACGACCGTGGTGAAGCGACGTGTTCTGAATCGCCCCGATCGGAACGCTGAACCCGCTGTCGCTCCAACGAGAACCGATGAGTGAGACCGTTCCGGACGACGACCCGATCGTGCTCTTCGACGGGGTCTGTAACCTCTGTAACGGGCTCGTGCAGTTCATCGTTCCCCGCGATCCGGACGGGCGGTTCCGCTTCGCGTCGCTGCAGTCGGAAGTCGGCACGGCGTTGCTCGCCGAACACGGCCTGCCGACCGACGAACTCGAGTCGGTCGTGTTGATCGAGGGCGAGGACTGTTACGTGAAGTCGGCGGCGGTGCTCCGGATCGCTACGCTCCTCGGTGGCTGGTACCGGCTGCTCGCGCCGTTTCGGTACGTTCCGCGGCGGCTCCGTGACTGGGCGTACGACGCCGTCGCGGCCCGCCGCTATCGGTGGTTCGGTAGGAAAGATCGGTGTATGATGCCGACCGGTGACGTCCAGAAGCGGTTCCTCGAGTAGTCGTCACCCGGCCGCCGTGGCGGGGGTCATCGGTCGTGTTCGAACGTCGTGCCACAGTCGCCACAGACGGTCCCGTTGCCGGGTTTGCTCCGCTGGGCGAACACGGATCCACACTCGTCACAGATCATGTAGAGTCGGTGCTCGGGGGGGACGCCGGCTTCGAACTCCATCGTGATCCAGGCGTCGGGATTGTCCGCTTCGTACAGCGTGACGCCGCCGTTCGACTGCCGCCAGTTGATCGCGGTCCCCTCTCGGTCGGTAACTTCGATCCCTCGGTTGGACATCGGGTCATCCGCATCCATTCCGCCCCTTCATATAACTTTTCTGATGATTTTTTACCCGATCTCGAGTTAACCCACCTCCGGCGTCGGGGCCGACCACTGGATTTTTGCGGGTGGGGTGGGTGCCACCGGTCATGACGCTCGATCCGGTCCACTTCGACGGCATCGCGCGACTCGCGAGACGGATCGACCACGGGGCCGACGAGCGCGATCGCCGCGCCTTCGCCGAGACGGTCTGGGAGGAGTTCCTCGACCCGCTCGTGCTCGACGGCCGGACGGTCCTCGAACCCGTCGACGAACGCTCCCGTCGGCTGGTCGACTGTGAGGACATCGCGCTCTGTGACCGATCGTTCCCGACCGAACACGGACTCGACGCGGGAACGATCAACCCGACGACGTTCAAAAACGGGCTCGTGATCGACATCGCCCAGGCGGCGATGAGCGCGTCGCCGAGCGATCTCGATCTCCACCGCTCCCGAACCACCGTGATGACGGTCCACTCGAACGACGAGACGATGACCGTCGACGAGACGTGGGGGAAGTTCGACGAGGGATACAGCCGCAGCCGGGCCGTGAAGATCCCGCCGCTCCCGCGGTTCGCGGAAGGGGTCGTCCACGCGCTCGCGCTGTATCTCGCCGAGAGCAACCACGCCCGCGATCACGCCACGGACGTCGACGACCTGCTCGTGCTCGACGGGCCGATCTACCCGCGCGGGCTGCTCCGGTGGGCCGATCAACACCCGGATCTCGCCGACTTCCTGCTCGAGGACCCGCGCCCGACGACCGTTCTCGAGAACTACGTTCGACTCGTCGAGACGTTCGTCGACCGGGACGTACCGCTGGTCGGGTTCGTCAAGAACCCGGCGACCCGCGTCATTACACAAACGCTGAAAACCAACCGAACCATCGACGTCAGCACCCCGTGGAACGACGACGCCGCCCTGTTTACCCGCCTGCTCGAGCGCGGCGAGTACGTCGACGACGTCGACGGCGACCGCTGGGAACGGGATACCTCGGCGCTCACCTACACCAACTGGTTCCGGTCTCGGGGCGGCGTCGACCGTCCACTCTCGGCCGACGGTGACGCGCTCGGCGTCGACCGACGGCTCCCGCACGAGCACTACGAGGTGACGTTCTTCGTCGTCTACGACCCCCGCGACGATCTCGTCTACCGGATCGAAGCGCCGTACGCGTTCACCCGCGACCGGGAAACACGGGACCGTCTGGCGAGGCAACTGCTTCAGGACGTAGCGATCGCCCACGGACCGCCGACGATCGTCGAGAAAGCCGACGAACTCGCCCGGATCAGCAACGCGGAGAAACGGTCGCTCCGGGAGACCCTCGAGACGCAGTTCGATACCAGTCAGGACCGGACCTACGACGACCACCGGTGGGACGAGGCGTACTGAGTCGCCACCGGTGGAACGGGCAAATCGGTCGCGTACTCGATGCTGTACTCGAGCACGACCGGGTGGACCGTCGGGGATCGGGGCGGTGTGAGTGGGTTCAGGTCGATCGCGCTCCCGACGATAGACCGAACGGCGCTCGAGTCGAGCGCCGGAACCGGATGTTTCGGCGGGGTGGCGGCCGGAACGTCACGACGCCGCTCGAGCGGCCGTCGGTCCGGGCGCTGTCGACAGGGGGTGTGTCGATGGGGCGTGTTTATTCTTCGAACAGTACCGATGACCCGTTCTCGGACCAGTCGAGCACTCGGACGTCGCCGTTCTCGATCTCGACGTACGTGTTCTGTGGCCGCGTTGGGAGTTCGGCGGCCCTGCGCTCGGTCCACGCGCCAGTGTTGACGAAGCGGTCCCCGAGTTCCGTGTAGTGGGTGTGCCCGAAGACGACGAACTCCTCGTACTCGTCGAGCAGTTCGTTCGTTACCGTGTCCGCCGCTGGCGGCCGCTCGCCGGCAGCGTCGGGTTCGTAGTCGTCATCGTCGACCGGCGGCGGCTGTTCGAGGAGTTCGACGATGTCGAGGTTCTCGGTCAGATCGTCCCACGTGTTCTCCTGCGTGGTTGCGGTCTCGTCGTCGTCGTTGATCAGTTCGTAGAACTCGATTATCACCTTCCCCAGATCGTCGCTGCCGGCACAGAGAAGGGCGCTGGTCAGGTCCGCCTGTTGTGGGTCGGCCCCGTCACCGTGGACAGCGACGAACTCCCGGCCGCCGCTTTCGAAGTAAAACTCCTCGCCGATGTGCCACGGCGCAGCGAGCGTTGCGGCGTCGTAGTCGTCGCGACCGACGTCGACGAGTCGACGATCGTGGTTTCCGGCGATGACCACGACCTCGATCCCCGAAGAAACGAGTTCCTCGAGTTGCGTCGTGACGTCGTTGTACTCGAGCAGCGTCGACGACATCCCGCGGTACCAGAACTCGAAGAGATCACCGTTGAGCACGAGCGTATCCGGGTCGAGGTCCGGGACGTCCTCGCTGAGGAACTGGACGAACGCGTCGTCGTTCGAATACGGCGATCCGAAGTGAACGTCGCTCGCCGCGACGACGTGGTTGTGGTCGGCATCCGCGAGCGCGCCGTCCATCGTCGCGCCGAGTGTCACTGTGCCCGCTGCCAGTCCGGCAGCTTTCATGTACGACCGTCGATCGAGGTGGGATTCCGGTGTCATAGCGCTAGGTGTCGTCCAGATCGACTGGACAGTAATAGAGCCGACAAATAATACATTTAAATTTAATATGTTGAATACGTGCTAAAATACAGGCGTACGTACTGGTCAATATTCCGATGGCGGCAGGGCGGCGGAATCGGTTCCCCTCGATAGCCATCCCGTGACAGACGGTGGTTTTCCGCGAGTTCAGTTCCTCGCTATTGGTATCTAATATCAACCGTTCGGTGATTCGGAAACGTATTAGTGTCCGTCTCCACCCTCTGTGTCTATGGCTCGAGATTCCGGGGGACGGGACCCCGATCACGCCGCGGACGACGTCGGCCGAAGCCGTCGACGGTTTCTCGGCGCGACCGTCGGCGTCTCGGTCGGCGCGCTTTTCCCTGCGACCGCACGCACTGTGGCCGACTCCGACGCGGAAACGGTGACGATCGTCCACGATACGCACTTCCACGGCCGTCTCCGCGACGCCGAATCGGACGCGCTGAACATTGCGCGATACTACACGGCCGTCAGGGATATCCTCGACGGCGCGGCGAATTCGCTGTTCGTCGGCAACGGGGACGATCTGGCCCCGTCGATGCTCGGCCTCGAGTACGAAGGCGAGCATATGATCGAGGCGCTGAACTACATGGACGTCGACGTCAACGGGGTCGGAAACCACGAGTACGACTTCGGAGCGGACGTGGCGACGTCGCGGTTCGAGGAGAGCGAGTTTCCGTGGGTCGTCGCGAACTTGCTCGATGACGAGGGGAACGCGGTCCCCGGGACGGAGCGGTGGATCACGCTCGAGACCGGCGACCTGACTGTGGGCGTCTTCGGACTCGTCTCCGGAAGCTTCCACTCGCTGACCGACTATCCCGCGGCGTGGTCGGTCCTCGATCCCGTCGAGGGCGCACGGGAGGCGGTCGAGGCGCTCCGTGCGTCGGGTGCCGACGTCGTCGTCGCGGCGTCACACGTCACGACGGGGGTCCACGACACGCTCGCCGCCGAGGTCGACGGCCTCGATGCGATCGTCGGCTCCCACTCCGGAGTCGTCTTCGACGAACCGGACGTCGTCGACGGGACGATCGTCAGCGAGTTCGGCGACGAGTTCGACCACGTCGGTTCGATCACGCTCGACGCCGACGGGAGCCTCGTCGACTGGCAGCGAACCGATCTGCTCGGCCCAGACGCCGAGCCGGCACCCGAAGCCGACGCGTACGAGGAGATCCGTACCCGTTCCGTCGATACGATCGACCCCGATCCGTTCCTCGCCGACCTGACCGAGGAGTGGGCCGCACAGCTCGAGGCCGAACTCGGGAAGACGGCCTTCGAAAGCGAGGTCGAACTGAACGCGACGTACGACAACTACGCGGTCGAGACCAACTGGGGGAACCTCATGACCGACGCGATGCGAACCGTCGGATCGATCGGCGATATCGACGTCGACATCGCCGTCCAGAACGCCGGCGGCATTCGAAGCGACTCGACGTACGGCCCCGGCGAGATCACCGGCGCTGACGTGTTGAACGTCCTGCCGTTCCCGAACGAAATCGTCGTCGTCGAACTGACCGGCGAGGCGGTCGTCGACTACCTCGAGGAGGCGATCCGGTCCCACCCGGCCCCCGACTTCGGCGCACAGCAGGCGGTTCAGGTGTCGGGACTCTCCTACGAGTGGACGGGACACGAGGGCGAGACCCGCGTCGAGAACGTCTTCGTCGACGGCGAGCCGATCGATCCCGACGGGACCTACACCCTCGCGCACAACGACTACTCCGTCGGCAACTCGGCGGTGCTTTCGGCGGCCGAGGTCGTCCTCGAGTCCGGCCAGCTACAGGGACCGTACGTCCTCGAGCAACTCGAACGGAAGGATACCGTCGCCCCGGAACGCGAAAACCGAATCCTTCGCGTCGACGAGGTCGTCGGGGAGGCGTCGGCGTCCCGCGACGGCGACGAGGTGACGCTTACCGCCGCCGTCCCGAACGGGGCCGAGACGATCGACACCGACTCGTTCCGCGCGGTAATCCGGACCGGCGACGAACTCGCGGCGAAATCGGCCCGCGTCGACGGGGATACCGTCGCCGTGACGTTCGACGCGGCCGACCTGACCGCGCTCGCCGAGACCGTCGATTCGCCGGTGATGCGCCTGTTCGGCCGCTACGATCCGGCACAGGACGCCTGGCCGTACGACTTCGAGGTCCCGACCTCGAGCGGCTACGATCGCTTCGTGCTCCGGGCCGACGTGAGCGCGAGCGCGGTGCTTGGTGACGATTCCGACGGGAACGGGACCGGTGACGGCGGATCCGATGATGGTACCGACACCGACGGCGACGGCGTCCCCGGATTCGGACCGCTCGCCGCGCTTGCCGGCGGTGGCGCCGGAACGTACGCCTACGCCCGCGGCCGGGCGGACGACGAATCGTCCGCAACGACCGACCGGAGCGGCCCCGATCGGCCGTAACACGACGATGAACGCGATGCCCCGAACGGTTCACGACGATCCGTCGCTCGGGACGCTCGCCGGACGTGCGATCGGGATCTGTCTCGTCGTTCTCGTCGCGGTCGCGGGTAGCGCGGCCGGGACGGCCGTCGCCGGTGACCGCGTCGCAGTCGTCACGCCGACGCCACAGACGGTCGAGACCGAACCGGGCGAACGGTTCACGGTCACCGTGACCATGCAAAGCGACGGCGGCCACGGCGGGGAGGGGATCCGTTCGGTCGACTTCGTCGCCCGGTATCATCCCGACTATCTCGAGATCACCGATGTCGAGCGGGGACCGTGGCTCGAACAGGGGCCGGAGACCGATGTCCGAGTGGAGCGCACGCTCGCACACGAGGACGGCACCGCCGTTCTCGAGCAACGACGCGAACCGGTCGCGGACGGGGCGACCGGCGACGCGGTGCTCGCGACGATCACCGCCGAGGTCGCCGAGGACGCCCCGCCCGCGGAACCGACGATCTCGTTCGGCGAAACCGGCGTTCAGCCGGCCCGCGGCTGGCCGTTGCCGGTCCACGAGCGGAACGTGACCGTCGAAATTGACGGCGGCGGTGACGAAACTCCCACGTTCGACCATCCCGATCCCGACGCGCTCGAGGCCGACGGGACGGACGCGGGGCTGCCCGAGACGCCCGGATCCGAGAACCGCACGACCAACGGGACTGCCGACAGCGCCGACGGAGATGCCGTTCCCGGGTTCACTGCCACGCTCGCACTGCTGCTTGTCAGCGCCGGTGTTGCCGTCTTCGCTCGCGCAAGCTGACACTTCCGACGACCGGCGATGCGGTGTTATTGCTCGGCGCTTGGTTCCTGTTTTTCGACCTCGAACTGGACGTCCGCGGGATCGATGCCGATTCGTGCGAACTGCGTTCGGACGTGTTCCTTCGCACCTTCGACGGCCTGGGTTCGCGTATCGAAGCCGCGGGGCATCGGGGATTCGAACGCGAGGTTTACCTCCCGCCCGTCGACGAGTTGCGTCGTCCCACCGCTGTCGACCTCGTAGAATTCGTCACAGACCCAGACGTACGCGGCGTCCTCGTCGGGCGCGCCGCGAAACGAGGGAGCCCGTTCACCGCGTTCGTACAGCGTCCCGGTGAGCTCGGTCCCGCCCGCTCGACCGCGTACCATAAGCATGTCCTGACGTACGGCTCCTGAACGCAAAAAGGTCGTGGCACCGATCGAACGGTCGGCTTCGGCGACGGCACTCCAGTAACGGATCGCTACGTGATAGCGACATCGAGCGGTCGTCGATCCGAAGTATCCGACTCGATATATGATCGTGATATCCACACCGTCGCTCGAGCGTAAACGATCCCTGAGGGTGCCCATTTCTGGCGTTTGGGTCGAGAACTCGACTATTACGGAAGTAATATCATCTTCCAGACCCAAATCGTTTTGGAAACGGGCTTATCCCCCTTGCAGCGGTCTGTAGGTGTAATGAGTTCTGACGCTCACCTCGGCGGTGCCAGCGATCGGGGGCCACTGAACGACGTCCCGGCGGACCGCTACGATGTCCTTCGACATCCCCGTCGAATCCGCATCCTGGAACTGCTCGATACGAGCGGGCCGCTCTCTTTGACCGAACTCACGACGGCGGTCATCGACAGCGAAGGCCGGGATGTCGCTGACGGGGAAACGCGACACGAGGTGTACGTCGGTCTCGTCCACAATCATCTGCCGCGTCTCGCCGAGCACGACGTCGTCGACTGGGACGACGATGACGAGGTTTCCCTTGCCGGCGAACCGCCCGTCCGTCCGGCAACGCTCTCGATGTTGCTCGAGGTAGCTGCCGAAGACGACGCGGAACTGCTCGATCGACTCGTCCACCCGGTCCGCATCGCGTTGCTCGAGGCACTCGCGTCCGGCGACCGGACGGAATCGGCGTCGCTCGCGGAACTCGCGTCCGAACTCGCCACGCAGGAACCCGCCGTGCCCGCCGACACGAGGGCGGCGAAGATCACCCTCCACCACTCCCATCTCCCCGCGCTCGAGTCGGCCGGCCTCGTCGAGTACGACACCGAGTCCCGACGGATATCGATCGCTCGGATCGACGACGTTCCGATGCTCGTTCGATAACCGTTCCCGTTCGCTTGGCCCCGCTTTCTCCCCGTGCTTTCGTCCGCTCCGGAATCCGTCACCAGGAACACATAAAAGCGTCTCCGTCCATAGTCGTACGACGAATGGTAGTACCCTCGCTCGGTCCGCGGGACTCGGATCGCTCCCACGGACGCGGTCCTCGAAGCCGTATCGTCGCTGTCCGGCCCCGGACTCCCACTGCCCCGTTCCCGCGACTCCGAGGTGGCTCGGCCACATGATCGCCGAGATCACGACGGCAACGCGTGCTGTTGGGACGCTCGTCGCCGTCGTCGTTCTCTGTGGAACGCTCGTCGCGGGCCTTGCGGCTCCGGCCTTCGCCGCCGATCAGGTGGCGATCGTTTCGCCCGATTCCGAGCACGTCGAAGTCGCGCCCGGCGACTCGTTCGAACTCGATGTCGACCTCCGGAGCCAGGGCGGCCACGGCGACGACGGCGTCGCCGGGGTGACCATCGTCTCGCAGTACCACCCGGACTACCTCGAGGTGACCGACATCGAACGCGGGCCGTGGCTCGAGGGCGGCAACGAGACCGAGATCCACACCGCGACGGCGATCGCCAACGACGAGGGGACGGCGATCCTCGAACAGTGGCGCGAGCCGGTCGCCGGCGGCGCGACGGGGATCGACACGGTCGCGACGGTGACCGTCGAGGTCGACGAGGACGCCTCGCCCGCGGCGACCGAGATCACGTTCGGCGAGAGCGACGTCGATCTCGAAAGCGAGTGGCCGTTGCCCGTCGTCGACGAGCGCACCACGACCGTGACGATCGACGGCGGCGAGGAGTCGCCCGAGCCGTTCGACCACCCCGACCCGGACGAGTTCGATCCGGCGCGGGATTCCGACTCGGACGAGTCCGGGTCCGACGACGACGCGGCCGAGGGCGAATCGCCGACCGACGAATCGGACTCGGTACCCGGTTTCACGCCGGGGGCTGTCCTTCTTGCTGGGGGACTCGCGCTTGCAGGGGCCGGCTACGTCACACTCCGACAGCGTTCGGACTGAACGCTCCGTCCGATCGGAGGGAAACGCGTTTTAGTGATGGGTTGGATGGAAGTGATATGACCGATCTGGGAGACTTCGGCGAGTTCAACGCCGACTCCGACGCCGATTCCGCCGAGAAGGAGGACGTGACGGCTGACTCGAGCCGGGACGCGTCGGGGTCGTCGCGTTCCGATGGGCCGACACGTACCGCGGACCGAACCGACGAGTTCGAACCGACAGCCGTCGAACCCAGCGGCGAGGACGTCGGTATCGGCACGATCTGTGTCTCCCAGGGGCTTCGCGTCGCCGAGGACGGCGACGACACGACGCTGCAGGCGTATATCACCCGTGGCAACCGGTCGTCGATCCGCATCGGGAGCTACCTGCTTGCCCCCTACCCCGACGGCGAGACGCTGTTTTGCCGGATCACCGGCCTCGAGTACGCCCAGCAGTACCACGCCGACGACGCGACGGAGATCCACGCCCGGCGCGCGATGCGGACCGACGGCGTCGACGAGGCAGATTACAAGTTCGTGGCATCGCTCGAGCCAGTAGCCGTCCTTTACCGCGATAATGGCGAGTTGAAACGGCGGATGACCGACCGCGTTCCCAAGCCCCAGACGGTCGTCAAGAAGGCCGACGACACCGACCAGATCAAGACCGGGCTGAAGATGCCCGACGACGGCGTCTTCCTCGGCCACCTCTCCGTCGGCGGCGAGAAGGTCCGGACGGCGGCCTCGCCCCCAACCATCGATTACCGGCTGAAAGACGACTACGAGGCCGGCGACCCGCTCGTGTTCCGACACACGCTGATCGCCGGCGGGACGGGGTCGGGGAAGACCCACGGGGCGAAAAACGTCCTCCGACAGTTCCTCGCCGCGGAACGAACGTATCCGATGGCGGACGGCCGCGCCGTCCAGCCCGCGGTCGTCCAGTTCGACCCGCAGGACGAGTACGCCCAGATGCACGACGACAACCCCGAACTCGACGACGCGTTCGCGCGTCGTCTCGAGCGCGAGGGCATCGCCCACGGCGGCGTCGACGATACGACGGCGTTCGTCCCCAAGGTCGGTTCGGCGTCGTACGCGGCGGGCCACCACCGCGCGGAGCAGGTCGAGTTCACCATCCCGTTTTCGATGGTCCACGACAACCCGTGGCTGGTCGCGGGCAGCGGGTTGAACGACAACCAGTACGGCGCGCTGGTGAGCGTCCTCCTCCCACGGTTCCGTCGAGAGTACGGCTCCGAAGCGACCTACGAGGAGTTTACGACGTTCCTCGACGACCCGGCCTTGCGCGAGGAACTCGACGAGTCGGGGCGGGTCCACGAGGCGACCTTCGACGCCGTCCGCCGGCGCGTGCTGGGGTTCGGTCACGTCTTCGATCAGGACGCCCGCCCGATCACCGACCTCGTCGGGGAGTTCGTCCGTCCCGGCGGCCTGAGCGTCGTCCCGACCTACCATATCAACGACACCCGGGCGACCGAGACCGTCGTGCTCGCGCTCTCGTCGCTGTTGATCGACCAGAAGCTCTCGAACGACCCGACCTACGACCGCATCAAGGAGACGCCGCTCGTCCTCGGGATGGACGAGGCCCACAACTTCCTGACCGACGCCGACTCGGTACAGGCCGGCAAGGTCATCAAAAAGTTCACCGAGGCCGCAAAGCAGGGTCGCAAGGAACGGCTCGGCCTCTTTCTCATCACGCAGGACCCACAGGACATCGACGACGCCGTCTTCAAACAGCTCAACACCACGATCGTCCTCAACTTGGGCGACGAGGACGCCATCAAGAGCGTCAACATCCCCAGCAACCTCGAGTCCAAAGTCCCGTACATGGAGAAAGGGCAGATGGTCGTCTACTCGCCGGATAACTCCGACCCCGTCGAGTTGATCGGGCTCTCGAAGTGTCTCACTCGCCACGGACGGGGGTAACCCGCGGGCGCTACGTCGACTCCCGTTCGGGAGCGGTCATCGCGAGGCTGTACATCTCGCCGACCGCCGCGGACCCGATTTCGTCGACGAGCCGGTCGGCCCGATCGACGAGCGGCTCCGCGAGCGCCGCGGGAAGCGTCGCCGTGTGCCGTCGGACGACGTCGGCGTGGGCCTCGAGGAGGTCGCTCGTCCACGGGACCGGCTCGAGGATCGTCCGGGTTCGGTCGAGACGCCAGCCGTAGCCGGCGAACAGCCGTTCCAGTCCCGCCACGGGGTAGAAGGTAAGCGCCGGTCGCCCCGCAGCCAGTTCGGCGGCCGCGTTCTCGACGGCGAAGAGCCGTCGAACCGGACTCGAGCCCGGAAGCGGCGCGTAGTCGTCGACGACGAGACAGCCGCCGGGAGCGACGACCCGCGTCAATTCCGCCGCGACGGTGGCGGCGTCGGCCGGCGGGAGGACGTTGAACAGGGCGTGGGCCGTGACGACGTCGACGGCGTCGTCCGGCAGCGGAATCGACCGCAGATCCGCCCGCAGGATCGACCCCCGGTCGTCGCCGGCGACGCGGTCGCGAACGTCGCGTGCGTGTTCGGCGTCGTCCGTCAGGGCGTATACCTCGGCCGCACCCGCCTCGAGCAGCCCGACCGTGGCGTTTCCGACACCGGCTCCCGCCTCGAGACAGACCCGGCCATCGATCGTGCGATCCGCGAGCGCCCGCCGGACCGTTCGGGGGACGTCCATACGTTGCTGCTTTTGAGGGCCGATATCAGTCTGTATACTTCCGCTCGGGCCCGAGGGCCGGTCACTCCGGGGACGGCTGGTAGTACTGCTTGAGCCACGTCGTCAACCCGTCGAGCCCGGGAAACAGCGTCCGGTGGTTGACGTTCAGCTGGTCGAGTTTGTCGCGGAACTCGAGCTTCCGATCGCCCGGGACGACGATCTTCCGATAGCAGTCGGGTCGGTCCTCGAGCCACCGATCGAGCACCAGCCGCGGGTCCGACTGGAAGGAGAAGACGGCGGACTGATTGACGATGCGGTCGTCGATCGCCGGCGGTCTGAAAAACAGTACGTACTGATCCTCCTCAGGTCTGTCGTCGACGCCCCACATCTCCCGCCAGATCTCGGTGATCCGGGACACGTCGTTGAGATCGCGGATCGAGGCCGTATCCACCGCCCGCTCGCTCGCCTCGTACTCGAGGGTCGCGTTCGAGAGGAGGTGAACGTCGAACATGTTCATCTCCGTCACCTCGAGGACCTCCTGATAGTGGTCGGGGATGTCGGCGTGCAGCGTCCGGTAATCGACGGCCCAGATCGCCCCGTCGTGGTCGGTGTCGCCGCTTTGGACCGCGAAGTAGGCCGCGACAAGCGGCGAGAACGACCAGTCGAGCAACCGGGTCGGCAGGCCGTAGTGCTGGGCGATCGAGAGCAGGTGCCAGACCGACCGCGGTTCGTCGATCTCGTCCATCGCGTACTGTGCGAAGTTTCGGAGCAACAGCGGCTCGAGTTTCCACTCTCCCGTGTCGCCGACGAAGCGTTTGATCGACGTCTCGAGGGTAAAGCTCTCGTCGGGGACGCCGCGAAACACGTAGGGAGCACGGTGGCGGCCGATGTCGGCCATCCACATCTCCCGGGAGAGGAGTTCGTGTAGCTCCGTCCACGTTTCGGCTCGAACGACCGACGGTGAGGACTCGGTATCGGTCATCGGTAGCTGATGTGGTGTGCGTGGCGTCGGCGACCGCGGTCCGGAGTCGGCTTCGTCACGCCGTCGGTTCCACGCCGACGGTCATAGTTCCGCGGCAGGAACGTGCTCGTCGCGAGCCGATCACGCCGACGGAAGCAGCGTTCGCTCGAAGAAGTCACCGACGGCGTCGGCGACCGTCCCGTGCTGGCCGACGAAGAAGTGATCGGCCGAAAGCGCCACGACGCCGTCGTCCCGATCCCGCGCGAGGTCGACGACGGGTTCCCAGTCGGCGGTAGTATCCCGCTTGCCGTACAGTACAGTGACGGGACACTCGAGGACGGGCAACGCCTCACAAACGTCGAGATCGTCGTCGAGTTGCGCCGTCGGTGCGAGAGCGGCGACGGCCGCAACCGCGCGGTCGACGGTCGCGGTCGCGAGTATCGCCAGCGAAGCGCCGAAACTGAACCCGAAGACGCCGACGCGGTCGTACCGGTCGTCGGCCCAGCGGATGGCGTTGCGAACGTCCTCGCGTTCGCCGTGGCCGCCGTCCCACGCCCCGTAATCGAAACGGAGGCAGGCGATCCCCGCCTCCCGAAGCGTCTCCTCGACCGCCACGAGTCGCCGGTCGCTCCGGGAACCGCCGTGTTGCGGATGAGGTGGGCAGGCGACGACGATCGCGTCCGCGTCGTCGTCCGGTTCCTCGAGCACGCCGCGAACGTCTCTCCGTCCGGGTACGAGTACGTCCGTCACACCGGCACTAGCACAGGGCTCGACAATCAATATTGCCACCGCGTTCCCGTCCGAAACGGCAACCCAGAGAGGGCCTCGTAACGCCCGACAGCGATCGATTTCGCGTCCGACTGTCGTTGATGTGATGTTTTTAAGGGTGCCGAGCGTTACGTACGAGTATGGGCATCCTCTCTCGGACCTCCTACGTCATCCGGTCGAAGATCAACTCGGTGCTCAACCGGGCCGAGGACCCGACCGAGACGCTCGATTACTCCTACGAGCAGATGCGCGACCAGCTCCAGCAGGTCAAACGCGGCATCGCCGACCTCACCACCCAGAAAAAGCGCCTCGAGATGCAAAAGCGACGGCTCGAGGACAACGTCGAGAAACACAACGAACAGGCACGCACCGCCGTCCAGCAGGGCCGGGAGGATCTGGCTCGACGCGCCCTCGAGAAGAAGAAGACGAAGATGAACCAGATCGAGGACCTCGATCGCCAGATTTCGGACCTCCAGAGCCAGCAGGACAGTTTGATCGACCAGAAAAACGAGCTCCAGACCCGCATCGAGGAGTTCCGTACCAAAAAGGAGACCATGAAAGCCCGCTACGAGGCCGCCGAGGCGAGCTCGACGGTTTCCGAGGCGATGACGGCCACGGGCGAGGAGTTCGAGGACGTCGGCCGGGCCATCGAACGCGCCGAGGAACAGACCGAGGACATGGAAGCACGGGCCGCGGCGCTCGACGAACTCCACGAAACCGGGGCGTTCGACGACGTCCTCTCGGACAAAGACCAGATCGACCGCGAACTCGAGGAGCTCTCGACCGGCAGCGGCGTCGAAGCCGAGCTCGAGACGCTCAAGTCCGAGGTCGGCGAGGGCGATACCGAACCGGCGACCGAACCCGAGTCCGGCGTCGACGAACCGGACCTCGAAGGCGACGTGGACGAAGACGTCGAGGCCGAACTCGCGGAACTGCAGGACGAAGAAAACGCATAGTCCGACACCGATTCGGGCCGCCGTTGCGGTCGATTCGGTACACGGGTTCGATTTTCGCGTCCCGCTCGTCGGTGCGCTTCGTGATGGGGGGTTCGTTACAGCGGTAGCGGATAGCGACGTGTGCGGCTGCGGTCGTTCCCGACCGGATTCCGACGGTTCCGGCGGCGACCGGCTCGGCGGACGGCGGTGGCGGATCACGTCCCGGTCCGGCGATCACGCGGGGGTGCCCAGAACGGTGATGTCGTAGTCGGCGACGTCCGCGGGGGACTCGAGAACGATCACCTGAAACGCCCACGTCTCGCCGCCCTCGAGGTCGCCGATACTGGCGAGATACCTCCCGAGGGCGTTGCCGGCAGCGTCGTAGACGCGCGTCCGGACTTCGACCAGTTGGATCCGGTCGCTGCCCGTGTTTTCGACGTGCCCTTGGACGGTCGAGCCGAGATAGCCGTCCTCGACGACGAACTCGTGGTCGGTCAGCGAGAGCGTCTCGAGCGGCGTCACCGCGTCGCTCGGTTCGCGCTCGGCGAGGGCTTCCGCCGTCGCCATCTCGGTCGCCGATCGGTTGGAGACGTTACTGGCGTTTCGCTCGCCGACGGTGCCGTCCTCGTATCTCGGCTCGCCGTCGAGGCCGCCGGTTCCGATACAGCCGGCGGCGACGGCTCCGATGGCCGTGCCGAGCGACGCGAGCACGTACCGTCGACTCGGCGACCGTGAGCGAGTCATTGCCGTCCGTCCGTCCGCGAGTCGGTTCCGTCACCGTGCATGTGTCGGCCCGACACCGCGGACGCATTTCAGTGTAGGCCCTGAAGGGGCAGCTATCGTCCTCGATCGCCGGCGTCACTCCCGTGTCCGTCGGTCCCGTCCGAGCCGGCTCCGTTATTGTGTGCAACGCAGGCCCTTATTGTCGGGTCCGTTGAACGCGTCGCCATGGGGTCCTCCGAGACGGACGAGACGCTCGAGTCCTACGGGGCAGACGTCGGAGCGCGGGCCGGATCGCTGACCCGGTTTCACGAGTGGGTGCTGGTCGAGGGCAACCGGCTGAGCGTCGCGGCCGCCCTCTCGGTCGTGGTCTTCGCCGGTCTGATCGCGCTGTACGAACTCGGCCTCGTCAGCTTCCTCAACCCGAACTCCATGACGCGCGTGGCAAGCGGCATGATCGCCGGCACCTTCTCGCTCGTTACGCTCGTCGTTTCGGTCAACCAGCTCATCCTCTCACAGGAGTTCAGCGCGGCCGGCAGCGCCCGCGACCGACTCGAGGGCGTCGTGGAGTTTCGCGAGGACGTCGCCGACGAAGCGGCCGTTCCCGCGACGCCGGCAGCGCCCACGAACGTCCTCGGATTGATCGTCGAGTCGATCCATCACGACGCCGCTGCGCTCGCCGACGCCGTCACGGATCATAGCGCGACGGATCGCGAGACGATCGTTCGGTACGTAAACAGCGTCCAGCAGCGGACCGACGAGATCGAAGCCACGCTCGAGCAGGCCGAATTCGGCACCTTTTCCGCCCTTTCGGCCGCGATCAACTACGACGAGGCCTGGCAGCTGTACGCCGCGACTCACCTGCGCGGCGAGTACGCCGACTCGCTGCCGCCGGCGGCGCTCGAGCGACTCGACGACCTGATCGAGTCCCTGCGGCTGTTTCACGTCGCCCGCGAGCAGTACAAGACGACCTATCTACAGCGGGAACTCACCCGATTCTCCCAGTTGACGATCTACTGTGGGGTGCCGTCGATCCTGTCGGCCGTCTTCGTCGGGCTCCTGTACGCCGACGTTACCGGCCCGAGCATCAGCGTTGCAGTGCTCCCCTACGTCGTGATCGTGTTGACGATCGTCGTTTTCTCGCCGCTTTTCCTCCTCGTCTCCTATATCCTCCGTACCGCGACGATCACGCGTCGAACCGCGTCGATCGGCCCGATGATCCCCCAGAAGGATCCCGAAGCGGGACCGTTCGAGGTGCACTACGGCGAGGAGCGGTAGTCACTCCCACTCGATGTCCGATCCGCGGTCGGTCTCGCGCAGGATGAACGGGCCGATCGCGAGCGTCCACTTCGCGACGGTGACGATCCGGAGAATATACGAGAGGAAGATCGAAAACGGCGTCACGCCGACCGCAAAGCCGAGGCCGACGACCAGTAGTCCGTGATCGATTCCGGCCGTCGTCCCGGCCACGTCGCCGGTCTCGAAGATCAGGATCATGTACGCCGCGACCGCCAGCGCGGGCAACGAGACGTACACCAGCGCCCGCGAGATGTTGATGATCTCCCACCGGAAGTACAGCGTCTTGAAGTGTTCGCGGGCGGGACCGAAGAACTCGAGATCGCCGAGCAAGTCGTCGAACGCCGCGAGCGTCTCCTCGGAGAGCGTTTCGGCGTGGCGGTTACGGACCCGGCGGCCGGTGTAGATCTTCCAGGAGTAGTTGTACTTCAGGGCCGAGGCCACCACGTCGAACGTACCGAACTGCTTTCCCTCGAGGTCGGGCGCGACGCGTTCCGCGTCCGCGATGACTGCGTCGGCGTACTCGCGGACGTCCTCGCGTACCGATTCGTCGAGGTCGGATTCGGCTTCGAGACGGTCGAGCACCTCCCGGGCGTGGTCGCCGGTCGTTTCGACGAGTCCCCGCAGGAACGTGGAGGGCTCCGGCGGGCTGGTATCCCGTCCGACGGCGTCTTCGACGTCCCGTCGGAACGCCATCGCGTCGGTCATCCGTTCGCGCTGATCGCCGAGGGGGCCGAGTTCTTGCGAGAGCACCAGCTGGTTGAACGTCAGGACGAGGCTGACGCCCATGATGATCCCGATGATGACCGGCGTAAACAGCGCAAAGACCGGATCGGGGTCGAACAGCTTCGCGATCGATCCGGGGCCGAACTGGCCGAGCGCGACGAGCAACGCGTACGCGGCCGCAATCATCGTACCAGCGACGAGTAACCGGTTTCCCGTTACCAGAAACCACACGACCGGCGCGCCGCCGCGGACGCGGTCCTCGATCGTGTTCGCGGTCTCGTCGTGCCCCCCTGATTCGCTCATACAGGACGTACCGACCAGCACTGTTCGTACAAATGTTGCCGTCGTTTGCACGCAGCAAACCGGCCACGGACCGACGTGTAGCGGCTGCGTACCGCGCGTACGTTTTTTGGCCCGTCCATCGAACGCGCAGTATGAGCGCCGATCGGACGATCGACGAGGAGGTGAGCCGGAGCGACCTCGTTCACGAGCGCCTTCGGGAGTCGCCGCTCAAACGCTGGGTGTTGCTCGACGGGAACCGGTACGTCCTCTCCGCGTTGTTCGCGGGAATCGTCTTTCTCACGTGTGCCGGTATCGGCTTCGCCGGCTACGTCCCCGTCACCGATCCGGCAACTGCGACGACGCTCGTCTCATCGATCGTCGGCGGGACGCTGCCGTTTATCACGATCGTCCTCGCGATCAACCAGCTCGTCCTCGCACAGGAGCTCGGCTGGCCCGGCGATCTCGAGGAGCGATTCGAGTCGATGGCGTCGTTCCGACGGGAGGTCGAAACGCTGACGGGTGAGTCCGTCAGCCCGGCTGCGCCGGCCGATTTCCTTCAGCTCATCGTCGAAACCACCGCAGAGCATGCGGAGACGCTGCGTCCGGTCGCGGACCGGGTCGACGATCCGGCGCTCGCCGCGCTACTCGAGGACTTCGTCGACGCGGTCACACAGGAGGGGGCGGTCGTCAGCGACTCGCTCGCGGATGCGGATTTCGGGACGTTCGAGACGCTGTCGGCGGTGCTCGGTCACTTCAACGGCGCACACC
Organism: Halopiger djelfimassiliensis; assembly: GCF_000455365.1. Lineage (GTDB taxonomy): Archaea > Halobacteriota > Halobacteria > Halobacteriales > Natrialbaceae > Halopiger_B > Halopiger_B djelfimassiliensis. Next base: position 265,717 of record NZ_HG315685.1, read on the forward strand.
TCTACGCGGCCCGGACGATACGGACCGACCACGCCGACGAGCTACCCGCCGAGGCCGTCGAGACGCTCGAGTTCCTCGTGGAGGTGCTCGGCTACGTCGCGATCGCCCGCCAGACGTTCAAGACGCTGTACATGCAGTACGAACTCGCGTTTCTCTCGCAGTTGCTCCTCGTCGTCGGCTTTCCGACGTTGCTCGGCGGCGGGATCTTCCTGATGACCTACGGTTCGATCATCGAGGCCGTCGGCGATCCGACCGTGCTCGTTCTCGTCGTCAGCGCCGTCGTTACGTTCGTCTTCCTTCCGTTTATCGTGCTGCTTGTCTATACGTTCCGTATCGCGTCGATCGCGAGCCGGACGGCCGACTTCGGCCCGTTCGTCCCGCGTGTCGAGTTCGAGGACTGATCGTCCCGAGCCGTCGATTCCCGGCCCACATCTTTTGTTTACCGACGTGGTCGTCCGTCACGGTCGATGGGTGATTCGGATCACGGCTCGCTCGCGGACGCAACCACGAGCGGGAACGAGAGCGGGCGTTCGGACGCGAATGCAAGCGACGAATCGGACGAGGAATCCGGGCAAGACAGGCTCGGTGGCCTGCGGCTGTGGCTGTTGCTCCGGGTGAACCGCTGGGTCTTCGCCGGTGCGATTCTGGCGATCGTGTTCGTAGCCCTCGTGGCCATGAGCCGGGCCGAACTGACGCCGTTCCGACGGATCGTCGAGCAGCAGGACGGGATCGAGTTCCTCTTCTCGGCGTTTATCGGTGCGATCATCACGGGGACCTCGATCGTCGTCACGATCAACCAACTGGTCCTCTCGCAGGAACTGGGTGCGGTCGGCAAACAGCGCGAGCGCATGCACGAATCGATGCAGTTCCGGCGGGACATCGAGGACACGATCGACGAGGACACGAGTCCCCCCGAACCCGCGGCGTTTCTCTACGAACTCGTCGACGGCGTCGAGAAGCGTGCGACCGAACTCGAGGCGACGATGGAAGACGAACGGGACGAGGAACTACAGGCGAAGATCAGCGATTACGTCGACGACGCCGTCGGCAACGCACGGACCGTCAAGGACGATCTCGAGGAATCCCAGTTCGGCAGCTTCGACGTGATCTGGAACGCGCTCAACTTCAACTACTCGCGGAAGATCTACGACGCGCGCAAGATCCGGGCCGATCACACGGAATCGCTCTCGGACGAGGCAAACGAGAAGATCGACCACGTGATCGAGACGCTCCAGTTTTTCGGTCCCGCCCGCGAGCACTTCAAGACGCTGTACTTCCAGTGGGAACTGATCAACCTCTCGCGGGCGCTGCTGTACATCGCGATTCCCGCCCTGACGGTCATGGCGATGATGATCATGTACGTCGACGGGACCGCCCTTCCCGGGACGACGGCCGGAGTTGACAACCTCGTCTGGCTGACTAGCGCCGGGTTCGTCGTCGGCATCGCCCCGTTCGTCGTCTTTACGGTGTATATCCTCCGGATCGCGACGGTCGCGAAACGAACCCTCGCGATGGGGCCGTTCATCTTACGGGAGTCCCAGCGGGATCAAGACCTCGGCTGAGCGGTCAGTCCAGTTTCGATTCGGCCTTCGGGAAGAGGACGTTGTTCTCCCGGTGGACGTGCATGTGGGTGTTTCGCTCGAGCTCCGCCAGTCGGTCGAGCATGGAGCGGTAGCTGGTACAGGCGTCGTCCGGGACTGCGTAGCCGTCGGTGAGTTCCTCGAGTCGTTCGAGGCGGGCCGCGGTTTCGTCGTGGTCGGCCTCGAGCTGGTCGATCTCCTCCCACAGCGTCTCCCGCTCCGCGACCGTAAGTTCGACTCCGGTGTCGAGTTTCTTGATGATCGGGAACGCGGTCTGTTCCTCGTCGTCGATGTGGGTCGACAGCTCCGCGGCGAGGTCGCGAAACTCCGTCTCGACCTTCCGCAACGAGGGATGTGCGTCCCCGTGGACGCGGGCGACCTTCTCGACGAGCGCCTCCAGTTCCGGCAACTCGGTTCGAAGATAGCGATGGTGCTCCCAGACGATGAGATTCGCCAACTGCGTCAGCGACTCCCACCCGCGTTCCCGCCCGTCGCCCTCCGATCGGGCGGCTTCCAGCCGATCGCACACGTCGGCGACCTCGAGTCCCGCGTCGGCACACGCGGTCGCCAACGAGACCGTCCCCCCACAGCAGTAATCGATATCGAGGGACTCGAAGACGCGGGCGAAGTCGGGGTTGTCTTCGACGAGCTGTCCGAGCTGCCGTTCCGGATCGATCGTAGCGTTCATGGATTCGTGGTCGGGTCAGGTCCGCCGAAACGCGTCGATCGCGCCGGCGGATCACCAGTGAGACATCCCATCCCGTCCGATCGAGCCGTTACCACCGGACCGCAAAAACCGTCGTCCCGAACGTGATCGCAAACCGGCGATCGGCGGTCTACAGCGGTGCGCCTGCGAGGACGAGTTTCGCCCGCTCGTCGCCACGGTTGTGGATCTGCCGGCGCTCCTCGGGATCGATCCGTACCGCGTCGTCGGTCTCGAGCGTGACGGTTTCGCCGGCGTCGGGCAGTTCGACCTCGACCGTTCCCGAGACGACGTAGTAAATCTCTTCCTGCCCGGTTCCGGTCTCGTCGTGTTCCTTTCCCTTCCCGTCGGGCTCGAGTTCGAGGATCGAGAACCCGAGGTGTTCGCTTCCGAGTTCCTCTTTCAGAAACCACATGCCGCCCCACTTTTCGGGAACGACCGAGTCCGGATCGGTCTTGGCTGCGGTGTCGTAGCCCATACTCGAGCGTACGGGTGCGACGGACAAAGCAATAGTGAAACCGGAACTCGAGGTCCACGTTCGGAGGATCGCTCCGGCCTCGGTACAAATCCGACGACTGTTAGGGGTTCGGCACGTACCGCCGTCCGTGACCGTCGCGTGATCCTCGTCATCTGCGGTCCGCCGGGGGCGGGCAAGACGACCATCACGAATCGCGTGTGTCGGCGGCTCGAGGAGCGTGACACGGCGGTTCGGATCCACCGCTCCGACGCCTTCTCGAGTCGGACCTACGAGCAGCTGTACGAGCGGGTCGTGGCCGATCCGGTGGCCGCCGTCACCATCGTTGACGGGACGTTCTATCGTCGCGAGTGGCAGGCCCGGTTTCGGACCCTCGACGACGTCCGGTTCGTCCACGTTACCGCGAGCCTGGAGACCTGTCTCGAACGCAACCGAACGCGTTCGGATCCGATCGACGAGCAGGGGGTCCACGTGATCCACCGGGAGTTCGACGAGCCCGAGGCGGCGCTTCGAATCGACACCGACGACTGTTCCGCGGCGACGGCGGCCGACCGGATCGTCGACGCCGTCACGGCGTGGATCTGACTCGCGGCCGTGACGAACACAGCGGTCGTGGCAGGTCGGCTCGGTCCGATAGCGTTCCGCCGTCCGCTGGCCGGTCGGAACAGTCGGGGACACCGCCTCGGGATCGAATCGGAACCCTCGACCCGCGATAATTTTATGTCCTATGATAATGCAACATACTGTGATGCTCACGCACAACGTCCGTACGCTTCTGATCGCAGTTACGATCGGATCGCTAATCGTCCTCTCGGGCGTCGCTGCCGGCGTCGCCGACAGTCCAGCGGCCCCGACAACTGATGACGCCGTCGAGACGGTCGTGGAACCCGCTCCATCGTCGAACCACGACCGCGCCCCGTCCGCGGCCGAATCCAACCGCACGACGTACGACTCGCTGTCGGCCCTGCGAAACGCGACGAACCGCTCGGTTCCCTCGCCCGACGTGCCCGACGGATACAACTTCACGGTGGGACACCTCGTCGACGGCGACGATCATTACTCGATCATCCTCGAGTACGCGGCCGACGACGAGACGTTCACCGTCGCGAAACGCTTCGGCGTCGAGACGGACTACGACGACAACGACAGGTTCGAAGCGGTCGAAGTCGGTGACCACACCGGGTACTACGCGGAGTTCGAGTACGGCGGGACCAGCACGTCACTCCTCAGCCTCGAGTGTGCGAACGCTACCTACAGCGTTTCCGGCGATCTCACGAAGGACGGCAGCATCGACGTCGCCGAGTCGCTCACCTGCGAGTGACCGGTCGACTTGCCGGCTGAGCTAGCGTTGCAGGCGCTCGCGCACCGGAAACTCGTCCGGCCGCCGCTCCGGGGTCAGCGTCTCGGGAAGGACGTCCCATCCGAGCGCGTCCTCTCCGGGCCGGGCGTCGGTTTCGAAGCCGGGTTCGTCCGGCGGCCGCTGGTCACGGGACGCCGCCGGCGGTGCGTCGTGGGCGTAGACGCTGTCCGGATGTTCGACCGTCCAGACGTGCATCATACAGGGTGTCCGACACGGATACTCGAGGTCGCCCTCCTCGAACTCGCGCTCGTAGACCTGTCGGTAGTACCACCACGCGAACCGACTGGGGAGTCCGGCGTGGTAGTGCCACGGCGCACACCGATCCGGGTGATCGTCGGGGCGGGGCTCCCGTTGGCGATCGGATCGGGTTCGCTCGTCGTAGACGGCGGGCGGCTCGACCGGCTCCCCTTGCCGGGTCGCGACGAACATGACGCCGATCGACCGCCAGGAGTCGTCGTCGACCAGTACCGCTTCCGGGCGTTCGGGGTCCAGCACCGCGTCGTCGCCGATGTGGTCCGGGTGCAGCCAGTGGGACCAGCCGTCCTCCTCGGTCACGTCGAACGAATCGAAGTACGGTTTGAACCCCGCGTCGATCAGCGTGCCGACGTTCGGATAGTCGGTCTCGAGCACCTCCTGTACCGCGGCCCGGAGTTCGACCGTGGCCGGGTGGTCGTCGGCGCAGCCTTCCGAGCTCGTTCCCGCACAGTGGCCCATGCTCGGCCGTAGCGTCGCCTCCGGACAGCCCGGCGGAGACCCAACGTCGGCTCGGTCCGCCCTTCCGGTCGCCCCCACGTTCCCTACGGCCGGTACGGCGAGTGCACTCCCCGACGTGCGCAGGAGCGTTCGACGCGAGACCCCGTCGTTTCCGATCCTGTCACTGTCTGTCATATCAACAGGGCACACACCACCGACCGTTGTAAATCGTTTTGGCGGTCGGCGTGACTGTGTGGTCGACGGAAAAGCGAGTCCGGCCGTCGGTCACTTAAGCGTCGCACCGGTTCCCGGCCGCTCGAGGGCCGCGAGCGCGATCCGGCCGTCGGGCATCGGGACGCCGTCGTAGGGGTCGTCGGCGAGCAACAGCGAGCCGTCGAGGTCGGCGTAGTCGAGCAGCGGCGCGAGGTGACAGGCCGCAGCGATCGAGGCGTTGGACTCGTTCATACAGCCACACATCACCTCGAGTCCGTGGGCGCGGGCGGCGTGGATCATCCGGACCGCCTCCCGCAGCCCGCCGCATTTCATGAGCTTGATGTTGGCGATGTCACACCGGTCCGCGATCCGCGGAACGTCCGCGAGCGTGATACACGATTCGTCGGCCGCGATCGGTAGCGGTGATCGCTCGTAGACGAACCGCAATCCGTCGGGATCGTCCGCTGGGACCGGCTGTTCGACGAACGCGAGGTCGTACTCGGCGAGACGCTCGATCTTCGAAACGGCTTCCCGGGGCGTCCAGGCCTCGTTGGCGTCGACGAACAGCCGAACGTCGGGCGCGACCGAGCGGATCGTCTCGACGATTTCGACGTCGCGACCGGTGCCGAGTTTGACTTTCAGCGTCCCGTAGCCGCGTTCGAGGGCCGTTTCCGTCTTCTCGCGCATCACCGCCGTCTCGTCGAGACCGATCGTGTAGGAGGTCTCCGTCGTCTCCGCGGGGTCGAGTCCCCAGTACCGATAGAGGGGTACCTCGAGCCGTTTGGCGACGAGGTCGTGCAACGCGATGCTCACCGCGGTCCGTGCGGCCGGGTTCCGTTCGACGGTCTCGCGAAGCCGTCGCTCGATCCGGGCGAGCTGGTGGGGATCGCCAACGTCCTCGACGACGGCGAGCAGATCCGGCATGACCGCCTCGACCGTCGCCGCGGTTTCGCCGTAGTGAGACGACGGCCCGGCGGCACCGATCCCGACGTTCCCCTCGCCGTCCTCGACGCGGACGGTCACGACCTCGGTCTCGGTCGTCGTTCCGCGGGAGATCGTGAACGGATACTCGAGCGGAAGCGATCGCCGCTGAAACGTCGTCTCGATCGTCATAGCAGGGCCTCCAGCAGCGGGTCGGTGTCGTAGCGGATGACGTCCGTCGCAGGGGCTCCGAGCGCGTCGCCGTACTCGTCGACCGCCCGTTCGGCCGCGTCGGCCTCGAGACCGGCGGTGTTGAGCGCGCCGGCGACGACGTCGGCTTCGGCGACCGGTTCGGCCAGCCGTTCGTAGAGATCGACGTAGGCGGGGATCGACGGCAGCGAGAAGGACTCGTAGCCGTGGATCGCGTCCCGGCCGGCGACGTGACAGAGCACGAGCTTGTCGGGCATCGCGCCGTGGAGGATTCCGCACGTGACCGCCGAGTACGCGGGGTGGACGATACTGCCCTGTCCCTCGACGAAGAGGTAGTCGTGTTCGTCGCCCTTCTCGAGGATCATCTCCTCGACCGCGCCGGCGGTGAAATCCGAGACGACCCGGTCGATCGGGTTCCCCCAGCCCTCGATCATGATCCCGGTCTGGCCGGTCGGGATTACGGCCGCGTCGTAGCCCGCTTCACGGGCGTCGCGGGCGAGTTCCATCGAGACGGTCATCTTGCCGACCGAGCAGTCGGTGCCGACGGTCAGGATCACGTCGGCGTCGACCTCGGCGGCGACCCCCTCGCTGACCGTCAGATCCGCGGGCGGTTTCCGGACGTCCCACAGTTCACAGTCGTTTTCCGCGGCGAGTCGGGCGAACTCGTCGTCGTCCTCGAGGAAGTAATGGAGGCCGGCGATGACGTCACAGCCGTACTCGAGGGCCGTCCGGACGTCCTCGCGCCAGCTCTCCTCGAAGCCGCCGCCGATGGGCGCGACGCCGATCAGCAGGGCGTCGACCGACCCCGGCTCGAGGTCGGCCATCCCCTCGACGATCGGGGCGTCCTGTACGTCGGGAACGAAGTCGGTGACGCGGTTGCCGGCCGTCTCGCGGTCGAGGACGGCGGTGGCCTCGTAGTCGGCGTACCGGAGCACGCCCAGTGCCGTCTTGGCCCGGTCCGGGAACTTCTCGTGTGCCAGAATTGCGACGCGCATACGACGACATGAACGAGGCCGTACTTAACGATAGATGTCGGCGAACGGAACCTCACAGCACTGTCAGGTCGGTCGTCCAGAACGAGCGATGGGCGTCTTCGATGGCCGATTTCGGATCGCCGGTCGCGTCGACGGCGGCGGTCGCGTCGGGTTCGAGGGTCGTCTCCGCCGCGAGCGCGTCGAGGACGCCCCGCTGGCCGACCAGAAAGAGCCGATCGGCGTCGGTTTCCGCGACGGTCTCGACGAGCGTCTCCCGGGCGCGCTCGAGGTGGTCGTCGATCTGGTCGTCGCGGATCCGCTCGAACCGCGACTGCGAGAAGCCGCCTTTCGAGTGGTTGCCTTTCACGTCGCTCTCGAACCCGCGGTAGTCGAGCCGGTCGCCGTCAGCGTAGCTCCCGACGGCAAACAGGTCGGCACGAACCAGTGCGAGCACGTATCGGCCGGTCGGCAGGAACCACTCGCGGTCGAGGACGAACCGATCGTCCCAGCCGGACTCGTGGTCGGGCCGGATCGGCGGCTCGAGCGCGACGGAGACGAGGCCGGCGTCGTCGACACAGCACAGGCAGGGGGCGGCGTCGTCGACGAGCGCGGTTCGGTCGCCGAGTACGTCGTCGAGATCGGTCTCGAGGTCCCCCTTGAGGTCGTCGACGCCGTCGTCGACGACGGCCGTCAGCGCACCCTCCTCGGCCGTCCGGAACGACGTGAGCCGATCGACGACCTCCTCGAGGCGAGCACCGCGGATCGTCTCGTGCCGTCGACACTCGACGTCGGCGTCCCCGTCGTCGACGCGCTCGAGTTCGCCCTCGAGCTGCGCGATGCGGTCCTCGAGCCGGTTGATCCGCTCTTCGGCCTCCTGTCTGGCGGTCGTCGCCTCGGCCCGACGATCGGATTCGGCCTCGTATCGCGCCCGCAGGCGCTCGTTTTCGTCCTCGAGTTCGTCGATACGGTCTTTGAGCGACGCACGCCCGAGCAACTCGTCGACGTCGAACATCCGGCCGAAAACGCGAAGCGAGAGTACTTCTAGGTTCCGGCGTTCGGATACTCGTCGCTCGGGTCGAACCCGGAGCCGGAATCCGTGTCGCCGCCCGCTGGGGACCCGCCGATGAACTCGAGTAACTGCCGGGCCCGTCCGCGCCGGGCGAGCCACACCTCCCGCAGCGACGGCGGGTTCCGTACCTCCGTATCGTCGAGCAGCCACGCCGGCAGCGCAAGCGTGTTCGCCGGGACGCTCTCGTCGCCGTGGACCGGGAAGTGTCGCGACTCGAGTTTCATCACCAGCGGCGCGTCGAGCCGTTCGACGCCGTCGCCGGTGGCGTACACTTCCTCGTTGATGCGTTCGTGTTGCCCGCTGTGCATGAGTGCCCGATCCGCGTCGGTCGGGGTCACGTAGAGGCGTCCGAGATAGTAGCTCCGCGAGAACACCTCGAACATGGTAACTATACACATGGTCCGGAGAGACATAACTATTTGCGAACAGACTTATACCGGATCGCTATCAGCGTAGTCACAGCCCGGGTTGCCACGTGTCGGTCGTCGATCGAACGGACGTGTCGCGAACTTCGTCCAACGAGGGGCAGTATGGGCCGCTTAAACGCTCCAAGCGGTTCTCGTGGTTCGAGAGGGACGATTGAACGATCCGAACGAAGGTTCGACTTTTTAGGAGGTTCCGTTCTGTACTCGAATACGATGAGGACCATCCGGTCGATCGCCCTCCTTGTGCTGGTCGCCGTCGTCGGGCTCACCGTCGCTCCCGTCGCGAGCGCCGCGTTCGGGAACGTCATCGCCGACGACGGTTCGGACGCCGAGGTGGAGACCAACACGACGGCTTCGAACACGACCGAGACGACCGTTTCGACGTTCATGCAGGCAAGCGCCGCTGACGCGGAAACGAGCGTCGAAACCGGGCTGTTCGAAGCGGAGTACGAGCAAGCTGACGACGCGACTCGCGCGGCTATCGTCGCCGATCGAACCGACGACCTCGAGACCACACTCGAGTCGCTCGAGGCCGAACGCGACGAGCTTCGGGAGCGGAAGGGGACGCTCCCGGAGGCACAATATCAGGCGCGGATGACCCGGCTGGCAGTCGAGATTCCGGCGCTGGAACGGTCGGCCGAGCGGACCAAACCGCGTGCCAACGAGACCGGCGTCGACGAACGCCGGCTCGACACGTTGCAAGAACGCGCATCGGAACTCGCCGGTCCCGACGTCACCGCGTTCGCCCCGGGTCACGCGGACGACGATCGGCATCCCGGCGGCGGACCGCCGGACGACCGCGGACCGGACGGAACGCCGCCGGGCCAGCAGTCGACAAACGGGGCGTCCGAGGAGCGACCGCCGGGCAACGATCGGGACTCCGGCCCCTCGACTGGAGCCGGCGAGAACGCGGGCAAGGCCGGCGATGCACCCGGCAAGTCGGAATCCGAAGCGGCCGGTGAATCGAACTCGAGGGCTGAGACGGACCAGTCGTCACCCGGCAAGAACGCAGGCTCCAGCGACTCGAACGGCAACGCCGACTCGTCGGGCAACGGCGGGGGCGGCTCGAACGGCAACGCCGGCTCGTCTGACAATGGCGGGGGCGGCTCGAACGGCAACGCCGGCTCGTCGGGCAACGGCAACGCCGGCTCGTCGGCCGTCGGAGCCAGGTAATCCGTCGGCACACGCGCTCGAGCGGGACGGAACCGTTCGCAGTCGGGCCGTGGCATGCTCTCTGGCGAGAAGACACGCTTTTCAGCGCCGACACCATACCTGCCTACGATGGACTCCGCCGCGTTGTTGGATCTGCTGGGCAATGAAAACCGGAGACGGATCCTCCAACTACTCGCCCGCAAACCCTGTTACGTTACCGAAATCTCGGAGTATCTCGGCGTGAGTCCCAAGGCGGTCATCGAGCACCTTCGAAAGCTCGAAGAGGCGGGGCTGATCGAGAGTCGGGTCGACGACCAGCGACGGAAGTACTTCCACATCGCCCGAAACGTTCGGCTCGAAGTGAACGTCTCGCCGTACGGGTTCGCGAGCAAGAGCGCCTATCCCGAAAACAGCAGTTTCGACGTGACGACCTGTCGGCACCTTTCGCTCGACGTCTCTTGGGAGGGCACGGACGAACTCGACGACCTGCTGCGAGCGCTCGAGGACCTCGAACAGCTCGAAAACGAGCTCTCGCTGGCCCAGCGATGGGTTCAGGGGCGGCTCTGTGACGTGCTCGATCAGATCTCCGAAACCGTCGGTGCCGGCCCCGAGAGTCGCATCTACGCCGATCTGCTGGCGAGTATTCGCTCCGACCCCAAGTCGGTCGGCAAGCTCAGCGCGGATATCGACGTCCCCCGGGAGATCGTCGCCGAACTGCTGGAGGCGATGGCCGACGAGGGGATCGTCCAGCGAACCGAACGGGGCTGGGAACTGACGACGAACGCGTAACCGCCGGCGTCACTCGACGTCGCGGGACAGCCCGTCGCGCAGGTCCCGTCCGAAGTAGTAGCCGCCGACCGACGAAACCAGACCGACGGCCGCCCCGACGGCGAGGACGGCCGACCCGGAGCCGGCCACCGCGATGACCGCATGATCGAATACTGCAGCCGCCGCGCCGACGGACGCTCCGGCGGCAGTCATCTCGAGGTACCGCCGTCTGGATGCGATCAGCCCCGCGAGGAAGGCAACGAGGAACGTTCCCACCGCTCGACCGCCGATCGGGACGACGGTATCGCCGGCGATCAGTCCGAGGCCGACGACGAGGACGAGCGCGAGAAACGCCTTCGGCGAGAAGTATCGCTCCAGCGAGAGCCGGTCGGCGAGTCCGGAGTGTCGCAACGACCCGGACTCGCCCGCAGCCCCGTCGACGGAGTCGGCAGCCGGGCTGGTTCCGTCCCGCTCGTGGGGACGCGGCCCGGTCAGTGGCTCCCCGCCGCTCTCGCCGACCCCGCTTCCGGAGTCCGAAAGGAGCCGATCCGTCTCCTCGAGGAGTTCGTCGGTCGAGGCGGGTTCGGCATCCCGGCTCTCGGTCACCTCGTCCGAGGGGTCGCCCATGCGTTCGACTACGCCGGCTGTCGCCATGGACCTTTCGATTCAACTACACGAACCCTCCTCGAACGTTACAGATCGCAGGGCTGACCGCTCGGTTCGCTTGCCGCCGGTCCGGTCTTCGACTGTCAGTTCGAGTTCGGCGGCGTCCGTCGCCCGAAACGTGACCACGTTTTTTCACGGTCGGGATGGGAGGAACGCGAGTGAACGTCGATCTCGTCGCCGTCGGCATCCTCGCCGTCGCGATCGGCATCGGGTTTCTCGCTGCCGCGCGCCACTTCTACCCCCGGCTCGGGCTTTCGGAGGACTCGCTCGCGTCGATCCGCCTGTTGACGGCGTTGCTCGTCGGCGTGCTCGTTTTGACCGGGCTGGGACTCGTCGCCGTCGGCGTCCTCACGTAGCCCCGACCGCGGGGGAAAGCGTGCCTTCAAGTCCGATGGCGCGCAACGCTGTCGTATGAATCCAGGCGATCGCGTTCGCGTCGACCGCGCGGATCGCACGTACGAAGGCGTGTTGCTTCCCTCCAGCACGGACGACCACCTCGTAGTGAAACTCGAGGGCGGGTACAACGTCGGCGTCGACCGCGCCGAGGCCGACGTCTCGGTTCTCGCGGAGGACGTTTACGAGATCGACGGCACCGGCGGCGACGAGGGGACGAGTTCCGAGGTCGAGTTCGACGACGATCTCCCGACGATCTCGCTGATCTCGACCGGCGGCACGATCGCTTCGACCGTCGACTACCGTACCGGTGCCGTCACGGCCCAGTTCGACGCCGAGGACGTCCTTCGGGCGGTCCCCGACCTCGCGGGCCGGGCGAACTACCGCGGGCGGGTCGTCGCGAACATCCTCTCGGAGAACATGGAGCCGCCGATCTGGCAGTCCCTCGCCGAAGCGGTCGCCGAGGAGATCGAGGCCGGGGCCGACGGCGTCGTCGTCATGCACGGGACCGACACGATGCAGTACTCCGCGTCGGCGCTCTCGTTTATGCTCGAGACGCCGGTTCCGATCGTCTTTACGGGTTCACAGCGGTCGGCCGACCGCCCGTCCTCGGACAACGTGATGAACGCCGTCTGTGCCGTCGAGGCCGCAAAGAGCGACTGTGCCGAGGTGCTCGTCTGTATGCACGCCTCCGAGAGCGACGACGGCTGTGCGCTCCACCGCGGCACGCGCGTCCGGAAGAACCACACTTCGCGTCGTGATGCCTTCGAAACCATCGGCGCGAAACCCCTCGGAACCGTCGACTACGGGACGACCGCGGTCGAGTTCCGCCGCGAGTATCAGTCCCGCGGTGCGGTCGATCTCGCCGTCGAGCCCGCCCTCGAGACCGACGTCGAACTGCTGAAGTTCACGCCCGGCATGGACCCCGCGTTCCTCGACGTCGTCGAGGGTGCCGAAGGACTCGTCATCGAGGGCACCGGACTCGGACACGTTCACACCGACCTCGTGCCGCGCCTCGAGGAGTTGATCGCGGACGGAACGACGGTCGTCATGACCAGCCAGTGTCTCGAGGGCCGGGTCTGTGACCGGGTCTACGACACCGGTCGCGACCTGCTCGAGGCCGGCGTCCTCGAGGCCGGCGATACCCTGCCCGGGACGGCGAAAGTCAAGCTGATGTGGGCGCTTGCAAACGCCGAAGACGTCCCGGCGGCGATGGAGACATCGCTTGTCGGCGAGATTCAGGACCGATCGGTTCCCTGGACGTAACACGAGTACGACGATCTCGATCCGCTATGAACATTCGCAGAGCGACCCACGACGATCGCGAAGCTGTCATCGAATTTACCAGCGAGATCTGGACGGACCGCGGGGGTGATTACATTCCGGAGATCTACGACGAATGGATCGAAGACGACACCGAGTACGGCAAGAAGACGTTTCTCGCCGAGATCGACGGGAACGCCGCCGGAATCGTCCAAGCGGTGATGCTCACGCCCGACGAGGCGTGGTTTCAGGGGATTCGTGTCGCCCCCGACTACCGTCGGCGAGGAGTCAGTCAGCGACTCATCGAGGCCTGCTTCGAGTGGGCCCGCGACCGCGGTGCGACGACCGGTCGAGTGATGATCTTCTCGTGGAACACGGCGTCGCTCGGCTCCGCGCGAGCCGGCGGGTTCGAACCGGTGTCGGAGTTTCGGTTCGTCCACCCCGACCCCGATCACCGCGCCGAAATCCCGGCCTCGTGGACGGTCTCGAACGATCCGGCTGCGGCGTGGCGATACTGGACCCACTGTGACGCACGCGAGCAGCTGTGCGGGCTTGGTCTCGCGCCGGAGGAGTCCTGGGCGATCCGGGAGCTCACCCGCGAGGATTTCCACGCGTTTGCCGACGAAACGGCGGTCTTCGCGGTCGAAGGGGACGATGGACTCGCGGGGGCTGCCTACCGGACTCGAACCGGCGAACGGTCGATCATCGAGGACGAGACGAACGACGACGAGGCGACGGAGGCCTACGCCGAGTACGGGCTCGCGGCCTGGGACGACGACACCGCGGCCCGGGCGCTGTTCGCCGCGATCGCTCGCGATGCGGCGTCCCTCGAGGTCGATCGCACCCGCGTTCTGGTCCCCGAGCGTGCGCGGTACGTGACCGATGCCGCGGCCGTTGGAGCCGAAATCGCGGACGAACCGGACTTCGTGCTCGCGGCGGATCTCACGCGATCGGTACCGTAACCCCGCGAGCTGTCCCGGTCAGCCGCCGCTGACCGGGGGAAACAGCGCCAGTTCGTCGTCCGCCTCGAGTTCCGTCTCGAGACCGTCTTCCTCGACGAGAACGTTCGTTCCGTTCCGAAGCACGTTGATCTGCGATCGGAGGTTGCCGTCGCTATCGAGTACCCGCCCCTCGATGTCGGGGTGCTCGTCGACGAGTTCCTCGAGCGCGTCCCCGACGGTATCGCCGGCCGAGGCCTCGACCGTGACGCGTTTGTCGCCCGCCCGTTCGGCGAGGTCGGCGAACAGTTTCCACTCCGTGGACATATCCGTCGGTACCGGTGCCGACGGCAAGTAGCTACCGCTCTTCCGTGTTCGACCCGTCCCACTCCGCGAGACGTCGCAGCGATTCTGGTCGACCCAGTACGTGGGCCGTATCCCCCGCCTGCAGACGCGTTTCTCCGTCGGGCAACGCGACGATGGTCCCCTCACCGGGGTCGTCCTTGCCGGTGCCCTCGCGGTCTCGCTCGAGTGCAAGGACCACCACCGGCAGGGAGTCGACTGCCGTCCCCACGAGGGGATCGGCGGCGTCGATGGTCCGCGTCGTGACCGTCTCGTTGGCCGCCCGGAGCAGCGAGACGAGTTCGCGCTCGCCGCCGGGCGTGCCGGGGAGGGTTACGAGCCGATACGCGGCGTCGGTCTCGAGGTCGGCGGCGTCGTCGGCGTCGATGGCGACGGTCGCGGTCTCGCCCGCGATGCCCCGGAGTTCTCCCTCCGCGAGCCGGCGCGTCGACTCGCCGTCGGTGAGCCAGATGCGGACGGCATCGCCGGGGCTCGCGTCGGGCGCGGGATCACCCCGAAGCGCGACGGCGACGGTCCCCGGGGCGAGCGTCGGTCCGATCCCAGCCGGCCGGCCGCCGACCGCGAGCGATTCGACCGTTCCGTCGGCGGCGATTTCGACGTCGACGTGTCCGATCCCGTAATCGCGCTCGAGGCGGTCGATCAGTCGGTCGCGTAACTGCTCGGTCGAGAGTCGACGGGGAAAGAGAAACGTCTGGCCCGCCAGCTCGGCCGTCGTGGTTGGGTCGACGGGGTCGTAGCCGTCGACCTCGTCGATCTCCGCGGGGAGTTCGACGGCGACGACGCGTCCCGCTGCACGGACCAGTTGGCCGACGTCGTCGATGGTCCGCGAGCCGGCCATCCAGAAGACGTTCCGCGCGAGGTAATCGCCCACTCGGCGGCCCCCGTCGGCGGCGATCGCGCTGGCGAGAAACGCGACGATGGTAAAAACTGCAGTTTCGGGGTCGAGCAGCGACGTCCTGCCGATGATCGCGTCCTGTAACGCGCTCTGGGTGTTCAGCCAGAGCGCCACCGGCGCGATGCCGACCAGAATCGCCACGCCCTCCGGGATCGAATCGGCGCTGTACCACCGGAACGCGACCGCCGCACCGGTCGCGGTGCCGCCGGCAAGCAGGGTAAACAGGAGGAGCCACACGATCACATCGGACGGGGTCTCGGCCGGGAGCGGTATCGCCTGTGTGACGATCATTGTGCGATCTCCCCCGCGAACGTCTCGACCGACTCCTCCGGGCCCGCGACGAAGACCTCGTCGCCGGGCTCGAGACGGCGCTCGATGTCGGGGGCGAACACCCACCCGTGTCGGCGACTGCCGGTCTCACTGGTCTGGTGACGTGTCGCGAGGATCGTTACGTCGGCCGCGACGGTTTCGTCGACCGGCTCGGCCGAACCGACGGTGAGACGGCGGATCACGTAGCCGGCCTGCTTGACCAGCGCGAAGGCCTCGAACTCCCGGCTCGTGCCGCGCGAGCGGACGATCAGGCGCGGCCGATCCGCCTCGAGGAGGGATTTGACGTCCCAGCGAGGGACGGCGACGGTCACCCGGCCCGGGCCGCCGGCGGTCGTCCGACTCGGCTTCGCAGCCGGGACGACCGGGTCCGTCTCGCCGCCGTCGGCTGCGGTCGGTTCGGGAGCGACCGCCGGCGCGACCGTTTCATTGCCGTCCCCGTCGCTTTCGCTTCGGGCGCTCAGAACCGTCCCGGTGATCGATCGACCGGCGGTTCGAATCGCAACCGCATCGCCGCGAGCCAGCCCGGTCGGGACGAGCGTCGTCAGCGAGACCGCATGCGTTCGTTCCGGGACCCGCTGTGAGAGGATTCCCGTGGGCGGGGCTGCCGCGATGGTCGCACTGGCCCGCTCGTCGATGGTCACGTCGACGTCCGTGAGGTCGTGGTCGGTTCGCAGCCGTTCCTCGAGTCGAGCCTCGAGTTCCGACAGCGGGAGGTCGGCCGGAAGCCGCCAGGAGCCGTCCTTGAGGGTGTTCCGGAGTTCGGACGACAGCGGCGGATAGCCTTCCATGTCACGGACCTCGCCGGTTGGCCGAACCGTCACCTGTCCCATCGATCCGACGAGTTCGACGACGTCGGCCGACAGCGTTCGCTGGCGGATCGCGGTCAGCGAGAGCCGGTGGGGCAGTTCAGCGCCGAGTTTGTCACCCTGATTGTGGGCATAGAGCGCGAGCATGAGTACGACCAGAACCGCGACCAGCAATCGCGGCGACTGAGCGATCGTCGGTTCGACGAGTCCGAGAAGTCCCCCCTGAATGCTGGCGATCGATAGCGCGAGCACGACGACACCGAACCCGGGCAGCGTCACGCCGGTAAAGTATCGGACGAGAAAGCCGAGCGAACCGGCGACGAACGCGGGAACGATACCGGTCAGGAGACCGAGATAGAGCCCGAGCAGTATTTCGACCGGAAGCGCCATTGTGGGCCGGTTGTGCGGGATCGATAAACGTGTACCGGAAGGCCGGCCTCGAACGACTCGGCGATACGAGAGCGAAGACGTTTATAACGGCGAGGCAGAGCGGAGTGTATGGTCGACGACCGGTCGGCTCGAGCGCGGCGTCCGAACATCCGGCGACGGGTGCGTTCGATGCGAGCGGCCGTGGTGCTCGCGCTGACCGTCGCGTTGCTGTCGGTCGCGACGGCGATCGTCAACATCGGAATCGACACCGTCGACGGGCCGCTCGCAGCGTACGTTCCCGAAATCGTCCAGAACGCCGCCGGGTTCACGGGGGCGCTCACCGGGTTCCTGATGGTCGGGAGCGCACTCGCTCTTCGGCGCGGGCTCCGCGTCGGCTGGTGGGCGACCCTGCTGTTACTGCCGCTGACCGCGGCGCAGGGCCTCCTTCAGGCGAGCCGGTACTCGGTGCCGTTGATCGTCCTCTCGCTGGTGACGATCCCGGTGTTGCTGTTCAGCCGCGATCGGTTCACCGGTTCGGTCTCGCTGAGTACGACACAGATCGCCGCCGGATCCGCGCTCATCGGCGTTCAGCTGTACGGGACGATCGGCGGCTACGCGCTGCGCGAGCACTTCGAGGGGATCAGTAGCATCCTCGACGCCTTCTATTTCACGCTGATCACCTCGAGCACGGTCGGGTACGGCGACATCACGCCGGACCCGGCCTCGACCGAAGGAATGCTGTTTACGATGTCCGTGCTCGTCCTCGGGGTGGCCAGTTTCGGTATCGCCATCGGTGCGCTGGTCGGCCCGGCGATCCAGGCCAGAATCACGAAAACACTCGGAAGAATGACCGATTCGGAACTCCAGACGCTCGAGGACCACATCCTCGTCCTCGGCTACGGCGAACTGACGGAACCGATCGTCGACGAACTCGCGCGGTCCGACGAGGCGTTCGTCGTCGTCACCGACGACCGCGACGTGGCGGCGACGCTCTCGGAACGCGACATCGCCGTCGTTACGGGCGATCCGAGCGACGAGGGGCCCCTTCAGCGGGCGAAGATCGACCGCACGCGTGCGATCGTCGTCGCCACGAACCGCGACGCCCAGGACGCGCTCGCGATCCTGACCGCACGCCAACTCGCGCCCGAGACCCGCATCGTCGCCGCCGCGACCGACCGCGAGAACGCCCGGAAACTCGAGCGGGCGGGCGCGGATACCGTCATCAGCCCGTCGGTGCTCGGCGGCCACTTGCTGGTGCGTTCGGCCCTCGGCAGCGAGGATACGGATCTGATCGATCGGATCATGAGCGACGAGTGAGGAAAACCCCATATCGGACGCGACGGGGCTACCGGCTGCGACCGCGATGGACGATCGCGACGTCGGTCTCGAGGTCGCGGAGCTTTCGGAACGTCGGCGGGGAGACGAACCGCGAGGCGGCCGATCGGTCGGTACTCGAGCCGACGAAGACCACGTCGTACTGGAGCGCGACCCGCGACAGGTAGTGGTCGACCGATGCGGTGACGACGTGAGTCTCGAACCGGCCGGAGAAAGCGTCGACCAGCGCCGCGAGCGTACTCTCGGCCGATCGACGCTGCGATTCGCGATCGATGCACGTACAGACGCTCGTGGGTCGCCGATCGCCGGTGACTCGCAGTGCGAAGTCGACCATCGCACGGGCGGTATCGCCGGCACCACGAACGGCCACGAGACCGCGGGACCACCGGTGACGACCGTCGTTCGAACGGAACGCGATGACGTCGATCTCGCTTTCGAACAGCCCCTTGATGAACGCGGAGAGCCCGCCGCGGTCGCCCTCGGCGTAGGGGGCGACGATGAGATCGCAGTTGTTTCGCCGTGCGGTCTGGAGGACCAGGTCCGACGAGCGGCGATCGCTGCTTGCGACGACGACTTCGCAGGGGACGTCGTACGCAGTCTCGAGGTCGTCAGCGAGGGACTCGAGGGTCCCGACGAGATCGGTTGCGGCCCCGTCGGCGGTCCGTGTACCGACACCGATCGCGGGGGCATCACTGTCAGCGCTATCGTCGTCGACCGCTTCGGCGGCTCCCCGTACCGCCGTTCCGTCGGCGGATTCGGTGCCGTTTCGTCCGGACATCTCCGTTACGACGCCGAAGAGGACGACCTTTCCGGCCTCGTGTGCGCCGGCGAGTTCGGCGGCAAAGCGGGCGACGGTCTCCGTCCCAGCGTGCTCGCCGTCCCACATCGGAACGAGCACGTGATCGTCTCCCTTGGTCGTCTGGTAGAGGTACTGCGCTCGCTCCTCGTAGAAGCGGTCGCGCCAGACGACGAACGCAGCCGCGACGAACGAACTCGAGACGACGATGCCGAGCACGTAGGCGAGTTGCGCGTTGCCGGTGACCAACACGAGCAACGCGGTCGAAAACGCCGTCGGCTCCTCGAGATCGAGCGCCCAGGTGACGACACCGGTAAAGAAAACACCCAGGGCGGCACCGCCTGCGCTGATCGTGCCGCCGTTCAGCCCTGCCGCCGTAGCGCCGCCGTTCAAGCCCGCAACAGCGGCCAGTTCGAGGGCGAGCCAGCCACAGAGCGCGCCGACGGTCATTCCGCCGACGAACTTCCCCGGCGTGGAGTATCGGCCCTCGGGATCGGCAAAGAGCGTGTACGTTCCGGAAGCCAGCGGCGGAAACACGAGAAAGGAGACGGCGGCGGTCGCGTTCGACAACCACGTCACCGCGGCGATCAAAAGCGGCACGAACACGAGCACCGAGAGGTGCAAGAGGTTGCCAGTCTGCTCGACCCACCGCAGGAACGCGTCGAGTTCGCGCCGCTCCAGCCGTCGCAGTCGGTGTGCTCCCACACGGAACCACCGTCGGACCTGCTCGAGCATAGGTTCCGTTGCTCTCGACCCGACGAAAGCTGTTCGGATTCCCGTCGAAGCCGGCCGGTTTGATGGAGCGCTAGCGGCTCCGAGATCGATCCGCTACTCCGGGGCACCCTCGAGGATCGCGACGCCGCTCGAGGCTCCGATTCGCTCGGCTCCGGCATCGATCATGGCCATCGCGTCGTCGTAGCTGCCGATGCCGCCGCTGGCTTTCACGGGGAGGTACTCGCTCATCAGTTCGACGTCGGCGACGGTCGCGCCGCCGTCCGCGAAGCCGGTCGAGGTCTTGACCATCGCCGCGTCGGCCGCGACGGCGGCCTCGCAGGCGCGGCGTTTCTCCGCGTCGGTCAACAGTGCGGTCTCGATGATCACCTTCACCGGAATCGGGACCGCGGCGACGAGTTCCGCGAGTTCGGCCCTGACGACGTCGTCCTCGCCGGCTTTCAGCCGGCCAACGTTGATCACGACGTCGAGTTCGTCCGCGCCGGCCTTCCAGGCGCGGACGCCCTCGCGACGTTTGACGCCGGAGGCGTTCTGTCCGTGCGGAAAACCGATCACCGTCGCGAGCGTCACGTCCGGCGCGTAGTCGGCGGCTTCCGCGACCGCGTAGGGTGGAATGCAGGCGTTCATGCCGTTCGCTCGAGCGGCATCGAGGACGTCACGAACGTCGGCGGTCGTCGTCTCGGGGCCGAGGACGGTGTGGTCGATCCGGGATGCGAGTTCGCTGCGGTTCATGGCGGACCGACTCGGCGGACGGCCAAAAATCCGCCCGATCCCTTTTGGGGCGTGGTTCGTAATTGTGTCCCATGGATTCGGATGAACCCGCTCCCGCGGTCGACCCGGCAGTCACGGCCACCGCCGAGGACATCGCGGCGATGCGGATCCGCGGGGCGGCGACCATCGCCGACGCGGCTGCGGCGGCGCTTGCCACACAGGCCGAACGGTCCGAGGCCGCCAGTCCCGAGGCGTTCAGGCGACAGCTCAGGGCCGCCGCGGCGGAACTCTACGAGACGCGACCGACCGCGGTGAGTCTCCCGAACGCCCTTCGGTACGTCCTCCGGGGGATGGACGGCGACACCGTCGCGGAACTCGAGTCGTCGACGGTCGCCCGCGCCGAGGCGTTTCGGACCGACCTCGAGCAGGCCCAGCGTCGGCTCGGCGAGGTCGGAGCGAACAGACTCCGGGACGGCGACGTGGTGATGACCCACTGTCACTCGACGGATGCCCTCTCGTGTATCGAGGCCGCGCTCGATGCGGGCAAACACGTCTCGGCGATCGTCAAGGAAACCAGACCCAGAAAACAGGGCCACATCACGGCACGGCAGTTACGCGAGTGGGGCGTGCCGGTGACGCTGATCGTCGACAACGCGGCGCGTCGGTACCTCGACCGGGCGGATCACGTGCTGGTCGGCGCGGACAGCATCGCCGCGGACGGCAGCGTCATCAACAAGATCGGTACCAGCGGGCTGGCGGTCAACGCCCGCGAGCGTGGCGTGCCGGTGATGGTGGCGG
Source organism: Halopiger djelfimassiliensis (assembly GCF_000455365.1). Lineage (GTDB taxonomy): Archaea > Halobacteriota > Halobacteria > Halobacteriales > Natrialbaceae > Halopiger_B > Halopiger_B djelfimassiliensis. The sequence continues at coordinate 286,655 of NZ_HG315685.1, forward strand.
CCCAGACGATCAAGCTCCACCCGGACACGATGACGGGCCATACCGTCGAGATCGAATCCCGCGCCGAGTCGGAGGTCCTCTCCGAGGAGGAACGGGCCGACATCACCGCCGCAGGGACCGCAAGCGAGGCCGGTGACGGCTCCGGGGACGGTCGTGGAGACGACCACGCGGGACTCGAGGTGGAAAACCCCGCCTTCGACGTCACGCCGCCGCGGTACGTCGACGCGATCGTCACCGAACGGGGGCAGTTCCCCCCCGAAAGCATCGTGACGCTCATGCGGGAATTGTTCGGCGAGACGACCGAGGAACCCTGGGAGACGAGGGGATAACCGGTCGCTATTTCCGACATTATCTTCGACAGGACGTTTCAAATAACATACTGGTTATCGATCGGAAAGTGTTTGTCCCTGGTGTGTGCCAATAAGAAGTATGGTATTACCTGAGGGGTTCGTCCTGCCGCCATGGTACCTTCTCGGTCCGCTCCTCGTGATCCTCGGTGGGACCATCGCGTTCCTGTGGGCGCTCGAGCCACAGGTGACCGATCGAACGGTCCTTGCGTTCGCGCCGTGGATGCTGTTTGGCTCGACGTTGCACGTGCTGTATCGGATCGACGCCTATCCGGACACCATCGCGGTGTTGTTCTCCGCGCCGAGTGTTTACCTGGTGACGGCGGTTATCGGGGGTCTCGTTTGGGTCCTCGGCCTGTTGCTCCATGCAGCGGGGCTGCAACCGACCGAGCGGATTCTGGGAGTGACCGGTACCGCGTTCTTCGCCGTCTTCGCGATGTTCGCGATCATCAGCAGCTGGGAGCAGGGTACGTTCCAGCCGTTCTGGCCCGTTATCGCCGTGGTCGTTTCCGGGGTCGTCACTTCCCTCGCCTGGGTGGCACTCAGCCTCTGGTTTACCGATGTCGCCGCGACGACGGGTGTCACCGGGGCCATCGTCGTCTTCGGGCACGTCCTCGACGGCGTTTCGACGGCCATCGGCTTCGACGTCCTCGGTGGAGGCGAAGACGTTCCCCTCTCGCAGCTGATCCTCGAGGCCGGCCGGTCGCTGCCGACCGCGGAGTACATCGGTGCCGGGTGGCTGTTCGTTCTGGTGAAAGTCGTTCTCGCGTTGCTCATCCTCGGACTCTTCAGGGAGTACGTTCAGGAGCGTCCGCGCCAGGGACGGTTCCTGCTCGCGTTGATCGCCGCCGTCGGGCTCGGACCCGGGGTCCACAACGTCTTGCTCTTCGTCGTCGCCTAGACTTTTCTCGTCGGCGCTCGACGTTTCGACCGTCGAATGGTCAGGGTACTTACCGCCGGCCACGTCAACTGGGACGTGACGCTTCGGGTCGATCGGCTCCCCGAAGCCGACGGCGAGGCGTCGATCCGTTCACAGCGACAGTCCGGCGGCGGCAGCGCCGGCAACGTCGCCGCGGCGCTTGCCGGCCTCGAGATCGACACCGGGGTGATCGGCAGCGTTGGCGACGACGACAACGGCCTGCTCGCCAGACGCGAACTCGAAGCGGCGGGCGTCTCGCTCGAGGGGCTTCAGGTCGTCGAGGGGGCGAACACCGCCGTAAAGTATCTGCTGGTCGACGACGACGGCGAGGTCGCGGTGCTTGGCAACGACGGCGTCAACGAGGCCGTCGCCCCTGCGGATCTCGACCGATCGCGGATCCGCGCCGCCGACCACGTCCATCTTACGAGCCAGCGTCCGGACACCGCTGCAGCCATCGCGAGGACGGCAACCGACGCCGGCATCCCCGTCAGCTTCGATCCGGGTCGCCGACTCGGCGACCGCGACTACAGCGCGGCGCTGGCCGTGGCCGATATCGTTTTCGCCAACGATCGCGAAATCGCCGCGCTGCTTGAGGACGAGTACGTCGGCTCCGATTTCAGCGATCGCATCGTCGTCGTCAAACACGGGCGCGACGGGGCGGAAGTCCACACGCCGCGTGGCTCCTACGAGCACCCCGGGTTCGAGGTCGAGTCGGTCGACACCGCGGGTGCCGGCGACGCCTTCGCTGCGGGGTTTATCGCGGCGACGCTTGCGGACGGGGGCGACTCCCTCGACGGAATCGACATCGAGCGTGCACTCGAGTATGCGAACGCGTGTGGCGCTCTCACCGCCAGCCGTGTCGGCACACGCAGCGTCCCGACTGCGGAGGACGTGACGGACTTTCTCACCACCCAGTTTTAATGGCATCCGGTTGCGGAAATTGTACGGAACCGCGTTCCCGCTGTCGTTCTCACCGGGTGTTGTCTGACGGTAAGTATATAGGCCGCGACGTTGGCCACTCGGGTAGACAGTCACGGAGACGTGACGGAGAGAGAGAGACATGACGGAACGAAGGATACGCGAGTCCAACGGATGCGATCTCGGTCGGCGCGTCCGGTACGAACGGACGGAAGACGAACCCCCGAGTATCGCCGTTGCAACCGCACTGGCCCACTACCGCGACGAGGAGGTCACCGCGGCCAGTACCCGGTTGTACGACTACATCGACCCCGAAGCCCTCGATGCCCTCTTTGCCGAGTCCGGTCGAAGTGGCGCTCGATCGGCCGATCTCGTCGAGTTCGATGTCGATGAGGCAACGGTTGCCGTCCGACCCGGTCGCGTCGACGTGTTTCCCGCCGACTGATCGGTCCCGATAGCCAGCGTGAAACGGGGGTCACGTCGAACCGCAGGTCGCCGAAACGAGTCCCCCGTTTTCCGCTCTCGAACCTTTTTTCTCGCCACCCGGGGAACCCGGAGGTATGGCAACGCAGCCACACCTGCTGGTCGAGGACGGAGATCTGACCGATATCGCGCTCGTCCCGGGCGATCCCGGGCGGGTCGACCGGATCGCCGACCACTGCGACGAGGCCGAGACGATCGCTCGAAACCGCGAGTACAAGGTCGTCAACGCGACCTACGAGGGACGACCGCTGACCATCTGTTCGACGGGGATCGGCTGTCCGTCGGCAGCGATCGCCGTCGAGGAGCTGGCGAACGTCGGCGTCGAGACGTTCATCCGCGTCGGCACGACCGGCGCGTTGCAGTCGGGTATCGAGATCGGCGACATGATCGTCGCAAACGGGGCCGCGAAAAACGAGGGGACCTCGAAGCGCTACGAGGACGTTTCCTATCCCGCGGTGCCGGATTACGACGTCCTCTCGTCGCTGGTCGAGTCCGCGGAGGCAAACGACGAGGAGGTTCACGTCGGCCCCATCGCTTCCGACGACGCCTACTACGCGGAAACGGACGCGTACGTCGCCGACTGGGAGGATGCCGGCATGCTATCGGTCGAGATGGAAGCCGCCGCGATCTTCTCGTTGACCCGCCGCAAGGGACTGCGAGCCGGGGCGATCTGTACCGTCGACGGCAACCTCGTGGAGGGGACCCAGAAGGGAACCGCCACCGAAGACGACGAACTCCCCGAGAAAGCCAAAAACAACGTCGGCCGCGCGATCGACATCGCGCTCGAGGCCGCGACCGATCTGTAGGTCGGTCACTCGGTTAGCTGGTGAGCGAGTTTCGTCGTTCGGTCGGTCAGTTCTTCCGTCGTCGCCGAAGCGTCCTGTAGCGTCTCGTTGATCGCCGAGAACAACACGTCGAACGCGACGGCCCCGTCGTCTCGCCGCCACTCGTCCGTGGAATGGTGGGGGAGAGCACAGGCCGAACAGGCACCTTCCGACGCGTCTTCGGTCTCGAACGGTTCGAAACAGCAGTGACAGCAGTCGACTCCTGCGACGACCCGTTCGCCGAGTTCGACGAGCGTCCGGACGTGTGACTGCAGTTCCGCCGCCGTCTCCCGGAACGCCGAAAGCAACGGTCGGACGTCGGGGTCCAGCGCCGACTCCTCGACGGCTGCGAGCCGCTCGAGGCGAGCCTCGACGGCGTCGGTCGCGAGCAGGAGGTCCTGTCGGTGCTCGACGTACTCGGTGCTGTCGTCGGGACGCTCGCCTTCGTCGTCGGGAAACGACGTCGAAAGCGACGCGAAGGAGGCGACATCTGAGATGGCTTCGCCCTGAATACGGGTCGTCTCGTGGACGACGCGAAACAGTCCGTCGCTGGTCGGTGGCGTCGGCTCCGTCGCATCCGTGGGCGTCCGCAGCGTCGAGAAACAGCCTTCACAGAGCGTCACAAGGGCGCTCTCGTGGACCGTCCCCTCGAGCGGAACGTCGCCGACGGGGTAGGTCCGGAGGGACTCGAAATCGTCGGCAGCGGCGTCACAGAGGCGACACGTGGACGCGTCTCGTTCGAATACGGCTCGGCGATCGGCACGCCAGTCGCGGGAGGTCACGAGCGAGCGAAGACAGCGCGGCGACAAAAACGCTCCGGCTGGGGCGGCCGAAGCCCCTCGATTGACCGTCGGCTGACAGCTCGGCGGTCGATATCTTTCAGCTCCACCCGGTATATAACCCGTCTCCGCCCGTAGTGGGCGTATGGCGAAGCCACCGAACGATCCGGATGACCCGGACGACCGGACGGAATCGGACGCCCAGCCGTCCGCGACGACCGAGTTCGAACTCGAGCGGACGTACCGCCGCGAGGACCTGTCCGCCGTCTTCCGCGAGTTCGCGGCCGCCTTCGAGGACGGCCGTCCGATCCGGATGCGCGGCGACGATCGAAGCGTCAGGATCGTGCTCCCGGATCGAGTCGTCGCCGAGTTCGAGGTCGAGACGGCAGTCGCCGACGATCCGGAGGATGCCCCGCCGGCCGCCGAACTGGAACTGGAACTCGAGTGGAACGATGCGGACGGCTCGAGCGTTCAGATAACCGAACGCGGGGCCGACACGGACGCCGGCGCGAGCGGCGAGTCGGCCGAAGTGGTCGAACCGTCGGCCGATCCCGCGACGGCGGCGATGCCGCTCGAAGGCGTTCCCGGCCCGAGCGGGTCGGCTGCCGGCGACGCCGCGGCGACCGGCTCCGAGCCATCGAAACCCGAGCGGACCAGCCGCTTCGAGATCTATCGGGATCGAGCCGACGAGTGGCGCTGGCGGCTTGTCCACTGGAACGGGAACATCATCGCCGACAGCGGAGAGGGGTACGCGTCGCGACACAATGCCAAACGCGCCGCCCGGAGCGTGATGCGAAGCGCGCCGACTGCGAGCATCGAGCAGCGGGACGAAACGCCGGACTGAGACGGTGCGGTTACGGGCGCAGTTCGTCCAGTTCCAGATCCAGATCGAAATCCGGTGCCCGGTCGAACGCCTCGTACTCGAGCGACGGGGTCACGTCGTCCGGGACCGCGTTGTACTTTTTGAGAAAGGAGACGATGCCGCGTCTCCCCCCGAAGTCCCCTCGATACCGGCGAAAGAGTCGGGGGATCGTCGCGACCCGCCGCTCCGGATCGTAGTCGACGTTTTCCTCGAGGAACCACTCGATGGCGATGTCCAGTTCCTCGTCGACGTCGGCCGGCGAGTAGACGGTGATCGGCGGGCAGTTCTCGCCGCCGCGACTCAGCGCGAAGTGGATCCGGGGATCGCAGTCCTCGAGTCGGAACCGTCGCTCGAACGAGGTCGGAAACGGACGCGGGAGGTAACCGAACCCCCACCGGTGTTTCGAACTCCGCAGGAGGCCGTGTTCGATGTCGTTGAGGCTCACCCAGGTTCCGCCGATCGGAATCCGATCCCGGGCGAAGAACTTCCAGCGGTCGAGGATCCCGCTCAGCCCGTCGCTCTCGAGCAACGACGGCTCCGACTCCAGCAGCAACTGGCCGTAGGCGTTGTAACAGTTGAGCCAGAAGGAGAGCTTTCGCTCGCGGCTGGCCAGTGCCCGTTCGAGTCGCGACCGCTCGAGCGTCGCGAGTTGGTCCCGCAACCAGTCGGCATCGCCCTCGGTTTTGACCGTATACAGGAGATCGGCCGAGAGGGAGAGGGGATCGAGCTGGGTCGACATTCATATTCGACTTCGTGTAGCAGACTCTTGAATCCGTGTGGTATGTTGGCACGACAGTTTCGTCGCCGGACAGGTCTGGCCCGGTTTTATCCCGACGAAAGTGGATACGATCCGTGTGAACCGTAGCAAGGGGTTTCTCCTGGCGCTTATCCTGCTCTTTGCGTATCTCTCGTGGCAACTGGTCGCGCCGTTTCTGCAGTACGTTCTCGCCGCGATCCTGACGGCGTTTGTCCTCTCCCCGCTTCAGAACCGTCTCGAGACCCGGTTTTCGCCGGGTCTATCGGCGTTCATACTGGTCGCCCTTACGGTCGTCGGCGTTATCGTTCCGTTCGTCCTCATTGCCGCGGCGGTCGCCGGCGACGCCGCACGAATCCTGCAGGATGTCGACCCCGAATCCCTCCAGCTTGCCGAACTCGAATCGCGGATCGAAGCGACGACGGGCGTCGAGGTCGATCTGGCGGAGACGCTGACCGGCTCCGCACAGGAGGTCGGTACCGTCGTGCTCGAGCAGTCGACGGCGTGGTTCGGCGCGATCACGCACGCGTTGGTCGGTATCGGATTAGCCCTCTTTCTGCTCTACTACCTGCTCAAGGACGGAACGGCGTTGGTCCGCTGGCTTCGGGACGTGACGCCCCTCCCCGAGGACATACAGGACGATTTCTACGGTGCACTCGACGAGGTCATGTGGGCCGTGCTGGCGGGTCACGTCCTGATCGCGATCATTCAGGGGTTCATCGCCGGGCTGGGGCTGGTGGCGACCGGCATCCCGAACGCCGCGTTCTGGACGGTCGTCATGATCGTCCTCGCGTTGATACCGCTCGTCGGCTCCTTTCTCGTGTGGGGGCCTGCCGTCGGCTACCTCTTTTTGACCGGCGAGCCGGTCCTCGGGGTGGCGCTTTTCGTCTACGGCTCCCTCGTCGTCGGGGTGGCAGACGACTACCTGCGGCCGATCCTCGTGGATCGCTACGCGAAACTGAACCCCGCGATCATCATCCTCGGTGTCCTCGGCGGTCTCTACGCGTTCGGCGTCATGGGGCTGTTCTTCGGCCCCGTCGTCCTCGGTGCTCTGATCGCGACGATCAACGTCGCCGACGACTACTACGAGCGACGCGCCGCCGAGTCCGAACCCTGACCGACACCGGCGGCGATTTTCCCCTCGAGCGGGACCGTCACGATACGTTCGATCCGGATTCGTCGCGCTTTTGCCCCGCGAGACCCGATACCCGTTCGAGCGAATGGCCCGGTACCACATCGAAACCTACGGCTGTACGTCCAATCGCGGGGAGAGTCGCGAGATCGAGCGACGGCTCCGCGACGCGGGCCACCACCGGGTCGACGGTCCCGAGGAGGCCGACGTTGCCATCCTCAACACCTGTACCGTCGTCGAGAAGACCGAGCGGAACATGCTCCGGCGGGCCGAGGAACTGGCCGACGAGACGGCCGACCTCTTCATCACGGGCTGTATGGCCCTCGCACAGGGTGCGGAGTTTCGCGAGGCCGACATCGACGGACAGGTGCTCCACTGGGACGAGGTCCCCGAGGCCGTCACCAACGGCGAGTGTCCCACGACGACCCCCGACGCCGAACCCGTCCTCGACGGCGTCGTCGGCATCCTCCCCATCGCGCGGGGCTGTATGTCCGACTGCTCGTACTGTATCACCAAACACGCGACGGGCAAGATCGACTCCCCGTCGATCGAGGAAAACGTCGAGAAAGCCCGCGCCCTGATCCACGCCGGTGCGAAGGAACTGCGCATCACGGGACAGGACACCGGCGTCTACGGCTGGGACGAGGGCGAACGCAAACTCCATCGGCTGCTCGAGCGCATCTGTGAGATCGACGGCGAGTTCCGGGTCCGCGTCGGGATGGCCAACCCGAAGGGCGTCCACGGCATCCGCGAGGAACTCGCCGACGTCTTCGCCGACCACGAGGAACTCTACGACTTCCTGCACGCGCCCGTCCAGTCCGGATCGAACGACGTCCTCGGCGACATGCGCCGCCAGCATCAGGTCGAGGAGTACGTCGAGGTCGTCGAGACCTTCGACGAGGCGCTCGAGTACTGGACGCTCTCGACCGACTTCATCGTCGGCTTCCCGACCGAAACCGACCACGACCACGCACAGTCGATGGCCCTGCTCCGGGAAACCCGGCCGGAGAAGATCAACGTCACCCGATTCTCCAAGCGGCCGGGAACCGACGCCGCCGACCTGAAGGGGCTGGGCGGCACGGTCAAGAAGGAGCGTTCGAAGGAGATGAGCGCGCTCAAACGCGATATCGTCGGCGAAGCCTACGCCGAGATGGTCGGCGAGCGCCGCGAGGACGTGCTGGTCGTCGAGGAGGGGACCGCCGACTCCGTGAAGTGTCGCGATTCGGCCTACCGGCAGCTCATCGTCCAGAACGCGAGCGAGTACGGCCTCGAACCCGGCGATTTCGTCGACCTCGAGGTGACGGCCCACGAGACGATGTACGCGTTCGGCGAGCCGATCTGAGACGGCGGCCGTCAGGACCGGTCGGCGATCCGTTCGACCGCGACGACGAGCCGGTAGAACAGGTGCAAAAACACCAGGGCAACCACGAGCACGGCCCAGTACTGTCCGTTCCCGGTGAGCACGGCGTATACAGTGACGGCGACGAGGCCGAATCCGAAGACGAGCCACCGCACCATCGGGACTTCATAGAGCGAGTGGTCCGGCGAGCGGTCTGCCATACCCGTGTGTTCGCTTTTCGGCTAATAACAGTTCTGATACTGTCACGTCCGCGTTCGACGCGTCCCGGACGGAATCCCTCGAGCGACCGCCCCATCCTTTTGGCGAGCGCGCCCGAACGGCCGCGTATGGTTACGCTGTACCGACTCGAGGGCTGTCCGTACTGTGAGCGCGTCGTGGATCGACTCGAGGAACTCGGGGTCGACTACGAGAGCGTCCGGGTCGAGGGCCTGCACTCGAAGCGCGACGAGGTCAAACGCGTTTCGGGCCAGCGGCAGGTGCCAGTACTCGTCGACGAGGAGTACGGCGTCACGATGGCCGAATCGGAACGCATTCTCGAGTACCTCGAGACGACCTACGCCTGAGTTCGGGTTCCCGGACGGCGTCGACGAGCACGCGATTCCTACTCGAAGACGACGGCGTGGTCGTCGTCGGAGACGACGGCCCCGTCCTGATCGGCGAACGCGTCGTGGAGGTGATCGTAGGTTTCTTCGAGGGCTTCGACGATCACCGTGGTATCGCTGATGACGGGCATGAAGTTCGTATCGCCCTGCCAGCGCGGAACGACGTGGGTGTGGAGGTGGTCGTCGATGGACCCGCCGGCACCGTCGCCGAGGTTTAGCCCGGCGTTGAACCCGTCCGGTCCGAACGCCTCCTCGAGCGCGTCGAACGTCCGCTGTTTCAGGCGGGCGTGATCGAGCAGGACATCGTCGTCGAGGACGGTGTAGTCGCCGGTGTGCGTATGGGGGATCACCATCGCGTGGCCCGGGTTGTACGGGTAGTTGTTCAGCATGACGAACGCGTGGTCGCTGCGCGCGACGAGCAAGTGCTCCCGGTCGTCGTCGCGCTCGGGCAGCTCACAGAAGAGGCACTCCTCGATGTCGGGGTTTTTTTCCTCGCGTCTGATCCACTCGATCCGCCACGGTGCGAACACCTGCTCCATATCCCTCACGACTCGAGTCGTCCCTATACTGGTTGCGTCTCGCGGACCCGTCCTCGCCCCGAGCCGTCGTCGACTCGGCCGATCGGTTCGCCCGGACGAGTCGTGTCGAAATAGCGAGTGGTAATGAGTAGTTATCAAGAACTGACAGTTGGGGAATAGTACTGTTAGCTGAGTAGTTGGACGATATTGAACGATCTCAGCACGTCTCACCTCGCGGAATCCGGGACGACTCAGTTCTCGAAACGAAGGGTGTCTTTAAGACTGCACTATTGCAAGTAATCTCTCAATGGCAACGACAGACGACTCCTTTAACGGGATGACCGAACACTGCGATGACTGCGATCTGGAAACGCTACACGAAGTCTCGGTACAGATCAGGACCGAGAGCATCAAGGAGGAGAACGCCCAGTTCTCCCGTGAACCGTACCGCGTCAGTGAATGTCAGCGCTGTGGGAATCGGACGAGCCAGCGGATGAACAACGCCTGACTCGCTCACGCGGTCCACGAACCAGTAAACCGCCCTCGACGTTCGGTTTCCCGCTCTCGACGATCCTTCGTTGATCGTCACCTCCACTCGTCGTTTCCGACGGCCGTGTTCGATCCGCTTACGCGGTCGTTACCTCACATCCGTCTTCGGTGACGATGATCGTATGCTCTTTCTGACTCACGAGGTAGCCGTCGTCCTCTTTGAGGACCGGATAGCCGTGGACGATGTCGTTGCGCTTGAGTCGACGGAGCGCCATCTCCGCACGGTCGGTCTCGAGCCAGCGGGTTGCAAACGGGAGCGTCCGGAACTCCTCGGTGATCTGTTCGAGGGCCGTCCGCGCCTGTCTGTTCCGAACGGTGCCCTCCCGCTCGAGCGCGAAGATCTCCTCGCTTGCGCCTTCGGTGACCTTTCCGCCGCCGTCGGTCGCGAACGGCTCGATCGCAACGACGTCGCCGACCTCGAGCGTCGTCCCCTGAGAGACGGCGCGGTTGGGAATGTTAGGGCTGGTGTGTTGCTCCCAGTGTCCCAGTCCGTGACCGGTGAGGTTGACGACCGGGTTGTAGCCGTAGCCGTCGATGACGTCCTCGATTTCGGCTCCGATGTCGCCGGTATCGACGCCCGGCTCGACGAGTTCGAGGGCGGCCTCGAGGGCCTCTTCGGAGGCTTCGGCGAGTTCCGGAGTCCCCGAAAGGTCGACGGTGATCGCGGTGTCGGCGAGCCAGCCGTCGATGTGGACGCCGATGTCCAGATTGACCATCTCCTCGCCGAAGGTCGTCTCGTCGCCGACCGACGGCGTCGCGTGGGCCGCCTCCTCGTCGATCGAGATGTTGACCGGGAACGCCGGTTTGCCGCCGAGTTCTCGGATCCGATCCTCGGCGTACTCGGCGATCTCGAGGTGGCTCGCGCCGACCTCGACGCGTTCGGCTGTCTCTTCGCGTACCTGTGCGAGGATCTCCCCCGCTTTGCGGTGTTTCTCGTACTTCTCGGACTCGAGGTCCACCTCGGATTCGGCCATGCAACGGGGTTGTACCGGTCGACAAAAAGAGGTTCCGTCTCGAACCGGAGCCGTGTCCCGTCGGAACCGCCACGCGTCGACGCGACTTACGCCGACCGGAGCGCGTCCCGGTCGATCCAGTTACAGGCGGGACAGGTGTCGAGTCCCTGTACGTTCGAGAGTGTCGCGTCACAGCGCGGGCACTGTCGCGCGGCGTGGTGTGTCGGTCGTCGCATCATTGTCGAAGTAGTTACTCACGACGATAATAAAAGTATGCTACGACGATCGTCGAATCCCAGTGGCCGTCCGCGAGGCCGACCGGGTTCGCTGCCGTCGCCTCGTAACCGATCGTTCACGGAGGTAACCCGGGATAGGTGCCGGAAACGACGCGAAACAGTCACGATGAATTATGTCGCTTCGGCGGATCGATCCAGTCGGCGTGAGAGACGCCACCGGACTCGAGACGGTCCGGCTCGATTCGACGGTCGTGGAACGCACGCACCCTCGAGGTCGGCGGAACCGAGGCCGATGGCGGGTGGAGCCGCCGATCTCGAGGACGTTACAGGAGGAACAGCACAATGCCACGGCCTTCAGGCCGTGGATACGTGCGTAAGCATGATTGGGCTGTATCCCGTAGACGGCAGTACCGGAGTTCCCACGTCGAGAAATGCGGTCTTTGACCACACCAGAGCTTCGCTCTGACTTCTCGCGTGGTAACAAATCCGACCGAACCAGCCCGCCACGTCCCGGCCCACGGGTCGGACGCGAATGGCGGTACCCAGCAGGCTGAACACCCTGCCGTGGAACGGAACGCGGTGTTCCGTGTTGAAGTGCCCGGCGCGTCCGGGTGGGAAGGCCCCGTTGACAGGGCTGTACGCGCTGTACACCACGCCCCCGGTAATAATTGGGCGGGCACCGTCGAAGGGAGGACGCGAAAGCGTACTTCGCTCCCGAGGAAACGCACAACCTTGAACTCCGCTTTGCGGATTCCCGCGACTTTAGGCGCGGGAGGATGTCAATGGTCTTTTGCCCGTGCCGTCTGCATCGCGTCGCTGTTGTACGCCGATCCGAGAGTTCCACGCGCGTCGATAGCGATGACGCCGGCGGTCGAACCGGTGAGTTCGGCGAACTCCTCGATCGCGAGTTCGGTTGCCGACTGGGCATCGCGTCCGCGTTCGATGTGTCCGGCGACGCGTCTCGAGAGCGTCACCCGGGCGATGTCTTCGCCGGCTCCGGTCGCGCTGACCGCGGCCGCCGGCGAACAGTAAAAGCCCGATCCGACCTGTGGGACGTCACCCACGCGGCCGGCGAGGGCGAGCCACCGGCCGCCGGTCGAAGTCGCCGCCGCCAGCCGGTCGCCGTCGAACGCGACCGAGCCGACCGTATCGTGATCTCGCGGCCCGTCGTCGCGCCCGTCCGGGTCCGAACGGCCGAACCGCTCGTTGATCCAGTCGAGTTCGCTCCTGATCCCGCCCGTCGGCGGCTCGAGGTCGGCCCATTTCTCACGCGTTCGCTCCGCCCAGAGGTCGACGTCCGTTTCGATTCCGGCGCTTTCCGCCAGCGAGACGGCGTGGTCGCCCGAGAGGAAGCCGTGGGGCGTCTCCTCCATGACGACCCGGGCGACGCTGACCGCGCGTTCGACCCCCGGCATCGAACAGGCCGCTCCGACCGCGCGGTCGTCGGTCATGATCCCCGCATCGGTACGGATCTCGCCGTCGCTCTGGACCGCGCTTCCGACGCCGGCGTTGAACCGGGGTGACGACTCGAGGACGTTAAGCGCCGCTTCGACTGCATCGACCGTCTCCGTCTGCGCTGTGCCGGTTTCGGCCGCGCGCTCGAGGACGGCGCGTCTGGACTCGGGATCGTCCGGAGCGCTTCCGGCACCGCCGTGGACGAGTACCTGCATACGCCATCCTGTCGGCCGAGGAAGGTAATGGATTTCGAGTCGCCGCGACGGCGGCGACAAATCCCCTACACTTACGATGACAGCTTGTGTACCGGCGACGAGGATGACGCCGCTTGTCGTGCTCGTCGTGTTCTGTGCGACCATGGCAGTGATCGCCCTCGGGCGACTGGTCGTCACCGACGAGCGAGATGCCATCGACATCGGAACGGCCCTGATCGTCGTCGGAATTACGCTGTTTACCGTACTGTGGGTCGCGCTCGTGGAATCGTGGCTGTCCGCGATCACGCGGGGACTGGTCGCGGTTACCGGTACCGTCGCCTGCTGTGGCGGGACGGCCATGCTCGTCCGATACTGGAACGTCCCGTCCTGCGACGTTCGCCGGGACGACGTCGACGGGGACGACACCCACCCCTAACGGTTGCCGGCGACGATTCCGGTCGACTCGCCCCCGTCTCGAGTCGGCTGTTCGATCCCTCGGGCCGTCGGGTGAAGTTGCGGTTTTCCCCGAAGGGGCCCCGTCATTCGACGAATGTTTATATTCTGTCCCCCGTGAAGAACGGTTCTCCTGCAACTTTCGCCGCCGCGATGGAAATGGTAGACCTTTTACCCGAGTCGAAGCACCGTACAGACGAGATGAGTTACGACAAGATCGAGGTCCCCGAGGACGGGGAAAAGATCACGCTGAAGGAGGGTACTGACGACGAACTCGAGGTGCCCGACAATCCGATTATCCCGATTATCTACGGTGACGGCGTCGGGAGCGACGTCGGCCCTGCCGCCCAGAAGGTTCTGGACGCCGCCGCGGAGGCGACCGGCCGCGAGATCAACTGGATGCGCGTCTACGCCGGCGAGTCCGCACGCGAGAAGTACGACGAGAACCTGCCCGACGAGACCGTCGAGGCGATCAAGGAACACCGCGTCGCCATCAAGGGCCCGCTGACGACGCCGGTCGGTGCCGGCTTCCGCTCGCTGAACGTCGGCCTGCGCAAGCTGCTCGACCTCTACGCGAACGTCCGCCCGACCTACCACCTCGACGGCGTCCCGTCGCCCGTCTCCGAGCCGGAGCAGATGGACATGGTCACCTTCCGTGAGAACACGGAGGACGTCTACGCCGGCATCGAGTGGGAGCAGGGCACCGACGAAGTCCAGCAGGTCAAGGAGTTCGTCGAGGAGGAGATGGGTCACGACGACGTCATCCACGACGGCCCCGTCGGTATCGGCGTCAAGCCGATCACGGAGTTCGGAACGAAGCGACTCGTCCGCCGTGCCATCGACTACGCCTTAGAGCACGACCGCGACTCCGTCACGCTGGTCCACAAGGGCAACATCATGAAGTTCACCGAGGGCCAGTTCCGCGACTGGGGGTACGAGGTCGCCGAAGAGGAGTATGGCGACGAGGTCATCACCGAGGACACCCTCTGGGAGGAACGCGACGGCGAGGCCCCCGAGGACGCGGTCGTCGTCAACGACCGCATCGCCGACAACATGCTCCAGCAGCTGTTGACCCGCACCGAGAACTACGACGTCATCGCGACGATGAACTTGAACGGGGACTACCTCTCCGACGCCGCGGGTGCCCAGATCGGCGGCCTCGGGATCGCGCCCGGCGCGAACTTCGGCGACGGCCGACTGCTGGCCGAACCCGTCCACGGCTCCGCACCCAAGTACGAGGGCCAGGACAAGGTCAACCCGACCGCGATGATCCTCTCGGGTCGCATCATGCTCGAGTACCTCGGCTGGGACGACGCCGCCGACCTCGTCCGTGACGCCGTCGAGGAGACCATCTCCTCGGGCAAGGTCACCTACGACCTCGAGCGCCAGCTCGACGACGCCGAGAAGCTCGCCACCAGCGAGTACGCCGAGGCAGTCGTCGAGAACATCGAGAACCGCTCCTAACGGCTCTCACGGGTTTTCGACCCGCTCGAATTTCTTCGCTTCCGAACGACGCGGCTGGTCTCGAACCGTTCGTTCTCGAAACGATCAACTACTGTTATCCCTCGCCACGGAAACGTGGGTAGTTGACGGATGGTTGACGATCCTCCCGACTCGAGCACTCCCAGACGGGTATTTCTCGCGGGCACGGCGGGGACGGTCGTCGGCGCGAACGCTGCGACCGCGACTGACGATCGTTCCGACGGGGCGGACGAGTCACAGGCAGCCCGGAAACCGACGCCGCACGACCTGACCATGGACGACGGCCACCGGCTCCGGGTGTGGGAACGGACGACCGCGGACGACCCCGACGAGGCGGTGATCTTCGTCCACGGGATGACCTACGGAGCACTGTCGATGTTCGCCCCGCCCGTAGCCGACGAGTACGGCTGGATGGACTACGCGGCGGCGCGGGGACAGGCGACCTTCGCTCCCGACATGCGCGGATACGGCGAGACCGAACGGCCGGCCGAGTACGCCGATCCTCCGGTGGCCAACCCGCCGCCGCTCTCGTTCGAGCGTGAGGCGTCCGATCTCCTCGCGGTGACGCGCTGGCTTCGGGACGAACGGGGCTTCGATCGGATCCACTACGTCGGCCTGTCGGGCGGGTCGTGGCGGGGCCGGGCGGTGTACACGCTCGGCGACCCGGGATACGCGACGGTCACGCTCGCCGGCGGATCGTTCGGGACACTCCCCGTCGGGGCGTCCCCTATCGGACCGGCGTATCTGCCCCATACCCGCGACGAATTCATCGCGTCTTGGACCGGTGAGGTGCCCGCCGACGCCGATCTCGATCGGTGGATCGGCGGCGAGGAGTTCACCGCCGACGAGGTGTTGTCGGCGGTCTGGGAGGCGATCTTCGACACCAATCAGGCGATCGACGACGACCCCGAGACGATCATCAATCCGCTCGTGATCCAGGGTCGGACGTACCACCCCAAACGGATCACCGATCCGACGCTCGTCATCCGCGCCTCGAGCGACGGGACGATCTCACGGGTGGGCGCGTTGAACCTGTACGATGCCGTCGGTGCGACCGACCGCCGAAAGCGGTACACGGAGATCGCCGGCGGGACCCACTTCATCTTCCTCGAGCGAAAACGCCACGAGTTCTTCGACGCGGTCTCCCGGTTCCAGACACGGTACTGACCGCGGGCGTAACGCTCTCACCGATGGCTCCCCACCTCCCTCGTGATGAGCGAGATCGAGGTTCGCGTCGCCGAAACCGAACGGGAGCGCGACGACGCGTTCGCCGTCCGGCACGAGGTGTTCGTCGAGGAACAGGGCGTCGACGAGGAACTGGAGTACGACGAGTACGACGCCGACGCGGTTCACTTCGTCGCCTACGACGGTGACGATCCGGTCGGCGCGGCGCGACTGCGTGACGCCGGCGACGGCGTCGGAAAGGTCGAGCGGGTCGCCGTCCTGGGACCGCGCCGTGAGGAGGGCATCGGGCGATCGCTGATGGCTGCGGTCGAACAGCGGGCCGCGTCGCTCGAGTTCACGACGCTGACGCTTCACTCGCAAACGCACGCGGCCGACTTCTATCGGGTCCTCGGTTACGAACGAGCGGGCGAGGAGTTCGAGGAGGCCGGCATTCCCCACGTGGCGATGCGAAAGCCGATTCGGTGATCACGGCTCAGTCGGCCGCGACTCGCTTCCGTACGGTCGCACCGACCAGACCGACGAGTGCGAGCGCCATCGCACCGGCGAAGGCGACGACGAACGCCGAAACCGGCCGGGTGACCGTCTCGAGCTCCGCGAGGGCGAACTCGCCCGCGAGCACCGCCGCGACCGCGAACACGGCGATCCCCCCGAGGTTTGCAAGGCGGGAGTTCGTCGCTGCCACGGCGTCGGGATCGTTCAGCAACCGGAGGATCACCGCGAGTACGAACGGCGTCCCGACGAGGCCGAACGCGAGGACGAGAACCAGCAACTGGAAGAACGCCCCCTCGAGAAAGGCTCCGGCCGCGGAGGCGAGGGCGACGACGACGAGCGCGCTCCGGTATCGGGGGTCCTCGACGGACTGCTCCCAGCCGAGCGCATCGGCCACCAGTGCGGGCGGGACGATCGTGTTCCCGCCGAGCGTCGAGACGGCCGCGCCCAGCAGGCCGGCGAGAAACAGCCACGTGGCGTACTCGCCGGCGACGGGACCGAGCGCCCGCGCCGCCCCGATCTCGTCGATCGTTCCCGGCTCGAGGCCGGTCTCGGGGAGGACGCTCGCGGCGACGAGAAAGACGGCGAGACTGAAGACGCCGAAGGCGACGAGCATCGAACTCACGACGTCGAACGTCGCGATGTCGGCGTCGCGTTCGGTCCAGCCGCGTGCCCGCACCGTATAGCTTTGCATCGTCAACAGCGTGATGTGAACCGCACCGCCGAGAACGCCCGCAGCGACGCGCGCCCCGTCGACGCCGGCCGGGATCGCCGGGAGCAGGCCGGCCGCCGCCCGTCCCGGATCGATCGGGACGAGGAACGCCGACGCGACGAACGCGAGGACGACCGCCGAAACGAGCAGTTTCGCGCCGAACTCCGCGACCCGATAGCCGCCGCCCGCGAGTCCGGCGGCCAGAACCACGGCCCAGGTGACGCCCCAGAACCGCGGATCGACGAGCGCCGCGGTCCCGACGCCGGCGCTGGCGGCGGTGGTCGCGCTGACCTCCGCGAGGGTCTTCATGATCACCAACTGGGCGAGTCCCGCGGCCAGAACCGTATCGAGCACGAGCAGCCACGCCCAGGGTTTCCCGAGGTGGGTTTCGACGGCGGCGACGATCCCCGCTTCGGTGAGCAACCCGAGTCGCATCGCGAGGTACTGCCCGACCGTCCCGAGAACCGCCGACAGCACGACGACCCACAGCAGTTCGTACCCGAACCCCGCCCCGGCGGCGAGCAGACTGACCATCGTGGCCGGCCCCGCCGCGATCGCACCGGCCAGCCAGGTCGGCCCGAGCCGACCGACGAACCGCCAGACCCGACCGAGCGTCCACGCGTCCGGTTTCGTCTCCGTTGCCATCGACCGTTCTTTCGAACTGACTCATATAACTCCGTGGTATTCATCGCTACTGACGCCGGCTTCCGGACCCACAGGCTGGCTCCGCGTCGTCCCTCGAGCGGGCAGGTGACCGACGTGACTCCCGGTCGGGCGCTATCGCTCGAGCGGATCGAACGCCGTCGACAGGTCGTGTGGCACGTGCCCCGGCTTGTCCCCGCTCGTCGCTCGCTCGAGGAACGACCGGAGGTCGTCCCGGAAGGCGGGGTGGGCACACTCCCCGATCAGCCGCGTGGCGCGCTCGTGGGGCGCAAGCCCCCGGAGATCCGCGACGCCGTGTTCAGTGACGACCACGTCGACGTCGTGATCGGGGTGGTCGACGTGGGTCGCTTTCGGGACGATCCGTGACACCTCGCCGTCGCGGGCGGTCGAGGGGAGGACGATCACGGAGACGAGCGCGTTCCGCGTGAAATCGCCGCTGCCGCCGATCCCCTGCAGGAGCCGCGAGCCGCGAACGTGCGAGGAGTTCGCGTTGCCGTAGATGTCGACTTCCAGCGCGCTGTTGACGCCGACGAGACCGAGTCGCCGGATCACCGACGGCTCGTTCGAGATGTCGACGGGACGGAGCCGAACCCGGTCGGCGAACGTCTCCGGCGACCCGTACAGCCGATCGATCCCGTCCTGTGAGAGCACGATCCCCGTCCCGCTCGCGGACTCGAGCGTCCCGTCGGCGAGCAACTCGAGCAGGCCGTCCTGAATCACCTCGCCGTAGTACGCGAGATCGTAGCCCGAACGGGCGATCCAGTCCAGACGGCGCATGATCTCGTCGCCGAGCGTCCCGATGCCGACCTCGATCGTCAGTCGGTCCTCGAACGCGGGGTTGCGCTCGAGTTCGCGCTCGAGGAAGTCGACCGTTGCGGCCGCGATTTCCCCTTCGTCCGCGGTGAGCTCGCGGAACGGATACGGCATCGGCGGCTGTTCGGTTCGGATGACGGCATCCGGGCCGTCGGGGAGGGCGACGTACCGGTCGCCGAGTCGGTCACCCGGGTCGGAAAGCGGGATCGGCTCCCGCGGCGGGGTGTCGGGCCGATATACGTCGTGGAACTCGCCGACCGTTCGGGGAACGGCTTCGTTGACCTCGACGATCACTCGATCCGCGTGGTCGACGAACGCGGGGACGGCACCGATCGCCGTCGTCGGGACGAACCGGTCGTCCTCGACGGCGACGGCCTCGACGATGGCAACCGTCGGCCCGTCGAACCCGAACGCCGGCGTGAACACGTCCTGCTGTACCGTCCGGCTGATCGAAGAGAAGTGATCGTCGACGAACGACAGGTCGCCGTCGTTGGCCGCTCGCCGGTGGTCGGGCCAGACGGCAAACGGGTACCTGAAATCGACGCCGCCGCTGTCGACGAGTTGCGTATCCGTCAGAAACCCCGCGTCGGCGCTGCTGACGATCGACAGTGATAGCTCCCGGTCAGACCGGGCGAGCGCGAGCGGGAGTTCCTTCGGTCCCGCGCCGATGCCCCCGGCGTAGACGGTTGCGTCGGCTGGAATCGTCGCCGCTGCCTCCTCGGCCGAGACGACCGGCAGACCGGCCGCGATCCGTTCGTTCGTCATCGGGCTGACGGTTCGACACCGACCCGAATAATTGTTGTGAGAATTACATAATAATCGATAGTAAATAAGTGTATCGTTTATAATAACTACCAGCTCCCGGAGTCACGACCGCGGCTCCGACTCCCGCCAACTCGGGTTCTCACGGGGCGGACTGAACACGTCGACGCCACGCACCGTCCCGTCGCCGCGGTTCTCGGCGGCGTGTGGCTGATCGCCGGGGATCGCGTAGGAGTCGCCCGGACCGCACCTGATCTCGTCGCCGTCGACCAGAAACACCAGCTCACCCTCGTAAATAAACCCTGTCTGCTCGTGTGGATGGCTGTGTTCCGCGACCGTCGCCCCGGGTTCGATCTCGAAGTGCTGGACGTTCATCGAGTCGGTGCCCGCCATCAGCGCCAGGTGAACGCCGTCGGCGGCTTCCGACGGCTCGAGGTCGGTCAGTGACACGCGGTCCATACGTCCCGAGACGCGCTGTGTGGCCAAATAATGGCAGGACGCTTTCGAATCAGCCAGTAAATCACTTCCGCCGCGCTTGCCGAACCTTGAACTGGCGGGCCGTCCCACCTCGAGCCATGTACGCCGTCGTCGGCTGTAGCGAGTGTTCGAACCTCTGGATTATCGAGGGTCGATCGGAGACGTCCCAGTGTCCCCGCTGTGGCTCCCGGCGGGCCTACGAGAAACGCAAGAAGTTCGTCGAAACCGAACACGCGGACCACGCCCGCGAGGTGCGGGCCTCGATGCTTGCAAACCGGCAGGGCGAAGGCGAGGCCTTCGCCGAGCTGGACTCCTTTGCCGACCTCGAGGACGACGTGGCCGACGGCGTCGTCGACGACGACGAGTACCTCGAGGCCGCCGGACTGGACGCCGACGAACTCGAGGCCGCCGGCGACCGCGATCCCCGCGGCCCGACCCGAAGCGGCAGCAAGCAGGAGATCGTCGAACGCGCGCTCGAGGCCATCGACCGGCCGACGGAGGACGAGGTCCTCGAGTACGCCGGCGAACGGGGCGTCGAGGCCGAGTACGTCAGGACCGCGCTCGAGAAGCTTACGCGACGCGGCGTCGTCAGCGAGAGCCGCGGCCGGTATCGGAAACTGTAACGCGCCGGCGGTAACGGTAGCGCTTTGGGTTCGGCACGGAAACGGAAGCCAATGGCAGAGACGGTCGACGTCCAGTCGATGACGATCGGTGTCGGGACGGGAACCGCGATACTCGCGCTGGTTTATGGCGCGCTCGTCGACGGGTCGGTGGTCGGCCTCGACGCGTCGACGGTCGCGGTCGGTGCGTTCGCGGTCACCTTTCTCGCGGTCGGCGTTCTCCACGGTGCATACGGACGTGGTTCCTTCGCGGTCGCGTGTGCGACCGCGGGGATCGGGCTCGGTCTCGTCGCGCTTGCCGCGAGCGGGGGCCAGGTTCTCGTCGGCTACGTCCTGTTGTTCGCGGGCGGCGGCTACGTCGCGGTCGCGACGGCTCGAGCCCGCGCGGACTGATATCGCCGTTCGCGGGACGGCCGGCGACGCGATCGCCGACCGCGAAACGGCACTGAAGAAAGCGCGATTGATGGTCGTCTGCCGGCGCTACCGCCCGAGATCCTCGTGGGCGCTCGCGAGGTGACGCGAGGCCAGCGCGGCCAGCAGCGAAAGTTCACCGGCGAGCGCGCCGACGGCGATGATCTCGGCGAGCGCGTCGGCGTTCGACCCCGGCGGATCGCCGCCGCCCCGAAGGCCGAGCACCTCGAGCGCTTCGGCCTGCGTCGGGAGCGACGTCCCGCCGCCGACGGTGCCGACCTCGAGCGAGGCGAGCGAGACCGACGCGTAGAGGTCGGTCGTCCCGTCTTCGCGCTCGCGGGCGTCCATCGTGGTGATGGCGTTTGCGGCTTCGACGACCTGCGCTTCGTCCTGTCCCGTCGCGAGGAACGCGGCGGCGACGACGTTTGCGGCGTGGGCGTTGAACCCGAGGCTTCCGGCCTTGGCGCTGCCGGTCAGGTTCTTGCGGGTGTTGGCCTCGGCGATGGCGTCGGCGGTCGTGTGAAGCCGCTCTTCGACGACCTCGCCGGGGATGACGACGTCGGCCGTGACCGACCGACCGCGCCCTTCGATGGCGTTGATGGCGGCGGGTTTCTTGTCCGAACAGAGGTTGCCCGACAGCGCGACCAGCGACGCGGGCGTCTCGCGTTCGACGACCTCGCAGGCCTCGCCGGTCGCGATCGTCGCCATGTTCATCCCCATCGCGTCCTTGGTATCGTAGGCGAATCGCAGGTAGACCGAGTCCCCGACGACGTACGGCGACACCTCGAGCAGTTCGCCGTGACTCGTCGTCGATTCGGCCGCCTCGCGCAGCGCGTCGACGTTGTTCTCGACCCACTCGACCGTCCGTGCGGCCTCCGCGACGCCCTCGACACGGAACACCGGCGCGCGGGTCATCCCGTTTTTGGTGACGCGAGCGGCAGCGCCGCCGGCCGATCGGATCACCGACAGGCCCCGGTTGACCGACGCGAGCAACGCGCCTTCCGTGGTCGCGAGCGGCAGGTAGTGCTCGCCGCTCGTCGCACCCCCGTCGACGGGAACGGGGCCGACGACACCCATCGGGACCTGGGCCGCTCCGATCATGTTCTCGATGTTCGGCTCCGCCTGCTCGGCGGGGAACGCGTACTCGCCGATCGTCTCGAGGCTCGCGTCCGTCTCGCGTTCGATCAGCAGCCGGCGGGCCGTGGCCGCGGTCTCGTAGTCGGCGTGGTCCTCGAGTTCGTGCAGCCGAAGCTCTCCCTCGCGCACTCGATCGGCGAGGGTCTCGGGATCGGTCATGCGTCAGTCGAGACGGCGGCCGGTCCTAAGGATTGCTGATTCGTCTCGCTTCGGCGCGAACGCCGGGGGCTCGTGTTCAGCCGTCGACGTCGGACAGGACGCTCCTGATCGCGGTCGCGACCTCGTGAAACTCGTTCATGTTCAGCGGATCGGTCGTCACGTAGACGCCGTGATCGCCGACAATGACGCGGGTGACGTACCCCCACTCGAAGACGCGGATGGTGAACTCGTACTCGCCGAGTTCGGAGTCCCCGTACGTTTGCTGGGACGTAAACCCGAGCCGTTCGTTCGCGACGAAGCGATTGAGGTCCGCGTCGCGCTCGAGGTCCTCGCGCAGGTAGAGTTGCTCGTGATCGTCGGCCGTGAAGTACGTGATGCTCCGCAGGCCGTCGCCGATCGCGGTTCGACAGACGCTGCTCAGTTCGTCCGCGAGGCCGTCGCTGACCGTGGACGGTGCCATACGAGATCGTACAGTCGATGGACACATATATCACTCTGCCTGCGACCGCGCTCGGGCCTCGCTCGAGCGGGACGTCCTGTCGTCGCGGGTCGGCAACTCGAGTGCTGATCGATCAGCGGACGACCGTTACCGGCACCGACGCGCGGCTCATGACTCCCTCGGCGACGCTGCCGAGCAGGACGCGCGAAACGCCCGCCCGACCGTGACTGCCGAGCACGATCTGCTCGATGTCGTTTTCGGCCGCAAACGAGACGATCGCCCGGGACGGGACGCCGACGACGGTCTCGGTCGTGACCGACGCGTCGTGTTCCGCGGCGATCCGTCGCGCCGTCTCGAGCAGCGGCTTTGCGTTTCGCTTTTCGACCTCGATCCGTCGTTCGATGTCGGCCGCCGAAACCCCGACATCGTACGTGGAGACCGACGGGCTGGCGGCGTGCAAGGCCGTGATATCGGCGTCCGGATGGGTCGTCACCGCGTACTCGAGCGCCGCCCGTGCGGGAGCCGAGTCGTCGATCGGAACGAGGACGTTCATACGGGCCGTTCGTACAGTGTCGCCATATACGGCCCCCTCGTTCCCACGTTCTGGAACGTTTCGGGTGCCGGCGACGTGTGCGTCCCTCCACAATCGTTTTGCACCTCGCGCGTGCGTCCTCTGCTATGACCGCCGCAGCCGACCGCCTGTTGACGAACGCGGAGGTTCACACCCTCACGGATCCCGATACGACTCACGAGGCCGTCGCGATCCGCGACGGCGAAATCGTCCGGCTCGGCGACACCGACGAGGTCGCGTTCCTCGAGGGCGTCGAAACGGACGTGATCGACTGCGAAGGACGTGTCGTGCTTCCCGGGTTATCGACGCACACACGCACGTCGAGAACCTCGGCCGCTATCTCGTCCACGCGGATCTCTCCGATGCGTCCGGCTTCGATGAGTGTCTCGAGCGACTCGCCGACCGGGCCGCGGCGACCGACCGCGAGTGGGTGCAGGGCTTTGGCTACGACGAAAGCGAGTGGGACGACGACCGCGGCTACCTCACCCGCGCGGATCTCGATCGCGTCAGCGAGGACCGTCCCGTGGTCGCGCTTCGGGTCGACATGCACGCCGCGTCGTTGAACTCGGTCGCGCTTTCCCGCCTCGCGGACGCCCTCCCCGACGAGGACGTTCGCCGATCGACGGCGACCGGGGAGCCGACCGGCGTCGTCGTCGAGGACGCGGCCGAGGTCGTTCGCAAACGGATCGCGCCCGGCTACGACGAAACCCGGGAACTCGTCACCGCCGGCCTCGAGTACGCGGCTCGACAGGGGGTGACCGCCGTCCACGACATGGTTCGGAACTCGCGTGCGCCACGGGTCTATCGCGATCTCGAGGCGGAAGGCAAACTCCCGACGCGGGTACGGATCAACTACTGGGCCGATCACATCGAGAGCGTGATAGAAGTCGGCCTCACGACGAACGCGGGGAGCGACCGTATCCAGACGGGTGCGATCAAGACCTACACCGACGGCAGTATCGGGGCACGAACCGCGAAGCTCTTCGAACCGTACGAAAGCGACGACCCCGATCCCGACGACGACGGCGAGTGGGTCGTCACCCCCGACGAACTGCGGTCGATCGTCGAGCGGGCCGACGACGCGGGCCTTCAGGTCACCGCCCACGCCATCGGCGACGCGGCGATCGAGGAGGCGCTTTCGGCGCTCGAGGTCACGGCCGATCCCGATCGCGCGCGCCACCGGATCGAACACGTCGAACTCGCGACCGACGAGCAACTCGAACGCATGGCCGAGGCCGGGATCGTCGCCTCGATGCAGCCGAACTTCCACCAGTGGGCGCGGGACGGCGGGCTCTACGACCAGCGATTGGGAACGGAGCGACGGAAGCGAACGAATCGGTTCCGGCGGGTGCTCGAGGCCGGCGTTCCGCTTGCTTTCGGCTCGGACTGTATGCCGCTGGACCCGCTGCTGGGCGTCCACCACGCCGCCAACGCGCCCACCGAGGCCCAGCGGCTGTCGGTCACCGAGGCCCTGCGGGCCTACACTCACGGCGCGGCCTATGCCGGCTTCGACGAGGACCGACTCGGAACCGTCGAGGTCGGCACGCGGGCGGACCTCGTCGTGCTCGAGGCCTCGCCGTGGGAACGGGCCGACCGGATCGACGAGATCGATGTCGCGATGACGCTCGTCGACGGCGACGTCGTCTTCGACGGGCGCGAGGGGTAGCGTCGCTAGAGCCGGCGATCGGACCCGCTTGTACATGTTAGCTCCAAATGCTAATTACCCAAGCAGTGTAGCGGGTTGGACCCGGAATGAACCTTCGAGAGAGCCTCCGTATCGGGTGGCGGTCGATCGCGTCGCACAAGCTTCGCTCGACGCTGACGACGCTCGGTGTCATCATCGGCGTCGCCGCCGTGATCACGTTCATGGTGCTCGGCTCCGGTTTCTCCGAGAGCATCGTCGGCGACATCGAGGCCGAACAGGACCCGGTGATGATGGTCCAGACCCAGACGGATCCGGAGGCGGGGGTCGGAATCGTTCCCGTCGACGCGCCGATCTACACCGAAAGCGACGTCGCGGCGCTCGAGCAACTCGACGGCGTCGCGTACGTCGCCCCCGAGGGGTCGGTCGACGTCGTCCAGACGGCAACCGACGACGAGCGGCTGACCGGCGTCGTCGACGCGTCGGCGACGACGCCCGATCGGTTCGAGCACGCGACGTTCGCCGAGGGCGAGCCCTTCGACGGGCCGAACGAGGCCGTCATCAACGAGCCGGCGAGCCAACTGTTCGAGGGGAACGTCTCGACCGGCGACGAACTTACGCTGACTTTCGAGAACGGCGAGACGACGACCGTCACCGTCGCCGGCGTCATGGAAGCGGAGTTCAGCGCACAGCCGTCACCCCGGCTTTTCCTCCCGGTCGAGCCACACTACTCGACGACGATCGAGACGCCCGCCGGGGACGAAGAACGAGCCTATCCGCTCTTGCAGGTGGGGGCGGAGAGCTTCGACGACGTCGAGCCGGCCCAGGCGGCGGTCGCCGACTACCTCGAGACCGAGTCACACGCGGCCGAGCTGAAACAGGACGACCACCGGATCGAGGTCCAGACCGTCGAGGACGCCATCGAGCAGTTCACCGACATCGTCGACCAGCTTACGGCGTTTATCGGAGCCGTCGCCGCCATCGCGCTCGTCGTCGGCTCGATCGGTATCGCCAACATCATGATCGTAAGCGTCACCGAGCGCATCCGGGAGATCGGCATCATGAAAGCCGTCGGCGCGACGAGACGCGACGTCCTGCAACTGTTTCTCGTCGAATCGATCATCCTCGGACTGTTCGGGGCCGTCTTCGGGGTGGCCGTCGGACTCGGCGTCGGCTACTTCGGGGTGGCGCTGCTCGAGTGGCCGATGGTCTACCCGCTCGAGTGGATCGTGATCGCCATCGGCGTCGGCGTCGGCGTCGGCGTTGTTTCCGGGCTGTATCCGGCGTGGCGCGCCGCCCGCGTGGACCCGATCGACGCCCTCCGATACGAGTGATACCGGGTTATCGATGCGACGCCGGCTCGCCGCTGCGTCATCGATGCACGGCGCTTCCGTCGTGAGTTTCGCTCGACGTCGCGTACGGCCGCTGGGCGCTCCGTCACCCGCGTGTGACGCGGCGAAACCGGCGACGTGATCGCAGTCGAGCGGCCGGTCGACTCGGAGCCGTCACTTTTGTCGCTGGCCGTTCATGCGGTCGGCATGGACGTTGGACTCATGGTTACGTCGCTCGGGGATCTCGACCCCGCGGACGTCGCGGTTCGCGCGGAGGAGTTAGCCTACGATGCGGTCTGGGTCGGCGAACTCTGGGGCGAAAGCGGCGTCGTCCAGCTAACCGAGATGGCGTGTCGGACCGACGGGATCGAGATCGGGAGCGCGATCCTGAACGTCTACTCCCGGTCGCCCGCGGTGCTCGCGATGACCGCCGCGTCGCTCCACCGGGCCTCGAGCGGGCGGTTTACCCTCGGACTCGGGACGAGTACCCGGAAAGCGGTCGCGGACCTCCACGGGATGGCGTTCGATCGGCCGGTTCGACGCGCCCACGAAACGATCGAACTGGTGCGTGCGTACACCGGCGGGACGGAGACTCCCGGCGATCCGGTCGACTACGACGGCGACGTACTCGAGGCGGCCGATTTCCCCGCCCTCGACGCGCCGGTCCCGATCTATCAGGCCGGGCTCGGACCGGCGAACCGGCGGGTCGTCGGCCGGCTCTGTGACGGCTGGATCCCCCACAACATCCCGTTTTCGCGGCTGGCGGATGCCTTCGAGGAGGTCGCCGCCGCAGCGCGGGAGCGCGACCGTGATCCGGACGAGATCACGGTCGCTCCGTACGTCCCGGCGGCCGTCAGCGAGGAGTCGGCCGAGGCTCGCCGGACGCTCCGTCGGCACGTCGCCTACTACGTCGGCAGCGGCGAGGGCTATCGCCGCGCGGTCGCGACGGGCTTTCCAGCGGCCACAGACCGGATCGCCGAGGCGTGGCGAAACGGCGACAAGCGGGCCGCCGCGAGCGCCGTCACCGACGAGATGATCGCCGACCTCGGTGTCGCGGGGACGGCCGACCAAGCGCGGGACCGGCTCCGAACCCTCGTGGCCGAGACGGGGATCGATCATCCGATCGTCGTCGTCCCCGAACCGGCCTCGAGCGAGATGGTCGAGGCGACGATCGAGGCGCTCGCTCCCGTACGTGCGTAATCAAAAGGGTTGATAGTTCCGTGACGGAAACACGCAAGGAGTATGCCGGTCGATCAGTTGGAACCCCTTCTCGCCGATCCCGCGATGCAGGACGCGCTGGCCGTGCTCCTCGATCGCTCCGACGGCGGCACGGAGGAACTCGAGTGGACCGACGTCAGCGACGCCCTCTCCAGCGAGCAGTGGGGTCGGCTTATCGAGCAGGAAGTGCTCGTCAGTTCGGGGGCCGGGTTTACGCTGGCCGATCCCGAGCGAGTGCGCGAGAAGCTGGCGGCTCGTGACGAAGACGGGTCGCTGGACCGAGCCGACATCGAAACCGAGCGCTGGTCGTCGCTGGACAAAGCCGCGGGCGCGTTCGCTCTCGCCCTGTTTGCCGGCTACTGGAGTCCACGGCTCCGGGACGTCGTCGCGTCGGTCGAAAGCGTCGTCCTCGGTCCGCTCACCGATTCCCTGCCGTTTCACATCGTCATCCTTGTGCTCGCCGTCGTCACCGGGCTCTACTCGACCGTGTTGCAGTCACGGCTGACCGATCACGAGAAACTCGAGCAGTATCGACGCCGGCTATCCGAGTTTCAAGAGCGGAAGCGGGCGGCGACGGAGCGCGGCGACGACGCGGCTCTCGAGCGCATGCAGGATCAACAGCAGGCGATCGTCCGCGATCAGATTGCGATGTTCAAACTCCAGTTTCGGCCGACGGTCTGGGTCATGCTGTTGACGATACCGGTCTTCCTCTGGTTGCGCTGGAAAGTCAACGGCGGCCATCTCGGGGCCGACGAGACGGGACTGGTCGTCCCGATAGCCGGTGCCGTCTCCTGGCAGGAGTCCCTCGTCGGCCCGATGCCGACGTGGATCGTCTGGTATTTCCTCGCCTCGATGGCCTCGCGGCAACTCATCCGGAAGACCCTCGACTGCTGGACCGAGCGGTCCCGATAGCGCCGACTCAGCGCTCGAGGGTGACCCGGCTGCCCGTTTCGGCCGCGCCGTAGATCGCTTCGATCGCACGAATGTCCGCGAGGCCGTCGATACCGTCGGGTTCGGGGTCGCTGTCGGTCAACACGCAGTAGCCGAAGTAATCGAACTCCTCGCGGACCTCGTCGACCGGCGGACCGGTGTACTCCATTCGCACGTCGCCGCTCTCGACGACCAGTTCCTGTGGGACGACGCCGCCGAACGGGGATTCGACCGAAATCATGCCGTCGGTCCCGACCAGTTTGAGTCCGCTGTCGGCGTGGGCGTCGAGACTGGCCGTACACGAGGCGGTCGCCCCGGTCGGAAACTCGAGTTGAAAGGCGACGCGTTCGTCGACCTCGTCGAAGGGATCGCCGCTCGAGTACGTCGTCGCGTACGCCCCCGCTGGGTCACAGTCGAGCAGGAACCGGACGGTGTTCAGCGGGTAGATACCGAGGTCGACGAGCGCACCGCCGCCCGCGAGATCGGGGTCGAGCCGCCACGTGTCCGGGCTGGCGTGCTCAAGAAGCGGGTTCGAGAAGCCGCCGTGGATCTGGACGACGTCGCCGACGACGCCCTCGTCGACGAGTTCTCGCGTCCGCCGGACCGTCGGTTCCGTCTGGAGCCGGTAGGCAGTCATCAGGGTCACGCCCGCGTCGGCACAGGCGGCGACGATGTCGCGGGCGCGCTCGAGCGAGACGTCGAGGGGCTTTTCGCAGATGACGTGTTTGCCGTGCTCGGCCGCAGCGACGGCGTAGCGGCCGTGGAGGGCGTTCGGCGTCGCGACGTAGGCCGCGTCGTACGTGTCGGCGTGATCCCCCGCGAGAAACGCGTCGTAGTCGATGACGTGGGCGACGTCGAACGCCTCGGCGACGGAGCGCGAGCGATCGGGGGAGCCGGTGACAAGCGTCGTCGTCTCACAGTAGGTCCCGTCGGCGATCGCGGGCAGTGCACGCCGGCGAGCGAACCCGCCGATCCCGACCACGGCGAGTCGGATCGTCCCGTCGACGCGCTCCCGTTCCCAGTCCCGCCGCGTGAAGTTCGCGAAGGCGTCCTCGAGTGCCATACCGTCTCTAGGGAGTCCACGAAAAAGGTCTCAGCCCGCCGATTTCTGACAGTCACCGGCGAGGACGTGTTCCCGGGAGCGAACAACGAATCGTTCGTTTTCGATCGTTGTACCAGTCGATGGTAATCACTCAGTCGGGGCTATCGAAGGAAAAAGTTATTCAATAGTCGCCTATGATATCCGCATAACCACGGGTGACGTGAAATGGTCAAAATGGAAACGGCGGAGCTGGAAACCGATTTGAGTCTGTTCAAATACGACAATCTCGAACAGCTCCCGCCACGTTATCGTGAGTTGGACGAGGACGAACGGACCGAACGCATCGAGGCCGCGCTCGCCGAACTCGGGGACGACGTCGTCATCCTCGGACACAACTACCAGCGTCGGGAGATCGTCGAGCACGCCGATTTCGTCGGCGACTCCTATCAGCTCTCGAAGCAAGCCGCCGAGGCCGACGCCGAGTACGTTGTCTTCGGCGGCGTCACGTTCATGGCCGAGAGCGCCGACATCATCACCGACGACGACCAGACCGTTATCCTGCCGAGCATGGAGGCGTCGTGTCCGATGGCGGGGATGGCCGAGGCGCTGCAGGTCGACAGCGCGTGGGCCGAGATCACGGCCGCCGCGCCCGACGCCGACATCGTTCCGATCACGTACATGAACTCCTACGCGGACCTGAAGGCGTTCTGTGCGAGCCAGGGCGGTCTCGTCTGCACGTCCTCGAACGCGCACAAGGCCTTCGAGTACGCCTTCGAGCGGGGCGACAAGGTTCTGTTCCTGCCCGACAAGCACCTCGGGGAAAACACCGCCTACCGCCTCGGGATGGAGGACGATATCGCCGAGTGGGACCCGTGGGATCCCGAGGGCAAGGACGCCGACGAGGTCGCCGAAAGCGACATCATCCTCTGGGACGGCTACTGTCAAGTCCACGAACGGTTCCGCGAGGACCACATCGCGGCCGTCCGCGAGGACCACCCCGAAGCGAACGTCGTCGTCCACCCCGAGTGTCGCCGCGAAGTCGTCGAAGCCGCCGACGTCGTCGGCTCGACGAGCACGATCTGCGAGACGATCGAAACGGCCGATCCCGGCGAGACGTGGGCGATCGGCACCGAGATACACCTCACGAACCACCTCCAGCGGTGGCACCCCGACGTGAACGTCCTGCCGCTGTGTGGCGAGGCCTGTATGGACTGCAACGCCATGCGCCAGATCGACCCCAACTATCTGACGTGGGTGCTCGAGGAACTCGTCGAGGGTCGCGAACGAAACGTGATCGAGGTCGCCCCCGAGGAGAAGGACCTCGCCGGGGTGGCGCTCGATCGAATGCTCGAGATCTAACACCGATGAC
The DNA here is from genome assembly GCF_000455365.1 of Halopiger djelfimassiliensis. GTDB lineage: Archaea > Halobacteriota > Halobacteria > Halobacteriales > Natrialbaceae > Halopiger_B > Halopiger_B djelfimassiliensis. Next base: position 317,445 of record NZ_HG315685.1, read on the forward strand.
TCCCACTCCCGAAACCACGGAGGTCCTCGTCGTCGGTAGCGGCATCGCCGGCTGTGCGGCCGCACTCGCCGCCGCCCGCAACGGGGCGGACGTCTGCCTGCTTACCAAAGCCGAGCGTCCCGACGACGCCAGTACCGACTGGGCACAGGGCGGGATCTCGACGACCCGCGGCGATCCCGAGTCGCTCAAGGAAGACATCATCGCGGCCAGCGCCGGGACTGCCGATCCCGATGCGGTCGACGTCCTCGTCGAGGACGCCGACGACGCCGTTACGGACGTGCTCATCGACACGCTGGGCATCGAGTTCGACAGCGACGGTGACGGCGACTTCGACTACACCCGCGAGGCCGCCCACTCCGAGAACCGGATCCTCCACGTCGACGCGGCGACGGGAAGCCACATCCTGCGGCCGTTCCTGAACTACGTCGACGACCACGATCGAATCGAAGTCCGGCAGGACACCGCCGCCCTCGAGTTGCTCACCCACGAGGGACGGGTCCACGGCGTCGTCAGCGACGAGGCCGAGGAGGGCCATCCGATCTACGCCGGCGCGACGATCCTCGCGACCGGCGGCATCGGCGCGCTCTATACGCGCTCGACCAACCCCGACGACGCGACGGGCGACGGGATCGCCATGGCCGCCCTCGCCGGGGCCGACGTGGCCGACCTCGAGTACGTCCAGTTCCATCCGACGGCCTACGAGGGGAGCGGGGCGCGTAGCGCCTCGAAGCGGAGCGGCGAAGCCGCGGAGCAAGATACCTTCCTCCTCTCGGAGGCCCTGCGCGGCGAGGGCGCAGTGTTGCGAAACGGCGACGGCGAGCGGTTCATGGACGACTACCATTCCGACGCCGAACTCGCGCCGCGGGACGTCGTCGCTCGCGCGGTCGAAACCGAACGCGAGGCGACCGGCGAGGTCGTCCTCGACGTGAGTCCCCTCGCGTTCGAGGACGAGTTCCCCGGCATCGCCGAGAAGTGCCGCGACCGCGGTATCGAGGGCGAGGAGATCCCCGTTGCACCCTGCGAGCACTTCCTGTGTGGCGGGATCGACGTCGACGACCGGGGCCGCACCTCGCTCGAGGCTCTCTACGCCGTCGGCGAATGCGCCCGGACCGGCGTCCACGGCGCGAACCGACTCGCGAGTACGAGCCTGCTCGAGGGCCTCGTCTGGGGCCTACGTGCCGGCGACGACGCCGCCGACCGCGACGCGGACCCGGCGGTCGTCGAGGCTCCCGACCTCCGGAACAGCGATCCCGCTCTCCCCGAACGGTTCGCCGCCGAGAAGTTCACCCGCCTGCAGCGGACGATGGACGAATCCCTCGGCCTCGAGCGCGACCCCGACGAGATCTCCCGCGCCAGCGCCGTCCTCCGCCGGCTCAAGGGCGAAGTGGACGCGTATATCCGCACCCGGACGGCTCGAGACCTGTACGAACTCCGCAACGCAAGCGTCGTGGCCCTGTTGATCGCGCGGGCGGCGAGCGAGAACACCGAGTCGAAGGGGTGTCACTACGTCGTCGAGGACGAACACCCGACTCGAGCGTAACGGGGGCGTTTTGCGGGTCGGTTATCGGCCGCACGGCGGCTTCGGAACCGGCCGTTCGACGCGCCGATCCGTCGTGATACTGTTGTCGGAGGCTGAACAGTTCCGATTTCGGAACGTTTGAGGCCGCCTATCGGAAATACCGGGCGTGGCCCGCGCTCGACTCTTCGCCTCGCTCTGTGGACTCGTCTTTCTCGTCAATCTGGCCAGAATCATCTTCGCCCCGCTGCTGGACGTCTTCATCGCCGAGTTCGCGATCGGCGAGGCCACCGCCGGATTGATCGTAACGTTTGCGTGGGTCGGGAGCGCGTCGCCCCGATTGCCGACCGGATGGCTGCTCACGAAGGTCCCTCGACACTACGTCGTGATCGGGTCGGGGACGATCCTCACTGTCGCGGCCGGTCTCGCCGCGACCGCAACGACGGTTACGCACCTCCTGATCGGCGCGTTCCTCATGGGAATCGCCTCCGGGGTGTACTTCGTCTCGGCGAACCCCCTGTTGAGCGAACTGTACCCGGCGCGGGTCGGTCGCGTCATGGGGATCCACGGGACCGCCAACCAGATCGCCGCGGTGATCGCCGCGCCGTTCGTCGCGTTCGTCGTCCTCGTCGCCGACTGGCGACTCGCGCTGTGGGCGATCGCCGTCGGCGCGGCGGTGGTGACGGCCTACGCGTGGTACGCCGCGACGGGAACCGAGATGCCGACGGCGGGCCGAGATGACCGCGGACTCGTCGCCGGCGCGCTCTCGGAGTGGCGGCTCATCGTGACGGCGCTTGCGATCGTCGGCGCGGCGTCGTTCGTCTGGCAGGGCGTGTTCAACTTCTACGAACTCTACATGCAGTCGAAGGGGCTTTCCGATCGCATGGCGGGAACGATGCTCACGATCGTCTTCGCCGCCGGCGTCCCCGCGTTCTTCTTCGGCGGCGATCTGGCCGACAGGCTTCCGCGGATCCCGTTCCTGCTGGGGATCGTCGGCACGTTCTCCGCGAGCCTGTTCGCTCTCACGGTCGTCGACGGGCTGGTGGCGCTTGTCGCCCTCTCCGCGATCGTCGGGTTCGTCATCCACACGCTGTTTCCCGCCACGGACACCTACCTGCTCGATACGCTTCCGGACGCGACGCGTGGCAGCGCCTACGCCGTGTTCAGTTCGACGTGGATGCTGACGCAAGCGGTCGGGTCGTCCGCGCTGGGCGTGCTCCTCGAGCGCGGCTACGCCTACGACACGGTATTTGCCGGCGCTGCCGTCTTTCTGGCCGCGACGGTCGTCGTCCTCGCCGGTCTCGACCGGGCCGGACGGCTCCCGAACTGACCCGCCGCCACGGACCGAACCGGGACGGCGAAAACAGGCCGTTTATCCACGATCGGGTTGCAAGTCGATCACATGATCACCGACACGCAGGTCGACCGCTGGCTCCGCGAGGACGTCGGCCACCACGACGTGACCAATCAGGTGCCCGGCGAGACGACGGGTCGACTCGTCGCCAAGGAACCCGGCGTCGTCGCGGGTCTCGAGGCCGCGACGGCCGTTTTCGAGTATCTCGACGTTACCGTCACCGATCGACTCGAGGACGGCGCTGCCGTCGACTCCGGCGACGAACTCCTCCGGGCCGAGGGGCCTGCACGCGAGGTCCTCCGGGGCGAGCGGGTCGCGGTCAACCTCGCGGGTCACGCGTCGGGAATCGCGACGCGGACGAACGACGCGGTCGAGCGCGCCCGTGCCGAATCCGACGACGTCCGCATCGCCGGGACCCGCAAGACGACCCCCGGTCTCCGCGGCCTCGAGAAACGGGCCGTCGTCGCGGGCGGCGGCGACACCCACCGGCTCGACCTCTCGCATATGGTGATGATCAAGGACAACCACGTCGCGGAGATGGGACTCGAGGGCGCGATCGAGCACTTCCGCGAGCGGACGTCGTTTGCGACGCAACTCGACGTGGAGGTCGAGGCCGTCGCGGACGCGCCCCGGGCGGCCGCGGCGGGCGCGGATATCGTTCTGCTGGATAATATGACCCCCGAGGAAACGCGCGAGGCCGTCACCCTGCTGGCCGACTACGAGGGGGTGCTCGCGGAAGCCAGCGGCGGGATCACGCTGGAGACGGTCGCAGACTACGCCGCGACCGGCGTCGACGTCGTTTCGATGGGATCGCTCACCCACTCGGCACCGTCGCTCGACCTGTCGTTCCGTACCGGCGAGTGAGCCGCGATTACCGCACGATGTGTCCGTCTCGAGCGATCCGGTCGTCTCGTCGACGCTGCGGCGATGCTCGAGGATGGGGCGCACCTGACTCGGGTTTCTTCGTCTCATAATAGTTGGGTGAATATAAACTCTCCTAGCCAAACACACCGAGTATGGAGGGCCAACACGAGGAAAGGACGGCTTCGTTCGAGGACGGACCGCTATCGCCCACGCTGCTCGGCGGACTCGAGGCGATGACACCGGCCAACGACCCCGGCCCGCTCCGTGGATTCCACCGACTCGCCGCCGGGTTCGGATCTTCGGCTGCCGGTATCGTGTTTCTCGCGGCGATGTTCACCGAGGCCGATCCGGTCGTCGGTCTGCCGGCGGCGTTGACCGTCGGTCTCGTCGTCTCCCTCGGCGTCGGATACGTGATACCGAACGCGAAGCTCCCGAAGTGATCGCGGCGACGACCCCGGGTCTGTTCCGTTCTAAGCGATCGTTCCGGCACCGAGACAAAGCGACCGTGGGATCGGGACGCGTTGCAGTTGCCGGTATGACACTTTTCCCGACCGCCGGATACCGTTCCCGTATGACTGACCTGCCATTGTCACCCGAGTCGGGCTGGAACGCGCTGTATCTCGCCGGCGAGTGGACCGCCGCCGACGATCGGGACTCGATCTCGGTCGAAAACCCCTACACCCGCGAGGAGATCGCGACCGTCCCGGCGGGGACCGAAGCCGACGTCGACCGGGCCTACGAGGCCGCCGCCGAAGCGCAGGCCTCGTGGGCTCGTCAGCCGCCGCAAGCGCGAGCGGGCGTGATCTCCGCGGCCATCGAGTTCGTCCGCGACCACCGCGATGAGATCCTCGAACTGCTCGCGCTCGAGTCGGGGAGCACGGCGGTCAAAAGCACCGCCGAGTTGCAGACGGCACGCGGAATGCTGCAACAGGCCGCGAGCTATCCGTTCCGGATGGACGGCGAGCACGCGGACTCGATCGTCCCGGGGAAAGAGAACGTCGTCGAACGGCGGCCGGTCGGCGTCGTCGGCGTCATCTCGCCGTGGAACTTCCCGTTTCACCTGTCGATGCGGGCGGTCGCGCCGGCGATCGCGACCGGCAACGCGGTCGTGCTCAAACCCGCCTCGAGTACGCCGATCACCGGCGGGCTGTTGCTCGCCCGGATCTTCGAAGCGGCCGGCGTTCCCGAGGGCGTCCTGAGCGTCGTGCCGGGCCGTGGCTCCGAGATCGGCGACGCGATCGCCGACCACGAGGTCCCCCGCGTACTCGCCTTTACCGGCTCGACCGAGATCGGCCAACGGGTCGCCCGGCAGGCCGCCGGCAACTGTACGCTTCCGGCCCTCGAACTCGGCGGCAACAACGTCCACGTCGTCACCGAAAACGCTGCCCTCGAGCGTGCCGTCGACGGCGGCGTCTTCGGCTCGTTTCTCCATCAGGGACAGGCCTGTATCTCGATCAACCGCCATCTGGTCCACGAGGAACTGTACGACGACTACGTGGGGATGCTCGCCGACCGGGCGGCGAACCTGCCGACCGGCGACCCGACCGACGAGGACACGATCATCGGACCGATCATCGACGAGAGCCAGCGCGATCGGATCCTCGAGTACATCCAGACGACGGTCGAGGAGGGCGCAACCGTCGAGACCGGCGGCGGCCACGACGGACTGGTCGTCGAACCGACGGTTCTCTCGGACGTCGACAACGACATGGCCGCCGCGTGCAACGAGCACTTCGGGCCCGTCGCACCGGTCATCCCCTACGCGAGCGATACGGAGGCGATCGAACTGGCAAACGACACGATCCACGGGCTGTCGGGGTCAGTCCACAGCGAGGACCTCGATCAGGCCCGAACGATCGCCGACCGGATCGAGACGGGGATGATCCACATCAACGACCAGCCGATGAACGACGAGCCACACGTTCCCTTCGGCGGGATGAAACAGTCGGGGCTTGGCCGGTACAACGGCGAGTCGATCCTCGACGAACTCACCACGACGAAGTGGCTCTCGATCCAGCGCGAACCCCGGAAGTACCCGTTCTGACGGATATCGATCACGCAAGCAGCGAGAGCACCCGTTTCCAACTCCAGAGAACGAGCGCCACCGAAAGCCCGGCGAGAAGGAGATACAACGGGACTGCGTCCGCCGCCGGGCCGCGATCCGGAACGAACGCCTCGAGCGCCCCGCTCCAGTACAGGCCCGCGAGCGCGACCGCCACCACGATCGATCCGACGACGATTGCGACCGCCATCCGGTTCGTGGCGATCCGTGATCGCTCCGGCTTCGGCCCACTCATCACCTGCAGTTCGTCTCGAACCGCTGAAACGATTGGACCTGCAGGTTCCGGCCGGTCACTCCCGCGTGGCTCGGCTCCCGGACCGGCCGCTTGGGTTGGTCGCGGCGACATGCGAGGAGTGGGATTTGAACCACGTCCAGACGTTCCGGGCACTCGCGTCGCTCGTGTTCCGGACTGTGGCTGCTCTCGTTCAAATCCCGCGTCGCGCACTCGTTACTCACGAATCGTTCGTGACGAGTGCGAGGGTTGGGATTTGAACCCAAGGACCCCTACGGGAGCGGGTCTTAAGCCCACCGCCGTTGGCCTGCTTGGCTACCCTCGCGCAAAAGCGCAGTCTATGGTTGTTCCCGACCCGGGATGTGCGTTTCGGTGTGTCGCGGGCGATCGACCGCTCGAGGCGTTACCAGTCGACGCTCAACGTCCCGTCGCCGTGTGGATCCGGCGCGATCTCCTCGTCGGTGCGGCGATCGACGACGTGGATGCAGCCGTCGTCTTTCTTCGCCGGGCAGATCTCCGCCGCGCGAACGTTGTGCTCGAGGTCGTCCTCGTCGATGAAGTACTCCTCTGGCTGGGCCATCCCGGAGGCGATGGACATCTCCCAGTTGTCGCTGACCTCGGCGCACTTGCCCGCGCCGAAGCACTTGTTGGCCTCGAAGATGATCTTGTAGGGTTTCTCGTCGATCGGTGGCGCGTCGGCCGACCCGACGTCGCTCGCGCGCTGGATACCGTCGTCGCTCATTGCGTAGTGGTTCGACTGCGTCGTCTTTCCCGTTACGGTTGGCCGACCCCGGCGGTGGCTCGAGCGGACTGGTGTCGCCGCAATACACAGCGACGGGCCGCCGGCGTCGAGGGGCGTCGTTACGCGGCGGGAAGCGTAATCGAGAACGTCGATCCCTCGCCGGGTTCGGACTCGACCCAGATCTCGCCGCCGTGGCGTTCGACGATGCGCTCACAGAGCGCCAGTCCGATCCCGGTTCCGTCGTATTCCGCGTGGCTGTGGAGCCGATCGAAGATGGAAAACACCCGCTCGTGATCGGCCGGATCGATACCGATGCCCTCGTCCCGGACCGAGATCACCCACTCCGAACCCCGTCGTTCTGCGCCGACGTGAACGCGCGGCGGTTCGTCGCCGCTGTACGTAATCGCGTTGCTCACGAGGTTCTGCAGGACCTGTCGTATCTGGCTCCGATCGCCGGTCACACGCGGGAGTTGCGCGGCCGTGATCTCGGCGTTGCTCTCCTCGATCCGGAACTGGAGGTCCGCGAGGACGCTCTCGAAGACGGCGTTCAGATCCACCGGCTCGAACGGCTCGCCACGCGTTTCCACGCGCGAGTACTCGAGCAGGCCGTCGATCATGTCTCGCATCCGGTCTGCGCCGTCGATAGCGAACGCGAGGAACTCCTCGCCGTCCTCGTCGAACGCGTCGCCGTACCGGCTTTCGAGAAGCTGGAGGTAGCTTGTGATCATCCGGAGCGGCTCCTGCAAGTCGTGGGAGGCGGCGTACGCGAACTGCTCCAATCGCTCGTTGGATTCCTCGAGTTTGCGCTCGTACTCCCGCCGTTCCGTGACGTCCTGGGTGAAGCTCAGCCCGGCGAAAATATCGCCGTCGGCGTCGCGAAGCGGCGTCGCCCACACGCGCCAGTCCCGGCCGGCGAACGTCGTTTCGACGCTGCCGGTCTCGCCGTCCTCGACGGCGGCGCGAAACAGCGGCTCCAGATCCGCGACCGTTTCCTCCGGAAAGACCGCCGGCAGTCGATTCCCCTCGAGTCGATCCGCAGGAGGTAGCGTCTCGCCGAGTTCGGCCCCCTCGGTCAGCGTGTACGTGAGATCGTGGTCGTAGACGCCGACGGCCCCGTTCGGGAAGTGCTGGGTTAGCGTTCGGTATCGCCGTTCGGATTCCTCGAGCGCACGCTGGCGTTCGACTCGTTCCGTGACATCGCGTCCGATTCCGGCCAGTACCGTGTTCCCCCACGGGTCCTCGAGCGTCGATGCGGCGAACTCGACGGGGATCGGCTCGCCGTCTTTGGGGTGAAGTTCCAGTTCGACGGTGACCGAGCCGGTCTCGAACCCTTCCCGAACGGCGGCGACGACCGTCTCCCAGTCGTCATCGTCGAAGAACGCAGCGGGGTTCATCGAGTCGATTTCGGCGTCCGTATACCCCGTCACCTCGTTCAGACTCCGGTTCCACCGCTGGATCGTCCCCTCCTCGTCGATGACGTAGAACACGTCGTCGATGGCGTCGAGAACGTCGTCGGTGTACTCCTTGTATCGTTTGAGCCGCCGCTCTCGCTCGCGCAGTTTGCGTTCCCGCTCTTTCTGTTCGGTGACGTCTTGCACCAGGATCATGCCGCCGAAGATCTCACCCCCGTCGTCCGTCACGGGAACCGTATACGCCATCCAGTCCCGGCCGTGGAACGCGATCTCGAAGGCGTTCGCCTCGCCCTCGAGGGCCGCCCTGAACTTCGGTTCTAGCTGGTCGGCCAGCGGCTCCGGATACCGTTCTCGGACGGTCTTGCCGACGATCGACGATGTGGTCGTCTCGATGTCGTCGAACGCCGCGCCGCCGACGACCTGGTACCGTAGGTCGTCGTCGAACAGGCCCACCGCACCGTTGGGGAAGTGTTCGACCAGCGTCCGGTAACGCTGCTCGCTCTCGGCGAGCTTTCGCTGGTTGTTCCGTCGCTCGGTGATGTCCGTGATCGTCACGACGCCACGGGTCACCGTCCCGGTTTCGTCCCGGACCGGCATCCCCTCGACCTGGATGATCCGGCGCTTACCGTCGACGGTTTCGATCTCGAAGACGTCGGGATCGGTGACCTCCTCACCCTCGAGCACGCGAGCCATCGTCCACTCCTCGGGCTCGACCGGCTCGCCTGAGTCCGCCCACACGGCCGGGTACTGTTCGTACTCCGCGATGGATTCGGCGTCGAACACGTCTCCGCCCCAGATCTCGGTGGCAGTGTCGTTGGCCTCGACGAGCCGTCCGTCCGCGTCCGCGACCACGACGCCGACCGGGAGGATCTCGAACAGCGTCTCCAGTTGTTCGTTGTTCCGCTGTAGCTGTAGTTCGGCGCGTTTCCGCTCCGTGATGTCGGTGAGCGCGCCGGGGAACGTGACCGGAGTTCCGTCCGCGTCGCACTCGACGCGGCCGCGAGCGACGACCCATCTGATCTCACCGTCGGCGTTTCGAACGCGGTACTCCGCTTCGTAGTCGCCGCCCGATTCGACGGCCGCTTCGATCTCCGCGACGACCCGTTCGCGGTCGGCCTCGTGGATCGCCGAAATGAACCGGTCGAGCGAGACGCCCTCGCGTGCGGCCGCCGGTTCGACCCCGAACGTCCTGGCAAACGACTGGCCGACGACCATCTCGTCCGTTTGAACGTCCCACTCCCACGTTCCGACGGCACCGGCCTCGGTCGCCGCCTCCAGTTGGGACTTGGCGTCGCGCAGGTACCGCTCGTACTCCTTTCGTTCGGTGATGTCCTGGGCCATCGTCATGCCGGCGAACACGTCGCCGCGCTCGTCGGTGATCGGGACCGCGTGAAAGACCCACTCCCGCCCGGCGTACTCGAGTTCGATCGACCGTTCCCTGCCGTCCAGCGCGGCCTCGAACGCCGGCTGTAGCGCGTCGGCGGTTTCCTCGTCCCAGACCTCCCTGAAGTATCGCCCTTCGAGGGTTTCCGGCTCGACGGGGATGTCGTCGAACGCCCGGCCGGCCGCCAGCTCGTACCGGAGTTCGTGGTCGAACAGGGTCACGATCCCGTTCGGAAAGTGCTCGGTGAGGGTCCGATAGCGCTGTTCGGACCGCTCGAGCCGACGCTTTCGCTCCGTTCGCTCGGTGATGTCCTGTGACATCCCCAGCGCAGCGGAGACGTTCCCGTCGTCGTTCCGGACCGGAACGACGTGAAACCGGTAGACCCGACCGTTGAGTTCCGTCTCGAACGTGCTGGATTCCCCCTCGAGTGCGGCCTCGTAACGCGGGACGAGCTCGTCGGCCAACGCCGACGGGATGGCTTGCTCGACCGGTTTTCCCTCGATTTCGTCGGCCGTCACGTCGGCGACGTCCAGCGGATTGCCGCCGACGGTCCGGTACCGGAGGTTCCGGTCGACGAGGGCGACGGCACCGTTGGGGAACTGTTCGACCAGCGTCCGATAGCGCCGCTCGGACTCCTCGAGTTCGGCCGCCAGCCGTTTGCGCTCGGTGACGTCGGCGATGATCCCCTCGACCGCGACGAGGTCGCCGTCCTCGAGGATGCCCCGGCCGTAATCCCTGACCCATCGTCGGTCCCCGTCGGCGGTCTCGATCCGGTAGGTCGTCGAGAACGTCCCGCCGTCGGCCGCGTCCTGCTGGACCGTCTCCCAGACCATCTCGCGATCCGCCTCGACCACGACGTCCTCGCCCCACACGACCTCGCCGCGCTCGAGCGCCGTCGGTTCGTAGCCGGTCACGTCAGCACAGGCGTCGCTGACGAACTCCATCGGCCACCCTCGAGCGTTGCGACAGCGATAGACCATTCCGGGGACGTTGTCCATCAGCGTCGACAGTTGCCGTTCGCGTTCTTCGAGCGCCCGCTCGTGTGCCTTTCGTTCGGTCACGTCACGGTCCGAAACGATGATCGAGACGACCTCGCCGTCCTCGTCGGTAACAGGTCTGAAGACGCCCTCGATCGTGTATCGCTCGCCGCTCGGCCGAGTGAGATCGGCCTCGAAATCCACGTACTCGCCGGCGGCCGCACGCTCGACCCACTCCCTGACATCGGACCGGATGTCGTCGTCGCTCCTCCACCACGGCGTTTCCCAGAAGGGGATGTCGGTCACTGCCGACAGATCCGAATCGATGTACTCCAACGCCGTTCGGTTGATGTCCCGGACGGTCCCGTCGGGATCGAGCAGCCCGACGAGGATGTTCGGGTCCTCGAAGACCGCTTCGAAGCGACGTTCCTTTCGCCGCAGTTCCCGTTCTCGCTCCCCGCGCTCGCTGATGTCGCGAAAGTAGACGGAGAGCCCGGTCGGCGACGGATAGGCATGGACCTCGAACCACGCGTCGAGTGGCTCCGGGTAGTACTCCTCGAACGAGACGGTCTCCTGTTCGGCCATCGCGCGCTCGTACTTCGGCTTGAACTTCCGACCGATCGCCTCGGGGAACGCGTCCCAGACGTTCGTCCCGACCAGCTGTCGGCCGTCGGGGCTGAGCAGCGCCCGGGCACGCTCGTTGAGGTGCGTAAACTGCCACTCCTCGTCGATCGCGAAGAAGGCGTCCGATATCCGGCCGTACGGTTCCTCGAGTTCGGTCCGTGTCCGAACGCGTTCGATCGCCGAGGCGAGGACGTTCGTGACGCTTCGGAGAAACGCCGCGTCGGACTCGGTAAAGGTCCGCTGCTCGGACGTGTACACTCCGAGCACGCCCCACGGGTCGTCCGACGGGCCGATTCGGACGCCGATGCCGCTGGTGACGTCGTGCTCGAGGAGGAACTCGGGGACGGACAACCGCGGTTCGGTGCTGATACCGTCGACGATCACCGCGCCGTCAGCACGGAGTGGTGCCCCAATCTGTGTGTCCTCGGTCGTCGGAACCGTCGTTCCGCGGAGATCCGATCGCCAGCCGAGTCCCGCGCCGAAAACAGCGGCGTCCCCGCTCGGGGTGACCTCGAGTACGGCGCAGTACTCGGCGCGCAACGTCTCGGTAACGGTCGCTGCCGCGTCGTCTACCAACCGGTCGAGATCGTCCGTGTCCAGCGCCTGCTGACTCAGTTCCGCGAGGGCCTCCTGCTCGGAGACTCGGGTGGAACGTTCCGTATCGGGTGACGACGATCCCATGTCACCCGGAGACAGCACCGCGACGCGTAAAACGTCTCGGCCGGATCGGAGCTTCCGTCCCGTCGACCCTACCCGGCGACGGAAACCGACTCGAGGAGGACGTCTTCCTTGGGGCGGTCGTTAGCGTCTGTCTCGACGCTGCCGATCTCGTGGACGATGTCCATCCCGTCGGTCACCGTACCGAAGACGGCGTGGCGGTCGTCGAGGTGCGGTTGCGCCTCGAGCGTGATGAAAAACTGCGAGCCGTTGGTGTCGGGGCCGGAGTTGGCCATCGAGAGGATCCCCTCGTCGTCGTGGCGCAGTTCGGGGTGGAACTCGTCGTCGAACTGGTAGCCGGGACCGCCCCGACCGGTCCCGGTCGGGTCGCCGGTCTGGATCATGAACCCCTCGATAACGCGGTGGAAGGCGACGTCGTCGTACAGCGGCTCGCCGTCGACCTCCTCGCCGGTTTCCGGGTCGGTCCAGCTCTTCTCGCCGGTTGCCAGCCCGACGAAGTTCTCGACGGTCCGCGGTGCGCGCTCGTCGTAGAGTTCGACCTCGATGTCGCCCTTGCTCGTGTGCAGGACCGCCGTCAGGGGACCGTCACCGTCGCTCGAGTCGTCCCCCGACTGATCGTCGTCGGGGCGTTGCACGTCCGTGTCGTCGCTGCTCGTACAGCCGGCAAGCCCGAGTCCGAGGCCCGAGGCGGCGGCTGCAAGCAGCGGTCGTCGATTTCGTGTAATAGTCTCACGTGGTCGGAGCGACGAAATAACGCTATCGGCCAGTGCGTGTGGCTATCGGATCACGACAACAGGAAGCGTTCGAACCGCTGCGTGGCACGGAATCGGCGGCTGGAACCCTCGCCGGGGATGAACCGCCGCGCGATCAGTCGTGAATAGTGACCGACTCGAGGAGGACGTCCTCCTTGGGGCGGTCGTTGGCGTCTGTCTCGACGCTGCCGATCTCGTGGACGACGTCCATCCCGTCGGTCACCGTGCCGAAGACGGCGTGGCGGTCGTCGAGGTGCGGCTGGGCGTCGAGCGTGATGAAAAACTGCGAGCCGTTGGTGTCGGGGCCGGAGTTGGCCATCGAGAGGATCCCCTCGTCGTCGTGGCGCAGTTCGGGGTGGAACTCGTCGTCGAACTGGTAGCCGGGACCGCCCCGACCCGTCTCGGTCGGATCGCCACCCTGAATCATGAAGTCCTCGATAACGCGGTGGAAGGCGACGTCGTCGTACAGCGGCTCGCCGTCGACCTCCTCGCCGGTTTCCGGGTCGGTCCAGCTCTTCTCGCCGGTTGCCAGCCCGACGAAGTTCTCGACGGTCCGCGGTGCGCGCTCGTCGTAGAGTTCGACCTCGATGTCGCCCTCGCTCGTGTGCAGGGTTGCGGTAAGGTTGCCCATACGTTCCGCGACGAGGGGACGCCTGAAAACGATAGTGGTCTCGCGGCCGGCTCGTGACCCGCACTCGGCGACCGTGGCCGGCCGAAAAGCAATCCTGATTGATGTTTCCGCAGCTACATACCCACGGAGATCGAACGGCGAACCATGACCGCCGGGACCCATTCGGCGGAGGAAATCACCCTCGCACGGTTGCCCTCCGGCGTGGCGCTGACGACCACGGTTCATACCTACCGCGGTGTGGACGACGGGCCGACCCTTTACGTTCAGGCGGCCCAGCACGGCCGAGAGGTGAACGGGGCGGAAGTCCTCCGTCGGTTTCACGACCGCCTTCCGCTGGATTCGCTGTCGGGAACAGTGCTTGCCGTTCCGGTTGCGAATCCGCTGACGTTCGATCTGGTCTCCTATATCACCCCCGAGGAGTTCGACAGCGTCAATCCGAACATGAACCGGGTCTGGCCGGGTGACCCGTCGGGAAGCCTCCATCAACGAATGGCGGCCCGTCTCTGGGAGATCATCAGTCAGGCCGACGCCATCGTCGATCTCCACACGGGGAGTCCCGACATGCTCCCACACGTGGTCTACCGCGAGGGGGACGATCGTTCCCGCGACCTCGCGGAAGCGTTCGGGACCGACCTCCTCCTGTCAGAAGAAGCCGGCGAGGATGCCCCCGAGGAGTGGCATCGGCGCGGCTTCGCCGGCAAGCTCCGGGTTGCCGCCGCGGAGGAGGACATCCCGTCGATCACGCCGGAACTCGCACACAACAAGCAGATCCTCGAGGACGTCGTCGAGGACGGCGTCGACGGACTGTGTTCCGTCCTGCGGGCCCTCGAGATGCTCCCCGGCGACGTTCCCGATCGTGACCGAACTGTCGCCCGAAACCACCTCGGACAGGTCACCGCCAGTCAGTCCGGGCTCTTCCGTCCGGAACCCGGCCTCGAACTGGGGCAGTTCGTCCCTGAGGGGACGGCGATCGGGACGGTCTACGACCCCGCCAGCTACGAGCCGCGACAGGAGGCGGCGGCCGACCGCGACGGCGTCCTCTATGCGCTCACGCGGGAAGCTACCGTGATCGCGGGCGACCAACTCGCCAGCATCGCGTTAGTCCGTGAGGACTGAGTGGTCCCTCAACAGGTCGAGAACCCGCCGTCGACGACCAGTCCGTGGCCGCTGACGAACGACGCCTCGTCGCTTGCCAGAAACAGGATCGCGTTTGCGATCTCTTCCGGCTCCGCGAGGCGTTTGAGCGGGTACTGTTCGACCATCTCCGCACGGGCCGCATCGGGATCCGCCTGACTCTCGAGATACCGGTCCAACAGCTGCGTTTCGGTAAACCCGGGACAGACGGCGTTGGCGCGAACGCCGTGGGGACCGGCCTCGGCAGCGACCGTTCGCGTCAGGTTCAGTACGGCGGCTTTGGTCGTCGAGTACGCCGCCTGCTTTGGCAACCCGAGGATGCTCGCCAGCGAGCCGACGTTGACGATCGAGCCGTGTTCCTGGGCTTTCATGTGGGGCAACGCGGCGTGACAGCCGTTCCAGACGCCCTTGAGGTTGACGTCGATGACGAAGTCACGGACCGAGTCGTCGATATCCTCGAGACTGCCCCCCGGATGTCCGGTTCCGGCGTTGTTGACCAGGACGTCGAGTCCGTGGTCGTCAGCGACAGTGTCGACGACGTCGTGGAACCGGTCGCTGTCGGTGACGTCGAGATCGTAAAAGCTTGCGTCGCCGCCGGCTTCCGCGATCGTCTCGGCGACCGTGTGACCGCCGTCGCTATCGACGTCCGTGACGATGACGTGTGCACCCTCCTCCGCACACCGTTCGGCCGTTTCTCGACCGATGCCCGACGCTGCACCCGTGATAACTACAGTCTTGTCTTCGAGTCGCATAGATACGTCATCGTGCGGACACTATATAAATTCGTTCATTATTCATTCGGGTTACACAGCGTTCGTTTCGACGCTTCCACTCGTGGTTAACAATGTTATCCAGCCGGCGGGCGGTCGACCGATGGCGGGCTGCCCGTCAGGGGCAGGCGTGGCGATCCGTCAGTTCCGGCGGCCGTTCCGGAAGGATCCGATACGCGAGGAGCTCGTCGTCGTCGACGATGACGACCAGGATATCGCCTTCTTCGATCGTGTCGAACTCGGATCTCGAAACGACGAGTTGATCGACCACTCTCCCGTCCGCTTCGAGCAGGAGTACGACGTGCTCCCCGTCGACGATCCGGTCGACGGTCGCTACGTACCGATTCGCGCCCTCCGGAACCTGTTCGCAGTCGACCGCGAGCCCCGCCCGATCGGACGGGCGAGGCTGGGGTTCCGCCGTGGCGTTGTGGTCGCGCTCGCTCCGATCCACAGCGGTTACTGGACCGGCGGTTATCGCAACGCTGAGCGCTCCAAGCGTTTGCAGTACGGTTCGTCGCGACGGGTGGATTCGGACCATCGTTCCACGATTAGATAACTTCAATATATAAATAATAGCCGACGACCACATCCGCTTCGTTCTGATGTATATGATCTCTATGAGGGGCAGATAACGGCTGGAAACTGGCTTGATCCGATCCACTCGAGGTAGGATCATTATTTCTAAAAATCAGATATATACCATCTAGGATATCTGGTAAGATCACGCGCTAATGCCACCGACTCGTGTTCGAACCCGATTCGAAGACGACGGAGAGGTGGCCCGACGAGGTTTGCTGTTATCCACCGGTAAATACGGACGATCACTGCACCGCCGGCTTCTTTTCGGAGCTACTAATCCTATCACTCGAAATATATTACAAATTACTTCTAGCTGGTAATAGCTGGGGAATGATGTTTCATTCTCGAACTGTTCCATCCGTCGTCGTTCGCCGCGACCAGTATCGATCCGGTCTCACCTCCTCGAGAGAGGACCGTCCCGTTTCCACAGTTACGAGCGACCTTGCTGAATCGCTGTGCCGACGTGGCACTTCCGACCCTCCACGCTTGCACGCATCGCACGGTGGTCGCAAACCCGCGTCCCGCCCCGTGAACCGGGACGATCGAGCGTACTCACGATAGGGTTCCGGCCATGCTCGAGGATGTGCTTCGAGGTCGTATACACTCGGTCGAACGGCCCTTCTCAAACGTGTTCGTGGGTAACGAGCGGCTCTGCATCCTCCTTTATGCGGTCGTACTGTTCGATCGCCCACGTGAGCGCGTCCGCCGTGTCATTTATCAAAATCCCTTGGATCCCGTTGTTGGCGTAGACGATAATTCCCGCGTGGTCGTCGTCCGCGATCCACAACGAAAAGGTCACCGGCACCGCTCCACTATAGAATTCGATTCGTTCGTCGTCTATCGTTTTGGCCGCCTGTTCCGGGTGTAGGTCGTGCACTCGCTTATAGACGTCTACCGGAAGAACGATGTCGAGTCGGTAGTCCTCGCCGGCCGTCGCGGACTGGTAGAACTCCTCGACGTACCCGGATAACACAAGCGGTGTGAGACACCGGATCCAGTTCGCCGATTCGACGGCCTCCAGAAAGACCCTGATCACTTCGTCGGGAATCGCGTTCGAGGCGACGTAGACGTCCGCACCGACGAGAAACGAACTTCCAACCGGTGTATCGGTGGGTAACTGCTCGATGATCGGGGCGGCTTCGAGCAACCGTTCGATCCGATCGTTGTAGTCGACGTACATCTCGAGAGCGATCTGTCCGAGAACGGTAGCGTGCCATTTGCCGTCCCGATACTCCACGAGATCGGCCGTCTCGAGTTCCCGAACGATATCGTCAAGCGTCGAACGCGGCGTCTCAAGCGTATCGGTGAGGTCCTGTTTCGACTGTGGCGTTGTCGCAATCGCTTGCAGATAGGCGTGTCGTTGTTCAATGAGTCTGGTTAGGTCAGTTCGGTGGAAAGTCATACGGAGGCATGCCCACCTCCTGGGACTTATTATTAACTAAAATTAACAATATTGTGGTCGATGTTTATCTTTTCGTTCGGGTCTCCCGGCGACCGTTCGGAAGGGGGTGGTTACTCTTCGTACGGGTTCGAACGGTTCGCGGTTTTCCGAGTGAGTAGAGTAAATTCACTCCGTGGAGACGTACCGGTTGCCATGTCACACCAGACACGGCGTTCGTTCCTGTCGAAGAGTGCAGCAACCACCGTTGGGATCGGGGCTCTCGCTACCGGGTCCGGGATGGCCGCTTCCGAAGTCCAAGACGCAAGTGACGAGGCGACGGCACACCAATCCTGGCCGGTTACGAGCGACTATACGGACCTCGCTCCCGGCTCTTATCATAACGTCGATTCGCCGGCCATCAGCTTTGGAACGAGTTACGAATGCGAACTCGACTATTCGCCCGAAGTCGAAGTTGAGATCGGCGTCTACGATGCGGGATCCGATAGCTATTACGTCAAGACCGTCTCCGGACCGGGTAACTATACCGCGACGGCACCCACGAGTATTGCTGAAAGCGATGCGTACGTTACGGTCGGGAACCTGTCCGGAAACAGCAGTTCGATCTCGGGAAGCCTTACAGTTTCACCCCTCTAGGGGTAACCAGCCGTCCGCTGAATGAGGACGAGCTAACGAACTCCGAGAGAGTCACGACGCTGGTCGGTCGAGCGACGGCATGTTCGTCGCCCGAATCCCGTTAGCTCCTCGAGCACCGATTCGAGCGAAAACGCAGCGATTCGGGATTCGCTGCTGGGAACTATCCGTTCTATTCGCGGTATCGTGCCGTGATACTCCAAAGGTTTATCACTCGTTTAGGGTGTTATTCGAACAATGGCTACACAGGAGACAGCTGCCCGAGAGGCCCAGTTACGGGCACGAAACATCGGCGGCATCGACGAGACGACGGTCGAACTCGAGCCGGGGATTACCGTTCTCGCGGGCCGAAACGCGACGAACCGGACGTCGCTGCTCCAGGCGTTTATGGCCGCGCTCGGCGGTGAATCCGCGTCGCTCAAGGCCGACGCCGAAGAGGGGTACGCCGAACTCGAACTCGGGGACGAGACGTACACCCGTCGGCTACACCGGACCGGCGACACCGTCGTCGCCGACGGCGAGCCGTTCCTCGACGATCCGGAGCTGGCGGACCTCTTTGCGTTTCTGCTCGAGTCGAACCCCGCACGGCGGGCCGTCACGACGGAGGACGACCTCCGCGAGATCATCCTCCGGCCGGTCGATACCGACGAAATCGAAGCCGAGATCACCCGGCTTACGGCCGAAAAAGACGAGATAACCGACGAACTCGACCGTCTCGAGTCGCTCAAAAACGACCTGCCGGCGCTCGAGCAGGAACGGTCCGACCTCGAGACCAGAATCCAGGAAAAGCGGGCGGAACTCGAGGACGTCAAAGCCGAAATCGAAGCCGCCGAATCGGATATCGAAACCCGACGGGACGATCAGGACGAACTCGAGGAGAAACTGACCGAACTCCGCGAGCGTCGATCGACGCTCGAGGACGTCCGGTTCGATCTCGAGACCGAGCGCGAAAGCCTCGCTGCGCTGCGAGAGGAGCGGGACGAACTCCGTGAGGAGCAGGCGGCGCTGCCGGACGCCGGGTCGCTTGATCGCGAGGAGATCGACGCCGAGATCGATCGGCTCCAGCGCCGGTCGCAGTCGATCGACGGCGTGGTGAGCCAACTCCAGAGCATCGTCCAGTTCAACGAGGAGATGCTCGAGGGGTCCCATCCCGAAATACGGGAACTCCTCGCCGACGCGGAATCCGAATCGGCCGACGGCCCGGTGACCGACCGACTGCTCGAGGACGAAGCGACCGTCCGCTGTTGGACCTGCGGGAGCGAGGTACAGCGGTCGGAGATCGAACGCACGATCGAGCGACTGCGCGAACACCAGGAGACCAAGCTGAGCGAACGCGACGAACTCGAGGAACGGATCGAATCGCTACGGGACGAACGGCGCGAGATCGAACGGACGCGAACGCAACGCGAACGCGTCGACGAACGGCTAGCGGACGTTACTGCGGAGATCCAGCGCCGGGAAACCCGTCTCGAGGAACTGACCGACCGCCGCGAGGAACTCGAGGACGAGATCGAGACGCTCGAGGCCGAAGCCGAAGCCCTCGAGTCCGACACCGACCAGTCCGACTCCCACGACGAGGAGAGCTTGCTCGATCTCAACCGCCGGGCGAACGAACTCGAGTTCTCGCTGGGCCGACTCGAACGCGACCTCGAAGCGACCACCGACGAGATCGAGGAGATCGAGGCGGCACTCGAAGACGAACCGCAGTTGCGGGACCGACGCGAGGAGATCCGCGAGGAACTCGAGGAGCTCCGGACGCGGATCGACCGACTCGAACGGCAAGCCGTCGAATCGTTCAACGACCACATGGACGCCGTTCTCGAGGTGCTCGAGTACGAGAACATCGATCGTATCTGGATCGAACGCGTCGGGGAGACGGTCCGTGAGGGCCGCCGGACGGTCGAACGAACGACGTTTGACCTGCATATCGTCCGCAGCACCGAGGACGGACGGACCTACGAGGATACCATCAACCACCTGAGCGAAAGCGAACGCGAGGTAACGGGGCTGATCTTCGCGCTCGCCGGTTATCTCGTCCACGAAGTGTACGACGTCGTCCCGTTCATGCTTCTCGACTCGCTCGAGGCTCTCGACTCAAACCGTATCGCGGCCCTCGTCGAGTACTTCCGGGAGTATACGGACTTCCTCGTGGTCGCCTTGCTCCCGGAGGACGCCGCAGCCATCGACGACGAACACGATCGCATCGCCGAGATCTAGCGGCACGTTATTGGGGACAGAAACCCATAACAGCAGTACTTCTGTTACGGGTTTTGGTACCAGCACCACGTGACCGAGTTCTTCCGGGAACGGCGTTCCCGACGCCGGTTACGGCTCGAAACACTCACACTCGCCCGACTCGAGGAGTTCCGCGACGTCGTACTGTTTCCCACACCGCTCACAGAGGACCTGCACGTCCGCGAGGACGCGGTGGGGACCGAGTTGCAGGCGGTCGTCGTCCCGGAGGGCATCGAGTTTGCTCTCGGTGACCGAGACCGTCCGCTGGCGCAATCGTTCGATGGTCCGGGCCGTCGATTCCCGATCCATCTCGTCGGTTTCGGTCGGCGGGGAGACGCCCCGGTAGCTGGTGAGGTACGTTCTGATCGCCCCATACGAGACGAACTCCTCGGTGAGGCTGTCGACGTCGACGCCCTGTCGCTCGAGTCGGCGCTCGACCTGCGTCCGCTCGCCACGGCTTCCCGTTTCGCCGGTGAGCACCGCGTACAGGTGGGAGACGTCCTCCGAGATCGTATCGATCCCGGCGTCGGCGAGGGCGGCACGGAGCAGTCGCTCGTTGAACGAATCGGCGAGACTCCGGAGACTCTCGCGGTTCTCGGGACGGGTCCACCGGGCCTCGAGGTCGTCGCCGGTTCCCTCGAGACCGTACTTTTCGATGAGGCGTGCGACTTTCGGCGTCGGCCCTCGCCCCTGTGTTCGATCGGCCATCGACTGCCCTTTCCCGGGAACTGCCGAAAGGAGTTTCGGTCAGCGGTTCCCGGTCGCGGGGGCCGCGTACTGGGGAACACCGCCGTCCGTAATGTGAAACGGCGACGTGTAGGCGTTTCTCTCTCGACCGTTCGTCTCCGCCGCTCGACGAATTGTTTCACATAGTGGAACGCCCCCCGACAGGAGTACCGAAACCCGGTTCGGAACTCCTCCGGACTGTGTCGGTCGCCGGTCCGTTACCGGTACGCCAGCGTCACCTTGATTTCACCCGCCTTGTCCTGGAGCAGGCTCGGGAGTTTCTCGTGTACGTACTCGTCTTTCAGTCGGCTCGTCGGTCCGAACACGCTGAGCGCCCCGAGGAGTTCGTCCTCTGGCGTGTACACCGGGACGGCGACGCCCCGTAGCCCGTCCATGTGTTCCTGGTTGTTCACCGCGTATCCGCGTTCGCGAATCGTCTCGAGTTCCGCAGCGAGGGCCTCCGGATCGGTGATCGTCCGGTCCGTGATCGACTCGAGGCCGTTCCGGTCGACGAAGTCGGCAACCCGCTCGTCGTCCCAGGCCGCGAGAATCGCTTTGCCGGCCGCAAGCGAGTGTAGCGGCCGGCGCTTTCCGATCATCGTTTCCGAGAGGCTCCCGTATCGGTGGAGGTAGACGGCCTCGTCGTCTTCTTCGGCGATAAACACCGCCCGCTCGTCGGTTTCCTGACCGAGTTCGAACACCTTCCGTTTCGCGACCGTGTACCCCGTTTTTCGGCTTCGAGCCTGTTCGCTGATCTCGAGGAATCGGTAGCCGATGTAGTAGCGGTCGTCCCGTTCGATCACGTAGCCGAGGTCGGTAAGGGTCTTGAGATGCCGGTAGACGGTGCTTTTCGTCAGTCCCGTCCGTCGCGTCAGCTCCGTGATCGAGATGCCGTCCTCGTCTCGGAGCGCCTCGAGGAGCCTGAACGTCTTGCGGGTCGTCGAGACACCCGGTTCGTCCCCCTCGGTTCGGTCCGTGTTCATATCGGGGTGTTCGACGGTGTAGCAATTAATGTTCCGGGTAGCGGAACGGAATCCTTACTATATGAAACGCCAGTCGATTCGGCGGACGGAAAATCGGTGCTCGAGCGCGTTACTGGTAGGCCGGGATGCCCGTCAGGTCCTCGCCGAGGATCAGCGTGTGGATGTCGTGGGTTCCCTCGTAGGTGTAGACCGTTTCCATGTTCGTCATGTGTCGCATCGGCGAGTAGTCGGTCGTGATCCCGTTGCCGCCGAGCATCTCGCGGGCGACCTTCGACTGCTCTCGGGCCATCCGGACGTTGTTTCGTTTCGACATCGAGACGTGCTGTGGACGCATATCGCCGCGCTCTTTGAGTTCGGCGAGCCGGTAGGCAAGCAGCTGGCCGAGCGTGATCTGGGTCGCCATCTCCGCGAGTTTCTGCTGTTGGAGCTGGAACCGACCGATCGGGCCGCCGAACTGTTCTCGGTCCGTCGCGTACTGACGGGCCTCCTCGAAGCAGTCCCGTGCCGCACCGACGGCACCCCACGCGATACCGTACCGGGCCTGCGTGAGACAGGACAGCGGCCCCTTCATTCCGGAGACGCCCGGCAGGACGTTCTCCTCGGGGACGTAGACGTCGTTCAGGCCGATCTCACCCGTGATCGAGGCCCGAAGCGAGAGCTTCTCGGTGATCTTGTTGGTCGTGACGCCGTCGCGGTCGGTCTCGACGAGGAATCCGCGGACGGGATCGTCATCGGCCGATCGGTCCCGCGCCCAGACGACCGCGACGTCGGCGATCGGGGAGTTCGTGATCCACGTTTTCGATCCGTTCAGGACGTAGCCCTCGCCGTCGCGTTCGGCGGTGGTTTCCATCCCCGACGGGTTCGAGCCGTGTTCGGGTTCGGTGAGACCGAAGCAGCCGACGGCCTCGCCTTCGCCGAGCTTCGGGAGCCACTCCGATTTCTGTTCCTCGCTCCCGAAGGCGTGGATCGGGTACATGACGAGCGCTCCCTGCACGGACGCCATCGACCGCAACCCCGAGTCGCCCGCCTCGAGTTCCTGCATCAACAGCCCGTAGGCCGTCTCGGAGACGTTCGGCGAGCCGTACCCTTCGAGGTTCGGCGCGTAAAACCCGAGTTCCCCCATCTTCGGGATAAGCTCCGTCGGGAACGTCCCGTTCTCGAAGTGGTCGCCGATGTCCGGCTTGACGTGGTCTTCGACGAACTCCCGGGCGGTGTCTCGGATCAGCCGCTCTTCCTGGTCGAGGTCTGCCTCGAGCTGAACGAAATCCAGCATACGGTATACTTTGCCAACGAGGCAATAGGCATTGCGATCCGTGATGTTATCCGTTGGACATAAATCTCGGTCATGACACGACGCCAATATATATTAACCTGTAATATAATAGAAACCATCGGTGATTCTCAGTAACTAAAACAGTTAACATCTCATTAATTAAGTATAGCTATATTCGAATACTTGGGCTTGTTTAGCGGTAGTTTCGTGTGGTAGCGGAAGTATTATAATTGATAAGTATGAATCGAATTGCCATGGCGAGCGGACACAACTCCATCTCCAGCCGAACGACGCGACGAGCATTCCTCGCTGCGGCCGGCGTCGGGACGACGACGATGTTAGCCGGCTGTTCCGACGAGAGTAGCCAGACCACCGTACGGATGCGAACGTCGACCTCGAGCACGACGGCCTACACGGCGAACCAGGGGCTGGCGAGTGCGGTCAACGATCAGTCCGACGACCTCTTCGTCGAGGCACAGACGAGTCAGGGAACCGAAGCCAACATCGGTGCGCTCAGCAAGGAGGAGGCCGAGATGGTCTACGTCCAGAACTGGTCCGCCTACGACGTCCAACAGGGCAACGACCCCTTCGGAGAACTGGAGTTCGAGATGGCGCAGGTCTTCCACTACTACGACCTGCCCTGGTTTTTCATCACCGATAGTTCGTCCCTCGAGACGCTGTCGGACATCGATTCCGGGACGGCGGTGTCGCCGACGCCCAGCGGCTCCGGGACGGCCCCCGCCCTCGAACGCGCCCTCGAGTACGCCACCGACGACTACGAACGCGTCAGCGTCACGTACCCGAACCAGAGTAGTTCGTTGAACGAAAACCAGCTCGACGTCGGCGTCGGAACGCTGATGAACTTCGGTGCCGTCCCGAGCTGGCTCCAGGAAATCGTGAGTTCGGTCGATCTCCGCGTCCTCGACGTCGAGGATTCGACCGCACAGGCGTGGTCGGACGACGAGCGGCTGCTCTCACAGACGGTCGATACCGGACGGATCGAAGGCGCGGAGACGCCGGGAGAGATCCCCGCCCCGACGTTCGCGTACAACTTCGTCGCCCGTGCCGACCTCGAGTACGATACCGTCTACACGTTCCTCGAGTCGCTGCACGAACAGCGAGCGGACCTCGCGGACTATCACGCGCTCCTCGGAACCTTCGAGGACGAATCGTTCTGGGTGAAAAACATGTACGACGACGTCCCGTTCCACCCGGCTGCGGCGGACTTCTACGAGGAGATCGGCATCTGGAACGACGAGTTCGAACGCGCTGACGAGTCGGAGTAATGTCACAGACCAGCCGACGATTCGACCGATGCCTGCCGCTTCGTGGCCTCGACTGCGTCGTCTACCTGCTCGGGGTCGCACTGACCCTCTTTACCCTCGTGTACGCCGTTTCCCTCGTGTACGGGTGGCCCTTCGCGAGGGTGATCGCCGAGCCACAGTGGATCAAACGAGTCGAACTGTACATGATCCTCTTTTTCGGACTGGGGATCGCGCTGTACTACCTCGATTACGCACAGGACCGTCTGCCGACGGAAGTCGACGACACACAGCCTGACAGCCCGCTTCCGGTGTCGCCGACGGTCCTCGAGCGGGCACGGCGGGGCTACGCGACGATCGACCCGTACGTCGCCATCGGATTGGCCGTCGCGGCGATCGCGGCGACGGGCTACGTCTACACGAACTTCGGCCGCCTCGAAGGTGACGCGTTTATCGTCGGCTATACCACGACCGACCACCTCGTCGGTGCGGTCCTGATCGCGCTGGCGATCGACGCCACTCGCAGGGCGTTCGGGGTCGTCATCGCAGCCGTTGCGGTCCTTTCGATCGTTTACGCCCATTCGATGGTCGGAAGCAACCTGTTCGGTGTCTTCCGGCATTCGGGGATGAGTTGGACGCAGATCGCCGAAAACGGGGCCGTGAGTATTAGCGGCGTTTATCACGGCACGCTCATGGACGTCGGCTCGCGGTGGGTCGCGATCTTCATCATGTTCGCCGGCATCGCCAAGACGTACGGACTGATGGAGTTCGTCCGCGAGGTCGGGCAGGAACTCGGTCGGAGCCTCCGGACCGGCGTCGTCCAGATCGCCGTCATCTCGAGTATGATCATGGGGTCGATCACCGGCAGCGCGGCGGCAAACACCGCCACGACCGGGAGCTTCACGATTCCGATGATCAAGGATCAGGGCGTCCGCGACGACGTAGCCGCCTCGATCGAGGCGGTCGCCTCCGCGGGTGGCCAGATGTTGCCGCCCGTGATGGGCGTCGCGGCGTTCCTGATGGCCGATATCCTCGATGTCCCGTACCTGGCGATCGTCAAGGCCGGCGTGATTCCGGCGGCGCTGTTTTACTTCAGCGTCTGTCTCGCCGTTCACTTTACGATCCTCAAGTTCGGCTGGATCTCGAGCGACCTGTCGCGGTTCGACTGGCGGCTCCTCCTCGGCGGGATCCACTTTGCGGTGCCGATGGCCGTCCTCCTTATTACGCTCGTGTACCTCCGGTACACGCCGTTTACGGCCGGAATGTACACGATATTTGCGATCATCGGCGTGATGTACGTTCGAAACCTCCTCGTTCACGTCTTCGCCATCGGTGACGACGAACGGGACGGAGCCGGCAAAGAGAACGTCACGGTCGAAGCGATCGTTCGGAACCTCCTCGAGACGACCAAACAGACGTTCGACGGGTTCAAACAGGGGGGTGTCGAGATGGCCCCGCTCGTCGGCGTTCTCGCGGCGATGGGTGTGATCATCGAACTCGTCGAGGGAACCGGATTGACGGCCCGTGTCGCGACGACCCTCATCGGAATGGGCGATATCTCCCTGTTGGGAATCGGCGGCGGCCTGTTCGTCGTGTTGTTCCTCGCGATGCTCGCCAGCATTCTGTTCGGACTCGGAATGCCGACGCCCGCGGCGTACATCCTCGTTGCCGTGCTGGTCGCCAAACCGGTCACCGAGATGGGCGTCCCGGATATTACGATGCACATGTTCGTGTTCTATTTCGCGATGCTGTCGGCGATCACGCCGCCGGTCGCGATTTCGGTCGCGATCGGTTCACGGATCGCGGGGGCGAGTTTCATCCGATCGTGCGTCCAGTCGCTGCGACTCGGCGCACCCGGGTTCGTCATCCCGTACGCCTTCGTCGCGAACAACAGTCTCATCTACTGGTCCGGGGAGACGCTGCTCGCGTTCCCCGTCGTCATGGCCGGTACCGTCGGCCTGATCGTCGCCACGGTCGGCTTCGACGGTGCCCGCGACCTCTCGGTTCCCGTCCGCGGTCTCTACGCCGTCGCCTCGCTGTGTGCGATGTTCGGGTCGGTCGTCCACGTCGGACTGCAGGTCGTCGCGGCGGCGCTCGTCGTCGCCGCATTGGGCCACGCCAGATACGTCGTCGGCTACGAGGTCGCCGAGCAACCGGACCTCGATGCGGCAACGGTCGACTGACTGTAGCTTCCGTTTCGGCCGTTTTCCGCCCCGTTACCCCCAACAACCGAAATAAATGGACTTTCCGAGTAACAACGTTTTAGTGGTGTTCCGGTCACTCCTACACAAGGCATGACAAATCTCGTGACGGAGGTCGTCGAGACCGTCGAAACGCGACCGGACGCGAACGCGATCGTCTACGACGACACCGAACTGACCTACGAGGAATTCTGGACCCGAGCCGGCCAGTTCGCCGCGGCCCTCGAGAACCGCGGTATCGGCGAGGGCGACCGCGTCGGGATCTATCTCCCCAACCTGCCGCAGTTCGTGACGGCGTTTTACGGGACGCTTCGGGCCGGTGGTATCGTCGTTCCGATGAACCCCCAGTACAAGGCCCGCGAGATCGGGCACCTGCTGGGCGACAGCGGGGCCAAGGCGGTCGTCTCCCTTTCGGACAACGTTTCTCAGGTCCGCGACGTGCTCGCGGAGACCGACGTCGAACAGGTCATCAGCGTCGGCCCGCACTCCGCAGACGGCGAGGCGTCGGCCGACGTAACCGGCTTCGACGCGTTTCTCGCCGACGACACGAACGAGATCGTCGACCGTGCGGACGACGACGTCGCCGTCCAGCCGTACACGTCGGGAACGACGGGCACGCCGAAGGGCGTGCTTCTTACCCACCGAAACATCAACTGGACGACACACGCAAACGCCGAGGTCCCACACGGGGGCTTCCAGGCGTCGGATCGACTCGTCGGAACGCTCCCGCTCTTTCACATCTACGGGATGTCCGTCGTGATGAACGGGGCGATGTACAGCGGCGGTACCTACTACCCCGTCCCCGAATGGGACGCCCAGACCGTGATGGACCTGATCGAGTCCGAGGACCTGACCGTCATGTTCGGCGTGCCGGCGATGTTCAACGACATGATCAACCACCCCGACGCCGACGCGTACGAGTTCGAGGCGCTGCGGTTCGTCAACTCCGGCGGCTCGAGCCTGCCGCTCGAGGTCTTAGAACGGTTCGAGGAGCTCTACGGCGTCGAACTCTACGAGGGCTACGGCCTCACGGAGACCAGCCCGGTAACCCACGCAAACCGCGGGGAGGCCCGCCGGAAGGGCAGCATCGGCACGCCGCTTGACGGCGTCGACGCGAAGGTCGTCGACGACGAGTTCGACCCGGTCCCCCGCGTCGAGGAGGGGCCGATCGACGAGGAGGCGGCCGATCTCCACGAGATCACCGGCGAACTCGTCATCTCCGGTCCGAACGTGATGAAAGGCTACTCCGAACTGCCGGAGGCCAACGAGGCGGCGTTCACCGAGGATGATGGGAACCGATGGTTCCACACCGGCGATATCTGTTACTGGGACGAGGACGGCTTCTTCTACGTCGTCGACCGCGAGAAGCACATGATCGTCACCGGCGGCTACAACGTCTACCCGCGGGAAGTCGAGGAACTCCTCTTCGAACACCCTGACATCGCTGACGCCGCCGTCGTCGGCGTTCCCGACGAACGCCGCGGAGAAACCGTCAAGGCCTTCGTCGTGCCCACGCCGGACGCCGAGGCGACGCCCGCGGACATCAAGGCGTACTGCCTCGAGAACCTCGCGGAGTACAAACACCCCCGCGAGGTGGAGTTCGTCGAGGAACTCCCGCGGACGACCACCGGCAAGGTCCAGAAGTTCAAGATTCGCGACGAGGACGAGTAAGGACGAGGCGGGGGCCGCCGGCGTCGGCGGTTCGAGCAACGTCAGAACTGGGTCGTCCGACGATGGGTCGATGCTCTTCGCCCGCCACACAATTTCGTTAGCTAAATCGAAGAAATAGCTTACAACGTTTACTTTCATACGCCGATTCTTTGCAGCGTTTGGACCTATCGAAGCTGTTTTGTAACGCCTCCACAATCGTTACATATGGCGTTTAGTCTGTCGGACGAGCATACGGCGATCCGTGACGCCGTCCGCGAATTCGGTGAAAACGAGATCGAACCGGTTGCGGAGAAACACGACCGCGAGGGAACGTACCCCGAGGCGCTTCGGGAGAAAGCCGCCGAGTACGACTTCGTCGCACCGACTATCCCGATCGAGTACGGCGGTGCAGGGATGGACAAACTCTCCTCGACGATCGTCACCGAGGAACTCTGGCGTGCCGATCCCGGGATCGGTTCGGCGGTCGGCTCCGCCGGCTTCGGGACGGACATGATCCTCGAGTTCGGCGACGAGTGGATGAAAGCGGAGTGGCTTCCCCGAATCGCCGCCGGCGAGACGGCCTCGTGTTCCATGATCTCCGAGCCGGCCCACGGCTCGAACGTCGCCGGGATCGAGACCGTCGCGGAGAAAGACGGCGACGAGTACGTCCTCGACGGGTCGAAGATGTGGATCACCAACGGGACCGTCGCCGACGTCGGCGTCGCCATGGCAAAGACCAGCCCGGGCGAGGGCCACCGCGGCATCACCGCCTTCCTCGTCGAGATGGACGCCGACGGCGTCCGGACCGAGAAGATCGACAACAAACTCGGCATCCGCGCGTCCGACCTTGCCGAAGTCGTCCTCGACGAGGTTCGCGTTCCCGAGGAAAACGTCATCGGCGAGGTCGATCGGGGCTTTTACCAGCTGATGGAGTTTTTCGCCTCCGGGCGCACCAACGTCGCCGCACAGGCCGTCGGCGCGGCACAGGGCGCACTCGATGCCGCCATCGAGTACGCGAACCAGCGCGAACAGTTCGACCAGCGGATCTCGGAGTTTCAGGCCATCCAGCACAAGGTCGCCGAGATGGCCACCAAGGTCGAGGCCGCCCGCTCGCTGACCTACCGGGCCGCGACCCAGGTCGAGCAGGAAAACCAGGAGATCGCCGCGCAGTACTCGAGCATGGCGAAGCTGTTCGCCTCCGAGATCTCGGTCGAGGTCGCCGACGAGGGGGTCCAGATCCACGGCGGGTCGGGCTATGTGACCGACTACCCGGCCGAGCGCTACTACCGCGACGCCCGCATCACGAAGATCTACGAGGGGACCAGCGAGATCCAGAAGAACATCATCGCCGACCGCATCCTGTAGCGCCGCCACGACGCCCGGTTTCACGGGCCGGCAGCGGTGCGTCTCGAGTGGGGGTTCCGATTACTGCTCGGGAACGCGCAGTTCGACGGCCGCGCCCTGTCCGTAGCCGACACACATCGTCGCCAGTCCGAGCCCGCCACCCCGGCGTCGCAGTTCGTGGATCAACGTCACCGGCAGGCGCGCGCCGGACGCGCCGAGCGGGTGGCCGATCGCGATGGCACCGCCGTTGACGTTGAACACGTCGTCGCCGAAGCCGAGTTCGTCCTTGCAGTACAGCGTCTGGCTGGCGAACGCTTCGTTGAGTTCGACCAGATCGTAGTCCGCGGCCGACCGCCCGTTGCGTTCCCAGAGTCCCCTGACGGCGGGGACCGGTCCGATCCCCATCACGCGCGGATCGACGCCCGCGACGTTGTGGTCCTCGATCGCGGCCATGATCTCGAGACCCCGCTTCTCGGCGAACTCCCGGCTCGTGACGAGGACCGCGGCGGCTCCATCGGAGATCTGGGAGGCGTTCGCGGCGGTGACGGTCCCGCCCTCCTCGAAGGCCGGCGGGAGGTCGGCGATCTTTTCCGCCGTCGTTCCCGGCCGGAGGCCCTCGTCTTCCTCGACGGGACCGTCGTCCGTCTCGATCGGGACGATCTCGTCGTCGAACCTGCCCGCCTCGGTCGCTTCGCAGGCTCGTCGTTGACTTCGAGCACCGTACTCGTCCTGACGCTCGCGGGGGATGTCGTACTCGCGGGCGACCGTCTCGGCGGTCCGGCCCATCCGGAGGCCGGCGACGTCGTACTGGTCGGCGATGCCGTCGTAGGACCCGATCCCTTTCCGGCGCTCGTTGCGGGACATGTTCTCGACGCCGCCGGCGACGACGACCTCCCGCTGGCCCGCGCGAACGGCGTCGCTGGCGCTCATGATCGCCTCCGCCGAGGAGGCACAGAGGCGATCGATCGTCGTTCCGGGGACGCCCTCGCCGAGTTCCGACAGGAGGGCGATCACCCGCGCGATGTTGTTGCTCTGTTCGTCGACTTGCTTCGCACAGCCCCAGCGGACGTCGTCGACGTCTTCGCCCGTGAGACCCGTTCGCTCGAGCATGGTATTCACGAGCGGCACCGAGAGTTCCTCGCTGCCGGTCTCGGCGAAGACGCCGCCCTGTTTGCCCTGTGGCGTCCTGACTGCCTGTACGATAACTGGCTGCCGGTCGCTCATCGTACCGAGTCACTCGTACTCCGGGGGTAAAGTCACACCGTTCCGCTCGTCGTCGACCGGACTAAGGGGAACGTTTTTGATAGTTTCCAACCTGTATTTGCACATGCAAATCGCAGTCCTCGGAGCCGGCAGTATGGGACACGGAATCGCACAGGTCTCCGCGATGGCGGGCCACGAGGTGGTCCTGCGGGACGTCGAGGACGACCTCGTCGCCGACGGACTCGAGGGGATCCGCGAGAACCTGCAAGGTGGCGTCGATCGTGACAAACTCACCGAGTCGGAGATGGACGCGACCCTCGAGCGCATCGAGGGGACGACCGACCTCGAGGGGGCCGTCGCCGACGCGGACCTCGTCGTCGAGGCGGTGCCCGAGGACATGGACCTCAAACGGGAGGTCTTCGCCGACGTCGAGGCGGCGACGGGCGAGGAGACGGTCATCGCTTCGAACACTTCCTCGCTGTCGGTGACGGAGATGGCCAGCGTCCTCGACCGGCCCGAACGCGCCGTTGGATTGCACTTTTTCAATCCGCCGCACCTGATGGATCTCGTCGAGATCGTCGTCGCCGAACAGACCGACGAGCGAACCGAGACGGTCGCCGTCGACTACGTCCGGGACATCGAGAAGGAGGACATCGTCGTCCGTGACAGCGCCGGCTTTGCCACCTCGCGGCTCGGTCTGGCGACCGGGCTCGAGGCGATCCGGATGGTCGAGGCGGGCGTCGCCAGTCCGGCCGACATCGACGAGGCAATGAAACTCGGCTACGGCTACCCGATGGGGCCGATCGAACTCGGCGACCACGTCGGACTCGACGTCCGATTACACATCGCCGAACACCTCCGGGAGGAACTCGGCGAGCGGTTCAAGCCGCCACAGGCGCTGCGCCGGAAGGTTCGCGCCGGCAAACTCGGCAAGAAGACCGGCGAGGGCTTTTACGTGTGGGAGGACGGCGAGCGCGTCGGCACGAGCGGCGACTGGGGTGGGGACGATGAGTGAACTCCGCGACGAGTACGACGTCCTCTCGGTCGCGGTCGGCGACCACGCCGACCGCGTCGCGACGGTCGCGATCGAACGACCCGACGCCCGCAACGCGCTCAACGGGCAGGTCCGGTCCGAACTCAAGGACGCGGTCGCCGCCGCCGAAGCCGACGACGACGTGCGCGTGCTCGTGCTCACCGGCGGCGAGGACTCGGGGGCGTTCGTCGCCGGCGCTGACGTCACCGAGTTTCGGGACCGCGGTCTCGTCGAACAGCGCGAGGCCAGCGACCGTCCGCGGGTCTACGAGACCGTCGACGACGCCTCGATCCCGGTTATCGCGCGGATCAACGGCCACGCACTCGGCGGCGGCTGCGAGCTCGCACAGGCCTGTGACGTCCGGATCGCCGCGGCCGGGGCGAAACTCGGCCAGCCCGAGATCAACCTCGGACTCATCCCCGGCGGCGGCGGGACACAGCGGCTTACCCGCCTCGTCGGCGAGGGGCAGGCGATGCGACTCGTCCTTTCGGGGGAACTCATCGACGCGACCGAGGCCAGATCGATCGGACTCGTCGACGAGGTCTACGAGGAGGACGCCCTCGACGAGGGTGTCTACGATCTCGCCAGTTCGATGGCCGAAAAGAGCCCGATCGCCCTCGAGTTCGCCAAAAACGCCGTCAAGGCCGGCTCGCGGATGGGACTCGAGGAGGGCCTGCAATACGAGTCCGAACTGTTCGTTCAGTTGTTTGCAACCGACGACAAGGACGAAGGTATCGACGCCTTCCTCGAGGGGCGCGAACCGGAGTTTACGGGCGAGTAACGCCTCGATCGTAACCGCGATTGCGATCCCCGTCGCGTCCCGAAACGGGACTCGAACCGGCGAGGATCGACGAGCGTGAACCCGAGACCGTCCTCGTGGCGGCCCGGT
The DNA here is from genome assembly GCF_000455365.1 of Halopiger djelfimassiliensis. Lineage (GTDB taxonomy): Archaea > Halobacteriota > Halobacteria > Halobacteriales > Natrialbaceae > Halopiger_B > Halopiger_B djelfimassiliensis. The sequence continues at coordinate 349,987 of NZ_HG315685.1, forward strand.
CGTGGGCCAGCCGTCGCCCACTGGTCGCTCGACGGACCGCCGTCGACAGTTCGCCTTCTTGAGAATGGTTCTCTCCTGAGTGGACAGCAGGCATGACCACTCCTTGACTTGCAGTGTGTGCGCTGCCGTGTACGGATCGTATGACGCCGATAACGTCTGTAACGGCCGAACGAAGTCAATGTAGGCCGTCCAAATCGGTGCGGTCAACGCGACGATTCGGGCGATGTGACGACTCGAGAGAGAGATAACGCAAGTAGTAGAAGTGGAGACCGGTACCGAAACGGAAACGACGAGTCCGATCGGAGCGGACGGCTGCGGCCGTCGCAGTTCCCCGCGTCTCGAGGCCGAGGGCCGCGGCGTACCTGACTAGTTAGGCGAACGAGTTGTACCGCCGGAGCACGTCGGTTCGGGTACCGTCCGAGCCATCGGACGGGAAAGCCTGGGGGCGTATGCGGGGGATCAGAGGCACCCTTCCGGTCTTTTTCCGAGCGACGCGTTCGAACTCGACGGGGCGTCCGACCGGGCGGGGGCTTGCCGGTCGGCCGTAGCGTTCTCGACCGTTGGACCTGCTGGAAGACCGACGCTTTAAGCCTTCGAGCGGCAACGAACAGGTATGTCCCTCGAGCCGAGCGCCGATCCGGCCGCCGACCGACGCGCGAACTACGATTACCGGAGCGACGCCGTCGACCGTCCGGCGCTTGTCGACGACCTCGAGCGACTCGTCGACTGCGAGGTCCGTGCCGATTCGTACACCCGACAGCTGTACGCGACGGATGCAAGCGCCTACGAGGTGACGCCGATCGCGGTCGCCTTTCCCGAATCGACGGCCGACGTCGCCGGGATCGTCGACTACTGTGCGGCCCGCGGAATTGCGCTGCTCCCGCGGGGCGGCGGCACGAGTCTGGCCGGCCAGACGGTCAACCGGGCCGTCGTGCTCGATTTCACGCGGCACATGACCGAGATCCTCGAGATCGATCCCGACGGCCGGACGGCGACGGTCCAGCCGGGGACGATCCTCGGGACGCTCAACGAGGCGCTCGCTCCCCACGACCTCAAGTTCGCCCCCGATCCAGCGTGGGGCGACAAGAGCGCGATCGGCGGCGCGATCGGAAACAACTCGACCGGCTCACACTCCCTGCAATACGGGAAGACCGACGCCTACGTCGAGGAGTGCGAGGTCGTTCTCGCCGACGGCACCGTGACGACCTTCGGCGAGGTTTCGCTCGCGGAGATCGACGCACGCGCCGATCCGGAGGGGGACCTCGAAGGGCGGATCTACGCCGAAGTCAACCGGATCCTCGAGAACGAGGCAGATCTGATCGCGGAAACGTATCCGGATCTCAAACGCAACGTCTCCGGATACAACCTCGATCGGCTCGTCGCCGAGGCTCGAGGCGACCCGTTGCCGGGCGGGGAAGACCCCGGCGAACCGGGGACCGTCAACCTCGCCCGCCTGCTGGCCGGCAGCGAGGGGACGCTCGCGGTCGTCACCGAGGCCACCGTCTCCCTCGAGCCGGTCCCCGAGACGAAAGCCGTCGCCTTGCTTTGTTATCGGGACCTCCACGAGGCGATGGCGGACGTCGAGCCGATTCTCGAGCACGATCCCGCCGCGGTCGAGGTGTTGGACGACGTGTTGATCGACCTCGCGCGCGATACCGCGGAGTTCGGTCCCGTCACCGAGATGCTGCCCGACGGGACAAACGCCGTCTTGCTCGTCGAGTTCTACGCCGACGACGACGCCCACGGCCGCGAGCGGGTCGCCGGCCTGCTCGCCGATCGCTGTCCCAACGTATCCGCCGACGACGACCCGGCCGCGGACGCCCCGCGATCGAACGCCGAGACCCTCGCGATCGACGCCCTCGAAGCCTACGAGGAGGAAGAACGCACGAAGCTCTGGAAACTCCGCAAGTCGGGCCTGCCGATCCTCCTCTCGCGGACGACCGACGAGAAACACATCTCGTTTATCGAGGACACGGCGATCCCGCCCGCGAAACTCCCCGAGTTCGTGGCGAGATTCGAGGAAATTCTCGAGGCCCACGACACCTACGCGAGCTTTTACGCCCACGCGGGACCCGGCGTGCTCCACGTTCGGCCGCTGGTCAACACCAAAACCGAGGTCGGACTCGAGCAACTCCACGGCATCGCGGACGACGTGACCGATCTCGTCGTCGAGCTGGGTGGGTCCGTCTCGGGCGAGCACGGCGACGGTCGGGCCCGCACCCAGTGGAACCGAAAGCTGTACGGCGACCGGCTCTGGGAGACGTTCCGGCAGCTCAAGACGGCATTCGACCCAGACTGGCTCCTGAATCCGGGACAGGTCGTCTTCCGCGAAGACGATCCGACCGACCTCCGAGAGCACCTGCGGTTCGATCCCGACTACGCGTTCGATCCCGACTTTGACCCCGTCCTCGAGTGGGACAACGACAACGGCTTTCAGGGGATGGTCGAACTCTGTCACGGCTGTGGCGGCTGTCGCGGCCACCAGTCGACGACCGGCGGGGTGATGTGTCCGACCTACCGGGCGAGCCGGGAGGAGATCACGGCGACCCGCGGGCGGGCGAACGCACTCAGGCAGGCGATGAGCGGCGATCTCGATCCCGACGAGGCCTTCAGCGACGAGTTCGTCGAGGAGGTGATGGGGCTGTGTATCGGCTGTAAGGGCTGTGCCATCGACTGTCCGAGCGAGGTCGACATGGCGAAGCTCAAGGCCGAAGTCACCCACGAGTACCACGAGCGAAACGGGGCGACGCTTCGCGACCGACTGTTCGCGAACGTCGCGACCCTCTCGAAGTGGGGCTCGAGACTCGCGCCGCTTTCGAACGCGCTGCCGTCGCTTCCGGGTGCCCGCAAACTGCTCGAGGCGACCGTCGGCATCGCGTCCGATCGGCCGCTCCCGACGTTTCAGGGCCGGACGTTCCGCGACTGGTTCGAACGCCGCGGCGGGGCGACGGTACGCGAACACGAGGCGGCCCGCCGTGTCGTCCTCTATCCCGACACCTACACCAACTACAGTCACCCCGAGGCGGGGATCGCCGCGGTCCGGGTGCTCGAGGCTGCGAACGTTCACGTCACGGTTCCCGACGTGCTGGGCGATACGGGCCGGCCGGCGTTCTCGAAGGGCTTTCTCGAGCAGGCCCGCGAGCGGGCCCGGGAGAACGTCTCGAAACTCGCGCCGCTCGTCGAGGACGGCCGGGACGTGGTCGTGATCGAGCCCTCGGACGCGGTCATGTTCCAGCTCGATTATTCGGATCTGCTCTCGGGAGACAGGGCCGAACGGGTCGCGGCCGCGACCTACGGCGTCTGCGAGTACATCGATCGCTTCCGGCTGGACGAGTCGATCGCGTTCGACCCCGACGCGGGCGAGACGCTGGTCTATCACGGCCACTGCCACCAGAAGGCCGTCGCCAAGGACCACCACGCGGTCGGCGTCTTGCGTCGAGCGGGATACGCCGTCGATCCGCTCGACTCCGGCTGTTGTGGCATGGCCGGCAGCTTCGGATACGAGGCCGAACACGCCTCGATGAGCGACGCCATCGCCGCGCTCCTGTACGAGCAGGTCGAGGCAAGCGAGGGCGACCGCGTCGTCGCCCCCGGCGCGTCCTGTCGCACCCAACTCGAGGATCGCCCCGGCGGCGACGAGAAGCCGCCGACGCCGATCGAACTCGTCGCCGCGGCGCTCGGGTAGGGTCCGCGTCCACGCCAGCCGAACGCACGTCTTCGGCGCGGAGCGTTCGGACGATGAATCAGTGGCCGACCAGAGCCTCGTACCGTGCTCCCGTCTGTTTCAGCGTCTCCGTCGAGTAGAGCCGCTCGTGGTCGACCGGCAGCTGCTCCGCGGCCAGTTCGTCGATCTTCGCGTCGACGGCCTCGGGGTCGCGGCCGTGGATCATCGTAAACAGGTTGTACTGCCAGTCCAGTTCCGGCCTGCGGGGCCGGTGGTAACAGAGCGTCACGTACGGGAGGCCGCCGACGCGCTCGCCCAACTCGTCGAGGCGCTCGTCCGGAACGTCCCAGACGACCATACAGTTGGCGTCGAAGCCGGTGACGACGTGGTTGACGACACAGCCGATGCGTTTGATACAGCCGGCGGCCGAGAGGCGTTCGATCCCCTCGAGTACCGCGTCGACATCGGTAGCCAGTTGTGCCGCCACGTCGCGGTAGGGCGTCTTCGAGAGCGGAATCCCGTTCTGAATCGCCAGCAGGAGATCGGCCTCGAACGCCGAGAGGTCGCCCGTCGCCTCCTCGCTGATCCGCGTCGCCGAGGAGTCGGTTCGGTCCGCCAGTGACTCCCGGGCGAACCGGTCGGCGTTGACGACCGGAAACTCGAGGTCGATGTAGTAGTCGGTCAGCATCGGCAGGTTCAACACGGTACAGCCGGTTTCCGTCTCGATCTCGGACAGGATCTCGTCGCGCCGTTCCCGCGAACCGGCAGTGACGACGAACCACATGTTCCACTCGTGATCGCGGGCGTAGTTGTGGTTGACCTGCCGGTAGCCGTTGACGATCGCCGCGATCTCCGCGAACCGGTCTTCGGGTGCCTGTACCGCCGCGAGCGTCGAGGAGCCGATCACTGGCGGGTTGAGAACGGGACCGAACCGCCGGAAGATACCCGCGTCGTGGAGGCGACCGACGCGCTCGAGCGCGTCACCTTCGTCGATGCCGAGTTCCGAGCCGATGTGTCGAAAGGGCCGTTCCGCGATCGGCACGCCGCTTTGGTAGCCGTCGATGAGGGCCGCGTCGACGTCGTCGATCGCGTCGCGCCAGTCCCCCGAAAGGGTGCTCATTGAGAGGAGCTAGGGAGAACGCCGCCGTATCGTTTTCGGGTTTTCCTCGCGACGCCGTCGAGCCGCGTTCGTCACGCTCGCGGTGCGTTCGCTCCGTCCAGACTGTCAACCGTTCCGACCATTGAAACGATTATAACCGAGTCACTCGTTATCATTATTCATGGAGCTAGCCGAACCGACGTCCATCGAAGGCGACGACCGGGTACGGATCTACGAGTACGTCGAGGCCCACGGGGCGGTCGATCGAACACGGGCGCGCGAGGAGCTGTTCCCGCCGGACCCGCCGGGTGAACCCCAGCACACGCGGGCGTTCAGGCACAACGTCGCGGTGCTGAAACGCGACGGCTACCTCGAGGAAGCCGACGACGGGACCCTGCGTATCGCGATCGACGCCGACGAGGGCGAGGAGTTTACCACCGAGGACCTCTCCGTGACGATCAGGCCGGCCCGACAGGAGGATCTGACGGGGATCGTCGGCGCGATGCGACAGGTCGTCGAGGAGCTGACCTACATCGAGGCCGAAACCGTCGCGGACGAACTCGACCACGAGAACGTCCTGTTACGCCACAACGAGTTCGAGTCGCGGATGTTCTTCGTCGCGACCGTCGACGGCGAGGTCGTCGGCTGGGCTCACCTTCACGTCCCGAACCTCGAGAAGCTGGCCCACACGGCGGAGCTTACCGTCGGCGTCCTCGAGGAGTACCGCGACATGGGGATCGGAAGCCAGTTGCTCGACAGCGCCCTCGAGTGGGCGCGCTCGAGCGGTCACGAGAAAGTCTATCAGAGCGTCCCCTCGACGAACGAGGAGGCCGTTTCGTTCTTCGAGGACCGCGGGTGGGTAACCGAGGCCGTCCGCGAGGACCACTACAAACTCGACGACGAGTACATCGACGAGGTGATGATGGCGATCGAGTTGTAGCCGTCCCCGGTCGTCGGCGGTTGGGCCGCCGGAAACGGGAGGCTTTTGCGCCGTCCGTCCGAACGCTCGCGTATGGCGCAGGCATCAGAGTTCGGTGAGTGGCCGCTGAAACGGCTGATGACGGAGGTCGTCGGCTCCGGGCCGAAGTCCGCCGACGACATGACCCGCGAGCAGGCTCGAGAGGCACTCCAGCGGATTCTGGCGAGCGAACCCGACGGGACGACGCTGGGTGCGTTCTGGCTCGCGAACCGCTGGAAGCGCAACACGCCCGCGGAACTGGCGGCGTACACCGACGTCATGCGCGAGGAGTCGGTCGTCACCGCCGAACCGGACGCGGACCCGGTCGACTGCGGGGCCAACTACGACGGGAAACACACCTCCGCCCTGCTGGGCGTCGGTGCTGGCCTCGTCGCCGCCGCTGCGGGGACTCCCGTCGTCGTTCACTCCGGTGACCGCGTGCCGACACAGAAGGCGACGGCGTACAAGCACGTCCTCGACGAACTCGGCGTCCGAACCGAAATCGACCCCGAAGAGAGCGCCGCCATGGTCGACGAGACCGGGTTCGGCTTCTACTACCAGCCCGCGTTCAACCCCGGCATCGACGACCTGTACGACCGACGCGACCGGATGGGTGTGCGCACGTTCGTCAACACGATCGAGACTGTCGCCAACCCCGCGAACGCCGACGTCCATCTGGGCTCGTTCTACCACCTCGCGTTCGCCAAGAAGATGACCGACCTGATCGAGGAAAGCGAGCGTCTCGACTACTCGCGAGCCATCTTCTTCCAGGGAATGGAAGGCTACGACGACATCCGCCCCGGCTACACCAAAGTCGCCGAGTGGGACGCGGGAGACGACGGTCTCGAGGATTACGAGATCGAGACCGGCGAGTACGGCATGGAGATGGAAAACGAGGATCTGGAAGTCGAGGACGTGACCGCCGACTCCGCGGCGATCACCGAGGCGGTGCTCGCCGGCGAGCGCGAGGATCAGTTCGCCGACGCCATCGCGCTCAACGGCGCGTTCCGGATGTACGCCCGCAAAGACGTGGCGAGTCTCGAAGCTGGCCTCGAGCGAGCGCGCGAGGTCATCGCCGACGGCAGCGCCCGCGCGGTACTCGAGGACCTGCAGGCGTTCTGAACGCCGGCGAGTCGGCGGCACTCTCCGAGCGGCGGGTCGTTACCGGCCGCCGGCGTCGCTCGAGTCGGCAAGGGCCGATTCGAGCGCTGACTCGCCGCCGACGACCGGCACGCGGACGCTGCTTCGTTTGAGATCGAGGGCGATCTCGACCCGCGTCTCGGGCGGTCGCAGGAGGCTCCCCGGGTCGGTCGACAGGACGACGACGCCGATCCGGGAGCCGGCGTCGAACACCCTGTCGACGGCCTGCAGGTCGAACTCGAGGTGATACGGCCGGCCGGGCGGGTGCAGTGCGAACGTTTCGTCGAGCGATTTGCGGTTCTGGGGATCCATCCAGCCGCGGTTGATGACTTCGACGGTTCCGTCCGCCGCGTATTCGACGAGTGCGACGGTGACGTTCGCGGCCGGTTCGTCGAACGACAGGCGCAGTTCCGGGAACGCGGTCCCGCTGATCCGTACCGGCTCCGCGAGCGGGTCGGTTCGATAGACGAGCCGGTGTGTCGACGACTCGGCACGGGCGTGGGTCGCGATGCTCGTTTGGGGGGCGTCGACGAGGCGCTCTTGGACGGGTTTGCCGCGGATACGCTCCCGCGTGAGCCCGCCCGCCGTTCGGCCGCCGGGCGTGAAGTTGAGGGTGACGTGTTCGGCCGCTGGGTCCGGCCAGTCCGCATAGCTGGCGAGTTCCTCGCTCTCGCGTTCGACGACGGCGGTCGGTTCGTCCATGACGCCGTTCTCGCGGCCGAACAGCCAGCGGGTAAACCAGCGGTTGAGCATCGCCACCCACTCCTCGGCGTGGCGATCGAAGGCGAGGAAGTCGCCGTGTCCGGCCCGGTGTATCCAGACCTTGTGCGGGACGTCGTGAGTTTCGAGGGCGTCGATCCACTTCGCGAACTGGCCGGTCTCGACGTTGTAGTCGGTGAGTCCGTGACAGACGAGCACGGCGGCCTCGACGCTCCCCGCATCGGGGAGGTAGTTTCGTTCGTGCCACCAGTCGTTGTAGTCGCCGGTGACGCGGTCCTGCCGGTCGACGATCGTTTCCCGTGCGGGCTCACAGACCGTCCCGTTCTCCCGGCTCATGATGAAATCGAAGAGGCCGTCCATATCCAGCGCCGCGGCAACGTGGCCGTTCGCGCGGTAGTAGTCGTACCAGTTGGCGATCGCGGCTATCGGGACGATCGCTTCGAGGCCGTCGACGCCGGTCGTGGCGACACCGTTTGCCAGCGTGCCGTTGTAGGAGATCCCGATCGCGCCGGTCTTGCCGGTCGTCCAGTCGGCGTCGACCGGCTCGCCGCCCTCCCGCCTGTCGTAGGCGGTCGCCCGCCCGTTCAGCCAGTCGACGACGGTTTCGATCCCCTCGATCTCGGTGGGGCCGCCGACCGACGGACAGCCGGTCGACTGTTCGGTGCCGATCGACGCGGGGTACGCCCAGACGAACCCACACTGCAGGAGGTGTTCCTCGAACGGGCTCGGGCCGATTCGGGGAGCGTTCGCCCCCGTGAACTCCGCAAGCTCCGAGTAGTCGTCGTACACCTTCCGTGGCCGGTCCGAAACCACCTTCTCGAGGTCCCGGCCGGGTTTGTCCGGACGATAGAGTTCGACGTCGGTCGGATGCCCCCACGCGGGCTGGTTCTCCCCGTAGTATGGGCTGGGTTCCATGACGACCGGCAGCTGGAGGTCGTCGTATTGGGTCGACGCGGGGCGGGCGATTTCGACGTGTACCCGGTCCGGATCGCCCGTCCCGTCGGTGTCGAGTTGCGTTTCGACCCAGTAGTCCTCCCGGATCACCTCGTCGTCGGCGAACACCGGCTGGGCGCGTCCCTCGTCGAACACCGGTTCGGTGACGTCGGAATCGGCCGCGACCGGCGTCGCAACGCCGGCCGCGACCGTGCTCGTTGCCGCGGCGTTTCGCAACACTCGTCGTCGGCTGACCCCGTCACCGATGGTTCGGTTCGCTCCGTGTTTGCGGTGAGCCATTACGACCCAACCCGTTTCTCGATGTGACTTATCGGCAGTGACGATTTTCTACAGCAGTTATTAGTAGAAATATTTTAGTGGCGGAACGCCCGTCGGTCGACGACACGAAACCGCGTCTGCGGCGTTCGGTTTCACGATTTATCACCAATTGAGCATACAATACACAACAGTGATAGTTATACCACCATGTCGAAATAATTATTTTTGTAGCTGGCCGCCTAATCCGGAACACTCGTCCTGATTCTAATGGGCCTCGATCGAATCAGGCGTGCGGATAGCGGCTCTAAAGCTGTTGTTCTGGGGAGTTTGATCGGTTGTCTCGCTATCGAGGTCGCGTGACTCGAAGGAACGACATCGCTATAACTTCAAAATAATCAATACTAAAACTGTAGTTGGAGTGTGTTTGAATATCAGATATGTTTTATATATTGTTTCCTGTCGCGGCGCTCGATCCGGCACCCTGCTCTCCCGCTAGCATAGCTCTCCGCGTATCGATCGGTCCACCAGTCGAATCCCCTGAAACGTCGGGTCGTGCGTGTTACTTCTCGCTCGGCTGGGACTCCCCGTCGTCCGTCCTACCGTCGGCTCCGTTCTCCGACGGTGCCGTGTCACGCTCACCGCCACGCCGTTTCGCGTCCGCGGTCGGTCGGCCGTCGGCGTCGTTGCCGTCGTCCGCGTCGCTTGGGGACGGCTCCTCGCTCGAGTCGTCGTCCGCGTCTCCGGACTCGGCACCGCCCGGGACGTCGCGGCTTCGCTGAACGTCGTCGAGGGAGCGGCCGAACACCGTCCGTCCGTCGCCGAACAACGATGGATCGCCGCCGTCGCTCGAAGCGGCCTGTTCCGCGCTCTGGCGCTCGAGAAAGCCCGGTCGTTTGACGACCTCCGTGCTGTCGTCGGGCAGCGTATCGATGTCGAACCCACGAACCGCGTCGGGAATCATGTCGTCCTCGTCACGGTCCGTCTCGGGTGTTCTATCGGACGAATCCTCGTGTTCTACCAGTTCGATTTCGGTTTTTTCCTCGACCAGTTCCGTCCAGACCGCCTCGTCGTCGGCCCGCTGTCCGACCTGTCCGGCCTGATTTTGTCCCTTCTGGTAGGCGAGATTGACGAAACTCCGATCGTAGGTCGTCGTGACCTCCTCGGCGATGCGGTCGAGTTCACCGGGATAGCGCTCCCCTAACTGGGCCGCAACCCCGAGCGCGAACGCCCGCTGGACCGCCTCCTCGCGGCTCGTAATCGCGTCCCAGTCGGTTCCGTAGGTGTCCTCGTACATCTCAGGTCTGGATCTTCTCGCTCGGATCGACCCGGAGTCCACGATCGGTGAACTCGACCTTGCGGATGTCACAGTCGGTTCGGGTGCCCCGCATTTTGATGATCTGGACGCCACGGGTCATCCCGCCGGACTCGAGGTAGTTGTGCATGAACACGACGCCGTGTGCCAGATAGTGACCGTCGGAGTAGGAACTCGGATCGGTCATCTCCGAGATCAGGAGCACCGTGACGTCGGCCCGTTTGAGCTTCGTCAGGAACTTGATCAACGCGTTGAGGTCGTCCGAGAAGTAGTACTCGAGCAGCATCGTCGAGTCAATCACTAGCCGATCGACGCCCCGGGATTCGATGAAGGCGACCAGTTGATTCGAGAGGTTCTCGACGTTCGAGGGGAACTCGCCGCTGCTTCGGGAAGACGACGAGAGCAGTCGCTGGGCCTCGCTGTCGAAGACGTTCAGCACTTTCACGTGCCCGGAACTGACCGCCTGTTCGAAGCCGAACTCGAAGTTCGCCATGTCGTTGACGAGCTCCGCTTCGGACTCGTGTAGGGTCAGAAACAGCGTCGTCTCGCCGTCGATAGCGCCTTTCGTGACGAACTGTGAACAAAACGTCGTCTTTCCGCTACCCGGCGGGCCGCTGATGACGTACAGGCGATCTTTCAGGATCCCTCCGTCGACCAGTTGATCGAAGCCTGGTACGCCCGTGGTAATTCGCATTGTGGGGAATCAGGGTCGTACCGGATAAATAGATTCTGGTGAAATTGTGTTTCGAAATACCGTTCGGCCGGCGGTAGCGACGGCTCACAGCCGCCGCTCGACGCCCTCGGCGCTGTTTATCGTCAGCGTCCCGGTCTTCGGGTCGAACGTGATCGACCGGCCGTAGTTGCCGCCGAAATCGGCCTCGGTGATCGAGACGCCGTACGCCCGGAGCTCGTGGCGAACGGCGTCGACGTTTCGTTCGCCGATGGACCGGTCGGTCTGGCGGAACTCGACCATCGTCGCGCCGCCGGCGACTTTGGCCCACGCCCGGGACGGCTCCCCGCCGAGCGCCGCAAACTCCGAGAGCATGGCTTCGATGCCCGTATCCGCGAACTTCGCGGCCGGGTGTTGGCGGCTGTTGGCCTCGGCTGCTTTCGGGAGCATGAAGTGTAACAGGCCGCTGACGCCCGCGGATTCGTCGTGGACGGCGACGCCGATACAGGACCCCAGTCCGCTGGTCCGCAAGGGGACGTGCTCGTCGGTCAGGGCGTACTCGGCGATCCCGACCGGGATCGCGTCGGGATCGGCCTCGCCGTTGGCTCGATGGACGGTCCGCGCGGCATCGTCACCGCCGGCGTCGAGCTCCGGCGAGTAGATCGGGATCTCCTCGTCCCCACCGAGCGCGGACACGTCGGCAGCGTTTCGTTCGTCCCTGTTTCCGTTCATCAGTCACACCTCCGTTCGGGAAGGTCGCTCGGCCTGATGAGCGTATACACGATCCACTCGAGATCGCCGTCGGCCGCGTCGACCCGCGTTTCGAAGGAACAGACGAACCGCTCCGTCGAACTCGCGTTGATGACGGCGTCGTTGACGATCGACGACGCCATGTCCGCGACGAACTGCGGGGCGCTCGCCTCGACCGGCGCGTCGAGGCGATCCTCGAGGCCACCAACCAGCGCTCGGCCGAGTTCCGTTGCGACGGTCCCAGTCAGGGCCTCCGCGTCGGACGACGGGGCGCGTTCGAACGCCGGCGTGGACGGCTCCGGGGTGAACGCGTTCGCTACCCGTTGCGTTGACGCCCGGTCGGTCAGTGCGAGGACGTACCCCTTCGGCGTCCCGGTCAACTCGATGACGACGCCCGCGTACTCGTCGTCGGGAACCGTCTCCGAGAGCCGCTCCGCGGGAACGATTTCGAACGCCGAGGTCGTCGGGTCGACGGTTCCCGCGGCCATGGTTCGCGCCCGATCGAGGAGCCTGTCGACGCCGGCATCGACGACATCCCGGAAGGGGGCGATCGGTTCGGTCTCCGGGTCGTCGGACCCGAGCAACGCCATCGTCGACGGCGCATCGAGGAACTGGTAGAGAGACGCAACTGGTTCCCCGTCGGTTCCGTCACGAGTCGCGATCGAACTGCGCTGTGTGACGACGTAGTCGGACGCCCCGTCGCGACCGGCGGCGACGACCGACGGCGCGTCGTGTCGCCCGTCGGTAATCGGACTCGAGACGACGACCGGCGGCGACATCTCGACGGGGTCGGCCCGTTGCTCCGCCCAGCCGTCGATATACCCGCTGACCATCACGCTACAGAGTTCCGTCACGGCGTCCTCGTGTTTCGCAGTGTAGCCGTCCGCCGACGGCAACGCCGGCATGAAGGCCTCGGCCAACCGGCGTGCGTTCTCGCGGTCGAACACGAGCACGGCGTCGCCCGCGAGCGAACCCTCGAGCGAGATGCTGACCGTGACGGTGGCGTCGCTTTCGAACTCCTCGCGGAGTTCGGTCGCGGAGACGACGCCGAGCCGGGAGGCGTCGACGCCGGTTGCGATACCGGTCAAGCCGGTGAGTCGGTTGGTCGCGCTCGCCGCGCCGTCGACGGCCATCCGATCGAACGCTTCCAGTGTCTCGAGATCGACGTGGACGCCCATGGATTCGCTCACAGTGTATCGACGTCGAGGATCATGACGACCTCCCCTTCGCCTAGCACCGAGGCACCGCTGATCCCGGGCGCACCGCTCAGGACGCCTTCGAAGGGTTTGATCACGACCTCTTCCTGACCGACGACGTCGGAACATCGGAGACAGACCTGTCTGACGCTGTCTTTGATCCGAACGACCATGTCGTCGGTGGTGTGCTCCGCGTCCGGTACGTCGAGCCGATCGCCAAGCGACAGAAGCGGATAGACGCGATTGTCGTGGGTGATCGTCGACTGTCCCTCGACCGATTCGACGGTGACATCTTCGAACTCGGAGATTTCGTCGATGTTCTTGATCGGGACGCCGTAGGTCTCGTCCCCGACGGTGACAAACAGGACACGAACGATGGCGACGCTGACCGGCAGCATCAGCGTGATGCTGGTCCCCTCGTCGGGTTCGCTCTCGACGTTGATCGAGCCGTCCACGCCGCGGACGACCTGATTGACGACGTCCATCCCGACGCCACGACCGCTTACCTCGGTCACCTCGTCGGTGGTCGAAAAGCCGGGGTGGAAGATCAGGTCGTACACTTCCGAGTCGTCGAGGAGTTTGACCTCGTCCTCGCCCATGATCCCCTGTTCGACCGCTTTGTTCCGGATCTTTTCGACGTCGAGGCCGCCACCGTCGTCCTCGACGGTCACGGAGACGCGATCCCGGTCGCGTTCGCCGACGAGCCTGATCGTCCCTTCGCGGGGTTTGCCCTTCCGTTCGCGCTCCTCGGGCGATTCGATCCCGTGGTCGACGGCGTTGCGGATGAGATGCATCAGCGGATCGCTCAACTCGTTGAGGATCGACCGATCCATCTCGATGTCGACCCCCTCCATCTGGAAGTCGATCTCCTTGTCCTGCTCGCGGGCGAGGTCGCGGACGACCCGCGGGAAGTTGCCCACGATCTTCTTCAGCGGCACCAGCCGGATTTCGAGCACCGTATCCTGCAAGCTCGCGGTGATCTTGCCGTGTTCCTCGAGTTCGTCCTCCGCTTCGACCAGGCCGCTGCCCTCGATGATCTTGCGCAGCTTGATCCGGCTTGTCACCATCTCCTCGACCTGGTTGTACAGCTGATCGATCTGCTCGACGTTGACGCGAATCGACTCGACTTCATTGCTGCTGTGGTTGAGACTCGAGTCGTCCCCGTCGTCCTCGTCGGCGGTCTCGCCCGTCTGCTCGGCGACGACGACGTCGGTGATCCGCTCGACGGCGACCGCGTCGACGTATCGGTTCTCCTCGTAGAACGTCTCGATGTCGTCGCTGTCGACGTCGCCCGCCGTCGTCACGTAGGCGTCGAAACTCGCGTCGAACTCGCCGGACTCGATCGCCTCGCCTTCCGGAGCCGTCCGGACGAAGTCGTACTCGTCTTTCGTCGAATCGATGACGAACATCGCGTCGACCTGCGGGGAACCGGTGTCCTCGAGCTCGAGGATAATGCGGTAGACGTCCTCCGCGTCCTCGAGTTCGATCGCGTCGGCCAGCGCTTCTGTCGGGACGTCACGGTTGTCGTCCGGCGTCTCCCCGTCGTCCGCCGAGTCGTCGGCCGCCGTTTCGTCGTCGATCGAGGCGCGGATCGCCGCGATCGTCGACTCCGGATCCGTCTCGGTCTCGCCGGTCTCGGAGATCTCGTCGACCATCTGCTCGAGGAGGTCGACGCCGCTGAAGATGAGGTCCATCCGCTCGGGCGTGACCGCGAGTTCGCCGTCCCTGATACAGTCGAGGAGGTCCTCGATCGCGTGGGCCAGGTTGCTCGCGCTCGTATACCCCATCACGCCGAAGTTCCCCTTGAGGTTGTGTGCGACCCGGAAGACCGTCTCGATGGCGTCGGAGCTTTCCGGATCGTCCTCGAGGTCCAGCAAGGCGTTGTTGAGTTTCTGGATGTCCTCCTGACTCTCCTGTACGAACGTGCTCGTCGCGTCGCTCATGACGACCACCCCCGGAAGGCGTTGGTGATTCCCTCGGCGATTCGGTCTTTCGGCAGGACCATGTCGACGTCGACCTGCTCGGCGGCCACCTTGGGCATGCCGTAGACGCGGGACGTCGCCTCGTCTTGAACGATCGCCTTGCCGCCGGCGGCCTTGATCGCCGCCAGCCCGTCAGCGCCGTCGGCACCCATCCCGGTCAGTACGACGCCGGCGAGGTTGCCGGTAACCGTCTCCGCCGCGGTCTCCATCGTCACGTCGATCGCCGGCCTGACGTTGTGTCGCTCGGGACCGTCGTCGTGGACGACGGTGAGTTGGCCCGTCGTGAAGTCGGTCACCTCGAGATGGTACCCGCCCTTCGCCAGGACGCCCTCACCGGGGCCGACGGTATCGCCGTCGGCCGCTTCTCGAAAGTCGTACGCCGTTCGTTCGTCGAGACGTTTTGCGAAACGTTTCGTGTAATGATCTGCCATGTGTTGAACCACCAGAATTCGCAACCCTGCTCGTTTGGGAAGTTCGGACAACACCCGCTCAACGACGCGCGGGCCGCCGGTCGATGCACCGATAACGAGCGTGGGATCGCAGGGGAACTCCTCGCCGACGTCGATCGTCGACACCTGCTCGTGATCGGTCCGTTCCCGGTCCAGTCCGGTCACGTCCGCCGTCGCGACCGCACGGACCCGATCGACGATGGTATCCTTTTGCGTCCAGATGTCAACCGACTGGTCGCCGGACGGCTTCGCGATGAAGTCGACCGCGCCGGCCTCGAGCGCATCGAACGTCGCCTCCGCGTTTTTGGTCGTCTCCGAACTGATGACGAGCATCGGGATCGGATGCTCGTCCATGACCCGATCGATCACCTCGTGGCCGTTCAGACCCGGCATGTTGATGTCGATCGTCGCGACGTCGGGTTCACAGTCCTCGATGAGGCTGACGGCCTCGTAGCCGTTCTTCGCCCGTCCCACGACGTCGATCCCACCGGCCTCGAGGATTTTCCCGAGCGTTTCTCGCATCACGGCGGAGTCGTCTGCGATGACTGCTCGGACCATTAGGGCACAACGTCGTTGATCGCTTGCTGGACCGTGCTGTTCTCGAACGGTTTCATAATGTAGCCGTCGGCACCGGCCTCGATAGCGGGCTTGATTCGGTCCTGTTGCGTGACGCTCGTACAGAAAATAATCTTGACGTCTGGATACATCTCTTTGATCGTGGCAGTTGCTTCGATCCCGTCGACCTCCGGCATGACGATATCCATCATGATTACGTCGACGTCGCGTTGTTCGGTTATCTCGATGGCTTCGCCGCCGTTTGCGGCCTCCGCGACGACGTGAAACTCGTCGGAGACCACCTCCCGAAGGACGTCGCGCATCACCTCGGAGTTGTCGACGATCAATACGTTCACTGCCATGGGACTCGATTGTGAAGATCCCTGCATAAAGAATTCGGCCAACCCCGTTTCTTGTTGTACTGTTCGTTCCGCTTTCAAGGGTCTTGGGGCGGCCGATTTTGGCCGTGTGAGTTATGTGGGCAGAGTTGAAACGACCCAAGCGAATGGCGGGATCCGCTCGGCTGTGTGTGACAAATCAGAAAGGGGGCGTCGGCAAGACGACCGTAGCGATCAACTTAGCCGGTGCGTTGAACGACCTCGGTCGAGACGTACTGTTCGTCGATCTCGATCCGCAGGGCAACGCGACCGAAGGGCTCGGCTTACTGGAAGCCTACGACGCCGAGCCGCCGGCGTTGCTCGATGCGCTCGTCGACCCGACGGCCGTCCCACGTGATGAAATCATCTATTCCCACGCGGAGATGGACGTTATCACGAGCAACGTAGATATGAACGCGGCCGAGTCGGCGCTCATGCAGGAATCGGACCCCGAAGCGCGCCTCGACGCGCTCCTCGAGCACGTCGAGACCGACTACGACGTCGTTGTGGTCGACTGTCCGCCCCACCTCGGTCTGCTTACGGACAACGCGCTGTACGCGACCGAGAACCTCGTGATTCCGGCGCTTGCCGAACCGACCAGCAAACGCTCGCTCGAGTTGCTGTTCGATTACGTCGGCGCGCTCGAACTGGAACACGACGTCCAGATCGAACCGCGCGCGCTCGTCGCCAACCGCATCGAAAACACGCGGGCGGCGACCGACATGCTCGAGTGGTTCGAGGACGCGTTGCCGGACGTACCGCTGTACCGGATCCGAAAGCGGGTGGCTCTCCAGCGTGCGTTCGCTGCGGGGACCTCGATCTTCGCCGCCGAGGAGGAGACCGACATGCAGTCGGTCTTTACCTCGATGGCCGAAACGATCGACGAGCGACTCGATCCGACGGAGGTGCCGGCATGACCGACGACAGAGCCCGCCGGATCAGACGGATGCGAAACCGGGCTGCAAACGGGGGCGACGAGGACGGAGCGGAAGATGGGGCGGAATCGGGCGGCGACTCGACTGCGGACGACTCCGAACCCGAGGAGGGAACGCCGTCCGAGTCGACCGACGACCCCGACCACGACGAGCCGTCGACGGAGTCGGAAACAGCCCCCGACGAGGCGTCGGCCGACGAGACGGACGCGGACGGATCGGGGGATGGCGAGACGGTGTCGTACGACGAAGCCGAAACGGCCGCCGATGGATCGGCGGCCGAACAGCCGGATTCGGCGGCCGATCAGGACGACGAAGCGCCCGAACCCTCGGCTGCTGATCCCGCTCCCCAACCCACTCGGTCGACCGAGCGTGGGTCTCAGGACGCCGACGCCACCGCGAGCGAGGCCGAACCGGACGCGAGCGTAGCCGCAAGCGGCGGTGCCGTTCCGGCAGCCGGGACCGACGAGGGACGGGTGACCCAGCAGGACATCGATCCGGCGCTCCGGGGCGCGATCGCCGATACGTCTGCGATGGCGGCCGCGATCGATGACGTCGGCGGGGAGCCGACGGTCGACACCACGGCCGTCATGCAGGATACGGACGGCTACGGGAACGCGGCCGCGACGGTCGGCCGCGAGAACGCCGTGTTCGAACAGGGAGATACGCTGGTTCACTCGACTCACGACGGCGAAGATACCGTCCAGATGCTCGAGTTCTTCCTCAACGAGAACCGGTACGCCGTCGAGATCGATCGCATCAGTGCGATCGTCGAGATGAAAGACATCACGCGGTTCCCCCGCGGGCCGGAGGCCATCGACGGCGTCACCGACCTTCGCGGCGAGATTACCGGCATTCTCGATCCGACGATCATGCTCGACGTCGAGCGAAACGAGCTGTCGGACGATCAGTACATCGTCGTTCTCGAGCGGGACGACGACAAGCAGAAACTCGGGATTCGGGTGACGGACGTCTCGCAGGCGGTCACCTACCGCGAATCCCAGATCGACGAGACGGGGACCCTGATGGACGACGCGGGTGCCAGTCAGCACGAGTGTGTCAGGGGGATCATCAAAAAGACGACCGACGAGCAGACGACCCTCGTCGCCTGGCTGGACATCGACGAACTCATCGCGAACACGGAGTAGGTGAGGGGTCGGCCCCGCCTGCGGGTTTCAGCGACGGACCGTCAGCGCCGGGTCCGTCCCCGGCAGCTAACGGATCTGCAAAAACACTTATTGGGCTGACCGTCGCTTTCACGACTATGTCTAGAACCGACGGTGGAGGGTTCACTATCGACACTGATTACCTCAGCGCTCTCGCAACGGCCGACGTCGATCGGGCCGACGTAAGCCGGGCGAAAGAACGCGTGTCGTTGCGCTCCGAGGACGAATCGCGTCTCGAATCCATGGCTGACGTGTTCGATTCCGTCAGCGGCGACCTCTCCGAGGCGTACGTCGACGACGTCCAGTCCCAGTCCGGCGTCGCGAACGCACTCGATCGAGCGGGCACCGACGGCTCGCGCCTCGAGCAGGAACAACGGGAGTACCTGGAGACGATCGCCGGCGGTCGTTACGACGCCGGGTTCTTCGAGCAGCGCGTGACCGGCGACGGCGTCGGGGCGTTGCTCGCGGCCGGCCCGGACGTGTATCTCGGTTCGTTCGGCGTCTACTACGAGGGCGTCCTGCGGGAGATCGCCGAAAACGTCAAGGCCGAGTACGGAGCCGACGAGGCCGATACCGACGCACAATCGGCGACCGACGACCGCACTGACGGCGGCGTGACCCTCTCGCCCTCCGCGGACGGGGCCGATCCCACGGCGGCCGCCGTCGACGCCGTCGTCGACCGGACGCTTTCGTTCCTGCGGATGACGATGGTCGACCAGCAACTCGCTCTGGGGGCGTACGCGAACGCCCAGCAGTCCCGACTCGAGGAGTGCGAAGCGCGGATCGAAGAACAGGACGCCCGGATCGAGGAGTACGAACGGAAACTCGACGAGCAACGGCGCGCCCGGACCGACATCGAGGACGCTCGACGGAACATCCGGAACACGCTCGAGCGGATCTCGACGTCGACCGACGAGGTCACCGAGAGCACGACGACGATCGACGAACTCGCGACCGAGCAGTCGGAGTCGATGGGCGAGATCGCAAGCGAAGTGTCGGGGCTGTCGGCGACCGTCGAGGAGATCGCGTCCAACGCGGAGGAGGTCAGCGCGACGAGCGAACGGGCCGAGGAGATCGCCTCGGAGACGACCGAGACCGCCGAGGAGGCCATCGACAAGATGGAACGCGTCGAGACGGCAGCGACCACGGTCACCGAAGACGTCGCGGAGCTTCGACAGGGCGTCCAGCGCATCGACGAGATCGTCGAGGTGATCAACAACATCGCCGATCAGACGAACCTGCTTGCGCTGAACGCGTCGATCGAGGCAGCGACGGCCGGCGAGGCCGGCGACGGGTTCGCCGTCGTCGCCAACGAGGTCAAATCCCTCGCCGAGGAGTCCCAGGAGGAGGCGGCCAACATCGAACAACTGGTCGACCAGATCCAGGACGACACCCAAGAAACCGTCGAGAGCCTCGAGGAGGCAAACGAGGAGATCGCCGACGGCGTCGACCTCGTCGAAGAGACCGTCGAGAACCTGACCCAGATCACGGAGTCGGTCACGGAGGCCAGTACCGGGATTCAGGAGGTCGCAACGGCGACCGACGATCAGGCCGCAAGCACCGAGGAGGTCGCCAGTATGACCGATACGGCGATGGAGAAATCACAGGCGGTCGCCGAGGAGATCGACACGATCGCCGGCGTGACCGACCGGTTGAACGAACTGGTCGAGGAGATCGACACCGAAGTCCGCCGTCTCGAGACCGACGGCACCAACTGAGACACTGAGAACCCATGGCAACGACAGAACACACTATCGACGCGGACGCAGCCGAAACCACCACGCACGTACTCGAGTTCGATCTCGGCGAGAACAGGTACTGCATCGACATCGGCTACGTCGCGGAGATCGTCAACACCGACGAACTGACCGCGATTCCGAACACGCCCCCTCACGTCGAGGGGGTCATGGATCTCCGGGGCGAAACGACGAAGATCGTCAACCTCCGGACGATCTTCGACGACGCCGCCGACGCCGAACTCGGCAGCCGGATCATCGTCTTCAAACGCAAACGTGGCTCCGACGAACGGATCGGCTGGCTCGCCGACGAGGTCCGACAGGTCCGGCAACTCAACGTCGAAACCGTCGACACCTCGGTCGAAGGGAAAGGCATCGCCGGCGTCGTTCGACAGGAAGACGAGTTCGTCCTCTGGATCGATCCGACCGACGTTCGCGTCTGACCGACCGTCGCTGTTCACCCGTTCGACCGTCGCGCCGTTTTCCGATCACTGCCCGCAATACACTATCTCCGGGTTCGGCTCCGGAGCGAACCTGAAGCCGCCGTCGGTGAGTCCGAGGGCGGGCGACACGACCACCGTGAGTACGCGAGGTGCGTGCGGTTCTCCTCCAGGCGGGGCCTCGGAGCGTCGCCGGACTGCACGCGAGCAAACCGAACGGAGACATCACAACGAACCGCCACGATTCGGGCCGTAAACTTATTGCGCTGCGGAATTTGAATCCTGTGTGAACGTACTGTGACCACGGACGATTCATTTACCGCCCTCCTCGAGTATATGGAAACCGACCTGTCGTTCGCGACGAGTCACTACAACGATAGTTACCTCGATCGCCGCATCACGGCACGGATACGGCGAACGAGGTGTGACGACTACGACGAGTATTTCGATCTCCTGCAGTCCGACCCGGACGAACAGGCCGCGTTGCTCGATTCGATGAGTATCAACGTCACGGGCTTCTTTCGAAACCCCGGGGTCTGGGACGGCATTCGGGACGTTCTCCGGACGCTGTCGTCGACCACGGATCGCCTCGAGATATGGAGTGCCGCCTGTGCCGACGGCCGGGAACCGTACTCGCTGTCGATGCTGGCCCACGACGACCCGCGGATCGACGAATCCGCGGTTCGCATTCTGGCGACCGATATCAGCGAGGACGCGCTCGAGGTCGCCCGGAACGGCGTCTATGAGGAATCGCGGACGACCGACATCGAAGGCGAACTCGACTACCTCTCCAATCCAGACCGGTACGTCGAGTACGACTCGACCGCGGAAACCTATCGCGTTCGGGACTCGGTCAAGGAACGCGTCACGTTCGAGCGACACGACCTCATCAACGGCGGCCCGAAGTCCGGGTTCAACCTCGTCACCTGTCGGAACCTCTTTATCTACATCGACACCGAGTACAAACGAACCATGCTCGAGACGATCGCACGGTCGCTTCGGCCCGATGGGTACCTCGTCATCGGGAAAAGCGAGACGATCCCGCCGGCGCTCAAATCCGAGTTCAGCGCGACGGATAACCGCCACCGCATCTACGAGCGGACGTAACCGCTCTCAACGTCCGTCAGGATCGGCCGTGGGTTCACCCCCCGTTCGTTTCGGCCCCTGCGGGGAATAGACCAACAGCCACGACCGTTTCTGTTATCAGATAGTGGACCAATTTATACGCATACGTCTGTAAAGCTTGTGGCCGTCCCGGGCGCGACACCGACCGAGAATCTACACGGCTCGGCCATCACCGTTCGGGATGTCGTCCGTCCGCCGGCCCGTTTATACCGATCGCGGATGTCATTATCTTGGTCAATATCATTAAGTAATCTGCGTGTATTGACCCGCCTATGGACGTACTGATTACGGACGATTCCGGGTTTATGCGGGACCTCCTCCGGGAAATCCTCGAAGAGGACCACAACATCGTGGGGGAAGCCGAAAACGGCGTCGAGGCCGTCGAACTCTACCGAGAAGAGGAACCAGATATCGTGTTCATGGACATCGTGATGCCGATCAAAGACGGCGTCGAAGCGACCGACGAGATCACGGATATGGATCCGGACGCGAAGATCGTCATGTGTACGAGCGTCGAGCAGGCCGAGCAGATGAAAGACTCGATCAAGGCGGGCGCGGAAGGGTACATCACGAAGCCGTTCCAGAAGGAGAGCGTGCTCGAGGAACTGAACAGTATCGCTGCCGGGTAAGCTGCCATGGAAATAGATATCCGCGAGCTCGAAACGTATCAGGAGCTCGCTCACGACGGCGCAGAGTCCGCCGCCCAGTCCCTCTCGCAACTCACGGGGATCAGTACGACCGTGCAGGTCACGAACGTCTCGCTGATGTCCTCGTCGGACCTCGAGTACGAGTTTATCGGCAACGAGTTCGCCGGCGTCAACATCGATCTCCGGGGCGAAATCTCGGGCGAAGTCGTCCTCGCGTTCGACGAACAGGGACGGACGGCGATCACCGACGAACTCGTCCCGGCCGACGATCCCGAGAAGAAAAAAAGCAGCATCAAAGAGGTCGGGAACATCATGTCCAGCGGGTTCGTCGACGGCTGGGCGAACTACCTGAACGCGAAGATCAAGAGTTCGCCGCCGACCTACATCGAGGGGACCGGAACCGATGTCCTCCCGAAATCGGCAACTCAGGACGATAACTACCTGTTCGTCTTCCGCAGCCGCGTCGAAGCCTCACAGGACGGCGTCAACGAACCGGTCGATTTCCGCATCCTGCTGGTTCCCGACTCGACCTCGCTCGAGCGTGCGTTCAAGCCCCAGACCGACAAGATCGTCTCCGTCGAGAAGCTGAAGGTCTTCAACGACATGACCAAAGAGGGGGCCGAGAAGGCGGCGACGAACATCACGTCGATGACCGGCATCGACACGACCGTCGAAATCAGCCGGCTGACGCTCGTTCCGATCGAGGACATCCCGATGGAGGTCGGGAACAAACGCTACGTCGGGACCGTCATGGAGTTCAACGGGAAGTTCAGCGGCCACCTCGTGATCCTGTTCGATCAACCTTCCGGACGCGCCGTCGTCGATTCGCTCGTCCCGATGGAAACCGACGAGCAGTGGGGCGACGTCGAACAGGGCGCGCTGAAGGAGCTGGGCAACATCATGACAAGCGGGTTCATCGACGGCTGGGCGAACGTGTTGAACGCGGAAATCAAACACTCGCCGCCGGAGTTCGTCGCCGACACCGGCTCCTCGATCATGAACCCGATCACCACACAGATCGCGGAAACCGACGATCACGCGTTCATGCTCGATTCGAACATTCAGACCAACAGCGATCAGGTGTTTACCTGCCAGATGCTCGCCCTGCCACGCCGTGACGAACTCGAGCAGGCGCTCGACGATCTCCTCATCGAGAACTCGGACAATACGCGGATCGATCCGGACGAACTGTTCGATCGCTGACCCCACGGACCGGCAGCTTCCCGTTCCTACGCGTTTACGTCTTCGATCCGCTGGCTCACGACGATCCGTCCTTTCGGCGTCAGCGAGATGCCGTTGCCGTTCTCGACGACCAGCTCCTTGTTCTGGACCGAGTTCAACACGTTTGTCACGTACGCCGGGTCCCCGTCGAGCATGTTCGTGAAATCGATGTCGCCGCCCGTCGCGTGCACGCTGACCAGCACCCGCTTTTCGGGGTTGGTCAGTTCGATGTCCTCGATCTCCTCGCGCAACTCGTCGAACTCGAGGCGGAGATACCGCGCGAGCAAGTTCACGTACTGGCCTTTCGTCGGCGAGAGCAACGACGTCTTCGAGCGCCCGGAGTCGGGGTCGATGTACTTGACGACCAGCGTGATGCGGTCGTCGCGATCCCCGAGCGTGTTCGAGCGCGTGATCCCCATGATCGTCTCGATGTCGAACGCGACCGTTCCGGAGTCGGTACTGATCTCGATCCGTCGGTCCTTGATTCGGAGCGTTCCCGTCCTGACGGCCGTGTCCGTCACCCGCCCGCCGACCTTCCCCGGGTGTTTCACCGCAACGGATCGGCCGTTCAGTAGACAGCGAAACAGGATCGCGACGAACGTCTCGACCGTCTCGCCGTTGCTCTCGATGACGGCACTCCGTGTCCCCTCGTCGGTGTCGTAGCCGATCGTCACCGTATCGTCGAAGAACTGCTTGACGTGATTGGGGACCGTGCCGACGTTGATGTCGATGACGCTCGAGAGCGGAATCGTCGTTTTCCCGTCGTTCGTGGCGAGTACGAGGCGCTGTTTCGTCATGATGATTCGACCCTTGGTCGGCGTCCCGCTTTGCCCACCACGTTGATTGAGAAAGAACCGCCCAGTGAAATCAGCGACGACGTCTTCGGTCATACGCTCCTATATTGAGTGTAATCTCTTAGCCCTTTGCACCCGCTCGTGCGGTTGGGCTTCGATAACAGGGCCGGAGCCGCGAACCGCGTCAGTCCGGTCGTGCGATATGGAACGGCAACCCTTCCACGCCGTCGCGCTGGAACGAGTCGATCGCGGAGTTGACCTCGTGGTACTCCAGAATGTTCTCCTGAATCATCCGTTCGATGATGTCGGCGCGGAACTGCAGGTCGTCGTAGATGTCCCGCGTCTCCGCGTACCCAAGCAGCGTCGCGATCTGTTCTTCCAGTACGTAGGAGTTGTTCATCCCCTGGAAGATGATATCGTCCTCGACGGGGTCCCAGTAGAAGACCTGTCTGGTCACGACCCCGTCCATCTGGTCGGAGTACCCCTCGATCTCCTGGACGCTTGTCACGCGTCGCAACACGTCGTCGCCCTGCTTGACGCGGTTCTGGAACAGCGCCACGTCGGCGTTGTCCATGAACGTCTCCGGCACGTTGATCGGGTCGCCGGTAAACCGCTGGATCATCGAGACGATGTCGCTCGCGTGGAACGTCAGCATTACCGGGTGACCCGTCTGTGCCGCCTGGAACGCCATTCGACCTTCCTCACCACGAACCTCACCCACGACGATGTACTCCGGGCGCGACCGCAGTGCCGCCTCGACGAGTTTGAACATGTCGACGTCGGTGCTGTCCTCGCTTCGGCTCTCCCGCGTCAACAGCTGTTGCCACGTGTCGTGTGGCGGCAACACCTCGGCCGTGTCCTCGGCCGTGTAAATCTTCGAGTCCCGCGGAATGAACGACATGATGCTGTTCAGCGTCGTCGTCTTCCCCGACGCCGTTTCCCCGACGACGAACACCGTTCGTTCGTTCTCGAGACACAGCCACAGGTACGCCGCCAGCTTGGGCGACAGCGTCCCCCAGTTCGTAATCTGGGTGACTGAAAGCGGCACCTCGTCGCCCTGACGGATCGTGAGACTCGGCCCTTTCACGCTCACGTCGTCGCTGTAGATCACGTTCAGACGCGAGCCGTCCGGCAGCGTCGAGTCGACGATCGGTTCCGCGTCGGTCATCGGGTTGCCGATCCGCTCGCCCATGTTGCTCAGCCAGCGGTCGAACTCCTCGTCCGTTCCGAAATCGACCGTCGTCTCGACCATTCCGTAGACGCCGTGGTCGACGTAACACTCGTTCGGACCGATCACGTGAATGTCCTCGTTTGCCGGATCGCGCATGACCGGCTCGAGCGGACCGAGGCCGACGATGTCACGGTTCAACCGGTACCGGATGTTCTCGTAGGTCTCCTGTGGGATCTCCTGAATGCCGGGGTGAAACCGGACCTTCAGGCGTTCGATCAGACTGTCGAGTTCTTCGCTTTTGATATGGGTCGATTCGTTGAGCAGCTCCTCGATGCGGTCGTCGTACTCCGAATCCTTCTCCGGCGCTTTCTTGTTCGCGCTTCGGCGAAGCAGCGAGTCCTTGACCGTCGAGAAGACTGCCTGCTCTTCCTCCGAGAGCGTCGGCTCGACGGCGAAATACTGCATCTTCGTCCCGACGTCGCCG
The DNA here is from genome assembly GCF_000455365.1 of Halopiger djelfimassiliensis. Taxonomy (GTDB): domain Archaea; phylum Halobacteriota; class Halobacteria; order Halobacteriales; family Natrialbaceae; genus Halopiger_B; species Halopiger_B djelfimassiliensis. The sequence goes on from NZ_HG315685.1 coordinate 375,787, forward strand.
TAGACGTGGCTGTAAATCGGGCCGCCGACGGGGTACAGGACGTTCGGGTGCGACGACTCGTACTCCGCCGACGGTTCGTCGATCAACAGCGGGAACTCGCCGGTGATCTGTTTGAACTTCTTCAAGTGCTCGCGGAGATGCGGCCGACGAGCCGCAAGCTCTTGCAATTCGTCCGAGGGCTTCGGCGTCCCCATTTCGGTCATGCGACCGTCACCGTGTTAGGCAACACTCCGGTTTTCGATCACGATTCCCGTTCCCGACCGAACCGAGTACCCGATCCGGTCGCCGACCTGTTCGCCCATTCCGGCAAACCGCTTGATGAACAACTGCCGGCGAATGTCGTTTCCGACCTCGATCATCTCGAGTTCCATGAAGACGTCCGCGATCGATCTGAACGGGCCGATCGCCTCCTCGCCGACCGTGGACGGGTCGACGGTCAATACGACGATCTTTCCCTGTGAAATCACGTCACGGAGAAACGAGATGATCTCGAGGGCTGCCTGACGCTCTTCGTTCTGTCTAACCAGCGCTTCGAACTTCGGATCGTTGCGCAAAATCGCGTCGAACGTGTCGATGATGATGACGTCGGCCGACCAGATCGTCTCCTCTTCCATCAGATCCGTCAGCAGATCCTGCCGCGACTGCTCCTCGTCGGTCGCCGAGAGCACGCCGCCGCTGTCGAGGTCGCCGTGGAGAAACAGCAGGTTCTCGAACAGCAGATGCTCCTCGACGTTGTAGTTCAACGAGTTCATTTGGTCGACGAACCCCTTTATCTCGAGTTCCGTCGACAGGAACGTCACCGACTTCCCCGTTTCACACAGTCCGTACGTGAACCGCTGTGAGATCGCGCTTTTGCCTGCGCCGTAGTCACCTTCCATCAGTACGATACTCCCGGTCGGAATCCCGCCACCGAGTTCCTTGTTCAATCGATCGCGATCGTCCAGTCCGATAGAGAAGATATTCTTGAGACTCATGGCTCACCTCCCGTGGTCGCCGTCGTTGTCCGGTGCGAGTAGCAGTTTGATGTGTTCGATCTTCCAGCCATCTAGATCGGTGTTTTCTCCGGGTACGACCAGCGGCTTTACGTACTTGTTGGCCGATGGCTCGGCTCCGGTCGCATCGTATTCGGTCCCGTCTTCGGGGCGGTACTCGCGTTGGGGCGTCCGCAGTTCGGCTCCCGACTCGGAGAGGATGACGTCGGAATCGACCCAGATCATCTGTCCGCCGTCGGTAATCTCCGGCTCGGCGACCTCCCGTGCCTCGCGGGGGACGGGTTCGTCCTCGACGCCGGATTCCGTTTCGTCCGCTTCGTCGATGTGGATTTTCTGGGCGCTGTTGTCGATCCCGCTCTCGTCGTCGTTCGTATCGGGCGACTGATCGGCGGCCGATCCGTCCTCGTCGATCGTGTCGGTGGCCGATTCGACGGGACGGGTTCCGTCCAGCCCGTCCTCGTCGTCCCCGTCGTTCTCACCCGCGGCGTCGATGTCCGCACCGACCGTCTCGGTATACGTCAACTCCCGCCCGGAGCCGGCTCGTTCGGCCTCGCTTCCGGCGACCGTGGACAGCTCCTGTCGGATCGCGATGCCTTCCTCCGACAGCCAATCGTCATACGTCTGGCGTTTCTTCGCCGGGGTCGCGATCTGGCTGATCCACCACAGACTCCGCTTGTGGTTGACCCCAAGCGAGGAGCGTGGCTCGGGGTCGGTAACTGTCGGACCGCCGCCGAACCCGTTCAGTACGGTCTGCAAGTGGTCTTCGACCGACGGACTCACCCACTGAATCGATCCGTAGAACCGGATCGTCCGCGCTGCCCCGTTGAGACCGGCCTGCTCGACGAGGTACTCGAGCCAGTCCATCACGACGAACTCCGTGTCGTACTCGGAGGGGACGCGGTCGAGATACGGGCGACCGCCGTCGTCCCACGGCAGCGCCCCGGTGTCGCCAGCGTCGTCGGTCGTCCTCGCCTCGTCGCGTGACTCGGTCGTATCCGGGCCGTCGGCGGCGTCCGCGACGGCGCTGTCTCCGGTTTCGTCGCTGGCGTCGTCGAAGCCGGCGTCGGGTTCGTCGCCCGCCTCGGCGTCGAGTTCGTCGTCAAACTCGAGGTCGTCACCGGCGTCGTCGAACTCGGCCTCGTCTTCCGGGGATTCCTCCTCGAACGCTTCGGCGACGGCCTCGCTCTCCTCCTTGGAGCCGCCGTCCCAGTCGGCGTCCCCGGACTCGTATTCGGATTTCAGTTCGTCGAACGACAGATCCTCGTCGTCCGAACCGTTTCCTGACTCGTTCTCAGTATCGGATTCCATGCTCATGTCCTCCTCCTCCTCGAAATCATCGAAGTCGTCTTCGACACCCTCGTCGTCGACGATGCTCTCGTCGAGGAAGTCCTCCGCTTCCGCGTTCGCGATGTCTTCGCTCATCTCCTCTTCTTCGTCGTCGCCGTCGTCGCTGTCGAACAGGCTCCCGCCGTCGAACCCGCCCGTGCCACCTGCTGCAGCGCCACCGCCGCCCCCATCGAACGTATCGCTCAGCGAGTCACCCTCGACGAACGGGTTTACACCCTGGGTCACCATCTCGTAGACCTCGAGGAGTTTCCGGATGTTCTCCTCGATCTCGTCGAGCGACTCGCTTATGTTTTCGTTCTCGCTTTGGACTGTATTGACCGTCGACGCCAGCGACCCGACCTCGTTTTCCATCTCGTCGACGCGCGCCTCGATCTCGCTCGAAACGCCGCCGTCGCTGCCGCCGCCGTCATCCATGCCGTCCATACCATCCATCCCGCCCATACTATCCATCCCGTCGATCGACATCTCGTCGCCACCACCCATTCCGGCGTCGTCGCCGAGTAAATCGTCGTCGCCGCCACCGCTCTCTCCGCCGTCTCCGAACAGATCGTCGCCACCGTCCATCTCGCCGCCGCCCATCCCGCCGCCACCGTTCGCGTCACCATCGGTACTGGTTCCGGGCATCAACGCCTCGTCGCTCGTACCGCCGGAGAAATCACCACCCATCAGATCATCGCCGCTGCTCCCGGAGTCAGTACTCCCGTCATCGTCGTCCCCGAGTATGTTCCCGATTATGGATAATAGCATGGTGAACGCCTCACTCTCCCGTGTCTCGATTGCGCTCGTAGCCTGCTCCGGCTGAAGACCCGCCGCGCCAGAGATGGTTCACTCTCCGTCCCGCTCGGCTACGAGTAGTCATTCACGAATACTTTGCGAACCTACGTATTAAGTAATTGTGGCCGACAGGCAGGTTCCCCTCGCTGTTCCGAGACGCCCTCGCATCGCGTCTCTTCCGTGTGCAGACGCGTTCGATGCACAGCACACGTCCCGTCCGAACCTCGTATCAGTCCAAGCAAAGGTTTCTTTTCGGTTCGCGTGTAACCCTCTCCAACGAACGGGCCATGACAAACAGTAACGAAGATACCGATCCCAAAGGAAACGCGGACGTACCCCCCGTCCTCCCGGGTGAGCAGCCAACCGGCGCCAACGCTGGCGGTGCCCTCTCGCCCGAGGACCTCGATTTCACCGAAAGTCCGTACGTCACGGAGATGGCCGACGGCCGTTACGTCGTCTCCGCCGATCACAACCCGCCACGCGTTCCCGACGGCCAGTCCGAATCGAACGACGAATCGCCACGGCCGGCCGCCACGCCGGATACCGACGACCGTGCCAGTCTCCCCCCGGAACCGGACGAGACCGTCGCCCGAACGCCACCGAGTCCCGAAGCCGCTCGCTCCGTTCTCGCGGACGAACTCGAGCGCGTCGACTCCCGGCTGGCAGTCGACATCGTCTCCCGGTTCGGGAACGATACGATCCGCCACCGGACGACCTCGGACGACGTCGTCGGGACGTTCGACAATCTCGTCCTCTGGTACGCCCAGAACGTCGCCCGGAACACGCCGACGACGAAAACGGCCTCGCTGCTGTTTGCGAAATCCGAGTTCACGGCGCCGCTTACGCCGACCCAGATCCGTACCGCCGCGGCGAAACGGGGTCTCGACGAGTCCGACTCCATCGGGGAGTTGCTCGAGGCACTGGAGTAGCGGTCATCAGCCGCCGTTCAGGAAGATGACGGCGGCCATGAAAAGCGCCAACAGGACCGAAAACCCGAACAGGAGTATGCCGCTGTGTATCGATTCGATCCCACGCGCCGAGCGCCAGAATCGTGCTGGATCGGGATGCATCTGTAACAGCCACCAGTTGTGAACCGGCGATAATCCCTCTTTTGGCCACCTGCCGGGCCGCGTTCCGAGATCGCCCGGCCGGGAGCGACACGCTACAGGTCCACCGAGATGATCAGCCCCACCAGCCGCTCCGTGACCGTCCCCGTGATCGCGCCGATCCAGAGCAACGCCGTAAAGTGGATATACGAGTTGCCGTAGTGGCCGCCGTCGGCCACGCGGAGCACCAGCGACGAGATGAACGCGTTAAAGATCAACACGAGCACGATCAGGAACCGCAGGGCGGGCACGTCGTACTGCTCGGTGTGAACCAGCGATCCGCCCATGATCTGCCCTTCGAGGTCGATGTCGAAACTCGAGAGCATCAACGCGAGTTCGAGTCCGATGAAAAAGGCGAACGCCGACGCTGCGGTGATCCCGTAGACGACGCCGACGAGCGTCGTCGTCTGTTGGCGACGCTCCTCCCGGAGGTTGACGATCGCGCTCATGTTCGTACTGATGAGTTCTCCGAGTTGCTTCGGGCCACCACCCATCTCCCGGCCGACGAGGTACATCTCGCTGAACTTCTGGATCAAAAACGAGTGCGTATCGCCCGTAAAGTACCGCCACGACTTCTCGGTACTGACCCGCATGTTCAACCGGCAATAAAGGTCGTCGATGTTCTCGGTCAGCGGGCCGAAGTTCTTCGATCGGAGCGTCGAGAGCACTTCCGAGGTCGTACTCTGTTTCGCGCTCTCGCTGGTCCCAAGCGCCCGGATGAAGTTCGGGAACGACCGATCCCGATCGAACACCTGCCGTTCTTCGTACATGAACACGCCGCCGGGGATCAAAAGCGGTATCGTCGCGATCGGCAGGTACAGCAACGGCGGAATCGATTTGACCGGGATGGCCTGCGAACCGGGAACGAGGCCGAAAAACACCAGCGTCATCCCGACGATGAGGATCACGCTCAGCCCGAACCCGAGGACCGTCGAACCGAGCAACCGTTTCTTGGTCATGGTACGGTAGCCGTCCTCGAGGTACCAGATCGGGTCGTCCGGAACGATCGCCCGGATCACGAAGAAAAACCCGAGCTGGACGAACACGAAGAGGACGATCACGGTACTCGTCGTCATCATCGGATCGTTCCCGGTCAGCAACGGCAATACGATCGCGAACACGAGCGCGAACGTCATCGAGATGATCAGCGACAGGTACAGGTCCTTGATCACGTCCAGGTTCCCCAGCGACTGTCTGTACACCGTGGAGTACTTCTCGATCAGGACGTCCTGTTCCTGATGGAGGAACTCGTCGAGTTCCTGTCCGGCCCCGAGGGTATACGCCATCCGCTCTAACAGGTCCGCCACCGACTCGCTGGGAACCGCTTTCGACCGGCGGCGACACGCATCGCCGAGGCTCAGATGCCAGACGTCGACCAGATCGACGACCCGCTGCATCTCCGCCGCGAGTTCGCCGTACTCGTCTTCCTTTGCGAGCTGGCGGAGCACCTCCATCCGGTCGATGTTCGTCGTCGACAGAATCGTCATGTGGATCACGAACAGGTGAAACCGGTTTTCCATCTCGATCCGTCGCTGATCGACCGCGAGACGCGGATACGCGACCGCAGCCAGAAAAACCAGCAGTCCGAGTACCGGCAACAACAGCCGCACGAACCCGAAGACGTTCACCACGATCGCGCCGGCGATCGTCGCGAGGAAGATCAAAAACGCCGGAAAGAGCACCGCAGGAACGTAGATCCGCGCGGGGAGATCCATCTCGTCGTACGACCGGATGATGGACTTGCCGAAATCGCCTAGCGCGCTGGTATTATCGGTAATACCCATGATACGTTCTGTGCTGGTCCGGATCCGTGCCGGACCGTGATCGTTGATTCGTGCGAACTACGTATTTATGCTCGCCATACAAAGCTTCCGGCTGGTTACCGGTTCGGAGCGGCGCCGTCGTCGGATTCGTCGTCATCACGCAACAGGCTCGGCTCTTTCTCCGGCGTCGCGATCCACGCGATGTACTGCAGGCTCCGTTTGTGTTCGCTCGTGCTCAGGACCGACCGCGGGTCGGGACCGCCGTCGTCCGCGGCCGCCGACGTCTCCGCCGGCGGCTCCGTTTCGTCGCGGAACCCGTTCAACAGCGATTGCAGGTACGTCTCGACCGCGTCCGAGACCCAACCGACCGATTCGTAGTACGCGATCGTCTGTGCCGCGCCGTCGACTCCCGCCGTGTCGACCAGAAACCGCATCCACTCGAGGGTCGCGACTTCGGCGTCGTTTCTCGACGGGTGACGAACCAGATACGGCGGGTCACCGATCTCACCGTTGACGGCGTTTTCGAGCGCTGTTGCCGTCGAGTCGTCGCTCGCGGCGTCTCGTTTCTCGGAGCGGTCGTGATCGACGGCCGCGTCCTCGTCCCCATCCTCGCCGGCGTCGACGGTATCGGTCTCTCCGTCGTCGGCCTCGAGATCGTCTTCGGTGTCGAGGTCGTCGACGATCGGCTCTTCCTCGACGGCCAGTTCCTCCTCGAACTCGGCGTTGTCGTCCGGTTCGTCGGGAACGGCGTCGATTCCGTCGTCGAGATCGGCGTCGTCCGCCTCGAACTCGTCGTCCAACGCGTCATCCGCCTCTTCGAACTCGTCGTCCAACGCGTCATCCGCCTCTTCGAACTCGTCGTCCAACGCGTCATCCGCCTCTTCGAACTCGTCGTCGTCGAGGAGAGTTTCCGCGTCCGAATTGACGATGTCGTCGTCGATTTCGTCTCCCGGGTCGGCCCCGAACCCGCCGCCCTGTTCGGCAGCGCTTTCGAAGGCGTTGCCGAGTTCCTGATCGCCGACGAACGGGTTTATCCCCTGGGTTACGATCTCGTACATCTCGACGAGTTTGTCGACGTTCCGTTCGACCGTCGTAATCGACTCGCTGATCTGCTCGTTTTCGCCGCGGACGGTTTCGACCTTGTTCCCCAGTGATTCGATTTCTTTCTCGACTTCGTCCAACCGGTAGGTGAGTTCACCCTCCACGTCCCCGTCGTCGCCATCGTCACCGTCGTCGTCGAACATCATATCGTCGCCCATCAATCCGTCGTCAGCCCCACCCATCAGATCGCCGTCGTCGTCGCTCTCGTCGTCCGGTTCGTCGTTCCCGTCGCCGAGTAACCCGCTCATCAGTAGTACCATAGTTACCTCATACGTGGACGTCGATGCTGTCCTCGTTGCCGTTCACGATGACGGCGATCTCCGTATCGCCGCTCACGCTCTGGTTCGCGATGGTGACCTCGATCACGCCGCCCGGACGCCACGAATCGCTCCCGGACACGTCGACGCGCTCGACCGTCACCTCGTCGTTTGACACGTACCGCCCGTCGATCAGGGTATCGACGATTTGCGCATCCACCGGAACGGTCTCCGAACCGATGTTTTTCACCAGTACCGTCAGTTCGTTCTCGCTGTCGTTGTAGATCGCATCGCTTTGCTTCTCGTCGCTAATGATCGCTATTTCCGTCTGTATCTCGTCTGCAACACCTGTCCCTCGCGTCTCTATCGCATCGCTCAACTGGTTTACCTCGACGATGACCGTCCCTGCGATACCGGCTGCCACGACGAGGCTCGCGACGAACAGGATGAGATGTGTCGCTGATGCACCTGACATCTACTGGATCTCCTCCGTTGCATCCGAGACCGCCGTCTCGGTCACGACTTTCACCCGCTCGACGTTGCCGTCGACTTCGTCGCCGATGGAGTCGACCTCGAGCTCGAGGTGCGTTCCGGGCGGCCAGATCCGCGTCTCGGTCGTTTCGGTACCGTCGTCGATGACGGTCGTATTGTCGGGGGAGACGTAGTCCCCGTTTACAAGCAGCGTCGTTTTCGAAATTCCTAACGTCACCGTTCCTTCGTTCGTCACGTTTACAGTCAGCGTCCCGCTGGCGTTTTCGGCGCTGTTGATCGTCACGTCCGTGTTCTTCTGCTCGCGTATCTGTTCGGCCTGTGCCGAAAACGCGTCTCCGGTCGCGTTCCCGATGGTGAAAAGGGTGGGGAGGAGGACGCTCGCCGCTACCAGGATGCCGATGAGCATAACGGCTACCGCGCCACTCGTACTGAACCCCATTGTCTCGTGGTGAGGCAAGCGATGGTCAAAAGCCCTCCGGCCGCTATCAAATTCGGTGCCGACCGGGACGGTATTCGTAACCCAATCAGCCAAAAAAGACCGCAACCGTCGAACGTCGTTCCCTCACTCCATCAGAGCGCGACGGCCGGATCGTCGCGGATGATGTCAGGGGCCTTCAGCGTAACCGGCGTCTGGGAGCCCTGCGCCGTCGTGATCGTCAGATCGATCTGCTGGCTCTCCGAGATGAAGTGTGGCTGCTCGACGTCTTCACCACTCTCTGCGTACTTGTGGTTCGTCTCGTTGAGGTCACCGAGTGGGATGTGGATCTCGATTCGGTCGTCGTCGTTGATCAGCACGTTCGGACCGGAGTCTCCCCGGAGCTCTTTCGTGACGAACGAGTTGTTGTTCGCGAACCCGGTCCCACCGTTGATGTCGCCGTTATCGTCGACGGTACCGTTGTGCGTGAGCGTCACGGCTTCGGAGTTGAGGTACTCGATGGTCGCCTCGCTCATATCGATCGCGTCGGCACCGGGGCTCTTCTGGATGCCCAGTTTCACGAGCGCGACTTCGTTATCGTCGACCGGTTCGTCCCACCAGCCGTCGCCGTTCGGGTCGAGGTTATCCGACGCGTTGGTGATCCCGACCGAGGTCACGACCTGGATGTTGTCGGAGACCTGTTCGGTACTTTCTTCACCGGTGGCTTCCGCCTGCGTCTGCAGGAAGCCGGCCGTGTTGATCAGTACGCCTGCCGCAATAGCGGCGACCAGCACCATCGCAATGAACACGATGAGGGTGCCGATCCCCACTTGACCGCGATCGTCGTCAGTATCGATTGTTGGTATCACGTTTGATCACTTCAGAGTGCAACCGCCGGTTCGTCGCGAATGATATCCGGGGCACGCAGGGAAACCGGCGTCTGGGAACCCTGGGCCGTTGTTAGCACTAGTTCGACGTTGTCGCCCTGTCCGATGAATCCGGGCTGGTTGACGTCTTCACCCGGGTCTTGAGTCGTGAAGGGGTGACCGGAACTGTCGCCGAAAGCGCTGGAGCTGTTCAGATCACCGAGCGGAATGTGCACAGTCAGCCGATCGTCGTCGGCCATCAGTACGTTCGGCCCGGACGTTCCTCTGACCTCTTCGGTCAGGAAGGAGTTCGATTGGTTGAAGCCATCGGTCGCTCCTGCGTTGTACGTCCCGTTGTGGGTGAGCGTCAACGCCTCGTCGTTGAGGTACTCGATGGTGGCTTTGCTAATGTCGATCGGGCCGGCTCCTGGGCTCTTCTGCACCGACAACTCTACGTGGACGATCTCGTCTCGATCCGGGTCGTCTTCTGCCCACCAGTTCTCGGCACTTTCGGCACCATCGTGGTACTCTGTGGTCGCGTTCGTGATGCCAACGGCCGTCATTACCTGCACGCTGTCGGAGACCTGTGCAGTACTTTCTTCACCGGTGGCTTCCGCCTGCGTCTGCAGGAAGCCAGCCGTGTTGATCAGTACGCCCGCGGCGATCGCAGCGACCAGCACCATCGAGATGAACACGATGAGGGTGCCGATCCCCACCTGACCACGGTCGTTATTGTGTCGGTACATTTGAATCACCGTTTATAGACGGACGTCGTTACCGGCGTCCTCGCCGTTCAACGAGTCGGGGACGCTGAGGACGGTCACCGACTGGGAGCCGGACTGCAGGGTAAGCGTCACGTCGGCGCTTTCCCCTTCGTCGAGTCCGTTTCCGCTGGCGGCATCGATCGCCGCGAGATCGATTTCGACGGCGACTCGATCACTGCGTTCCTGAAGCACGTCAGGGACGGTATCGTCGGTGATCTCGGTCAGACCGAAGTGATCCGCGTCAGCGGTGTAGTTCGCCACGGAATTGTCGTTCGTCGTGGAGTCGTTGTCCTCCGCGATCAGGTCCGTCGCTCCGTCGGGACCGATGACCTGAATCGTCATCTCGCTGAGGTCAATATCGTCCGCACCGGGGGACATCTGTACGACCATCCGCGTCTCGTTGATCGGACCGACGTCGCTCTGGTTGACGACACCCGTCGTACTTACGATCTCGAGGTTGTTCGAAACTTGTTCGGTACTCTGCTCACCGGTGGCTTCCGCCTGCGTCTGCAGGAAGCCAGCCGTGTTGATCAGGACGCCCGCGGCGATTGCAGCGACCAGCACCATCGCAATGAATACGATGAGGGTGCCGATCCCCACTTGACCGCGATCGTCGGCTGTGTTTTGTGCAAGCATAGTAGGTTGCACCCGGGTATACCGGGCAGTGCGCACAGGTTCTAACTGGCCCTTATTAAGTCTATTCGCCGAAATTGACACTATTTAACTCTACTTGCCGATAGGTCGAATATTTAAATATAGTGGCCGGATAGTTCACCAGTTGATTGAAATTACTCGGGAGATAGCTATATTAATCTATCTCCACCATCACCGGCCGGGACACTTATCCCCTCACTCCCACCAAGGGCCTGCATGAACATCGTTGACGGCGACAAGGTCGAATGTAGCCGCTGTGACGAACTCATCTCTCTGGACGACGCGAACGTTCTCGGGAAGGCCAACAATCGGTCCTATGCCAAACCCCTCTGTGACGAGTGTCTCCAGAACGTTGGCGTTCCGGAGGGCTACGAGCTCGAGCGAGACGTAAGCTACCTCAAACAGACGTAACTGCGCTCGAGGGAAACAGCGCATCGGGGTCGGCATCCGCAACCGCTGTGGACGGCTTGGTTCCGTACTCGACTGCCGACGACTCAGTCACTTGTTGTTCATCGCTTCGCTCGCGATGTTCCGGCCGCGTGGTTTCAACGCGACCTCTCGTCGCACCCGCACTTCTTCCAGCACGTCGAGTTCGATCAATCGTTCGTAGATCTCCTCGACTTCGTTCGTATCGATATCGAGGAACTCGGGCACCTCGAACGGAGAGACGCCGGAGTAAATGGCCATCAGCACTTCCTCTTCTTTGCCGGAGAGGTCGATCTGTGACGCGTTCTTTTCTGCCCCCCGGTCCAGCACGGACTTCAAGATCGCACAGTTCTGTGGGGAACCCGAGAGGTACGTCTGGACGCTCGAGCCCTCCTCCGTGTGTTCGGCTTCGATCACCGGCCGCTCTTTCGAGCGAACGCTTCGCTCGTCGCTTTCGACGGTGCCGACATCGTCGACTTCGATCTGGACGAACTCGCCGCTTTCGACCGCGAAGTTCGCGACCCCCGTATCGATCTTGACACGTGCTTTCCGCCACGACGAATCCTGAACGACGCCGCCCTTTACGGCCGGATGTTTTACCAGGACGATCTCGCCGTCCAGAATCGCCTTCTGGATCTGCAGTTCGAACGCGTCGACCTCGTCCATCGAGATCAGAAACACGTTCTGTCCGTAGTTGACGCTGATGTAGTCCGAGACTTTCGCGACCGTTTGATTGACGTCGTACCGGCCGCGGATGGATTGGACCTTCGAGAGCGGTATCGTCTCTTTCCCGCTGTTGCTTACGACGACGAGCCGCTTGTTCGAAAGGACGATCCGACCGTTCGACCAGTTAGTATCCGATAACTTCTGTCCGTCGCGGACTACCTGCGTAAATTTTCCAGTTACGTCCGCGAGTTTTCGCTCGGACTTGCTCATGCGAAGTCACCGTTGATTGTCCCGACACCGCCCAGCTTCGACAGCGCGGAAAACCCGCGTTTCCGTAACCGGTCGCTTTCGGTCCGTTCGACGAACTTCGACAGTCGCTTTCGGGCTCTATCCCCGCCGATTTTCCCTAACACGAACAACGCCTTCACACGCATCTCCTCGTCTTTGTTTTCGCTTTCGACTAGCTCCAGGAGCCGCTGCTCCAGTCCGTTTCCGTCGAGCAACGACAAACTCGTTGCGGCGAACTTCGATGTCATTTCGTCGTCGTCGGCCAACGTCTCCACCAGCGCATCCTGTGCCTGGGATCGGTATTCCGAACTCGCGATCCGTCCCAGCAACCACGCTGCGTTGCGACGCTGTGCCGTTTCAGTGCTCCGGTCGAGGATCTCGATCAGCGGTTGGACTGCTTCCTGTTCGTTTGCCTCCTCCAGTTCCCCGACGATCTTTTCCCGAACCTGATGGCTCGCGTTCGCCGGCGCTTCCGAAAGGAGTTGCACCAGCGAGAACATCGCCGTCCGCCGAACCGTATCCGATTCGTCGCTCAACGCACCCGCGAGCACTTCGACCGCGTCGGTGCTACCGAGTCGACCCAACGCATCGACCGCGATCCGGCGAAGCACTTCGTTTTCGGCGTCGGCGATGTCGACGAGTTCACGCAGTGCGTTGTCGGTGCCGATATCCGCCAGCGCGTACGCGATTTCGATCCGGACGTCGTACTGATCCTCGTGCAATCGTCGGGAGAGCGTCGGGACGCTCTCCGGCGATTCGATACGACCCAACGCGCGCGCAACACGTTTCCGTACCCGTGGATCAGGATCGGTTAGCCGGTCGACCAGCGCGTTCAGTACGTTGTCCTCGCCGATTCGTCCCAGCCCGGTCGCCGCAGCCATCCGGAGCTCCGGCCGGTCAGCGGTTAGCCCTCGCGCCAGTACTTTCGCCTTCTTCCACTCCGCCAGCGTATCGATGTCCTGGCCCGAAACCTCCCCGATAAACCGTTCGAGGGCGTCCTGTCCGTACTGGTCCAACGCGTCGATCGCCGCCGCCCGAACCGCGTCGTTTTCGTCGTCCTGTGACGCTGTCACGAGCGCGTCGATGACTTCGTCTCTGGGGTACTGGTTCCCCCCTGCTTTCGACTCCAGACTCCCGAGTATTTCCGCCGATCGTTTCCGGATATTCGGGGTCGAACTCTCTTCGAGGTGCGTAATGAGTTGCTCGAATTCCGCGTTGCGCTCGAGTTCAAATAGCGTCATTAGTGCTGGATCACCTGTTCGGAACGGGTAACCACACCGTCGGCACCACGTTCACCCGGCCCGTCGGTGAAAAGCGACGGATCGCCTCCGGATACCACCGACTCTTCGCGTCCCGTACTCGTTTTCGCTGCCTACCGCCTTGGGTTCGCATCGCCATATCACTCGTCAGTCGTCTCGTCTCTCTCGCCGCCGTCTCCACCGTCGCTGTCCGACCCGTCTCCGCTGTCCTCGTCGTCCTCGCCGTCGCCGGTCGTCGATTCCGCGTCGCCGGCGGAGCCGTCTTCGTCGAGGTTGCCGTCCGTTTCGTTGTCGACCGCGAACCGTTCCTCTCCCTCCGGATACACCATCGTATTTATGATCGCGTTCCAGACGTCGAGACGGCTGATCTCGCCATCGATGTCCTCCTGTGCCCACTCCGTGTTGACGCCCCATCCTTCGACCTGTCCGTCGAATCTGTCCGTGACTTCCGTATACAGATGGTCGATATCCGAACCACGGTCGATGAGTCCGTCCCGGTAGACGATGTATATCAGCCCGATCTCGTTGTCGGATTCCGCCTCCGTCTCGGCGTCCGATTCGTAGAACAGAATCAGATCGTTCTCCTCCGTATCGTGATAGAGCTCGTCGACGGTGATCCCGTTTTCCTCGAGTAGATAGTAGAACTCGCCGGGGGTCGCGTCGGGGTCGTCTCCTGGGTCTTCCGGCTCGACGGCGACGCGGCTGCCACCGAATCCGAGGCTCTGGACCGAGTCGACGCAACCGGCCATCGAGCCGAGAGAGAGTGTCCCCAGCGCCGCAAGTGCCTGTCGCCGACTCGTCCGACCGGGCGCTCGCACTGCGCTTGACTCACCCCGTTGCGTTCGATCGCGGCTGCCGTCCCCATTGTTGCCAGTCGCAAACCCAGGATATCTTGGCATCGTTACGATATCGTCACACCAATAGGTGAAAAACGCGTCGGCCGTCACCCCCGATTTTAGTGTGTGAATCACAGCCATCGCCGAGCCGATACCCCCGTGTGGGCCGGCAATATGATATGAATGGATTCCCTACTGGTCGGCAACACGAAACACTCGACGATATTCGAGGGCCAACGAAGCTATGAAGACACAATTATGTCACGGAAGGACAGGGCCACTGGTGGCCGTTCGATGGTGAGTGCCATGGCTGACGCGAGCGTCGACGAGGAGTCGCCAACGGACACCTCGTCCGGTCCATCGACAGCACCCGCTGGCCGGCAGACGCGACGGCGAGCGATCACGTGGCTCGTCGCGGCCCTGTTCGTCGGCTCCGTGCTGGGTTGCTCCGTCGCCGGTGTGGCCGCAACCTCGTCCCCGTCACTCCTCTCGAGCGGATCGATCGCGGACCAGTCGACGAACACGTCCGAGACACACGTGGTCGTCCGGTTTGCGGACGACCACGTGGTGACCGAGACGGTCGCGGACGAAACGCCGTCGGACCCGAACGTCACCGCCGGCGGCGAGCGCCTGGTCGTCGTCGACGGCGTCGTGGAAACCGAAGACGGGGACGCTATCGAGGTCGACGGGAATCAGGTACGCGTCGCGGAGACGGATCCGAACCTCGTCGTAACCGACGGGAACGTCCTCAACGACACGATGGAGGTCGACCGATCCGACAACGGGATCGTGAAAACGGTCGAGGGTGGTTCCCCCGTTCGAACCGAGGACGGGACAGCCGTTCGGTTTACCGGCTACGACGAAACGGATTTCGTCCCGAACATCACTGACGTCAACCGTCCCGGCGAGGGTGAGACCCTGTCGGTCACCGCCGAGTTCGAGAACACGGAGTACGGCGAGGCGACCCGGGACGTGACGCTTCAACTCCTCGAAGACGGTGCGAAACGGGCAAACGTTACGTCGGACGTCTCGTTGGCGGCCGGCGAGTCGACGACGAAAACGTTCGAGTACGAGACGACCGCCGGTGATCACGGGATAGACGAACTCGAAGTCGTCGTCGACTACGACGGAAACGTCGATTCGGAACCGGTGACGATCGACGAGGCAGCGACTCTCGTTTCCATTACGGACTGGACACAGCCCGCCGCGGGCGACGAGCTGGAGGTCACCGCCGAGATCGATCGCCGCGGGAACTATCCGGAGGGCACTCAGGAGTTCCTGATCGAACTTCGTGTCGACGATTCACACGTCACGACGAAACCCGTCGAGTTAGCCCCGGGCGGGAAGGCGGTCGAGACGTTCTCCTACGAGACGTCGGAGGCGGACTCGCCGCGGGTCGACGTCGAACTCAAGAGCGGTGACGACGCCGATACGGCGACTATCGACGTGCTCGGACAGGCAACCCACGAGGAAAGCGTCTCGGCTACCATCGTCGACCGGAACCTCCCAAACGAGGGTGAGGACCTCGAGATCACGGGCCAAATCGAGTATACGGGCGTCGTCCCGGACGATCCACAGGAGTATCCGATCGAACTGTACGTCGACGGTGACCTTGCCGACGAGAAGACGGTGACGCTCCACGGCGACGAGGTCGTTACCGAGACGTTTACCTATCGAACGGAAAGCGGCGACGCGCCGCGGGTCGACGTCGACCTGGTGAGTCCGGGCGATGGTGATTCCGCGCGGCCGCGCGTGAACGGAAGCGGGTTCGACGTCCGGATCGAATCGATAAACGCCCCCGTCAACGCCTCGGAACGGCTGGAGGCCGTCGTTTCGATCGAGAATACGGGTGACGTCGCCGGCAAACAGAACGTCAGAATGCGAATCGACAGCGCGATCGACGATCCGGATAGGACGGTCCGACACGTTCGCGATCGAACCACCGTCTCGCTCGAGGTCGGGGAGCGAACGACCGAACGACTCTCCTACCGGACGAGCAGTGCGGACACGCCGAAGGTAGAAGTCGCCGTCCTCAGCGACGACGCCGAGGCCGTTCGCAACGCGACCGTTCGAGCCAAGGCTCCGCGGTTCGGGGTCCACCGTACTGCGGCGGAGTACGCGGAGCAGTCCGGCGAACTCACGCTGTCCGCGGACATCAACAACACGGGGACCGAACCGGGAGATCAGTACGTGGAGTTCCTGCTCGATGGCGAGGTCGTGTACGTCGACAGGGTCGTTCTGGATCCGTGGGCCGAGAAGACCGTCTCGACGACCATCGAACCCGACGGGCTCGGGGCATACGACTTCGAGGTCGTCACCGAAAACGAGACGGCAAGCGACGTCGCCGCTGTTGGCGTCAAACCGGACGACGAACCGGAGCCCGATTCCGACGCGGCACCGAACGACTCGGCCGACGGCGAGGTGGATCCCGACGACGAAAGCGACGAAAGCAGCCTGCCGTGGTGGCTTTTGTTCCCCGGTATTCTCGTCGTGGTCGTTTCCGCGGTCGTGGTGCTGGTGTATCGACACGATCCGGACGAGTTCCCGCCGGACCCGGCCGATGTCCCGACCGCGGTGCGGGAGGAAGCGAGCGCGAGCGCTGCCGCCGCGAAGCGACACGCGACGCGGCTGGTCGCGGCGCTGAAAGCCGGCGATACGGACGCCGTTCTGGCCGCCGTGAAAACCCTCGTCGGACTCGGGACCGGGACGTTGATCGTCCAAAACGACCTCCCCAAGGAGACGACGGTACGCGTTCGCTGCCAGACTGCCGAGGAGACGGTCCTGCTCGAGGACCTGCAGTTGCGCCCCGAGGAGCGTCGCGATCTCGGCTCGCTGCCGAACGTCGATCAGTTCAAAGTCGGTGCCGGCGTCGAAGACATCACCGCACACGAGGAGGTCTTTCAGGGCATCTCCGGTGATGTGGGAGTCGTCCTTCGGGCCGAGGGCATCGTCATCGCGAACCTCACCTGACGCCCCGTACAGGGGTTATCGACTCGCCAGCGATCGTTTCGCTCGTTTTGTCGCCACTTTCCACCGTCGCCCGTTCCGTCCGACTCCCTGCCGCTCGAGACGCCACGCGCCCGACTATCGACTCGATCCGACAACGGCGATTTGCCGTCGGGGAACGAACAGCGCCTCGAGAGCGACGGTGAGAACGGACGATCGTCGTTCGAACCGTTCGTTTCCGACCGGGAGACGTTATCACAACGATGATCTCGGGACGGACTAGTATCGAACGCCCATCTGAAAGAAGACGTGACTTTCGTTTTACCAGGAATCGAACATAGGGCCGGGGTTAACGGCCGTTCGTCACGACTCATGTCCGGTGTGGTGACTGTACAATTATCCTGTAAATAACGACTCGATAGATGAACTTTCAGAAAGCGTCCCGAACGCAGGTGGAACCACAACCCGATATTCCAGCCACCGGTCTGGACCACTCATTCGCATTCGAAACCGTATCAGATCTGTAGTATACTCGAACCTGATATGTGTGATCGGTGGTGTCTTCGGCAGGTGCCGTTCGTAATTCGGGGAAATCGACATCTCACCACCGAAAGCCACGCCGGCGCTCGCCGCGACTCGATTTTTACAGCCGTATCGTTGTAATTGTCGGCGTGCCACACCGGCGACCGCCGTTCGTCTCTCGGCGGACTGTTTTCGACGATCTCGAATCGACGCTCGTCCCCGGAAGTACGGCTATCCATCCCCGTTCGATCACCCGTTAAATATCTCGACGCGATAGTAGCTTCCGATTATAGCGGATCGAAAGCGTGGTCGTCGACCGCCGCCGTCGTGTTCGGTTCGGTTCGGCTACCGAGATGTATGCATTGTTACGGTCGATTTATGACTCCCATACAGGTCAGCCGCCGTCGAACGCGAGGTCGTGTCCCGTGGCTCGTCCGGAATAGTCGAAACACTCTTTGAATAAGCTGAACCTACTCCGAGTAATGGCGGACACACCGAACCGGTCGATCCAGCGGGCGTTTACGATCATCGACGAACTCACGGCAACCGGCGGCTGTGGCGTCTCGGAACTGGCTGACCGTCTCGATTTGCCCGTCAGCACGGTTCACGACTACCTGCAGGCGCTCGTTATGTCGGGGTACGTGACGAAACAGGACGCGACCTACCGGACGACGACGCGTTTTCTCGAGGTCGGAAACCGACACCGCCACCGGCTCGAGGTGTTCAAGGCCGTCCGTGACGAACTCGAGACCGTCGCCGAGGAGACCGGCGAACACGTAACGTTGCTGATCGAGGAGAACGATCAGGCGGTAATCCTCGCCGTCCGAGAGGGGCCGGATGCGATCAACCTGTTCGCGTACCCGGGTGCGCGGATGCCGTTGCACGCGACGGCTCCCGGGAAGGCGATGCTCGCGCACATGTCTCCCGAACGCGTCGAGGGGATCATCGACCGCCACGGGCTTGCGGCGATGACGTCGCAAACGGTGACCGATCCCGAAACCCTCTTCGAGCAACTCGAAACGGTCCGCGAACGCGGGTACGCGGTCGACATCGGGGAACGCATCGCGGGCATGATCTGTATCGCGGCACCGGTACTCGACAGGCGCGACCGGATCCGGGGTGCGATCTGTGTCTGTGGGCCGCGAAGCCGACTCGACGAGCAACGTCGCGACGAAATCGCCGACATCGTCCAGCGGGCGGCGAACGTGACGCAGGTGAACCTCGATTACGTGTGATTCGCCCGCGCGATTCGGGTGAGTCCGCGCGGCCCTATCGGCCGGTGAACTCGGGGTCCCCGTCGCCGAAAAACGCCTCGACTCCGCGTTCGTAGTCGTCGGTGTGGGTCGCACCCGCGATGGCGTTCGCTTCCGCGGCCAGCTGTGACTCGAGGGAGCGGTCGTAGCTTTCGGTCAGCAGGCGCGTCGTCGTTCCGAGCGCGTGAGTCGGCCCGGCGGCCAGGTCGGCCGCGACCTCCGCGAGGCGGTCGTCGAACTCGTCGGCCGGGACGGCTTCGGTCGCCAGTCCCAGTTCGACGGCTTCCTCGGGGCCGATGGGATCGTCTCGGAGGACGATTTCCTTCGCGGCTCGGAGCCCGACCAGTCGCGGGAGGAAGAACGTGGCTCCGCCGTCGCCCGTCAGTCCGATGCCCGGATAGGCGAACTTCAGCGTTGCGTCGTCGCCGAGGACGAGGAGGTCGGGCATGAGCGCGAGGCTGAACCCGATCCCGGCGGCGATGCCGTTTACCCCGCCGACGACCGGCGTCTCCGCCTGGTGGAACTGGACGATCGCCTCGTGGGCACGGCCGGCCAGTCGCCGGAGTCGCGGCGCGTCCGACTCGTCGCCCGAAAGCTGGGAGAGGTCCGCCCCGGCACCGAAGAACTCGCCCTCGTGGGTGAGGACGATACATCGCGTCTCCGGGTCCTCGCCCAGCGTCGTGGCCGCGGAGACCAGTTCGTTGGCCATCTCCAACTGGAGCGCGTTTCGACCCGCGGTACTGTCGAGCGTGACCGTCGCGATCCCGTCGTCGTGCTCGACGGAGAGGTTGTCGTACGCCGTCATCTATCCGGTACCGTTTCGGTGATGTTGGTTAATTGTTCCCATCTCGTCGCGGCTCGAGAACGGCCCCAGTCGCGTCTTCGTCGGCACGTTTACTATCCCGCTCGCGCAATGGTCCCGGTATGGAGCTTTCAGACGAGCAGGAACTCATCGCGGAAACCGTTCGGGATTTCGTCGAACGGGAGGTCCGGCCCGCCGTCGACGACGCCGACGCGAACCAAGAATTTCCTGAAGCCGTCTGGGACGGTCTCGCGGAACTCGGCCTCACCGGGCTTACCGTCCCCGAGACTTACGGCGGGTTCGAGGCGGATCAACTCACCTACAGCATCGCCAACGAGGAACTCGCCTACGGCCACCTTTCGCTTGCGACGGCGCTGTCGGTCCACTGTCTCGCGACGTCGTGTATCAACGAGTTCGGCTCCGAGTCGATCAAATCGGAGTGGCTTCCCGAGATGGTCGACGGCCGCCCCGTCGGCGCGTTCGCCCTGTCGGAGGAAAACGCCGGCTCGAACCCCGCGGAGATGACCACCGAAGCCCGACTCGAGGACGGCGAGTACGTGATCAACGGCAAGAAACAGTGGATCACGAACGGCGAGCGGTCGGGCGTGGTCATCCTCTTTGCCAAAACCGACCGTGACGATCCCGACAGCGTCACGCAGTTTCTGGTTCCCAAGGACGCGGACGGCCTCGAGGTCGGCAAGAAGGAAGACAAACTCGGACTCCGGGCCAGCGACACGACGACGCTGCTGTTCGACGACGTTCGAATTCCCGAGTCGTACCGGCTGACGCCGGTCGGTGACGGCCTGAAAGCCGCGTTCTCTATCCTGACCGGCGGGCGGATCGCGATCGCCAGTCAGGCGGTCGGGCTGGCCCAGGCCGCCCTCGACGACGCGGTCGAGTATGCGACCGAGCGCGAGCAGTTCGGTCAGCCGATCAGCGAGCACCAGGCGATCGCCCACAAACTCGCGGACATGCAGACGGACGTGCAGGCTGCACGCCTGCTCGCTCGCGACGCCGCACGCCGGAACGAGGACGACGTCGATCCGATGGCCGCGAGCATGGCGAAGTACTTCGCCAGTGAGACGGCAGTCGACGTGGCAAACGAGGCCGTCCAGATCCACGGCGGCTACGGCTACACCAAGGACTTCGACGTCGAACGCTACTACCGCGACGCCAAGATCACGACCATCTACGAGGGGACCTCCGAGATCCAAAAGGAGGTCATCGCCCGCCACCTGACGGCCTAGGTTACTCGTACTCGTAGAACCCCGATCCGGACTTCTTCCCGAGTTCGCCGGCTTCGACCTTTCGTTTGAGCAGATAGGCGGGTTTGTACCGATCGCCGAGTTCCTCGTGGAGGGTCTCGGAGGCGTGCAGACAGATATCGAGGCCGATGTGATCGGCGAGGCGCAACGGCCCCATCGGCACGTTCGTTCCCAGTTCCATCCCCGCGTCGATGTCCTCCTTGGTGGCGACGCCCTCGTCGTAGGCCCGGATCCCTTCGTTGATCCAGGGCATGAGGATGCGGTTCGTGACGAACCCGGGTTTGTCGTCCGATTCCCAGGTCGTCTTGTCGAGTTCCGCGGCGAACTCGTGGGCGAACTCGACGACCGCCGGCTCGGTCTTCTCGCCGACGACGACCTCGACGCCGTCCATGATCGGTACCGGGTTCATGAAGTGCAACCCGACGACGTCGCCCGCCCGATCGGTCGCGCTCGCGATCGAGGTGATCGAGAGCGTGCTCGTGTTGGTCGCGAGGACGGCGTCGTCGGCCGCGATTTCGTCGAGGTCGCCGAAGATATCGCGTTTGACCTCGAGGTCTTCGACGGCCGCCTCGACGATGACGTCACAGTCGGCCAGCGCCTCGAGGTCGGTCGTCCCGGTGATGCGGTCGGGGATCCGCTCGGCCTCGTCGGTCGTGAGTTCGTCGCTCGAGACCAGCCGTTCGAGACTCGCCTCGATCGACTCGAACCCGCCGTCGACGAACTCCTGTTCGATGTCGCGCATCACGACGTCGTAGCCGTGGGTGGCGGCGACCTGTGCGATGCCACTGCCCATGGTTCCCGCGCCGACGACGCCGACGCGGTCGATCGTCTCTCGGACCATCGTCGGGTTCTGCTCGGACGACGAATATAAGTGTGCCGGCACGTTCCCGGCGTTTCGAATCGGCCGCAGTCGACCCGCCGGGCAGTCCGGTCAGGCGTGTTTCTCCCGTTCGCGCTCGCGCAGTTCGACCCGTCGGATCTTACCGCTCGAGGTCTTGGGAAGCTCGTCGACGAACTCGATCCGGCGGGGGTACTTGTAGGGAGCCGTCTCCGCTTTCATGAACGACTGCAGTTCGGCCTCGAGGTCGTCGCCGCCTTCGTAGCCGTCGGCGAGGATCACGTACGCCGCGACGACGCTGCCCCGTTGCTCGTGTGGGCTGTCCACGACGGCGGCTTCGGCGACGGCGTCGTGGCTGACGAGTGCGTCCTCGACCTCGAACGGCCCGATCCGGTACCCTGACGAGATGATGATGTCGTCGGCACGGCCTTCGAAGAAGAAGTAGCCGTCTTCGTCTCGCGAGGCCAGATCGCCCGTACGGTAGTACTCGCCCGAGAGTTTCGCCTCGTCGAGGTCGGGCTTCTCGTAGTAGCCGTCGAAAATGGCCGGCGAGTCGATCGGCACGGCGATCTCGCCGATCTCCCCCGTTTCGACTTCCGCGTCGGCATCGACGTCGAGGATCGTCGTCCCGACGCCGGGGGCGGGCTTGCCCATACTCCCCGGCTTGACGTCGATCCCGGGGTAGTTGGTCACGAGCGCGACCGTCTCGGTCTGCCCGTAGCCGTCACGGGGGGTCACGCCCCACGCCTCCTCGATGCGCTCGATCGGTTCGCGGTTGAGCGGTTCGCCGGCAGACAGCGCGTCACGCACCCCGACATCGTAGGCTTCGAGGTCGGCGTTTGCGAACATACGGTACTGCGTCGGGACCGCACAGAGGCGCGTGACGCCTTCGTCCTCGAGAAGCTGGAGGAACCGCTCGGGATCGAACTCGCCGTCGTAGACGAGCTGGGTCGCGCCGGTCGTGAGCCCGACGCCGACCGGACTCCAGAACCACTTCGCCCAGCCGGTCCCGGTCGTCGCCCACAGCAACTCGTTCTCGAGGTCGGTATCCTCGTCGATCCCCCACCAGTACGGCGCGTTGATCCGGTTGAAACAGTACATCCAGCGGTGTTTGTGCAGGACCGGTTTCGGCTTGCCGGTCGTGCCACTGGTGTAGTTGATCGACATCGGGTCTTCGGCACCGAGGGACGGCCCGTCGTACTCGGTCGGCCGATCGGCGACGACGGACCGATACGTCGACCACCGGTCGTCCGAACGGTCGTCGGTCCCATCGAGGACGATGACCCGCTCGAGCGGCGTGTCCTCGAGGACGGGCTCGACCATCTCGGTCAACGACTCGTGGACGACGATCGTCGACGCGTCACAGTCGCGGGCCCGAAACGCGATGTCGTTCGACCGGAGCATCGAGGAGCAGGGGACCAACAGCGCCCCGACCGAGAGCGCCCCCAGCTGGACCGCGAAGGCGTCCGGGTGGCGAGGAAACAGATGCATCACGCGATCGCCCCGACCGACGCCCAGTTGTGCGAGCCCGCTGGCAAAGCGGTACATCCCGTCCCGGAGGTCGGCGTACGTCCGTTCCACCCGCTCGCCCGACTCGTTCAGGTAGCGGACGGCGACCCGATCGCCGATCTCGTCGGCGTAGTCGGCGACGACCGACGGGATCGTGTACGTCTCCGGTACGTCCCATTCGAACGCCTCGACTGTGGCATTGTAATTCACACCCATGATTGGGCACATATCTCATACTGTAAGTAATAGTTTGTCGTTCGTGTCACCGCCGTCGAACCGGGACTCCGGCTCCGTGTCCGGTAACAACAACACTTTAGATTCTTGGCACTCATAGTCATACCAATGTTTGACCCAGACGAGATCGATCGGATCCGCGAGCAACGCGACCGATGGGAATCCGACACCCTCGAGCCGGTACTCGAGCGCCACGGCGAGCGCAAGGACCGGTTCGCCACGGTGTCGAACCACGAGGTCGATCGGCTGTACACCCCCGAGGATATTGCCGACCTCGATTTGGAGACTGATCTCGGGTTTCCCGGCGAGCCGCCGTACACGCGGGGCCCATATCCGACGATGTACCGCGGTCGCACGTGGACGATGCGCCAGTTCGCCGGATTTGGCACCGCCGAGGAGACGAACGAGCGGTTCCACTATCTCATCGATCAGGGCCAAACGGGGCTGTCGACGGCGTTCGACATGCCGTCGCTGATGGGGATCGACTCGGATCACCCGATGAGCGAGGGTGAAGTCGGGAAGGAAGGCGTCGCCGTCGACACCTTGCGGGATATGGAGATCCTGTTCGACGGGATCGATATCGGCGAGGTCTCGACCTCGTTTACGATCAACCCCTCGGCAGCGGTCATCTACGCGATGTACATCGCGCTGGCCGACCAGCAGGGCGTTCCCCGCGAGGAGATCAGGGGCACCCTCCAGAACGACATGCTCAAGGAGTTCATCGCTCAGAAGGAGTGGGTCGTTCCGCCCCGTCCTTCCCTCGAGATCGTCACCGACACGATCGAGTTCGCCGTCGAGGAGACGCCGAAGTTCCACCCCATCTCGATCTCGGGCTATCACATCCGCGAGGCCGGCTCGACCGCAGCACAGGAGGCCGCGTTCACGCTGGCCGACGGCTTCGCTTACGTCGAGGACTGTCTCGACCGCGGGCTCGAGGTCGACGAGTTCGCACCGTTGCTCTCGTTTTTCTTCAACTCCCACAACTCGATCTTCGAGGAAATCGCGAAGTTCCGCGCGTCGCGTCGCGTCTATGCCCGGGTCATGGAGGAGTGGTACGGGGCGTCGAAACCCGAGTCCAGACGGCTGAAGTTCCACACACAGACGGCGGGCCAGTCCCTGACCGCCCAGCAACCGCTCAACAACATCGTCCGGGTTACCATTCAGGCGCTCGCGGGCGTTCTCGGGGGGACCCAGTCACTCCATACGAACAGTTTCGACGAGGCGCTTGCCCTCCCCAGCGAAAAGGCAGTGCGCGTCGCTTTGCGGACCCAGCAGATCATCGCCGAGGAGTCCGGCGCGGCCGATATCGTCGATCCGATGGGCGGCAGTTTCGCGATCGAGGCGCTTACCAACGAGATGGAAGCGGAGATCATGGACTACATCGAGGAGATCAAAGCCCTCGGCGACGGCTCGGTTCGCGACGGCGTTCTCGCGGGCATCGATCAGGGCTACTACCACCGGGAGATCGGCGAAGCCAGCTACGAGTATCAGCAACGCGTCGAGCGCGGCGAGGAAGTCGTCGTCGGGGTCAACGAGTACACGATCGAGGAGGATACCTCCCCGGAAATCCTCCAGATCGACGGCACGACGCGCGAGCGCCAACTCGAGCGGCTCGAGCACGTCAAGGACGAACGCGACGACGAGGCCGTCGACGCGACGCTCGAGGCCCTCTCGGAGGCCATCGAAACCGACGAGAACGTGATGCCGTCCATCGTCGACGCGGTGAAAGCGTACGCGACGATGGGCGAGATCATGCAGGTGTTCGAGGACCACTACGGCTCCTACCAGGAGGAACTGACGCCCGTCTGAGACGCCGATCACGCGGCGTCGGAAGCGGTCTCTCGCTCGAGGACGAACGTACACTCCTGCGAGATGTCCTCCCCGACCGGAACGGGTTCGGTTCCGGCTTTCTCGAAGCCGAACTCCCGGTAGAAGCGCTTGCCGAGTTCGTTCGCGTCGAGGACCATCGCCTCGATCCGATCGACTCCCTGCTCGAAGAGGATGCGACACGTCTCCTCGAGCAGCCGCGTTCCGAACCCGTCGGTACGGTGGTCCGGAGCGACGTACACGCGAAGGATCGTCCCGTCGGTCGCATCGACGTTCCAGGTCGCGTGTGCGAACCCGACGACCCCGCCGTCCCGTTCGGCGACGAGCACGAGCGCTCGCGTCCAGGCGATGGCGTCACGGAGGCGGTCTTCGGCGTACCACTCGTCGAGTCCGTCCCGGATCGAGTCGCGGCTCAGAAACTCGGGATAGTCGGTCGTCCACGACTGCTGTGCGACGTTCTGGATCGCCTCGATGTCGTCGACCGTCGCTTCGCGGATCGCCATGTGCAACCAACACCACAGACGGAATTAGTGTTTTCTCCGCCGTCGAGTGTCGACCGGTGACGAACGCGCGGTCATGCCCTCACCGCCTATTATAGGATAATATATGGGGACAAACTAATACCTAGTGTGGTTGAACTCAATATGGGAATGAAGAATAATCAGATATTTTGTAGCTATGGAAAGCGAATATCCTAGCCGACTATATAGTGGGTGTCTGCGCGATTGGATTAGGGATCGAAGGCTATCTCGGAAATATTGTGGGAATAGTGGTATAAAATGGAGGTAGTCGACAGAAATATGCAGTTATGGTTGTAACTTTCAGATATCTATACGCGAATCCGCCTTACTGCCGCTAACCGTCTGTAACGCTCGAGAAATGCGGTACGTCTCCGATCGCTCGACCGGTCCACCCATGTCTAATTCTATCTATATATCGAAGTTCAAAGTACTACTACGAAAAGAGGTGTTTGTTAGAGTACTCCTCAATCACGTCCGGACTCTCCCTTCGAACGCTTGCGTCGGAGCGGCTCGTCGCACACACGCGATCAGCGTGAGCCGTCGGCTGTTCGGCCGGAGTCGTCGGGAGAAGTGAATGAGGGGATTCGAACGGCAGCGACCGACGTTGGTACTCCTCTGGGCAGTACCGGGTTACTCCCTCGAGAGAAGTGGGCCAACTCGGATTTGAACCGAGAGCCTCCACCTTATCAGAGTGGCGCTCAACCTAATTGAGCTATTGGCCCGCGTCCGCACTCAATAGTTGCTCGGTGGGATGTTTAAGCGTTTCTTTCCATCGGGGCCGTGCGAACCGCTACCGCGTGAACGTGTCGTCGGAGTCGTCGTCCGTGTCGTCGGATTCGAAATCGATTCGGTAGGACTCCTCGTCGCCGGTATCGACGGTGTAGGCGTCCGTGCCGAGATCGTACGTTCCGCCGTCGGTCGATTCGGTGCCGGTGGTCGACCCGTCGCGTCGTTCTCCGTCCGGGAAGCCGTAGGTCCAGACGGTGCCGCTCACGAAGCCATCGGTTTTCTTGTCGGCGTAGGGGACGATCACGTATCGTTTGAGCGCCATCCGGATGGGGATCCGCGTGAGCGGGACCACGAGCAGGAACCCGAGCAGGTCGGTTACCAGTCCGGGCGTCAGCAGGAAGGCTCCGGAGGCGATGAGCAGTCCGCCGTCGAGCAGCTCGTTCGTCGGCGGTTCCCCTCTGGTGAGGGTTCGTTGCATCTTCCGGATGGTTCGTCTCCCCTCAGCACGGACGAGCAACATGCCGATGAGTCCGGTCAGGACGACGAGCAGCACCATCCCCGCCCATCCGATGTAGCTGGTCTGACTGACAACGATTGCGAGGATCACCGCATCGAGGAAGGGGATGAGCAATAACGCGAAGAGCCACCGGAGCATACCCCGATATAGCCGGCGGAGGATCAAAACCCTTTACTCTCGTTGCGAGCGCCGGGTTCAGGATGTCGTTCGTTCCGTGTGTTTTGACGCCCTGTTTCGTTCGATCTGTCGTACTATCACGAACGATGACGTCATTGTGGTACTCGGATCACCATCACTTTTATTAAACTAATGGAATTATTGAATGTCGTAGTAAATTATATATCTCGTCTAGCGTCTTGTACTAGTGCAATGCAATCGAATGCAAGCATGCTCAACCGACGGCGGTTCATGGTCGGGACGGGCGCGGCAGTGGCCGGCAGTGCAGTCACATCGTCGGCCGGTGCGAAGAAGGGGAAACGAGCCACGAAGAACAACGGACGCGGTTCGCGTAACGATCGGGCAACGGTCATCGCCCACCGAGGTTTCGCGGGTGCGTATCCCGAAAACACCGTCGGAGCGTTCGAACTCGCGGCGAAAGGCGGCTCCAACGACCGTGCTGCAAACCGTGGTGCGGACTGGATCGAACTCGACGTCTACCCGACCGCCGACGGCGACATCGCGATCTTCCACAACCGCGAACTGGGCGGAGAGACCGACACCGAGGGCAAGATCTACGACCTACCCTCCGAGGAGGTCTTCTCGGCGGAAGTTCTCGAGAGCGGGGAGACGATACCGTCGCTCGAGGAGGCGCTGGACGCGATCCCGAACAGCGTCGGTGTGAACATCGAGATCAAGGTCGCAGCCGAGGAACTCGACTGGGCGTGGGGCGCGACGGATCCGAAGTACTACGACCGTGACGACCCACACGACTACGACCATCCCGAGGAGGAACTCGAGCAGTGGCAGTGGCTCCAGACGATGGTCGACATCGCGGCCGAGTACAACAACGAGATCCTGCTGTCGACGTTCTGGGAGGGTGCCATCTGGGCGCTCGAGAACGACATCGACCACGACTTCCCGGTCGGGTTCCTGATGTGGTACTCCATCCGGGAAGGCCTCGACATGGCCGACAAGTACGACCTCGCCGCACTCAACCCGTCGACGGGCATGATTCAGGGAACATCGATGTTCGACGCGGAAATGTACGCCGACGAAACCGACGTCGACCTCGTCGCCGAAGCACACGATCGCGACCTCCCGGTCAACGCCTATACGGTCGAAACCTGGCACGAAGTCGAAGAACTCATCGACGCCGGCGTCGACGGGCTCTTCCTCGACTATCCGGGCATCGTTCGCTGGGGCGCGCTGTAGGACGACCGCCGACTATCGAGCCAACGCATTTTTGATCGGGAACTGAGCCCGATTCGACGCGGACGACTGTCGCCAAACGACGCGAGACAGCTACCGGCAAGCGCCGTCTCGAGCGGTCGTACGTGGCGAACGAAGCCCTTACCCCGATACCGACCCTCGAACCGAGTATGGATGACGTCACGCGGGTCGAGTGGCGCGAATGGGGTCAGGACGCCTTCGACGCGGCCGAGCGAGACGAGATCCCCGTGTTGCTCTCGCTTACCGCGACGTGGTGTGACCACTGTCACGAGATGGACGAAGCGACCTACGGGGAGCCACGGATCGCGGCGAACATCAACGACAGTTTCGTCCCGGTCCGGGTCGACGTCGACCGTCGCCCGCGCGTACGTGATCGATACAACATGGGTGGCTTTCCGTCGACGGTCTTTCTCGCCCCCGACGGCAACGTTTTGACCGGCGCGGGGTATCTCGGCCCCGACGGGATGCGTCAGGTGCTCGACAGCGTCCGGACGATGTGGGAGACGAAAGGCAGCGGTGCTGCCCGTATCCCGCGCCCGCTCCGGGAGGATAATCCACCCGCCGGCGACCTCACCGGCGACATCGAAGCCTCGATGCTCGGCCAACTGACCGAGACCTACGACGAGGTCGCGGGCGGATGGGGTGACAGCCCGAAGTTCCCGTTGCCCGACGCGCTCGAGTTCACGCTCAAGCGCGACCGGGAGATGGCGCTGCGGTCGTTCGACGCGGTGAGTGCGAACCTGCTGGACGAGTACGATGGCGGGTTTTTCCGGTTTGCGACCGACCGCGACTGGGCGGGACTGCAACGCGAGAAGCTACTGGACTCGAACGGGGCGCTCGTGCGTGCGTTCGCGAACGCCTACCTGCACACGGGCGACGACGAGTATCGCGAGCCTGCCGAACGGACGATCGAATTCCTCACGACGACGCTGTGGAACGGCGATGTCGACGCCTTCGCGAACAGTCAGGCCCCCGGGGAGCCGGATGCCTACAGCCTCGACGCGACCGACCGTACAGCGGCCCCGGAGCCGCCGGTCGACGAGAGAGTTTTCGCCGGCCCGAACGCGCTGGCGATCGAGGGGTTGTTGACCTACGCCGCCTACACCGACGACGACCGCGCCCGTCGGTACGCCGAGCGTGCCCTCGCGACGCTTCGCGAGGACCTGATCGAGGACGGCGTCGTGGCTCACGCACACCCCGCCACGATCGAGCGCGCCGATGTGGATGTGGACGATCCGGCGTGTCTCCTCACGAATCAAGCACGGGCGCTGGCTGCCCTGACGACGGCCGCAACCACCCTCGAGACGGGCGCTCTCGCCGATGCAACCGCGGTTGCCGACGCGACGATCGACCGGCTCCGCGACGGGGACTCGTTCCACGACGGGCCGGCTGTGGGGGCCGGCTTGCTCGATCGGCCGCTTCGACCGCTGGACGCAAACGTCTCGTTCGCCGACGCACTCGTCGACCTCGCCGTTCTCACCGGCGACGAGCGCTACCGCGATATCGCCCGGGAGACGCTCGAGGACTTCGCGGGCGCGAGCGATCGGTTCGGCGTCCAGATCGCCCGGTACGCGACGGTTACGTCCCGGCTGCTCGAGGGACCGCTCGTGATCTTCGTCGGTGACGAACCCGGGTCGGAACTCCACCGCGCTGCGGTACGGCTCGCGGACCACGAGAAAATCGTCGTCCCGGATTCGACCGCCGATCTCCCGTCGGGAACGGCGCGGGTCGAGCTGGGTGAGCGAACGTCCGACCGGGCCGAAACTCCGGAGCAGTTGAGCGAACGCGTCGGCTCCGTTCTGGAGTGATCTCAGGGTCCGCACACTCCGATTTCGAAATCGGCGTTTGTCAAACAACCACAGTGTTTATGTTTCTCCGGTGGGTTGCTCCGCATATGGCCAGTCTCAGGGATCTCGGCCTCTCCGAATACGAAGCTCGAGCCTATCGGGCACTCCTCAATACCGGCCCGACAACGGCCAAAGAGTTGTCGCGCGCCAGCGACGTGCCGATGGGGCGGATCTACGACGTGCTCAACAGCATCGAGCAGTACAACCTCGTCCGCACCCAGACCGCGAGCCGTCCGAAGAAGTACGTCGCCGTCGAACCGTCGACCGCGCTGGATCGGCTGCTCGACGACAAGAAACGCGAACTCGAGGAGAAAGCCGAACAGTACGAGTCGATCGTCGACGAACTCTCCAACGAACTCGACGCGGCCGACCCCGTCGAAGAGCAGTTCTGGACCGCCGCCGTCGGCCCGGATGAGACGAAGGATCTCCTGTTAGAACGGCTCGCGGCCGCCGATCAGGACATCGTGATGATCGCGGCGAACCCGGTTCCCCAGCGGGACATGCAGACCGCCGGCGAGGACGTGCTCGCACAGCTCGAACACGCCCTCGACCGCGGCGTCTCCGTCAACGTGTTGATGACGCGCGAACTGGTCGCGTCCCTCTCCGAGAACGTCGGAAAACGCTACCGGGAGACGCTTCAGGCCCGCGACGACTTCGACGTCCGAACGAACGACGACGTCACCGGTTCGTTCAACGTCATCGACAGCGTCGAGGTCTGTATTCAGGTCCCGAACCCGCTGTCGTCGGGCGACGCGTTCGGAATGATCGACCTCAAGGATCCGGAGTTCGCCGCGAACGTCCACGAGGAGTTCGTCCCGCGGTGGGAAGCGGCCGATCCGCTTACGTTCTAGCTACTGATTTCTTCCCGCAGCGTCGCCATCTCGACGACGCGTTCGGCGTGGGCGTTGTGCTGGTGGATCGACTCGTCGTTCGACTGGCTCATCGTGATCACTGCGTCGTCCGGCAGGTGATCGAACTCCTCGACGACGCCCTCGGCCATCGACCGGACGCAGTCCTCGACGAACTTCGCGTCCGCGTGGGCCTCGTAGGTCATGTGATCCTCGTCGGGCCGCTTCGCGAGGTTGTAGATCCGTGCGCTCATCGAGTCTCTGGCCACGTCGATGATATCGTTGAGATCGACCGCGGGATCGCCGCTTGACTCGACGGTCAGCGTGGCATGTCCACGCTGGGAGTGTCCCGGCTGCGGGACCTCCTCGAGGAACGTCTCGATCGTTTCCCCTTCGACGCCGAGGTCCTCGAGCGTCTGTTTTGCGCGCGCGGCGGACATGCCCTGCGAGCAGGGACAGACCGTCATCCCCGTGACCTTCGCGCCGATCTCCTCGCGGGTGCCCTCGTCCGTCGCGGTTGCGGAGGCGACGATGTCGACGGTGTGTTGGGTTTCGCGGTCGCTCGCCGGCGTCTGTTCGCGCCGCATGAACTCCGCCTCCATGGACACCTCCGCCTTCGAGGTGTAGTCGTGTTTCTCGAGGAGTCGCTCGGCGGCGTCGCCACAGACCTCCTCGACGCGGTAGGCCTCCTCGCGGGTCGCGTCCTCGAGGATTTCGTCGATGACCTCCATGTTGCGGCTCATGTCCGCGCCCTTTCGCCAGGCGGGGAGATCGACGAAGACCTCGAACTCGGCGGTGAGAACGATCGGTCGCTTGTCCTCGCGCGCGATCTTGACGAGTTTTTCGACGCCGGTGACGCCGACCTGACTCAGGCCGACGGTGACGTCGGGCGACGTTGCCTGCACGTCCGGAAGCTGGTGACTCATTGCCCGCATTCGGTACAGCGACCGATTATGCCTTTCGGAACCCACAATTCGGTCCTCGATACCACCCGTCGACGGCCCGGAACGAACGCGATCGGGACTCCGGTCCCGTCTCACCGCTTTCCGTCCACCGCGACGTTCTTTAAGTGGCTCTGGTCACAAGGTAGAGCTATGACGGGACGACGCTCGTTCTCGAGGTTGCTCGTTCGGTAGCCGCGGCGCTTTCGCGTTGCCCTCGACGGCGTGCCCCACCGATCGTCGTTTAAGTAGCTCTGGTCACAAGGTGAAGCTACGAAGGGAAATTCGTCCGTGTTCTTTTCCGCATGACCGCTGTCTCCCTCCCGGATAGCGCCTTCGAGGCCGTCGACGATGCGCTCGACTCCCTCGCGGCGACCCACGACGTCGAGGTCGTTTTCGCGGTCGCACGCGGCAGCCACGCGTGGGGCGCGGCGAGTCCCGACAGCGATTACGACGTCGGGTTCGTCTTCGTCCCCGCCGATCTCCGCCGGTATGCCCACCTCGAGGGGCCGCCGGAGACGATCGTCACCGATCGCGGCGAGTTCGAGTTCCTCGGCTGGGACGTCCGCAAGTTCGCGAGTCTGCTCGCGGCGTCGAACGAGGGTGCGATCGACATGCTTCGC
Source organism: Halopiger djelfimassiliensis (assembly GCF_000455365.1). GTDB lineage: Archaea > Halobacteriota > Halobacteria > Halobacteriales > Natrialbaceae > Halopiger_B > Halopiger_B djelfimassiliensis. Next base: position 408,404 of record NZ_HG315685.1, read on the forward strand.
AGTCCCATCCGCTATCGACTCGCGTACGACCTCGACGATCTCGCCGCGTACGTCCAGCGAACCTACAACCCGATCGATCTCTATCACACGTGGCGCGGGATCGCATCGAGTAACTACCGGAAGTACGTCTCCCATCATCTGGTCCGGACCGACGACGAGACGTTTCCGATCGTCGACGAAACCCCGGCCGGGTACGTCGTCGAGACCGACGACGGCACGACGACGGTGTCGGCCGACGACGAACGGTTTCGCGAAACGCAGACGAAGCCGACGGTAAAGCGCACCCTCGCGATCTACCGTGCGGCGATGGCCGCCCGCTACCTGAAAGCGACCGGCGAGCGCGGCGACCACGACCTCCCGGCCCTCGAGTTCGAGTCCTTCCTGACCGAACAGGCACCGGCGGTCTTCGACGACGCGCGGATCGAACGCGCACGGGAGTTGCTCGAGCGGAAACGACGCGGCGATGGCGACGCGATCCTCGCCGATTCCGTCGACCGCAAGTTCGCACACCCGCCGATCGACATCGATCCGGCGGTTCACGCCCGCAACGGTCCCGATACCGAGCGGCTAAACGAGTTCATTGAGGCGATGATCGCCGCGGTTGGGTGAGGCCGGCCGCAGACGGCTGCGGACCGACGGGAGCGCGGCGTTCGACGAGCAGTCGGGCGTTCGCTCGCGGCCCGACCGGCCTTAAGTGCTTCCCGTCACAAGGTAAAGCTACGAAGGGCTTTTCGCGGCGCAACCGAGGTTGAACGAGCGACGGCTATCGCCTGCGGCTTATATAGTATGGATGAACGTTCTCTCCGCCACTGATAAAGTTTACAACACTCCCGCTTCTCAGTTATGACAAGATACAAATGATTCTCGTCATTGGTGCGGGAGACGTCGGGTCGAACCTCGTCTCCGATCTCGAGGACTCACACGAGGTTACGGTCGTCGATCGGGACCCGGATCGGATCGATTCCCTCACCGCTCGATACGACGTCACCGGGGTCGTCGGCGACGGTCGCTCGATCGCCACGCTGCGCGAGGCGGACATCGATCGGGCGGAGATCGTCGTCGCAAGCACCGACAGCGACGCCGCCAACGTGATGGTCTGTAACGCGGCCAAACACTCCGGCGATCCCTACACCATCGCTCGCGTCAAGGAAGTCGGCTTGTTCGAAACGTGGCGATCGCTCGAGGGGGGTCTCGGCGTCGACACGATGCTCTGTATCGACAGACTCGCCGCCGAAGCGGTCGCCCGGACCATCGCACTCCCGGGGGCCCTGTCGGTCGATACCTTCGCTGGGGGGAAAGTCGAGGTCGCCGAGTTCGAAATCGGGGCGGACACCCCGATCACCGGCCGGAGCGTCGCGGAAGCCGATCGATACGCATCGACGACGTTCGTCGCCGTGCTCCGTGACGACGAGGTCATCATCCCGACGGGCGAAACGGTCATTCGGCAGGGCGACCGCGTCGTCGCTATCGGGAGTCTTACCAGTATCAGCCAGTTTGCGGAGGCCGTCTCCGATCAGCCGGCACTGGAATCCGACGCGAACGTCGTCATCGTCGGCGGGGACGAACTGGGGTATCAGATCGCCCAGCAGTTCGAATCTCGAGGGTGGTCGCCGACCATCATCGAGCGCGACCCCGATCAAGCGAACCGACTGGCCACACGACTCCGCAGTTCGTCGGTCACGGAGACGGATGCGACGAACGTCGGCGGATTCAATCCGGACGTCCTCTCCGGGGCGGATCTGGCCGTCGGGGCGGTCGACGACGACACGAACTATCTGCTTGCACAGCTGGCGACCGAGTTCGACGTCGATCGGACTGCAGCCGTCGTCGACGACCCCGACGTCGTCGAACTGTTCGAGGAAACCGGGCTCGACGTGATCGTGCATCCGGAAGACAGTATCGTCAGCGAAACGCTCCGGGTGATTTACGGTACGGGACCGGAGGAGGTCAGCGTACTGGAGCACGATAGCGCGGAAGTGCTCGAAGTCGTCGTCGACGAGGAGAGCGCGCTCACCGGGAAGGCCCTGCAGGATGCGACCGATCAGCTCCCGGCAGACATCGTGATCGGTGCGATCGTTCGCAACGATCAGTTACAGATTCCGCGCGGTAACAGGATCATTCAGGCCGGAGATAGGGTCATCGTCTTCGTCGACGCGTCCGTCGCCGGCGAGGTCGCCGCGAAGATTTGAACGGCCGCCCCCCGCGGAGCGAGCCTTTTTCCGTCTCCCTGTCCGAGCGACAGACGAGATGAGAGACGACGGTGCCGACCCCGGTTCCGGTACGGGACTCGAGCGGGCTGGAGCCGCGGCCGGCGGTTTCAGTTCCGGTCCCGACCCAGAGCGTCGCCTCGAAACGCGTCCCGGCTCCGGGTCGCTCTCCCGGGCGGACGTCCAGCGGGATTCGACGGTCCGCCAGTGGGGGATCGTCACGCCGAGTGCAACCGTCATCGGTCGCCCGGACTCCCCCGAGGCGGACCTCTCGGAGAGCGTTCGCCGCCTTCACGACGAACAACACGCGGCGACCCCCGGCTACAGCGAACGCGCCCACCACCTCGATCGGCTCCGAACGACCCAGGCGCTGTGTAACGCCCTCGAGTTGACGCCGTGGCAGCGCGACCTCGCGCTGGGCGTTATGGACGAGATCGACCTCACCGAGTTCGGTAGTCAGCGGGCGATCCCGAAGGTCGCTCTGGTCGTGATCCGCCACGTCGTCGATGTCGACCGGCAGGCGTACTTCGGGCTCGACGATATCGACGCCCAGGAGCTGTCGGCCGACCGAATGGAGGAACTCTTCGCCAAGTACCGCGCGCACGATATCACCGAGGAACCGACGTTCGAGCGACTCGCGGCCCAGTACGGGCTCGATACGACGAGCCTCAACCGGCTTCGCCGCGTTCTGAAAGCGCAACTCGACGACGACCTGCCGGCGTACGGCCGCAACCCCTTCCGGGACCCCAACCTGCCGGCCTCGACCGAACGGGACGAGGCCGGGTCGGTTCCTGACTCACCCTCCGACGAGGACCGCCCGAACGGGAACGCGGACTCGGGCGGGTTCGATCGCTGAACCGGCTCGAGACGACTGCCGGCGGCCGGCGACTTTTCCGTTCCGAATCCCTACCGGCGCTATGAGCGACTCGAACGCGGAAACGGAATCGGAGCCGGCGGTTCGACTCGAACTCTATGCGGATTACGTCTGTCCGTTCTGCTATCTCGGTCGCCGGTCGCTCGAGCGGTATCGCGACACCAGCGAGAGACTACTGGTGATCGACTGGCAGCCGTTCGACCTTCGACGGGGCAAACGGAACCCGGACGGATCGATCGATAACGACGCCGACGACGGGAAAGACGACGCGTACTTCGAGCAGGCAAGGCGAAACGTCCGCCGGCTTCAGGACCGCTACGACGTCGAGATGGCACAGGAACTCGCGACCGGCGTCGACTCGCTTGTCACGCAGCGCGCGTCGTGGTACGTCAAACGGGAGTTCCCCGAGCGGTGGGCGGCGTTCGACGAGTCGATCTACGAGGCCCTCTGGCAGGACGGTCGCGACATCGGCGACGTCTCGGTCGTGACCGAACTCGCCGAAGGGGCGGGACTCCCGGACGCGGAGATCCGGTCGGCGATCGAGAGCCAACCGCTTCAGGAGGACCTCGAAGCGCGGTTTGCCGACGCGCGGCGGCGAGGGATCACGGGCGTTCCGACCTTCGTGGTCGACGGAACCGCCGCTCGCGGTGCCGTATCGCCGGATCGGCTCGAACGGTTGATCGAGGATCGCGCCTCGACTGCCGGTTGGTAACGACCGCCGCTTGCGTGCGGTTACTCGAGTTTCTCGAGCCCCGCGACGAAGTTCGCTTCCGGCCCGACGAGCGTGACGGGGTCGTCCGCCAGCGAAACCGACACCGTCGCGGGCGGCTCGAGCCGGCGTCGGTTACGGCCGTCGCTGATCGCGTAGGCGGTGTCGCTTCCCGAGATCGAAAGTGTCAGTTCGGCTCCCGGGTCGAGAACGAGCGGCGGCATCGCGTCGGTCGCGGCCATCTGCGTCACGACGAGGGCGTCGACCGTCGGATGGACCACCGGTCCGCCCTCGCTCAGGTTGTAGGCCGTCGACCCGGTCGGCGTCGCCACGAGGACACCGTCGGCGTGGCTCTCGGCGTACAGCTGTCCGCCGACCCGGACCTCGATCGTCGCGCCGCCGCCGTGGCCGCGTCGCGGACCGTGGACGACCACCTCGTTGAGCGCCGGCTCGAGCGTCCACTCGCCCTCGAGACCGGTCGCCCGGAGCCGGCACAGCGTCCGTTCCTCGAGGGCCTCGCGGTTGCGCAGCCGCGCGACGACATCTGTGACGACCTCGATCGCGTCCGCGGGCGCGACGGCGTTGAGAAAGCCGACCTCGCCGAGGTTGACTCCGAGGATCGGCGTCGAATCGACCTCGCGGGCGACGAACAACAGCGTCCCGTCGCCGCCGATGCTCACAACGATGTCACAGGTCGCCATCTCGGCGACTGGAACGCCCGGGGCGTCGATCGCATCGCCGGTACTCTCGTCGACGACGACCGACTCCGACTCCCGCTCGAGCGCATCGACGAGCGCGTCGGCGAGCTCGTGTGCGCGTTCGTTGTCGCGCTGGGCGACGATTCCCACGTCGACGTCCATCGTCGACGAGTACCCGTCCCGTCGTCAAAAACCTCCCTTTCGAACGGAGCGGCGGGTGGCGGTCTCGGTCCGTTCCCGGGCCGAGTAACTACTGACTACGCCCGCGTTCGCTGTCCATACTTTTCCGGGACGAGTCGTCATCTGCCCGCATGGCACAACGGACGACGGCCGACGAAACGCTTTCGCGGGAGGAACTGGCCTCGTACTTCGAGGAACTCGCGGCCGAATTCGGCGCGGCCGACGAGGGGATCAATGTCAGGGTCGGTAACAAAAGCGTCACGCTCCATCCCCCGGAATCGGTCGAAACCTCGGTCGACGTCGTCGAACGCTCGACCATGCTCCGGGGCAACCGGGAAACGGTTACGATCGAACTCAGCTGGAAACCCTAACGACTCGTCGTTCGAATGGCCCTCATCGATACCGTTCTGGTGTTCGTTTTCAGCCTGCTTATCGGGACGGTCGCGATCCTGACCGGCGCGCGACTGGTGCTCGACACGGAGGCCGGCTTCTTCAATGCCGTCTTGACGGCGCTTATCGGTGCCGCCGTCTGGGCAGCCTCGAGTTACTTCGTCGGGTGGCTTCCGCTCGTGGGGGTCGTGTTGATGCTCGCCGTCTGGGTCGGGGTCATCAACTGGCGATACCCCGGCGGCTGGGGGTCCGCCGTCGCGATCGGGTTCGTCGCCTGGGTCGTCGCCGTCGGGATCGTCTATGCGGCCGCGCTGGCTGGGTTCGTCGCGCCCGAGGCGCTGGGCGTACCGGGCGCGTGACCCGACGGGCAGTTCCCGGCCGTGTGGAGAATAGCGAAGTTCTTTTTCCTCCCACGCGAGTGGTCCGACTAGATGTACGAAACGATCCTCTTTCCCACGGACGGAAGCGACCACGCGGCGACCGTCGCCGACCACGCGATCGACGTCGCACGGACGAGAAATGCGTCGTTACACGTCTTCTCGGTAGTCGACGATCGTGCGTTCCTCGTACTCGACGACGACCGCGTCGAGTCCGTTCGCGAGGATCTCCGAGCGAACGCGCTCGAGGCGACCGACGAGGCGGCCACGCGCGCGACCGACGAGGGGCTGGACGTCGAGACGGCAGTCGACACCGGCCACCCCGCGGAGTGTATCGTCGACTACGCCGACGCGAACGGGATCGACCTGATCGTCATGGGAACGAGCGGCGACGAGTACGAACAAAACGTCGTCGGGAGCGTCTCCCAGCGGGTCGTCCGGGACGCTCCGATTCCCGTCCTCACCGTCGGTCCCGACGTCTGAATCGAGCACCATACGGTTGTCGGCCGTGACCGACCCGGCTCGCGTGAGAATCGCCTAGATTGATATAGGGGCCGTCGCTAGTAGGGTGCTGATGCGTCGCTCGCTCGTTATCGTGTTCGTTTTGCTGGGTATCTCACTGCTGTTCGTCGGCGGTCCATCACTGTTGTTTTCGCCATCGACCGACGCGGTCGCACCCGACACCGCATCACAGTCGGACCCCGAAATCGTCTCGCTCGAGGACAGCGACAGCGGCTTCTGGCCCTATCTCAACGATCGGAAAGCCCACGAGAAGCGGAGTCCGGTCAACGTCATCGTCCGGGGCAACACCACCACGATCGTCGAACTGTTGGCCGAACACGGCGACGGCGACTGGCGGGCAACGGATCAGGACCACTTCTCGACCGACGAGTTCGCCGCTGCGGCCGCGAACGAGACGCCGACGGAGGGAGACGCCAACGAGTCGGCCGACTCGAACGGGACTTCGCTGGGACCGATCTCGCCGACTGCCATCCCGTGGTCGCAGGCCGACGGCGCGACCCGCCACGCCTACCTCGATCCCGGCCCGGACGAGCCGGCCTACTGGACCACGGAGACGGTCCAACTCGAGGACGGGGAGTACTACGGCTACCGGTATCATATCCGGGCCTACGAGAGCCCCAACCCCGACGACCGATGGATCATCATGCAGACCCACTCGGAACATTTCGACTGGTTTACGCTCCGTCACCGCGTCGACGGCGTCGAACAGGCCCAGTCGCGGCTCGAATCCGATCTGATGGCGATTCCCGGAGTCGACACGCGGGAGGACGTCCGTCGGATCTACCTCGGCAACGAGGGGCCGTCCGACGCGAACGGATGGGCGACGAAACTCGATCTCGCGGCCGTCGCACTCGTCGTCGGGCTGGCGGCCGGCCGCAACCGCGATCCCGGTCGCGTACTGGGTGGGCCGCTCGAGGCCTATCTGACCGAATCGGACCGGGTCCGCCTTCGCGCGGCGGCCGATCGACTCGACGCTCGCCACTTGCTTCTTGCCGCCACGGTCATCGCGATCGTTCTGGGCGTTCGAATCGCCGGTATCGCACTCGACCGGACGGTCGATTCGTTGTCCGCCCACGGGATCGCGGCGGTGCTCTATCCGTGTCTCGCCGTTGGCCTTCCCGTCGCGGCGTATGCCATCGCGAACGGGCTCGAGCGGCGACTCGACGCGGCCGTTGCCGCATCCCTTTCGCTTGCGATCGCCATCTGGCTCGATTACAGCCTGCTGGGCGTCGACGTCCTGCCGATCGACGTCGTCGTCCAGCGGATGCTCGTCGTCATCGCGTTCGGATCGATCGCCGCCGGCGCGGCCAGACGGGCGACGCGGGACTCGCGGCTCAATGCACTCCTCATCGGCGGCGTAACGATGTGGACGCTGGTGCTGGTCGGAACGCTGCTGGGCTATCTCTGAGTCGCTGGCAGCCGCCGCCACGAACGAACCCGCCGTTCGCTCCCCTCCGGCGGGGGGATTATCCGATCATGACGGCCATCATCTGCTCGGCGACGTACGAGTCGTCGATCTTGTAGTGGGCCTTCCGGATCGCCTCGGTCTCCCAACGGTGGTCCTCGAGGAACCTGATCGCGTCCTGGTTCGTCGCGGGGACGCTCTGGTACACCTTCTCGTATCCGTTCTCGGTCGCCCACTGGAGGCCACGCTCCATGAGCGTGCTTCCGATGCCGTGGCCCCGGAACTTCTCGAGGACCCCCATAGTCAACTCCGCGGTATGGGCCAGCTTTTCGTAGTTCGGCGCTTCGAGGTGGAGCCAGCCGACGACGTCCTCGTCGACGGTTGCGACGAAGAAGATCCGCGATCCGATATCGTTGTGCCGGAACACGACCTCTTCGTGGTCCAGCAGGTCGACGACCGTCTCGGCGACGAGGTAGTCGTTCTCCTCCGCGACCTGCCGCATCACGCCCACGATCCCCTTCAGGTCGCTCTGTTCGGCCGGCCGAATGGTGTACTCGAACTCGTCGGTCGTGTGGGTCGTCCCCTCGCCGATATCGATGGCCAACCGTACGAGTTCCTCGTCGGTCTCCAGAACCGATTTCTCCTCGAGACTCGTCAGGATCTCCTCGAGTTCCGCGGCGTCGATCGCAAACTCCTCCTCGAGCCACGTTCGCTCGACGGCACCGTTTTGCTCGACGAAGTCGTACACCTGTCGCTGAACGTCGGTCTCGAAGTCGCGTTGCTCGAGTGCCTGCATACCTAGCCGTTCCCCGACTACGTATTTAGTTATTGGCGGATGTTAGCACCTACCACAGAAGTCGGCAGAACTGAGTTATGTCCACGCTGCGGAGCGACACCGCTCGAACAGGGACTCGCGTGAAAACATGCGCCGGCCGGGAATTGAACCCGGGCTATGAGCTTGGGAAGCTCATGTCCTACCACTAGACCACCGGCGCGCCGGATTCGTTCGCGTCTCGAACGTACCCGCCGATTGTACTTCAACGTAGCGCTCTCGGTCGACCCCGCCGGCGAATCGGCCGCCGACGCGGATTTCGTTTCGTCCGGAGGGAGAGACTATTAGGACGGCCCACCCGTAGGGACGGCCATGCTCGACCTCCGGTTTTCGGACGCGGAGTTAGCACGGCGACGCGACCACATCACGACCTTCATCCGCGAGCAGGTCGAAACCGCCGGCGCGGAGGGTGCCGTCCTCGGCCTCTCCGGCGGCATCGATAGCACGCTCACCGCCTATCTCACCGTCGACGCACTCGGTACCGAGCGCGTCCACGGACTCGTCCTTCCGGCACACGTCAGCAGCGACGACAACATGAGCGACGCCGAACGGGTTGCCCAGAACCTCGAGATCAGTTACGACGTCATCGAGATCGAACCGATCGTCGACTCGCTGCTTCAGGCCTATCCCGAAGCCGAGGGCGACCGCGAAGCGGTCGGCAACGCTCGAGCGCGCGTCCGGGCCGTCCTGAACTACCTCGTCGCGAACCACGAAAACCGGCTCGTCGTCGGCACCGGCAACCGCAGCGAGGCCGCGGTCGGCTACTTCACGAAATACGGCGACGGGGCCGTCGACTGCCATCCGATCGGCAACCTCTACAAGGGTCAGGTCCGCCAGCTCGCCCGCCACGTCGGCGTTCCCGAGGACCTCGCGGCCAAGACCGCGACCGCGGAGCTGTGGGCCGACCAGACCGACGAGGAGGAACTGGGCGTCAGCTACGAGACGCTCGACTCGATCCTCGCGGCACACGTCGACGGCCCCCTGTCGGTGGCCGCGACCGCCCGCCTGCTCGAGATCGACGAGGAAACCGTCGCGACCGTCCGCGGAATGTACGAACGCAGCGAACACAAACGGAGCGTTCCGCCGGCTCCGGAACCGCTCGAGTAACACGGCCGCCCGTCGGTCCGATGTCGCTCACTATGCGGTTCGCCACTCGGATTCCAGCAGTCCGTACCAGTAGACGTCCTGAAACTCGCCGTCGATGAACTCGCCGTCGCGGTGGACGCCTTCCTGCGTGAACCCGATCGACTCGAGGAGCCGTCTCGAGGCGTCGTTGAACTCGAACACTCGGGCGGCGATCTTGTGCAGTCCGAGCTGATCGAAGCCGTAAGCGACGATCCGCTCGGCGGCGTCGCTGCCGTACCCCTGCTTGTGGTGGTCGGGCGCGACCCAGTAGCCGATCTCCGCACGCCGTGCTTCCCAGTCGATCGAGTTGAAACCGATCGTCCCGACCGGCGTCGAATCGGCCACGATCAGCAGGTTCACCGTGTCGTCATCGCAGACGACGTTCTCAAAGAAATCCTGTTCCTGCTCGCGGTTGACCGGCCTCGAACGACCGATCGCCCGCCAGATCCGGGGATCGTTGATCCGGTTTCGCAAGAACTCGAGATCGTCCTCCTCGATCGGCCGCAGATCCACGCGATCGCCGGACAAAAACACCGCGTCTGCCATGCCCTCCCGTTTCGCCGGAGTATCGAAAAAGCTGATTGTACAGTGCTATCGACACACATTCCTCTCACTCGAGCACGGCGTCGATATCGTCGGCATGGGCCGCGACGAGTTTCCCGAACGCCTGTGCCTCGTGTCGTTCCTGGGTCGCTCGCTCGCGATCGTCCCGAAGCCGTCGTTTCAGCACGGCCGTGGCGTCGTCGGCGTTTGCGGCGATTTCCTCTGCGACCGTTCGCGGGTCGTCCTCGATGCGAGATATTAGTCCCATCCGAAGGGCGTCCCCGGCGTCGATGGTCCGGCCCGAAAGGGCGATCTCGAGGGCGTTCCCGTCCCCGACGATCCGGGGCAACCGAACGGTTCCGCCCCACGCGCCGAACAGCCCGAAGGTAACGCCGGGCTCGCCGTAGGTCGAGTCTGGAGTCCCCACACGAACGTCACAGGCCAGCGCGAGTTCCAGCCCGCCGCCGCGTGCCGGACCGTCGATACCCGCCACGACGACCGCAGGGGCGTCCTCGATCGCCCGGGCGACCCGCTGGCCCCGGCGGGCGAACGCTTCGGCGCGCTCGCGGTCCCCGTCGAAACCGCTGACGGTCTCGAGGTCCGCACCCGCACAGAAGGCGGGCCCGCTCCCGCGGAGGTAGATCACCGACTCGTCGGCGTCGGCGATCGCCGTCTCGAGTTCCGCGAGGCCGTCGACGGTTAGGGCGTTCCGGACTGCGGGGCGGTCGATCGTAACGGTGCGAATCGATCGATCGGCATCGACGTCCACGTCGATCATGCGCGCAGTCGATCCGGCGTTTCCAAAGGTCTTTGCCTCCCCCGTCGTAACCCCCCGCTAATGGAGACGGCCGACAACTGTCGGCGTGCCGCTTGCGACGCCGTCGCGGACGTCGAACCACCGCAGTTGCACGACCTCGTCGAGACGGTTCTCGACGGCGCGTCGATGCTTCCCGGAGCGCTTACTATCGCGAGTGCCACCACGGCAGCGTCGGACGCGACCGGACCCTTCGAAGAGCCGACCGGGGACGATCCCGACCGCGAACTCGCCGGCGTCGTCACCCACGCGGCTGGCGTCCAGTTGATCTACGAAGGACTGCGACTCACCAGAACGCTCGCCCGCGAGGAACCTTGGACGCAGGAGGAACCCACCGCTGACGCGGATACGACCCTCGATGCGTCTATCAACGCCGATACTCGTCACGCCGCTGGGACCGAAACGACAAGCGACGCGGACCTCGAAGTCCTCGCCGCCGATATCCTCGTCGCCCGGGGGTTCTACCTGCTCGCCCGGACCGAGGCCGCCGGGACGGCCGTCCGTACCGTGCAGGCGTTCGGCCGCGACCAGACCCGTCGTCACGAACTCACCAACAGCGACGTCGCGTTCGACGAGGACGTCGACGGCGAGCCGGATACCACCACTGCTGCCGGCTCCGGCACCGACCCCGCCGCGATCGACGCCAACCTCGAGCGGGACGTCCTCGAACTCGCCGTCCGCACCGGGGCGGCCGCCGTCGACGGCTCCCCATCCTCGCGGCTGCTCGCGTTTACCGACGAACTCGCCGAGACCGTCGGCACGTCGTTCCCGCCGGCCGAGGAGTACCGCTCCGATCTCGAGCCGGGGGCATCCGATCCGTCGCTCGAGGATTCCTCGACCGATCGGGCGACGTCCGCGACGGATCCGTAACTGCCCGACCGAACCGGGATAACCCACCCCATGCCCCGGTCCGAATCGAAACCCATAAAGACGACTCGCGTCAACGAAGGAATGCGCGCCTGGGTAGCTTAGCGGTAAAGCGCGTCCTTGGTAAGGACGAGAGCCCGGGTTCAAATCCCGGCCTAGGCTTCCGCGCGTTTCAGCGCCTCTCCGTCCATTTTACGCCCTTCTTTGGAGAGAACAAATGAAACGCAGGAACGTTACGTTTCACTACACGGGAACCCCGTCGCCGTCTTGCGATTCGTATAGCTGTCAGGACACCATAACGTCAGACGTTACGCCGTCCGGCGATTCGGGGGGTGAGCGTTCTCGATGAACCGGACTGACCCACTCGATAACCTCGGCAGTGGTGATACCATGTCCACGGAGGTCCCGCCCGCGCCCGAGGACTGCGAGTTCGATTATCCGTTGGTTAGCGAGCGCTCGAAGCGCGACCTGCAAGAGTTCGGGCTGAACATGGTAGACGACTACCGTGACTTCAAGCGTGAACTGCTGTCGTGGCTCGCTAACTACGGGAAGAACCCCGAGAAGCACGAGGGACTTGCTCGTTCCACGCTCGAATCCACCCACTACAAACTCGAAACGGCCTTCCGCTGGCTCTGGCGGTACGAGAACCAGTACACCACGCAGTTCACGCCCGACCACGCAGACAAGTTCGTTCGAGTCCTCGACCAGTCGGACGGGATGATCGACTCGACCGTTCTCCACCACGCCAAGGACATTAAGCGGTACTTCCGCTTCAGTAACCACGTCCGGGGAACGGATTACGAGTGGGAACTCGACGTAGAACTCTCGCAGTCCAACGGAGACGAACGAGACTACCTTCGTCGTAGTACGTTCGAGCCGCTGTATCAAGCGGCGCTCGAACACTCGTCAGTGAAAAGTTACCACTCCGTCTCGCCTGATGAACGTAGTCAACTGAAGGCCTTCGTCGCACAGCGGCTTGGTATCCCGAAAGAGAAGGTCGGTCCGGCGGAGTTCAAAGAAGCGAACTCGTGGAAGTATCCGTCTATGATTGCGGTCACTCTCGACACTGGATTACGTCCCATTGAGGTTGGGCGGGCAAAGGTGTCGTGGGTGAACCTCGAAGACAACGAGTTGAACATCCCCAAGGACGAGTCTACGAAGAATGAGGCACATTGGAACTGTGCGATCAAGGGTCGAACTGCGAAGGCTCTGAAGCGATGGCTCGATGAACGGGCGTCGCTGGACAAGTACGAGGATAGGGACGAGTTGTGGCTGACGCAGAAATCGTCATCGTACAGTTCCAAGTCCTGCAATGCACTCCTCCATCGGGTGATCGAGAGTGGGAACGTTCCGATCCCCGAGCATAAGGAGATTTCGTGGTACTCTATCCGGCACGGTGTGGCGACCTATTGGGCGAACCACGTGGGTCCTCACCACGCAAAAGAGCAACTGCGCCACAAGAGTCTGAACACGACTATGAAGTATCTCCATTCGGATGCAGAGACGCGGAATAGTGCTGTAGAGCAAATCTGGTAGGTGGTAGTCAGATCGGTACGTGATTTCCCGTTTTCATGAGTTATTCGGTGGGCTTAACGTTGCTTCGCACTTCCAACACACCATATCGTACTCGCCAACCGCTGTTCCACAGGACGGACACTGCGCTTCAAAACTCATGAGAACCACCATCTTTCGTAGTGAAGGCTTCAGCGATACCGTCACGATAATCTCGGTCGCCTCGCTTCAGACCGAGTGAAAGCGCCCTCCGTACAGTCTGATCGTACTCATCTATATCAACCAAAACCTCGTCCTCACAGGACAGCACCATTCCTTTCTGATTCTCTGCCACTTTGCACTTGTACCCACAGGACGGGCAGGTGGCACGCACGTTGTTACCGCTGTAGGGCCATTCATAGCCACAGTGGGGACATTCGACCACGGTATCACCGGGCTTCGCATATTCTGGAATCATGCAGATTCTTCGAGGCGGGCCACAAAGTTAAATCATTCTGACGTTTTATGCAAATCGTTACGTAAATATCCCAAATGTAGGAGATTACAATACCTCCTGAAGATTTTTTCCTGCATTTGTTGTCCTACAATCGGTATTGTAGGAATTCTCAATTCAAGTTGTTCGGTAATAATCTCTCGAAGTGCTTCGTCAAAAGAATATCCTCGAGTCAGAACCCGACCGAGACTTCGACTTCGTACTCTTCGATACGGCTCGCGTCTTGACTCGTGTACATACAGTCGAACTCCCATTCACGACCAGCCGCGAGGTCATTCACGTTGTCGAGTCCTTCACCGATCTGCGTCCCATCGGCGTCGAGGAACGTCGCGGTCGCTTCGACGTATGAGAGTTCCCGGTCAGCGTTGTTGACAGCAGTGCCACGGACACCCGACTGAAATTCTTCCTCGTAGAACTCGTGGTCGAGAATCTCTACGTCCGACTGGTTGTCGTCACCGTTGTCTCCGTTGTTGGTGTCGCCGCCGTTGTTGTCTCCGTTATTGTTTCCAGAGTCGCTGGTATCGCTGTCACCGCTGTTTCCGTTGGCGGTTCCTTCGTCTGAATCATTTTCGTCGCTGGTACAGCCCGCGAGGGCGAGGATGGTAGCGGTCGCACCTATGCTTGCCAGATACTTCCGTCGGAACATTTCATTTCAACACAAAACAGAGAGTGCTTATAATTGTTGCTGTAGTTAACGCAGAGTTAACTAAAGTATACTATTCGTGATATGTAACGACAAGTGGCGCGAGTTTCCGATAATGAGAAAATCGGCGGATTGGATGAGTATCGCAGACGAACGGATTCTTGAGGCGCTTGAGGAGAAAGAGTCAGGCACACCGACAAGTCTATCACAAAACGAATACGTCCGATTCAGCCGTACACATCTACACCAGCGGATGAAGAAATTAGATCGGTATGGATTGATTCGTTTCCTCGGGAATGGGGTGTACGTCCTTACCGACGAAGGCCAACAGTATCTCGATGGTGATCTTGACGCCGCCGAACTCGAGCCGGACGAGGACTGACCATGTTCGTTCCCTAAACCGGGAAGAGAACTCTTTTACCGCAACTTCCGGAGGTGTCCTTGTCGCCAACGACCGGGAGAGCGATGTGAGTGGCTCGTGAGTGCGGTTGCCGTTCAAGCGAGTGGTCTTGATCATCGTATTTCCCGATCCGCCTCAACGGCATTGAGCGGCGATATGAGACAAGTAGAATACGCACTATGCATTGTCCATGGAGTTATAATTCCCAACAATAATAATCCTACAGCCCCTATTATACAATAGAGGGCAACCGCTTCTCGGGGCGTAATTCGCGTCGAAAAGCCCGCCTGCTGGAACAGGCGAGCGGTGGCCTTCGGGAGACGAAAGCCAATGCCAACTACGCACGCCGAGAGTCAAGAGCGTACCGAACAGCAGACACTTCGAGAACTACCGGGATTCCATCTGGATTCCGGATCGCCGTGTGCCTGTGGTGTCGAAGCCATTCAGACGAGCAAGTCGGTCGGCTACAGCGACTTCGTGACGTACACCCACTGTTGTACCGAGTGCGGGAACGAGTTCGTCACCTACATCGAGGGATAACGATGGCGGCGATTTCCCCTACCAATGTGGTGGACGTACTTGATGCCGACGTGGCAGTCGAGAAGCGAGCGCAGTGGGAAGCCTTCTCGTTTGCGCTGCTCGGAGACGGCAACGTAGAGGTAGTCAACGGCTCCCACGAGGACGCTGACGATCACACCTATACTGTCCATGTCGAGGGCGGTATCCCGAGCGATTGCACCTGTCCGGCCTTCGAATATCAGTCGGGTCCGTGCAAGCACATGATTGCGGTCGCTATTCGAGAATCAGTCCTCGAAGCGGCCAGCCGGGAGCGGCCCGTTCGCGCCGACGGTGGTGTGACGCTCGACTCGTTCGCTACCGAGGACACCAACGAGAACGAGTGCTGGTGTGACGACCACGACTTCCCGTGCTTCGACTGCTATCGGGATAGTCAGCGCGATCTTCCGGGTGATTCCGAATGACGAAACTTCCTCCGGCAAAAGCACTCAACGGAGAGAAGACGGGCACCACCTGCGACTCGTGCAACAAAGGAATCCGAACGGGTGACAAAGCGGTCGCCTACGCCACGCACTACGATGGCGACGGGTGGATCGTCCGGCGGGTATCGTGTACCGACTGCGGCCAGACGAGTATCGGTCTACCGACTGACGGAGCCGATGAAGTCGTCATTGAAGCGGTTGTCTGGCGTAATCGACTTGTCGGTGTGACTACGGTAGATCGGAATCGACCCTGATACTACTGGTAGGATTTTGTCCGTTACAGTATTGAGTCGTAACGCACCTTCAATCAGTTCATTATTCCGACGCCCAGCCGATACTATATACGCCGAGAACAGTATCTCGAATAATTGTACCTATCCCGCATAGGAGTATCAGGCCGCATTATCTGTTGCTAATCATTTCAATATGATCGGCAAATGGAACTATGGCAATAAGAACGCCCAATAGAATCACTAATGCACCCAGTATCATGCCAACATTCGGATCGGATGCTAAACCTCGGAAGGAGATACCAGCAATAAACACACCAACGCAGCTAATAATGACACCAATGGCAGCAATGGCTCCTTTGCCTGTCCATTCAGCACGCCTTGCCCAATTTGCTGAATATGTATTTCTTATCCCATCGTGAAACGCGACCCCCATGAGAAGTCCAATGAAAATTCCAGTAAGAAATACAAATAATGTTGAAGCAAAATTCGAGACTGCACTATCTGCGAATGCAGTTGAGGCTAAACTACCTATAAATCCTCCAAAGAGAGCGCCGATTATAGACCAGAATGTCACATCAACGCTACCTGGCCTCTTTGAGTCTTCACTCATGTAGGTGTAGTCATACGTCTTCTTCACTAAATACCAACTTCGCGCTGTTCCGCTCAAGCCATTCGGCCTTCTCTTTGTAGTTCGGGCTGTGTTCACCAACCAACTGCCAGAACTCCCGCCCGTGGTGCTGTTCGATCAGGTGAGCGAGTTCGTGGACGACGAGGTAATCAACAACGTCGGGCGGAGCCATGACAAGCCGCCAGTTCAGACTGATCGTCCCGCCAGTCGAACAACTACCCCACCGGGTGCGCTGATTCCGGAGTTCGAGCTTCTCGTACTTGACACTCATGCGTTCAGCGTAGTGGTCGGTGCGGTCGGTGAGGTAATCCCGCGCCCGGCTCCGGTAGAAGTTTTCCAGCACTTGTTTCACCGAGGATTGTTCGACAGCGCTCTTTCGGAGACGAATTGAGTCCTCGTCTACCTCGTGCTTCCGGCGGGACTCTATGACGAGTTCTCGGTCTTGACCGAGGAAAGGGAAGCACTCGCCAGCCTCGAAGGTCCGGTCGGGTACTTGCTCGCGGTAGGTGTCGTACTTCCGTTGCTGGTCAACCACCCATGCCGCGTTCTCCTTCAGTAACCTCGATGGACGAGCATTTTCGGACTCGGGAAGGACGACCGTTACGCCATGTATGTCCACGTCGATACGCGGCTCACTGGCGTCGGCACTGTGGCGTACCTCGTACTCAACGGGATTCCCCAACAGATCGATTTGTCGAGGTTGTGCTTTAGCCATTGTTCGCAATGAGGTAGTTCCGAATCGCGTCTATGAAGTCTTCGTCGTCCTGAATCAAGTGTCCAAGGTCGTTCTGTTTCACCAGCACGTCCAGCAAGATACGCTCAATTTCAGCAATGGTCTGCTGATTCGTTTTCCAGCCGTGGTACCCACGGTCAACTCGATCGCGGAACTGTGAGACGATTTCCTCGGCTACGGTTTCAGCCTCTTCCTCGGAGTCAATCGAATTGGACGACTCTTCGGTCAAGTGAGTGTAGATCGCGAACTCGGCGTCTTCCATCCCCTTCTCTTCGGCTTCGGCTTCCACATCCAGAATCTCTTCCTCAACGGCTTTCAGGGCTTCAACGGCCTCGGGATCGCCTATCTCGTCACCCTGCCAGCGTTCCACTATGTCCGTCACGCGCTCGCTCAAGCGCTTGTAGCGAGGGTTCTGGTTCTCCCGAGGGTGCAAGTGTTCGCGGGTCGCGTGGGCAATCTGTGACGCCTTCACGCCGGGGTTATCCAGCCCTTCCACGTCTTCAAGATATTCCTCACCGAGTTTGTACGTCGGGAAGTCCCGCTTGATTTCCCCGATTTCGACGTTCTCGCTGATTATCTCTCGGGTCTTCTCCTGCATGTCCTCTTCGGGGTCGTCGTCCCCGGAGGTAGTTCGCTTGAAGGCGACGTGGACCCGGCTCAACCACTTGTAGTCGTCTTCGATACCCTCCTGAATAAGCCGTTTATCGGGCGCAACGGACTCGTAGAGCGATTGGAGTCGCCGGAAGCCCTGTTTGAACTGGCGTCGTTCAGGATGGGTGCTGACGCGTTCAACGGCCTCATAGGCGGACTCTTGACTGTCGTCCTTTGGAATCCCCTCGAAGATCCCCATGACCGTTTCTAACTGGTCCTTCAGGTCTTCGAAGAGTTCGCTCTTATCGCGGGCGGCATAGGCTTTCGTCTCGTCGTCGTAGTCCAGCGCTTCATCTATATTCTCGAAGACTCCTTGGAAATCCACTATTTCGCCGTTCTCCTTGCCCTCGGCAGGCCGGTTCGTGCGGGCAATCGCCTGCATAAGCGTGTGGTTCTTCAGATTCCGATCGAGGTATATCGTCTTCAGGATCGGGGCATCGAAGCCCGTCAATAGCATGTTGTGGACGACCAGCAGTTTCGGGTTCTCGTCTTCTTTGAACGACTTGATGATACTGTCCCGCTCGTCGGGGTCAGTGTGGAACTGCTGTATCAGGTCGGGATCGTCATTGTTCGTCGTATAGAGGACTTCCACTTCGTCCTCGCTGCGACGGTCTATGAGCCGCTGACCGTACATCGCGGCTGACCGGCGGCTCGGTGTGACGACCATCCCTTTCCACCCGTTCGGGGAAACGTGTTCGTCATAGTGGCGGTCGATTTCTTCGACAGCCTTGTCTACGCGAGGTTCTATTTCCGCGAGCGTAGTCGTGTTGACCGTCTCGCGGATGAACTCGCGCTTCTCGTCTTTGGTGAGGCCCCGAAATTCCTGGTCGAACTCTTCGTCCAGTCCGGCTTCATCTATCTTCCACTCCATTTCGTGCCGGAGCGTGAAGTAGACGGGCAGAATCAGCTCGTCCTCGATACCTTGCTTGACGGTATATTGATGTAGGTATCGCTCGCCGGTTCGGTAGTCTTCACCGTCGGGTGAAAACTCGCGGAAGGTGTTCCGGGCCTTCTGCGTCTCGCCTTCCCTGACGGGTGTGCCGGTGAAGCCGAAGTGGTAGCAGTCCGGAAGTGCGTTGTCGAGACGACTGCCAAGGTCGGCTTCCATGAAGCGATGGGCCTCATCGCTCATAACGATCACCTCGTCGTTACCCTGCACATCCGGCTCTACGTCTTGGAATTTCTGAATCGTCGTGAGGACGAGTTCGCTCTGGCCCTCTTCAATGAGTTCCTCAAGGTGGTCGATTCCTTTGGCTTCGGTCCACCGTTCGAGGGAGAGATTCGCCAATTGATCCCGCATTTGGGAGTTCAGCTTGTCCGTATCGACGATGATGAACACCTGCGGATTGTCGGCCACGTTACGGGAAAGCAGGTTCTCGGCAGCGTAGAGCATGGTGAAGGATTTGCCCGATCCTTGAGTGTGCCAAATGAGGCCGGTCTTATCCTCGCCCTTGTCCACGCGATTGAGAATCGCGTTCACTGCGTAGTACTGCATGTACCGTGGGACGATTTTGGCGTCTCCACCGGCTCGGCGTTCGTAGAAGACGAAATTTTTCAGCAGGTCGAGAAGAGAGCCCGGATTGCACAGTGCCTTGACGGCCTGTCGCATTTCGTTGTCGTCGGCGTATTCGTCGGGGGCGTCGTTCCACGGTTCGTAGAACTCCTTTGGTGAGCCGACTGCGCCATAGCGCAGTTCCATCGTGTCAGCGGCGACGTTGAACAGTCCGGGGACGAACAGCCGGGGAACATCGTCTTCGTAGGCCAGCAGGTCGCTCACGGCGTCGTGCCAGTCGTTGTCCTGCGCCCGACTCTTCAGTTCCATCGTCACAAGGGGAATCCCGTTGATGAAGAGATTCACGTCCGGGCGGATGGTTGTCTCCCTCGAGATCGAAAACTGGTTGACCGCATGGAATGAATTGTTTTCAGGGTTCTCGTAGTCTATCAGATCCACGTAGACTGTTTTCGTCACACCGTCGTCGCGTCGAACAGTGAAGGTCTTGCCCTTGGTGAGTAACTGGTGGAAGGCTCGATTGCCGTCCATGAGGTTTTCGGCGTCGAGGTCGCGCTTTAGCGATGAAACGAATTCCTCGACGTTGTCCTTGGTAATGTCCTTGTTGAGCGCGATGACTTGTTCGGCCAGTAAGTCCCAGTAAACGACTTCGTGACTCTGTCGGTCGTACTCGGCGTCGAGAGCGCTTGCACCACGATCACTGTCCTGCCCGTAGGCGTCCCACCCGACGGTGTTGAGCCACGAGAGAAGTGAGTGTTCAACGCCTTCTTCGGATGGATGGTCAGCCATGCTGTGCGATTTCCTCTGGAACCTCTATATCCGTGTCAGTTGTTCGGACTGTTCCCGACAGCAGGTCTTGCATGAGGCTGCGCTTGAGGCGTTGTAGGTGCCTACGATAGTTCCGCTCATTCTGAACTTTTGTGTCGAATTCTCGCAAAACATCTACAATTTCTTGCTGTTCAGAGATTGGCGGCTTCGGTATTTTAAGTTCAGAGATGTTTTCGAGATTGATTCTACTACGGCCTGTTCCGCGTAAGTGAGCAACTGCCTGCCGCCAGACCTTATGGGAGTTCATACAGTACATTAGGAATCGGTCCTCAATCTCCTCATTGGGGACAATTCGGACTACATCTGCACATCCGAGTAGATATTTGTCATAAGTATTGGGAACGATACACGCGCGGGCTACAGGTTCAGCCATCTTTGCGACGACTACTTCGCCAGGATAAATAGCCCGGTGAGTGATTTCCTCGTATTTCTCTTGTGTTGCGAATTTTGGATTCGAATCATTAAACTCACCTACCCCAACTTCTTCTAACAGAATCGCACGAGCGTCTCCCTCTTCATGTATTTCAGCTGATGAAAGCGCGTATCGCGCCCCATCTGTGAAAGCGTTTTTCTCATCACTAATAATGTCTTCAATTGCTACTGTTTCCCAGTGTGCAGGTAATTGTCCCAGTTTTGTACCAGTTTCATGCACCTCGGAATCTTCTACACCTTGACTTAAGAAGTCCTGTACAAGTCCTTCTCGAGTCTGTTCAATTTGCGATTCGATTTCTTGGGTCTTCTGAATCGCTTGGTCAACGGAGCGGAGTACAGTAGCGATTCGACGCTGTTCATCCAGTGGCGGAAGTGGTACAGGAAGTAAGTCAAGCCGTGTTTTTGAGAGTTCGATCTGGCCAGTGGACCCGTTCACACACATCGAATATAGTAGAGCCTGTCCAAGATAACTTTCCAGAAAGTACCGATGAAAGTAGGGATTCAGGTCTTCTTCTGTCCGGAGAAGAGTTACGTGTGAGTCAATTGCTCTTCGTTCATCGTCGGGATATACCTGTGCCCGCCCGAGAGTACCCTGGCCTGTAGAGTTCAGAATTACGTCCCCCAACTGTGGGAAATATTTTTCCTTCCAATCTTCTGCGACTTCTTCATCCAGGTATCGCAGATTCTCAAAATGCCAACCATCCCAGTAGATACACTCCTGATTGATTACAGGGACTCCCTCATCGGCATACGTTGGCTGTTTACCTCTGGTGACGAGTTGTTTTATCTCACCGAGTCTTTTTGCGGTCCACTCACCGGGTGTTGAAAGAGTGAAGGGACCAAATTGCTCTTGGTCTAACCCTTCTACTTCTTGCTCCGGATCTTGTTCATCTTCGTCTTCAATGTATTCGTCCACTGTAGCCTCTTCACTCATAGTTTAGCGCCTCCATGTGGCTATCTATTCGGGCTTCTATCTCGTCGCGCTCGGCCTGCAACTCGCGTAGTTTACCGAGTTCTTCCTGAACGTCAATGTCTTCCTCTGGCTCCGTGGTATCGACGTAGAGCGCGATATTCAAGTTGTAATCATTCTCCTGAATCTCGTCCAGCGACACCGTTCGACTGACCCGCTCTTCGGTCGTCCAGTTGCGGAAGTTCTCAACGATATGGTTGAGGCCCTCGTCGGTCAGCTCGTTCTGGTTCGAGAGTTCACGGTAGAAGTCCTCGTCGGCAGCGTGTACGAATTGCACCTCGTTTTCCCGCTCGGCAGGCTTGTCGGTGTTCAGCACGAGGATAGCCGACGGGATACTGTTATTCTGAAAGAGATTCTCGGGAAGCCCGACGATTGCTTCCACAAGGTCGTCTTCGAGCATTGGCTTACGGAATTTGCTCTCGTGTTTACGGAACAGCACGCCGTGCGGAATGACGATAGCCGCCTTCCCACCAGCGTCGTCACCTCGATCAAGGTCCTTCAGTTGCTCGGCCATATGCATGATGAAGGCGTAGTCACCTCGGTCGGCTCGAGGGAGTTTGTCGGCCCAATCGAAGCGTCCCCATTTATCATCCTGAAGATCACTTTTAGCCCAATCCGCCGAGAACGGGAAGTTAGCCAGTACCCGATCGAACCGCGTGAGTTCGTTCGTTTCCTCGTTCTTGAACGCTGGATTTGATAGCGAATCTTCGCGCTCGATAGTCCCATTTAGGCCGTGAATGGAGAGGTTCATCTTGGCGATCGCCGCAATATCCGGATTGATTTCCTGTCCGGTGAACGTAAGCTTCGACGGGTCGCCACCCTGCTCTTCACGGTAGTACCGGGCGGCCTCAATGAGCATACCACCAGAGCCGACAGTCGGATCGTGGAATGTCATGCCGTCCTCAAACTCATCCACGAGACGAACGCAGAGGTTCACGATGTGTGGCGGTGTGAAGAACTGACCGCCCGACTTCCCTTCCTCTTCGGCAAAGTGCCGAACGAGGTCCATGTATGCTTCACCGAGCATGTCCGGCGGGATACTGTCTCGGTCGAGGTCGTATTTCGAGAGGTGTTCGACCAGTTTCCCGAGCCGATCGTCACCCAGGGCGTCAGCGTCAATGTAGTCCGCGCGGAACAGGCCTTGGAGTCCGGGGTTTTCTTCGGTCAGCGCGTCGAAAGCCTCGTTCAGTTCCTTGTCCACATTGTCCGAAACCGATCGAAGGTCCTCCCACAGATAGCCCTCGGGTACGACCGGAATATCGTACAGGTTCTCTCTGCGCGCGAAGTCTTCACCGTATTCCTCGAGATTCGATTCGTACTGCTTGACGAACTCATCCGAGATCGACTTGTAGTAGACGAGAGGCAGAATGTACTCTTTGTAGTCGGTTGGGTCTACGGCGTCACGAATTATGTCGGCACATTTGAAGAGGTGTGAATCGAGTTCTTCCAGCGAGAGACTCATACACGTCCCATTTCATGCGAGCATGTTATTTGCTCCGGTGGAGCTTGGGGATAAGAGTATCCTGGTAGATTCTTGGGCAAGATCACTGTGTATACGACTGTCTCGATTCAAATCAGTAGATCAATACCACGCTCGAGACCAGCCATTCCCAACTTTAGCGCGATATCGGGACTCTTATCGCGGGCTTTGTTTAGCAACTCTTGGAGTTTAGTCTCATCCGGGTCTTTGCTCTCTATCTCATCCTGATACTCCTGAATCACCTCTTTTAACTCCTCTTTGTCCGACTCACTCATCATCCGATTATCTACCTGTTTCAAGAGATTCTTGACAGTGACCGATTGGCTCACTGACTGCTGTTGTTGAATATTGATGGTAGTAAGGCTATCAGAAGAGACGGGTTCTTGGAAATCATCAGTATCAAGACCCAAGCTATCAGCTATTTCCAGTACATTCAGTTTAATTTCTTGCACGTCTTGAGGATGCGCACTACCATGCGGACCGCTTGTATCTACTGGCTCAATGGATTGTATTACAGTGTGTTCAGGATATTCTTCCTTATACTGATTGAGAAGCCCGTTGAACTTGCTAATTAGAGTTTTACCAACGTTCTTTTCATCATCGTCATCTTGCGCACGTTGGCACTCATCATAGATTCTTTTCAGAGTTTTAGCCAGGTACTCTTCGGTCATGATTTTCGAATTGATACGTGGATGGTAAAGTTCTACTGAATAACTACGAAGAGTTTGAGCGCGAGTTCTGAAGCAACTGGCGATCCGCTCTAAATAGCCATATCTGAAGACATCCCCAATAGCGGAATGAGCGCCTGCAAAAGCGATTTACGGGCGAATTGCATAATTCCTACAACGGCAATACGTCTACGGAAGGCAGTCACAAGGGACGGAATTGGAAGGGTGAATTGAGCATTGGATTGCCCTTCCTGTGGACGAAGTTTGTCGTTGGGAGGACGACATGAGTAATTCGAACGCGACGGATATAACCCTAACGCATAGAGAAGACAACAACTCTCGAAACAGTCTCCGGATTCCAGATGGATTTTCCCCTTTCGTTCGATACGCCGAAACAGGCGACAACGGGAAGCCCGATCAGTTCCACCGGCTCCATTCTATCCGTGAGCCAGTCCCGGCTGTCGCTGATTTCGTTTCGCCGGTCTACCTGCTCACCGACGAGCAAGTAGCGAAGCACGACGAATTAGTGTCCAAGAATGACCGATTCAACGTTCGAGACTACAAGAGTATAGCCACAAAGATTCAGACCGAGTGTGAGGACGACGGTCGCGTCTGTTATCCGGTCTTTGTCGAATCGGACGCCGACGTTGATTACTACGAAATGCGAGAGGGGCTGAAGCGCTTCGTCCGTAAGGTGCTTGAGGTAGATCCGACCGAGGCGAAGTGGTTCTTCTCGGGTGGGAGTTCGCTCCACGTTCATCTGCCGTATTATGTGAATGAGAACGCGATCGAACGGTTACGGCGGGAAACGAAGCAGTACAACAAGAACGCCACGGTGACGGTTGACGCCTCGAACTTCACGAAGAAGAGTCTCGTTCGACTTCCCGGTGCCAAACATCATGATACGGGTATCAGGAAGGCTCCTATCTCGCCCACCTCGTCGGACGAGAAGTTACAGGCCCGAATCGCTCAACTGGTTGGTGGTGACGCCACGGAAGGGGAAGAGGGAATCAGTTATTATGCGGGAACGTCCGAAATCGTCCGGTACAGCCTCTATGAAGAATTGGGACTTATAAAAGAAATCCCGACCCCAATCATCGAACAGCGGGACAAGCCGGTCGGCACAGGGAACGTCGAACTGTGGAAGCGGTACAATCGACACCCGTTCTGCCCCTACGCGAACGCGGGGAACCAGCGACGAAGCATTGTGGTCGCACAGATCAAGGGGACACCCTTCTGTCGGAAGACGACCGTCAACGGCATAGAGAGCGGACGCACCTACATCCCTACATTCATCTACGGAGCCGTGAGTGCCGACAGCGAGTACACAGTATGGCAAGAAAACGCGCCGGTACAACTGTCGAAGCAGGATCACAAGAAGTGGGACTACGAACAGGGAGATACTGTCGTTCTCCTTGGCGGGAATAGCACCAGTTCACGGATTATCGAACTCGAAGACACATTTGAGCGTGATTGGGTCGCGTCCCAACTCCTACCTGATATGGATTGGATTGACGACAGCACAGACGGGCGGAAAGAGGCACTAAACGCCCTCTGTGCCTTTGGCTACGAAGTCGGTTCAGCGGGCAAGAACGGCCCGAGACGAGAGAATAGTACGAACAGCCGAGACTTCCGCATAACCGATACCTATCGACTACAGAAACAGGCTGAACAGGACGGCGTCGAAACCTTGAGCCACGACAAGCGTCGAAAAGTTGCGAACCGTCTACTCTATATCCGGGGTTGGGACGGGGCCGACGAATGGTTTCAGGAACAGTATGGAGAACAGTACGACCGTGAGATTACGCACGAGCAACTGCGAAGTATAGCGAGCGAGTATAACGATCTTCCTTTGCCCCCTAAAGGAGAGTAGTAGTCAGTTATTATGCGGGAACGGTCATAGGGGGCCTGAAACAAGCAAATCCTATTCGGGAGTACTTAAAGAGAGTTCACCGCTTGAAGGAGTCAGCCTGATCCGCTAATAAGGCTAAAATCAAAGCGCCAAGGTATAACGGGTCAAAATTAGGTTGGGATATGGGACTCCGACCGACTCGTTCTGAAATCACCACCGGGGGTGTTTTCAGAGAACCCACCGGGGGTTTCCTTGTTCATTCCCTATATCGGGATGAAAGGGTAGAAGAAGAAAAAACTGAATTGACCGGCTCTTCCGATACCTTTCTCTCGCGCGAAGGGGGCGAAATGGAAGAAACCGGCTCTAAATCCCTCTAATGCCGTTTTAGATGGAGCGAGAACGCCATAGAAGGCCGCTACGGGCCTCTGGGGTCGGTAGCCGGTAGGGCCAGCCCCCATCCCCGTGATAGTATAGAGAACCCTGTGATCCCTGTCACCCATAGGGGGCCAGTGGGGTCCCCCTCGAGATGGGGGGACTGGTGGGGTGGGAGAAGCCGAGGTTTCGGGGTCTGGCCGGGGTAGGGATAAGGGTTATCGGAGGCGATCGAAGGGGACCACTCGAGTCGTTGGGTGGGTTCGAGCGGTGTCAAAATATGTGAGCGGTCACACTCTCCCCATGAGAGTCCGTTTCAACGGTAGCAGAGCCGACCGATTTTCACAGCGGCATGGAATGTGACGGCGTAAGTCTTCAAGGGTGAGAACAGTGGAATGCGCGACTGGAACGGATTGGTGGTGGTCGGCGGAAGGCCCGTATTTCCCTCGCGATATTGACCGAGATATTGAAATCGTCTTTTGCCCCGCTTTTATCCGATTTATACGTATAGAGCGTATCCACTCTCTCAAGATGTAGCCATCTACAAGGCCCACAGAATGTGTGATTACCTTTTGAGGACCTTCCGCGATTTACCAGTCGCCTTCGAAATCTACGTGGATACCACACTTTTTCGCCATTCGCTGGATTTCAGTTTTCTTTGCCCCTTTAGCCAATTTTGTGTCAAGATAGTAGCCATTTACCAACGGCTTATATTCTGGATCTGCCTGTTCCCGTTCAGGCACATCATTGATGATAGCTTTTGTTCGACCAGGAACCCACGGTAGCGGTTCTATTTTTGAAATAAGATTGTGGTGTGTAATAAGATAGTTGGTCGCATTTATCATCGTTTCATCCTGTTTATGACCACTGACTGCCGCAACTTCGGACTCGTTGTCAAGAAAAGTGACGACCCATCTTCCTGATTTGTCGAATGGTTCCTCTTCTTCGGATGACCGCTGAACTTTTGTAGAGGTCGCACCGCTATGCTGATCCTCTTCCTCCGGTTTCTGACGTGTATTCGAGGGGTTGTCAGAAGCAGATTGTGAGTTAAATGTCCTATCTTCATTACCTGAATCCTGCCTATCAGAATCAATCTCTGCCTCAATATCCTGTATCACACTGTCAACCATCTCTTTCGCCTGCATTTCTGCGATTGAGGAAATAGTCTCTGAAACATGGTCGGCCAACACGTTCGAGAGTTCGACTGCCAAGTCGTCCTTATCGGCTTCGAGGGTTCGTCGGGCTTCACGGAATTCATTAATTCGACCGAGGATTTTGCCGGACTCGCCCGACTCGATAGCGTCTTTCTCATAGGCCTTCAGAACGGCGAGACGGTTAGGAAGGTCTTCGAGGGGTACATCACCTACTTTCTGAACGTCCACGTTAGACGCGTCTACACGGCGCTGAAAGAAGCGGTACTGCTTCCCATTCGTGAGGATTCCATAGGTGACGTTCTTGTTCATCATATAGGACGAGAGTTGTTCGTTGTGTTTGGCAGTCAGAGCGGTGTCCGCCCCTTTTGCTTCGAGAAAGGCGACCGGCGTGCCTTCAAGAATGAGCGCATAATCGACCTTGTAGGTCTGCCCGAATGCTTCTACGGAATACTCGAGTTGCGTGTTCGTCGGAATCTCCCACTCGAGAAGGCCCAAAAAGTCACGGAGGACAGCGGCCTTCGTGTTGGCCTCGTCCATCTGCGGAGAAGAGTCGAGAACGGATTCAGACTGGTCTACGTAGTTCCGAATAGCGTCCCTATTCATCCTATGCTGTCACGACTTACCGACACTATATCAATCCCTGTGAACGAATACGAGTATCCTGTAAACTCGACTCTTACAGAACGTCGCCATGTATCAAAGACCAGAATCGGTGAGTAATGACTAACAGCGTCAAGAAGTAGTGCGCCATCAAGCTGTAGACAACTCCGCTCACGACAAATGCAACTCCCGAGCCAGCGGTACCTCCTATGCGAGATACTACGATTCCAAAGACAAGGCAGATTATGAGGACGACACCTGCTAAAATAGCATAAAGGGTGAACTCCTTCGTCTTTCGTACCGTTTTCTGTTCGTAGGGGTGACTACCGTCCTCGTCATACCTCATGAGCAAGATTATAGTGTTAATTGAAAACCCTGTTAGGACGCTCAAGACAGAAGCGGCGGCAGTGATAAAGCCTGACCATAGAACGACGTAGTTAGCGAGTACAAATCCGACAACTGCCGGGAAAGCGACGAAGATCGCGGCCAAGAAGATATAATCAAATGGATTCTTCAGACCTGTCTCTTGGCCAAGAGATGTGTAGTGGTCGCTGATAATACTCCCAATGTTCCCAAATATCATTTTTCGACGTTGGCTGTCCCGGTAACTGGTTCTACAATCTGCTGGTCCAAAATGTCGTTGGCTAAATCGTTTGCCTCACTGCGAAGAGAACGCGCAGTGATAAGACCAGAATTCGTGCGGAGTTCATCACTATCGAGGTCTTTCCGCATTGCCACTTCCTCGTTCAATAGCGAGAACGTTTCGGTCCTTCCGCCATCCTTCTGAATAGTCACGCTAAAGTCTTCCACACCATCGCTAACAATAGTCCCAAAGTGTTTATCTCGGTCCTTGAGGCGTGCCGCCTTTCGTTTCACCTTCTCGAAGCTTCCCCCTTGTTCCGGGCGTAGGACGATAGATCGAGTTCCGACTTCTTCGGTACTTAACCCCTTCAACAATTCCATCCGACTTTCATCGTCTCCCGGAATCTTCCGGACATTAATATCCAACTTGGCGATCCTATCTGCCTCTATCACTTTCTCAAGTACTTCTTCCGTAGAGACAGGCTCCATTTTCATCGTATAATCGGTTACTCCCGAGAGGCACGTTTCTTCAATATGCTTCTTCAACTTCCCCTTCACGCCGATCCGGTTAACTTGGTGAAGTATAATTAGGGCAGTCTGGCCATTATCGTATGGCTTGCCCTCGCGTGTGTGTGGGAGATAGATGAGGAAGTACAGCGGCATTTGTTCAGCTTCGTCCTCTCCCTTCAGATGGGTCATGTCGCCTGATTCAACATCACGGATTTCAGCCTCGTAACCGTGATAGCCAGTAGAGACAATACCTTCGATAATATTCCCTTCTCGATGATACTCTTCTATAACGAAGGTCTTGTCGTTGCTCGATGGTTCAAGGTTAGTTTCCTGTTTCTCGAAGAGGTTCTCCATCAAATCCAGAATGTGGTTTTCATCAAATGCTGGATCGTGAGCGCGCAGTTGAGTGAGATTATATCCGTTATCTGGATTTCTATGTTCGTATATCTCGAAGGAGTAAGGCACGAGTTTTTCCGAAGGCATTGCTCGACACCTCGGATCGAATTAACATAAAAGTAGATACTATCTGCTGTCTAAAGGTCGCCAATCAGACGAGCCTGTGCGACAGCCAGAGCCTTCTGTTCGTCCGTCTCTGCTACCGCAATCTCTATTGCCTCGTCCTCTTCGTCAGGTAGTCGAATATCGGGATTCTCGTCGGTCATATGGGAACCATCACTCTCAACGAATGAATCCCTTTCGTCGGTGGCAACCACATAGGGAGTCACGGTGGGCGAAGGTCACATCACCAGAAGCAGTCGAACGAGGCCAAATCAATCTTGAAAGTTAGGGAAACGGATTGGTCTTGGCTCGACATACACTGCTCCCACCCCACATTTTATAAAAGTACAGTTACTATAATATCATAAGAAGGGCCGAAGTGGGGCACTCTCCGGCAATACCTGCCCGAAAATAGGCCAGAGAGTGCTTGGGTAAAGCGCGTCCTTGGTAAGGACGAGAGCCCGGGTTCAAATCCCGGCCTAGGCTCTTTTCGATTTACGACTCAGCTATACGCGTTTTTCCACGGATATCACACGTAATTCACAGACATCGGAGTGATACGCACGAAACCGTCTAGGAGCACATCACGCCACGGTCACCGCGGAGTTTACAACCCTGTTGGCAGGCGGAGTGCTCGGTTCGATCGCTTCTCCGCACGAGTAGTTCAAGTAACGTAACCCCGAGGAAGACACGATGGAAGAGCCACGGGAAGGAGAAACGGTGACCTACGAACGGACGTTCATAGCCGAAGAGGGACAGCAGTTTGCGGACCTCTCCGGCGACGCGCAACCGCGACACACCGAGCCGAACGAGGATGGACGCGTGATGGTCCATGGACTTTTGACAGCGACGATACCCACGAAGTCGGGCGGCGACCGTGAAGTGATGGCTCCGAGAATGGGGTTCGAATTCCTCCAGTCCGTCTATACGGGCGAACGCGTCATCTGTTTCGCGACCGACGACAAGGTTGTAAAACGGGACGCCCGCTACGAAATCACGTGGGACGTCGTTTGTGAGAACGAAGCGGGCGAGGCGGTACTCAACGCAACGATCGACGGAATCAGCTGGAAGGACTTTTGAGCGGAGTCATCGTCGCTTCGCGTCACCCGTTCCTCGAGCCCTTTCGAACCGCTGCTCCGTGAGGGGCGCTCAACCGGAGTTCCGCTGTGGGTCGGTCCGGTTCTACGAACTGCAACCGCAAAAACCGGTCTCTTACGCGTCGATACCGCTAGTATCCGACGCCGAGTTGTGTGTGGACTGCCTCGTCGGTTTCGAGTTCGTCGGCGAACGCGACGGCGAAATCCGCCATCGAGATCTGGCTCTCGCCATCGTCGTCAACGACGAGTTGCCCGGCTGCGGTTCGGTACTCGCCGGTCCGCTCGCCCGGTTCGATCCGTGCCGGCGGCGCGAGATACGACCACCGGAGGTCGTCGACGTCGCGGATGATCTCGAGGGCGTCGATGTGCGCCTGCGCGAGCGCGACGAGTTCGTCCGGGAACTCGTCGGTCTCGATGAGTTTCGTGTCGGAGTCGACGGCCAGCCCGCCTGCGCCGCCGGTCCAGACGAACCGGTCGACGGGCGTCTCCCGAAGGCCGTCGATCAGGGCCGTTGCCATCTCCGAGAGGCGGTCGACGTCTTCGTCTTCCCCCGGGCCAAGGGCCGACGCGACTGCGTCGTGTCCTGCCGCGAGGGCGGCGATGCTGTCGGGGTCGGTCGCGTCCCCGGCGACAGCCTCGAAGCCGGGGTCGTCGATCCCTTCGACGTCCCCGTTCCGGGAGACGCCGGTCACGTCGTGACCGCGCTCGAGGAGTTCAGTTGCGATGCGCTGTCCGATTCGCCCGCTTGCTCCGAGTAAGAGTACGTTCATTGTGGTGGATGGTCTTGCTGGTCGTTTTCACGCGATACGCAGTTCGGTTCCGAATGCCAGATCATATTATCATACCTGGTATTGGATCGTGATCTTGATATAGTTCAGCGAACGTTGGAATGACCAGGTCACAGCGATGTCATCGCACTCGAACCTCGAATCGAAATACGGCGATTGCCCGGTGATCAAAACCCTCGAAGAAGTGGGATCTCGATGGCGGATGACAGTTATTCACGTCCTCCGGGAGGGCGACCTCCGGTTTAACGAACTCAAGCGTGCGACGGATGCGAACTCACAGACGCTTTCCCGCGTTCTCGACGATTTAGAGGAGAAAGAATACGTCAACCGTCGCGTCGAGGAGGGGAATCCAGTGGCCGTCTACTACTCGCTGACGCCGAAAGGCGAGGAACTGCTCGCCGCGTTCGATGAGATCCACGAGTGGGGAGAGAAGTGGATCGGTGACGGAACCGACGGGACGGGACAGACCAGTTGAGAGACAGTCTCGAGCGAGTGATCGAACGAACGTGAATCGTGTCCCCGATTCGATCACTGTTGGTGTGGCTCTCGATGGCGTCTCCCGCCGCCACAAGAATTATATCTGATTTCGAACTCTAAATATTCCCTACTATCTAGATAATTACGGTACTAGGACCAAAAGACTAATTTAGAAATTATTGGATTACTGTACTGTGGGGTTTCCCCACGCCACTCGACAATAGGGGGTCGAGTGACTCACTGCCGTCTCAGGGGCGACTGGCCACTCCGGGTTAGCGCCTGTTTCTGCTCCTGGACGGTTTTCCGATCGCGTGGGCTCGTCGTCCGTTTCTCGAGTACCCGTATCGAACGAGTTGTGCAAACGGAACCGCGCTATTCGGCGATGTGACTGGGTTTCAGTCGATGGGTCGTTCAGACCGTCACTAAAAAAGGAACTGTCGTGGGGCCGGCGAAAGCCGGTAGTTAGCGGTTAGTGCTGGCGACGGAGCGCGAGCATCGCGGCACCGAGGATGGCAGCGAGCGCGACAGCGGCACCGAAGCCGGGCGTTCCGTCTTCGTTCTCGTCTTCGCCGCCGTTTTCGTTGCCGTTCTCGTCGCCGTTCTCGTCACCGTTTTCGGCACCGTTTTCGTTGCCGTTCTCGTCACCGTTTTCGGCACCGTTTTCGTTGCCGTTCTCGTCACCGTTCTCTTCGCCGTTCTCCTCGCCGTTCTCGACGTTTTCGTCGCCGTTCTCGGCAGCGTCTTCGGAGAAGACGGCGTCGATGGAGTCGATGCTACTGCCGTACGCACGGAAGGTCGTCTCGGCAGTATCACCGTCGGACTGATCGCTGTAGTCGGCGGTCAGCGACCACGTTCCGTCGTCGGTGATTTCGACATCGTCGTGGGTGTCGAAGAACGCCGGCTCGACGTCGCTACCGGAGTCGAGTCGGAGGCTGGCGTCCGCACCGGGTGCGACGTTCGTCGTGCCGGTGATTTCGGCTTCTTCGGAGATCGGGACGACGACTTCGTCGTCCTCGTTGAGGTTGTCGAACGTGACCGCAGGCTCGACGATACTGTACGTCGTGGTGATCGTCTGGGTTTCGTCCGTACCGAAGTACGGGTACGCAACCTCAGTGTTGTCACCAGCGGCACCACCGTCGAACGGACCGTTGACGTCGAACTCGTAGCGGTCCTCGTCGTTGGTCTCGTATTCGAGCGTGACGTCGAACTCCTGGCCGGCTTCGACGTCGCCGTCGAAGGCGCTGGTCGAACTGGTGTCGACGACGACGTAGAACTCGCCGGCGTCGTTGTCGACGAGGATGTAGACGTCACCGTCGTCGGCACCGTTGAGATCGAGCGTCGTCGGGTCCTGATTGCCGACGGCGTCGTCGGCGGTGACCTCGAAGTTGATCCCTTCGCCCTCGTTGTTCTCGACGAGGTTGTACAGTGCGTCGGCTTCAGCGCCGTCGTCGACGATGCTGAAGTCGTTATCGGACTCGTAAGCGAGCGCACCGTAGAGACCGGTTGCCTCGGCTTTGATGACCAGACGGTCGTCTTCCGCGATGTCCGTCCGCTCGGTGATCTGCTCGTTGAGTTCGTCGAGCGTGTCGTCCTCGTCGGCGGAGTCCGACGGCGCGACGTAGGTCGTCACGCTACTGAGCTCGGGCTCGATGAGATCGAGCGTCGCCTGGTCGATCTCGTTGTTCGCTTCGGATTCACCGTCGGCGTTGACGATGAAGTTCCCGTCAGCTTCGGCGGTGAGGGTGTAGTCGGTCGGCTGGAGCGGGCGCGTCAGCTGTGCGCTTGCGTCCGATCCGATGCCGAGGTCGTCGACGTAGCTGTCGAAGCTGATGGTGTTCTCACCGGCGTCGTCGACTTCTTCGTCCCAGAAGACGACGTCCTTGTCGTCGTCGTACTGACCGGTGCTGTAGGCGACGGTACCGTGAATCGCGCTGTCGACGTTGTCGTCTTCGGAGTGGTAGACATCGTCGAGGGCCGCGTCGGTACCGAGCGTTCGCGTGTTGACCCAGAAGGTCGCTTCGCCGTCGTCGTTGTCGTCTTCGACGTAGATGACGTCGACGAAGCCGGCCTTCTCGTCACCGAACTGGACGTAGGCGTCGTCGGTGTCCTCGAGCTCGAGGGTGACCTCGACGAGGTCACCGGCGGTCTGGGTGTAGACGCCGCTGGAGAAGGATCCGTCGACGTTCGGCTCGGTCACTTCGATCTCGGCGGTCGATTCGGCGGCCGTGTCGACCGCTTCGAACTCGAGCGTGTAGCTACCTTCGTCGATATCGGTGAAGTCGATATCGTCCGCCGTGTCGGGGAGATCCTCGAGGAGGATCTTTTCGTCCCAGTTGTCCTCGGTGTCGGCGTACGTGCTGACGTGCGACTCGAAGTCACTCCCGGCGAAAAGCCCCGCGAGTTCGGTGTGATCGAGGTCGCCGTTCGCACTGACGTTCAGGTCGTAGGTACCGCGGTTGGAGTCGACATCGAGTTCGACGGTTTCGCCCGGCTCGTCATTGTTGACGGTTGCCGAGTCGAACTCGGTGGTGAGCGTCTGCACGCCGACTTCGAAGGTGTCCTCGACGGGCGGGTTCCGTTCGAAGTCGCCGCCGCGGACGAAGTAGTCGCCGCCCTCGAGATCGGTCGTGTCGATCGAGATCACGTTGTTGGACGTGTCGACGTCGTCACCGGCGAGGTCCTCGATGTGACTGCTGCTGGTGACGTTTCCGTCGGACGTGTCGGTGACTTCACGGAGCTGGTAGTCGGTGTCCGTGACGGACCCGGTCTCCGGGGTCGCACTCACCGTCTGCCCTTCGTAGGCGAACGAGGGGCTGTAGATGTTCGAGGTGACCTCGAAGTTAGCAGAGGCACCGCCCACGCTGTACGAGGCCGAACCCTCGCTTGCGCCGGAGGCGTCGACCTGCAGGTCGAGATCGACGTCGATGTCGCCGCCACCTTCGACGAGCGAACTCTCGTCGAACTGGACCTCAACGCTGCTGCCGACGACGTTAGCTTCGAGGCTGTCCGAGACGTCATCACCGCTCCCGTTGACAGCGCTGGAGATGCTAACGCTCTCGAACGTGAGACTCGCGGTCTCACTGAACGAGACGTTCGGCGTAGTAGATCCACTATCATCGAAGTCTGTACCGTTTACTGCTGTGAACGTCACTCCCTGGCTCTGGGAGCCAGCGGTGGTTTCCACGTTTTCGGCGTCTGCAGTACTGACTGCTGCCGCGCCGCCCGCAAACGCTGCGGACATCGCGACAACGGACAGTACCATCATCGCGGTCAGGAACACTGCACGTCCCTGTTCGCGATACGACGTTTCGCTTGTCATGTTATGTGTTGTCTGAGTTTCGTTGATTGGTTACTTAGCGCGCGATCAGTGAGGCGACCATCGGCGTCCGTCCGACAACTCCATCGCGTTCCGACACGGCCACTCCGGGTTAGGGGTGTTCGACATGTATTTCAATGTTGAGTATAAGTCTTCTGGCAATGTATTTCTCAAACATAATATCAGGATAGCCAATATATGGTCTGTTACGGCTATAATACGGTGTTCTAGATATAATAGTTTATATTCTGATTACTAGATGTATGTGGGATTTATATATTTCTGATATTATATCGATCGTCGTCTCAGAGGCAAAATAGTCGGTTACTGGCCCCTGTTCGATTAGTACGATGCATATTGTGTGGGAAATAAGCCGCTCTCGTCCACCACGTCGTCGGTTTCGTCACGATCTCCACGACTGCCGCTGTCGCTATCGGTCGACCAGCGGTCCGCTCTCGAGAAGCGAATCGATGGATCGCGACACGGGACGGTCGACCTTGGGCTCGATGCTTGGGCTCCCGCTAGTCGTTCGAGCAAGTGGTCCGGAGAACTCGCTACTGACGGATCCCCCTTCGTCCGTTTAGCTCCGCCTCTACGGCCGTGTTCGGACGTTCCGTTGTGACTGCCGTTGCTCTCCGAGAGCGGCGTCTAATAAAAAAGCGTGTCTCAAGAGCCGGCGAAAGCCGGTAGTTAGCGGTTAGTGCTGGCGACGGAGCGCGAGCATCGCGGCACCGAGGATGGCAGCGAGCGCGACAGCGACGCCGAAGCCGGGCGTTCCGTCGTCGCCCTCGTCTTCGCCGCCGTTTTCGTCGCCGTTCTCGTCACCGTTTTCGGCACCGTTCTCGTCACCGTTTTCGTCGCCGTTCTCGTCACCGTTCTCGACGCCGTTCTCGTCACCGTTTTCGTCGCCGTTCTCGTCACCGTTCTCGACGCCGTTCTCGTCACCGTTCTCGGAGACGTCTTCGGCGAAGACGGTGTCGATGGAGTCGACGGTGCTACCGTAGGCGCGGAAGGCCGTTTCGGCCGTGTCGCCTTCGGACTGGTCGCTGTAATCGGCAGTGACCGTCCACTCACCGTCGTCCTCGATCTCGACGTCATCGTAGGTGTCGAAGAACGCCGGCTCGACGTCGCTACCGGAGTCGAGTCGGAGGCTGGCGTCCGCACCGGGTGCGACGTTCGTCGTGCCGGTGATCTCGGCGTCCTCGGAGTTTGCGACGACGAGTTCGTCGTCCTCGTTGAGGTTGTCGAACGTGACCGCGGGTTCGACGACCGAGAAGTCCTTGGTCACGGATTCGGTCGAGTCAGCCTCGAAGTACGGGTAGGCTGCCTCGCCGGTGTTCTCGGCACCATCGCTGTTGAAGTGATAGCGCTCGTCCTCGTGGGTCTCGTACTCGAGTTCGGCGGTGAACTCGTGGTCGGGCTCGAGGCTACCGTCCCAGGCGCTGCTCGAACTGGTGTCGACGACGACGTAGAGGCCGCCCTCGTCGTTGTCGACGAAGACGTAGACGTCGCCGTCGTCAGCGCCGTCGAGGTTGAGGCTGGTCGGGTCCTGGTTGCCGACGGCGTCGTCGGCGGTGACCTCGAAGTTGATACCTTCGCCTTCCCAGGCACCATCGTTGACGAGCGTGTCGAGCGATTCGGCGCTAGTGCCGTCGGTGAGGAGGTCGTGACCGTCACCGGAGGCGGCTGCCAGAGCGCCGATGAAGCCGCTCGCTTCCGCTTCGATGACCAGACGGTCCTCTTCGGCGATCTCGGTGCGCTCGGTCAGCGTCACGTCGTCACCGAGGAGTTCGTCGAGTTCGTCCTCGTCGGCGGAGTCCGACGGAGCGACGTGCGTCTTGATCGATTCGACGCGTGGCTCGTTCAGGTTGACCGTGGCCTGATCGATCTCGTTAGCGACTTCGGATTCGCCGTCGCTGTTGACGATGAAGTCACCGTCAGCGTCGGCCGTCAGCGTGTATTCCGTCGGCTGGAGCGGCCGGGCGAGCTGGTATTCGTTGTTCTGCCAGTCGTCGGCGTCGTTGATGAGGCCGAGCTCTTCGAGGTAGTCGGCGAAGTCAGCGCCGCCGTTGACGAGTTCTTCGCCGACTTCTTCGTCCCAGAAGTTGGCCTCGAAGTCGTCTCCGTGGACGAGGCTCTGAACCTTGTCGTCCTCGGTGTAGTACACGTTCTCGGTGCTGCTCGCGAAGTTCTCGTCACCGAGGGTACGAGTGTTGATCCAGAAGGTCACCTCGTCGTTTTCGTCGTCGTCCTCGACGTGGAGAATGTCGACGAATTTGGCGTCCTCGTCACCGAACTGGATGTACGCGTCGTCGGTGTCATCCATCTCGAGGGAGACCTCGAGGTAATCACCGGCGGTCTGGGTGTAGACGCCCTCGGAGAAAGCACCGTCGACGTCGAGTTCCGTAACCTCGATCTCGGCGGTTGCTTCGGCGTCCGTGTCAGTCGCATCGAACTCGAGCGTGTACGTGCCCGCGTCGATGTCACTGAAGTTCAGGTCGTCGGTTGCGTCGGTAACGTCGTTGAGCGTGATCTCGTCGTCGTCGGCGTCGACGTCGATACCGTTGTCGAAGTCGGTGCCCTCGAAGATGCGCTCGAGTTCGGACGCTTCGAGGTCGCCGTCGGCGCTGACGGTCAGGTCGTAGGTACCACGGTTGGAGTCGAGTTCGAACTCGACTTCCGAGTTCCGCTCGTTGTTAACCGAGTCCTCGTCGAACTCGGCGCTGAGCGTCTGCAGACCGACTTCGAAGGTGTTGGACGAAGCGGGGTTGTGGCCACCGAACTCGTCACCGCTGCTCCGGACGAAGAAGTCGTCCTCTTGGAAGCCGGACGTGTCGATGACGAACGCTTTGTCCGCGTCAGCGGCTTCCGGATCGACCAGGTCAGCCTCGGTCAGGTCCTCGATGTGCTTGCTGTCGGTAACCTTACTGTCGGAGGTGTCCGTGACGCGGCGGACCTGATAGTCCTTGCTAGCCGTGTCGATCTCGCCCGCGTCCGGCTGAGCGATGACCTCCTCGCCCTGGTAGGCGAAGGTAGTCGAGTAGTTACCGCTGAAAGCAGGAGTGAGGTCGATGTTCACCTCGTCCCCGGGGCTGGCGGTCGCCGGGTCCGGGGACGCAGTGAACGCGTCCTCCTCGACGGTAAGGTCGTACGTCTCGCTCTCGTCCAGGCCGGAGAACGTGTGTTCGCCGTCCTCAACGGTGGCTGAATCGGAGAAGTCCGTACCTTGTGCTTCGATGTGAACTGTAGCATCCATGGTGAGATTACCGTCGTTGAGCGTGACGGTAATCTCGTCGCTGGCTGCCGCCGCCGCACCGCCCGCAAACGCTGCGGACGTCGCGACAACGGACAGCACCATCATCGCGGTCAGGAACACTGCACGTCCCTTTTCACGATATGACGGGTTGTCTGTCATAGTATATGTTGTCTGTTTCGGTTAGGGTTGATTAGCGTGCGATCGGCGGAGGCGACCATCGGCGTCCGTCCAACTATTCCGTCGCGTTCCGACACGACCACTCCGGGTTAGGGGTATTCGAGGAGTCTTTCTCATCATCTAATAAGTCTTGTGGAATTGAATGTGCTGGTATAATTATTACCGAATGCGGACGATAATCCGACGCTAAGGCCAGTATTAGCGCTACCTATTCGTGTTCGTCAATAAACAGTAACGGCGACTAAGAAAAATTTATGCAATAATTGTATGATTATTGTACTTTGCCGCCATCGATGTCAATTCTCGAATGCTTCGATCTGACACATCTTCTGTCAGCGCACTCGGTTACACGGAAGCGGCTGCAAGCACTCGAGGCCGGCCGGCGCTACCGGTTGCTGGGCTGGAGACCGTCACGCTCAGGCGATCGATTCCCCGTCGGCACCGTTGCGCGCTACGAGCACGACGTGGGGTTCTCCGTCGATCCTGCGTTCGAGATAGAACAGGATCGTCAGGTCCGTACACGCCGTCAGCAACTCACCGGGTTCGAACCGATACCGATCCCCCGGACCGCTCGCCCCCGATTCCGACTCGAGGTAGTGTTCGTAAAAGAGGACGCCGCCGGGTTTGAGGGCGGATTTGATGGCCGCAAGCCGGTCACGCGCGTCGAAGAAGCTCACCGTGATAACGTCGTAGGCCGTTTCGGGGAAGGCGTAGCTGTCGACGTCGGCCAGAATCCACGCGATGGAATCCGACCACTCGCTCGCACGCTCGCGAGCACGTGACAACTTTATCGTCGAGATGTCGATCGCATCGACGTTCCACCCCGCTTCCGCGAGGACGAGCGCGTTCCGACCCTGCCCGGTTGCGATATCGAGCGCTCGACCGGCCGGGAAAACGTCGAGGAACGCTCGAACCGGTGGGCGCGTCCCGTCGGTGATCCGGAGCGTACTGCGCCGGTCCCGTTCGTCGTCTCGTCCGGTTTCGTCGCCCGTCACAGGTGTATCCAACGGGTGATAGATCAATGAGTACTCGCCTTGCCATCCGTCAGGTCGCGTCCCCGTCCGTTTCTCCCGGTCGTCGTCTCCTCAGCCGATCGCGAGAGGCTCGTCGAACGTCGCCGGCGCGGTCATTCCAGCACGTCCATCACCGTATTCATCGCGTGTCCGTCGAGTAGTCGGGTGGTCTCCCAGGTCGCCGTCACGGCGCGCGTCGACTCGAGCAGGTCGCGAATATCGGTCCAGTACGCGTCGGGTCGTCCGCGCCGCGTTGCGAACCGCTCGGCGTAGAACGCGGTAAAGAGCGATCGAACCGTCCGTTCGTCCGGCCACGATCGGTCGAGACGAGCAACCCAGCGCGAACGCGTCCGCTCGTCCTCGAGATAGACCCCTGCAAGCAGGGCGTGCAACGCGTTCGTGACCGTCTCGATCGACGGTTCGAGCGTCCCGCCGCCGGCCCGATCGTGTGCGAGCTGCGTCGCAAGCGTCACCGTCCAGACGAGTTGCGCGACCGCAGCCGTCGTGGTGGGATCCGGATCGGGGACGGGAATCGACGCGGAGTAGTGCCCGTCCATGACGCGTGCCGTCTCCGTCGTCTCCGAGAAGACGACCTTCTGGAGGTAGTACGACGCGAACGGATGGTTCAACACGGCGTAGATGAACGCGATTTCGGCCTGTGTGTGCGCTTCGAGGGGCGCGCTCACCAGCTTCTCGGTTCCGACGACCGCTCCGGTGGGATCGATCCACGCTCGCAGTCGGGAGCCCCGTAACACTTTCAGCATGACACGCGGGACGGCATACCTCCTGACGGCGTCGCGGTACGCCCCGAGGTCGAGGTATCGGACGCCGGTCAGGTGGTACGGTCTGACCCAGGGGACCCTGTCGATGTACGGGTCGGGACCCGGTTCGAGGCGCTCTTTCTCGCTGTCGGGGATGTACAGCTGTCGCGTCGGTTCGGCCGCCGAGATGACGTCATCCAGCCGCCGATCGGTCGAGCGGATTCGGGACAGGACCTCCCGTTGAGCGTCGTCGATCGGTCTGAAGGCGATCGTTTCGGCGTCCCGCATGAACCGCTGATCGACTCGACCGAGGTGGACCGGCGCGTTTTCGTCGGCTCGACGTGGATCCCGGCTCCGATGAACGGTCGCGGGAGCCGCCGCTCTCGCGGTGTGGCCGTCGTCCGAGTCGACCAGCCGCCCCACGATCACGATCGTCTCGAGATCGACGTCGTCGAACCCGAGTCCCACGTCGAAGACGTGTTCGAGCGAGGTGTTCGCGAGCAGTTTCGTCCGGATAGCCGCCCAGGATCGGTAGAACGCGACGGTCTTCGGGACGACGTTGGCGACGACGCCGCGGTCGCAAGCGAGCTGCAGCGTTCGCTCGAGGAACCACTCACAGGTGTCACGCGCCCCCTGACACTCGTAGTTCGTCTCCGACCGCACGATCGGTTCCGCCTCCGGAGCGACGTCGGCTCCGTACGGCGGGTTCGAGACGACGACGTCGAAGCCGCCGTCCTCGAGAACGGGCCGTGGAAACGCGAGCGGCCAGTGAAGCGCATCGAGTCCGTCCGCCCTGAAGTCACGCCCAGCGTACTCGCGTTCGACCAGGACGGACCACCCCTCCGGATCGGCGACGCTCGTCTCCAGTCGGTCGAACACCGCCCCGAGGGCTGCCGAATCGAGTTCGTTCGAGGGCTGTTCGAGTCGCGCACGGTACGTGTAGGTGGTAAACCCGATGGCTTCGAGGCCCGTCTCGGCCGGAGCCGGAATCCCCTCGGGGACCTCGACGACGAGGGTCGGCGAACCGCCCGACCCGTCGGTTCCGCGGGACCCGCCCCGATCGTTCCGTTCCCGGCCATCCTCGAGACTCCGACGGGCGTCCGCCGCCGTCCGAACGCGATCGTCCACTCGAAGCGGCGAGCCGTCCGCCCGCTCGCACCGGGCCGTGGCGTATCGCCGATCGAGGACCCGCTTCAGCTCGGCGCGTCGTTCCTCGAGGGGCCGCCGCGTCGTCCGGTCGGGACCGGTTTCCGAATAGCTGCGTCGAAGCCGGTGTCCGTACTCGCGGAGTCGTTCCTCGAGGGGCCTCGAGTCGGTCGGCTCCCGGTGATCGCGTCCGGACGGCGGATCGACGAACCCGAGCAGGCTGTTGCCCGATCGAACGGTCCCGGTGAGATTCGGGAGGGTGACGCCCGAACAGCCGGTGGTGTAGCTGTCCCGACGGTCGGCGGTGACCGGACACAGGCTCACCAGTCGGAGCCACAGCCGCCGTCGACAGCGCTCGACGGCGTCATCGCGGAGATCAACGCCGAACACCGACCGGGCGATGCCACAGCCGATCTCGGCGGCGTCCGCGTCGGGCCGACACATCGACCGCCATTCGAAGAGGACGTTCGCGGCCGCGAGGACGAACGCCCCGGTTCCAGCGGCGGGATCACAGACCGTCAGATCCCGGAGTTTCGAGTCGACGTACGCGAGTACCTCTCGGTCGTCCCCGTAGCGTTCGTAGAGTTCGTCGAACCCGTCTCGCCGGTCGTGCTCGAGGCAGTTACGCCGCTCGCGGTTCGGCGACGGCAGGTCGTCGATCCGGATCGCGGACGGAGCGACCCCCGTCTTGCAGTCGGATTCGATCCGGTCGTACAGCGCCGCCCAGAGCGCGCGTCGTACCGTGAAATAGGTGAGTTCGGTGCCGGTGTAGTAGGCCCCGACCTCGTCGGCCGGACTCGTCGGTGTCCCGGTCGACTCCCGTTCGTCGGTCGGCGAATCGTCCCTCCCGTCCGGACCGTCGTCTCGACCGGTGCCCTCGCGTTCGGTCGGGCCGAGAGTTCCCCGATCGTACAGGTCGTCGAGCACCGCCGGCGTGATTCGCCCGCGGTGGTCGCCCCTTCCGGCGTTCATGACGGAACCGGCGTGGTCCGCAGTGTCGACATCGCGCTGGATTCCGCCGGGTCGCCACTCGTACTCCCCGAGGACCGCGAGGAGTTCGGTCCAGTCGTATCCCTCGACGACGAGTGCCGACTCGTCGATCGCTTCCGTTCGGCCGGATGCGTCCGTTTCGCGATCGTCGACCCCGCGTTCCGTCGTCTCGAGCGCCGTCCGGAAGGGAGTCCACCCCAGCGTCGGAACCCGCAGCCGAAACGAGTCGGAAACGGTCACCGTGTCCGGCCCGCTCGAGAGCGAGGCGACGATCGTCCGGAGTATCGCCCCGATGTCGTCCCCGTCCCGGAAAAGCCGTTCGAGTACCAGTCGAGGGGCGGCCGGAACCGTCGCGGTCCCGCCGTCGACCGGGGCGACGAGTCCGCGCTCGAGGAGGAGATAACACACGAGGACCCGTTCGATGAGCCGCCCCGCGACGGTCCGTCTCACCCGGTCCGTCGGGACCGTCCCGGAGTCACGGCCGCCGGTCACTGCCTCCGCGAGCGCCGCTCGGTGCGTTCGCAGGTCGTCGGCGAGCCGATCGACGACGGCTGTCCCGTCGAACACGGCGTCGAGGTCCGACCGAGCCCGCTCGAGTGCATCGCGTTTGTGCTCGGTGTGGGCGGCAGGAACGTAGCGAAACCGGGCCGGGCGGCGAGACGTCCGGAACGCGCGAACTTCGCGGGTGCCCGGATCGAAAAACCAGAAATACTGGAGCCGCGTTCGGCGGGCGAGCGCCCGGACGATCAGCCGGGGCGTCTCGGTCGGAACCGACGCCAGCGGGAACTCGAAGTAGCCGACTCGAACCAGACCGTCGGTACTGGCGAGGTACTCGAGGTCGTGTCCGGGCAGGTACGTCGCCTCGGCCCGACTCGGGTCCGGGAGATACCCGGCGCTCGCGAGAAACGCGTAGCCGTACCCGCCCGCGTCCGTGCCGCGGCTTTTCGCTGTCGGCGTCGCATCGAGGGTCCGCGGATAGTCGGCGGCCTCGTTCATGTTCGACGACCGGCGGCCTCGGTACCGGGTGCCGTGCCACTCGTGTCGAGCGCACAACTATCGGTCCTGTGGGTAAGTAGCTCGGGGGTAGTCACGAACGGTGACCGATTCCCTCTCAGGTGACATACAGCGAGTAGGCGATCACGAGAAAGCCCCCGAGAGTCAACAGGCTCTCGAGCAGGATCCCCAGTTGCAGCGGGACCGTAAGGATCTCATAGAGCAGCCCGGCAAAGACCAGCCCGAGAGTGACGAGCCCGAACCCGGCGGTCAGATAGCCAAGCGCCGGCTGCCGCGTGCGCCGGTAGGCCCTGAACGCGAAGAACGTGATGACGCTGCCGACGAGCAGGATCAGCGTCTTGACGATGGCGAGGGCGATCGCGGTCATCGTGCCTGCGGCGTGGGGGCTCATCGTCCGGTATCAGCGAAATTACGCACGACGGTCAAGTAGCTTACGTTCGGTCGGATTCCGAAGCGAACGGATCAGATGTCACCGACGGCTGCGAAGGTTTTCGTCGGTTCGGACCGAACGGCAACCGATGACGCGACTCGTCGAACTCGAGGAAACCGGTCCACGAACGCTCGATCCGGCGGACGTCGACCCCGAGAAGGGTGACATTGCGGTCTGTCAATGTGGCCTTTCGGAGTCCGTTCCGTTCTGTGACGGGAGTCACCGCCGAACCGAAGACGAAGAGCCGGGGACGACCTACGTCTACGAGGACAGCGAGCGACGGGTCCTCGAGCGGATCGTCACCGCCGAGGACGACGACACCGCGTGCTCCGGCGAGTAACCGAGGGTTCAGATCGACCGCGCGGAGTTGATCACGACGAGCGCGCTGCTTGCGGCCATCGCGACGGCTGCAAATAGCGGGTTCAACAGCCCGAGGACCGCAAGCGGAATCGCGACCGCGTTGTAACAGAACGCCCAGCCGAGGTTCTGGCGAATCCGTCGGTGCGTCCCGGCCGCGATGTCGAACGTCGCCGGCACCGCCTCGAGGTCGTCGCCGACGATTACCGCGTCGGCCGCGTCGGTCGCGAGTTCGGTCCCGCTCCCCATCGCGATCCCGACGTCCGCGGCGGCCAGTGCGGGGGCGTCGTTGCTCCCGTCGCCGACCATCGCGACGGTGCCCCGGCTTCGAAGCCGCCGGACCGTTTCGGCTTTCGCCTCGGGCGGCACGCCGGCGAAGACCTCGTCGACGCCGACGGCGTCCCGGAACCGGTCCGCAGCCGCGCCCTCGTCCCCGGTGAGAACGACGACTTCGCGGTCCGAAGAGAGGGTTTCGACGGTTTCTCGCCAGCGTTCCCGCGGCGTATCGCCGACGACGATCACACCGCGAGCACGGCCGTCCCAGCCGACGACGACCGGGACGTTACCGTCGGCTCGTGCCCGTTCGATCCGCGACTCGAGCGTCGGGGGGATCGTCTGTCCCCGTTCGCGACAGCAGTCGGGGTGGCCGGCAACGACGCGGTTGCCGTCGACGAGGCCGCTGACCCCCCGGACGTGTCGTTCGAAGCCGTCGACCTCGCCGATAGCGTCGTTCGCGGCGTCGTCCGGCACGCCCTCGTCGACTGCTTCCCGCTTACACCAGGCGTCGACGATAGCGGTTCCGA
Source organism: Halopiger djelfimassiliensis (assembly GCF_000455365.1). Classification (GTDB taxonomy): domain Archaea; phylum Halobacteriota; class Halobacteria; order Halobacteriales; family Natrialbaceae; genus Halopiger_B; species Halopiger_B djelfimassiliensis. The sequence continues at coordinate 453,319 of NZ_HG315685.1, forward strand.
TCGGGTGCTTCGAGTGTGCTTCGACGGCCGCGGCGTGCCGAAGGAGGGTCGGCTCGTCGCGGTCCGACTCCGCGCTCGCGGCCGTGTCACCGTGGCCGGTTTCGTCGACATCTGCGACGTGGATCGACTCGACGGCCATCGCACCCGTGGTGAGCGTCCCCGTCTTGTCGAGCACGACGACGTCGACGTCGGGTGCGTCCTCGAAGATCGTCTCCGCGGCGACGACGATCCCCCGTTTCGCCGCCGTCTGTATCCCGGACGCGATCGCAAGCGGCGTCGCGAGTCCCAGCGCGCAGGGACAGGAGACGATTACGACCGTCAGACCGACGAGAAACGCCGTTCCGGGGCTCGAACCGGTCGCGAGCAGCCCGGCCGTGACGCCGACGGCAAGCGCCACGACGAGCGGGACGAAGATCGTCGCGAGTTTGTCGGCGAGCCGCTGGACGCCCGGCCGGGAGCTCTGGATCGACCAGAGCAGCGAGACCAGCCGGTCGTGGGTGCTTTCGGCCTCCTCGCCGACCTCGACGACCAGCGGTGCGTCCGTGACGACGGTGCCGCCGCGGACCGGGTCGCCGGGCGCTTTCTCGACGGGGAGCGATTCGCCTGTCATCAGCGATTCGTCGACCGCGGCTTGCCCCTCGCGTATCGTCCCGTCGAGCGGCACCCGCTCGCCGGGGCGAACGAGGAGTCGGTCGCCGGGATCGACTGCCGACAGGGGGACCGTCTCGCCGGTGTCGGCCCGCCGGGCCTCGTCGACCTGTGCCGCCGTGAGATCGGACAGCAGCCCCGTCGCCCGGCGCTTGATCAGTCCTTCGTAGTAGGTACCGGCCGTCACGACGAGGACGATCGCGACCGAGACGTCGAAGTAGAGGTCCGTCCGACCGAGGACCATCGCGAGCGTGCTGTAGGCGTAGGCCCCTACCGCGGCCAGCGAGACGAGCAGATCCATGTTCGGCATCCCGGCTCGCAGGCTCACGTACGCCCCCCGCAGGATCGGATACCCCGTATAGAAGAGCACGAACGACGTCATGAGCCAGATGTTCACGACCAGATAGTAGCCGTCATACCCCCCGAAATCCGCGAGCGGCGGATACCCGAAGTAGGTCGGATACAGAAAGACCGCGTACCACACCATCACCATCATCCCGAACAGCCCACCGCCGATCAGGAACTTCACGAGCGCGTCGTCCCGTGACCCCTCGTCGCGTCCCGCCGCCCGGTCGCGCGCTTCGTATCCGTATCCCGAGACGAGATCCGCGAGCGTCTCCTTCTCGCGGACGTCGGGATCGTACACCAGCCGTAGCGTGTCCGTGGCGTAACTCGCTTCCGCCCCGAGCACGCCCGCCGCGTTGGTCGCCCGCGTCTCGAGAAACGCCTCGCAGGTCGAACAGTGCATGCCGTCGACGGCGAGGAAGGTCTCCTCGCCGTCGGCCTCCAGGTCGTCGAGGCTGGAGTCGGTCTCGAGGCGCTCCCGGACCGCCTCGGCGTCCGCGTCCTCGACGGTCGCGAGCGTCCGGTGGACCTCGAGACAGCCCTGACAGCAAAACTGCCCCTCGACGTCGGCCGCGGTGATCGGGTCGGCCGGCGTCGGAAACGAACAGAGCGTACACTCGTTTCCGGCGGACCCGGAATCGGCGGCGCGTTCGTTGGATGCGGGCTTTGCGGAGGATCGATTCATCGGTGTGTGGGTGTGGTCACAGCGGCTGGTAGAACGGGACCGGAAGGTGCGGGAGGGAGTGGACGCCGTGCAGCATCAGCCCGTGTTGTAACGGGATGTAGCCGAGGACGAGAAACGCGCCGCCGAGTGCCCGGTGAAGCCGGACCCGGTGGTTCGTCTCGAGCGATGTAAGCAACGTTCCGTACAGGAACAGCGTCGGAACCGTTCCGACCCCGAGCACCGCAAGCGATAGCGCCCCCCGGACCGGATCGCCGAGCGCGAACGCATAGAGGTACGCCGGGTAGATGATCGGACACGGAAGCAGCCCGTGGACCGCTCCGAGCCCGACGATCCCGGGCGAGCCGGCGAGCCTGTCGACCCGGCTCGCGAGCAGCCCCGAGAGCCGCCGGAAGAGCGGGCCGACCAGCGGGAGCCCGTGCGGAACACCGGCCCGGCCCCGGAGGTAGTAGCACCCGCTTGCGATGATCGCGATTCCGACGAGGATGCCGACCGTTCCCCGGACCGCGTCGCCGACGGCCGTGACGGCATCGGCCGACGTGATCGCGAGCCCGCCCAGCAGCCCGAACAGGCCGCCAAGCGCCGCATAGCTTGCGGTCCGGCCGAGGTTGAACAGGCCGTGCTGTCGGACCTCGAAAAGCGACAGCGTCTCCCGTCGCTCGACGCCGGTCCCGCCGCGGTGGTCGCCGCCTCGCGATCGCATCCGATCGGCGTACGTGCTCACCAACGGACCACACATCCCCAGACAGTGTGCGCCCGCGAGCAGCCCGACGAGCAGAAACACCAGCAGATCGGCGTTCCCGGCGGCCGCCGTACTCCCTCCGTGATCGTGGGCCGAAGCCAGCACCTCGAGACTGAACATGTGCGGTTACACCGACGCGCCGTTCGAGCCGTGGTCGTGGTGTCCCGGAACGGGCTGAAACGCGACGTAGAGGCTGGCCATGATGATCAGGACGTTCGTCGTAGCGACGACGCCGGCGATCGGAGAACTGTCGAGTCCGTACAGGGCGAGCGGCACCAGTGCCAGCAATCCGAACGGCAGCGCGTGCCGCGGCGTAAGCTCCTCGAGTTCCATACGGGCGTCTCCGGGCGAGCGGAATATAAATAATAACCCCCGTTCCTGCGGGTTGGGAATGGCTCTATGGGTTAAGGGGAGACTTTCCCTACACCGCCGTATGAGCAAAGCGGTGGAAACGCAAACACAAACGCGAGAGATCGGACACGACGAGTACGATCCCGTAGGGACGCTCGCGCTGATCGGGATTTACTTCCTGATTTTGGTGTTCCTGTGGTTTTTCATGTACTTCGTCGAGTTCCTCGGTAACGGACCGACGGTCGTGAGCGGCTTCTTGGCGGTGGGGGGGCTCGCATGAACATCCACACCTACGAGAAGCTGTGGCTGGTCGCGGCCATGCTGTTGATCGTCGGCTTCATCGCGACGATCGCGTACGGATCGGTCGGACTCGGAATCGCGATGGTCAGCGATCAGGAGGAAACCGTCAACCCGAGTAACCTCGGCGACGACGAACGGTTCAGCGATCCCGGGGTCGAACAGGTCGGCGAGAACGAGTACGAGGTCACCGTCATCGCACAGACGTTCATGTTCCAGCCCGATCCGATCGAAGTGCCGGCAAACAGCACGGTCACCTTCTACGTGACGAGTTTCGACGTGACACACAGCTTCAGCGTCCCCGGGACGAACATCAACACGATGGTCCTCCCGGGCGAGGTGTCGAAGATGACCGTCGAGTTCGACGAACCGAAGGAGTACGGCATCGTCTGCAGTGAGTACTGCGGGCCGGGCCATCACACTATGGAGGGCCAACTTCACGTCGTCCCGGAAGACGAGTTCGACATGACCGACCTCTCGGTCGAGGCCGACGACGAAGTCGCGATCGGCGACACCGCGACGGTCAACGCCACGGTCGAGAACGGGATGCTCGAGGACCTCGAGACGACCGTCACGCTCGAGATCGACGGCGAGACGCGCGAGCAAGACATCTCCGTCGGTGGCGACGAAACCGCCGAGACGACGTTCACGCTCGACTCGACGGACCCCGGCGAGGGAGAGCACGACTGGACGGTCACCGTCGACGGCTACGAGGAGAGCGGAACGGTGACGGTCGTCGACGAACTCGAAGACGAGACTGACGACAGCACCGACGAGTCCGCCGGAGGTGATGCCGATGAGTAACGCGTACATCGACGACTTCCCGGACGAGGCGAAACTCGTCCGTGCGGCGTTTTACAGTTCGTTCGTGGCACTCGCACTGGGGGGACTGTTCGGCATCATCCAGACGCTCCACCGGACGAACGTGTACCGGTTTATCGACTCTGCGGACTACTACACCGTGCTCACAGCTCACGGGGTCTTGCTCGCGATCACGTTCACGATCTTCTTCCTCGTGGGAATTTTCACGTGGGCAGTGACGACCAGTCTCGACCGGGAGCTCGAGGATCTCCGCTTCTCGTGGGGCTGGTACGGGCTGATGGTACTCGGCTCCATTACGGCAATCGTGCCGGTCTTCGCCGGCTTCACCGACTCGATCGACATGAGTTCGTCGGTGCTGTTTACCTTCTACGCGCCGCTGAAGGGCCACCCGCTGTTTTATCTGGGACTCGCGCTGTTCGTCGTCGGCACGTGGATCGCGGGCGTCGACTGGTTCCGGAGCTTCCTCGCCTGGCGGCGTGACAACCCGGACGAACGGATCCCGCTGCCGACGTTCATGGTGTTGACGACGACCATCTTCTGGGTCCTCTCGAGCCTCGGCGTCGCCATCGCGATCCTCGCGTTTCTGCTCCCGTGGTCGCTCGGCCTGATCGACACCGTCAACCCGCTGCTCACCAGAACGCTGTTCTGGTACTTCGGGCATCCGGTCGTCTACTTCTGGCTGATGCCGGCGTACATGATGTGGTACATCATGCTGCCGAAGCTCTCGGGCGGGAAACTGTTTAGCGATCCGCTTGCCCGCGTCGTGTTCGTGCTCTTTCTGGTGTTGTCGACGCCGGTCGGTATCCACCACCAGTACCTCGACCCCGGCATCGCGGAAGGGTACAAGTTCATCGCGATGACGAACACGATGTTCCTGCTGTTGCCGAGTCTCTTGACTGCCTTCACCGTCGTCGCGAGCATGGAACACGGGGCTCGCCAGCGCGGCGGTGAGGGGTATTTCGGCTGGCTGAAAGCGCTCCCGTGGCGCGATCCCGTTTTTACCGGGATGGCGCTGGCCGGCCTGATGTTCGCCGCCGCCGGCTTCTCCGGGATGATCAACGCCGGCATGAACATCAACTACCTCGTCCACAACACGTTCTGGGTCGTCGGCCACTTCCACCTCACCGTGGGTACCGCCGTCGCCCTGACGTTCATGGCCGTCACCTACTGGTTCCTGCCACAGGTGACCGGCAAGGAACTGTGGAACCGCTCGGTCGCGCTCGTGCAGGTCGTGCTCTGGTTCGTCGGGATGACGTTCATGTCCAACGCGATGCACCGCGCCGGACTACTCGGCGTCCCGCGCCGGACGGCCGAACCGCAGTACGACGGCGTGACCTTCGACGCGGCCGTCGGTTCCGTCGGCGAACTCAACGCTCAGATCGCGCTGGGCGGGGCGTTCCTCGGGCTCTCGCTCGCCCTGTTCCTGCTGAACGTGATCGGGACGGCGTTCAACGGCCGGAGCGACGACCTCCCCGCGAACCGCTACGCGGAGGCGCTCTCCGGCCCCGAAGACGCACCGCTCGTCCTCGACAACCTCAAACTCTGGACGGCTATCGCGGTCGTGCTCGTGGTCTTTGCCTACAGCTTCCCGCTGTTGAGCATCATCCAGCGCGGCGGCCTGTTCGGCCCCGACATCAACCCGATCCCGGTCAGCATCGAAACCATGCCGACGCTCGCGTTCGCGTTCGAACACCTCGGGACCGCCGCGCTCGAGTCCGCCGGCGAGGCGATGCAGTCGATCCCCGTTATCACCGAGGTGATCCGATAATGCGTACCTCCAAGGGGACGCTGCTCGTCGTCTTCGCGCTTACCCTGCCGTTCCTCGTCGAACTCCGGACGGTGCTCGCCTGGGTCAACGTCGAACTGACCGTCCTCGAATCGGTCGGCATCGCCCTCGCAATACTGCTTGCGCTCCTCGCCTGGGCGATGTGGCCCCAGAACGGCGAGACCAGTCCGTCCGGTTCGCGGTAGGCGCGACAGGTTACCAGGTTTCGATCCGCCCGTTGCGGACGTCCTCCGTACAGCCCTCGCAGTCGGGATGGTCCGCCTCGTAACAGGCCGGCCGGTACTGCTCGTCGAGTGTCGCCGCACGCCGTTCGGCGTACCGCCGGCAAACGATCTTCACTCGCCCCGCCTCGTCGCTCGGAAGGCTGCGGGCGTTCTTTGCGCCCTGATACGCCCGGCGTGCCTCCTCGAGTTGCTCGTCGGTCGTCCCGCGTACCTGCTCGTACTGCTCGCCCGCGTTCCGGAGCGTCGAGCGCAGAAACCGCTCGAGCCGACGCCGATCGGTCATTACCGCTTCGGTTCGGTCGCGAGCCACATAGGCCCGTCGCCGGGAACGGTGTGCGTTCGGCACCCGCTGCGAGACGGAGAGTAAGGGTTAACTACAGGCCCTGTGTTTCCCCAAATAGCGGGCCCTTAGCTCAGTCCGGTAAGAGCGCTCGGCTCATAACACGATCGCGTCCGCATGCGGCCGTGTGGGATACCGAGTGGTCGATGGTTCGAATCCGTCAGGGCCCATCCAGAAACTGTACGCTTCTGAGCCGATGGCTCTCCACTATACAGCACCTGTATCCCATATTTTCGAGACTCGGGTAGTGAGTGACGCTCGAGCCGGGGTTGGAGTTTATCCAGCCCTTCGACGGCGGTCACTGTCGTCGTGCCGTCTCCGGTTGCTGACCCTTTGAAGCCAGTTCTCCAATTGGTCTTCGAACGACGTGGCGGCCTCGCAGGAGTGGCGAAACGAGATGCAGGGCGCAGTACGTCGTCCCGAGTGAGTCTGACTGCTCCCGAGGGACACAGCACATGTACTGATTTATGAGCCGCGAAAGAATACGTCGGCGATGAACTCGCTCGAGATCGGTGGACGAATACTGGCTGGTGTCATTCTTATCGGATTAAACGCCTACTTCGTTGCGATCGAGTTCGGACTCACACGCGCTCGGCAGTATCCTGAATCAGAGTTCAATACCCCCGGGCTCCAGCTTGCTTGGGAGATGACGGACGACCTCGAGTTCTATCTGACGACGTGTCAGATCTGGATTTCTGGGACGAGTATCGCACTCGGGATCGTGGCCGAACCCGGATTGGCAGCCCTGTTCGAACCATTGTTCGCGAATACGTTCCTCGCGTCGGCCGGCGCCGGATCGGTGCTCGGGTTCGCTCTCATCAACCTTGTTCATCTCACACACGGGGAACAGACACCGACGTACCTCGGCGTCGAACGGTCGAAGCAGGTCTGCCGATACGGCGCGCGGCCGCTGTACTGGTTTGCGAAACTGCTTGCACCGGCAATTACGTTCGGCGACTGGGTCGCAAAGGCAACGCTCGGACTATTCGGTATCGAGATGACCGGTGCGTGGCGCGAAACCGAACGAGAAGTCATCGAATCGCGAGCCGACCTTCGCAATCGGCTCGGCTCTATTCTCGAGGAAGGCGATCTTCCCGATGAACGTCGCGAAGAAGTGATGAACGCGCTTCGGATCGGTGAACAGCCCGTCGGCGAATTGATGGTGTCTCCCGATGAGATCGTCGCGCTCTCTACCGAAGTGAACTCGGAAGAAAACGTTCGAAAAATGGAAGAACGCCCTCATACGCGATACCCGCTCGTTGGCGACACCCTCACTGACTTCCGTGGTATCGTGTATACACCGAGCCTCGTCAGACATCGTGCGGGATTAGCCGACGGCAGTATCGATTTCACGGACGTAGCCGCCCCACCGATGACGGTATCCCCTGATACGGACGTAAGCGATGCGATCGATCAGTTCCAGACCGAACGGCAGGAACTCGCACTCGTGATCGAAGATGGCGAGGCCGTTGGGTTGATAACCGTTACCGATCTCTTAGAAGCGGTTATGGGCGATATCGAAGATCCGCTCGACCAGGAACGAACTGCTTGACACAGTACGGTTATCGTTCCATCCAGCGACTCACCCCTCAGCGACGCCGATCGTCAGAACGGGAACCGGTGCCGTTCGAAGCACCCGCTCCGTGGTCGACCCCAGAAATCGTTCGTCAAGCCCGGTTCGCCCGTGCGTTCCCATCACTATGAGGTCGGCATCGACGTCGGCCGCGAACGAGCGGACCGTCTCCGGCACTGCTCCCGTTTTGACCATCGTCTCGACGTCGTCGCCGCCCGCTTCCCTCACGAGTGCCGCTTCGCTGGCTACACGTTCCCGAGCGTTGTCTTCGAGTTGATCGCGTACCGGTGAAGAGCCGACTGCGGCTCCGAGTGTAGGTTCGTCGACGATCGACAGGAGATGGAGTGTCGCGCCGTAGCGCGTCGCGATCTCGGCGGCGAATTCCAGCGCCTTCCGTGCGCTATCGCTTCCGTCGGTCGGGACGAGAACGTCAGCGTAGGGGTACGGTTGCCTCGCGTCCTCGTCCGTCCGAACCGCGAGGACGGGGGATTCGCACGCGTTAACGACGTGTTCCGTGACGCTCCCGAGGACGTATTTCTCGAGGCTGTCTCTGCCGTGTGTCCCCATGACGACGAGATCGACGAAATCGGGTGCCGCCGCGTCGACGATCGCCTCTCGCGGATCTCCCTGAACGAGATCGTCAGTGATGGGGATGTCTTGCTTTGTCGCTCGTTCGCGTGCGTCCGAGAGGACGTCTTCTCCCTCCTGTTCGAGGACGTCGACGACGGAGCCCTCGTACTGCGTGAGACTCGGTTTGTTTGTGTTTGCGACGTACAGTAACTGTACCGTTGCCCCATGAGTGGCCGCGATATCGAGCGCGTAGTCGAGCGCGGCGGTCGCCGGCTCGCTGCCGTCAACGGGAACGAGAACGAAATCAATCATACGGGTTGTTCGGTACGGAGTCACATATCACTATCCCGGCTCGAGCGATCGGTATGGCCTGCCAGCAGCGGATGACCGGACCGCCATCCGTGTCGTTGTCGTGCCGTTCCCCCTCGATTTCAGGTTGTTTCTTCACCGTCCGAGAGATCAATACCGGTCCGTCCCAACGGCGAACGCTGTTGGTAGTACTGATCAAGGACGCCACCGTTGGACTGTCTGATGAACACGAGGATCAGGACGATAACCCCGATGCCACCCAACCACTGTAGCAACGACCGCCACCACTGCAACGTCGCCGGAAGGGCGCTCGAATCTCGAGTCACAGTGAGGCCGGTTCCAGTGATCCCGCTAAAGGCTTCAAAGACGGCGGTATCGAGCGAACGGAACGCGCGAAGTGTTGGGTTCAATAATGGGGTCGCAAGGAATTCCGGGTTGAGGGCGATCGTTTCGGCGATAAAGCGGAACGGCAGTGCGCTGAGGAGACCGACGGCGAGCCAAATAGCAGCCGCAGATGCAAGAACCTCCGCAGTGGACGGGTCCGCCGTTTCACTTCCCCCTCGTGAGAGAGCCCAGCCGATACCATAGACGATCATCACCGAGAGCAGTTCACCGGGAATCGCGTAAAACTCTCCCCAGAGAATTGAGACGGGGACTAGACTCAAGATTACGGCAGCGAATCTGATCAGGGCCCTTCCCAGATTATAACCGATCAGGGTATACCACTTCAGAGACTCGCTCATCGAGATCGCCTTCACCAGATGTTACCCTTCCGTAAACACTGATGATTGGTCGGTTCCGTCCGACGACTCTGGCTGCACGCGGTCGATCACGTTCCCGTACAATTTCGTAACCGGCGTAGCCGTGATCCCGTGGACCAACACTGAACTCGCAATGACAAGGCTGGCCGTACTCCAGATGATTTCGGCACCAAGTATTCGGTGGGCGACAGTTGCGTAGAACAGCGCTGCGATCCCGATCGGGCCGAACCATCCCGCGAATAACGCGTCTCGGTCACTCTGAACTGAGGGAACCACCTGACGGAACACCACCATCATTGGTATCCGCCGTAGGAGCAGTATTCCGGCTGCGAGGACAATGCCCGCCCATCCTAACGAAACCCATTGGTCGACCGGCAGCTCGAGACCGAAAAACACGAAGATAGGAAACGTAAATAGACGAAGCACCGTTTCCTGTACCTTCTGCTCATCGGCTTCATCGGTAGCATCGGCGAACTGATTGAACAAAAGCCCGGCAGCGAAGGCTGCGAGAATGCCGTCGCTTCCCAGTAACTTGACTCCGCCCAGTACGGCGAACGTAAGGGCGACGGTCACGCTCAGCAGCGATGTCTCCTCGAGGAAGTCATGGTTTCGAGATTCGCGCTCGATCCAACCGGCAGCGGCGCCGACAACTGCACCGACGAAGACCGCGGCGCCGACTTCCCAGAGGAGCGCCGAGAGCAACCACTCGGAGAGCACCCGTTGGGGCGGATACTGGAGAACGAGGAGTGGGAAGAAGACGAGGGGATACGCCAATCCATCGTTAGCCCCTGACTCGCCGGTGAGGAGGTTTCGGATCGGCGCCGGGATGTACTGTGCTGCCGTGTGACCCGTAACGATCGTTCCAGCGAGAACCGGATCCGTGGGTGTGACGATCGCACCGATGAGCAGTGCTATCCAGAGCGGGACGTCTAGGATGAGGTAGACGAGACCACCGCTGACTAACCACATCCCGATCATTCCGGGAACGAGAACGACAGCCATCGACCGCGTGTGCTTCCGGAAGTATCGTTGGGGAAGTCGGAGCGCAGCGCCCATGACGGCGAGCCCAACGGTCAATCGGGCAAACTGTTCCAGAATCGTAAACGGATCGGCCCAGTCGGAGAGGCGGATCAGCCCCAGCCCGAGGGGACCGATAACGATCCCTAGTATCAACGCTGCTAGGGGCTCTGAGAGGAAGTAGACCTTGCTTCGAATCAACCCTGCAACGAGACTCAACACCAGCGTTAATCCGCCAATCGTGACGAGCGCGATGTTCAGTTCTTGCATGATGTCGGCTCCGGACGCGAGTCGACCAGCCCTTCCGTCTGAAACAGGGCCAGTCGGTTGGTTCTCCAAGCGTTGAGATAGGAGTTCGGCCTGCGAGCGTCGTACTCTACCACAAGGTATCCCGCAATGATAGACCCATGATCCCGATGGGAAACTCAGCTCGCCCTCGATTCCGGCCGCGTAGATGCGATCTGGAGAGCGGTTCGCCCGTTCACGCAGACGAGAAGCCACCGTCGGCGCAGGCCCCACCCTCCCGTCGGTATCGCTGTGCCCCTACGTCGCCCGACTCGGGACCGATGTTGATACCCCTTCACTATTTGAGTTCGCACAGTTGGACTGGTCTGTTCCAACGGGGTGGCTGTCTCAGTGGCCCTGGTAATCAGACGTACTTTGTGAAGTACCTCGGGGACAAGCCCCGAGGCTTCACCGTTTTGTCCGAGCGCCCAGAAATAGGCGGGCGGACGCAGGCGAATTTACTTCCCCTCGACCTTCCCCGTTGAGGTCGGTTGGCATTAACACCCGAACACCTCGCTGGTGGCCGTGAGGGTCGGTCGCTCCACCACGACCCGACAACTCCCGTCTCACCTGCCGTAGCAGGGTGTTGAGAGGAGTCGCATTGCCAAACCTCCGAACGACCGCTTCGGATTACGGTCTTTCACCCACGTCACGGTCGTTAAACTACGATACGAGAGAGGGGAAGTTACTCCCTTTGACGGGCTTCACCCTCAGGGTCAAACCCCGAGGCACTCGCCCTACTCAGCCTGTAGAACATGGTCATATTTACTAAAATTTCAACTATATATTTGGTAAAATTTCTCTTTCACTGCACCGAAAGCACTTGTTCCGCGGGTTCGAATTGCGGGATACGATGCAGCGACGAACCGTTCTGTACGTAGCCAGCACAGCCGTTCTTGGGGCTACTGCAGGTTGTACTGCCCAAACTGATTCCCGATCCGAATCACCCGATGACAAACACAAAGCTACAGGCGACCCGACGGAAGAGATGAGTCTGGCAACGGACGACCTCGATTTCGAAGCTACCGTTCTCGAACAGCGTACCGAGCACCATCCTGCCAAGATACAGCTCTCGGTCACCAACAGAAGCGATGAACGGATCACGCTTTCCGGTGGACCGATTCTCCCATTCACGGAGATAAAATCCAGTCACGAAGGGGACGAACCGGAGCTGTTTCTCATTCCCGATAAGAGGGATTGGATCACACCAACAGATGGCGACGGCAACCCGCTCGACGTTCCACTGATCCCATCGACGAGTGACGGGTGCTGGACTGTCGAATATGAGGGTACAGTACGGTCACAGACTATGCGGATGCAGGAACTCACACCGGACGAGACGATCAGTCGGGAGTACACCCTTCTTGCTGAAGACGATGATCAGTGCTTCTCGTCTGGAACATACGAATTCGTGGACGAGCAGAAAATACGGAAAGGCGAGATATCCTCGGATCACGATGAGATACCGATTGATCTAAAACTCGAGGTTGAAATACGCGATGACAAGACGATAAGTATTGGCACAGAAACAAATATATCTAGTGAGATTTGATATAGACATCGAATTTGTCTTCGACTGCTTCCATGGCTGTACAGACGGTCGTGTCTTGCTCACCCTGCCAGCCGATAACGCCGGCGATATATGTCCAGTCGTTTCCGTAGGAATCCGTCGTCTTTCGGAATGCAGGGCCGCCTGAATCCCCTTTCTTGGCAGTATCGGACACGCCGAAAGCCTTCTGATAGGACGCACTGCCGGTTGCGGTATCGTAAATGTATCCGGTTTCTCGGCCCGTCGATCTGCCTTGAACGGTAAGTTCGTAGTCGGTGTCATCCACGTGAGACTTTATCGAGTCCCACGTGACGATACCATCGATCGGCCAGCCTTCGGTCCCGCCGCTTGAATTAGCAATGTCATGGGTGTAGCTATCAGTATCGACAATTCCAGCATCGAATGCCGATTCTGCTATAGCCTCGCCGGTGGTCCCAAACTGATCGTCGGGAAGTGGCTGATAGACTTCGTCCGAATCAGTACTCAGTAGCCCGTGTCCAGAAGTAACTAGCTGTTGATCGTTATCTTCGGAATCATACACGGGTGTCGCAGTTGTCATCACTTCGGCACTTGTCTCGTCGATTTTCTTTGTCGCTTGGCAGCCACCCGGAACCGGCCGATATTCCGAATCGAAATGAGCAGTTTGGGTACGCGTAACTTTTTTCGGCTCAACGTCGAAGATTCGCTGGTGAGTGTACTCGTCTCGACCAACTCCTCCTTCTATCTCCACTGAAAGGGAATCAACGAACTCCTCGTATGAGATACTTGGTTCCAGTGTTTCCCCGGTCGCTGTCTCGATCGTCGTGTACTGTGCAGTCACAACTAGCTTCCGTCGATGACCGGAAACAGTGGAACTGACGCTGCTTAACAGGAATTCCCCGTCTTCAAACCGCTCCGAGAGTTCCTGATTGAGTTTTCGAGCGGCATTGTGAATACTTTCGATCTCGACCCACTTATCGAACTCTAACGTTCGATAAATCGGTGCCCGCCCGTTCCTATCTGCATCTTCGTATTCTGCCTCCGGATTATTGTTAGCGAGGTAGGCCACATACGGAACTTCGTCACCGAGATTATCGGTCTCCTTTGCAAGTGTCTCCTGCGACATGTAGTTCAGCGTCACACCTGAAATGCCAAGTGACGCGAGTGCGTTCACGAACCGTCGACGCCCCATTCGAGCAAGCTCGCTGGTGTCTTTCGTGGTCATGATCTGAAGCGGCGGATTAACATCACCGTCCATCAGTAATATCATTAACTAATATTTATATATAAATATACAATTACGAACGGTGGAATACTCACAACTCAATATCACACACCTTGCGACAATCCAGATACTAATTTGAAATCATTTCACTTTAGATAGGAGAAAGAACCCTCTACTCGGTTGCTGGTCGTCACCCATTACGGCTCACCTAACCCTCTGCTCGGTTGATCCCGGAATATTGACCCCCGTCGATACCTTGCTCTCAGCGCGATAGTCCACGAGCACCCTTACAGGGTGCCGAAGCAGTGAAACGGTCCTTACAGCCATTGAGAAACACGACAAACGGAGCGCAGTACTACGGTTTCGGTAGGTATTCACAGTCCAACTCCAGAAGCAGTTTTTCGTCGATGAACGGTGTGAGTACTATCCTTCCCGCATTTCGACATGGCAGCAAGACGGGACCTCTCTCCTCCACGATGACTGCTGTCTCCCTGTCAACTAGCGGGGGATCGAAGGTCCACATCATCAAGCTTCCGACCGACTCACGGCCGAACACGACGCCGGAGCGACTGCTCCGGACGAGTTTCTGGGAACGGTTTTCTACGACCCACGAGCGGAGTTGAGTCGATGGATGAGCGTATCGTTATCCGGCCCATGCGTTATTTACACAGTATAGTGTATTTTATACATGGGTGGTGGGGTCGGAATACCCGTCTTCGTATATCGAGCTCGAACAGCAGTCCCTTCGCCGGAACGCCGCCAGATATCCGACGCTGTAACGCTTGAATCGCTGTACGCTCCCGGAACGAAACCCGAAATCGTGTTCGTGCACGGCGATCTGGGATCGCTCTGGAATCCCTATCCGCAGTTGGACGCGTTCAGTGGCTCCCGTGGGGTAGTAACATACTTACTGGCCGGTAACGGAAACTCCTCGAATCGGTCGGAACAATCGGTTGCGGGGCACGTGGCCGATCTGGATCGCCTTCTGGAAGAGCTAGCTATCGCGAGTTCGATCCTCCACGGTCATAGCTACGGTACTGCCATCGCTATCGAGTACGCCAAACGGCACTCGGTAGCTGGTCTTGCCCTCCACGCTGGAGGTGATCAGGATCTCACACCGTCGTGGGAGGGGCCGCTTCTCCGAGCCGTTCTCGCGTCACGGCTCTACAAATTACCGGTCGATGGGGTTCTTTTCCGTCGCTTGGTAGAGTCGGTGTGCTGTCACGAAACGACGCCGAAATGCGTCACCGAGGACTTTCTCAAATCGAATCTGATGCCACGTCGTCGGTCCGCTTGGAAGACGGTCACCGGGGCGTTCTGGGGGTGTGATGGACGCGAGGAGACGGACAGTATCGACGTCCCCACGTTAGTTATCCACGGACCGGATCGTTCCGGCAGCAGCGATACGTGAAACAGCCAAGCGAGTACCCGAGGGCCTGTTTTGTACCGTCGAACGAACTGGACATATTGCCTTCGTAGAACGACCGGCAGCGTACAACAGCCTGTTGCGGGGGCTGATCGATGCCGTCGAGACTGGCGCGGAACTTCGACGTACCGTTCAAAAGCGACTGGGACGGTGACGCCGATACTCGCGTTCCCCGATCGATCGTTGCTCGACTCTCGAGCGGCGACGCTCCGTCCCGTTCGTTGATGGGTAAGAGGATCGGCCCGTGTCGCCGGGACGTTTTCTCCGGTTTCGGCTCCAAGAGACGCTAGCGATGATCGCCGGTCTCTGGTTCCTGCTCGAGTAATTGTCGGAGCGCCGCTCGGATCACTTCGCTCCGATTGTGGTAGGTGCCTGCCTCGACGAGCGAGTCGACCGCTGCGAGTTGCTCGTCGGTCGTCCGGAACGTTACGCGACTGAGTGTCCGTCCGCGTTCCAACCGAGAGCGATCGCTCTCGGACGGGTCGTCCGAACGAGGGGGGCACCTACGCGACATCTTTGGATCCCTGTTGGGTATGGCTCGCTTCACTGGCTCCCGTTTTTCGGACAGGGTTCGGTGCGGTGAAATCGCCGAAGCTCACGGGGGAGAAACGGCCCGATCGGTGATAAGGGCTCGCATAGCACGGTGGAAGTAAAACGTCCCGATTCCGTTCGAATCGAGCGAGGGAACTCACCGCAGGCACGACTGAAGGTGTGAGACAGGTCTAGAATCGAAGTTCCATGGGTTCTACTGCGATTCGATTTTTTCGACGATCTCTCGAGCTTGCTCTTCGGCCTTCTCTTCGCCGACGTGCGTTTCGATCAGCACACTGGTGACCTCCCAGTCGTCTTCCCCTTCGACGTGCCCAGTGCGTACTTCGCTTCCTTCGGAGACCGATTCCGCCGGCTTCTCCGCCCAGTCCGGGGTTCGGATCTCGTCGTATCGGTCCGGATCTCGAAACCGAACGTGGATATAGTCGTCTTCGGGTTCGGTTTTCTCGATGTCTGGTGTCTCGCCCATACGGGATCGACTCCCGCGGAGCACCTCAACCCGTCCCTTGAATATGCTTTCGTACGGTACTCCGGTCCCGGGTCAGCGGCTAGCGAGTACGTGGTGTCGAATCGAAGCGGACGAATAGCGGCTTCCCTGCGGTATCGACCGAATTTTCGGTCATCGATACTTCCCGATATCCCGCGAATGGAGTTCGTCCTCGGCCTGCCACGTCCGCGGTCGCACGGCGATGACAACGGCCGTGAGATACAGGACACCGAGGAGACCGGTGATGACGTGACCAGGTATCGAACCGATAGCTGCACTCGACGGCCATTGTGTCGGTGAGTAGGTAGTAACGTGAATCAGCCACGCCCCCAGCATCACCGTAAAGAGAAGCAAGTAAATCCGTCGGAGACGATGTGCAATCGCTTCCTCTCTGGAGATCTTAATCACCGGTGTTCGGTAGTCTTCGCTCAGCTTTTTCCGCCACGCTGGTTCCTCGAGACCGGCGGACGGGTCCAGTCCGTACGCGAAGACGTTTCGCTGAAGCGTCCGAACGCGGCCACGCCACAGATCATAGCCACGGTACCGCTGTGCCTCCATCACCAAGAAGGCGACGAGCGCTGCCGTCCCGAGCAAGAGAATATAGTGTGGGCGACTACTCCCGGAAAAGCCCCACGTGAGGACGCCACTCATGACGAGGACTGCCCAGTTCGATGTTCGGTCCAGTCGTTCGCGCCAGAACTTCATCCGGTGGATCTCACCTCGATAGAGATGGGCCATCGAGGAACTCGGCCCCATCTCTTCCTCGAGAAGTCCGTCACCCAGTTCGCGATGGTCCGCGTCCGTGGGATCGATGTCTTTTGCTGACTGCTGAGCCATCGTCGGTGGATAGTTCACCGTCCGGCATCATAGAAGCCGCCTGAGTCTCACGCGGGCGCTCTCGAACCCTCGCTCGAGCTCAGCAGCGAGGGGCAGCCAACGTTACGAACAAAGTTCGACGGGAGTCTGTGGTTCGTAGGTGGTTAGACCTTCTCAACAGCGTGCTCGGACTCCCAGCCGGCTCCTTGTCCGAAATCGAGTTCGACGAACTGTTCGCCCGACGATACGTACCTTCATTCGTACACCTTCCCATCCGTTCTCGGTGGTGTTCTCCGTGTTAGCGCTGGAGTCCGTTTCCCGTTTCTGATGGGGTCAGACCACCCGGGCAAAGGCTTTAGTCGTGTGAAACTGTAACACACCACCGTACGATGGTTCACGCGTTTATCATGGTCAAGACGGCTGCCGGAAAATCCGAGGGACTGCTCGCGGATATCGAGGGGATCGACCCGGTAGCCGACGCCCACATCGTCGCCGGTAACTACGACATCATCGCCGAAGTCGACACCGAGGAGGTCTACGAGATTCTCAGAGCCGTCTCGTCGGGAGTGCAGGGACTCGAGGGGGTCACCGACACGAAGACGTACATCGCGATGGATTGAGAGGTGGCGCGGCCATGTGCACCCCATGGCCCGGTGGATCGACGGCTACTCCTGTGAGGGTGCAGGTCCGGTTTCGGCGTCATCGAGTGCTCTCGCGACGGCGTCTTTAACTCGCTCGAGTACCGCCGCCGGCGGCTGCGTCGCGTCGACGCGGACGAACCGGTCGGGGTCGCGCTCGATGAGCCGTTCGTAGTTCGTTTGGACCGACTCGAGGTACTCGGCGCGCTCGAACTTGTTGGTCGTCCCCGCACGCTCCGCGGCCGTTTCGGGATCGACGTCGAGAAAGACCGTCAGGTCGGGTTCGATCGAGAACGCGCGATGCACCTCGACGACGTACTCGAGCGGATCGTCGAGGTCGTGTCGGTCGTCGGCGGCGAGCGTTGCCCCTTGGTAGGCAAACCGGGAGTCGGCGTATCGATCCGAGATCACGAGGTCGCCCCGATCGAGGGCGGGGTCGATCACCCGCGAGAGGTGGTCCGCGTGGTCGGCCGTATACAGGAACAGTTCCGCGAGCGGATCGGCGTCGTCGTCGTCGATCGATCGATAGACGACGTCGCCGTACCACGAATTCGTCGGCTCCCGCGTAAACCGTGCCTCCGGGTAGACCTCCTGTAAGGCCTCCCAGACCGTCGTTTTGCCGCTCCCATCTAACCCCTCGAGCGTGACGAGCATAGGAGTACGTCCACGAAGCGAGTACAAGGGTTTGACTTATTCGATCGGTCGGATTCCCGCGTCGGGAGCGGAGCGGCCGTCCGTGCGATCGATCGGCCGTCGACGCGGAGAGTAGTTATTTATCGGTTCGAACCCATGCTGTAACTATGAAGGTCCTCGTCGCTGGCGGTACCGGTTTCATCGGGACGAACCTGTGTGCCGAACTGCACGACCGCGGGCACGAGGTGACGGCGCTGTCCCGCGATCCGAACGACAGCGACCTTCCGTCCGGCGTCACAGCGGCGATGGGGGATGTGAGCGCGCCCGACTCGATCGCCGACGCCGTCGCCGGTCACGATGCCGTCGTCAACCTCGTCGCGCTCTCGCCGCTGTATCAGCCGCGTGGCGGAGCCGACCACGAGACGGTCCACCTGGGCGGTACGGAGAACCTCGTTCGCGTCGCCGAAGACGCCGACGTCGAGCGGTTCCTCCAGATGAGCGCGCTCGGTGCCGATCCCGACGGTGAAACCGACTACATCCGGGCGAAAGGAAAGGCCGAAGCCGTCGTCACGGACTCGAACCTCGAGTGGACGATCTTTCGCCCGTCGGTCGTGTTCGGCGACGGCGGCGAGTTCGTCTCGTTTGCAAAACGGTTGACGACACCCTACGTGACCGGACTTCCGGGCGGCGGCAAGACCCGTTTTCAGCCGATCTGGGTCGGCGATCTCGTCCCGATGCTCGCGGACGCACTCGAGGGCGACGACCACGTCGGCCGGACCTACGAAGTGGCCGGCCCGCAGATCGTGACGCTTGCGGACGTCACGGAACTGGCCTACGAGGCCGACGGCCGATCGGTGACGATCCTGCCGGTCCCTATGGCGGTCGCGAAACTCGGGCTGACCGCGGCCGATCCGCTTCCGTTCGTCCCCTTCGGGGCGGATCAGGCTCGCTCGCTAACGTTTGACAACACCGTCGCGGACAACGACGTAACTGCCTTCGGACTCGAGGAAGCCGACCTAACGACGCTGAGATCGTATCTCGAGGGGTCTCCGGCTGACTCTCGACACACGGACCGGTCGACGGCGTGATCGGTGATCGTCGCCACCGACCGATGCCGCCCATTGACTTATTTTAAAACGAGATCGTACTGACGAGATAACCCGTCCAGTCGGCGAGGATATTCACGCGGAGATCGGTGCTGTCTATTGGTTTCGGATAATATAGAATTATGCGAGAAATTCACATCATGGAAAGACTTATAGTCTTGATCGCACTGGTCCAATTCAACGGAGCCCCCTGACAAACAATGAAGCTGGCGATGATCGGATTCGGACAGGCCGGTGGTAAAATCGTCGATCGATTCCTCGATTACGACGATCGGACCAACAGCGGAATCGTCCGCGCGGCGATTGCGGTAAACTCCGCTAAAGCGGACCTGATGGGTCTCGAGCGGATCCCACAGGAGAACCGCGTTCTCATCGGTCAGGCCCGAGTAAAGGGCCACGGCGTTGGTGCGGATAACGAACTCGGCGCGGAAATCGCCGAAGAGGACATCGACGAGGTCCAGAACGCGATCGATTCGATCCCGACCCACGAGGTCGACGCGTTCCTGATCGTCGCCGGCATGGGTGGCGGTACCGGATCCGGTGGCGCACCGGTCCTCGCGAAACACCTCAAGCGAATCTACACGATTCCCGTCTACGGTCTCGGTATTCTCCCGGGGACGGACGAAGGTGGTATCTACACGCTCAACGCGGCGCGATCGTTCCAGACGTTCGTCCGCGAAGTGGACAACCTGATGGTCTTCGACAACGACTCGTGGCGACAGACCGGCGAGTCCGTCGAAGGCGGCTACGAGAAGATCAACGAGGAGATCGTTCGCCGGTTCGGTATCCTGTTCGGTGCCGGTGAGGTCGCCGGCGATCAGGAGGTCGCAGAGAGCGTCGTCGACTCCTCGGAGATCATCAACACCCTCTCCGGCGGCGGCGTCTCGACCGTCGGCTTCGCAAGCGAGGAGGTCGAACTGAACACGGGCGGCGGCCTCCTCTCGCGGTTTACCGGCGACGACGGCGGCGACTCCAACCTCGATGCCGCAAACACCACGAACCGCATTACGAGCCTCGTCCGCAAAGCCGCGCTCGGCCGACTGACCCTCCCCTGCGAGATCGAAGGCACCGAACGCGCTCTACTCGTTCTCGCCGGACCCTCCGAGTATCTGAACCGGAAAGGGATCGAGCGCGGGCGCAAGTGGCTCGAAGAGGAAACCGGGAGCATGGAAGTCCGTGGCGGCGACTATCCGCTCGAGGAGCCGGAGGTCGCCGCGGCCATCCTGCTGTCGGGCGTGACCAACGTCCCGCGGATCAAGCGCCTCCAGCAGGTCGCCATCGAGGCCCAGGACAACATCGACGACATCCAGGCCGAAAGCGAGGAGAACCTCGAGGAACTCGTCGAGGACGACGAGGACGAACTCGAGCCGCTGTTCTAGCCAACGTCCGTTTTCGACCGTCGCCGCGGCGATACACGAGCGAGAGCGTGTCGGGGGGCACGAGCGACGCACCGATCGCCGGACGTTCCGGACGTCCGGAAACACGTCGATTCGACGTTCTTTTGAGCGCTAGCCCGCTATCTCCGACAGATGCAGATCGTCGTTCCGTTCGCCGCCGACACACCCAAAACCCGTCTCGCATCCCGGCTCGCGCCGGCCGAGCGCTCGGCGTTCGCTCGAGCCATGCTCGAGGACGTCCTCGATGCGATCGCCGAGACGGGTCACGAGCCGACGGTGCTGTCGACGGCACCGATCGAGTTCGGTGACGACGTTTCGGGATCCGTCTCCGTCGACGACGCGCCGCTTACCGAGGCGGTCAACGCCGTTCTCGCGGCGGCGGACGAGTCGGTCGCGGTCGTTATGGCGGATCTCGCGCTGGCGACGCCGGCGGCGCTCGAGCGACTTTTCAATACCGACGCTGGGGTCGCGATCGCGCCGGGACGTGGCGGCGGAACGAACGCGCTCGTAGCCCGCGACCCGGCGTTTCGGGTGGACTATCACGGAACGTCGTATCTCGACCACCGCGAAACCGCCCGTGACATCGGGGCGGATCTCGTGACGATCGACTCGTTTCGACTGGCGACCGATATCGACGAGCCGTCCGATCTCGTCGAGGTTCTGATCCACGGCGGCGACCGCGCACCCGCCTGCCTCCGGGAGTTCGGTTTCGAACTCGAGGAGACGGGCGGCCGGGTCGACGTCACGCGTCACTGACCGCGTTTTCGAAGTGAAGCGCTTATGTGCGCAGCGACGACACACCGAGGTAATGATTCCCGGGGCGAGCGAGTACGGCGTCGACGTCGCGATCGACGAGGCGGCCGTCGACGAACTGCTCGAGGTCACGCCGGCAGACGTCGAGGCACCGTCGTCGCTGACGTTCGCACGCAACGTGTTCGTGCCGCTGACGACGGCGTGTCGATACACGTGTACCTACTGTACGTACTTCGACCCTCCGGGCCAGGCCTCGCTGCTCTCGCTCGAGGAGATCCGGGAGATCTGTCGTTCGGGTGCCGACGCCGGCTGTACGGAGGCGCTGTTTACCTTCGGCGACGATCCCGACGACCGCTACACCGAGATCCACGATCAGTTGGCGGAGTGGGGCCACGATTCGATCCACACCTACTTGCGGGAGGCCTGTGAAGTCGCTCTGGAGGAAGGACTCCTCCCGCATGCAAACCCCGGCGACCAGACGCGCGAGCAGATGGAAACCGTCGCGGACGTCAACGCCAGCATGGGCGTGATGCTCGAGACGACGGCCGACGTCGATGCTCACGCGGGGCCACGACGGAAGGTCCCCGGCCAGCGCCTGCGAACCATCCGGAACGCCGGCGAACTCGACGTCGCTTTCACGACCGGTATCCTCGTCGGCGTCGGCGAGACCTGGCGCGACCGGGCCGAGAGCCTGCTCGCGATCCGGGACCTCCACGACCGGTACGATCACGTTCAGGAAGTGATCGTCCAGCCGGTCGTGAACAACGAACGCTGGTCCGGCGGCACGCCCGATCTCGAGACGATGCGCCGGGTGACCGCGATGGCCCGGGTCGCCCTGCCCGAAGCGGTGTCGGTGCAGGTCCCTCCTAACCTCGCACCCGCGCGTAAACTGATCGACTGCGGCGTCGACGATCTCGGCGGCGTCTCGCCGGTCACCGACGACCACATCAATCCCGACTACGAATGGCCGGCGCTTCGGGAACTCGAGGAGATCGCCGACAGCGCGGCCGTCCCGCTTCACGAACGGCTGCCGGTCTACGAGCGGTTCCTGCCGCAATCGCTGCGGCCCGACGGGTTCGATGGGGTTCCAGCGTCGGACGGCCAATGGATTTCGCCGCCGATCCGGGCGGCGCTGGTAGCCGACGACGAGGCCGGATGCCGATATCGAACCGTGCTCGAATCGGACGGCTACTGAAAACTGATCGGTCCGACGAAGTCGTCGTGATCGTGTCGCTGGACGGGTTCTGAAATCGAAAGGGGAGCGAGTTATTCGTCGGCGTCGTCGGATTCCTCGGCGTCGTCCGCCCCCTCGGCGTCTTCCGAGGCGTTCGTGTCGTCCGGCTGTTCGGGCGGCTGGACGGGCATCGTCGCCGATCCGGTCTCGGAGCCGCCGTCGTCAGCACCCGGGGCGCTTGGCGCGTTCGGGGACTTGTTACCGGTCACGAGGAACTCGAGGAGGTTCCCGATGAGAACGTCGTTATCGGCGACGTTGTGGTTCTCGGTGGTCATGAATCCGGTGTCGCCGACGGCGACCGCGTTGCCGTGTCTGGCGACGACGCCGTACTCGCCGGCTTCGCGGTTCTCGGAGTGTTCGGTCGTCGCGCTGGTCGTGAGCAGGGTCGATCCTGCCGTCGCCACCGGGGTCGGAGCCTCGAAGACGGCCCGGTCGACGCCGTCGGTAATCGAATCTCCGGTCGCCGGTGTGGCGGGGATCGTCCGGAAGTTGTGTTCGTACTCCGCCATGTTGTAGAGGTAGCCGGTATCGTAGGCGATACCGAGCGGCGAGGTCACCGACGCGAATTCACCGTCGTTCATCTCCGACGGTGCCGCTGCGCCGAACGGACCCATGGCGGGCACGGACATCCCGCCGGTGTCGGGACCGGCCGCGAACAGAACTCGCCCGCCGGCGCTGGCGAACTCGTCGACGACCTCCGCTTCGGCGGCCGTATACCGCATCCGTGGCTCGACGACGATCAGCGCATCGGCGTCCTGAAGCGTGTCGGCGAGATCGGTTGCTCGCTGGTTGGGTTCGGTCGTCATTCGGTCTTCGGTCTCGTGGTACGTGACGGAGTGTCCTGCGGCGGTCAGCGCCGAGACGACCGGTTGCAGGTCCGCCGTCGACACGTCGTTGCCGTGGGCGACGTCGATGGCGACGGTCTTCGATCCGGTGCCGTCGTCGATAGTGATCTCGCCGCCGCGCTCGAGTGTCGGCGTCTCGACTGCGCCGGGCTGGAAGTGGTCCTGATCGACCGTCGGCCGCGCGGTCGTCCCCTGATTAGTGATCACACCTGCCGCCGCGGTCGCGGCTACCGTGACGAGGATGACCGCGACGAACACCATCACTCGCGAACGGATCTCGTCGCCGTTCATGGCGCTTCACCTCCTGTGGCCGGCGTGGTCGGTGCTGGCGTCTCGGACGGGCGACTCGTCTCGATGACCGTCTCTCCGTCGACGGTTCCCCAGACTGCAAGGAACGCAGGGGTGTTGACGCTGCCGTAGTCACCGTAGGTTTGCGGATGGCCGTCCGGACCCCGTTCCGAATCGTCCGCTGTCGATTCCATCCCTAGCAGCGGTGACACCATTGCGTCGCGATCCATCTCGACGGTTTCGTAGTCGTTGAGGCCGGCCATGTCGGCAGCCGCTCCGATCGCGACCTCGGTATCTCCGACTTCGTCGGTGAGCCCGTTTTCGACGCTCTCGACGCCGGTGTACGTTTTCGCGTAGCTGAGTTCGGTCTCGGAGAGTTCCAGCTCGTCGCCCCGGTGTTCCATCACCGACCCGACGAACATCTGTTTCATCTGTTCGACCTGTTGTTTGACCTGTTCTTTGGTGCCGCCGGCCTTGTCCGGTCCGGTCGTGATCTGTTCGTCTCGGGTCGGAGGATCGATGTACGTCGCACGCACGCCGACGCTACCGACCGTCGAACTCGGGTTGACGTAGATCTCGTCGCTTGGAACGCTCATGTAGTAGCCACCCGAGGCACCGACCGATTGGATGCTCGTAACGACCGGCATCTCTTCGGCCGTCCGCTCGACCGCGAGATAGAGGCTTTCGCTTGCGGTCACGCCACCGCCCGGACTGTCGACCTCCAGAACGACCGCGTTGATCGATTCGTTCTCACGTGCCTCACGGAGGTCGTCGATGACCTCGTCGGCAACTCGTTCGTTGATCCCGCTGTTCAGCTCGATGACGGCGACGGTGCCGTCGGGGCCGCTCGTCGTCCCCCATGCGATCGGAGCGAACGCGGCTCCAACGAGGAGAGCAACGACGACGATCGTCACGTACGACTGTGCGATCGTCCCGAGCATATCTCGGAGAGTAGTCAACGGTCTTGCCATATTCGTACAACCGATAGTCACGACCATTGATATAAAAAGTATTCTATTATCATTTAGGTGTATTATGATATACTAGGCACTATTAGGGTCGGACGATGGCGTTGATCTCCCCCAGGCGGCTCGGTACTATCGCTCGACAGTCGAACGTTCTCGGACCCCCATAAAAGAGATCGACGGGCGTTTTCCGGCCGTGAAACTACGAGATGAATTTCGACGGCGTCATTGCTGCAGCCGTCGTCGAACACACCGCCGAGCGACTCGATCCAGCCCGCCGTTCGACCGCGATCACGACGTTCCGATCCGGTAGCGATCCGGCTGGGCTTTCTCGAGCGTCGCCTGTGTCTGCAACGTTACGATCCGGCCGGTCGGCGTCGATTCGATCTCGGCGTTCGCGTCGACCGACTCGAGGTGCCAAGCAGTTGTGCTCGAGGCGGCTTCTGTGCGACGCCACAGTCGTACACCGTCAACGCCCCGCGATCACCATTGGGAGGCGGCGGCTCCGTCCTCACGGAGCAACGCGGGGGTGAAAATCGGACGGGGACGTGTGGCTTCCCAACGGAATGGGGGCAC
>NZ_HG315685.1:478793-581476 GCF_000455365.1 Halopiger djelfimassiliensis
AATCGGCTCTCGGCCCCTCGAGTGCCGACGTGGATGGGGACGGAGACTCACCATCGAGCAGCGGCGTCCCGTCGGCTTTCGGGCCGAGTTGCGGGCCGAACGGCGGGTCGTCGGGGTCGAGGACGCGCCTACTCTCGTAGTCGGTCGAGCGCTCGACCGGCACCCGACCGATCGAGGAGATCATGTCGACGTAGTCGGCGACCGAGCGGAACTCGCCGTACTCGCCGCCGGCGCGCTTGGTGATCTCCTCCGACAGGATCGTCCCCATGAAGTCGTCGGCACCGCAGTTCAGCATCTTCAACCCCTGCTGGTCGCCGTACTTGACCCACGAGGACTGGATGTGATCGATGTTGTCGAGGAACAGCCGGGAGACGGCGATCATCAGTTCGTCCTCGTCCGTACTCGGCCCGCCGGCGACGACGTCGTGTTCGAAAAGCGGCGTGTTCCGGTGGACGAACGAGAGGGGAACGAACTCCGTGATCGCTCCGTCGACCCGTTCCTGAAGCTCCCGGACCCGTTTGAGGTGCATGGCGCGGTGGGCCTCGTTTTCGACGTGGCCGTACATGATCGTCGCCGTGAGTCCGAGGCCGACGCTCGCGGCGGCTTCCATCGCCTCGAGCCACTCGTCGGTCCCGATCTTGCCGGGACAGATCACCTCGCGAACCTCCTCGACGAGGATTTCGGCGGCCGTTCCGGGAACCGTATCCAGCCCCCCCGCCTGCAGTCGCCGGTAGACCTCCTCGTAGGACCAGTCGGTGCCGCGACGGGCGTGGTAGGCCTCCTCGGGAGTCATCGAGTGGACGTGGACGTCGTCGACGCTCATCGCGGAAATCTGTGCCGTGTAGGTCCCGGGATCGGTCTCGTAGCGTTCGGGTGGCTTGTAGTTGACCGCTTTCGGCTCCGGGTGGGCCTCGAGCACCTCGAGGTGTTCCTCGTCGAGCGCGAACGCGGGGTGGAGTCCGGAGACCGAACACACCTCGTAGATCCCTCGCTCGACCGCGTCGGCGACGATTTCGCGCGACTGTGCTGGCGTCTTGGTGAACCCTGCGGTCTCGACGTCGGTATCGCGCTCGAAGGTGTGGGCGGCGTCCTTGAAGTTACAGAAGAGACAGCCGACGTTACAGGCCGTCGTAACGTTGTTGTTCAGGTTCGCGACGAAGGTGACCTCCTCGCCGACGACGTCGGCGCGGCGACGGTCGGCCGCCTCGAGCACCAGTTCCTTGCGCCGGCGGTCGATCCCCTCGACGTCCGTTCCGGTCGTGAGTAACTCAATGGCGTCGTCGACGGTGAGTCGGTCGCCGGCGCGTGCCTTCTCGAGTGCGTTCTCGAACGACTGGTCGGTCTCGGGAACGTGGTCGAACGTGAGGTCGGCCTCGGTCACCGGTCGGTCCATCGACGTATCAATACCGGTACAGCGAGAAAAGCGTGATGGATCCGCAACGAATCGGTCGGGACCGGCGCTCGGGTCGTCCGATACTGAAACCTTCTTGAGCCACCGCCCCGGCAACTGGGGTATGGACGACGGCGACCGGTACGTTGTCATCGCGGGGTGGCGAGCGTGACCAGCGTCAAGGAGTTTCGCATCGAAGACGAGGCGACCGCCGACTCGCTCGGCCGCGGCTCGTTCGTCTTTACCGACGACTACTCGGTGTTCGACTGGGGGAAGATGCCCGACGAGATCCCCGACAAGGGCGCGAGCCTCTGTTCGATGGGCGCGTTCAACTTCGAACTGCTCGAGGCCGAGGGGGTCCCGACCCACTACCGCGGCGTCGTCGAGGACGGCGCGGTCGTCTCCCTCGAGGACGCGACGGCCCCGCCCCGGGAGATGGCGATCGATCTCACGCAGGTCCCCGACCTGCCGAACGACGGGCGGGACTACGACTACGAGCACTACCACGACGCGGCCGGGGAGAACTACCTGATTCCCCTCGAGATCGTCTTCCGCAACCGGGTTCCGGTCGGCTCGAGCCTGCGCAGCCGCACCGAACCGGCCGACCACGGTCTCGAGATGGATCGCTGGCCGGCGGAGGCGGTCGATCTCTCGGAGCCGATCGTCGAGTTCTCGACGAAGTACGAGGAGAGCGATCGATATCTCGACCGCGACGAAGCCGACGCCATCGCGGGCAAGGCGGTCATCGACGACCTCGAGTCGCTGGCCCGCGAGGTCAATCGGATCGTCACTGAACGAGCGGACGAAGCCGGACTCGATCATCAGGACGGCAAGATCGAGTGTCTCTACTACGACGGCGAGATCCGCGTGGCCGACGTCGTCGGAACCTTCGACGAGAACCGCTTTAGCTACGAGGGCACGCAGCTCTCCAAGGAGGTCCTCCGGCAGTACCACAAGCGCACGCAGCCGGAGTGGGTCCAGGCCGTCGAGGCCGCGAAAGCGGACGCGAAACGGGAGGGCGTCGCCGACTGGAAGGGCCGCTGTGACGAACAGCCCGAACCCCTCGCCGATAGCGTCGTCGAAACCGCCCGCGACATGTACTGTGCGGGTGCAAACGCCTACATCGGACGGGAGCTGTTCGACGCCCCGCCCCTCTCGAGTGCGATCGGGGCGGTCCAGCGGCTGTAACTCGAGGGCAGCAACACCGTTCGTGGTACCATTCCACATTCGCGATCGAACAAAGTAACCCTCATATTGCGGGCGGAAACACATTCCGACGAGAGCAATGAGTCTCGCCACTGCCAGCGGAATCGTCTCGAGTATCGTCCCGTTCGACCTCACCGTCGGTCTCGTCGCCCTCGCATCCGTGATGCTGGCGATATTCGTCCTCGCGATGGTGTTTTTCGCAGTCGCACCGCTGGTTTCCTCGACCTGGGCCGACCGGCTGAGCGCGGAGCCGACCAGCGGCCCCTCCCTCGACGCCAGCAACGCCGACTGAAAACCGACTGTTTGCCGCCGCCGGCCGCCGCTCGAGAGCGGCGGCCCGGCTTGCAACTGAGTGCCCAACCCCGATACCGCCGCCCGTCGATCCATCGGGTATGCAGGAAAACGAGTTCTACGGGCTCGTACAGCAGGCAGGACACCTCGATACGATCGACCGAACGCGGATCGCAACGGAGGCCGTCCTGACGACGCTCGGGGAAGCGCTGACGGGTGGCGAAGCCGAGGATATCGCGAGCCAGTTGCCCGACGACCTCGCGGGCGTGCTTCGGGACGCCGAACACGACGGCGCAGGATACGACCGGGAGGAGTTCGTCGAACGGGTCTCCGAGCACCTCCGGGGGACGGACCTCGAGTCCGACGACGCCGACCGCTACGCGGATGCGGTCACCGATGCGGTGGCGGTCGCGCTCACGGAGGGCGAACTCCAGAACCTGAAAGCACAGCTCGAGGCCGACCTCCAGCCGCTGTTCGAGGGCGTGACGATCGACCGAGAGGACGTGTAACGCTACTGATCTTCGGCGACCGCGCTGCCGATTCCGTCGACCGGTCGATCCGGCGTGATCTCGCCGACCTCGTCGGGGAGGCCGAGCTGATACTGCGTGCCGTTCTCGCGGACCGACGTCCGGCCGCGGTGGACCGACACGTCGCCGTTGAGATGCAGCTTCACCGCCTCGAGCAGGGCGTCGGCCTCGAGGGGTTGGCCGCGGCGTTTCATCTCCGCGAGGTCGGCGTCGTCGGGGACGTCGAACGCCCGCTGGGTGATGATCGGCCCCTGATCGAGGTCGGTCGTCACGTAGTGAGCGGTGACGCCGGCGACGCGCACTCCTTCGTCGAGCGCCTGCCGGTAGGCTTCCGCACCGGGGAACGCCGGCAGGAGGGAGGGATGGACGTTGATGATGCGGTCCTCGTAGCGGAAGACGACGTTCGGGCTGAGGATCCGCATGTACCGGGCCAGCACGATCAGATCGACGTCGTACTCCGCGAGCAACTCGAGGAGTTGCTCCTCGTTTTGTTGGCCCTTCTCGTCGCCGATGTCGTGGAACGGCACGTCGTAGTGTTCGGCAAGCGGCTGCAGGTCGTCGTGGTTCCCCATGACGACGCCGATGTCAGCGCCGAGTTCGTCGTTGGCCCAGGCCTCGAACAGCGCCTCGAGACAGTGACTCTCCTTCGTAACGAGGACGGCGATCCGCTGGGTCTCCCGGTCCGCGGGGAACCGAACCTGTACGTCGAGTCCGAGGTCGGCCCCGAGTTCGTGGAGGTCCTCCCGAAGCGTGCTCTCGGTACAGACCATCTCGGACGTGTCGACGGCGAGGTACATCCGGAAGACGCCGTCACGAACCGCCTGATCGAGGTCTTCGATGTTGATCCCGCGCTCGAACAGGAGGCTCGTTACCCGGGCGACGAGTCCCGTGTCGTCGTCCCCGATAACCGTAATTTCGGTCACGTCGTTCGTCATCGCAGCCACCTCCGCCCGAGCGTTCGTCGGTACATCACTACGGGTCTCAGTCCACGGGCGGCTAAAAGTCCTGCTTTCCGCGAATCTTCTCTCTGGCTTTCATTTATTATTGACTATCGTAGTTACTGGTTTCGTTATTCCGGCCTCGGCTACCGGTTCAGCGTCGAGCGTCGGCCGTCACTCCAGCGAGCGTTCGAGGTCGCGGTCGGTCGCCGACTGCTCGGTCTCGGGATCGCTCTCGAGGTACCGTTCGACGTCGGCCACGGTTTCGGTCTCGACAAGTGCCTCGAGTCGTCGCTCGAACTCCGCGTGTGAGAGTTCGCCATCGGCGTAGCGGTTGCGCAGTCGCGCTAACGGATCGTCGGCGGTTGCCGCTTCGTCGTCGAGCCGGTCCGGCGGCTCGTCCGCCAGTTCCGTCGTGACGTACTCGAGCAACTCCCCGCCGAAGATGAACGCGAAGATCACGAGGACGATCGCAACGCCGGGGTTGAGGGTCGTGAGCGCAACGAGCGTCCCGAGGAGCGCGACGACGGTAAGGATCACCGCGGGCGTCGAAACGTGAATTACCGGCCGTTCCTCGGTCATATTCGGGACTTCACGGACGACTCACAAAAACTCACGTACAGTGCTATCTATTGACAAAACCTGCTGTCGCCGTCGGCATCGTGCCGGCCCGGGCAGCGGACTCCGGTTCACCCTATGGATATCCACAAACGTGTATTACGGAAGCAACCCGAAAGCGTTTTTGATCACGGTTACGGGGTATCAGGTAATGACCGGCTACACCGCGACGGTGACGGTTCGACTCAAACACGGCGTGTTGGATCCCGAGGCCGAAACCACGAAACAGGCCCTCGAACGGTTGGGGTTCGAACTCGAGGCCCTGCGGTCGGCCGACCGCTTCGAGGTCGATCTCGAGGCCGACTCGGCCGACGACGCCCGCGAGCGCGCACAGGAGATGGCGGAACGGTTGCTGGCGAACCCGACCATCCATGACTACGACGTGGAGGTCGAGGAACGGTAGATGACGGTCGCACAACTGGCGATCGCGACCGTCGGTCGCACCACCAAGGGGTGGCGACTGTGACGGTCGCGATCGTTCGATTCGGCGGGTCGAACTGCGACCGAGACGCCGCGCGCGCGCTCGAGCACCTCGGGATCGACGCCGAAATCGTCTGGCACGAGGACGGGCTGCCGGCGGAGACGTCCGGGGTCGTCCTTCCGGGCGGGTTCTCCTACGGTGACTACCTCCGTGCGGGCGCGATGGCCGCGCGCTCGCCGATCATGGACGAGGTACGCGAGGCCGTCGCCGACGGCGTGCCGGTTCTCGGCGTCTGTAACGGCGCACAGATCGGCTGCGAGTCGGGACTCACCGAGGGGGCGTTCACGACCAACGAGAGCGCCCGGTTCCAGTGTGAGCACGTCCACCTGCGCGTCGAGCGCGACGATACGCCCTGGACGAGCGCCTACGACGAGGGCGAGGTCATCGAAGTCCCCATCGCCCACGGCGAAGGCCGGTACGAAATCGACGACGAGCGGCTGGCGGAACTCGAGGACGACGGCCGGGTGCTCTTTCGGTACTGCGACGAAAACGGCGAGACGGATGCGGACGTCAACCCGAACGGATCGAAACACAACGTCGCGGGCGTCCTCGGCGACCGCGAGACCGTCGCGGTGTTGATGCCCCATCCCGAACGCGCGACGCTTCCGGACGTCGGACCGACGGACGGACAGGGGATCCTTCGCGGCTTCCGGACGGCCGAAAACGGCTCGTAGTCGGGCTCGCGTCCTGCGCTCGGGGTGAACCCGTGGACTCGGCTCAGTAACTGAGCCGACTTAAACAGTAATAACGCCCCGGGTCGTCGTGTCCGGTGGGGAATAGAGGGAGCACGGTCGCGGCAACCGAATCGAGTGCGCACGTCGCGGCGCGAGAACTGCCGTCGGTGCGACTCGAGCGCTGTCTCGGATGGGAGACCATTGCGAACGGCAACGGAGTGTGGAACGTCCGACCACTCACCTCAGTTTTACTGCGTCAACGGCTGGTTAAAACTCCGTTCGCGCTCTATGACGACGTCCCACGTCGCCTCGCACTCACAGGAAACCTGCTCGAAGACCGACGGATCCTGTCGCAGGTCAAAGTCCTTGATCGCCTTCTGGACGAGGTCGTCACACTCCCCGCAGTTGTGTGGGCCGCGATCCGACCCGTGACCGACCGGATCGGAGACGACGATGGCGTCGACGTCGGCCGTCTCCTCGAGAACGTGTGCGACCGACCACAGCCACGGCGGCCGGTAGCCGTCGTTGAAGTAGAGATCGTCGACCATCGTGTAGCGCTGGACGTTACAGGGGTTCATCGAGACGGTGTGACAGCCCTCGACGTCGGCACAGCGCTCGATCGAGGAGATCATGTCCGCGGCGGCTTCGGACTCGGTGAGGAAGGGCGGCTTCATCAGCAGGTACGCCTTGATCCCGGCGTCGGCGTCGCTGCCGGCCTCGTCGTCGGCCGCAGCGGCTTCCGCGCAGGCGTCCTCGAAGTCCGCGAAGTCGAAGTACTTGTTCACGCAGTCGTGGCGCACGCGGTCGGTGGCCGTCTCGAGGCCGATCGCGACGTCCGTGTCGAGTCCCTGCTGGGTGAAGTCAGCGATCTTCTCGCGGTCGACGAAGTCCGGCAGGGATTCGACGACGATTCGGTCGCGGTCGGCGAAGGTGTCGGCGATCGCTCGGCGGGTCTCCGCGCCGACCTCGCGCTCGTCGAGGAACGAGCCGGAGGTGTAGATCTTGATCAGACCGGCGGGCTCGTCGGCGTTTTCCTCCTCGTGCTCGAGACAGACGTCGATCTGGTCCAGCAGGGCCTCGTGAGAGACGCTGCCGCCGTCGACGCTCTCGGCGACGTAGCCACACATCGTACAGCCGCCGGCACGCGCCCAGCGACAACCGCCCGTGTTGAGGATGATCGTCAGGCTCTCTTTGACCCCGTCGGGCGTGTTGTCCTCGTCGAGCCAGACGCGGGTAGGTTCGTGCGGATCGTAGCTGGCCTCCTTGCGCGAGCGGATCTCGCGCATGACCTTGTTGTGGGCGTCCATGCCCTTGCCCTGCTCGTAGACCTCGGGCGTGGGTTGACTCATTGGCACCCGATAGCCGACCGAGCGGTAAAGGCTCATCGTCCTCACACTGGGACGGCGAGTCCGATTAATAGTAATATTTCCTATGGTTACTAACAATTAAATATATACATAACACACGAAAGAATGATGCCAACGGACAATAATCGCAGATGTGGTGTCGGATCTCGGTCGACGAGTCGTCGCAGGCTACTCGCAACGGTCGGTGCTGCTGGAACGATGATCGCGACGAGCGGGCTAGCAAGTGCAACGAACGCCGACGCCGAACCGGTAGCGAATATCGACCTCACGCCTCGGGACCCGGTCTACAACCCGATTACGTTCGACGCCAGCGGCTCCCGGACGCCCGCCGATGGGATCGAACGATACGACTGGTATTTCACAAACCGGACACACAATCCCGACGAACCGCTTTTCGGTTCCGAGCCGGTCAGATCCGGAGCAACGATCGAAGCGGAGTTTCCTGACGGGGAAACCTTCGAAGTCGGGCTCGAGGTCGTCGATTCGGCCGCCAATACTGGCCGAACCACGACGACGTTCACGCCGAAGACCGATCCCACCACGCCCAAGGCGGTGATCGACCGGAGCCCTGACGGGAAGTTCGCGTCGAACCCGATCACCCTCGACGCCAGCGGGTCGACGAGTCCGAACGGTGACATCGTCGAGTACAACTGGGAAATCCACGACGAGACCGGTGCCACGCGGTCCGAAACCGGCGAGACGATCGAACTGACGCTTGATCCCGAAGTACGGCAGACGGCGCAGCTGACCGTCGTCGACGAAACGGGGGCGACCGAGACCGAACGCGGCCGCTCGTTCTGGCCGCAGTAGCTGTCTCCGCGGCCGGGTTCTCTCACGCGTCCGGTTTCGTTCCGCGGCTTCGATACCCGGACGCGGCCCTCGCGTTCAATCCGTCCACTCGTCTTTTCGCTCGAGCCGAGACCGGATCTCGGAGACTCGCTCGGGCTGGCTGCGTGCGATATCGGTCATCGTAACGATTCCCGCGAGGTCGATGCCATCGATGACGGGGAGTTTCTTGACGGTGTGGTGGGCCATCGTCTCGAGCGCTGCATCGATTGACGTCGACGGCTGGATCGTGACGACGTCGTCGGTCATGGCATCGCGGGCGGTCAGTTCCGGAAGCGGCGTTTCGGCGCGATACTGTGTCCGTAACACGTCCGAGCGAGTCAGGATGCCGACGACGCCCGGATCGACCACGACGACGCTTCCGATCCGGTGGCGCAACATCGTGCCGACGATTTCGTGAAGCGTCTCCCGCGGCGGTGCCGTCACCGCCGGCGAGGACATGATTTGTGTGATTTGCATGGGGGATCGCCGTCGAGTGGGGTTAGCCGTTCCCGTCGCCGGCTCGCTCCGGGTCGATCCCGACGGAACTGCCGTCCGCAACTACCTCCACGGCGTCCGTTCGGTCGTCGAGGCTGACGGTCAGCACCGACGTCGGTGCCGAGCGGACGACCCGTTCGGCAACGCTGCCGAGCAGGTACCGCTCGTATCCCGTCCGGCCGTGGGTCCCCATGACGATCAGATCGATCCCGTTCTCGACGGCGTAGCTGACGATGACGTGCGCCGGCGGCCCGGTTCGGAGCTCCCGCGTCACCGCAACGTCCGACTCGATCGCGCGCTCGGCGACGGAGCGGGTCGCGGCCTCGCCGTCCTCGCGCAACCGCTCTCGAACCGGCCCGCGGGCGTCCGGGGGGATCGACGTGTACGCCCGCTCGTCGATCGCATGCAGCGCGTGAACGGTCGCGCCATAGCGGTCGGCGAGTTCGATCGCTTCCTCGATCACCCGCCCCATCCGCTCGTTGCCGTCGGTCGGGACCAGGATCTCCCGATACATAGTGTGATGTTAGCATATATCACAAATAAAGCTCGTGGCCGTCACTCTCGTCCCCGTACCCGCCGCTATCCGTCGTTTCGCCCCGGTGGGTTCGTTTCGTTCTCCGGCCCGGGTTAGAGGCGCATCTCCCTGGTCTCGACGGCCCCACAGGCTGGACAGACGAACTGATACTGGACGCGACTGCCCGACGTGGTCACGCGCCACCCTCCCTCGTCGGCGAGGTAGCCACACTGGCGACACTCCAGCTCCGAGTCGTCGAACTTTGCCCGGAGTCGTTCGAACGGCGAGCGGTATGCTGACATGACACAGTATACACTCTGTGTGGTATTAACACTCATGGTTCTGGCGGGAACGACCAGCGCCCGGCAACCACCATGGTACTTGAGTATCCCCTGCCTAGGATGGCCATGGAGAACGTCGACGCGGAACGGGGAGTCGGCGACGGCGACGCCACGCCGGCGGCGACTGCGCTCGAGCACGTCGTCGATCCAGTGGTTGCCGTCGCGAACGGGCGGATTACGTACGCGAACGGGGCGGCTCGGGACGCGTTCGATGTCCCCGACGGGCGCGGCCACGATCCGGCGCTCCTCGAGGAGTGGGACTCGATCGCGGCAGCTATCGACGAAACGACCGTCGGGACCGCTCGCGCCGTCGAACTCGACGGCGAGTGCGACGCCCGCGTCCACCGGGGTCCGGACGGGGCGACGATCACGTTCGAATCCGTCGAGGATACCGAGCCGACGACGAGCGATCGCGCGGTCAAAGAGCGGACGATCGACGAAGCGCCGGTCGGGATCACCATCTCCGACCCCGGCCGGGACGACAACCCGCTCGTGTACGTCAACGACGCGTATCAGCGGATTACCGGGTACGGCTTCGACGAGGTCGTCGGACGGAACTGCAGGTTCCTGCAGGGGGAAGACTCCGACGAGGACGCCGTCGCCGAGATGGCGGCGGCCATCGACGAACAGCGCCCGGTCACCGTGGAACTGAAGAACTACCGGAAAGACGGCACCGAATTCTGGAACGAAGTCACGATCGCACCCGTCCGGAACGATCGGGACGAGGTCACACACTACGTCGGGTTCCAGAACGACGTCACCGCCCGCAAGGAAGCCCAGCTCCAGCTCGAGCGCCGCACCGACGAACTCGAGTACATCCTCGACCGCGTCGAGGGACTCGTTCAGGACGTCACGGATGCCGTCGCCGGGGCGACGGATCGCCCGGGACTCGAGGCCGCCGTCTGCGACCGGATCGCGGCGGAGTCGGCCTACGACGGGGCCTGGATCGGCGAGCGAAATCCCGCAACCGGAACGATCGAGGTCCGTACGAGTACGGGCGTCTCGCCCGAGCACGTCCCGTCGGACGCCGGCCATCCGGCCGCCGAGACGCTCGCCAGCGACAGCGTCGCGATCGACACCGTCGACGGGCGGACACACGCCGCGTTTCCGCTCTCGTACAACGGCATCGAGTACGGCGTCCTGACCGTGTGTCCCGACTGTGACCGTGCCATCGACGACCGGGAGTCCGTGATCCTCTCGGCGCTGGCCCGGGCGGTCGCAAGCGGCGTCAACGCCCGAGAGACCAGTCGGGTACTCGAGACCGACGCCGTCGTCGCCGTCGAACTCGACCTCACCGACCGCGCCGTCGCTCCCGTTGCCCTCTCGCGGGAAACGGACGGTCGACTCGAGTACCGTCGATCGATCCACCGGCGGAACGACGAGACGGCGTCGCTGTTTACCGTGACCGGGATCGATGCCGACGAACTCGCGGCGGCCGTCGACTCGATGCCGGACGTCGACTGCCGGGTCGTCGTCGAACGCGACCGCGAGTGTCTGATCGAGCTGACCGGCGAGGACGATCCCATCGCCTGGCTCTCCGAGCGGGGCGTCCGAACGCGGGCCATCGAGAGCGAGGACGGCCGGGCCCGGCTTACGCTCGAGATTCCCCGCTCGGCCAACGTCCGATCGGTTATCGAGGCCATCGAGGACCGCTACGAGGGGACCGACGTCATCTCCTTCCAGCAACGCGACCGCGAGGGCGAGACCCGCGAGGAGTTCGCGGCCCGTCTCGACGCGGCCCTGACCGACCGTCAGTTCGCCGTCCTCCAGCGGGCGTACCTCGGCGGCTACTTCGAGTGGCCGCGCCCGACGACCGGCGAGGAACTCGCGGAGACGATGGGCGTCTCGCGGCCGACCTTTCACGAACACCTGCGGACGGCGGAAGCGAAACTCTGTCGGGCGTTTTTCGGCGACGAGTAATCGATTCGATTGAATGGCGGCTTAACCGACCTGTAGCCGGAACTTAGCGCGTATACGGTCGACGGCGTTTATATGTACCCTCGTGATACCACGCTCTATGCTCGAGTTCGCAACTCCGCTTCAGATCGGCGGCGGTGGCTTTCTGTACTGGGCGATCGTTTTCTTCGTCCTCGCTCTCATCGCCGCAGCGGTCGGGGCCCGCGGCGTCGCCGGGATCTCGATGGAGATCGCACGGATCTTCGTGCTGATATTCATCATCCTCGCGATCGTTGCCCTCCTCCTCTAGGGCGACGGATGCGCCACATCCGCCGCTCGAGCGGAGCAGTCGGAGCACCCGCCATCGCCGTGCCTGTCCGCGTATCGGCTGGTGTTGCGGTCGTCTACTGTAACCGACCCTCGTTACCCTTGAGTGGCAACGACTAACATTGTAGGCGTCCAATTGAACACCTACCGGTTACCATGACTACACTCGGCGGTTTCCAAGACAGGGTCGCTCGCATCGACCTCTCCGAGGGCTCGATCGCCTACGAGTCGATCGACGAGGAGGATGCGAAGAAGTACATCGGTGCGCGGGGGTTAGGTGTAAAGTACGTTTTCGAACAGGGGCCGGACGTCGATCCGCTGGGACCGGAGAACCTGCTGGCGTTTATGAACGGACCGCTGTCGGGGACGCAGGTGACCATGAGCGGACGGATCGCCGTCTGTACGAAATCACCGTTGACCGGTACCGTCACCGACAGTCACCACGGCGGCTGGTCCGGTGCGCGATTGAAGTGGGCCGGTTTCGACGGGCTGTTGTTCGACGGACAGGCCGACGAGCCGGTCTATGCGGTCGTCGAGGACGGGGAGGTCGAACTCCGGGACGCCTCTCACCTCTGGGGAACGGGCGTCCACGAAACACGGGACGCGATCGAGGAGGAGGTAGACGGGTCCTACGGAAAGAACCTCTCGATCATGGCTATCGGTCCCGGCGGGGAAAACGAGGTCCGGTACGCCTGTATCATAAACGAGGACGATCGGGCCTCCGGTCGCGGCGGCACCGGCTGCGTCATGGGGTCGAAACGGCTCAAGGCGATCGTCGTCAAATCGAACACGAAGATGCCCCAGCCCGCCGATAAGGAGACGTTCATGGAGGGCCACAAGCAGGCGATGCAGGCCATTCAGGAATCCGACGTGACCGCCCCCAACGAGGGCGGGCTCTCGCAGTTCGGAACGAACGTCCTCATGAAC
Source organism: Halopiger djelfimassiliensis (assembly GCF_000455365.1). GTDB lineage: Archaea > Halobacteriota > Halobacteria > Halobacteriales > Natrialbaceae > Halopiger_B > Halopiger_B djelfimassiliensis. The sequence continues at coordinate 491,614 of NZ_HG315685.1, forward strand.
ATCACCGAGGAGATGTCCGGACTGCCGACGCGAAACGGGAAGTACACGTCGACCCGGGACGCCCGCGAGGACGGGTTCGCGGGCGAGGAGTTCGACTCCGAGAAGGTCTCCGGCGAGAACGTCCGCGAGAACATCCTCGTCGACGAACCGACCTGTCACTCCTGTCCGGTCGCCTGCAAGAAGGAAGTCGAAGTCCAAGCGATGCACAAAGGCGAGGAACTGAACGTCCGAACGGAGTCCTACGAGTTCGAGTCGGCGTACGCGCTCGGGCCGAACTCCGGACACACCGACCGCGACGACGTCGCGTTGATGATCGACCGCTGTAACGACATGGGCGTCGACACCATCGACACGGGCAACATGATGGCGATGGCCATGGAGATGACCGAGGAGGGGAAACTCGAGGATGTCGGTGCCGACGGGCAGGGCCTCGACTGGGGCGACACCGAGACCATGCTCGAACTGATCGAAAAAATCGCCCACCGCGACGGCGAACTCGCGGACCTGCTCGCCGACGGCCCCCGCCGCGTCGCCGAGGCCCGCGACGCACACGACAACTCGCTTGCGGTCAAAGGCCAGACCATCGCTGCCTACGATCCACGCTGCATGAAGGGGATGGGCATCGGCTACGCTACCTCGAACCGCGGGGCGTGCCATCTCCGGGGGTATACGCCGGCCGCGGAGATCCTCGGCATCCCCGAGAAGGTCGACCCCTACGAATGGGAGGGCAAAGGCGAACTCACCGCCCAGTTCCAGGACCTCCACGCGATCAGCGATTCGTTCGACATCTGCAAGTTCAACGCCTTCGCCGAAGGGATCGAGGAGTACGTTACCCAGTACAACGGCATGACCGGCCGCGACGTCAGCGAGGACGACCTGCTGGAAGCCGGCGAACGGATCTACAACCTCGAGCGGTACTACAACAACCTCGTGGGCTTCGACGGCGACGACGACACCCTCCCCGACCGTTTCCTCGAGGACGGCGTTCGGGGACAGGGTGCAAGCGACGGCGAGTACTGCGAACTCGAGGAGATGAAAGCCGAGTACTACGATTACCGCGGCTGGATCGACGGCGTCGTTCCCGACGGGAAACTCGCCGAACTCGGGATCAAAATCGGTCCCGGAACCGGCGTCAGCGCCGAGGACGGCGGCGCAGCGGCACCCGGCGACGACTGAGTTGCTTTCGCCACAGTACTGCCGTCGCTGACGTTCCCTTCCCGATCACACTCCGTACTATCGCATATGACTAGATCTACTAGCCCATTGGAGTGAACATATCGAATAATAATTTCTACTACCGGTGGGAAATCGGATGGTCGTGTGCTTTTCCGGTACATTATTGTAGTATTGGAATTACCGGGTTGTATGAGCCTCCTCAAACAGTGGAAGGGAGTGAACGGCTACATGATTCGCAACCCGGGAACGTTCTTCTCGGAGTACAACGAAACCCACGGCGTCGGCTACCCGCTTCAGTTCCTGTTGCTGACGTTTGCGGTGATTATGACACCGCTTGCGCTGCTGATGGTCCTTGCCAACGTCACGTCACCGACCGATGCGGCTCTCGGGGCGGCTATCATCGTCTTTCTGGGACTCCTGATGTGGGTCTCCGTCGTCATCGAGGCAGTGCTTGCCCACGGTATCGCGTCGCTACTTGGGGCCAGCGGCGTCTCCCGAACGCTCGAGGCGTACGCGTTTCCGTCGCTCATCCGATACGGGCTGTGGTGGTTCCCCCTGATCAACTTCGTCTTCGGGCTGTACGGCTGGTATCTCCAGATCAAGGCCCTCGCGTCGTTTCACGACATCTCGGCGGGGAAAGCGCTGGTAGCGACGCTGATCGCGTCCCTGTTGCCGGTTATTTTCATGCTGATCGTCATTCCCGTACTCCTCGTCTTCACGATGGATATGGGGCAGCCGCCGTAAGTTTCGATCGCCGTCGAACCGGACCGGTCATCGAAGCACCGTCTCGCTCGAGGCGGCCGATTCCCCGTGCTCGAGTCCGTGCGAGTCCGCGAACCGATCGGTCACCGCGTCGGTAAAACGTGGGATTTGCAGCGGACAACGCGATCGAGCGATGGGGAAGCCACCGAACGGCCGACGACTTCTGTGGGCTCTCGGGTCGATGAGCATATCAGTTGTTGTGAATACGATTTCTTTATTCACGGGCAACCTCGGAATGATGTTGCCCTCTTTCATGGTCTGTTCACGCCAAATTAAATCCTTGTAGGAAGTGCGTGGTTTCTGATACCTCTGGTGGATCGTCCAGGTCCAGCGTCACCTCATCGTCCTCGAACGCACGAGTGAATCTGTTCGCCTTGACGAAGTTCCCCGAACTCAAATCATGACCCTGTTCCTCGGCACCCAGCACGTTTGCCACCGTCCACATGTTGTACATCAGGATGGCGAACTTGAAGTAGAACATCCGGGTCGCCAGCCGGGGCGATCCCGACTGCGCCAGGAAGTCGTGCTTGAGCTTCCGGTAACTCGTCTCGACGCCCCACCGGTTGCGGAAGTCGGTGGCCAACTCCAACGGGTCGACGTCGTCGGCATCGAGCGGGATGTTCGTGTAGAAGATGATCCAGTCGTCGGTCGGATCATCGGGTTCGCCCTGCCGGAGGCGGGACCGCTTCTGGGACTTCACGGTGAACAACCAGTGCTTCTCGTCGTCGATCCCGCCGAGGCCGTGGGGCACCGCTTCAACCTCGCTCTCCTTGGCGACAGCGAGCCGCTGGAGGCCCTCGATCTTCCGGCCCTTGTCCGGGGCCTGGATGATGAACTCCGTCCCGGTAGACTCGAGCGCACGGACGGCGTCAGTAGTGTAGAACCCGCTGTCCAAGTACGCCCGGTTGAACGATGTCACCTGCGCGGCGTAGCGGAGCAGCCGGCGCACGAGCGTTCCTTTGTCGGTGCCCGCCCGCGTCGGGACGGCCCGCATCGTCATCGGCGTGTTCGTGCCGACGAGAGCGAGCGTGGTGAACTGCCATGAGTAGTAGAAGTTCCGCTGGGGCTTCGTCTTCTGGATGTCCCGGCTGGCATCACCCTGTCCGTACCACCCCCAGTCCGTACTGTCGATGGCGACCTCGTTGGTGTCATCGAAGTACTCGTGCTCGAAGGCGATGTCGAACAGGGCACCGTTGGCCTGCCGGAACATTCGCGTGACGGTGGCCGGGTCGAACTTCAGAAGCTGGTGCCGGACGTTACTCGGGTCGACCGAGGTGCCCTCACCGACCCACGACTTCAGTTCCATGTTCTCGCACGCCTGGTTCATGTGGATGTCATGGATCGCCGCGCTGACGAAGATCCGCAGGAGGAAGTCCCGCTTGAACTTGATGCTGTCGTCGCGGTCGAAGCTGAGGTGTCGGAAGACCTCAGACCGGAGTTCACGGCTGAGCTTCTTGGTGTACGGCGGTTTCCGTTCCTCGATGTCTGGCGAGGGCAGTTCGTCGAACTGGTCGGCGTACCGGGAATCCTCGATGGCGGCGAGGACCTGCGCGACGACGCGGTCGAAATACCGCATCTGCCGTTCGGTCAGCCGGTCGCCGAGTCGGTTCAGCGTGGGCTGGCTCACCGTCTCCGTGACGTTCAGTCGGTCCCGGAACTCGGGGTCATCCAGGTTCTTCGCCACGTCCGTCTCCCCTTCATCAGTCAGTCGGAGGTAGAGGTACACGCGGAAGAACTCCAGCGCGTCGAGTTTGCGCGAGAGGTCGTCGTGTTCCTCAACGCCGATGAAGAGGTCCCGCAGCGGGAGGCGGCCAATCGCGCGGGCGAGATCGCCGTCGGCCCAGTGGATGGCGGCGTAGAGGGCCTGCGGGAGATTCACCCCCTCGTAGGGTGGGTCGTCGCCGGGGACCAGCGGGGCAGCACCCCAGTCGCCTTCCTCGAGGTAGTACGACTCGGGGAACTGGCCTGCTTCGGAGACTCGAACCACGTCGTCGTTCTCGTCGAGGTCGCCGGGAAACCAGTCGGTATCGACGAACGCACCGCGGGCGAAGTGGTAGAGTTCCGTTTGGTTCTCGTCGGACTCGTCGCTCATTCGTCGCAGACAACCTCACGGATTTCATCCAGAAGCTCTGGATCGTGTTCTCGGAGGTGTTCGATGTCCTCGCGGAGCGGACCATCCAGTCGTGATCGAATCCGAGAACGGGTCTCGTACTCCCGTTGTTTCTCGTGCTCGCCCGCAAGGCACTCTCGTTCATACTCGGTCAACAAACCGCGTCCAGTAGCCATACCGGATTTGTCGTTCGGTGGCATCATCATAGTGTTGGTTAGTATGGCCCATAAATGGGCACAAACAAGCAAGGTTGGTTATATTGGCCAAGTATTAAGTGGTATGGGCACATACGACCAAGTAGGAAGCACGGGACGCCGGTCAGAAGTTGGCCGGGACGGGTTGCAGCCCGTCCGACCGTGCTTCGCTGGACACGAAGCATGGCAACCAACGAGACCCGCGAACTTCAAGAGTTCGCAACGACCGAGGAATCGGACGAAAACGACGACTGCGACTGCGCCGACCCGAGCGGCGACTTCCCGTGCTGGGAATGCGTCCGCACCGGCAAGCGCGAGGTCCCCAACTGATCATGAGCGGGATCGCCACGGTCACTGCGACACCGGATCAGCTGTTCGAGGGCTACACCGTCGGCTCCGGCGGGAAAGCTGCCTGTACCGGATGTCAGCGCACGGTCCGGGACGGCGACCCGGTCGGGATCTACGCCCACCAGACCAGTGACGCCGCGCGGTGGGACATCGCCCGCCTGTTCTGCGTCGATTGTCGGGAGACCGCGATCCAGCACCCGACGACCGGCGCGACCGAGGTCGTCCTCCACGCCCGCTTGGGCGTCACGTCGGATGCAGCAACTCAATCCGCGCGACTGACGCTGCGCGACATCGAGACGATGCAGCTCTCCCCGCCCGAAGATGGAGGTGAACTCTGAATGGACGACGCCGAGAAGTGGCGCGAAGTCGGGCGCAAGGCCGTCGGGATGGAGCTCGAAGACGCCCGGTACGACGTCGAATCGGCGTTGTACGCCATCACGGTAGACACGATGTTCAAGGGCGGTGACCCGACGCCCGAGCAGGTCAAAGAGGCCCGGATGGCGCTGAACCTCGCCCACCGAATTCTCGAACAGTACGTCGCCCCTGCCGCCGGCTGCGAACCGTGGGGCGACCCCGTGCCGGACATGCCCTACGGCCGGGCGAAAGAGGTGTACCACCTCGAATGACCGAATCAAGAAATCGCGTTTCCAACAGCTTCGAAATAACTGAAGTGACCCATCACGCAGATGATTGAAGATATCAACAACGACGTGTTCGTGCGAATTCAGACCGACCTGTTGGTGGTCGGGGACAGTATCATGACCGACCGGCATCACGCCTCGAACGGTAACTACGAGGATGATGACCCGCAGAACCAGATCGGCGGCATCATCCCCGCATTCCCGCTCTCGGGCTGGCTTCGCCACGGGATGGAAGAGACCGTTCAGGAGTACGGAGGGACGGCCTGCCACCCCGGCGAGGCCAACGCGAACTTCATGAAGGACGGCGTCTACGACCGCGACCTGGACGCCGGCTACCACGAGAAGGGCGCGTGTACCGACGACCCGAAGGAGGACGACGGCTGTGTGGTGTTCGACCTCTTCGGCGGCTTCGGCGGCGTCCCCGGAAAGGTGATGCGGCGGCCGATCAAGTTCAACCCCGTCCGCTCCAGCGTGGACTACACGCGTGGACAGGCCGAAGGCCACTACCGCCGGCTCAATCGGAACGTCGTCTCCCGCAACGAGGAAGACAACCGGGAGCCACTTCGGAACGCGGAGATCGACGCCGTCGCCAATCTCGACGGCTGCTGGCACCTCTCCTTCCGGGAGACGAAACCCGAGTTCCTAGGTCTGCTGGTCGAGGACATCGACTTCCTCGATGCACACAAGACCGACTTCATGCACCAGCTGGGCGGTGCCCGCAACTTCGGCGCGGGAATCGTCGACTGCGAGCTCATCAACCCGCTCTACGAAGAGCGCGAACTGAAGCGCGTCTTCGACCGCGGGAAAGGCAACACGAACGCGATGGACGAGAAGGACGACCAGTGGGCCGAAGAGTACCGCCCGGCGTTCGTCGACGCGCTCGAGGAGCGCATTGAGGAGGGACCATGAGCGACGGCGCGATGGTGGCGGCCTACCGCCACGATGCTCACAAGATGAACGGCCAGCCCCACGACTACGCCCCAGAGACGTTCGCGGGCGTTCCCGTGAACCAGACGGTCTCCCACGGCGCGGACGGCGATGCGTCGGCACTCAGCCGGCCCAGCGGCCAGCCTGAGCAGACCGTAGAAAACCACGAGACGCTCTACCGGCTATCGCTCATCGAGGGCGAGAGTCGGTACGACCCACAGGAGTTCACGCGCAACGGCGTCGAGAGCGTCGTGAGAGAACTCCTGACCGAAGACGACCCAGAGACGATGCATCGGGCGTGGTTGGACAGCAACGTCGTCTCGGCGTTCACGGAGAGCGTCTACTACCCCTACACGAGCCTGAAGTACCACACGCTCCTCGTGGCAGCACTGCTGGACAACTACCGCGACGGCCACGAGTTCGCCGACCTCCGGCTGGTCGTCGACGACGCCGACGAGATAGTCCCTCATCGGACGGTCTACGCGGGCGAGGAGTTCGCCCTGCGGATCGATGTCGACGCTCGAGGTCAGCCGTCGGCCCGACTCGGGAGCCGTCCGTGGCGGTCGTGGGCGTCGGCGTGGAACCGCTTGGAGGAACACCCGCTGGACACGGCGCATGACAAGTACGACATGGTGCTGGATGCGAACCTCCGCCGGATTGGCGCGTGGTCGACGGCGCTCCAGTACATCGAGGACTTCCGGGAGGCGTTCGACCAGTGACGCGCATTCAGCAGGTTCACTGGGAGCTGGAGATGGACTACATCGGCCACCCGTACTACGTCTCGGGGAACGCCATCCTCCACGCCCTCGGCCAGCACGTCTCGCACGACGTCCACCAGCACCTCCACGCCAGCCACGGGATGTTCGCCCCCGGCCAGTTCGGGACGTTCCCCGAAGAGCACTCCCAGAGCGGCATTCGACCGTACCTCGGGAGCGGCCTGCCGGACGTCGAGAGCTACGACGACCTGTTCCTGATGCGGAACCCGGCCCATCGTTGGCTTCTCGACAGCCGACCGCGGGACGCCCTGAACACGCACGACATCCGCCCGCAGAGCGGGCACCCGGCGCTGTCCCACGAGACGATCATGGGCAAGCCGGAGGGTGCTCGCAAGCAGCAGCAGACCACGAAGTGGTACATCAACGCTTACCTGCACGCCGATGACCCCGATGCGCTCCCGCTGGACGAGGACGTGCTTGACGGCCTCCAGTTCGGGGGCAAACGGAACTACGGCTACGGCATCACGCGGCTGAAGGACACGCAGGTTGTCGACCTCGACGACCTGGACTACTCCCGGCTCGAGGACGGCGATGCCTTCCTCGTGGAGGTGACGATGCCGTTCGTGCTGGAGTCGGAGTACCCCAAGGCCGCCGACCAGGACGTCCCGTGGTGGTGGAAGGAGAGTCGACGCGATCTCCGTGAGCGAGAGGAGAAGATCCTCGAGCAACGGGAGGTCTACAAGCTCCAAACCGTCGACCACGGGCAGGTCGTGAAGTACGAGGGCGACCGCCCCATCGAGACCGCGAAGAGCGGTATCCTTCGGGTCGGCAGTCACTCGAAGTACGGCTTCGGAGAGCTCCGAGTGAAGCCCGTCGAACCCCGGTCAGACCAGTGTAAGAACTCAGAGAAGAACGGCGAAACAACGGAGTGAGAAATCCGAACGATGACAGGCGAATCGGCGACTAAACATCACGCGGTTCCGTGAATAAAGAAATCGTATTCACACAACTGATATGCGAGCGCCGTTCCTATCCCGGATACCATGATGGCTACTACCCACGTTTTCGCGGCGCTTGCCGTCGCCGTCGTCGTCGCTGCCGTCGCGCCGCAGTTCGCGGGCGTCGTCGCGGCCGCGGCGATCCTCGGCGGCCTCTTTCCCGACTTCGACCTCGTCGCGGGCCACCGACGAACCCTCCATTTCCCCGTCTACTACGCGGTGTTTGCCGTCCTCGCGGGCCTCGTCGCAGCGATCGTTCCGACCGACGTGACCGTCGGCCTCGCCGCGTTCCTCCTCGCCGCCGCCCTGCACTCGGGCGCGGATCTCCTCGGCGGCGGCCTCGAGTTGAAGCCGTGGCGGGCCACGTCCGATCGTGCGGTCTACAGCCACTACCACGGCCGGTGGCTCGCGCCACGACGGTGGGTGCGTTACGACGGCGCACCGGAGGACCTCGCACTCGCGGCCGTGCTCGCGCTCCCGGCGCTGTTCGTTTTCGACGGCCGCGTTCGATCGGTCGTGATCGTCATGCTCGTGGTTTCGATCGGCTACACCGTCGTTCGAAAACGGCTCGCGAACGCCGGCGAGTGGCTCTTCGGCCGAGTTCCGGCGTCGGTCCTGTCGGTCGTCCCACAGCGAGTGGTTCCGGTCGAGGACGATCGCGAGCGGACCGCTGAATGAAAAGCGTTTCTCGCCGTTCGAAACAGCAGATACCGATCCGAATCGGCCGCTACGGTGTGACCCACCGGCTGACGGTCGGCTCCACCGGTCAGTCGCCGGCCACCGCGGGGTGGGAGGCGGCGTTCGACTCGGTTCCGGCGTCGGGTTTCGTCATTTCGATCTCGATGTGGCCCCCGTCGGCGACGGAGACGACGACGTCGTCGAAGCACTTGCGGTATTCGGTGGCGTGTTTGCCGGAGGTGTTGATCCGGACCCGCTCCTCGACGAGGTCGGCGTCCGCCAGTTTCTCGACTTTTCGGTAGGCCGTCGACATCGGGATGTCACACTGCTCCGAGAGTTCGGTCGCCGTCAGCGACTCGTCGCTCGTCGCCTCGAGGATGGCTCGACAGGCGTCGTCGTCCAGTGCGGCAAGCACTGTCTGGGGATCCGCGGGGGTTTCGTCGGTGGGCCATCCTCGCTTCGTTCCGGAGTTCGTAGCGGTCATCGTTCACTACCTAGTAGCGACCGGACCCCCTCCAAATGAGTCCCAATAAATACAGGGCACTTTAAGTACCGCCTCGGAATTCGGCGGTCGGAACCGTCTCGCCCGCGTTTCGATGGGGGGTCGAACGACGGGTGCCGCTCGTGGTCCGCCCGAACGGCTGGCGGGTTCTCGACGATCGTGACGCAGGGTTTAGGAGGCTCGCGCCACCATCGGTAGCCAATGGCGTCGGGGATCCGTGCGGAGGTGAAAATCGACGACCCGTCCGACTGCGTGGTGACGCAGGCCGCCGGCGAGGCCGGCGGTCGCGTCCAGTCGGTCTCGAAGAGCACCAACCCGGACGCACCCGAGCGCGTGACCGAGGAGTTCATGCTCGAAGCCGAGGACGAACCCGACGAGTTCGAGGCCGACGCGGATCTCTCGCGGGTCTTCTCGTACGGCTCGAGTTCGGTCTACCGGTTCGAACGCGAACTCGGTCGGGGCTGTCCCTGCGAGTGTATCGAACGGTTCGACTGTCCGGTGACGGAGGTCAGATCGAGAGGCACTGCGCTGTTTCTGACGTTCCACGCGCCGGACATGGAAGGGCTCCAGTCGATCATCGGTGCACTCAAGACCCGGTACGACACCCTCGACGTCCAGCGGTTGCTCCAGTCACAGCAGGACCACTCCGAGCGAAACCTCGTCTTCGTCGATCGAAGCACCCTGACCGATCGGCAACTCGAAGTCCTCGAGACGGCCCACCGGATGGGCTACTTCGAGCACCCGAAGGGAGCAAACGCCGGCGAGGTAGCCGACGAACTCGGCATCACCGGGACGACCTTCAGCGAACACCTCGCTGCAGCCCAGACGAAACTCCTCGAGGCGATCCTCGAATACGGCGACTGAGTCACGGGTCAAGAAAGCTTCGGGACCTACCGGATCCCAGCACCGAACCGCAACCCTATATATAGTGGACGCACAGCTATGAACGTAGCCGAACAACGATTGACACAAATCTACGCCCCGTCATGAGCAGATACGAATTCACCTGTCCCGAGTGCGGCCAAGAGATCGAGGTCAACGAGTCGATGCGTGAGGCTACGCTCTCACATGGCTGTCCCGTCTGTGGCGCAGCGGTTTCCACGTCGGCTTTCGCGCAGAAACAGCCCACCGAGTAATCACCGCGTCTCGCTCCCTCGAGTCTCAGTCCAGCACCGGGTCCGTCTCGTCCGCGCGGCGGCTGGTCACTCTTCGCGGTCGACTTCGGTCCGACGGCCATCGAGCGACTCCGGCACGAGTCGATAGAGTTCGATGTCGAGTTCGTCTTTTCCTTGCGCCCAGATCTCGAACAACGGCCGTTTTGCCTCGCCGTACTGTGCGATCTGGTCCGGCGTCAGTTCCGCGGGCGGGATGTCCTCGAGCGTCCCCGTGGCGATGACGCTTCGGTACGTCGACTCCTGCTCGTCGTAGACGACGAGCCGCGCCTGGGGCGCCGACTCGAGGAACTCGCGTTTCTCGCTGTCGGGCGTCGACACCAGCCGCATGTAGAACTCCCGCCTGTCCGTATCGTACCCATACGAGATCGGAATCGCGTACGGATCGTTTTCCCGCGCGAGCGACAACACCCCGGTTTCGTGACGGCCGAGGAAGTCGTCCACCTCCGCGTCGGTCATTTCGGTTTCCTGGTCGATAGCCATCGTCTCAGTGTTTTGGGCAAGGTGAAACACTATCTTTATAGTTGCCATCGACTGCCGGCGTTCGTTACGCCGCCCCGTCGGTGCCGATCACCACCGGCTCCCTGATCTCGAGGGCCGTCTCGAACTCCGGTTCGCGGTCGCTCCGGCGGCCGACGCGCAGTAACTGCTCCTCGTGTGCGCGTCGGACCGCCGAGCGCTCGCGTGCGGTCAGAGATAGCTCCTCGCCGAGTTCGTCCCAGTGGCCCCACTTGACGAGAAACGCCTCGAACGTCTCTCCCTCGTAAACGCGCTCGTACTCGCGGCGGTACCGCTCGCGCCTCGAGTCCAGAACCGCCTGCGCGCGATCGACGAGGGCCGGCAGTCGATTCGGCGGGACGCTCGCTTTCGCAGCGGTAAGCAGAAGCACCTGCCCCTCGATCGGTTCGCCCCCCATCAGCCGCCTGCACGCATCGCTTTCTGTGCGAATCGCTCGACGAGCGGTTCGACGGTGTCGACGTCCCCTTCGAAGACGACCGTCACCTCTGTCAGGGTCAGCGACGGCCCGACGCCGACCGTCTCGGAAGAGAGCGTCGCGGTCCACCCCTCGCCCTCGACGGCGTTCTCGCCGACGCGCTCGCCGCCGAGGCTCGTCAGATACCGGACCGCGAGCCGTTCGGAAATGCCCCGAAAGGACCGTTCGATGTGCGTTTCGCGAGCCATACCCCGGGTTCGGCAGCCGGACCGATAAATCCGCGCACGGCGCGGTCCCGGATGCCCGTCAGCCGAGCGCCCTGAAAGCCACCACGCCGACGACCCCGCTACACAGCGCAAGCAAGGATGTTCTCCGTCCGCCACATGACGAGGCCCACGAGCCCGGCCGCCCCCCACTCTGCCGGCCCGCCGGCCGCAAGCTCCGGGCCAAGTACCGCGATCACGATCGCACCGGGGACCACCGAGAGGCCGGCCTCGAGCCGCTCGCTGAGTTCGACGCGTCGTACGAGCCAGACGCCGCCGACTTTCGTGAGCACCGTCACGGCGGCCATCGCGAGGACCACGGCGACCACCCGCGGCTCGAGCGAGAGCGCCTCACTCGCCATGGCGGATCACCTCGGCGACGGCTGCGGCCAGTCCGCCACAGAGGATGTACCAGCGGCCCGGAACGAGTGCCGCCGTGACGAGGGCGCTTCCGAGCGCGACGGCCCACGGGACGACCGTCGATCGTCCCTCCCAGAGTTCGGCCGCGAGCGCGGCGAAGACGGCGACGAGGATGAAATCGGCTCCGTACCGGGTCGGGTCGCCGACGGTTTCGCCGGCGACCGCACCGACGATCGTCGCGCCGACCCAGAAGACCCAGATCGCGATGCCGCTCCCGAGCAGAAACGCCCCTCTCCCGTTGCCGGACGTGAGCTCTCGCATCGTCAACGCCCAGTTCTCGTCGGCCATGAAATAGAGACTCACGTACGTCTGGGCCGACGAGAGGCGGCGAAACCACGGCTGTAGCGCCGCCCCCATCAGCGAGTAGCGCAGGTTGATCGCGAACGTCGTGGTGACGATCGCGGCAACGGGGAGCGGGTCCGCCCAGAGCTCGACGGCGACGATCTGTGACGCACCGGCCAGTACAGTCGCGCTCATCAGCGTCGCCTCCGCGACGCTCAGGCCGGCCTGACTGGCCAACACGCCGAACGCGATCCCGTAGCCGGCGACGCCAAGCGCGATCGGCACGCAGGTGAGAAACCCGGCGGAAAGTCCCTCCCGATCGAACGTCACTTCCTCACGGTCCCCGCTCGAGGCCTCGGCGGCGGATGGACTGTCAGCCGTTCGGCTGCCGTCTCCGCCCGCGCCAGCCGGCATTTCGCGTCCGTCTCCCACGCTGCCGGCGACGCGGACGACGGATAAAATCCTCTCGAAACCGATCGCCGGTTCCGGCGTGGTCACAGAGTGCCGACGTCACGCGCCGTACGCGACGAGCGTTCCGCCAACGACCGCAACCGCCAGTCCGTACAAATACCCGATCGAAACGGCGGCTCCGACCGCGAGCAACAACAGGACGACGCCCAGAAACAGGCAGGCCCACTGGGTGCCCGTCCGATCCGGGTTCCGGTCGACGAGGGCGTGAAACACCCCCTCGAGCAGCAACTCGAGCAACATCTGCGGTACAGTTCCTCCGGAGCGGTGAAAACCGTTCGGTCGCGTTTCGTCCGCGTACCCCCGGAACACTCGCTGTCGGAGCGACGCGGGTATGGGTGCCGTCAGCCGCCGGCGACCGGCGGGAACACCGACACCACGTCACCCTCCTCGAGTTCCGTCCCCGTCCCGTCCATGTGGACCACGTTGCGCCCGTTTTTCAACACGTTCAACTGGTCCCTGACCGCTCCCTGCTCCAGTAACTGCCCTTCGAGCCCGTCGTACTCGTCCTCGAGAGCGACGAGCACGTCGCCGACGGTCGCCTCGTCGTCGAAAACGCGCGTTCGCTCTTTCTGCCCGACCGCGTCGCGGAAGGTAGCGAAAAACCGCAACTCGATCTCCATACGTCACGGTCGGCGCGGGACGACATAAGTCCGGCCGATCAGCAGGACGGGTGGCTCACGCCGGGGCGGTCGTCGGCGCGGACGTGTACGAAACCGCGTCGACGCCGGCGGCGTCCAGCGCATCGTCGATCGCGTTCGCGCCGACCTCGGCCGCCCGGTCGTCGCCGTCGGCATCGACGACGACGGTCACCGTAAACTCGATCGTGATCGTGTACGGATCGAACGGGGCCGTCGGGTGTTCGTACACGTCGGCGTCGTCGATCTCCCAGCCGTCGATCGTGCCGTCGGTCGAGAGCGACTCGAGCGTCGCCGCGAGCGATCGTCTCGCGTCGTCGCAGGCAGTCGTTTCGCTGCCACCCTGAAGCGTCACGAGCGCGGCCCCGTCCCGGGACACTGCAAACTCCATACCGTGGCGTATCGACCGAACGGAGTTGAACCCTTGGGATACGTTCCCGCCCGCCGTCCCGCCACCGGTTTCCGTCCCAACCACGCGAGTGTCGGCTATCGCTTTATTCGCCTTGGGCTGGCATCTCCGGTATGGTCCGTGAAAACAGGCTGACACGACGTCGCACGCTCGGAACGATCGGCGCTGCAGTATCGACGGTGGTCGTGGCCGGGTGTGGCGGCCCGGGCGAAGAGGGCAACGAAACGGAACCGGCGGGCGAGGAAGAACCCGGCGAGGAAAACGAGACGGGCCAGGAAACCGACAACGAGTCGGACGATGAACTCGAGTCCGAGGAGGGAACGGGCAACGGGCAGGATATCGAGGAGGAGGAAAACGAAACCGGAACCTGAACCCCCACCGATCCGTTCCGGCGCGGACTGGACTCCCCTCGAGTCGCAACCGTTACCGGCGTCCGGCCTCTCTCGAGCGGTATGACCGACGACCGTGGTCTCGACCTCGAGATCGACGAGGCTGGAGGCGTCGCCCGCAACCGTGACGCGGTGGTCTCCCGCGTCAGAACCCAGGCCGGCGAAATCGCGCGGGAACTCGCGGTGCTAACAGGTGGGGACTACGGCCGTGAGACCTTCGACACCGACAGCGGAAGCTGGACGCTGGCCTACGAGGCGGGTGACGTCCAGTACCTGCGCTACGAGCCGCGGTCCGGGTCGGAGACGTACGTCGTCTCGAGCAAACAGCCCCCGGAACCCGCGGCGCTCGACGACGCGATGGACGACTACGAGGCGTTCGTCGCGGCATACAACGAACACGTCGCCTCGTTCGAGGGGCTGTTTACCGACGTTCCCGACGAGTTTCCCGAGGTCGCGTCGACGGCAGCGCTGGCCGCCGAACGCGACCGGATCGTCGAACGGATCCGCGAGGTCGCCGACGCGATGGCGAGCGAACTCCACCGGTACGATGGGGAGTACGGCACCTACGCGACGACGGTGACCGGAACCCGGTGGGAACTGAAGTGGGACGGCGACGTCGCATCGTACCTTCGGGTCGGCGGATCCGACGGCACGTACCTCCTCTCGCAGTACGGTCCCCCGTCCGCCCCCGACGTTCGTCGCCTCGTCGGCGATGTCGGCGCGTTCGTCGAAGCGTTCAACGAGCACGTCGAGTCCGTTGAGGCCGATCTCTCGACGGTCTCGTTCGACGAACTGCAGCCGGATCAGTGAGTCCACGTCCGGCGCGTACGGAACCCCTTCGACTGTTCACGTCGCCCTACACACCGGTTAACGGTCCCAAACGGGGCCTCGTAACGTCCCATCACCGCCACTGAACACCGCTCGGAGCCGCTTCTCGGTTCGGCCCTCGAGAGCGAACCGTTCGCGGATTCAATCGAGGGCTACCCGGTTGCAGCACGGTTCCGTTCAGTCTCCGTCCGTGTGCGGGGTTCGATCGTTCGATTGAAGCAGTCGGTCGTTACGACGCGTCCTCGAGTCCCGGCGGCGGTACTCGCGAGATGAACGCAGCCGCGACACAGTATCCGTGATGACGAAATGAATGGCCAGGAGCTAGACGTCGACGTACTGGTCGACCCACTCCTGACGGCGTTGCAGCACGCGTCGGCCTTTCGGTGTCAGCGCGTAGTAGTTCGTCCGCCGGTCGAGTTGCCCCTTTTCGACGAGTTCCTTCTCGACGAGGGTGTCGAGGTTCGGGTACAGCCGGCCGTGGGTGACCGGCTGGTCGATGTAGCGGTTGATATCGTCGAGGATCTCCTGTCCTGACGGCCGGTCTTTGCCTGCGATCACGTACAGTAAGTCACGCTGGAATCCTGTGAGCTGATCCATGGATCACCCTCTGAGTACCGACGTTCACCGATTCGTGGCTTTGTTATAGAGCAGGTACGTCGTCGCACCGCTCGAGAACGGACCGCGTAGGAACGGACCGGACCACCGACGCCGACTGACCGACTCGCGTCGGCCATGACGGGGTGCTTTTGATGCTCACCGCCAAACCAGGCCGTATGCCAACTGATCCACTCGCCTGGGAAACGCTGGATCGGCGGACCGCCTACACGTGCCCCGGCTTCGATATCGTTAACGAATCCGTTCGCCTCCCCGACGGGACCGAAACCGAGTTCGATTACCTCTCGGAGCCGGCGAGCGTCTGTCTCCTCCCGTTTACCCCCGACGGCGAGGTCGTCTGTATCGAGGAGTGGCGACAGGCAGTCTCCCGCGTCAACCGCGGCCTCCCCGTCGGCGGCACCGAACCGGACGACGAGGACCTCGAGTCCGCCGCTCGGCGCGAACTCACCGAAGAGACCGGCTACGAAGCCGACGACCTCGAGCCGCTGGTGACCGTCGAACCGGCAAACGGGATCGCCGACGCGGTGTTGCACTTTTTCGTCGCTACCGGCTGTCGTCCGACCGCCGAACAACGACTCGATCACAACGAGAGCATCCGGGTGATGACGATGGGTTTCGAGGAACTGCTCGATGCGGTCGGGGCGGGTGAGATCCGCGATGGACGGACGGTACTGGCTCTGTCGTACTACCAGTTGTTCGGCGACCGGGAACGGTAACGCGGCCGCTCGAGCCGTCTACTGGGGTGACATCGAAAAAACGGCGGTGAACGACGGGGTCCCGGCGCGGTCGTGCCGATCAGCGAAGCGCTGCAAGCGACTGCTGCTCGTCCTCTGTGGCCGTTTCGTTGTCCGCTTCGGTTTCGTTGTCCGCTTCGGTCTCGTTCCCGTCCATCGTCGTCTCCTCGAGTTCCTGTGCGTCGCCGAGGGTCACGGTCTCGGCGGTCGAGTCACCGATCGTGATCACGGACGCGGAGGCCTGCGAGACGGTTTCGCCGGCGGTTTCGTTGTCCTCCATGTCGGTTTCGTTGTTCTCGGCAGTCTCGTTGTCCGCCATGTCGGTTTCGTTGTCTTCGGCGGTCTCGTTGTCTCCGGCTTCGCCGCCGTCCGCTTCCTCGAGCGTCTGGATGGTCATCGATTGCATCGAGATCTCGTCGACGTCGAACTGCTCGATCGTGAGCTCCTCGATCTCTTCGCTCACGGTCTCTTCGGTCTCGTTAGCAGCGCCGTCGTCTTCGGCGGTTTCGTTTTCGCCTTCCGTGTCACCCTCGTCACCGCCGCCGAAGATACCTTCGAAGAAGTCACCGATCTGGTCGAGGACGCCCTGATCTTCCTCGACGGTCAGGTCGTCGATCGTCATCTGCTCGACGTCCATCGTCTCGATGGTGAGGTTCTGGACGGTGAGTTCGTCGGCGTCCTCGGCGATCAGATCCTGCCCGGCGTCGGTCTCGTTGTCCTCCATCTCAGTCTCGTTGTCCTCCATCTCGGTCTCGTTGTCCTCCATCTCGGTCTCGTTGTCCTCCATCTCGGTCTCGTTATCTTCCATCTCCTCACCGTCGAGTTCGAGGTCCTCCATCGTGACGTCCTCGAGTTCGAGCGATTCGATCTCGATATTGGAGATGTTCACGTCTTCAGCCGTCTGATTTTCGCCGTCGGTGGTCTCGTTGTCCTCGGTCTCGTTGTCCTCGGTCTCGTTGTCCTCGGTCTCGTTCTCTTGGCCCTCGTCGAGTTGCTCGGTGAGTTGCTGGGTATCGCCCTCGAGTTGGCCGATGTTCAGCTCCTCGATGGTGGCGTTCTCGATGGTGGCGTTCTCGAGCTCGAGCGTCCCCACCTGGATGTTTTCGAGTGTTGCGCTCACGTCTCCGGTGCCGTCGTTCGTGCCCGTGGTTGCTCCGGCGAGGGCGGGACCCCCCGACAGCGCAACCAGCAGTGCGACGAAGACGACTCCGAATTGCTGTGGTCGTGTAACCATACGCGCTGGGCTACAGCCGTTTCCTCGCTAAAACGAGGCGACTGTTACAGTATTGTCGCGGTGAAACCCGCTGTTGGCGTCCGTTCCATGCGCTTTAATCGCCGGTTCATCCGCCGATCGGTGCATCGCTTTCCGCGCGTGTCGCTTCGCACGCCGGATCCGAACCGTCGTTCTAGTCGGCCTCGGGTGGTCGAGAAAAAGTGGATCGGGTGGCGTTCGTCCGGGTGCGGCGATAGCGGCGTTCGTGCCGATCAGCGCTTGGCGATCGAGGGCTGGTCCGCTTCGTCGGTGAGGTTGTCGTCCATCTCGCCGTCCTCGATGACCTCCGTTTCGTCTTCGTCGGTGAGGTTGTCGTCCATCTCGTCGTCAGTCGTTTCGTTCATTTCGGTGGCCGCAGTGTCGCCGACGCCTTCGAGGTCGGAAGCGTCGCCGAGCGTCAGCGTCTCTCCCATCGCGTCCTCGATCATGATCGTCGACGCGGAGACGTGGGAGATCGTGTGCCCGTCAGTGTCGTCCTCGGTATCGAGACCGTTCTCGTCGTCAGTGACGTTGTCATCCATCTCGTCTTCGACGGTGACGTTGTCATCCATCTCGTCGTCCTCGCCAACGACGGTGACGTTGTCCTCGTCGTCCTCCATCTCGTCCTCGCCGACGGTGTCGGCAGCGTCGTCGGCTTCTTCGACTGATTCGACCGTCATCGACTCGATACTGATCTCCTCGACGTCGAACTGCTCGATCGTGAGCTCCTCGAGTTCCTCCGCCTGTGCGGCGGTGTCCATCTCGTCGTCCTCGGTGACCTCCGTTTCGTCTTCGTCGGTGACGTTGTCCATCTCGTCGTCCTCGCCAACGACGGTGACGTTGTCCTCTTCGTCTTCCATCCCGTCGTCGGTGAGGTTGTCGTCCATGGTTTCGGCGGTGTCCGTCCCGACGCTCAGATCGTCGATCGTCAGCCGCTCGACGTCCATCGTCTCGATAGTGAGTTCCTGGACCGTCAGTTCATCAGCGTCTTCACTGATCAACTCTCCGTCCATTCCGTCGTCGGAGACGTTGTCGCCCATCTCGTCGTCCTCGGCGAGCTCGTCTCCAGTCTCGTCCTCAGTGAGGGTGTCGTCGTCTTCCATCTCGTCCTCAGCGAGGGTGTCGTCGTCTTCCATCTCGTCGTCCTCGGTGAGGTTGTCACCCATCCCGTTGCCGTCGTGTTCGATGTCCTCGATCGAGACGCCCTCGAGTTCGAGCGACTCGATCTGGATGTCGGAGATGGTGACCTCCTCGGTCATGTTGTCTCCGACGCCGTCGTCAGTCGTCTCGGTTTCCTCCTCTTCAGTAGTCGCGTTGTCCGCGGTGTCGGTCGCCCCCTCGAGTTCGTCCTGGAGTTCCTGTACGTCCGCGTCGAACTGTTCGACGTTCAGCTCTTCGATCGTCGCGTTCTCGACGGTGACGTTCTCGAGCTCGAGCGTCTCGACCTGTACGTTTTCCAGCGTTGCGCCCATGTCTCCGGCGTCGTTCGCAGCGGTAGTCGCGCCAGCGAGGGCAGGACCCCCCGAGAGCGCAACCAGCAGTGCGACGAAGACGACGCCGAGTGTGTGCGGTCGTGAAACCATGCGGGCTGAGCTACAGCTATCGACCGGCTAAAACGAGGTGACTGTTTCAGCGTTATCTCGCTGAAACACACCGTTAGAACCGTGCAAGGGTGCCTAATCCGTCGTTCACGCTGTCGAATCCCGTGACCGTCACCGGTCTCGAAACGCCGGGGTGTCGATCGATTTGCATCGGCGTTGTGCTTGCGATCGCCCCGCCGTATCTCGTTGTCGGAGAACGGAACGCTTACCGCTGCGGTCGTCAACACACGGTCGATGCGCGAGTGCTTCGAACTCCGGGATACCGACGCCGGCGGGCGGATCGGACGGCTCACCGTACCGCGTGCCGACGTTACCGTCGAGACGCCGGC
Organism: Halopiger djelfimassiliensis; assembly: GCF_000455365.1. Taxonomy (GTDB): domain Archaea; phylum Halobacteriota; class Halobacteria; order Halobacteriales; family Natrialbaceae; genus Halopiger_B; species Halopiger_B djelfimassiliensis. The sequence continues at coordinate 511,000 of NZ_HG315685.1, forward strand.
GCTGCTGCCGGTGATTAACCCCAATTTGGATACGATCAGCCCCCGCCGGCTCGCCGACGAGTTCGGTGCCGAAATCCTCATCACGAACTCCTATATCATCCACGGCACCGACGACGTCCGCGAGCGGGCCCTCGAGGAGGGGCTCCACGAGATGCTCGATTTCCCGGGGGCGATCATGACCGACTCCGGCTCGTTTCAGCTCTCCGAGTACGGCGAGATCGACGTGACGACCGAGGAGATCCTCGAGTTCCAGCACGCCATCGGTTCGGACATCGGTACGCCGGTGGACATCCCGACGCCGCCGGACGTCAGCCGCGAGCGCGCTGCGGACGACCTCGAGACCACACAGGAACGCCTCGAAACCGCCGAGACCGTCGATACGGGCGAGATGCTCGTCACCGCGCCCGTCCAGGGGTCGACCTACCCGGACCTGCGCGAGGCGGCCGGCCGGCACGCCGACGAGACCGATCTCGACGTCTTCCCCGTCGGCGCGGTCGTCCCGCTGATGAACGACTACCGGTACGACGACATGGTCGACGTCGTCGCCGCCGCAAAGCGCGGGCTGGGTGCCGACGCGCCGGTCCACCTCTTCGGTGCCGGCCATCCGATGATGTTCGCACTCGGGGTCGCGATGGGCTGTGACCTGTTCGATTCGGCAGCCTACGCGCTGTACGCCCGCGACGATCGCTATCTGACGGTTCGGGGAACACACCAGCTCGAGGATCTGGACTACCTGCCCTGTTCGTGTCCCGTCTGTACCGAGCATTCGCCCGACGAGCTTCGCGCGCTCCCCGAGAAACCGCGCGAAACGGAGCTTGCGGCGCACAATCTGCACGTTACCTTCGAGGAGATCCATCGGATCAAACAGGCGATCCGCGCGGGGAACCTCCTCGAACTCGTCGAACAGCGCGCTCGCTCCCATCCGACGATGCTCGATGGGTACCGGACGCTGCTCGATCACGCCGCCCAGCTCGAGCGCTCCGACCCCGTCTCGAAGGGAGCCTTCTTCTATACGTCCCACGAGAGCGCACGACGGCCGGAAGTCCGTCGCCACCACAGCCGTCTCGAGCGGCTCTCGGTGCCGAACTCGCTATTTTTGACCGAAGGCCAGCCGGCTCGCGGCGACGAGTTCGACGAGTCGTGGCGGGTCGAACCGCCGTTCGGCCCGTTTCCGCGAGCGCTTTCGAAGAGCTACCCGCTTACGGCCGAAGTCCCCGACCGGGTCGACCGGGCGGCACTCGAGGCCGCCGCCGACGGCATCACCCGTCTCGCCGAGGCGAATCCGGACGCCGAAATCACGCTGGGACACCGCGGATGGCCGGATGGCGCGCTCGACCGGCTTCCGCCAAGCGTCGAACTGATCGATCTCAACAGTGACTAGGCTCTCACGAAAAACAGCAACAACCGGTCGCGTCGTGAGCGGTATCCGTTTCAGACGCCGGTGACGGATTCGTCGGACATCCCGACCGTTGCGGTCGAAACCGGGTCGGCTATCGGCTTCCCGTCGACGGTGATCTCGAGGTCGTCGGTGCACTCGACGACGACGTCGTGGCCGTCGTAGTGAAACTCGAGTCGGCCACGCCGCGGCCCACGCGTTCGGCTCGGCTCGAAGAGCGCATCCAGCGCGTCGGGGTCGATCCACTCGTACAGCGGCGGGAGTTCGGTCGGGGCGACGTTCCGTCGCGCCGCGATCGCAGTAACGACGGCGATACTCACGGAGCCGTCGAACCCGTCGTCAGCCGAACTGATGGATGAATTACTCACGATGTACTCGAGCGGATGGATACGTAAAAGCATAGCGGCGATAGCGAAACTTTACTCAGTTATTCGGCGCTCGATTTCGGTAACCGAAATCGAACCGGCTCGATCTACGGCGGAGCACTCCCTCAACTGTTGACGGCGTTGGCTCCGAAGTTATCGAACGGCTGGCGATACTCGGCTTTGAGCAGTTCCTCCTCCTCGATGTCGAGCCCGGTGCGCTGGAGTCGGCTAACGGCCGCCGTGATCTCGTCGGTGTCCTCCGCGACGAGGTCGATCCGGAGGTTCCGGTGACCGGTCATGAGTTCGCGGACGGCGACGACGCCATCGACCGAAAGCGCATCCGTTGCCAACGTTCCGCGCTTGTGGATCGGGACGGTGCACTGGACGACCATGTGCATCGATTTCCCGGTTCGTTCGTAATCGAGCACCGGCATGTACCCCGTGATCACGCCCTCGTCCTCGAGCCGCTGGATCCGGTTGCGGACGGTATTTGCCGTCACGTCGACGTCCTCGGCGATGTCCGACGCCGTCGTGTGTCTGGCGTCGTCCTGTAGCCGGTGAAGAATTCCACGGTCGATATCGTCGAGTTCGAACTTCATAGCGATCGTTTTCCGGCCAGTGGCAAGCGCCTATTGGTTCGTGATTGCGTGACACAACGTCAGGAACGGAAACCGGAACGATCCGTGGCCTGTCCGGAACGAACTCCAACCTGATACCCGAACCGACACCGCAACACCGATAGTGGACGCGAGAGCTGGTTCGAGTATGCTCGAGGTTGCGTCGGTGCTCTTCGGTACGATGGTCGCCGTCGTGTTCGGCTCGTGGGCGATCAAACGGTATCGTGGTGCCCGTTCGGCGGACCGACGGGAGTCTTTCGAGCGCCACAGGGCGGCCCAGCAGCGCGATCCGCCGGTCGATATCGGCGATGTCGAGGCGGTCGGCATCCACGAGTTCACCGAGCATCATACCGGCGAGCGGCAGGCGGTCTGTAAGATCGAGGGGTTCGTCGTCTTCGTCGAGGACGTTCCCGCCCACCTCGAGGAGGGCGACGTGATCCGTCTCAAACTGCTCTCGTTTAACCGGGGCCGGACGTCGGCGACGGCGACGTTTCTCGAGACCGCCTGACCGGGAGCAGCGCTCGGGGCGTCCGTGTGAGTTTTCCGCCCCGCGGGGCGTCTCACCGATCGCCGGGCGCTATCGACAGCCTCTTTCGCGCGCCGCGGCCATATCCGGTATGACCGACTACTTCGAAGTCCACGAGCGCGATGGGGCCGCGCGCGTGGGTGAACTCCGCCTGGAGTCGCCGGTGACGACCCCCGCGCTCGTCGACGACGTCCTCGAGGATGCGGGGTCGCTCTGGAGCGCCGATCGGGATCTTCCCGACGGCGACGAATCGAAACTCACCGTCTTGCCCCACCGGGCGTTTCCCGGCGGTACTGCCGAAGAAGTTCAGGAGTCCTTCGCGGTCGAGTATCCCGACGTGGCGTATCCAAGCGTCGCCGTCGTCTCGAGCGAGACCGCAGCCGATCACGGAACGGACGCCTACGCCGTCTCCGACGTCCAGTCCGTGATGGGCCACGGCGCGGCGCTTGTCGAGGCCGTCGTGACCGTTCGCGAGGCGATCCCCGCCGATACCGCGCTTCTCTTTTCCGGCGTCGCCACGCCGCGTAACGTGGCCCTGCTGGCCTACGCCGGCGTCGATCTCGTCGACGAAACCGCGGCCGTCGTGAAAGGCACCGAGGGCCGATACCTGACGACCGACGAGGCGTACTTCCTCGAAGACCTCGAGGAACTCCCCTGCTCGTGTTCGGCCTGTCAGCAACCGCGCGAGGAGTTCACCCGGGAGGACTGCGTCGAGCACAACCGAAACGCCCTGCGGGCGGAACTGGGGATCGTCCGCCGTCGCATCCGCGACGGCCGCCTGCGGGACTACGTCGAGGGACAGGCCCGCCACGACCAGTGGCTCACGGCTGCCATGCGCGAACTCGACGACCAGTGGGGCTATCTCGAGGAACGCACGCCAATCCTGCGGGACGCCCAGATCAACGCCGCGACGGAAGATACCCTCCGCCGGGTCGAAATCCAGCGCTTTGCCGACCGCGTCACGACGCGGTACCGCAACCGGTTCAAGAACCCGCTCGTGCTCGTCCCCTGTTCGGCGACCAAGCCCTACAGCGAATCCCAGAGCCACCGCCAGTTCCACGACGCCATCCAGTGGCGCGGCCATCTCGTTTCGATGACGAGTCCCATCGGCGTCGTGCCACAGGAACTCGAGACGACCTATCCGGCCCAACACTACGACACCGTGGTCACGGGCCGGTGGTCCGAAGACGAGAAAGAGTTCGTCAGCGAAGTCCTGCGTCGGTACCTCGAGCGCAACGAGTATCCGGCGATCATCGCCCACGTCCCCGACGAGGGCTACCGCGACATCGTCGAGCGCGTCGAGAAGCGACTCGAACTCGACGTGACCTACACCGTCCCCGAGGGCGGTCACCCCACCGACGATGAGTCCATTTCGAACCTCTCCGAGGCGCTGTCGGGCGAGTTGAAGTACTCCAAGCGCGAGCGCGAGCACAACACCGTCCGTGCCATCGCGGACTACCTGCTCGGTGACGGTGCCGGGGACGCCCTCTTCGAGGAGATCAAAACGACGAGTCGCTACCCCAAGATTCAGGTCCGGGACGACGAGGACACCCAGCTCGCGACGATGGTTCCCCAGTACGGCACCCTCTCGTTTACGCTCGCGGGCGCACGCCGATGGGTCGAAAGCGACGCGCCCGTCAAGCGCGTCGAGATCGACGGCTTCGTCCCCCACGGGAGCGTGCTCGCGCCCGGCATCGTCGACGCGGACGAGGACATTCGGGTCGGCGACGAGGTAGTCGTCGAGGGACCGAAGGCCTTCGGCGTCGGCCGCGCCGAGATGTTCGGCCGTGAGATGGCAGAGAGCACGCGGGGGATCGCTTGCGAGATCCGCCACGTCGAAGAGAAGTAACCGCTATTCTCCCGGACACTCCTTGAGCAAGTGCTCGTGGTAGGTCGCTGCAGGCACCTGTTCGCCACAGCATTCGCACTCGCGGCGTTCGTGACGGTCTCGATCCGCGGTCCCGGTCACGGTTTCCGTTCGGCCTCGAGTTTCCTTGGCGTTTCGAAACCTTCCATCGGAAAGCGTACGACTTCGCTTCGGGTGCTGGAGACGGACGGGAACGTCGTGTTCGCCGCGCTCTCTCGTCCCACCGTGGGCCGATCGAACGTCGACGGTGACACCATCTCCAGCTCGGTATACCCAGCCTGCGAATTTCATATCGCGCTATACACTATATGAGCGCTCCTCGAGATCACGATCCAACCCGGTGGTCTGGTATCGATTCAACTGTTTGCAACGCTCGAGACGCTGTATCGCCGGATTCTGACCGGTTCGGGTTCGGAACAGACTGTCAAACCATATATTTGTTATATATACGCACACGTCGTAGGATAACCTGGTGATTCAGGTGAACACACCCACACTCAACGACGGATCGTACGGCGACTCCATTTCGGGCGGATGGCGGATGCTCGCTATCGCGGGTGCGGTCGTCGGACTGATCGGCCTTCTCGCGGTCGCGTTCCCGGTTGTGACGGGACTATCGCTGACGATCGGGCTCGGCGCGTTGCTCGTACTGAGCGGCGTCGTTCACGGCGCTCACGCTGTTACCACGCGCGGGTGGAGCGGCTCCCTCTGGCAGTTCGCGCTCGCCGTCGTCTCGGTGATCGGCGGCATCGTCCTGCTCGCAAACCCCGTCCTCGGCCTCGTGACCCTCACGCTCGTGCTGGTCGCGTACCTGTTGGTCGACGGCGTCGCTGAACTGTGGATGGCGATGCGCATGGCCGACCGACCCGGCCGCGCCTCCATCGCCGTCAGCGGCGTCGTCTCGTTCGTCCTTGCCGGACTGCTCTGGGCCGGATTCCCCGCCGACGCGGCCTGGGCGTTCGGACTCCTCGTGGGTGTCAGTCTCTTCATGACCGGCCTCTCGATGAGCGTCGTGGCGATTTCGGGACGGAACGCGGACGAATCGACGCCGCCCGCGGCCGAGCCGCGCGGCGCGTAGATCCTTTTTGAGCGAACCGCTGTCCGTTCACTCGAGCCGTTCGAACACTGTTGTCCTCGACGGAACCGTGACGAACGGTTATTCTGCGTGCATCACTGAACGCCGATGTGAACCTCTCCATCGTCGATCTCGCGCCCGTACCGGACGGCGGGAACGCAACCGAGGCGTACGACAACACGCTCGAACTCGCACGGCGAGCCGACGAACTCGGCTACTCCCGGTTCTGGGTCGCCGAACACCACGGGATGGCCGACGCGATCGCGAGCACGACTCCGGAGGTGCTGATCGCCCGTCTCGCGGCCGAAACCGACGACATTCGGGTCGGTTCCGGTACCGTCTTGCTCAACCACTACCGGCCGTTCAAGGTCGCGGAAACGTTCGCATCCCTCGACGCGCTGGCCCCGGGACGGATCGATCTCGGCCTCGGTCGAGCAACGGGGATTCCGGCCGCCGACCGGGCGCTTGGAACCGACCGAAAGAAACGCGACCCCGACGCGGACCACGCCGAGAAGATCGAAGCGACAGTGTCCCACCTCTACGACGGGTTTTCGGCCGACCACCCCTACGCAGATCTCCAGTTGCCGCGCTCGGCCGACGGCGCTCCGGAACCGTGGGTTCTCGGCTCGAGCCCCTCGAGCGCGGCGATCGCCGGTGAACTCGGTCTGCGGTACTGTTTCGCCGCGTTCATCAGACCCGAACTGGCAGAGACCGCCTTCGAGGCCTACCGCGAGGCGTTCAGTCCTTCGCCGCTCGGAGCGGGACCGGACGAACCCGAGGGGATGCTCGCGGTCAACGTCGCCTGTGCCGAAACCGATCGCGAGGCGGCCCGGTTGCGCGCGAGCGCCGAGGCGTCCTATCAGCGCATGCGACGCGGGGTCGTCGGTTCGATCCCGGCGGTCGAGGACGCGATCGACGAACTCGGCGGCGTTCCGGAGCCGACACCGACCCCGCTCGCGGACCGCGAGTGGCCCCGGTCGATCTCCGGACGCCCGTCGACGGTGCGGACGCTACTCGAAGAGCTGACGGAGCGGGTCGGCGTCGATGACGTCATCGTCCAGAACCTCATCGCCGACCACGACGACGTGCTGCGCTCGCACGAACTCCTGGCCGACGGCGTCGGGATTTAACGCGATCGTCGGCCGATCACTCCCCGAGGACGGAGTCGAAGAACTTCCGCTCGGCGGTCCGCAGGTGCTGGTTGAAGGTCGCAGGCGCGATGCCGAGGCGCTCGGCGATCTCCTCGCCGGTACTCTCGCGGGGCCAGTCGAAATACCCCGCGAAGTACGCCGTCTCGAGGGCGGCACGCTGTTTGTCGGTGAGTCGTTCCTCGAGAACCGACGAGGTCCCGGCGTCCGACCGGTCGCTGCGTTCGGTCGTCCGCTGTGCGAGGTACGCGACGTCGTCGCGTTGGTTCTGGATGAGTTCGATCATCTGGCGGGTGTCACGTCCCCGCGGGAGTTCGACGACGAACCGGAACTCGCCGTCGGTAATCCGTGCCGACTCGACGCGACCGCCGTGGGTGGCGATCGTCTCGAACAGCGAGACGGCGACCGGAGCGACGAGTTCGAACTCGAATTCGTCGCGTCTGACCGCGAGGAATCGCACGTCGCTGATCCCGTCCGTTTCCGCGACGGCGTCGCTGAACGCGTCCTGTGAGACGTTCTGTGCGGACCCGTATGCGAGCAACGTTTCGTCGCCACGAACCAGTTGTTCGATCGCGATCGTACAGGACTCGGTTGCCGACAGTTCGACTAGCGGCTTGGCCAGCTCCTCGACCCGAAACTCGAGTTCGATGACCGTGTCGCTGACCAGCGCGTCCCGTCGTTCGATCGCCGTGATCGCGTGAGCGACGACGTCGCCGATCCGGGCGAGAATGGTCGTTTCCGGCTCCGTGAACGCCCGCGATGACGACGAATAGACGTTCAAAACGCCGTAGACGAGGTCCTCGTGGACGATCGGGATCGCTGCGGAGGACCGGTAGCCCCGTGCTTGGGCTTCCTCACGCCAGGGTTCGAACTGGGGATCAGTGTGGACGTCGTTCATTACCTGGACCGAGCCGGTTCGGATCGCCGTTCCTGCTGGCCCCCGTCCCGTCTCGTCGTCTTCGTCGGCACTGATCTGGACCTCCTCGAGATAGCCCTCCTCGACTCCGGCCGCCGCCTTCGGGACGATGCGGTCGCTGCCCGGGTTGACCTCGCCGATCCAGGCGAATCGGTAGGCGTCGGATTCGACGAGTCGATCACAGACTTCCTGTTCGAGTTCCTCGCGGGCTTCGGTCGTAATGACCGAGTGGGTGATGTCGTTGCCGATACGATTGAGTCGATTGAGCGCCTCTAACTGTTCCCGCTGGCGTCTGCGTTCGCGTTCCTGCCGTGCCCGTTCGATCGCGTGGTGGATCGTCCGTACCAGCAACTCGCTCGTTACCTCGTCTTTGACGAGGAAGTCCTGTGCGCCCCGCTGGATCGCCTGCACGCCGACCTGTTGATCTCGGACGCCGGTCAGCACGACGATCGGCGTCTCGTCGCTTGCCTCGTAAACCGCCTCGAGCGTCTCGAGTCCCTCGCTGTCGGGCAGGTTCAAGTCGAGCAACACCACGTCGGTCGTGGAGCTCCCGAGTTTTTCGAGTCCGCCCTCGAGTCGGGTTTCGCGGGTAATATCCGGCGTGTGTCCCGCCGCCTCATCGGGGCTAATTCGCTGGACGAGTTCCTCGGTATCCCGAAGCATCTCCTCGATCAGTCGAGCGTCACCGGGATTGTCCTCGATCAACAGGATCCGGAGCGTCTCGTCGATGTCGGCTTCCGGGTCCCGTTGGTCGACGGCGCTGTTCTCGCTGCGTTCGGTTCGTCGCTGCTCGGATTCAGTCGTCGTGTCGCTCATGATCGTTCGACCTCCGGTGGCAACCGTACGACCGAGAACCAGAACTTCTCGAACGCACGAACGGTTTCGATGAACTCGTCCGGATCGACTGGCTTCGTGAGATAGGCGTTTGCGTGCAGTTCGTAGGACCGCACGACGTCCTCTTCGGCTCTCGAACTCGTCAGAACGATCACCGGGATCGATCGGAGCTCCGAATCCTCTTTGAGTTCCTCGAGCACTTCCTCGCCGTCCGTCCGCGGAAGATTGAGATCGAGCAGGATGAGATCCGGCCGCGGCGCGTCCGCGTACTCGCCGCGCCTGTAGAGGAACTCGAGGGCTTCGGTGCCATCGGAGACGACGTAGAGGTCGTTCTCGATCCGGCCCTGCTTGAACGCTTCCTCCGTTAGTCGGACATCACCGGGGTTGTCCTCGACTAACAGGATCTGTGCTGGGTCGGGTCGGGTTGCTCCTGAGTCATTCATTGCTGTGACAGTCCGTTCGTCGGGCGAACCCGTATTCGGACTCGGATTCGGATACCGCTTCGGATTCGGTCGCTGACCGCGTTGGCAGCGCAACCGAAAACGTCGATCCCACACCGGGCTGGGAATCGACCCGGATCTCGCCGTCGTGGCGTTCGACGATCCGCTGACAGAGCGCGAGTCCGATGCCGGTACCGTCGTACTCGCCGATACTGTGCAGGCGGTCGAACACCTGGAAGATGCGATCCGTATCGTCGGGGTCGATTCCGATCCCCTGATCACGAACCGAGATCACCCACTCTCGATCGTCCTTCTCCGCGAACACGGATATACGTGGGGCCTGCTCGCCCGAATACGTGATCGCGTTGTCCACGAGGTTCTGAAACAGTTGGCGTAACTGACCGGGGTCGCCGTAAACGCGTGGCAGCGAGTCGACCTCGAGTTCGGTGTCGGTCTCGTGGATGCGCATCTCGAGGTCGGCGCGGACGTCCGCGAGCACGTCCTCGAGATCGACGACCCGGAACGGGTTCCCCTTCGTATCGATCCGGGAGTACGCGAGCAAGCCGTCGATCATATCGCGCATCCGCTCTGCGCCGTTGACGGCGAACGCGATGAATTCCGCTGCGTCCTCGTCGAGTTCCGTCGCGTACCGGCGTTCGAGCAGAGTGAGATAGCTCGAGATCATCCGCAACGGTTCCTGCAGGTCGTGGGACGCCGCGTAGGCGAACTGCTCCAGTCGCTCGTTCGATTCCGCCAGATCCGTCACGAGTTGCTCGAGTCGACGCTGGGTGGCTTTTCGATCGGTGATGTCCCGACCGATCCCGGTCACGACGGGGGACCCGGACGGGTCCTCGAGCGCGGCAGCGGCGAACTCGTAGGGGATCGATTCGCCCGTTTTCGTCGTCACCGTCGCCTCGACGCGTGCCTGCCCGGTTTCGAACACCTCGGCGATCGCCTCCTCGATCGCCGCCCGATCCTCCCCGTCGAAGAACTCGAGCGCGCTCATGCCGTCGACTTCGTCGTCGGTATACCCCGTCACCGAACAGAGGGCCTCGTTCCAGCGCTGGAGGCTGCCCTCGTCGTCGAGGACGTAAAACACGTCGTCGATCGCGTCCAGAATGTCGTCGGTGTAGGCCGTCACCCGTTCGAGACGCGACTCGCGCTCGCGGAGTTGGCGTTCGCGCGCGTTCCGTTCGGTTACGTCCTGAACCATGATCATGCCCGCGAAGACGGAGCCGTGATTGTCCGCGATCGGGAGGGTGTACGCGAGCCACTCGCGGCCGTGTAACTGGAACTCGAAGGTCCGTTGTTCACCGTCGAGGGCCGCCCGGAAGTTCGATTCGAACGCCTCGAGCGTCTCCCCGTCGTACCGTTCCTGAACGGTTCGACCGACGAACTCGTCGGCCGAGATGTCGAGTTCGTCGAGGATCTGGCCGTCTGCGAGCGTATAGCGGAGGTCGTCGTCGAACAGTGCGACGATCCCGTTCGGGAAGTGTTCGGCCAGCGTCCGGTATCGTCGCTCGCTTTCCTCGAGTTCGCGCTGGCGATGTCGGCGCTCGAGTTCGTAACTCACCCACTGGGTTGCGAGCTCGACGAACGACTGCTCGGCGGCGGTAAACTCCGCCTCGCGGGACGAGCGGCTGCCGAAACAGAGCGTCCCGTACAGGTCGTCGTCGACGAACACGCTGCCGCCGAGATAGCAGTCGAGTTCCCACCGCCGGTAGGTATCGCTCCCGATCGGGCCCGCTACCGGGTCGTCGGTGAACCCCAGAAGCCCATCGGCTCGGATCGTCCGCTGGCAGTACGTGTCCGACAGCGACGCGCTCGTTCCCGGCCGGAGTTGCTCGTCATCGCCGATCGAGTGTGTCACCTCGAAGCGATCCCTGCGCTCGTCGGTTCTGGCCAGAAACCCGACGTCGAGACCGAGACGTTCGCGGCCGAGTTCGAGTAGTTCGTCGATCTTCTCGTCGAACGTGCGGTCGCTATCGGCGGTGATTTCGTACAGCCGGTGGAGCGTCCGGTTGGTTTCGCGGAGTTCCCGTTTCATCCGCTTTCTCTCGGTAACGTCCCGGAAGTAGACCGACAGACCCGTCTCGGAGGGGTACGCGTTGACCTCGAACCACGTCGAAAGCGGCGGAAAGTACGCTTCGAACGTCGTCGGCTCCTGGGTCGCCATCGCCTGCCGGTACTCCCGCTCGAACCGGGAGTCGACGGCGGCCGGGAACACCTCCCAGATGTTTTCACCGACCAGCCCGTCGCCTTCGGGATCGATCAACTCCCGTGCACGGTCGTTGACGTAGGTGACGTTCCACTCCGCATCGAGGCCGAAGACCCCGTCCGTGATCCGATCGAACAGCGACTCGAGTTCGTTCTCGAGGCGGCGCTGTTCCGTGACGTCCTCGAGTACGTATATTGCTCCGTCGAACGCACCCGCGTCGTACAGCGGCGCACAGTGTGTCGACAGCCACACTCGTGACCCGTCGGGATGGTCGATCCCGACGATTTCGCCGAAGACCGGTTCGCCGGTCCGCTGAACCCTGGAAAACGGCAGTTCGTCGGCCGACAGCGGGTCGCCGTGGACGTCCACCAGGTTCCATCGATCGTCGGCGTGATCGTAGTGTCTGAGTTCCGCCAGCGGGCGACCGAGGAGTTCCTCGGCACGATCGTTCGCGAAGACGTTCATGCCGTCAGCGCCGATGAACGTGATCCCGACCGGACTCGTCTCGACGATCCGGTTTTTGAGCATCGTTTCCGCTTCGAGCCGGCGCGTTACCCGTTCGGTTTCGATCGCCGACCCGAGCACGTTCGCGACGCTCCGGACGAAAGCAACCTCGGGTTCGGTAAACTCTCGGCAGTCGGTCGCGTGGACGCCGAGTATCCCCCACGGATCTTCCGACGCTCCGATGACGACGCCGACCCCGCTCGTGACGCCGCAGTCGCGGAATAGCTCCGGCATCGGAACACGGTCCTCGGCGGGATAGTCGTCGACGATCACCGGTTCGGCGGTGGCGAGCGTCTCCCCCACATGGGAGTCCCGCGGTATCGTCCGCGAGCCGACGACCCCGGACTGCCAGCCGACGCCTGCACTGAGCAGCAGGTCCTCCGATTCGGGAAGCGTCTCGAAGACCGTACAGTACTGTGCTCCCAGCGTTTCCCGGACGGCAGCGGTCGCATCGTCCAGCAACTGCTCGAGGTCGTCGGCCTCGAGTGCCTGCCGGCCGAGGGTGGCGACGACCTCCTGCTGGCGGACGGATGAGCACCGCTGGTCCGGTGACCGATCGGAGGATGCCATGAGTCGAGTGCTGTTTACAAGCCGACTGAGAAGGTTAAGTGTAGTGCTCGAAACTCCGTTTCGACACAACTTCAGGCCTGATTGACGGTAATTCCGTCAGAGCCGTTCAGCCTCTCGAGCGGTGGCTGCCGCCCCACCGGATCCGGACGGTGAACCGGGCTGTAGCCCGCTACGTGCCGTCATCGAGGCCGACGACTCGATCGGTTCGGCCCCGAGGTTCCCGTCGCCCCGAGCAGGGAGTTCCGCAAGGTCCGGTCGATTCTTGGGGTCTCGACGCGCTTACTCCGTCGTCCCCGACTCGGATCGTACCCGGCGTCCGACCACGATAGCAGTTCGGTGCGTGAAATACAGCTCGCCGTCCTCTGAAAACGGGCGCGTCCCGCTCAGGTCGTGTTTCGCGTCCGCTTCGATCAGTTTTCGAACCGTATCGGCACGCGGTTCCGGCGTTTGTGCGAGGTCGAGCCACTGCGCTACGTTCTGGACGACGGTTCCGGAACGCACGTCCGTGATCTCTATTCCTTGCTCGGTGACCAGTGCGAGCAGCTCACTCCGTTGCAGCGCACGGACGTGGGACGGGTCCCGAAGTCGCTCGAAACGGTTTTGGTACGACGCCCGCTCGGGAAATTCGCTCACGACGATGTCGGCGACGGCGACCGTCCCACCTGTGCGACAGACCCTCGCCATCTCCCGAAGGACCAGCGACGGGTTTTCGAGGTGGTGAAACGCGAGACGACAGACAACGATGTCGAAACTGGCGGTTGCAAAGGGGAGGTTCCCGGCATCCGCCTGCCCGAAGTGGATATTCGCACTACTGCGCTGTTGGTTCCGTTCCGTGGCGATCTCGAGCGGGGCTCTCGTGATGTCGACGCCAACGACTTCGTCACAGACCGCCGCAAACCCGAACGCGACGTGTCCGGGTCCCGTCGCAACGTCGAGGACACGCGCTTTGGAGGACGGCTCGGTTGCGCGGATCAGCCGCCCGATTTTCTCCGGATCCGAGAGGACCGAACGTTCCGCGTAGTCACTCGCCTGTTTCGTAAACGCTTCGCGGACAGTGCGTTCGTGATCCGCCGGGTCGGGCATTACTGGTCCCTTCTACCCGGTCACATATGGTTTTTGAAGGGATGCCGCCGACGCGCCGGCGTCCCAGAGTGGCCGTGTTTCGAAGGGTGCTGATTACTAGATAGTCATCGAATTGGGGAGCCATTTCGTATCGCGACATGTGATTTATTTCTCGTGATGTCGCCGAACGACGACTGTGAGAGAGGGGAGACTGGGTCGTCGTGCGTGCAGGTACGCTCGAGACGGTTCCTCCGTCGATCCGGACGGCAGTGTCGATACCGGAGATCGGTGCAGTATCGGGACTTCGACCTATCCAACGGCCACTCGAGGAGCGCGCTCTCGAAGATGAAAGTGCCCCGCTCGATGTGGCGCGACCGAGGCCGAGTGAACCGGCACTTCGCTTCGGTGTATCCGAGTGTCGGTCATGCAGTCTCCCGCCGAACGGTCATGAAATTCAAGCGGTCGCGACTGCGGATATTTTCGGCGAGGACCGGTGTGGTCCGGCAGGGATAACCTGCGCACGGCTTCGGCTCTGGAGACACCAACGGGCCAACCCGGGAACAGCCATAGAAGAACCCTGCGAGGATACTCGAGAGGATGCTCGAGATCGATGTTCACTACCGGCTACCTTCAGATACCATCGACCACCCGCAGTCATTTACCCAACACTCACGAGGGGACCCTCGTCGTTATCCGGCCGGACATATCCACAGTTGCGGTACTCGCGATAGCGTGTGGACCGTCCCCCTCCTCTTGGTGGAGAAACGGCGTTCGTTCACTGGAGTCTCTTCGTCCCCGGTACCGCGATACATAAATTGTATACCACGATATAGAATGGTCGGAGTCCAGGTGGCTACGGATTCTGCGTTTGGTTTTACCAAACCACTAACTAAGCAATACTTCTTGTAGGGTCATCCGACCATCTGCTTGGTATCGGTATTTCAGAGAATTGTCCTCTGATACAGTCTACACCGCCGAGCGAATCATAAATTAGTAGCTCGTAACATTTCAATTTAGTAAAATCTCAATCTATTATATTAGGGAAAAGAAATAACAGTGTGTAAGATGAGGGCATAGTTGGAGTTAACTTATGACAAGGAATGACGGAAACGAATCAAGGAGATCGCTAACAACCAATCGCCGTAGTTTCGTTGCGGCAGCTGCATCCGTAGTTGGGGGAATCGGATTAACCAACTCCGCAATCGCTGGAACCCCATCTAGTCGAGTTCCAGAAACCGTTCCACCAGAATTGGCTCGAAAAGCAGCTGCACAAAAGCTCAAGCAAGTGGGAGGCGTTGGCAAATTTTCCGCCTGGAGTAACAGTACTCTTGACTCGCCGACTGCGTTCTACATGCGTGCTCCCGAAGACTCTTCTGAGAAGTACATTCGGAGTGCTTACGTTTTCCCAGTTCTCCAAAACGGCAGCGAGGTAGGGTACATTACAGCAGGAGCACACCGATCGATGGAACCAATCCTCGAGTACAGTACTGAGGCATCACCCATCAAAAAGACATCAAAAGTAGCACAACAAACTAACTCCACAACTGGACGCCGAATATACGAAGGTGGGGTCTCATATGGAATGGAACTTACAGATAACAAAGTGGTAGAGCCACACACTGCAAAGACCTATCACCTCGGTACTGGTTCACCAAACGAGCTAGCATTCTCTTCCGTTCGGTCAGAGGAACGTTGGGAAGCTGCTCGAAGCGAGAACTACGGAGCAGAAAAGGAATACTCAACCGATGATGTATCAATTATGGATGACAGCGTATCTGACGTTCCCTGCTGGACGACAAATGACGATTTAGACGGTGGCGATGCTGATGAAACAGAAATCGGGTATGGCGACGATGAATGGGACGACTGGGATGGTTGTACACCAATCGCAGCCTCGATGATCATTGGATACTACGAGGGAGTTTCCGAATACGAGGGAGACACACGAGAAGCCATTATCGATCGGCTTCACATCAAGATGGAAACCAACGCAAGTGGAGGAACAGCACCATTTGTACTGGATCTTGATGGGGATGTTAGTTCTGCATCAGATCTGATTCGAGATCCTATGTCTGAAGGAATCGAAGACTACACTGAGGGAAGCCACACCTACGATGCCTTCCAGCATGTAAATCCAGGAATCGAATTCGTCCTTGAGGAAATCGAGAACAACGATCGACCATACATGCTCAATATGTCGGGCGGGGGTCGAGCAAACGATTACCCAAGTGATAAATCGGAATATGGCAACCATTCGGTCACAGTCGTCGGATACCAAAACGACGGAACCGATATCGCATCCGAACTCGAGATCCACGACACATGGAATTCCAATAGTCATGTCCTCAGCTACGCAAACTGGTTTGCACACTCCTGTATAACAGTCGAAACGTAGTAAATTGGCTTACGATTTAATTATTCCTCGCCACCTTTTATACCAATCCACTACACCAGACAGATCACGTTCACCCTTCTTGGAGTGCGAAAATAATGTTCTCAGATCCATCGTAAATAATATGTAATGGCGACTGCTCAATCTGAACGTTTTCCCACTCAAATGTCTCACTGACCCCAGTATCAATTTCAACACTAACAGAGTAGCTACTGCCAGCTGGAAGTCGTTCTGTTTTTGTCGGGGAATCATCTCCAACAGCAGGAACCTCCATGACCTCTGAGATCATTGTTTCATCGCTGCTTAACGTTGTTACATCAACTGAGATCTGATGTGATGTTTCAGTCTTATTATGAACAATGATGCTTGCTGATCCAGACTCTTGGCCCTGCATTTGACAACCAGCAAATATCGAAGTAGCGAAAATCATTCCTGTTGCCAGGAACTGACGGCGAGAAATCCGTATAGTACTCGCGAAATTTCCCTCGTCCATTACCTAATATGAATATTGGTATGTATTGGCTTAAAAATACTGGCAAGAGGGCGTATCGAACTACGATGAATTTATACACGCTGCCGAAGTAGACAATGCCGAACGAGATATAAATAAGCGGATCCCCGCCTCTGTGAATCCAAGAGGACTGTTTTATCTACAATTTCGCCGTTTCCGTCCCAATCTCCGTAATGGGTTTCGGCATCCCCTTTCCGAGGAACGCCTCGAGTTCGTCCAGGTCCATCGTCCCCTCCTGTTCTCTACATTCGATCTCTCCGATTTTCACACCGATTTGGCAACACCAACTCGTGAATTTTCCAGTTTTATCTGTAGGGTTATAAGAATGCGAAGGGAAAGAGGAGCGGCAGTAGCCGGCAGACGTGGGCCACATCCCGATGTACTTCCGGCTGGGGCACAAACGAGACGTATGAGCGACGCTGACGGCGTCCGCGTCTGGCTCGTCGAGCGAACGTATTCCGACGACGAGCAGAATCTCATCATCCTCACGTATGCAACACCGGACGGCAAGCGATACTTCCGCAAGGAGCGAGCACTCACCTCGTTTACCGGTCCGGAACGGACGACGCCAGCCGCTATCGACGCCGACCCCGACAATCTGGGGAGCGTCGACGACCCGGCTCGACGAGAGCAGTACGCTGCCGAAGCCAGCCGTATGGCCGACCGTCACGATCCCACAGACCCCATCTGAGCCAAAGCGTGAGGACGGCTCCGCTCACGGTACCGGCCCAAGTCATGGCCGTCCGATTCGGGGCGTCTCGAGACGTCCGCTCCGGCCCACGAACTCGGTGTCGCTCGCTGGGCCGGCGAATACGGGCAGTATACTAATAGTGCCGGTCGGTGCTGCGTTTCCTATGCCTGCTCTATCGTCCGTTTCGTTCGACGACGAGATCCAGCGCAGGGTGTACGAGTACGTCGAGCGAAACGGGGCCGTCACGCGTCCCGAACTGATTCGCTCGGTCCGACTGGAGTCCGAATCGACACAGTCCAAACCCGCACGTTCGGGAACGTACACACACGAGGTACCGCCGTCGCCGGACGAACTCCGTTCGTGTGTCGAGACGCTACGGGACCGCGGGTATCTGGTCGAATCGAACGGCAAACTCCGTATCGCCCTACCGGGAGCTCCGAGCGAACACGACCTCGAGCCGGGACGGGTCACGATCCGTCCGGCACGGGAAGCCGACCGGACCGGTATCGTCGAGACGATGCGGGCAGTCGCCGCAAACGGGAGTTACGTCGTCGCGGCCAACCTCGCCGAACGGCTCGAACGGGAGTCAGCGCTCGTCCGCGTCGACGGCGACCGCTCGCGGATCTGCTTTGCCGCCGTCCTCGAGCCAGCAGCCGACGACTCCGGTTCCGACCGCCCGGAGCGAGATGTCGTCGGGTGGCTCCACCTCGAAGCTCCCGGGTTTCCGTCCCGTTCCCATGTCGCCGCGGTGACCGTCGGCGTCGATCCCGAACAGCGCCGTGTCGGAATCGGGTCGCGGTTGCTCGAGTACGGACTCGAGTGGGCCGACGACGCCGGCTATCGGAAGCTCTATCAGGGCGTTCCCGCGACGAACGACGGCGCGATCGAGTTTCTGGAGGAAAACGGCTGGCGACGCGAAGGAGAGCGCGAGGAACACTACTGCATCGACGACGAGTTCGTCGACGAGGTGCTGTTGGCGATCTGGCCGTCGGAACGGTAGTCGTGACGGCTCGAATAGGGAATCAACGTCCGTTCAGTACATTACCCTTGTGGCCTATTGTCACGAGGTAAACTATCAATCACTATCATTTGGCCGGAATGTTGAAACGACCGACAGCGGACACCAGACTATGGACAGTGGTCCGACTACGAGTGGTTGTGCGTGTGAGAGGTGGGGTCAGTGATGAACCGAAGAATGAGCAGACGGCAGTGTCTGTCCGCGCTTTCGGGGAGCGCGGCCGTCTCGTTGGCTGGTTGTCTGACGGATGGCATACGCGGCGGGAACAGTGAAACGCGGGCGGCGTTGTCCGAGCGGACGCTTCGGTACGGAGCGGTCGTTCCGTTGTCGGGTGGTCTCTCGACGTTCGGAGACGCGCTCGCGAACGGCACGACGTTGCCGGTAGCCGAGCTCGAGGACGCCGATCTGGACGCGACGATCGAACACGACGTCGTCGACTCCGAAACGACGCCGACAAGCGCGGTCGACGCGGCGGCAGGCCTGATCGACGACGGGTATCAGACGATCGTCGGTGCCGCCTCCTCGGGCGTCACGCTTCAGATGACACAGCAGGCGACGATTCCCGCGGGGACCGTCTCCTGTTCGCCGATGAGTACGTCGCCGACGCTTTCGATCCTCAACGACCGTGGCTACTCGTTTCGAACGGCACCGAACGACTCGTTACAGGGGGCCATCGCGGCGCAACTCGCGTCGACGGAACACGACGCCGAAACCGCCGCGACGTTGTACATGTCGGGCGACTACGGCCGACAGCTTTCCGGTTCGTTCTCGGCGTCGTTCGACGGGACGCTCCAGCGGCAGGTGCCGTTTACCCCGGGTAGTGACTCCTACGCTGACCCACTGGAGCGGGCACTGGCCGATGATCCCGATATTCTGTTTCTCGTCAGTTACGTCGAGAGCGGGGTCGATCTGTTACGTGAATACTACGCCGACCACGAGAACGGCGAAGACGTGTTCGTCACCGACGGGTTACAGGGCGAAACGGTCCCCGACAAGGTCGGTCAGCCGCTGTCTAACGTCTTCGGGACGGCACCGAGTTCGAGCGGCCCCGGCCGAGACGGGTTCGAGTCCCTGTATCGAAGCGAGTACGGAACCGACCCGGCGCTGTTTACGTCGAACTGCTACGACGCCGCGGCGACCGTCCTGCTTGCAAACGCCGCTGCAGGGGTAAACGACGGAACGGAGATCAGGGCCCGAATGAACGAGGTTACGACCGGCGACGGAACGGAGATCCTCCCGGGCAATCTCGCCGAGGGAATC
Organism: Halopiger djelfimassiliensis; assembly: GCF_000455365.1. Lineage (GTDB taxonomy): Archaea > Halobacteriota > Halobacteria > Halobacteriales > Natrialbaceae > Halopiger_B > Halopiger_B djelfimassiliensis. The sequence goes on from NZ_HG315685.1 coordinate 530,410, forward strand.
GAACTCGCCGCAGCGGGCGAGCCGGTCCACTTCCGCGGTGCGTCCGGTGAAATCGAGTTCGACGAAAACGGCGACGGCGGATCGACGACCTACGAGTACTTCACGTACGCTGATGGCGACATCTCCGTGCTCGGAGAGCGGACTCCCCAGGGGGTGGCAGAATGAGCGATCAGGACCCACAGCAGCGGGCCGATGCCGGTGCCGAACCGGACACGAGCGACGAGGGTGACGACGCGGTACTGGGGGACCTCTCGAGTCTCGTCCCGTCGTTCATCCGCGGTAGCTACCGCGTGAAGTTCGTCATCTCGATTCTGCTCATCGTCGTCGTCCTCTCGGTCGTCGGCGGGATCGGCTACGTCGACGCCGAACGAACCGTCGAGAACGACGCCGAACAACAGCTAACGGCGACCGTCGAGATGCACGCCGACTCCATCAACGAGTGGACGATCGCGATGGAATCTCACACCCGGTCGCTCTCCTCCGCGCCCGCCCTTTCCGGAACGGACGCGGAGACCGCCGAAGCACACGTGATTCAGGAACAGGCCAAGTTGCCGGTCGACGTTCGGGCCATTCACATCGTCGATACCAACGACGGGCAGGTCCTGACCAGCACCAACGGCGAACTCCGCGGGCAGTCGATCGCGAGCATCGACGAGCCCTGGACCGAAATCGAACCCGGCGTCGACCTGACGGCGGCAAACGAGGTGTGGAACTCCCCGACCGCCTACCGGTCCGGGACGATGGACGATCAGGTGATCTCGTTTGCTAGCCCGGTCGAGGGTGACGAATCCCGAATCGCCGTCGTCGTCGGAACGATCGAGTACCGGGTCAACGGCCTTCGCCAGCTCCACGAGGATCAGGAAACGATGATCCTCAACACCGACGGCGAGACGGTACTGGCAAGCGACGAACTCGGCGGCGATCCGGACGCGGACATCGTCGAAGCGCTCGGTTCGGTCCGGGACGGTACCGCGTTCGAGCGCGACGACGATCTGGTGACTGCCTACGCCGCAACCGCGGACAACAACTGGGTCGCAGTGACGACCGTTCCCTCCGAGCAGGCGTTTGCAGCGAGTAACGCGGTCGGATGGACGCTGCTTTCGGTCATCGGTGCCGGTCTCGTGACCCTCGTCCTCGGCGGGTTCTTCCTCGCCAAACAGACCGTGACGCCGCTCGAGGACCTCCGGAACCGCGCCGAGCGCATGGAAGACGGCGATCTGACGGTCGATCTCTCGACGAACCGGATCGACGAGGTCGGCCGACTCTACCGGGCGTTCGACGAGATGCGCGAGACGCTTCAGGCACGGATCACCGAGGCGAAAGAAGCACAGGCGGACGCCGAGGCAGCACAGGCAGACGCCGAAGCGGCACAGGAGGAGGCCGAAGCCGCACGCGAGGAAGCCGAAGCCGAACGCGAACGCATGGCCGAGGTGACCGACGAACTGCAACGGGCAGCTGACCAGTACAGCCGAACGATGCGAGCCGCTGCGGACGGCGACCTCACCGTTCGCGCCACCGTCGACACCGACAACGAGCAGATGCGTGCGATCGGCGAGGAGTTCAACGCGATGCTCGACGAACTCGAGGCGACCGTCGAGAACGTCAAGCAGTTCGCCGACGACGTCTCGAGCGCCAGCACGGACGTCAAGGCCTCGAGTACGGAAGTTCAGCGGGCAAGCGAACAGGTCGCCGAGTCCATTCAGGAGATCTCGGACGTGGCCGACCGCCAGAGCGAACAGCTCCAGACCGTCGAAACCGAGATGTCCGACCTCTCGGCGAGCACCGAAGAGATCGCGTCGACGGCGACCGAGGTCGCGTCGGTGGCGGAACAGACGGTCGACTCGAGCCAGCGCGGTCGAGCGGCCGCGGAGGAGGCGATCTCGGAGATGGTCGAAGTCGAGTCCGAGGCCGAACGCGCCGTCGAAACGATCCAGTCCCTCGAAGAGGAGGTCGAACAGATCGGCGAACTCGTCGACGCGATTTCGGACGTCGCCGATCAGACGAACCTCTTGGCGTTGAACGCCAGCATCGAAGCGACGCGGGCCGGAACGGACGGGGACGCCGACGGGTTCGATATGGTCGCCCAGGAGATCAAGGAACTGTCTGCTGACGCGAAGGAAGCGGCGGCGGAGATCGAAAATCGGATCGCGACCATCCGCGAGAAGACCGACGAATCCGTCAGCGTCGTCGAAGAAACCAGCGACAAGGTCGAAGAAGGGACGAAGGCCGTCGAGCCGGCCGTCGAGTCGCTCGAGGAGATCGCCGAATACGCCGAGAGCACGAACGACGGCGTGCAGGAAATCTCCGCTGCGACCGACGATCAGGCGTCCTCGACCGAGCAAGTCGTTACCGCCGTCGACGACGTCGCAAGCAGCAGCGAGGAGTCCGCGGCCGAAGCCGCGAACGTCTCCGCGGCCGCCGAAGAGCAGACGGCCTCGCTTACCGACGTCACCCAAAACGTCAGTACGCTCGCCGAACAGGCCTCGGAACTGTCCGAAATGCTCGAGCGGTTCGAGACGGAGGCGGACCGCGCGGGGACGAGTGCCGGCGGTCGGGCGACACCCGACTCCACGACGGCCCCCGACGGCGGCTACGCTCGCGACGAGTAGCCCCGATTCGGCCGTTCGATACCAGCGCGGACGTCTCTCGAACGGTCGCCGTGCCGTAATTTCTTGACAGTTCGTGGTATACCACGATTCATGGACGATCTTTCACTCGGCGTTCCGGAACCGCTTCTCGAGCGACTGCCCGACGATGACGACGTCGCCGCGGCGGACATGCAGGAAGCGGTCGCCGACTGGGAACGACGGCTTAACCGCGCGATCGAGGACGCCGACGACGACCGCGAGGCCGCCGGACGGGTGCTCGAGGCCATCGATCGGTTCGAGCAACGATACGAGACCTACGACGAACTGATCCCCGAACTCCGCGCGTGGGGGCAGTCGCCGATTTACGCGATTGCGTGGCGGACGCTGTACGCGGACGTGATCGCACAGTTGTACGACCACGACGACCTCGCCGACCACCTCGAACGCGAACGAAACGCACGGCTCGTCGAGGACGGGATTCGGCTCCGGGATCTGTAACGAGGCAGTTGCGTCGTGACTGCGTCGAACCCCTCGATATACGTGGTCCTCGAACGCAAGCGTCAATCCTCCACGGACTGCCCCTTGTCGGCGTCTGTCTCCTCGGTTGCCGCCGACCGTTCGACCGCCTCGTTTCGGATCTCCACCTCGTGGGAGCGATCGGCGTGCTCGTCGAAAAACTGCTGTGCGTTCGCAAGCCCCTCCATGACCGTCTCCCTTTCGCAGGTATAACAGACACACCGATAGACTCTGTCACTCATCGGTTCGCTTCCGGTCTCGAACGGCACGAGTCGTCGTCGATCGACTCGCTCCCTCAGGTCTCTCACGGTCCGTTGTCTCGTCACCACTGGTTCTCCATCCCGAGACTGATCCCGGAGTTGCACCGTCCGATTCGTAACCGATCAGTACGCGATTCGTCGACGAGGTCATCACCCCCGTCTTGTTCGTTCACGCAAAAATATTTCCGCCCAATCTATTTGGGGCTAAATCGCCCTTTATTACTGGTGTAACATTCTACCTTCTATTCTCGAATAGTATCTCGAATTCAGGAGTCACTCGTCTTTCCCGACCGGCTCGGTAAAACGATCGAACGGCCGACTGTGTCGCCGGCGAAGCAGTCGTTCTCGTTCGACCGTCACCGGGAGGCCGTCTATCCGAGTCGTGACCTCGTTGATCGCCTCGGGATTCGATGCCACGGCCAGCGGCCGGACGTTCTCGCGGGCGCTCAGCATTTCGTCGACGGCGACGACGTTGGGCACCTCGAGAAGTCGGTCGACGATTTCCCCGCGGTTCTGTGACGGTGCCGTACAGGAAAACTGAAGCCGAAGGGGAAACCCCGCCTTCTCGTAATCGATAATGGGAACGTAGCCCTCGATGACCCCGTGTTCTTCCAGCTTTTCGATCCGGTTGCGGACGGTGGTATCGGTGACCGGCAATCGGTCGGCCATATCGACCGGCGTCGTCTCACGGGCGTTCTGCTGGAGGAGATGAAGGATGCCGTAGTCGATTTCGTCGAGTCCGTCAGCGATCATATACGACATACCTGAATAGCTGTTCTTGGCTCTTTGGATCGGCGACTGAACGCAGAGCAGTAAGCGGGTTTCATACCATAATGAAACCGACATTTTCTGATTACTCATTCGAGGTTGATGCGTGGCCTTCCGGGGGGCAGTCGCGCTCGTGTAGGTTACGGCGAATCGAGCGTCGAACGTCGCTCGTCGGACCACCCGTGTGACCGCACGTCTCCGGACGGGTCCCGGACCCGTGGCCGCTACACTACCGAGAACGGCGATGAAAACGATCGGGAAGAGACGGCGAGTCAGTCGTCCGCTGTCGCCTCCTGTTCTTCGATATGTTCGACGATCTCCGCTGTTTCGGCGACGAAGTCGTCGATATCGATTTCGTTCCCGTGGAGTACCGTCGAGAAGTACTGTGTTGCACTGGCCAGGGTGATGGCCTCCTCGAGTTCGTCCTCCGTGACACCTTCCATTCGCGCCTCTTCTTTGTGGAAGTGACTGCAGTACGGGCACCTGATCGCAGCAGCTACACCCGCTCCGACGAGCGCTTTCTCCCGTGCGGACAGTTCGGTTTCGCCCAACTCGAGGTCCCGAACGAGACCCCAGCTGTGGTCGCTCGCCGGCTCCGCGAGGACCGCGATCCAGTCGGGCACCTGCCCGAGATACTCCCGTATTTCCTCTCGAGTCTGATTGGTTACCATGTTCGCCTCCGCAACGAAAGGGACGGGTTCCGGGGATAGATAGCTATCGAGCGACAGTCCGTCACGTACCGGTTCCGGCCCATCCGGTGCAAGCCGGTCACTGGCTGCGGGGACACTCATCGCGTGGGAAGCGGTCAAAAGCAGTGTCAGCGTCGGACACTGGCCTCCGCCGGCTGCGATTCGGACCGGATGCCCCTGTAGGAGAGGGCGGCCCCGACTACGAACACGATCGTTACGAGGTAGATCGGGCCGAGGTGGGTCACCCAATCGTGGGTAAAGAGGTCCATGTAGTGCATCGGGAGAGCGAGTCCCAGACCGACGACGGCGGCGACGACCGCGGTCGTCCACGCCCACAGCTGTCCGCTTCGCACGCCGTACCACGCCAACGCCGCGAGGGCGATACCCGTCGAGATGATAAACGCCGCGGTGGCGACGTGGAGGTGCGTGATGTACTGAACGACGGCGGGGTCGACCGCGTTGAGGTCCGACCGGGTGACCCCGTTCAAGGTCGTAACGCCGAGTTCGAAGCCGGTACCGTAGAAGGCCCTGAGCAGGAAGGCTACCCCGTAGCCAACGAAGGCGACACCCGAAAGCGCCATGAGGAGTGCGCCGAGCCGTACCCCTCGTCCGTGTTCGTACCCGGTCCCGTGTCGGTCTACCGACGTGTGATCTACGCTCATCGTATCACCGATGGACAGTACGGGACGGAGCCACGTGTAGGCATCTCGTGGTGTTCGCGCAGCCGCTGGCCCTCTTGCACCGACTGCGCGGTTGCCACTGACTGCAATCGGTGGATCGACCGGATGCGGGCGGCCACCGTCTCGAGCGAGCCGCCGGTCCCGTGGGTTCCGAACGGCTCCGGTGTCAGTTCACGGCCGGTTCGACGGCGAGCGCTCGACACTGGTTTCGGACGGTCGTGCAGATCGCGTTCGCCCACTCGCGGGCCTCCGGTGTGTCGATGTCGATCACCACCCGCACCGTCCCGCTGTTCGGGTCGGAGCCGCTGATCGCGACCCGCTCGTCGAAGTGTCCGACGCCGTACGGCGGTAACTCCTCGTTGACGTGGACGGTGAGCGTACCGCTCTCTATGGCGTCGGCAAATTCCTCCGGACACGCCGAACGGATGGCGTCGCCCATGTTGGGCGGGCCGATGAGCTCCGTGTGCCTGCCGTCGGCGATCCGCCGTCGAAGTTCGTCCGTGCAGGGCTCGAGCAGGGCCACGTCACAGCCCACGAACCGAACCCGATCCGCCCCGTCGAGCAAGGACTGAAAGCGGTTCACCGGACCGTACGGATCGTCGGCCGCGGCGACCGTCACGACTCCATCGGCCACCAGGTCGACGGTGAACCCGCTCGATTCGTCCGGCAGATACTGCCAGACGTGACGGAGGGCCTGTTCCGTTTCGAAGCGCTCGAGGAGGTCCTGCATCCCCTCCGAGACGAACGCCCCAAGCGGCGTCGCCTCGTAGTACCCCTCGTTCCTGCTGATCCAGTGGCGTTCGTCGAACGCGCGCAGCGTGCGCCCGATTGTCGACTGCGAAACGCCGATCGACTCCCGGAGGTCGGCCCGACGCTGTGGCCCCCGAGAGAGCGCAGCCAGCACGGCACTGCGGTGTTCCGACCGCGCGAGGAACTCGATATCTTCGATCGGCGAGAGGGCGTTATACAGTAGCATGGTAGTAGTAGGCTCGGAGATGGTATAGCTGTTCGTCCCGCCGAGTCCGCGGCGGCGCTCGAGCGGTGCCGAGACACGTCGAACGGAGCGGAAACTTCCACTCCCCGCCGCCGCGACGGCTGTGGTGACGGTTCGGACGCGTAGCCGTGCGCCCGTTCATACAAGTATTCCGACCAAAACATAGAAAAAGTATGGTTTGTTACCCGGAACTATGTCTGCGACCGGGATTCCGTCCGTCGTTCAAAATCGATGCTGGTACAAGCGAACCTGTGATGGCGATCAGCCGGCACGATACCGTGTGAAAACGGCGGATGGAGTCCACGGCTGTTGTAGCGGTTGTCTCTCGCGACTGAGGTCAGAGGGAATCGTCGATCGATACGAACACGTCCTCGGTCGATAGCTCCGTTCGGAGCCCATGAGAGTCAGCATCGACGTGTAACTCCCGTTGAACTCGAGGTCGACACCGTTCTTCGCGAGCCACTCCCGGAATGGAAAGGACTCGGCGACTCGTCGGAACGAACCAGTCACGCATCCGCTTTACCGCAGTGCTGACCCGGCGACGTCTCCGGGTCCGAAACTGCGACGCCGATGGCGGACCTGCGGCTCAATCGAGCGGAGGTATCGCACTCGCTACACCAGTGGACGCGATCGGCGTCACCGAAGACCCGACGGAACCGGTCGGTGACGTATGCACCGCAGTGGACCCGCACTCGAATTGCCTCGCGTCGCTACGCGCCGCTCGGCGGTGTTGAGTGCGGGAGTAGAATGGGCCGGCGCAGATTCGAACTGCGGTTACGGCCACCCGAAGGCCGAAGGATACCAAGCTACCCCACCGGCCCGCATTCGGATTGTGAGCGTCCGTTCGTTTAACGCTTCCGAAAACTACCGTCGGGCCGCCGGCGTGCGGTTTGTTCCCTCGAGCAAGTCCTAAAAGCGGTCGTAGCCGTCCGTATCGAGGAAGTGGTGGGCGACGGTGATCGCCTGGTCGGCGTGTAACAGCGTGGGGCTTAACCGGAGTCGTCGGTCGGTGGCGTCCTCGAGTAGGGTCGTTTCCGCGGCCGTGAAATCGCGGTGGTCCGAGAGGACAAAGACGGGGTCCGCGAGGGCGGCGGGGTCGACGTCAACGACCGCATCCCCGTCCTCGTGAAGCTGGACGACGGGGCCGTCGCCGGCGAGTTCGGTCAGCGTCCCCTCGAGACCTCGTCGATACACGGCGATGCCGGGACTCGGTTCCGCGGGCAAGGCACCGATGGCCTCGTCGCGGTGCTCGAGGGCGGTTCGAACCAGTGCGGCGGTGCTGCGCTCGTCGGGGTGGAGGTTCCGAAGGTCGCCGCCGTCGAAGCTGATGGTGAGTTCGTCCTGAGCGATTAGGTGGACGCGAACGTCCTCGCGGATGCCGTGGGAGGTGACGAACGCGGACGTGATCGACCGACAGAGCGCGTCGAGCCGACCGGCACCGCTCGCGAGGTCGTCGAGCGAGAAGTCCGGCTCGGTCGGAACGTCGTGGCCGATGAGTACGAACTGGCGCATACCGAACCGACGTCAAGCGCCGGGATAGCCGCCACGGTTTCGATCGACTGCACTTCCCGGCTGGATACGCTATCAGTGACGCGGGTTGAGGCGATGCTCGAGGACGGTGTACGGAACCCGCAATCCGGGCATGCCGTGTCGGATCCACAGCAGTACAGCGGCGGCGAACAGTCCGAACTGGAACGTTTCGTATGGCCCCATCGAGTAGTAGTGAAGAATCGCGTCGATGATCCCGTCGACTGACGTCTCGGAAGGTTGTTCGACCGCGGGCCAGAGGAGGTACGCAGCGCCCGAAACGTCACCTCGAAGCGCGGACAGCGGGAGGTCCGCGACGAGATGCGAGAGGTGACCGACGAGAAACGCAAGCCCGATCTGGCGGCGTCCGAGCCGGGTTGTGACCGTGTACACGGCCGGAACCAGGAGCGCGGCGACGAAAAGCGAGTGTGTGAACGTCCGGCCGCCCGGCAGCACGCCGAACGACCACGCGAGCGGTTTGTCGATCAGGTCGGGGAACTGTGATCCGACGGCGACGGCGACCGCCGGAAGCGCACGCGGCGGTCGATCGAGCGTGCGGTACGTATAGGCGGTATACAGCAGGTATGCGACGGCGAAGTGTCCCCATGGCCACATCGCGTTTCGATTCGTCGGAGAGCGAGATAATCGCTTCGACTCCGGTTGCATAGCCAAGGCGAACCGTTTCCGGGGGCTTCGATGTGGAGTGACGACATGGCGAGTTCACAGCCATCGCGATCGGACGAGTCAGAAGGACAGTTGCTTTCGTTGCTCGAGGGGCGGACGTGTCCGGCCTGTTCGGACGGCGAACTCGAACGCGGCGTCTACAAGGACAAGCGGGCGGTGGTCTGTGATACCTGCGGAACGCCGCGGGTGCAGGTATGGCATCCCGCACCCGTTCGGTCCTCGTGACCACGGACGCGCCGGATCAGCGCTCGAGCGCTCCGATCCAGGCGTCGTCGCCGTGGACCGAACACCACGTTCCGTGAGCGTCGAAACAGCCGGGATCCATCGTTTTGCCGCACTCACACCAGTGTTGTCGGTCGTTGGGTATCGTTCGTCCGCAGAGTGGACACCGTGCGTGCATGTTCGTAACTCTCATGGTTAGCCATTTAGCGCTTTCACGGTTTTCGACGGGATATCCGGCAGTGAAATAACGAAGCGGATCACCGCGACCGCGACCCCGGGTACTCGTGGCCGACGACGAGCGCGACCACGTTGACCGTGATAAGTCCGAGAAACAGCGAGAGACGGGTTATCGAGTCGATTCCGGCGGCGACGACGGGGAGGTAGATGACCGGCAACAGTGTTCCAAGCCAGAAGCCGACGGTAGTGATGGAACTTCCGGGGTGCATGACCTTACCGCATCGATTCGAGAGCGACGAACGACTCGTCGTGTGCTGTGATCCAGTTGGTCATCAGTTCCTCCTCGCTCGCTTCGCGCGGAAAGAGGGCACATTCGTCCGGGGCGTTTTCGTTTTCGATAGTAACGTGATCGAGTGCGATGGCGGCTGCCGTCTCCTCGGGCCCTGTGCGCTGGGTGTCGATGTCGTTAGTCATTGGCAACAGGCGGCGGTCGCGCCGTGTCGACGTTCGCGGCACACCCCCATTGTTATCGGTTCGCTAACGCGGTCAATCGAGTCTGGAACGGCGCTTCGATCCGTTTTCAGACGCCGTAATCGGGTGAAAAAGAACACCACAGGCGATGACGTGTACGTCCTCGTTATAGTCGCTGCTCGGCCCGGATCATCGACTACCGGGCTTGGAAACGAGAGCTTTCGGTCGGATCGTCGGTTCCCGGTCCGCGAGCAAACGGCTCGTTACTCGACTTCGGGTCGCGCTCCGAGCGAGAACTCCGTCGTCGTCTCCCGGCCGTTTCGCCAGAGCCGAAGTTCGAGGTCGTCGCCGGGGCTGGTTTCGAGGGCGAGATGCGACGAGAGCGCGTGGCGATCCGGGATCGGCTCGCCGTCCATCTCGAGGATGACGTCGCCGCCGACGGGGATCGGCTCGTTTCGCCGACGGACGAACCTGTCGGCCCCTTCGAGGGCTCCTTCGGCCGGCCCGTCGTTGACATCGACGACAGCGACGCCGGTCGCGCTGGGGAGGTCGTTCTCCTCGGCGATGAGCCGGTCGACCGTCCGGAGACGGATCCCCATGTAAGAGTGTCCGTACTCTCCGTTCTCGATGAGTGACGGGACGACGCGGCGGGTCAGCGCGGCCGAGATCGCGAACCCGATGTTGTCCCCGCCCGCGGCGTTGACGACGCCGATAACGTTGCCGTCGAGATCGACCAGCGGACCGCCGCTGTTGCCGGGGTTGACGGCGGCGTCAGTCTGGATGACGTTCGGGTACGAAAACCGTCTGTTGGGTGCATCGAGCGTCCGGTTGACGCCGCTGACGATTCCGTCCGTCATCGAGCCCTCGAGACCGAAGGGGTTGCCGATCGCGAGTACCTGCTGGCCGACGACGGGACGGCGGTCGGTCAGCGACAGCGGCGTCGCCGAGTCGGGGACGTGGTCGACCTCGAGAACGGCCAGATCGCTGTAGTAATCGGTGCCGACGAGTCGGGTACCCGTCCAGTCACCGTTGATGTACTGGAGGTCGACGTCGGTGCCGCCGGCGACGACGTGGTCGTTCGTGACGATGTGACTGTCGTCGTAGAGGAAACCGGACCCCTGTCCCCGGCCCTCGTCACCGGTTCGGGGGTCGTCGACGCCGAAGACGCGGACCTGTGTGACCGAATCGATCGTCGCCTCGTAGACGTCAGTAAAGGTAGAGCCGTCCGCGAGGTTCTCCCGGTCGATCTCGTGGGAGGTGCTCCCCTCCATTGGATCGATGTTCCGGGGTTCCGAACAGCCGGCGACGGTACCGACGAGTCCGGCGCTCGCGGCTGCGAGAAACCGTCGCCGGTTCAGTCGAGAATCGTTCATGTCCGACGGATAGAACCCCATCCATTTCAAGCACGGGGGGATCATCCCGGTGATGTTCGGCTGTCGGAGTGGTGATCGAATATGTTCGTTTTCCGTCGAGTGGCGTACTCGAGAGGGCGGGACGGTTCGGACTCGCAGACGGTGATCCGTCGCCGGGCACGCACGACGATCGAAGGGAAAACGTGTTACCCGCGGCACTCCGATCCTCGGGACATGAGTATCGAAGACGCCCGGGCGTTGCTCGAAACGGGGGTCGTCTGTGACTCCTGTCTCGGCCGGCCGTTCGCCGAGCGGAGTTTCGGACTGACAAACGCCGAGCGCGGTCGCGCGCTGCGAACGACGATCGCGATCGCCGACGACGACCCTTTCGAGCCCGTCGACCCCGCCGACTGCTGGGTCTGTGAGGGGTACTGTGGCAGCTTCGACGCCGTCGCGACGACGATCGTCGACGCGCTCGAGGGGACCGATTTCGGGACCTATCAGGTCGGGACTCGCGTCCCGCCGCTGGTCGAGGAAAACGAGCGACTCCTCCGGGAAGACGCCGGACTCGAGCCCGACGCCGGCGAATCCCTCAAACGGGAGGTCAACCGGGAGGTTGGTCGTCGCGTCGGCGCGAAGACGGGAGCCGAGGTCGATTTCGATCGCCCGGACGTCCTCGCGGTGGTCGATCTCGAGGCGTTCGATCCGCTCGACGCGATCGATGATTCCGTGACGGGACACGCGGTCGACGTGCAGGTGAATCCCGCCTTCGTCTACGGCCGGTACCGCAAACTCGAGCGGGACATCCCCCAGACGGAGTGGCCCTGTCGGGAGTGTGGCGGGAGCGGCGTCCAACTGGGCGACGGCGGCGAGGAACCCTGTGACTACTGTGGCGGGTCGGGATACATGTACGAGACCAGCGTCGAGCAGACCGTCAGACCGTACGTCGTCGAGGCGATGGACGGCGACGAGGGGACGTTCCACGGCGCGGGCCGCGAGGACGTCGACGCCCGGATGCTCGGGGAAGGGCGGCCGTTCGTCCTCGAGGTGAAACGGCCTCGCAAGCGCGATCCCGACGTGGAGGCGCTCGAACGGGAGATCAACGACGCCGCCGACGGCGCGGTCGAGGTCGAAGGGTTGCGGCTGGCGACCTACGAGATGGTCGAGCGCGTCAAGGAACACGACGCCAGCAAGCACTACCGGGCGGACGTCGAGTTTGCGGACTCGGTCGAGGAAGACGCCTTCGGGACCGCGCTCGAGGAACTGTCCGGGACGACCGTCGAGCAGGAGACGCCCCAGCGGGTCGATCACCGGCGAGCGAGCCTTACGCGCGAACGAACGGTCTACGAGATCGACGGCGAGTTGCTCGAGCCGACCGAGGCCGAGGTCCGGCTTCACGGCGAGGGTGGCCTCTACGTCAAGGAACTCATCAGCAGCGACGACGGCCGGACGGAACCGAGCCTCGCGGGCTTGCTCGGCACCGAGGCCGAGGTGACGGCACTGGACGTCACCGGCGTCGAAGGGGAAGACGAACCGTTCGAACGCGAGCCGTACTTCCGGGACGAACCGCGAGCAGGCGACGGTTCCGAGTAGCCTCTCGGCGACTACTCCCTCGCGGGATCGTGCGTTTCGTACCACTTGAGGAGTTGCTCGAGCCGGTGGATCGCGCGATCCGGATCGCCGATGGTGTGGTGTTCGTCGGGGTAGACGACGAGCTTCGCGTCGACGCCTTGCTTGCGAACCGCGACGTAGAGCTGTTCGGACTGGGAGGGCGGACAGCGCCAGTCCTCGCCGCCGGCCATCACCAAAAGCGGCGTCTCGATCGCGTCGGCATCGAGAACGGCCGAGGCGTCGTCGTAGGCGTCGGGGTTCTCCCACGGGAGCCCGAACTCGGCTTCCGTCAGGTTGTGGGTGTCGGCGGTGCCGAACGACGACCGCAGGTCGTAGATGCCGTGTTCGGGTGCCGCGGCCGCCAGCAGGTCCGTCTGCGTGACGAGATGCCCCTGGGCGATCCCACCGTACGAAAACCCGTAGCCGAAGACGCGGTCCGGATCGGCCCAGCCCCGGTCGACGAGCGACTCGACCCCGGCGACGATGTCGTCGACTTCGGCGGTCCCCCGCTGCCCGTCGAGCACCTCGGCGAACGCCGCCCCGCGGGAGGAGCCGCCGCGATAGTTCGGTCGGAACACCACGTAGCCGCGACTCGTCAGTGCGGCGTGGTCGAACCGGAACTCGGGTTCGTCGTAGGACAGCGGCCCGCCGTGGATCGCGACGACGACGGGGTGTGGGCCGTCGTCCTCGAGATCGGTGTCGGGAGGACGGTAGACGAGGCCGTCGATCGTCCAGTCGTCGGACTCCCACTCGACGCGTCGGACCTCGGGCATGGGATACTCGTCGGTAAGTTCGGCGTTGACCCGCGAGAGCCGCCGGAGCGACGTCGGCTCGTCGTCCGCCGTCAGGTCGTCGACCGCGACGCTGTGGACGTCCGCGCCCGCTTGCGGATGCGAGAACACGAGCGCGGCCGTCGTTCCGTCCGCCGAGACGTCGAAGTGAGCGAGCGCGCGGTCGTTGCCCTGTGCCTCGAAGAGCCGTTCGACGGTCCCCTCGAGATCCGCACGCACGAGCCGCGTTCGTGCCTCGTCGCCGACGAGCGCGTACGCCGCGTCGTCGATCCACGCGAGGCCGGACTCGAACGCGACCGTTCGATCGAGCGACGCCGTCAACGCGTGAGAGTCCTCCCCGTCGTGGAAGTAGATCACGGCAGGGCGGTACCAGTCTTCCGTGTCCTTGCCGACGTACCCGAGGGTTCCGTCCGCTCGCCAGCGCGGGGCGTGACACCACAGCTCGCCGTCGGTGAGTCGCTCGAGTCCCTCGCCGTCGGGATCGATCGTGTAGACGTCCCGGATCAGCGTGTCGTCGGGCCGCTCGAGGCGACAGGAGGTAAAGGCGATCCGGCCGGTCGGTCCCCAGCGCGGTGTCAGTCCGGCCATATCCTGAAAGGCACCGCCGCCGAAGGCGTCGTCGAGGCGTTCGATCCCGTCGCCCTCGAGATCGACGACGAAGAGGGAGGTGTTCACCTCGTCCGTCCAGCCGGAGCCGTCGACCTTGTGCTGGAGCCGCGTGGTCTCGATCGGGCCGCCCTCGCGCCGGCGCTCGAGGGCCGCGCGTTGCTCGTCGGTCGGATCGCGAGCGGCGACGACGAGCCGATCGCCGGCGGGCGACCAGTCGAACTCCGCGACGCCGTCCTCCCGGTCGGTTACCTGTCTGGCGTCGCCGCCACGATCGAGGTCGAACAGCCATACCTGCCGGTTCGGCTCGTCGGCCGTCGTGTCGTTTTCGTCCGTCTCCGCATCCGCTTCGCTCGAGTCGTCGCCCGAGCGGCGACGCCGGCCAACGCGACGATCGACGTCGGTCTCACGGGCAGCGAGAAACGCGAGTCGCTCCCCCGATGGACCCCAAGCTGGGTCCGACGCACCCGCGACCGTCGTCAACCGGTGTGGCTCACGGGAGCCGTCGGTGGGAACGACGAAAAGCGATGAGAGTGCCTCGTCGTCCGTTTCGTCGTATTCGGTCGCGGTAAACGCGAGTCGCTCGCCGTCCGGTGCGATCGCGAGATCCGTGATCCGCGTGAGATCGTAAAACGCCTCGAGCGGGATTTCGGTCCGGTCGTTCACGTTCCGTACCTCTCAATCCAATATAATATTTATTGCGTGTGGGTGTGGACTGTTGGCATATATTCCGCCTAGTCATTCGTCGTCGCGGGTGCCTCGAGCGACGGAACAACGCAAAATGCGTCAGCGATGATCCGGGCAAACGCTGCCGTTCGTTCGGTTCGCGGAACTCGCGGGCCGGGATAGTCCGCAAAGCGGGTCGCTATCGCCGGCCGATCCGGGTACGAGAGCACCTAGATCGGCCAGTACGGTACGCTTCGATCACGGGGGTTACGATCGACTGTCGTTGCAACGGAGGAATACCGATCAGTAACAGCTGTCATATAGACACCCATATAGCTATTATATTAATTCTTCATCCTTGAATAACGGAATAAAAACGCATTCACGATGAACAGACGAAAATTCCTGGCGGTAACCGGGATGGGTGCAGCAAGCAGTTCGATCCCGTACTCGACGCTCTCTCGAGCCGAAGGGGAAAACGAAATCATCGAAGAGGAGTTTTTCACGCCCGAAAAAGGGACCAATATCGATACGCCGGCGGTCTGGCACGGAGACGACGAAGACCTGGTATTGGTCACGGCAAAGGAGAGCGACGAACTCGTGGTGTTCGACGCAAGCGACGGGGAGTACCGAGGGAGCATCGGATCCGAGGGGACCGATCTCGGCGAGTTTCAGCGCCCGAACGAGGTGTTCGTCATCGACGACCACGCCCTCGTCGTCGAACGGGATAATCGGCGGATTCAGGTGATTCGGCTGCCCGATCGCAAACCGCTCGGAACGTTCGGAGCGGACCGACTGCGCAAACCCTACGGCTGTACGGTCTTCCGAAGCTACTTCGGCTACGAACTGTTCGTGACTGACGATTACGACGCCGCCGACGCCTCGGAACTGGACGAGCGCGTCAAGCATTACCGGTTCATGATGACGGAAAACGGCGTCGACGCACACCACGTCAAGACGTTCGGCGAGACCGAGAAACCGGGGGCCCTTTCCGAGGTCGAGACGATCTACGCCGATCCGGAATACGACCGGCTCGTGATTTCGGACGAACAGGCGACGGCGATCAAGCTGTACGATCTCTCGGGGAACTTCGTTTCCGTCGGCCCGACGATGTTCGACGACGATCCGGAGGGGCTCGATCTGTACACTGACGACGATACCGAGGGCTACTGGGTCTGTACCGATCAGATCGACGAGCGCAGCCGGTTCCACGTCTTCGACCGCGCCTCGTTCGACTATCAGGCCACGTTCCGCGGCGAACGAACCGCGGACACGGACGGTGTCTGGCTCACGCAACGCGAGTTCGGGCCGTTCTCCGAGGGTGCGTTCTTCGCGGTTCACGCCGATCGTTCGGTCTCGGCGTTCGACTGGGATGACATCGAGGACGTCATCGAAGACGACTAACCGCGGCCGACGACGAGACGAGCGAACGCGATACTGAAGCGTCGTGGCCGGCCAATCGGCCGAGTCACAACCGTTTTGCGTTCGCCCTTCGATCGGGCGTGTATGCCCTTTGGCGTCGACGAAGCGGGAAAAGGCCCGGCTCTGGGATCGATGTTCGCCGCGGCGGTTTACTGCGACGACCGGGACGTCCTTCCCGAGGGAATCGCGGATTCGAAGCGCCTCGAACCCGATCGACGCGAGGAACTGGCCGCGGCGATCCGCGCGGACGATCGCGTTCACGTCGGCGTCACCGAGGTCCCGCCGGCACGGATCGACGAGCCGGCGACGGACATGAACTCGCTGACCGTCGACGCCCACGCCGAAGCGATCGAGTCGGCGCTCGAGGGCTGTGACCCCGCCCGACTCGAGACCGACCCGGTTTCCGGGCTCTGTGACGCCTGCGACACCGACGCCGATCGGTTCGCCCGCCGGGTCGCCGACGCCTGCGCGGACCCGACTGCGGCCGGCCTCGAGATCGAAGCGCGCCACGGCGCGGACGACGACTCGGCCGTCGTCGGTGCGGCCAGCATCGTCGCCAAGGTCGAACGCGACGCCCACGTCGACGCCCTCGCCGCGGAGTACGGTCCGGTCGGCAGCGGCTATCCGAGCGATCCGACGACCCGCGAGTTCCTCGAGACCTACGTCGACGAACACGGCACCCTCCCGCCGTTCGCGCGGGAATCGTGGTCGACCTGCGAGGACGTCCTCGCGGCGGCTCAACAGACCGGACTCGAGCAGTTTTGAGGGACGCCCGGGTGATCCGACCCGTTCGGTGCCAGCGCCCGCTACGGCCGTCCGCGTTGGATCGATCGCCGACGGAGTAACCGGGTCACGATGGGTCGCATCGTCGGAAGCACCCGAAAGTGTTCACGCCCGATCACGTTCGGAGATGTTATATTTTGGACTTCTACATCAATAGTATGATCAAATCGATCGGCGGTGCGATTATGGACGTCTTGCTCGGACGGTTGCTCGTGACCGTCGTACTGGTGGTGCCGGTGCTGGCCGTTAGCTTCCTGTTGGCCGGCGGGACGGAGGTGCTCATCTCTCTCGGACTTTCCAGAAACGTAGCCGGGACGATCACCGCCGCGTTGGCCACGATCGGCAGCATCGCCGGATTGGCGGCGTTCGGTTACTACCTGATCGACTGGTAGTCGTCGGTACCTGTCGACCGTTTTATACGCTCCGCGTGCACAGGACCGAGCATGCTCGACGTGCTCTCGCTTCTCGCGCTCGCTGCGGTCGCGACGGCTGTCGTCTGGAAGGGCAGTACGTGGCTCGAGACGTCCGCCGATCGGATCGCGGTCGGCTACGGCGTGCCGGCGGTCGTACAGGGGGCGATCATCGCCGCCGCGGGCTCGAGCATGCCGGAACTGGTGAGCGTATTGCTTTCGACGCTGTTGCACGAGGAGTTCGAGATCGGGGTCGGTGCGATCGTCGGCTCCGCGGTGTTCAACCTGCTTGTCGTCCCGGCCGCCGCCGTCCTCGCGGGCGACGGCGAGATGTCGACAGGGCGGGATCTGGTGTACAAGGAGGCGCTGTTTTACATGCTCTCGGTCGCCGCCCTCCTGTTGACGTTCTCGCTCGCAGTCATCTACAACCCTCAGGCCGGGACGGGCATTCAGGGGACCGTCACGCGGCCGCTCGCGCTGTTCCCGCTGGTCCTGTACGGGCTTTACGTGTTCACGCAGTACCTCGATACTGCCGAGCACGACGGCGAGACCGACGGCAGCGTCGATCTCCCTCGAGCCTGGCTGTGGTTCCTGCTCGGACTGGTGCTGATCATCGTCGGCGTCGAGGGACTCGTCCGGGCCGCGATCGGCCTCGGTGAGGCCTTCGGGACGCCCGCGTTCCTGTGGGGGATGACCGTCGTCGCCGCCGGCTCGAGCATCCCCGACGCGTTCGTCAGCGTCGCCGCCGCCCGCTCGGGCCGACCCTCGGTCAGTCTCGCGAACGTGCTCGGCAGCAACATCTTCGATCTGCTCGTGGCGGTTCCCGTCGGCGTGTTGGTCGCCGGGACGCTGGCTATCACCTTCGCACACATCGTCCCGATGATGGGATTTCTGATCCTCGCGACGATCGTCTTCTTTACGATCGTCCGGACCGACATGCTCCTGACCGAACGGGAGGGCTGGATGCTGCTCGTGCTGTACGGCTTTTTCGCCGCGTGGCTGGTGCTCGAGAGCGTCGGCGCGACGGACGTCGTCCCGACCTGAACCCGCCGCCTCCGACGGGTCACTGGGACGCTCGGCAGTGAACCGGTTGCAGTCACAGGGTAACGGCTTTTGCCCGTCGCGGCCGCCAGCTCCCGCCGCGATGGCTCGCTGCACTAACTGCGATAGTCCGGTCTCGTTCGACTTCGTGCGTGCGTACGGCGACGACGACACCGTCGACTGGTGTCCGCGGTGTCGCGACGACGCCTGAAAAAGCGGAACTGGAGCGACTACCTGTCGGTCAGCAGCCGCTGGAGGATGTCCCCGTAGGCGGGACGGGTGATGAGCACGCCGACGAGGACGCCGAGGATCGTGATGATCGCGAACCCGCGCAGGTCGCCGAGGCTCAACACGGCCAGCGGCGACATGGCGACGATCGTCGTCGCGGCGGCGGCGCCGATCACCCAGAACGCCTTGCGGAATCGCGACTCGAACACCCGCTGGGAGCTGACGTCGCCCTGATCTCTCACCTCGTCGGCGATGATGACCAGGTCGTCGACCCCCGTACCGACGACCGCGATGAACCCGGCGACGTGGGAGAGATCCAGCGGCATGCGGATCGCCGCCACGAAGCCGAGCAGGATGACCACCTCCGCCAGCGCGGTGAGGATCATCGGTATGGCGACCCGGGGGTCACGGTACCGCACGAAGACCGTCCCGCTGACGGTCAGCACCGAGATCACGCCGATGATCAGCGAGTACAGCTTGAACTGGTCGGCCAGCGCCGGCTCGATCGAGTACGTCTGCTGGCGATCGAAATCCAGCGGCGCGGTCAGCGCGCCCGATTTCAGGTTGACCGACAGCGAGTGGGCGGCCTGCTGGCTCGGAACGGTCATCTCGAAGCTGGGATCGTTCGTCCAGTCCCCGGACCGGAGGCCCGGAGCGAGACCACTACCCATGCTGTGTGCGTCGATGACCTCGCCGTCGACCACGGTGAGCAGACACCACTGCGGTTGATCGTGGTCGAAGTTGAACTCGCCGGCTTCCCGGTCGTGAATCGAGCACTCACCGACCCCTTCGGAGGTAAAGCCGTACTCGTTCATCGCCGTCTGGTACTCCTCGGCGGGGCTGGTTCCGTCCGGCCCCGCGGTGTCGTCGACGGTGACCGGAACGTAGTGGCGCTCCAGTCGTCCCGGTGGGTTGTCGAACGACGCCGATCCGATCTTGCGGAACTGATCGCCCCGGAGCACCGTCTCGTTGGTCTGGTTACCGCTTTCGTCCGGGTAGTACGCGACGATCTGGACGTTGCCGCGTTCGGTCAACACCTGCCGGAGTTCGCCGGGGCTCATCCCGGGCACTTCGGTAACGATGTAGTACTCGCCGCCGGCGGTCGCCTGCTGGTAGGCTGTACCGCCGCTGAGCCCGCCCTTGTTGATCCGCAACTCGATCGTCCGGATGATCTCGTCGCGCGTTTCCTGGGTGACGCCGTCCTCGATGTCGTCCTCGGTGACGTCGAGGCCGGCTTCCTGCAGGGCGGCGGCGAACTCCGCGTGGGTTACCTCGTCGGAGAACAGTTCGGCGGTAAAGCTGTTCTCGGACTCGTGGTACCGAACCTCCACGTCGACCGGCTCGAGATCGGCGTTCTCGTAGTCGTACTCTATCAGCGCCGATTCGACCTCGGAGACCCCGTCGGATTCGATATCGAGGTCGGAGGCCGTCATACCGACCGGCGGGGCGCTGATACGGGTTCCGCCGTCGAGGTTGAGGCCGTACTCGAGGTTGGTCGGGTTGTCGTCGACGCTCTCGTTGTCCCCGACGTAGCTGTCGTCGGCCATGAGACCGCCGGGGATAAACAGCGCGACGAGCGCGAAGCTGACGAAAACCACGAGCAGCAGGTTTCGCCAGTGTTCCTTGACGAACGCGATCGGATTCATGATCTCACCCCGTGGAACTTGTACCAGCGAAGCAGGCTCAGGTTCAGCATGTACGTGTTCATCAGGTCAGCCGCGAGGCCGACAAAGAGGATGATCCCGATCGATGCGAGCAACTGGACGCCGAACAGCCACGCGGCGATCCCCATCACGAGCATCGCGGACATCGACGTGATCGTCATCGTCACGCCGGTCCGCATCGCGCGGTAGGTACTCTCGTAGAAGTCCCCGCTGCGACGCAGGACGTGGTTGTTCAACAGGATGTCCGAGTCGACCGAGTAACCGATCAACATCAACAGCGCGGCGACCGTCCCGAGCGAGAGCGGAATGCCGGTGATCGCCATGAACGCAAGCGGGATCACGAGATCCGAAAACGCCGAGGCGACGATCGCGATCGACGGGACGAACGTCCGAAACAGCAAGAACGCGATAGCGCTCATCCCGACGAACGCGACGACGAGACCGAGCAATGCCGTCTGCTGGGTCTGCTGTCCGAAACTCGCCGAGGTCGAGGAGACCTGCTGAATGATAGCGGCGTCCCCGTCCTGACCGAGATTGGCCTCGGCCTGATCGCTCAACTCCTCCTGATCGGTCGAGGCGAACTGGACGATATACTGGTTGTCGGCCTGTGTCGACCGGACCGATTCGGGCTCTTCGTCGAACGCACCCGGAATATCCGCTTTCTGCGTCGTCGTCTGGACGGTCAGTTCCGTCCCACCTGCGAAGTCCATCCCCAGCTGAACCGGTGTTCCGTACACCAGAAACGACCCGCTGAGGACGATCAATGCGACCGCAAGAACTGCGAGCGGAACCGCCACGAGTTGGCGGTTACTGTACCGGGTGTAATCGATCTCCGGTACGTCGAAATACCCCATGTACCGGATATCTGGAAGTCAGCCGAAGTAAGCCTTCTCAATTTCTACAGCATGTTTCGTACCGAACAGTACCGGGCAATACGGAGGCCTGAAACGTCTCGAGCCCGTAGATCCGGCCATGACCGCCGAGTCAGAACGCCGGTCCGACCGAACCGGGACGGACGCGGCCGATCGGGTCGTGATATCGTATCCCGCGGATCTCTCGGAGTGGGGACGATTTCAGGTGGAGAAGCCGTCGTTTCGCGCGTTCCTGCGGAAGACCCGCGACCGGGTCCGCGAGGGCGACCGCTGGGAGGAGTTCGTCGGCGTCGGCTGCTGTGGCAACACGCTCGACGTCCCGCTGCGCGTCGAACGCGTCGAGGGCGGGAGCTACGTCGGCGAGGAGACCGACATCAGCTACGAGGTCCGCGAGGCCTGCGGGATCGAGGGTAGCTGGCGGGTCCAAAGCGAAGACGGACCCAACCGGGCCTGACCCCGCTCAATCGGGCAGGTAGCGAACGCTCAACACGCCGTCGGCGGGCGAACGACGCACCTCCACGCGGACCGCCTCGAGCCGGGCCGCTCGAGCGATCGTCTCCTCGTCCTCGAGAACGTCGGCGGCGGCGGACTCGACCTCGTCTTCGGGGACCCGGAAGACGTGGATCTCCCCGGTGCCGGCGCGTTCCGTCTGGACGAGATCGCCGACGTCGGCGTCGGCGGCCAACTCCGTGGCGCGTTGGGTCGGCTCGAGGTCGCTGTCGACGAGTTCGATCGAACGTCTGTCCTCGATCGCGATGACTTGCCAGGTGACCTCCAGCGGCGGGTCCGGCGCGACGGTCGCCTCGACGACGTCGTGGACCTCGAGGTCGGGGTTCGAGGCGAGGGTGTGAACCTGTGCGGTTTCGACGTCGCGGACGACGGCCGACTCGGGTTCGGCGTGGGTAACGACGAACGTGCCCGTCTTTTCTGCCATGGGAGGGCGTAGGCGCGGGATCGTTTTCGGGGTTTCGTCTTCGGGCATACGGGCCGTCGTCCGAATCAGTGTGCGGACATCTCGGAGACGACGTTGACGCAGTAGACGCCGGCGATGATGAGGAGGATGCCGACGAACCCGACGCCGTCGATCGGTTCGCCGAACACGACGACGCCAACGGCTGCGACGCCGACGATGCCAAGCGCGGCCCACGTTCCGTACACGACGCCGATCGGTACGTCGGTAAGCGTCAGCGAGAGCAGATAGAACGCGAGGCCGTAGCCGACGACGACGCCCAGACTCGGCAGGGGTTCCGAGAACCCGTTCGAGAGCTTCAAGGCGGTCGTTCCGACGATTTCCGAGGCGATCGCGCCGGCGAGCAGTACGGACGGGTTCATACCGGTATCCTCGATCTGTTCATGGATATACGCAGTGGAACGAACTGCCACTTTCGATCCGTTGCAGCGACTCCGCCCCGGTTTGCCGTACGTATTTAGTTGCGGACGGAAACCACCACGTATGACGGCGTTAGGCGAACTCGGGCTCTCGAGTTACGAAGAAACGGTGTATCGGACGTTGCTCGTGACGGGGGCGGTAACCGCAACCGAACTCTCGAACGCGAGCGGCGTCCCCAGAGGGCGGATTTACGACGTGCTCAACGGACTCGAGTCGCGCGGCTTCGTTCGAACGCAGTCGGACGGCCCGAAAACGTACGCCCCGGTCGATCCCGAGACGGTCGTCGACAGGCTTCTCGCGGAACGTGGCTCCGAACTGACACGGGAGTGGCGGCGCTACCGTGAACTCGCCGAAGCCGCTCGAGCGGATCGGCTTCCCCGGCCGCCGACGGAGAGTAGTTTCTGGCCCGGAACCCTCGGCGGTGACGACATGCGAACGGCGCTGTCCCAACACGTACGGACGGCGACGGACAGCGTGCAGGCTGTCGTCGGGCCGCCCTACGAGAACGCGGCGTGGGAGACGCTCCAAGCGGAGTTTGCGGCGTTTTTCGACGGCGCAAACACGGATCTCAGCGTCGATCTCCTCGTCAGCCACGCGGTACTCGACGTCCTCCCCGAGACCTTCCCGCGGTTGCTCGCCGAGAGATCGGTCGACGTCTCCGTCAGAACGGTTGCGGACGTCGGTCTCTCGTTCGACGTGATCGATCGGACGGAGACGACCGTCGACATTCCCCATCCGATCGCCGGCGACGATCGACTCGGGATCGTCGGCATCAACGACGCCGATATCGTCGCGGAGTTCGAGCGGCACTTCCAGCGGCTGTGGACCGGCTCGGAACCGGCGTTCGAATGAGCGCCCCGACTGCTTCAGCCGCTCGAGCAGTTCGAAACCCGTTACGGAACGCCTTTGACGCCGGCGGTCACGTGCTTTCCCATGGACGTCGACATCGGTAACGCGCTCGCGTCGGTCGCGTCGCCGGGCGTTTCGAGAGCGGCCCTCGAGCGCCTGGACGAGCAGGTCGCGGACGCACACGAGCGTATCGAACGCGGAATGACAAACGGAGAGCACGGCTACGAAGCGTTGAATCTCCCCCAGCGGACCGATCCGGACGAGATTCGGACTGCCGTCGAACCCGTCGCCGACGCCGACGCGCTGATAACCGTCGGTATCGGCGGGAGCGCGCTGGGCGCGGCGACGATCACGAACGCGCTCGCGGATGAAAGCGACACCGAAACCGTCTTTCTCGACAACGTCGACCCCGAGTGGGTCTCGAGTCACCTCGAGCGCCTGTCGCTCGAGGACGCGGCGATCAACGTCGTCTCGCGCTCGGGGACGACCGCGGAGACGCTGGCGAACTTTCTGGTCGTCCGGGAGGCCTTCGAGTCGGCGGGCGTCGACTGGACCGAGCGAACGATCGTCACGACCGGCGAGTCCGGTCCGTTGCGAGACCTCGCGGAGCGTCACGACCTCCCCTCGCTGCGGGTTCCCGACGGCGTCCCCGGTCGGTTCTCCGCCCTTTCGCCGGTCGGGATGGTCGCCGCGGCCGTCTGCGGGCACGATCTCGAGGCGCTGCTCGAGGGCGCTGCCGCCGAGGCCGAGGCGCTTGCGGGGTCGCTGTTCGACTGTCCGGCCTACGCCTACGGCGCGACGGCCTACGCGCTTGATGCTCGCGGTGCCGGGACGAACGCGATGGTCCCGTACGCCGAGTCGCTCGAGACCTACGCCGAGTGGTTCGCCCAGCTGTGGGCCGAGAGCCTCGGCAAGGACGACCTCGGACAGACGCCGGTACGCGCACTCGGCGTGACCGACCAGCACTCGCAACTGCAACTCTATCGCGCCGGACCGCGTGACAAACTCGTCACGTTCGTCACGCCCCAAGAGAGCGAGGACCGACCGATCCCCGAAACGGACATCGCGGACCTCGCGTACCTCGGCGACGCGTCGCTCGGGGGCCTGCTCGAGGCCGAGTTCGAAGCCACCGAAGCCAGCCTCGCCGCGGCCGACCGACCCAACGTGCGCGTGGAACTCGAGCGCGTCGACGAGTACGAGATCGGCGGGCTGCTCTACGGTATGGAAGCCGCCTGTGTTCTCGCGGGGGAACTCTACGGAGTGAACACCTTCGAACAGCCGGCCGTCGAGTGGGCAAAGCGGGCGACCCGCGGACTGCTCGGGGGCGGCGAGTTCGACGAGGCCGAGGCCGTCGCCGAGAAGACGGAGCTTCGCGTCGAGCGATAACGATCGGGCCGGGACGCGATCGTCCGTCCAACGACGGGGTGTGGTCGTCCCGGTGGGCTCGGTCATATACGACAAAATGTCACGCGTTCCCGTGTCTCAGTGTTTCACAACGGTGACACGATCGAAAAGCCCTAATCGATGTCCGGAGTACGTCGGCGTATGGGACACAGTATGGGTCTCGACTACGGCCGGTGGACGAAAAACGGGTTCTTCCTCGGTCTCTCGATGGTTATCATCGGGGCCGCGCTCGCCGGACTCGGCACGTACGTGTTCGGTTCGATCCCCGCGTGGGAACGTACGCTCGCGATCGACATGATGCTCGTCGGAATCGCCGTCGGCTTCTCCGCGGTCTTCGGGTTCGGTATTTTGCTCCCGCTTACCGAATAACGCGATCGGCTCCCTGATTTCGAGTCGCCGCCTCGAGTCTCGTTGCGGCCGTCTCCGGCGGCAACGAGTGATCGAGCGCGCGCGTGACCGTCCGGTTGCGGTGACCCTATGGTGGTCCGCCCGAAACGACACGTATGAGCGAAACTGCACGGGCCGACGCCGGCCCGGCCGTCTCCGGTACCGTTCCCGGGATCGGTACCGTTTTTTCCGCGGTGGCGATGGCCACCGCGCTCGTCCCCGTTCGTCGCGGCGTCGACGACCCCCTCGTCTGGATGACCGCGGCGTTTGCCGTCGCAGCCGTCCTCGCGTTCCTCGCCAGCCGTCACGGTGCCCTCGAGCGCCGCGTGGCCGCCGCGGGCGGCGTTTGCTCGAGTCTCGCGGTCGTGGTGCTATCGGGATACGCCTTGAACCAGGGAATCGACGCTCCGGTCGCGCTTCCAGCGGTTTCGTGGTCGGTTCCGTTGCTCTTCGTCGGCTTCCTTGCGGCGGGGATCGCCGCCGGAGTCGGGGTCGCTGACTACTTCGGTATCGATACTGCCGGGCTCAAAACGCGAAGTCGAACGACGCTGGTACTCGGAGTATTCGGCGTCAGCGTCTTGTTCGTCTCCCAGTTCGTGATGACTCTGCTTGCGGTTCCGGCGATGGCCGCCCTCGGGGAGCTAACCCGGACGCAACTCGTCGTGATCGGACAGCTCGGGATGGCGCTTGGAACGGGTGCCGTCGCCGCCGGCTATCTCGCCTTCCGTGAGTACGACCTGTCGTACATCGACCTCCGCGTTCCGAGCACGCGGGACGTGCTCTGGATCGTGGCCGGCATCGTCGTCCTCTTTGGGGCGCTCGCTGTAATCTCGCTGCTCTTTCGAGCGACCGGCGTCGAGAGCGCGGAGCACGGTACGGCCCAGCAAGCCCAGCAGACGCCCGAGATCCTGTTGGTACTGGTCCCGGCATCGATTCTCGTCATCGGACCGTTCGAGGAACTGCTCTACCGGAACGTGATCCAGAAATCACTGTACGAGACGTTCTCCCGCGTCGGGGCCGTCCTCGTGGGCAGCGTCATCTTCGCGTTCGTTCACGTTCTCGCATACGGGACTGCCGGTGCGGGACAGATCATCGCCAGTCTGGCCGTGATCTTCGGTCTCTCGCTCGTCCTCGGGGGGATCTACGAGCGGACCGATAACCTGTTCGTCCCGGCGCTCGTCCACGGCATCTACAACGCGGTGCTCTTTGCGAACCTCTATCTCACGTACGTCTGAAAATCGGCAATTCACTCGCGGTCGACGAAGACGCCGATCACCGGACCGCACGGACCGGCGGGTTACGAGGGGTTCTTTCGTGCAAGCTCCGAACCGCAGATCGGACAGCGGTCCTTCTCTTCGTCGAACTCGCGCCCACAGCCCTGACACTGGTAGTGCCAGTGGCGCTGTTCTTCGATTCCCTCCCGGGCGATCACCTCGACGGCGACGTTTAACTTCTCCGCGACGTTTTGCATCGCGTAATCGTCGGTCACGAGCGTGCCGTCGAGTTCGAAACTCGCCGCGACGAGACGCACGTCGGTGTCGGACAGCACTCCGAGGTCGCCGGATTCCTTGGCCGCGCGCCGGACCTTCTCCGTGGTGTCGTCGTTCGGAATGTGGATGTGCATTCCCGACCCTTCCATCGCGTCGTAGCGATAGGCGCTCTCGTCCTCGAGTTCTTCGCGGACGAGGGGGATGGTTGCAGTCTGTTCTGTCGTGTGGAAATCGTGAATAAAAGCCGAGGAGTCGAGGACGTACATACCGTTAGCGCTGGACGACAATGTAGTCTTTCACCGCCTGAACGCGGCTGACGGGGACGAGAAACCGGCCGTCGTCGTCGACGTCGAAGTCGACCGACCGGGTCGAGAGCTCTTCGTCGGGTTCGATGACGAGGTTACGAAGCGTCCCCGACTTGAGTTCCATCGTGATGTTGTAGAGCAGTCCCAGTTCCGTCCCGTCGGAACCCATGACCGATTTGCCCGAGAGGTTTTCAGCGAGTATATCGCTCATGCATACCCGTACTTACTAATCGGTATTAAACGGTGGGGGAGCGGAATTCTCGATCCCGGTC
This sequence comes from Halopiger djelfimassiliensis, assembly GCF_000455365.1. Classification (GTDB taxonomy): domain Archaea; phylum Halobacteriota; class Halobacteria; order Halobacteriales; family Natrialbaceae; genus Halopiger_B; species Halopiger_B djelfimassiliensis. The sequence goes on from NZ_HG315685.1 coordinate 557,529, forward strand.
TTGCGGGGTCGATCGATACTCACGACCCGGCAGCGTTCGGAGTGGTCGAACCCGCCGGAACCGATGCTGATGACGATGGGTTTAACTACCGCTCTGCCGACGCCTTAGATAAGACCTTCTCGGGTGGTTCACCATGTCGAATACGGATACGCGCGACCCCACATCTCTCAGAACACCGATCGTCGCCGTCCTCGGACACGTCGATCACGGCAAGACCAGTCTCCTGGACAAGATTCGCGGCTCCGCAGTCATCGAGGGCGAGGCGGGCGCGATTACGCAACACATCGGCGCGACCGCCGTTCCGCTGGATATCATCTCCTCGATCGCGGGCGACCTCGTCGACCCCGACGACTTCGATCTGCCCGGGCTGCTGTTTATCGACACGCCGGGACACCACTCCTTTACCACGCTTCGTTCGCGCGGTGGCGCGCTCGCGGACATCGCCATCCTCGTCGTCGACGTCAACGACGGGTTCCAGCCCCAGACGCTCGAGGCGCTCGACATCCTCAAACGCTCCCAGACGCCGTTTATCGTCGCTGCCAACAAGATCGACACCGTCCCGGGCTGGAACGCAAACGAGGACTCGCCGATCAACGACACCTACGAGTCCCAGTCCGACCGCGTGCGATCGCGCCTCGACGAGCAACTCTACGAGATCATCGGCAACCTCTCCGACGAGGGCTTTTCCGCTGACCTGTACTGGCGCGTCCAGAACTTCCAGCGCAACGTCGGCGTCGTCCCCGTCTCCGCGATGACCGGCGAGGGCGTGCCGGACCTGCTGACGGTCATGATGGGGCTGTCACAGCGGTATATGAAAGGGGAGATGGAGATCGACGTCGCCGGACCGGGCGTCGGGACCGTCCTCGAGGTCAAAGAGGAGAAGGGCTTCGGGAAGACGATCGACATCGTCCTCTACGACGGGACGATCAAGGAAGACGATACGATCGTCGTCGGCGGCCAGAACGATCCGATCGTCACCGACGTTCGTGCGTTGCTCCAGCCCCGGCCGCTGGCGGAGATCCGAACCGAGAGTCGGTTCGAAACGGTCGACGAGGTCGGCGCTGCGGCCGGTATCAAGGTCGCCGCCCCCGAACTCGAGGACGCGATGGCCGGCGCGCCGGTCCGTGTCGTTCGCGACCGCGACCGGGACGAGGTCGTCCGCGAAGTCGAAGCCGAACTCGCGGATATCGCCGTCGATACCGCCGAGGAAGGGGTCGTCGTCAAGGCCGACACGCTGGGCAGCCTCGAAGCGATGGCCGACGCCCTAGACGAGGCGGAGGTTCCGATCGTCCGCGCGGAGGTCGGCGACGTCGCGCCGCGTGACATCGCGGTCGCTTCGACGGCCGAGGATCCGAAACAGCAGGCGATCCTCGGGTTCAACGTCGACATCCTCGCCGACGCCGAACATCGTGCCGACACCGAGGACGTGGCGGTGTTTACCGACGAGGTCATCTACCAGCTCGTCGAGGAGTACGACGAGTACGTCGAGGAGATCGAGCAGGCCCAGCAGGACACGATCCTCGAGAACATCACCCGACCCGCTCGATTCCGCATCCTGCCGGATCACACCTTCCGCCAGAACGATCCCGCGGTCGTCGGCGTCGAGGTCGATGCCGGCACCTTACAGAACAACTCGAACGTCGTGACATTCGAGGGGAACGAGCCCGAGCGGGTCGGCCAGATCAAGGGGATTCAGGAACAGGGCGAAGACATCGACGCGGCCCGCAACGGGGACCGCGTCTCGGTCGCCATCGACGGGCCGACCGTCGGCCGCGACATCGAGGAGGGAGACCGACTCTGGACCGAGATTCCCGAGAAACACGCGAAGATCCTCGAACAGGAACTCGCGAGCGAAATCCCCGGCGACGAACTCGAGGCGCTGAACATGTACCTCGACAAACAGCGCAACCGGGATCCGTTCTGGGGCAAGTAATCCCTCGCGTTGGAGCCGACCGTTCGGTGTGGCTACTGCTACTGGTCCGTGGTGACGACGTCTCTCGGGGAGTCAGCCGTCGCGGGTGAGACGCGACGGTACAGTCGCTCGAGGGCTTCCATCGTCCGGTAGACGGCGTACTGCTCGACTGCCGATCGCGTGTTTCGATCCGTTTCAAGACACGACTCGATGGCCGCGGCCATCGCCTCGCGGTCCCCATCGACGAAGCGCTCGCCGTTTTCGGGGCCGATCGTCCGATCGAACGGCGGGACGTCCGGAGCGACGACCGGCGTCCCGCAGGCGTTTGCCTCGAGCGTCGACAGCCCGAGCGTATCCGCCGTCGAGGCCGTCACGAAGACGTCGATCGAGGAATAGAAGTGCGGCAGCGCTTCTCTCGGGAGGAAATCCCGGATCGTCACGTTCGCCGGCTGCGCTCGCTCGAGTCGGTCCCGGAACGGACCGTTGCCGACGATGACGAACTCGTAGTCGGGACGGGTCGCCGCGAGGTGGAGGATCTCATCGACGTTTTTCTCCATGCTGAGTCGACCGCTGTACCCGAGGACGGTCCGGTCGGGATACCAGTCCGCCCCGGTCGGCCGGAAGAACTCGATGTCGATTCCGACGGGGAGGGGAACGTGTTCGACATCGCGACTGATCCGGTTCGTTGATGCGGTCACGACGTCGAAGCTCCGCAAGAACTCGGTTTCGGCCGGCACGTAGAGGGTCCGGAGGAGGGACGCGACCGCCTTCGATTTCACGCTCTGGTGGAAGTACTCCTCGATCGGGGTGTGGTGTGTGTAAATCGCCGGCACATCGTGCTTCCGGGCGTAGTATCGGCCGAGGAGGCCGACCGCTGCCGGCCCGTGACAGTGGACGATGTCGAACTCGGGAAGCGTCGACGGACGACGGACCAGCGGGATCCGGTAGCCGGCGTAGAACGGGTTCGGGACGGACGGGACCGGAAACTCCCGCACGCCGGGTTCGTACTCGCCGTCCGGGTAGACGACGGACACCTCGTAGCCGCGCCGTTCCAGCTCCCGCCGCCAGAGGTCGATCGTGTACGTGACGCCGTCGATCTCGGGAAAGAAGCTGTCGGTAAAGAAGCCGACGTTCATTCATATCATCCTCAAGGACACCGCTTCGTGGAATGGAGGGATTCGGTCATCGACTGCCTGTCCGTGACGGTCACGAGGGGGATACTGAATGCCGTTCGTTGCGGGCGCATCGCGTCGATCGACCCACCAGTACAAGACGCTCCAGCCCGTCACAAAGTAGGTGAGACTCTGTTGAAGGGTTTAACCAAGCAATTGAGATAGCATAGATCAAAATAGATCACTATTAACAGACGACAGTGACAAGCGAATCTCCCAACACGGATGAGCGGAACGTTATCCCGTAGATAGTAATTGTTGCCACAATTACCACTTTATTGGATATTCTCACACTCGCCCCTCCTACCCGTGGACAGTATAGTAGACTCCGGAAATAACGAAGAGGAGACCAAACATCATTACGACCACTTCCTCACGAGGAATCTGAGGAATTCCCCAAATACCACTAGATATTAAAATCACGCCGGTTACGAGAAACGAAGATGACGTTATCTTTTGGATATTTATTTCGACCATACCGCTACATATAGTATAAGACAGTAAACACTTTGTGGTAGTAAACAACCTCGGCACGGTGGCCCGGAGCTTTGTTGGTTCCCTCAGCCGTGCTGTAACACGATTTTGGGCGACTTACGCGCCCGCTCCGGACAGCCACACCAACCGCACCTGCGGCTGGGTTAACGGTACCGCGAAACCGGATCGCTTGCGTACGGCGCTACCGCTCGAACGACTGTCACTCGAGTTCGAACCATGGGACCTCCATGAGCGGGGGAATGTGCGTTTCGACGTGGTGCTCCCAGACTCCGTGTTCACCGAAGGCTTCCCCGTGATCGGCGGTGATGACGATCGTTCCGTCGAGTTCGGCAGTCAGTTCGGCGACGGATTCGAGGACGATATGCAGGTTTTCGCGGTAGCGTGCCCGGAGGGTTTCGCGGGTGCTGTTGCGAACGAGGGTCATCGGGTCGAGCTCGAGCCACACGCCCGCTTTCTGTGCGAGCCGACTCCCTTCGAGGGCGGCCTCGACCTTCGGTCTGACCGCGTTCCCGATCGACTGGAGGCGGCTTTCGGCCTCGGCGTTTGCGGCCCCGTCTTGGTTTCGAATCCCCTTCTGGATGCGTCTGAGTTTCCGTCCGGTCCCGCGCGTGAGATACGGAGCGTGGGGCTGCATGTAGTGGAGGATCACCCGCTCGGCACGGCCGGCGACGTCGCGGTGCTTGCAGAACGCGCGCTCGAGGCCCTCCGGGGGCACGGTTCCGATGTCGTCGTCCCACCCGTAATCCCAGACGTCGACGACGTTGCTGATGTGTTCGTTTGCGGTCCACCGGTAGTCACAACTGGCACCCCACGCGAGGTCGGCAAGCGGAATCCCGAGATCGTTGATGAACGGGTTCCCCGAGAAGTACGCGATATCGTGGCTCCCGGTGAACGTCCGTGCTGCCCATTCCGGCGTCGACGAACCGGGACTCCAGCGCCGTTCCAGCGTCCCGTCGAGATACGCATCGTGGAGGTCGGCGAACGCGTCGTACCGACACGCGTCCAGCACCACACAGTAGTCCCACGACGACTCGAGCAAGCGCTGGTTTTGCATCCGTCGGTCGAGTTCTCTCTCGACCTACCGCCCATTATAGGTTCAACCGATAATAGCGGGATACACGCCAGAAACCACGGCTTACTCGAGGAAACTGGGTTCCGGAGTCAACCGCCTCGGGTCGAGTAGTTCGAGACGCCTTCGGCGTCTCGGCATCACGAACCGGCGAAGCCGTTTCGAACGACACCGGGGCTTGTCGATTGATTCCCGTTCTAACCGAGTGATTCGCGGGGGTGGGCCGGGCTTCGAACGCGTTCGATCCCGGCGACAACCGCTTCGGGGTCGTCGATCGCCGTTCTGTCACAGCGCACGTCGAACCATTGGGACCGTTCGAGGACGAGTTCGTCGTCGGTTAGCCGAATATCCCCGAACGAATCCCAGGGAACGACCGTCTTTCGGAAGGGGCGATCGATGACCAGTCCCGCCTCGTGGGCACGGAGCGTCGGCGGGTTTCGGCGACCGGTTTCGTCGGTATCGCCCAAGTCGAACCGGGACGAGTAGAGCATGACGATGCCGAAGATCACCCAGAACAGACCCGGGAACCAGTCGCCGACGATCATGTTAGCGAGCCCGTCGACGAGCAGCAGTGCCATAACCGCCGTGAACACCAGCCCGGCGGACCGGGAGGAGTAGAGCATGACGACGCCGAAGATCACCCAGAACAGGCCCGGGAACCAGTCGCCAACGATCATATCGGCGAGCCCGTCGACGATCAGCAGTGCCATAATCGCCGTGAACACCGGCCTGGCGGACCAATCACCGGGCCGCTGCCACGGCCATGCCGCGGCGGGCTCGTCGGCGACGAGTGCCTCGGTGTATCGGTTGCGGGCCATGCGCTGGATCCCGTACGCCGAGACGCCGGACAGAACGGCGAACACGATCGTGATGAAGTTAAACCGTTCGCTGCCAGTGATCGGGAGATGGTCGCGCACGAGCAACAGGGCCGCGAACGTCGCCGATGGAAGGTAACAGGCCAGGCGCCACCGACGGCTTTGGCCGATCCGTTCGGGAAGACCGTGAGCCCGCTTCGCGAGGATGTGACCGATGATCGCAACGACCGTCACCATACTCGGCACGACGCTCAGCAGCGTCGCGGTGCGTGCCCCGGCCAGGAGGCCCGCGACCGCCGCGATCCCGGCGGCGACGATCGCGAGGTAGAACCCGAACCCCGCCTGAAAACCGATGTCGGGTTCGCCGGGGTCGATGACGATACGTTGAGTTCGTGATGCCACGGGTGTGGGTACTTCGTCCCGCGTTAAAATAAAACCGATGGTGTTAGTTCGAAAATACGATCGCTGATCGAGACGCCGACCGGAGCCGCTACTCTGTAACCAGTAACACGATGCTCGTTCATCTCCGTCAGTAAACACGAGGAAGTCCAGTTCGACGACAAGAGGACGACCGGCGAGTCCCAGACCGAAGACACGGGCGACAAGGAGCCGGAGGAATACTTCGGCAAGAACATCGACGATTTCGACATCGAGACGTGGGACACGATCGAGTACGAAGGCGACCCGATCCAGCGCCGCTCGGTCACGATCGACGGGGTCACTGCCGTGTCCCACAGGAACTGACCGACGATGACGATCCGGATCTCCCCGGGCGGACGATCCAGTTCCGTCTGGGCGGCGGCATCGAGCACCTTGAGCGGGCCGAGATCGTCGAAGTTCAGGACGTGGCCCCCAGGAGCCGGAGGCCGAGGGGACGGTATCCAAGGAGGACGACCCGCAGGGGAAGGCACCCATGGACGACGAACCCTGAACCCGGCGAACGCGGTGATTCTCGGGGTGACGATCCACTGTGTGGCAGCCGCGAGCGACCGTCGCACCGGTTGGAATGACAATCGCTGTCGGAGGCGATGCGGTCCCGAAATCGTTTTCAACCGGTCACGCGGACACTCGGTATGCCGACGGAACCGGACACTCATTATGACCCCACCCTGGGGAACAAGTTTATCTTCGTCACCGGCGGCGTGATGTCGGGACTCGGTAAGGGAATTACGGCCGCAAGCACCGGCCGGCTCCTGAAAAACGCCGGGTTCGACGTCACCGCCGTCAAGATCGATCCGTATCTGAACGTCGACGCGGGGACGATGAACCCCTACCAGCACGGGGAAGTGTACGTCCTCAAGGACGGCGGCGAGGTCGATCTCGATCTGGGGAACTACGAGCGGTTCCTCGACATCGACATGACCTCGGATCACAACATCACGACCGGCAAGACCTACCAGCACGTCATCGAAAAGGAACGCGCCGGCGACTACCTCGGAAAGACCGTCCAGATCATCCCACATGTCACCGACGACATCAAGCGCCGCATTCGGGAAGCCGCCGACGGAACCGACGTCTGTATCGTCGAAGTCGGCGGTACTGTCGGCGACATCGAGGGGATGCCCTACCTCGAGGCGCTGCGCCAGTTCGCCCACGAGGAGGACGAAGACGACATCCTCTTCGCCCACGTCACCCTCGTGCCCTACTCGAAAAACGGCGAACAGAAGACCAAACCTACCCAACACAGCGTCAAAGAGGTCCGATCGATCGGCCTCCAACCCGACGTGATCGTCGGGCGCTGTGAGGACCGTCTCGACCCCGAAACCAAGGAGAAGATCGCCCTGTTTTGTGACATTCCGACCGAGGCGGTGTTCTCCAACCCGGACGTCGAGGACGTCTATCACGTTCCGCTGATGGTCGAGGACGAAGGGTTAGACCAGTACGTTCTGGAGCACTTCGGCCTGGACGACGAGGCGCTTCCGGAGGGCGAACGTACGAACGAGTGGCGCGAGATCGTTACCACCGAGAAAGACGGCGCGGTCGACATCGCGCTCGTCGGCAAGTACGATCTCGAGGACGCGTACATGTCGATCCACGAGTCGCTGAAACACGCCGGCTTCGAACTCGGCGTCGACGTGAACGTTCACTGGGTCCACGCCGACGGGATGGCCGACGAGTACGACGATCAACTCGAGGATGTCGACGGGATCATCGTCCCCGGCGGTTTCGGGATGCGCGGCACGGAGGGCAAGATCCGGGCGGTCCAGTACGCCCGCGAGAACGACGTTCCGTTCCTCGGGCTCTGTCTCGGCTTCCAGATGGCCGTCGTCGAGTACGCCCGGAACGTCCTCGGACTCGAGGACGCTCATTCCGCGGAGATGGAGGAAGACACACCCCATCCGGTCATCGACATTCTGCCCGAGCAGTACGAGGTCGAGGACATGGGCGGAACGATGCGGCTGGGTGAGCACACGACGGTCATCGAGCCCGAAACGCTGGCCTACGACCTCTACGGGGACACCTCCTGTAGCGAGCGCCACCGCCACCGCTACGAGGTCAATCCCGAGTACTTCGACCAGTTCGAGGACGAGCCGCTGGTCTTCTCGGGTACCGCCGGCAACCGAATGGAGATCCTCGAACTCGAGGATCACCCCTACTTCGTCGGGACGCAGTTCCACCCCGAGTACAAGTCCCGTCCCGGCCAGCCGAGTCCGCCCTTTGTGGGTCTGGTCGCGGCCGTCCTCGACCAACGCGATTACGAGCCCGAGACGGTAACGGAGACCACGACCGACAGCGAGACGGACGCCGAAACGGAGGTATCCCACTAATGGTAGACACTGACACGTTCGTTCCGGAAGCAGTTGCAGAGATCGGCGACGAAATCGGCGACGCGAACGCGGTCATCGCCCTCTCGGGCGGTGTCGACTCCTCGGTCGCGGCCGCGTTAGCCTACGAGGCTATCGGCGACCGGCTCACCCCGGTCTACGTCGACACCGGCCTGATGCGGAAAGGCGAAACCGAGGGGATCCGCGAAACCTTCGACTACATGGAGTCGCTGCGGATCGTCGACGCGAAGGATCGGTTCCTCGAGGCCCTTGCGGGCGTCACCGATCCCGAGGAGAAACGGGAGATCATCGGCGAGCAGTTCATCCGCGAGTTCGAGCGCGAGGCGAAAGACGCCGACGCGGACTACCTCGTTCAGGGGACGATCTACCCCGACCGCATCGAGAGCGAGGGCGGGATCAAATCCCACCACAACGTGGGCGGCCTCCCCGAGGTCGTCGATTTCGACGGCATCGTCGAACCCGTCCGAGACCTCTACAAGGACGAGGTCCGCGAAGTCGCCCATCACCTCGGGCTGGACGAGCTCGTCGCCGAACGGATGCCGTTCCCCGGCCCCGGACTCGCCGTCCGCGTGATCGGGGAGGTTACCGAGGAGAAACTCGAGGTCGCCCGCCATGCCTGCCACGTCGTCGAGGAGGAACTCGAGGAGTACGAGCCCTGGCAAGCGCTTGCAGCCGTTATCGGCAAGGCAACGGGTGTGAAAGGCGACAACCGCGTTCACGGCTGGGTCGTTTCGGTTCGCTCCGTCGATTCCCGCGACGGCATGACCGCACGCGCACAGGAGATCGACTGGGAGACGCTCCAGCGCATCCAGTCGCGGATCACCGGGCAAAACGAGAACGTCGCCCGCGTGGTCTACGACGTGACCCACAAACCGCCCGCGACTATCGAGTACGAATGAGCACGAGCATGGACGCGATCGTCGCCGGGCCGGACGACGGCGGGATTGCCGCCGCGCTCGAGGGAGAGGGCGTTGCGGTGACCCGCGTCAACGGCGTCATCTCGCGCCCGCAACTCGAGGACGCGGGCATCCTCGATGCCGACCTGTACGTCCTGACCGACGTCGGACAGGCGACGACGATTCCGATCGCCTGTGACCTCAACGACGACCTCCGGACGGTCGTCTACACCACCGACACGATCCCCGAGTTCGTCAGGGGACAGCTCGATCTGGCGCTCGATCCGCAGTTGATGGACGCGACCCTCGTCGCGGAAGAACTGGTCGACTGATCCGACGCGCCCGCCGTTCTCGGTATCGACGCGAGACCGCCGTCGCGGTCCCCGTCCGATAAGCCGGTGGCGGTTTCCGAGCCGCCGCCGGGTTCCCGTTTCGGGCGGAGATTTCCGATTCGAACCCGAGCAATATAAACAGTCTCGGCCCCGATTTCGGGAGCTTAAACCCGGATTAAATCCCGCTGAATTCGGAATAAGAGCGGTATACCGTCGCCCCCGTTGAAGTGGTTCCCGCCGATAGTCGACGATGGAGGTCGACGGGCTGACTCCACCGAAGGCACCCACTGCCTGTTCCCGTGACTTCCAGCAATCCCACCACAGCACCCTTCCCCCACCATTGCCACACCGTCGTGGCGCGGGTACTGCTGCACCGACCCGCGTCAACCCCTGCGGTTTGGCGCTCGAGGCGCGCTGTTCGCGCCTCGAGTTTGATTCGATTTCCACGAGCAACGCGTCAACCGCCTCCCCGGCGGTGAGACACTAGCGTTCCGTGAGCCGTTGCAGCACCGGGATCTCCTCGAGTCGATCGGCATCGAGCAGTTCCCAGTCGACGCCGGTCGGTCGGTCGCGGCCGCTGTGATCGCCGGGGCGGAACACCCGCTCGGGCGTGACGATCAGGTCCATCGGAACGTCGTGTGCGCCGACCTCGACGGGGCCGTCGATCAGTTGTCGCTCGTGGATCGTCGTCGCGACGGTCGTCGATCCGTCGACGAGTCCGAGGTCCCTGAGGATCGCGTACTCGAGGTCGCTGTAGCCCTCGCCCTTGCCGATCCGACCGCCTGATTCGGTGACAGCGACGCTTCCGGAGACGATCAGGTCGATCTCGTCGACCGCGTCGGGACCGATTTGCTCGCCGTGTTCCGCGGATCCGGAGACGGTCGTCGCCGCGTCGTAGTCGTCGAGTTCGTCGGGGTCGAGTTTCAGAAAACAGTCTTCGTCGGCCAGCCGGGGAACGGCCATGTAGACCGTCTTCCCTTCGCGAAGCGCCCGCCGCCGGACGGGCAGTTGCGGCGCGTCGGGGTTTGCCTTGATCGCCGTCGCCGCTTCCCATTCGGGCTGGTCGGCCAGTCGGTCGGCGGCGTCGTCGGCTCCGGCGTAGTTCGGGATCCGGCCGTGAGGCGGGAACGGAAAACGGGCCTCGCCGCTGTCCTCGAGATCGTCCCAGACGCGTTCGCGGACGGTCGCCTTGCTGGCGTCGTCGCTCGCTCGCATCTCACTCCCCCTCCGTTTCGGGTTCGGCACGGTCGGCATCGGCGTCCTCGTCGCGGGGGGCTTCCTCGTCGTCCGTCTTGCGGGCGAGTTCAACGAGATGGCGGGCTTCGGACAGAACGATTTCGTCGAGTGCGAGTCGCGCTGCGGATTCGTCTCCGGGGAGACAGAAGATCGGCGTCCCCTCGGTGACGCCAGCCAGCGTTCGCGCTGCGATGACGCGGGTGCCGACCGCCTCGTAGGCGAGCGAGGTGAACAGTTCGTCGAACGCGGTGAGTTCCTTCTCGAGGAGCGGTTCGACGGCTTCGATCGTGACGTCGTCGGGTTCGACGCCGGTGGCACCGCCGGTGACGACGATGTCGATGTCGTCGCGGTCGATCAGCCGCGAGACGATCGACTGGACCGTGTCGTGATCGGTGCCGATGTGTTCCCGGGTGACGATCTCGTGATCGGCTTTCTTGAACGCCGTCATGATCGCTTCCCCGGTCGTGTCGGACTCGAGGGAGCGGTCGGTCGCGATCGTGACGACGCCGGTGCCGAGCGGGTCGGCGCTATTGTCCGCCGAGCAGTCCGGATCGCTCGCAGCCGCGTTCGTCCCGTCGTCGGGTCCCGGCTGGGTATCCGCCGTCGGATTCCGTTCCGAGTCGGTCATACACGGGCGTTGGCCGGCCGGCGGGAAAACGTTGCCCAACTGACTCACGGGTCAGGAAGCGACGCCGACGAACGCGGTGGTGCGTCGATGCCGGTCGAACGGTACTGGTAGCCCAACTGTTATGGATCGAGTTTCCGTTGACCCGCGTGTATGCAGGCAGTCACGTTCACCGAACACGGCGACACCGACGTCATCGAGTACGGCGAGCATCCGGACCCGGAGGTCGGCCGAGACGAGGTGCTGGTCGACGTGAAGGCGGCGGCGCTCAACCACCTCGACATCTGGACGCGGCGGGGCATGCCCGGCCTCGACCTCGAGATGCCCCACGTCCCGGGCAGCGACGGGGCAGGTATCGTCGAAGGGATCGGCGAAGACGTCACCCGCTTCGAGGAAGGCGACCACGTCGCCCTCTCCGCAGGCGTCGGCGATCTGCGGATGGACGATCCGACGCTCGATCCGAACTACCACATCATCGGCGAGCACGTCCCGGGGATCCACGCCGAGTACGCCGCGATCCCCGCGGACAACCTGATCCCCGTCCCCGAGGACGTCGACTGGACGGTCGCCGGCTCGAGCTGTCTCGTCTTCCAGACCGCCTGGCGGATGTTGATCGAACGCGCGGAGTTGCAGGCCGGCGAGTCGGTGCTCGTGCTCGGGGCAAGCGGCGGCGTCGGCCACGCCGCCCTGCAGATCGCGGACTACGCCGGCGCGGAAGTGTACGCGACCGGCAGCACCGAGGAGAAACTCCGGTACGCCGAGGACCACGGTGCCGACCACGTCTGTAACTACGAGGCGGAGAACTTCGCGGAGTGGGTCCGTTCGGAGACCGACGGCCGTGGCGTCGACGTCGTCGTCGAACACGTCGGCGAACCAACGTGGCGGGACTCGCTCAAGAGCCTCACCAAGGGCGGCCGACTCGTCACCTGCGGGGGCACCGGCGGCGGAGCGCCGGAGACGGACATCCCGCGCATCTTCTGGAACCAACTCGAGATCATCGGCTCGACGATGGCCACACCCGGACAGGTCGACGCGGTGATGGACCTCGTCTGGGACGGGACCCTCGAGCCCGCGATCCGCGAGGAGTTGCCGATGAGCGAGACGCCCCGTGCCCACGAGATCATCGAGAACCGCGAAGGGTTCGGAAAAGTCGTCGTGCGGCCCGACAGCGAACTGTAACGGCCCCGAGTCGCGGCCGGCATCGTCCCGTCGTGTCGCCGGAACCGTGAGTGCTTTCATCGCGCGCCCGAAACACGCGAGTGTGACCTCGAGCGACGACGGCGGCTACGTTCACGACCCTGCGGCGTTCGACGACGGGGAGCCACGCGATGGCGACGAGTCCGACGACGACTGGGTCGACGAACCCGACCATCCGGCGGCGGCCGACCGGGAGTTCGACTGGCGAGGTTGGGTCCTCGTCGGGGTGATCGTCTTCGCGTTTATCGTCTCGCCGACGGCGATCCTCCTGTGGCCGCCGAGCGTGAGTTACTTTTTCGCGCTGTTGATCCTCCCGATGGCACCGGCGGTGGTGCTGGCGATTACGGCCGTCTGGGCGACGACGCGGCCCTGAACGGAGAACCGCACGCGGAAAATACAGGTATGTGGTCGGCGCGTTACGGTGCGGGCTCGAGGACGTCCTCGAGCCGCTTGCGGACGGCCATCGCGTGTTCGATATCCTCCTGTGGTGTTCCCGCACGGTCGACGTACTCGGTCAGGGCGTCGGAGAGTCGCCGCGCCTGACGTCCCGTGATCGTTTCCGTGTCGGCGCTGGATTCGATCTCCGCTACGAGGTCGAGTGTCCACTGTGGTGGGGTTTCGTCGTCGTCGATCGCAGCGGTAATGCGATCCGACAGGACGTGGTGGACGACCCACGCCTCGTTTCTGGAGAGCGCAACGTCGTACGTCTCGGTTTCCGGTGGTGGGGAACTCATTTCGTCACACGGACCATTCCGTCGGTCCTCGGCCAACGATACGAGTGGGGGTGTTATAAACCTTGTCGCCTGATAGCATACCTCGATTCGGTGGCCCGCGTTACCGGCCACGATAGCGCGGTGACCGCTCGAAGGCTGCCGTCGCTGGTCGTAACGACCGTCGGCTTCGAAAAGCGCGTTCGTTCCGTGGGAGTGACCGTCCAGTCCGTTACCGTACGTCTCGTCGCATCGCGATCTCGAACCACGGACAGAGGCGGAGCTGGCGATACCACTCGGGGTTGGAGTGGAGTCGCTCGTAGGGGACCCACATCAGCCCCGCGACCTCCTCCTCGTTGGGATCGAGCGAGCGATCCGACAGGGTCAGCTTGAGGACGGCACAGACCTCGTGTTCGACCCCTTCGTTCTCGAAGTACCGTTTGTACTCGAACCGGTCGGTCAGGCGCAGGTCGTCGTACTGATCCGGCGTAATTCCCAGTTCCTCCTCGAGTCGCTGTCGGGTCGCTTCCTCCTGACTCTGTCCTTCGACGGGGTGGGAGGCGACGGTGCCGTCCCAGTAGGTCCCCCAGAGCCGTTTGTCGGGGGCGCGCTGGGCGAGAAGAACGTTCCCCTCGCCGTCGAAGACGAGCGAGGTAAACGCCCGGTGGCGGATGCCATCCCCGGTGTGGGCTTCGAGGCGATTGACGAGTTCGAGTTCGTTGTCGTCTTCGTCGACTGCGATCACGTCCTGTCCGGCGTTCTCGTGTTGGAGGTCCTCCTCCGGCGTGCTCATACCCCTACAATTACGACGGCTCTTGAAACCAGTATCGTCTCGGCTCGGGGGTTTCGAATCGAGACGTGCCGTGTTACCCGTTCGTCTCGAGCGGCCACAGCCGTCCCTCGTCTGGATCGGGTTGATAGCCATCGCCGACCGGGAGTGTTAGCCGATCGGGGACCGTCTCGAGCGAGACCGTTTCGGTTTCGAGCAGTTCGCCGTCGAGGCTGTACGTGATCGAGTCGGCCCGGCTCTCGATCACGAGCGACGGCGTTCGCCGCCGGACGATGTGTTGGCTGTCCTGTCCGAACACCCCCTCGAGCGCCGCCCCGCCGAGCAGGTCGGCCGTCGCGGCGTCTTCGACGATCGTCACCTCGAGCAGGCCGTCCTCGACGTTTGCCTGTGCGGTTCGCGTCCCGTCGAATCGACGACAGTTCCCGAGGAGAACGAACAGGGCCTCACCTTGCCAGGCCCGTGCCGACTCGCCGTTCGGCCCCGCCGCCGTCGTTACCCGTAGCGGGAGCGAGTCGAACGAACCGAGCGTCTCGACGGTGTTTTTGACGTAGGCGAGTACGCCCAACTCCGACTTGTCCGCCGGAGACGTCTCGCTGCTCGCCTCGGCGGTGATCCCCCCGACACAGGAGTTGACGAACAGGCGGTCGTTCGCGCACCCGACGTCGATCGACCGGCGTTGACCGTCCTCGATTACCGTAAACGCATGCTCGAGACCCCGAACGCCGATGTTCGACGCGAAGTTGTTTCCGGTGCCCGCGGGAACGACCGCGACCGCCGTCGTCTCGAGCGCCTCGGCGGCCGCAAGCCCGTTGACGACTCCGTTTACGGTCCCGTCGCCGCCTGCCGCGGCGACGAGGTCGGCATCGGCTGCAGCGGCGGCGAATCGCTTCGCGTCGCCGCTCTCCTCGGTCGTTCGAACCTCGAACCCGTGTTCGTCGGCGAGTTCGACGACGTCGTCGACGTGATCGCCGGTTCCGCTGACGGGGTTGAGAACGAGGACGCGGTCGCTCGCAGTGTCGGTTCCCATACCGGCGAAGATGCCGGCCGTGCGCAAAAGGGTCTACCCGGCGTTTGCCCCGGTATGTACGCGGTCGATCTCCACACGCACACGCGGTTCTTTCACGGCCGCCGCGCGCTCGGCGACCGGTTCGATCCGCTGGGGGTCCGGCTGCTGGCGCTGATGGCCGACCGGCGCGGCCTCGACGGCGTCGCGACGACCAACCACGACTACTCGAGACGGTTTTCCACGTCCCGCGTCGCGACGATACCGGGGATCGAAATCTCGACCACGCGCGGCCACGTGCTCGTGATCGGCCCCGATCCGCCGACCGAGACGGAACCGTTCGAACGAACGCCCGCGGAAGCCGTCGAACTGGCACACGAACGGGACTGCGTTGCGATCGTCGCTCACCCGTACCGCAACAGCACGATCGCGGATCTCGAGGCGTTTTCGTTCGACGCGATCGAGATCAACGGGAAACATCCGCGGACGGAGTCGCTGGTCCGGGAACTCGCGGCCGACCGCGATGTCCCGCTGGTCGGCGGCAGCGACGCTCACTACCCGTTCGAGGTGGGGCGGGCGTACACGATGATCGACGCCGAGGCGCTCACGCCCGAGTCGGTCGTCGAGGCGATCAGGGACGGCCGTGTCGAACCTCGCGTCGCGACCACGCCCTTCGATCGGTTCCTTCGTCGAGCCTATCGGGAGGTTCACCGCCGAAAACATCCGGGTGAGGTGGTATCGGAACCGACGCCCGGGGCGGGCAGCCCGCCCGGCGAACCCGACGGTTGACTGGAGCGCGCAATCGATCTCGCCGGCGGGGTGATCGGTCGTGGATCCCCATCGTCGCGCACAGGCGCGCCCGGACCCGACGACCGCGACCCGTCCTCCAGAATAAAACCCCGGGGGTTAGCGCCGCGATACAGTGCGTAATCGTCCGAGAGGTATCTTCGTACGAGACAATGACTTAATCGCCGGCTCGACCAGAAACAGCGATAATGTCGCGGGAAGTCACAGCGGGCACACGGTCGAAACGCGACGCCGGAAAAACCGTCCGAACGCTGGCCGAAGACGGATCGGATCTGGAGGTGAAAGCGCTCGATACGATTCGGGCGGTAGACAGCGACCGGTGGAACGGCGTCGTCGAACGCTCCGATCTCGGAACGGTCTTCCACCGATACGAGTGGCTCGATGCGATCGAGACGGGGCTTGGCTATCCGGCGAGACATCTCCTCGTGGAGAAAGACACCAACCCGATCGGCGTGTTTCCGAACTTCGTCGCGGATCTCCCGAAGACCCCGTTTTCCAGGTTGACGTCCGTTTATCCCGGGTTCGGCGGCCCCCTATTGACGACGGACGTGGCCGACTCCCTCTCGCTCGTCATCGACGCCGTTCCGGACCTCTGTAGCGGACGGACGATCGTCCACGAGATTCGGGCGTGTAATACCGACTTCCTCCGGTACAACGACTCCCTCTACGAGACTGGGTACCGATCCGATCGGATGGGTGGGCGGTTTCTGCTTCGGCTTCCCAAAGGCTACGATACCCTCCTGTCGGAGATGGACGGCTCGAAGCGACGGGCGATCAGACGCGGCCGGGAAACGGACCACCGGATCGTCGAAGCGGACGTAACGAGGGAGTCACTCGAGCGCTTTCATACGACGTACGAGCGCCACATGCAACGTACCGGCGGCGACGCGCTCCCGTTTGCCTTCTTCGAGCAGCTACTCGAGATGCGATCGCGGGTGCTGCTCGTTACGTTGCGTATCGACGGGGAGTACGCGGGCGGCTACCTCGATCTGCTCAACGACGAGCAATCGACCGTCCACGGGTTCTTCGCCGGGGTCCCCGAAGAGTACTTCGAGTATTACGCCTCGGAACTCCTGTACGACTATCTGATTCAGTGGGCGATCGAAAACGGGTACGAGACGTACGACTTCGGGGGATCGGGGGCGGACTTCGAGGACGGTTCGTTCCGCTTCAAAGAGGGGTTCGGCGGGACGTTGGTACCGAACCTCTACTGGGAACGGGGACTCAGTCCGGCCTGGAAACTGGTCGAAACCGGTCGATCGCTGTACTGGCGGTACGCCGACTGATCGGCTTCGAACATCGGACCGGAGCGCCGCAGGGCTACCCGAGTTGTTCGTCGAGAATCAGCCGGGTCTTCGTGTTCATGACCTCCTCCTGATCGCGGGCTTTCGTGATGAGGTCGTTTACGCCCCGGGTGTCCGCGGCGTCGACGACGAGGACGATGTCCTGTTCGCCCGAGACCATCCAGACGAAGTCGACCTCTTCCCATTCGGCCATCCGTTCCGAGACCGCCTTCGTGTCGACGTCGACCGCGACGCCGATCTCGAGCATCGCCTTGACGTTGCCCGTCCGCGTCGAGATCGTAAACCGCTCGATGACCTCGTCGTCCATCATTCGCTCGACGCGGTTACGGACGGTCCCTTCGCTGGTCCCGACCTCGTCTGCGATCTCGGTGTAGGGTGTGCGGGCGTCTCGTCGGAGGATATCCAGGATTTCGCGGTCCAGTTCGTCCATGGAGATGGGTGACTACTCGGCATGGTCACTTACCGATTACGAATTTCGTAACTCAACTTCGAAGACAACACTTATGACCGTGTATCCAATACGTAGTTCGTAATGACGACAGCCTACGTTGCGCTCGAAGGCGGTCACGTACTCGAGGGGCGTGGTCGTGCTTCGGGAACGGCTCGCGGCGAACTCGTTTTCACAACGGCATACACCGGCTACGAGGAGAGTCTAACCGACCCCTCCTACGAGGAACAGGTGCTGACCTTCTCGTATCCGCTCATCGGGAACTACGGCGTCCGCGAAGAACGGTTCGAGGACGACCGCGTCCACCCACGGGCCGTTCTCGCGCGGGAACTGACCGACGACGTCGCCGAGTGGCTCGAGAGCGAAGGCGTCCCGGCCGTCGACCACCTCGACACTCGCGAGGTCGTCACCGACATCCGCGACGAGGGCGCGATGAAATGCGGGATCGCCGTCGGCGAGGACGTCACCGAAGAGGACGCGCTGGCCGAACTCGAGCAGTGTACGGCCATGAGCGACCACACCGACATCGGCTCGCAGGTCAGCGTCGCTGAACCGGTCGTCCACGGCGCGGACAACGACGGCGAGACGGTCGCACTCGTCGACTGTGGCGCGAAGGGATCGATCGTCGACTCGCTGCTCGCTCGCGACGCGACGGTCCACGTGCTCCCCTACGACGCCGCGGTCGCCGACGTCGAAGCCGTCGACCCGGACGTCCTGTTTCTCTCCAACGGCCCCGGCGACCCGGCGAACTACGAGGAAGCGATCTCGCTCGTCGAGGCCTTCGTCGAGGACACGCCCGTCGCGGGCATCTGTCTCGGCCAGCAGATCGTCGCCGAGGCGCTTGGCGGCACCACCGAAAAGATGGACTTCGGTCACCGCGGGGTCAACCAGCCGGTCCTCGATCTGGAGTCCGGGCAGGTCGTCATGACGACCCAGAACCACGGCTACACCGTCGCGGACCCCGGCGACCATCTCGAGGTCACCCAGATCAACGTCAACGACGACACGCCGGAGGGAATCGACGGCGTCGAGTACGACGTCATCACCCGCCAGTACCACCCCGAAGCCAACCCCGGCCCGGAGGACACCCTCGACTTCTTCGACAGCGTCCTCGAGATGGCCGACGACCGAGCGAATCAGCACGCGGTTCCCGCCGACGACTGACCGCGCACCGACGGCTGTCTACTGCGTTGTCTCCGCCTTTTCGATCGGTTCAGTTTTCCGACGCCACGAGGTGGCCGATGGACCGTCCGCGAGTCACGTCCCGGCGGCTCACTCCGTTTTCGAGTCGGCCGTCTCGATGGCGTTGGCCCGCTCGAGAATCGCCGCCTCGTCGACGGTGTCGAGGATGATTTCGTCCTCGAGCGCCGCAGCAAGGCGGCGTTGACCGCGTTCGGCTCGTCGGTCGGCGACGTCGGGTTCGACGTAGTCGCCGCCGTACTCGTCGGCGTAGGTCTCGGCGAGGCGTCGAACGGTGGCCGGATCGACCGCCTCGGGTGCGGCGGCTTCGAACCGTTCGACCCACCGTTCCGGATCGACCCACTCCTCACGGCGGTTTTCGACCTTGCGCCGCCAGTCGTAGTGTTCGGCAAAGTGTCCCCAGAAGCCGTCCGCTTCCCGTAATTCGCCGAGCAGGGTTCGAGCGACGGTCGCACCGTGGCCGGCCGCGATGATCGCCTGATCGCCACAGCCGGCAAGCGGACCCGCGACGTACAGTCCGTCGACGGGTGTTCGTCCCCGACGGTCGGGATACTCGCGGTCGAACCGTTCGCCACCCTCATCGTCGGTAACGAACAACGCGTCGTCGTCATCGAGTCCGCGGAGGTACTCGCCGTCGTATTTCGTTGCGGCAATCACGAACCGTGCCCTGATCGGATCGCCGTCCTGTGGATCGACCCGGAATCCGCCGTCGGGAAGGGCCGTTACCGACTCGACGAGATCCTCGCGGAGCCGACACCCCGCTCGTGTTGCGTGGTCGTGTGCCAGTTCGAGGAAGGTCTCGACGTCGACACCGACGGGAAAGCCCAGATAGTTCTCGAGGGACGCACATCGGCGCAGCGAGGAGGGGCCGCGGTCGAAAATGACCGTCTCGAGGCCGTCTCGAGCGGTGAAGACGCCGGCGGCGCAGCCGGCGGGTCCGCCGCCAACGATGGCGACGGTGGTATCGAACGATCGGTCGCCGGCATCGCCGCCGTGATCGTCGTCGCCCGCCATCCTAGCTCCCCCCGGTGACGATATCGGCGACGCGCTGGCGATCGAACAGCCGCTCGTCGGCCGGTATTTCGGGGTAGGCGGTTCCGGGAACGTGGCCCGGCCACTCGCCGAACTGCTCCGGATAGAGCTGTTTGGCCGTCATCTCGAGTTGGAAGAGGTTCATGATCGGCCCCTGATACCGCATGCCGCCGGCGACGACGCGATCGTTCCGAACCGCGGTCAGTTCGCTCCCGATCGGGTGGTCCTCGAGTCGATCGCGGACGGTGTCGATGGCGTACTGGGGCGTGATCCCCCACAGGTGGAGGATGACGTCCGGATCCGCCTCGAGCATCGTCTCGTAGTCGACGACGCCCCAATCGCCCGACCAATCGTGGTCGGCGAGCGCGTCGTGAGCCGCGAGCGGACGCGTCTCGGCCTGCCAGAAGCCGGGCGTGTTCAGGTGGTACGTGTAGAACTGGCCGTCCCCCAGCGTCACCCGTGCGACGGACGGCCGCTCGTCCGCGGGCGGGAGCGCCGCTTCGATGCGCGCGCGCACGTCGTCGTACACCGCGGCGAGGGCTTCGTACCGCTTGCGTTCCCGAAAAACCGCCGCGACGTTCTCGAAGAGTTCCCAGAGCGTGTAGTACTCGTATTCGTCGGCGTAGGCGGCCGCCGGTTCGCTGTGGACGCCGCTGTGGAAGCTGCCGATCCACGGACCGAGTGTCGTCTCGATCTCCGCGACGTCGTCTCGGGTCCAGTTGTTCTGGGTCTGGAGCACGTACGACGGATCGAGGAAGTGAACGTCGCTGTCGAACTCGTAGAGTTCTTCCTTCTCGAGTCCGCCCTCGAGCGGGTTCGGCAACCCCGTCCCGTCGAAGTCGACGCCCTCGAGTCGGTCGTAGAACGCCCCCATCGTCGGCCCCGCCATCTCGGGCGAGAACAGCGAGTTCACCGCGTCGCCGTGCCCGAGGGCAACCGCCATATCCGCGTACTGGGGAAACGTAACGAAGACATCCGTCGGGACGGCGTCGAACTCGACTTCGCCCATCGGTGCCATGGTCACCGCGTACGAATCCGTTCGTTCGCTCCCGACCCCCTCATGGGGTCCGTCGCCGGAGACACAGCCCGCGAGACTCGTGCTGCTCACCGTCAGCCCCGTCGCGACGACCTGTCGTCTGGTTCGTCCTCCCTGTCGCGTTACGATCATGTCTTTTAGGCCAACCTAATAATTCAAAAGGCGTTCGGTTCGGCGACGCGACTCGAGGAAACGGGATCGCTTCCGAACAGTTCGGGTCGTAACCCGGGCTGGGTGGTTATTCGAAGGTGTAGACGACGGTCACGCTCGCGCTCACGCTGACGGGATCGGCGTCGATCTCGGTCGTGGCCCCACTGGCGTCTTCCGCTCCGTTTTCGAGCGCCGCGACGGTGTATCGCGAGGAGTGGACGTTGACGTCGCTGGTCGTAACCGACTTCGTGCCGGTGAGCTCGACACCACGGTTGTCCGCGACGTGTTGTGCTTCCTCGTCGGCGTTTGCCAGCGCGTTGTCGATCGCGTCCTTTCGGAGTTCGTCGCGGGTCGTCTCCTGCAGTGTGAAGTTCACTCGACCGATATCATCGGCCCCTGCCTGAATCGACCCGTCGATGACTTCGCCGACGCGGTCGACGTCGTCGATTATTACCTCGAAGGAGCGAGTGCCTCGGAACCCATCCTCGTCTTCCCCTCGTTTCGGATGGACCCGATACCGACCTTCCTCGATGTTGTCCTCCGGGATCTCGAGTTCGTCGAACGCTTCTCTGAGCTGTTCGGCTTCGGTCGCGAGTTCGCTTGTCACCGCTTCGGCAGTGTCTCCCTCCGCGTCGACCCCGATTCGGACGGTCGCCCTGTCCGGTTCCGATTCGACGTCACCGTCCGCACTGACGGTGATCTCCGTTTCGTCCGAATCGCTCGCCGGGGTCGACCCGGCCTCGTCGTCGCTGCTCAGTCCACGTCCGACACAGCCTGCCATCGCCGCTGCGACGCCAACGCTCGACGCCGCGAGGAACGTTCGTCGGTCCATATCCGGAACTCTCATGCAATTGAAAAAGAACTGTCCCTAGCTCAAACAGTTCTTTGAGCTTTACCGTGAGGGGTTCCGCTCGGCTTCGATCCTCGTTTCCGCCGCTTCGAGGGCGGTTGCTGCGGACTGCTCGCCCGCGAGGATCGATTCGAACGCCGTTTGCAGGGGCTGTGAGATCGCCCGCATCGCCGAGGCTGGCGGTGCGAGCGTCCCCGTCGCCGCCGATTTCACGAACCCGGCTACCGATGCCGGAAGATCGCCGCTGTCGGCTGCGGCCGTGTACGCCGGAACCGTGCCGTGTGTGCTGG
This sequence comes from Halopiger djelfimassiliensis, assembly GCF_000455365.1. Taxonomy (GTDB): domain Archaea; phylum Halobacteriota; class Halobacteria; order Halobacteriales; family Natrialbaceae; genus Halopiger_B; species Halopiger_B djelfimassiliensis. The sequence goes on from NZ_HG315685.1 coordinate 579,684, forward strand.
CGTTACGGACGTGGATCTCCGCGTTCGTCGTATACCACGCCGCGAACGCGGTGGCTGCGGGAACGGCGTCACGCCCGCTCGGCTCCGACAGTCGCGACGTGAACGCGAGCAGGTCGACGGTGACGAACGGGCTCGGCCGTTCGGGTGCCGCCTCGGCGTTCGGAAGCGGTGCCGCGCCGACGTCGATCCCGGTTGCCGCTGCGCGGGCGGCGCGGGCCGGATCGCCGATGGCAACCGGTGTCCGTCCGGCCACGAAGGCGTCGGCCTGCTCGTCGGGCCGGTCCGGGGCGTGAAACGAGTACGGGGCGAGGTTCTCGGCGACGAACTCGACCGCGCGGATCGTTTCCGGTTCGGTTAGTCCCAGCGAGTCGGACGCCGCGTCGTAGTAATAGCCGCCGAACGCGTGTACCCACGCACTGGCGGATGGGAGGGAAACGCTGGGTGACGAGGCCCCGTCCGGTTCGGCCTTCGTATCCCGATGCCGCTCTGCGATCGCGGTCAACTCCGCAACCGTTTCCGGCGGTTCCGGGAGCCGATTCCGGTCGTACAGGAGCGCGACCGTCTCGAGCGTACACGGGACGCCGACGGTTCGTCCGTTGACCACTCCTGCCTCGGCGGCAGGATCGATGAACGCGTCCGGTCGCCGAATCTCGAGAGCGGCGGTCTGATCCGAGAGGTGCCCGCGGTCGTCGAAGTCAGCCACCAACGGGTGCGGTATCTCGACGAGGTGTGGGCCGTCGGAGTCATAGTCCTCGAGCGCGTCGATCGTCGCTTCCCCCGGATCACTGACCGCTACCGGATCGATGACGGACGTCGAGTCCTCGACGAACGCGTCCACGTCGGCCTCGAGGGACGCCAGCCGATCCGCGTCCCGGGCGTGCCAGAACGTGACCGGACTCGGCGGCGGGAGCAGCGGGGTATCGACGACGCGACGGCTTCGAACCCGTTCCGATCGATACTGGTCGGGGCCGACTGTCGATGGCGGCGGCCGGGTGCCCTCGAAGCGCCTGATCGTGGCGGTCAGCGCCGGCGGGGGCTGTGAGGCGCGTGCAGTCCCGACGATCGCGCTCCGTTCGGGATCGCGATCCTCGCCGAACCATACCTCCGCGACCCGAAACGAGAGCCACTCCGGGACGGCATCGACCTCGAGCGAGGTATCGACGGTCCAGTCGGCGCTGTACGCGGTCACGGTCGACTGCGTCCAGCCGGTATCGTGGTCCGTGCGCTCGCGTTGCTCTGGTGTGGTCTCCCGCCAGTCGAAGTCTCCCAGCGTCTCGCTCGCCAGTTCCTCTCGAGCCGCATCGTAACAGACCAGTTCGACGCCTCGCAGGGCGACGTCTTTCGAGTCGACGTTCTGGACGGTAACGTCGACCGTCAGCGGAACCGATACCGGCGGCTCGGATTCGAACGACTCCCGAACTGAGACGTCGAGCCGCGTGTACTTGAACGGCCCGTGGTAGATACAGCCTGCCAGCCCGGTCGCAACCGCGGCCCCGCCGACACCGAGCAGCGTCCGCCGCGAGAGCCCGTGCGTTCCCCGCTCCTTCATTCATCAAATTATGACTGCTACTGGTCAATATTTCTTCTCCATCGACCGGGCAGTATCGGCCATCGATACCGCTCGGGGAACCAACTCTACCGGGTGCTCGATCGTCGTCACTCGAGGACGGTCCCGCTGTTTGCGCTTTCGCCCGCGTCGGACCCAGCGGAAGACGCGGGACGGGTTCCGCGTTTCGAACACGCCCACCCCGTTCAGTCGTGACGGAACGACCGCTGCCCCGTAAACGCCATCG
>NZ_HG315685.1:582460-717566 GCF_000455365.1 Halopiger djelfimassiliensis
CCATGCCGTGTTCGTTCGCGGCCTCGATTACGTCCTCGTCGTTGACCGAGCCGCCGGGCTGGATCACCGCTTCGATGCCCGCCTCCGCGGCCTCCTCGATGCCGTCCGGGAACGGGAAGAAGGCGTCCGAAGCCATGACCGCGCCCTCGGCGTCTTTCCCCTCGGCGTGTTCGTCGGCCTTCATCGCCGCCAGTCGAACCGCGTCGACGCGGGAGACCTGCCCCATCCCGATGCCGACCGTCTCCGTGCCGTCGGCAAAGAGGATGCCGTTGGACTTGACGTGTTTCAGGGTCTGCCACGCGAAGACCATCGTCTCGAGTTCCGCCTCGGTCGGCTCGCGCTCGGTGACGATCTCGAGGTCGTCGCTCGAGATCGATTGGAGGTCGCGCTCCTGAACCAGCCGCCCGCCGACGAGTGGTTTTTCGGTAACACGCTCGGTTCGATCGCCGAGTTCGCCGACATCGAGCACGCGTAGATTGTCCTTCTCGCGGAGGACCGCGAGCGCGTCGTCGGTGTAACCGGGGGCGACGACGACCTCCTTGAACGAGTCGACGATCCGCTCGGCAGTCGCCGCGTCACACTCACGGTTCAGCGCGACGATGCCGCCGAACGCGCTCATCGGGTCCGTCGAGAGGGCCTGCTCGTACGCGTCGGCCAGCGAGTCGGCGGTCGCACAGCCCGCCGGATTGGTGTGTTTGATGACCGCCGCCGCGGGCTCGTCGAACTCCTTGATCAGGTTCAACGCGCCGTCGGCGTCGTTGTAGTTGTTGTAGCTAAGCGCCTTCGCGCCCTCGTTCAACTGCTCGGCGTGGACGACGCTTGCCTCGTTGCAGGTGTAATCGGCGTACACCGCGGCGTTCTGATGGGGGTTCTCCCCGTACCGGAGCGTGTCGACCCTGTCGCTCGAAACGAGTCGCCGAGCGGGCAGTCCCTCGGCGTCCGGCGCGGCGGGGGTGTCCGCGTCGACCGTCACCTCGCCGGCCTCGCGGTCGACCGCGACCCGATCCTCGGCGAACCACTTTACGGCGCGTGGGTACGCGCGGAACTCGCCCTCGTAGAGGACCCGTTCTTTTAGCGAATCCGTGTCGTCGCCCTCGTAGACGGGGATCGGCTCCTGAGTGACGATCGGCCCCGCGTCGATTTCGCTCTCGAGGACCGAACCGTTCTCGTCGGTCGCATCGGTGACGACGTGGACCGTACAGCCGGTCACCGAGACGTCCGCCTCGAGCGCGTCGCCCCAGGCGTCCGTGCCGGGGAACGACGGCAGCAACGATGGATGGACGTTCAGCGTCGTCGGTGCGCGCTCGAGGAAGGTATCCGAGAGGATTCGCATGTACCCGTCCAGACAGACGAGATCGAACCCGTAGTCGGACAGGGCCCCCAGCACCGCCTCCTCGTGCTCGCGGCGGTCCATTCCTTCCTCCAGTGGGACGACTTCGGTCGGAATCCCCCGTTCGGCGGCGGCCTCGAGCACCGGCGCGTCCGCGTCGTTCGTGAGGACGACGGCGAGTTCGGCACCGCCCGGTCGTCTGTCGGCGATGTTCAACAGATTGCGCCCTCGGTTGCCGGCCATCCCGGCGATTCGCGTCATGATCGTATCCCCACCCGCGATCGGCAAAGCCGTTGCGGTCTCGAGCGCAAATATATCCACAACTGTGCATTACTCTCCCCCTAATATCCGAGAGTACTCTCGAGATATACATACTCGTGGTCTTCCCGGGCCCGTGTTTCGATACCCTTTTGCACGGGGATGAAAAGAGTCCGACAATGACCGACACAGACCCACTGTACGCCGTCTCGCCGCTGGACGGCCGGTACAGCGGCCGGACCGAACCCCTGTCACCGTACGCGAGCGAGGCCGCGCTCATGCGGGCCCGCGTTCGCGTCGAGGTCGAATACCTGCTCGCGCTGGCGGCCCTCGACGCGACGCCGCTCGAGATCGACCCCGACGAACGCGAACACCTGCGCGGGCTCTACGAGGAGTTCGACGAATCGGACGCCCGTCTGATCAAGACGCTCGAGACGGAGGGCCACGCCGGGTTCGACGCGACCAACCACGACGTGAAAGCAGTCGAGTACTTCGTCCGCCACCGGTTGTCCGACGACAGCGATGCCTCGGCCTGGATTCACTTCGGACTCACCAGCGAGGACGTCAACAACCTCGCCCACCGGCTGCTCGTCCGCGGTGCCGTCGAGGACGTGCTGCTGCCGGAGCTGTACGATCTGCGGGACACGCTCGCCGAAATGGCCCGCGAGTACCGCGACCTGCCGATGCTCGCGCGCACCCACGGCCAGCCGGCGACGCCGACGACGTTCGGCAAGGAGCTGGCGGTCTACGCGGCCCGCCTCGGCCGCGCGACCGGACGGATTCGGCGGGCGACCGACGACCTCCGGGGCAAACTCGGCGGTGCGTCGGGGACCTACGCGGCCCACGTCGCCGCCTACCCCGGCGTCGACTGGCAGGAGTTCGCCCGGGAGTTCGTCACGGACCGCCTCGGTTTCGCGTTCGAACCCCTGACGACGCAGGTCAACCCCTGCGACGACCTCGCGGCGCTGTTCGACGCCGTCCGCGGGGCGAATCGGGTGCTGCTGGATCTCGATCTGGACGTCTGGCTCTACGTCTCCGATCGCTACCTCGGGCAGGAGGCCGTCGAGGGCGAAACCGGCTCGTCGACGATGCCCCACAAGGTCAACCCGATCGACTTCGAGAACAGCGAGGGCAACCTCTCGAAGGCGAACGCCGACCTCGAGTTCCTCGCCGACTACGTCACCACCTCGCGGCTCCAGCGGGACCTCTCGGATTCGACGGTCAAGCGCAACATCGGCGCGGCCTTCGCACACTGTCTCATCGGCTACACCAAGACGGCCGCCGGCCTCGAGAAGGTCGTTCCCAACGAACGGGTCATGCGCGAGGCCCTCGAGTCGACCCCCGAGATCATCGGCGAGGCCGTCCAGACGATCCTCCGCAGGGAAGGGCGAGAAGACGCCTACGAACGGGTCAAGGAGCTCACCCGCGGCCGGCAGGTCACGCTCGCGGACTTCCGGGAACTGTTCGACGAACTCGACGTCGACGAGGGCGTCCGTGACGAACTCCGGTCGCTGACGCCCGCGGGGTACACCGGCGTGGCGAGCGAACTGGTCGACGATCTCGATCGCACCGGCCCGAACTGAACGGCCCGTTGTCCGCCGTCGGTCGGCCGACGAGCGACCGGCTCGTGGTCGCCAGACGGCGGTTAGCCCTCGAAGTGACGCACGTCCTGTGGCTCGATCGAGATGATGACGCGTTCGGTCTCGATCGGGTTCGGATACTCGTCCTCGCCCGTATAGCGCTTGGCCAACTCGTCGATGTGCTCGCGCGCGCCGTCGGTCGTGACCTCGTCGACCTCGCCCGTCACGGAGAGCATCCGGTAGGGATTGTCCGGATCGGTCATGCTCACGGCGATACGCGGATCGTTCCGGGCGTTTTTCTCCTTCCGGCGGTCGCGCTCGGTGTTCACGAGGAGTCGATCGGCGTCGGCGTCGTAATCGATCCACACCGGCGTCGCGTGCGGCGTGCCGTCCGGCAACAGCGTCGTCAGGTGTGCGTACGTTTCTTTCTCGAACAGGCCTTGGAAGTCGTCTGGGATCGACGCCATACCGACTCGAGGCGCTCCTGGTACTAATTCACGCACCCTTCGTAAGAAACGGTAAACCACTACTTATTCCCGACCCGGAACGGTAGCGAAGTTATCAGGAAGGTTCACTGTGTCGCTACGATTGCTCCACTACGCCGACATCGAAAACGCGTACGACGATCCCGAACGGATCGGCCGATTGGCGTCGGTCGTCCGCCGTCGTCGGGACGAAACGACGCTCGTCTGCGGTGCGGGTGATACGACCGCACCCGGCGTCCTCGCGAGGGAGACGGACGGAAAGCACGCGTGTCGGTTCTTCCGTGCCGTCGATCCCGACGTCTCGACGTTCGGGAACCACGAGTTCGATCTCGGAGCCGAGTCGCTGCGCGAACTCGTCGCCGCCACACCCCAGCAATGGGTGACGGCGAATATCCGGGTCGGTGACGGCGCTCGCCCGTTCGCAGCCGAACGCGGCGTCCAGCGGACGGCAGTGGTGTCGGCCGGCACCGAACGCGTCGGAGTCGTCGGCGTCAGCGATCCGCGGTCGATACGGGACCACCCGGTCGCCGACGGCGTCACCGTCGTCGACCCGCTCGAGGCAGCCGCCGACGCCGTCGACGCGTGTCTCGCTGACGGCGTCGATTTCGTCGTCGTGCTCTCGCACGTCGGAACGATCGACGACGAACTGGCCCGGCTCGAGGGCGTCGACGCCGTTCTCGGGGGACACGTCCACGACGTCCGATCGAACGTCGTGGCCGGGACGCCGGTCGTTCACGTCGGCGAGCGGGCGGAACTGGTAAGCGAGGTTCGACTGACGGAGGGGACCCCCGAGGTCGTCCTGCATCGGGTTCCGGACGCGCCCGTGGCGACGGACGTCGAAACAGCCTATCGGGAGTTGTTCGCCGAGATCGGTCTGGACGAGACGGTCGTGACGCTCGAGACGCCGGTTGCTCGGAACACTGCGGCGCGTTACCCCGAGAGCCGGGTCGGAAACACCGTGGCAGACGCCTACCGCTGGGCGGCCGGAGCCGACGTCGCCGTCTGTCACGCCGGAATGTTTCGTGCCGGCCCGCCGCTGTCCGGCGACGTGACCGTTGGCGATCTCCGGTCGTTGACCCCGTTCGACAACGAGATACACGCGACGCAGTTGACGGGGGCGGAGCTCGTGACCCTGTTCGAGAATCTCGCGACTCCGTCGACCGGAGCGAAAGAGCCGGACGTGATCGCCCACGTCAGCGGCGCATCGCTCTCGTGGCGGCGCACGGCCGCCGACATCGAACTCGTGTCGGCGACGGTTGCCGGAACGTCGCCCGATCCCGAGGCCGCCTACGAGGTGGCCGCCCCGTCGTTCGCGTTCGCCAGCGGGTCGTTCCCGCCGCTGGCTCGGGATCGGATCGAAACGACTCACGGCCATCAACGCGACGTCCTCGTCGAGTACGTCCGCCGGCACGGGTTTCGGTCGAAGCGCGACGGTCGAATGGAGGCCGTCGTCGATACCGCCTCGGACGCGGTCGATTCGCTCCGGTAGGGTCCGAGCGAACCCGTCGCGTTTATCGCGATCCGACCATCGCGGCCAGCGTCTCCTCGAGCGCGGTCGCCGCGGCCTCGACGGCGTCGACGCGGACGTACTCACGGGCCGAGTGCGCGACGGCCCCCTCGTCGTCGGCAAGCACTCCGGGGCCGAAGACGACCGTCGGCGCGGTCTCCGCGAAGTACGCGGCCTCCGTCGCCGCGGTGAAGGGACGGACCGCGCCGCCGGCCGCGTCCGCGAGCACCTCGACGATCCGCGCGTCGGGATCGGTCTCCCAGGCCTCGAGAAACGGCGTCGGCCGGTCGGTGAACGCGAACTCGACGCCGACGTCGTCGGGCACCGCGTCCCGCAGGTGATCGGTCAGCGCCGCGTGAAACTCGGCGGCCGTTTCGGGCGGGACGCTCCGGCGGTCGACCGTCAGCGCGCAGTCGGCCGGCACCTGATTCGTGGCCTCGCCACCCTCCACGACGGTCGGGGTGAGCGTCGCCGCGCCGAGTTGCGGGTGGGTGGGCGGCGCGTCCGGACGCTCGTCGAACGTTCCGACCGCCGCGAGGACGGGCTCGAGGGCGGCGACGGCGTTCGTTCCCGTCTCGGGTTCGGCCGCGTGGGCGGCCGCTCCGGAGAGGCGGACGGTTCCCTGAAAGCGCCCCTTCGCGGCCGTACAGACGTCGAGTCCGGTCGGCTCGCCGACGATCACCGCGTCGGCGTCTCGAATCGGCGAGTCCGCTCTCGAGGCCAGCGCGTACGCGCCCGTCGAGAGCACCTCTTCGTCGGGGGTGATCGCGAGCGTCACCCGACCCCTCTCGGGTTCGACGGCGAAAAACGCGGTCAGCATGGCCGCGAGCGGTCCCTTCGCGTCACAGGAGCCGCGACCGCGGACGACGCCCGCGCCCTCGTCGCGCTCGAACGATACGTGCGGCGACACCGTATCGATGTGCGTGTTCAGGACGACGTGCGTCTCGGCGTTCTCGCCCGTCGGTCCCCGAGTCGCCAGCACGTTGCCGGCGTCGTCGACCCGGGCGTCGACGCCGTTCGCCTCGAGGGTCTCGCACAGCAACGTTCGCATCGGCTCGACGTCCTCGTGGGAGGGATGCTGGACGGCCGTCTCGAGGAAGGCGATGGGATCGAACCCGGGTGCGGTATCGGTCCCCGTTTCCGTCATGATTCGGCCGGCGGTTCGATCGCCACCTCGCCCTCGAACTCGCGTTCGACGGGACCGGTCAGCGTCGCGCAGCCGCGGTCGTTGAAGCTCACGGTGAGGGTGCCACCCGGCGGATGGACGGCGACGGGATCGGCGTCGGTGCGGCCGAGTCGACGCGCCGCGACGGCGATGGCGACCGCACCGGTGCCACAGGAGTCGGTTTCGCCCTCGACGCCGCGCTCGTAGGTGCGCTGGTCGAACCCGCCTGAACCGTCGTGACTCGCCACGGTGACGTTGGTCCCGCGGGGGAAGACGTCGGCGTGGCGAACCGGCGGGGCGACCCCCTCGAGATCGACGTCGTCTACGTCGTCGACGAACGCGACGGCGTGGGGGACGCCGGTGTTGACCACCGTCACCTCGAGCCCCTCGATCGGTGCTTCGAAGACCGGTCCGTCTGCGTCGACGGGGATCGCCGCGGGATCGAACGTCGGCGTCCCCATTTCGATGGTGACGTCGCCGTTCGGTGTTCGATCCGCTCGCAGCGTTCCCGCTTGCGTATCGATCATCACGCTGTCGGCGTCCGTGCGTCGCATCGCCCACTCGGCGGCACAGCGCGCACCGTTGCCGCACATGGGCGCGGTCGCCCCGTCGGGTTGCACCAGCGTCATCACGACCCGCGGGGGCGTAAACGCCGGCTCGAGCGCGAGAAAGAGGATCCCGTCGGCCCCGACGCCGTCGTCCCGGTCGCACTCGCACTCGGCGAGCGCACCCCGGTCGGGGACGTGTTCGTCCGCGTGGATAACGAGAAAGTCGTTGCCGGTGCCGTGGTACTTCTGGAATGGAACGGTCATACGTGAATCACTCCGGTTCATCGTCGGTGGGGACTCGACTCGTCTCGAGGCGGGTGACGTCCTCGACGGTCTCCCGGCGACGCGCGAGTCGGACCGCATCGCCGTCGATCACGACCGACGCGGGTCGGGGCCGGGAGTTGTACTGTGAAGCCATCTCGTAGCCGTACGCGCCTGCGTTGCCGATCGCAAGGACGTCGCCGCGTTCGGTTGCGGGCAGTTCGCGGTCGGTACAGAAAACGTCCCCGCTCTCGCAGATCGGGCCGGCGACGGTCTGTGCGATCGGGTCGCGTTCGCCGGCGGCGCTCGAGTCGGCCGTCAGGTTGCGGATCGGGTGGGACGCGTCGTACATCGCGGGCCGGAGCAGGGTCGTCATCCCGGCGTCGACGCCGACCGCGATCGTTTCGCGGGCCTCTTTGACGGTGTTGACCCGCGTCAGGAGCACGCCCGCGTCGGCGACGACGTAGCGGCCGGGTTCGATCGCGAGCGTCGCGTCGACGTCGCCCAGCGCGGACCGGGTCGCGTCGGCGACCGCCTCGAGGTCCAGCGGCTCCTCGTCGTCGCGGTAGGGGACCCCGAAGCCGCCGCCGACGTCGACGAACTCGAGGCTTCCGACGGCATCGGCGACCGAACGGGCGAGATCGCCCATCCGCGAGACGAACTCCCGGTGTGCGTCGAGTTGCTCGCTCGAGACGCCGGAGCCGACGTGTGCGTGAAGTCCGACCACGTCGAACCCGCGGTCGGCTGCGTCCGCGAGGGCGTCGACGGCGCGGTCGGCCGGAACGCCGAACTTCGCGTGTCCTCCAGTTTCGACGTTCTCGTGGTGGCCAGCGCCGATGCCGGGGTTGACCCGCAGGCACAGCCGGCCGTCGTAGCCGCGGTCAGCCAGCCGGTCGACGGTGTCCTCGGCACCGACGGTGACCGTCAGGTCGGGGTGAGCCGCCCACGCGTCGACGACCCAGTCGAGGTCGCGGGCGGGCGGATTGACGGCCGTGTAGTGGACGTCGGCACCGGTGCCGCCCGCCTCGAGCGCCCGCCGTACTTCCCCGGCGGAGGCACACTCGAGCCCGGCCCCCGCGTCGTGGAGGGTTTCGAGGACGTCTCCGAGGGCGTTGGCCTTTACCGCATACAGGATCGCCGCGTCAGGGAACGCCGCCGTCAGACGACGATAATTCTCACGGACCCGCTCGAGGTCGAGGACGTACAGCGGCGAGCCGTAGTCGTCGACAAGCCCCCGAAGGGCGGTCCCGTCCCAGTCTTCGAGCCGACGAACGGCGGCGGTCTCGCCCGTCGCGGTCTCGGCGCTCGGCGTCCCGGGTTCCTCCGTCCCGCTCACTCCCGCAACACCTCCTCGCGTTCGGTTGCCTCGAGCGTCTCCGCCTCGAGATCGGTCGCGACGACGGCGGGCTTGTACGCGCCGCCGTCGAAGAGGTCGTGATCGCTGACCGAGGATTCGACGAAGCGGGTAAAGGCACGCCGGTTCGCGGGCAGTTCGCCGTACAGGACCTCCTCCTCGACGAGGTCGTAGACCGGGATCCGCGGCGTCAAAAGCGTGTTCTCGCCGACGACGCTGTTCTCGCCGACGATAAAGCCCGAAGTAACGCGACAGCCGGCACCCAGCGAGACGCCGTCCTCGACGACGACCGGCGCGTTCTCGACCGGCTCCAAGACGCCGCCGATGAGGGTGTTCGCGCCGAGTTTGACGTCGTCGCCGATCTGGGCGCACGACCCCACCGTATCGCAGGAGTCGACGAGCGTCCCGTCGCCGACGAACGCGCCGACGTTGACGAAGGCCGGACTCATCAGGATGCAGTCGGAGCCGACGCGAGCGCCGCGGCGAACCACGGTCCCGTCGGGCGTGTTCCGGCTCCCGCGGGCCGCGTAGTCGCTCGTGTCGGCAAGCGGCAGGACGTCGTTGTACGTGACGCCGCCGTACTCGCGCGGCTCGGTCGGTCGAAGCCCGAAGTTGAGCAGGATTCCCCGCTTGACCCACTCGTTTGCCACCCACTCGCCGCCGCGGTTCTCGGCGGCGCGGACCTCGCCGGCCTCGAGGGCGTCGAGAAACGCCTCGAGCGTCGCGTCCGCGTCTTCGCTCGCCGTCTCGGCGGTGATAGTGCCGTCGTCGTACTGTTCCCAGAGGTCGGTGATTTCGGTCTCGAGTGTGCTCATTGGTCGATCACGTTCGCGAAGTCGTATACGCCGTTCGTTCGACCGTCGATCCAGACGGCCGCGTCGACCGCGCCCGCGGCGAAGACCGCTCGATCCTCGGCGCGGTGTGTCAGGCGGACCTCCTCGTGGTTGCCCGCGATGACGATCTCGTGTTCGCCGGTAATATCGCCCGCCCGGAGGGCGTGGACGCCGATTTCGCCCTCCGTTCGGGGCGTCACCCCCTCGCGGCCGTGCGTTCGCTCGCCGAACTCCCCGTTTGCTTCGATCGCGGCGAGCAGTCGGTTCGCGGTGCCACTCGGCGCGTCGCGCTTCGCGCTGTGGTGGGTTTCGACCAGTTCGACGTCGTATCCCGGCAGACTCCGAACGGCCTCCCCGACGGCGTTGACGAGCGCCCCGACCCCGCGGGCGAAGTTCGGCGCGTGGAGGACTGGGATCGATTCGCCCGCAGCCTCGAGCGCTGCGGTTTCGGTCTCGTCGAACCCGGTCGTCCCGGTGACGAACGCGACCCCGGCGTCGGCACAGGCTTGTGCGTACTCGAGCGCGGACGCCGGTCCGGTGAAGTCGATCACGACCCGCGGGTCGCGGTCGACGACCAGCGACTCGAACTCGGCAGCGGGCTCGACGGCGACCCCGGCGACCGTCTCGTCGCCGGGATCACGGTTGACCGCGAAGGCCACGTCACAGTCCTCGCGGTCCGTTACGGCGGCGATCACCTCGCGTCCCATCCGGCCGGTCGCGCCGGTGACGCCGATCCGGATCGTCATCGATCACCCTCCCGGTTCGCATCGGCGTTTGCCAGCGCGGCCGACCGGTGTTCGAGGTCCGCGAGGACGCGCTCGAGATCCTCGCGGTGCGCCGCCGAGAGGCGGGTAAGCGGCGAGCGCAGGCGGGCGGGGCCGTAGTCCCGGATCTCCATCGCCTCCTTGACCGGTATCGGGTTGGTCTCGACGAACAGGTTCCGGAACAGCGGGCCGAGTTCGTGGTGGAGGGCGCGTGCGCGCCGGTAGTCACCGTCCAGTGCAGCCCCGACCATCGCACACGTCCGTTCGGGTTCGACGTTCGCGGCGACGCTGATCGCTCCCGTCCCGCCGACGGAGAGGGTCGGCAGCGTGAGCGCGTCGTCGCCCGAGAGGACGGCAAACTCCGCGTCGGCCGTACGCTCGACGATCTCGCCGATCGCGCCGAGATCGCCGCTTGCCGCCTTGTACCCAGCGACGTTCTCGTGATCGGCGAGTTCGACGGCCGTGTCCGGCTCGATCGTCCGGCCGGTCCGCGAGGGGACGTTGTAGACGATCTGTGGCAGGTCGACCGCGTCGGCGATCGTCCGATAGTGTTCGAGCAACCCGCGCTGTTCGGGCTTGTTGTAGTACGGCGAGATGAGAAGCAGTCCGTCAGCACCCGCGTCGGCCGCGCGCTCGGAGAGTTCCAGCGCTTCACGGGTGTTGTTCGAGCCCGTCCCCGCGATGACGGGGACGTCGTCGACGGCCTCGATGACCGCCTCGACGACCCGGACGTGTTCGTCGTGGGTCAGCGTCGCCGACTCGCCCGTCGAGCCGACGGGAACCAACCCGTCGACGCCCGCCGCCTCGAGCCGCTTGGCATCCCGCTGGAGCGTTTCGAAGTCGATCCGTTCGTCCTCGTCGAAGGGCGTACACATCGCCGGAAAGACGCCCGAAAGGTCGATGTCTGTCATTGTCGTTGGGTTCGGATATCGGGTTCCGATCACCGACCGGACGTTCCGGGTCCGATCGGTGACGTTTGAAGGTCGGTCGCGCGCGGTCGGAGCGTGCCCGGGACGGGGGTGCCACTCCCGCCGCGAGCACAATCACGCGCGTTTACGTTTCGGAAAACGAGGACGGCCGTCGCTCACGAGGGAACCAGCGCCCGGGTGAGCGACGCGGCGCATACGTACCCGACGGGACTGGACCGACTTATCCGTTGTGTCCGTGGCGGTATTGGCCGGCCGTTACTGGGTCGGCAACGTACCGTTCCACGTAATTTATCCCAATGCATTACTTACAGCCGTCTATGACAGACTTCGGGCTCAAGGTGCGAATGGCGATCGTCGGGTCGATCCTGTTCGCGTTTTACATGTTCGTTGGGGCCTTCGGCCTGGCGATGTTCGGGGTTCAGGCGTGGCCGCTGGTCCTGCTCGGACTCGTCACGTTGCCGTTCATCCAGTACAAGATCGGGACGTGGTCCGCGACCAGACGTGCCGAACCGATGCCCGAGGAGGGACAGTACCAGGATATCCACCGGATGACCGACTCGCTGAGTCAGGATATGGGTATCAAAAAACCCAAACTGATGGTCATGAACATGGGCGTCCCCAACGCCTTCGCGACCGGCCGCAAGGGCAACGGCGTCGTCGTCGTCTCGACGGAACTCATCCGGCTGCTCGAGCGTGACGAACTCGAGGGCGTCATCGCCCACGAACTCGCCCACATCAAAAACCGCGACGTCGTCACGATGGTCGTCGGCCAGTCGATCGGGATGATGGTCGGCTGGGTCGCCTACATGATCTACATGATGGGCGACGACCGAAACATCGGCAGCATCTTCGTCGGGATGTTCATCTCGAACATCGCCCAGATGCTCGTGATGGTGTTCGTGCTCGCGATCTCGCGATACCGCGAGTACGTCGCCGACGAGGACGCCCGCCAGTACATCGGCAGCGGCGACCCGCTGGCCCGCGCGCTCGAGAAGATTTCACAGGGTGCACAGGGGCGGGAGTCGAACCTCGACGACAGCGTCAGCGCGCTGTGTATCTTCAACGCCGAGCGCGGCCTGCTCCAGTCGCTGTTCGCGACCCATCCGCCGACGGAAAAGCGCATCGAGAAACTCCGACGCTGACCCACTGGGCGGGCTGACGGCCGACCGACGCGATTTTTTACGTTCGGGTATGACACACCGAGACGTGACTGAAATCCATCCCGGTCAGCGCGTCGCCGTCCTCGTCGACGCCCAGAACCTCTATCACACCGCACAGAGCCTGCACAGCCGCAACATCGACTACTCCGCGCTGCTCGAGAAGGCCGTTCAGGACCGGCAACTCACTCGAGCGATCGCCTACGTCATCCGCGCGGAAGCCCCCGAAGAGGAGAGCTTCTTCGATGCGCTCGTCGACATCGGCTTCGAGACGAAGATCAAGAACATCAAGACCTTCGCCGACGGGACCAAGAAAGCCGACTGGGACGTGGGGATGAGCCTCGACGCCGTGACGCTTGCAAACCACGTCGATACGATCGTCCTCTGTACGGGCGATGGGGATTTCTCCCGGCTGTGTTCGCATCTGCGACACGAAGGCGTTCGCGTCGAGGTGATGGCCTTCGAGTCCTCGACCGCCGAGGAACTCATCGACGAAGCCGACGCGTTCCTCGATCTGGGCGAGCGCCACGAAACCTTCCTCCTGTAAGGCAGCGATAAATAGCGGCCGCGCTCGAGTCATCGACTCCGTGCCCGCCCCGAGGAGCGATCGACCGGGACGTTTCCGTCGATATCACCCGGCTACGCCCGTGACTCCTTCGCCACGCCGACGAACAGCGCGAGCGCGCCGACCACAAGCGCCGTCCCCGGAAGCACATAGCCCGGAAGCGACAACTCGAGGACCGACGGCCCGACGAGCGTCAGGCTGCTGACCGCAAGCAGCGCGGTCCCGAGGACGATCTGTGTGAGATCCATCTCACCACGCGGATAGTGTCCCGCTCTATATAACGATCATGATTGGTCGTCAGAACGGTGCGGTCGGGAGCGCCGGCTCCCGACCCGCGTCGGCGGGTCGTGCCGGCGACGACGATCGAAGGGCTTTCGACCCGCGGCGCGAAACCCCGGACGATGAGCGAGCCAGCCGACGGGCACGCAGGGCTTTCGGACCTCCGAACGATCGCGGAGTACCAGTTCGGCGCGGGCGCGGGAACGGCGCTGTTTCCACCCGAGGAGTCGCTGACGATCAAACGAACGTCGTCGGGGCGTCCCCAGCAGATCCACGCCGAATCCGGCCGCATCGTCTCGTTCGGAACCGACGGCCGCTTTACCCTCGGTCTCGAGGGCGGCCGTCGGCTCGAGGCGGCGCTCGAGCACCCCGCCTACCGCGTCGTCGTCGACGACGAGAGCGAGCCGTTCGTCCGCGACGAGAAGAACGTTTTCGCGAAGTTCGTCCTCGAGGTAGGCTCGGAGGTCCGTCCCGGCGACGAGGTGCTCGTCGTCCACGAGCGCGGCGAACTGATCGCGGTCGGAACGGCGGCACTCGACGCCGAGGCGATCCGCGATTTCGAGACGGGGATGGCGGTCACCGTCCGCGAAGGGGCTCCGGCAGACGCCTAAGGGAGTTTGCAGTCCCGTCCGATCTCCGCTTCGTAGCGCGCTTTGATCGCCTCGAACAACTCCTCGCCGATCGACGTCCGGATCCGGGGCGTGGCCGTGGCGAAGAACTCGTCGAGGTTCTCGAACTCGGAAAAGGCGTCGTTTGGCTCGGTTTCGTCGTACCGATCCTCGCGTTCGTACTTGAGCGCCTGCAGGCAGTTATCGATCAGATCCATGTCCTTGACGAACGTCGCGGTGGCCGTCTCGCGCTCCTCGTACTCCTCCCAGAGCGCCAGCAGCTCCTGCTCCCGAAACGGCTCGAACAGGTCGTCGAGCGCATCCCGCTCGCGGGCCGCCTTTTCGTCGGCCGAAATCCGTTGGTCGTCACGTTTCGCGCGGGTGGCGACGTCGCCCGTGCGCGCCTCTGCGATATCGTGGACGAGCGCCATCGAAACCGCGCGGTCGCGATCGACCGCCGCGTCGGCCCGGTCGGCATACAGCAGACACAGGGTTGCCGTCCCCCACGTGTGTGCCGCGACCGACTCCGGGGCCTCGATCCCACGGAGGACCCACCCCGTCCGGCGCTCGTCTTTCAACGCGAGCATCTCGAGCAGGGTCTCGAGTTCGTCCGTCATCGGTCGGTGGTCACCGCACTTCGGGTTGAAGGCACCGATTCCGGCCACGCCGGACGACCGCGGCCGCTCGTCCGCGTCGGCCGAACGACAAAGTAAAAGGTCGCGGGTGGCGACGTGTCGGGTATGTTTGGAGGAGGCGGCGGACTGAATCCGCGCAAGATGGAACAGATGATGGAACAGATGGGGATCGACGTCGAGGACATCGACGCCGAGGAGGTCATCATCCGAACCGGCGAGTACGACCTCGTGTTCGACGACGCCGAAGTCACCAAGATGGACGCCCGCGGTCAGGAGACCTATCAGGTCATCGGCTCGCCCGAACAGGTCGAGGCCGGCACGGCCGGCGGCGATGCCGGGGCCGACGCCGATGGCGGGAGCGCGATCCCCGACGCGGACGTCGAACTCGTCGCCGGACGGGCCGGCGTCAGCGAGGACGAGGCCCGCGAGGCCCTCGAGGACAACGACGGCGACCTCGCCGCCGCGGTCGAAGCCCTCGAGTAACTCGCGTGTCCGAAAACGAACCCGACAGCGGGTCCGAAACGGCGGCCGGCGACGACCCGGTTCCCGTGTTACTGGTCCGTGGCGACCGCGAGTACCTCGTCGAACCCGGCGCGGAGATGGGCACCGACCTCGGCGTGCTCGAGGTCCCCGAGGACGTCGAACCCGGACAGACGCTCGAGACCCACCTCGGCGACGAGTTCCGCGTGAGGCGGCTTCGCGGCCCGGACCTGTTTCACCACTTCGAGCGGACGGGCGCGCCGATGGTGCCCCGCGATATCGGACTGGTGATCGGCGAGACCGGTATCGCCCGTGGCGACCGCGTGCTCGATGCCGGCACCGGAACCGGCGTGCTCGCGGCCTCGATGGCCCGGGCCGGCGCGTCGGTCGTCACCTACGAGCGCGATCCCGAGTTCGCGGACGTCGCCCGCGAGAACATGCGACTGGGCGGCGTCGAGGACGCCGTCGACGTCCGGACGGGCGACGTTCTCGACAGTCTCGAGGCCCTCGAGCCGTCGTCGTTCGACGTCGTCACGCTCGATACCGGCGACGCACCCGCAGTCGTCGAGCACGTGCCCGAACTCCTCGTCGACGGCGGCTTCCTCGCGGTCTACAGCCCGTTCGTCGAGTCGACCCGCGAGGTCGTCGAGACGGCCCACGAGGCCGATCTCTCGAACGTCCGCACCCGCGAGACCATCCAGCGCGAGATGCAGTTCGACGATCGCGGCTCGCGCCCCTCGACCGCTCCCGTCGGCCACACGGGCTACCTGACGATCGCACGGAACGTGTAGCGGCTTTCTCCGTTCTCACCGTTCGAACCGCAACGAAGTCAACGACGGCGAAGTCTGCTGTCGTAATACGGCCGAGAGCGGGTTCCGGGTGCCGCGAGGAGCCGCGACCCGGGGGAGGGCAGGCGCTCCGCAGGTGGCCGACCGCGAGCGAGTGAAACGAGCGAGCGGGCCGACGGCCGACCCGGAACGATGTGAAAGGAGAGTGCTTTTGATCGAAATTCCGCCGAGGGACATCGCGGACGCGCTCGCCGCGTCCGCGATAGACTGCAGGGTAAAATCTCGTCAGTTGTCGTCTTCGCGCCACTTGTGTTCGCACTCGGTACAGATGAAAAACCGCGTCTCGGACTCGTCGGCCGACCGGATCTGTTGCATGTACCAGTAGGCGCGGTCGTTGCCACACTCGGGACAGTGGGCGTCGGTTTCCGGCAGCGACGTCTCCTCGGAGGATTCGATGATCTCGCTGGCTTCCTGACTGTCCGTGACGACGTACTGGTCGGCGTCGCCTTTCGGTTCGGTGTAGCCACAGCTGCCACACGTCCAGAGGCCGTCATCGGCTTTCATCATCGAGCCGCATTCGTCGCAAAATTCCATCGTTGTCCGGCATACGTCGTCCGAGCGACTTAAGCGACGCGTTTAGCCCGCGGGTGGAAGTTGCCGTTCCGACTCGAGATCGGGGCGGATCAACGTTCGGACTCGAGGGGTCGCTGGTGATCGGACTCGTCCTCTCGCCGTTCGGCTTTCTCAACAGTGGCTTCCAGCCGGTTACCGGCCGGCCGTCGGATCGGCCGTCGAAAACCGTTTCTCCTGATCCGGTTGGCCGGCCTCGCGGTCACCAACGCGACCTCCGTCTTCGCGGAGCTCTACGTGGCGTGGTCGTCATTCGCGGGCCGCAGGGCATCGGCGTCGCGTTCATCGTCCCGGCGTCGGTCGCGCTGGTCACCGAACTCGCGACGATCGAGAATCGCGGGGGGACTACGGGCGTCTACGACACGTTTCGCCTGCTCGGGTTCGGTGCCCGTCGGCGGCGACGATCGACCGGACGAGATCCCGGGAGAGCGGGACGCAACGCAAAAGTACCGGATCCGCATACGTTTCGACGATGACGCTTTCGGAGGAGGCCCGAGAACGGCTGGCCGACGTGGTGGAACTACAGCCGACGAAAAACGCCGAACTACAGGAACGGTGGGGGATGGAAAGCGGCAGCGAGGTCCACCAGTACCTCGAGAACGAACTGGGCGACTACTACTTCCGCGACGACAACAGCCTGATCCGCGCCACCGGCGAGGCGGCGGACCTCGTCGATGTCGAACCCGGCATCGAGAGCGACCCGGACAGCGAGGGTGCCCCCTCGCGGATCCGCGTTCCGGAGCTTCAGGCACGGATCGTGGAGGTCCTCGCGGGACCCGACGAGGAGTCGGAAAGCGTCGTTTCCGTGTTACACTCGCTGCGGGATGCCTACGAGTACGGCGACGACGAACCGGAAGCCGAGGACGTCCGCTCCGCGCTCCAAAGCCTCCGACGGAAGGATGTCGTCGAGGTCGAGTACCGTACCGTCCCCACCTTCCGGCTCGCCCTCGAGCGCGAGGAGCTCGAGGTTTCGGTCGCCGACTGACCGTCCCCGATCGGCGAGAGCAAACGGGACAGGCGAACCGTCACAGTCCGTGCGGCCGGTACCGGTCCCGATCCGGTCCAATCGCGGTCACGAAGCGGCTGCCGTCACCCGAACGGCCCCCAGTTCGGGAAGTGGTTGCGACGAATCGCCTCGACGATCAGCCCCGGGCCGATGACCGCCAGTGCGATCGCGGTGATCCCGCCCGGACTCGTCCACTCGATAGTCCTGTTTCGCTCGATCACGTGATAGCGCTCCCCCTGCGAGACGACGTAGCCATCGCCCAGTCTCGTCGCTCGTTCGTCGCCGTCCCGGAGGGTGTATCGCTCGCGTTCGCCCCGCAGTTCGTCGATCATCCGCTGTTCGGCGGCGGTCAACTCGTCGTACTCGACGACGCCGTACCGGTCGACCGAATCCGAAATCGGTTCGATCTCCTCGGCCGACCGCTCGTAGGTCACCTCGTACCTGACGGCGGTGATGCCGGCAAATAGCGCGAGCAAAAGCGCCGAGAGCCCGAGCATGAGCAATCCGAAGTGAAGCCATGTTTGGTCCATCCGTATTCTACTACTGAATACGTGTCCCTTTACTTATTATAATCATGAAGAATTAAGTCGACAACCCGATGCGGCGTTATCTATCCGCGATGGTTCTGGGAGTCGGACTGTTTCTTTTCGCGTCGTCCGCGACGATCAGCCTCGGCGCTACGCCATCGGCAATGTCCTCCGGGAACGTTCCTCGAGGATATCGAATCGTCGGCCTCCGATCGACGGTAAGCGGGTCCCTCGTAGTCACTCCAGCCCCGGTCGTCGTCGCCGCCGTCGCTCGGCGAGCAGCGTTTTGAACCGCGTTCCGGGGCCGCCCTCGATCGGCCACCCCTTCGTGCGCCACGCTGGGGGTTCCGGCTCGTAGAACTGACAGGAGCCGGAACACTCCGCAGCGGTCGGCTGGCACTCCTTGACCCCGCAGTAAGGAAGTAGCTGTCCGTCCCGGTCGCGGAGGTGGAAGTACCGGCAGTCGGGGCGCATCGTGTCGACGAACGAACGCCAGCCCCGCTCGTAGGCCCGTTCGGCGATCACGAGCCGACGCTCGCGTTTCCACTCGGGATCGACGTACTCGAATCGGGCCGCGGAGCCGTCCCGGTCGCCGCCGCTCGGCCGCTCGAGGATGCGCGTCCCCGGTTCTGCGACCGCAAGCGTTCGGGGGTTCCAGACCACGTCGGCCGTCAGGCTCTCGGGATCGAACGCCAGCACGCCCGCCTCGATCGGCAGGTCCTCGAAGAGGATCGGCTCGACCCGGTCGCCGGTTCGACGGGTCGCGACCCAGACCTCGTCGGCAAGCCCTATCGCAACGTCGAATTCGAGTTGCGGGCGGAGTCGGCGGGCCGCAGACCGGTCGAGGTCGGGTTTGTTCTCGATCGCGACGACGCGCTGGAGCCAGTCGGGATAGGTCCATTTCCGGCGGATCTGGATGCGGTTCCCCGACTTGCGGGTCTCGAGGATGCCACGGTCGTCGGCCCGGTGAACGGCCTCGCGGACGTACCGCCACGGATAGCCGGGGTGAGGGAGGGCATCACGGTAGTAAGTCCATTCCCCGGGTGCGTTTCGGACGACGTGGAGGAGGTCGCTGTCGAGGCGTTGTGGACCGAACCGTGCTCGCTCGCGGAGCGCAGCGGGATCGCACTCGAGGACGATCGTGTCCCATCGCCGGCGTTCGGTTCCGAGTTGTCGGGCGACGACGATCGTGGGGTCGCCGTTATCGTCCGGAGCGACGCTCGTCGGCGCGGGCGGCCACTCCTGCTCGGCCCAGCGGCAGGCGCGCAACTCGAAGCCGAACTCGGCGGTGTAACCGGTCACGCGTTGTCTTGGCGGCCGGCGCGGAAAAACGCTACTCGATCGGTCGGTCGATCGCCGCACTGGTGGCGACACCGAGGACTCGACAGCTGACCAGCGCCGCGTAAAACGGGATCGCCGGAAGGGCGACGACGCCGACGACCGTTACGAGACAGCAAAGGGCCACGATCGGGACGGCGAGCGGAACGAGCTGCAACACCGTCACCGCGAGGACGTACTCGCGGCACAGCACGATCGGCTCGAGCGCGGTCCGGTCGAACGCGGACCGGAGCGCTCCCGTTCGAGCGTACACCGTCAGTGCGGCAGGCAGAACGGTGTACACCGCAAGGGTCACGGCGGCGAAGCCGAGCGCGAGCAGGCCGGCGACGAGCGCGGCAACGAGGCTGACTCCCCAGATCGCAACCCGCCCGTCGATAACGGTCGCCAGTCCGACGAGACCGTAGTAGCCGATGGGGACGAGCACGAGGGTCACAATCGCGCCGCCGACCAGCGGTGCGAGAAGGTACGCGAGGGTGATCGCAGTTCCCCCGGCACCAGCGGCGGCGAGCTCCCGCCATCCCTCGAACGGCGGTGGCGTGTCGTCCCCGTCCAGCGTCGTCTCGAGGACCCGAAGGAGGTAGCCGGCGAGGAACACGGCCGGAACGACCAGCACGGATCCGACAACGAGGAGGCTTCCGAGGACCGTTCGCTCGAGCCACGCTCCCCGGTTCGGGTACGACAGTACGTCTGCAAACATCGCGTCGTCCGCGAAAGGGGAACCACACCGCAAAAACGTTCGGGGAGCGGTCCACTATATATTCGAATACCAGTTAATTTATCTATCCTGAGTAAAGCCGATTGATTGTATGGAAAAGCATCCTGAACCACGGATGGGGACGAACGGTAACGTCATCGGTCAACGAA
Organism: Halopiger djelfimassiliensis; assembly: GCF_000455365.1. Lineage (GTDB taxonomy): Archaea > Halobacteriota > Halobacteria > Halobacteriales > Natrialbaceae > Halopiger_B > Halopiger_B djelfimassiliensis. The sequence goes on from NZ_HG315685.1 coordinate 602,352, forward strand.
TGCTGGCGTTTCTGATCGACAGCATTCTCCTGTCGCTACTGACTGCCGTCCCGTTCGGAATCGGATTTATGCTGGGGGAGTCGTTCGCACTACTGATGATGCTGGTCGCTTTGGTGATCTCGCTCGTCTATCTGCTCTTGCTCGAGGGGATCTACGGCTACACGCCCGGCAAGTACATGATGGGGCTGGTCGTCGTCAAGTCCGACGGCTCCAACTGTACGATCGGAGCGTCGATCCTGCGGAACCTGCTGCGGATCATCGACAACTTCCCGTTTGCCTACCTGCTGGGTATCGCATTGATGGTCATCACCGATGACACTCAGCGGGTCGGTGACCTGGTTGCGGATACGGTCGTCGTCGAGCGACGCTAACGCAGGCGACACCCGCCGCGCTCGCGGCGGTGACTACTCTTCGTCCTCGCGTTCGTCGAGAAACTCGTGAGCGTCCTCGAGAATCTCTCGTGGACCGTCCTGTGTGACGGTGTTTACCGCCTGTTCGTAGTCGCGCCACTGCAGGTCGCGATGTTCGTTTGAGAGCTCCGCGCTCGCTTCGAAGGATCTCGCGATAAAGAGGTGAACGGTCTTGTGGATGGTCTTGCCGTTCGCCTCGAAGACGTAGTCGTAGTCCTCGCGAAACCCGTCGATGAGCCGGAACTCCTCGATACCTGCCTCTTCCTTTACTTCGCGGATCGCCGTCTGTTGTAGCTCTTCATCTCCTTCGACACCGCCCTTGGGAAACTCCCAGTCGCCCGGGCGGCTCTTGAGTAGAAGATACTCGCGCCGGCCCCGCGTATCGCGGAAGAGGATCGCGCCTGCGCTCGTAGCTTCGACTGCCATTAACTGTGATAACAGGTGCGACGTTAAGAGAATATCGGACTGTTCGTCCAGCGTATACTGTTTCCCGTACCGATTTACACGAAATCGTTCGCGACGCGGAGAAATACGTTCACTGCGGGGGACGGATCTCAGCAAGTTTTTACGCACCGACCGTTCACGTTCGCACGACACAACTATGACCTTCGTGACCCGGCTCACCCTCCAGAGCGGCGACAGAGCCGCGCTCGACGGTATCGTCGAAGACATCAAATCCACCGCGGAGCGCAAAGGCGCTGCGCTGAAAGGCCCCCACTCCCATCCCCCCGAAAAACTCTCGGTTCCCCAGCACCGCCGGCTTCACGGCGACGACGACCGCCGGTTTAGCTCGTGGGAGTATACGGTTTTCACCCGCGAACTCGAGATTCACGGCCACGACGACCTCGCCCGCAGGATCGCCGCGCGGGACTTCCCCGACTCCGTTCACGTCGAGGCCGAGGTCGAACAGATCCACGGCGCTGGCCGCGGGAACTGAGGACGGCCGCTTTGGAGCGGGGACGTTCTTCCTATCGTTTCAGCGAAATAACGGTTCGTTGGCCGACAAAAGGACCGGATAACTACGCGCTGGATCGTCGTGGCCTCGACTCGATGGCACGTGATCCAGATCGAACCCGAATGGCGCGGCGACGAATCGTCCAAGTACTCGGTGCAGGGGCCGTCCTCGGAACCGCCGGATCGCCGGCGGTCGCGGCCACTGACGGCGAACGGACGGACGACCGACGCGACGGGGCCGGACTGATAACCGTCGAAAGCGACGCGGACTTCGAGACGACCGTCGCCCGCGTCGAACCGGCCCTCGAGGAACGCGGCCTGCTGCTCGTGACGACCGTCGATCACGCCGCAAACGCCGCGACGGTCGGGATGGATCTACCGCCGACGACGCTGTTTCTCTTCGGGAACCCCGAGGCCGGCACGCCGCTCATGCAGGCGAATCGATCCATCGCGATCGATCTGCCCCAGAAACTGCTCGTCTGGGAGGCAGACGGGAACGTCTTCGTCACCTACAACGATCCGCGGTATCTGGCCCGTCGGCACGGCGTAGCGGGGAGGGACGAACTGCTAGCGAATATCGACGCCGCACTCGAGGACCTCGCGGTGGCCGTCGCTCGCGGCGAGTAGAGACGGAGATCCCCTGTAAAAGACAGGTACCCCGTCGGCGAGCCGCCCTGTCTCGAGGTGGGGCACTTTTTACGACTCCCGACAAGGTCGACGTATGAGTACGCGAGATCTCGTTTCGCTTCGTCGCGATTTGCACCGCAAACCCGAACCCGCCTGGCGCGAGTTCTACACGACCGCCCGGATCGTCGAGGAACTCGAGTCCCGCCTCGGCGATACCCTCGACGAACTCCACGTCGGTCCGGACGCGATCGCGAGCGAGCACCGTATGGCGGTCCCCGACGAAACGGAGTTGACACGCTGGTACGAACAGGCCCGTGAGACCGACGTGGACGAGGGTATCCTCGAGCAACTCGAGGGCGGATACACCGGTGCCGTCGCCGTCCTCGAGCGGGGCGACGGCCCGACGGTCGGCTTGCGGGTCGACATCGACGGCCTGCCCCGTGAGGAGGCGGACGATCCCGATCACGTCCCCGCGGCGGAGGGGTTTCGCTCGGAACACGAGGGCGCGATGCACGGCTGTGGTCACGACGCCCACGCGACGATCGGAATCGGCGTCCTCGAGGCGGTCGCCGACAGCGATTTCGAGGGGACGTTGAAGGTGTTCTTCCAGCCCGCCGAGGAGGTCGTCGGCGGCGGTAAGTCGATGGCAAAGAGCGACCACCTCGCGGACGTCGAGTACCTGCTTGCGGTCCATATCGGGCTGGATCACCCCACCGGCGAGATCGTCGCCGGGATCGACGGCTTCCTCGCGGTGTCCCATCTCGAGGCCACGTTTACGGGCGAGCCGGCCCACGCCGGCGGCCATCCCGAGCAGGGCCGCAACGCCGTGCAGGCGATGGCGACGGCGGTCCAGAACCTGTATAGCATTCCCCGGCACAACGACGGCAAGACGCGGGTCAACGCGGGCGTCGTCGAGGGCGGCAGCGCCGCGAACGTCGTTCCGGAACAGGCCCGCATCGTCGCCGAAGTCCGGGGCGAGACGACCGCCCTGATGGAGTACATGGTCGCGAAAGCCGAGCGCGTCCTCGAGTCCGCCGCCGACATGCACGAGTGCGACCTCGAGATCGAAACCGGAGCGGAGGCCCCGAGCGCGACGAGCGACGCCGCACTCGTCTCGACGGTTGCCGACGTCGCGGAATCGGTCCCGGGAGTCGAACGGGTCCTCGAGCGCGACGAACTCGGCGGCAGCGAGGACGCGACGTATCTGATGCACGAGGTCCAGCAAAACGGCGGGACGGCGTGTTACGTCTGTGTCGGAACCGATCATCCGGGCGGCCACCACACCGCGACGTTCGACGTCGACGAGGCAAGCCTCGGACACGGCGTCGACGTGCTCGCCGGGACGATCGAACGAATCGCCCGCGACGGATAGCTGCTCCGTCGATCCGAAATAGCCTTGGGAATCCTGACGGGACGAATAGCTGACAGTGCACCGTTCCAGATCGGATGACGGACCGCCGGTACGAACCGCCGCGTTCGAGGTGGAGCCTCGATGAACCGGTCGATGCGGCTCAGGCTCGGCCTCTGGGTCCGGATGGCCGTCGCCAGCGTTCTCGCCGGGTTCGGACAACTCGTCGTTTTCGCGTTCGAATTCGTCACCGTAGCAGGCATGGCGTTGTTCTTCTTGGTACCACTCGAGGCGTGGCTCGCGGTCCTGTTCGTCATCTCGCTGTTGCTCACCGGGCTGTTCGGCTGCTGGCTCGTCGTCGCAGGGGTGTTTCGGCGGTGCTATCCCGCACGGACGATCTCGGATCGCATCGCCCACGACGGCGTCGCCGACGCGGTCGAAACGGTCGGCAAGACGCTGTTGGCCGCGGAAGTTCTCACCAACTGGCAGCGTCCCCTCGCTTTGCTCGTTGGAGTAGCCGTCGGGACGTTCATCGGATTCGGCCTCGCGGAGTCGATCGCGTGGCGCGCTCTCGTCGATCCGTTGGTCGCGGCAGCCGCCGTCGGCGTCCTCGTCGCGCTCGCACACCTCGCGTGGATCTGCTACACCGAGTGGACCGAGGAGGCCGCTGCGCTCCGTGAACTCGAGGAGGCTGTCCGCATCATCGAACGGCCGGACGCCGACGACAAGCGGCGGCGCGAAGCCATGCAGCGTCGCATCGATCGTCTCGCGAGACAGGCGGACGTCCCCTCGCCGACGGTCCGTCTCGGGACGTCGCCGACGCCGACGGCCGCGACGGTGGGGTATCGACCCGCGAATTCGACGGTCGTCGTCTCGAAGGGGCTGCTCGAGACCGTCGACGACCGCGAACTCGACGCCGTCCTCGCTCACGAACTCGCCCACCTCAACAATCGGGACGCAGCCGTGGTGACGGCACTGTCGATACCAGCGGCACACGCGAACGCGCTGATCGAGCGCTACGACCGCCCACCCGGCCGTGGCTCTCCCGTCCGGCCTGATCATCGTACTCGTCCGCTGGTGTGTTGCGGTCGTCGCCCGCTATCGGGAGTACGTCGCGGACCGAGGAGCGGTCGCGATCACCGGGGATCCCGCGGCGCTGGCCGGTGCCCTCGAGACGCTCGATACCGAACTCGAGCGCCGCCCGTCGGCCGATCTGCGAGAACACCGATCTACGGCGGCGTTCTCGATCGTCCCGCCGCCGTGGGAGAAACACCGGTTCTTCGATCGAACCCGGCGGTTCGTCTCGCGGACGCTGTTCGGCACGCATCCCCCGACCGAGAGACGGATCGAGCGGCTCCGGTTCGCGGGAGCCGACGGCTGACGGCTAGTATTTCGGGTCGGCCCCGGTCGTCTCGTAGATTTCCTCCATCAGGTCGTCGCGGCGTCGTTGCCAGTGCTCGAGCCCGGCGGGATGGGAGGGATACGCCTCGTACAACTCGAGCAGTTCGTCGGCGCGGCGCTTGGTCCGGAAGAGGTTCAGGATCGTCTCCCAGTGGCCGTAGCTCTTGTAGAGGCTCTCGAGGGCGAGTTTCGGGCCGATGCTCGTGCTGCCGGAGTACAGCGCCTCGGCGAGTTTTTCGCCGGGCATCGCGGCCAGCAGCCCCATCAGGTCGTCGACGTCGACGGCCGTCGAGAGGATGTTGTAGACGTCGAGCGCGGCGTAGCGCGCGCCGAAGTGGTCCATCACGCGCTCGTTGTACTCCCAGAGGGCCTTCTCGCCGTAGTCGCCGGCCGCGATGGCCTCGACGATCGCCTCGGCGGCGTACTTGCCGGCGTACGCGGCTCCGGCGATCCCACCCCCGGTCGTCGGGTTGACGTGGCCAGCGGCGTCGCCGACGGCCACGTATCCGGGGTGGACGGCGGAGTCGTACGGTCGCCGCGTCGGGAGCGCCGCGCCGAGCTTGTCGTCGACCTCGGCCCCGTCGAACTCCGGCCGACGCTCGAGGTCGCGTTTGAGGTCGTCGACGAGTTGCATCGGCTCTTCGGTCATCTGGAAGCCGAGTCCGGCGTTGATCTCCGTGTCGGTCCGCGGGAAGTACCAGAGGTAGCCAGCGGCGCGCTCGGTCGGCTTGAACACCAGCGCGTCCGACCAGTCAACGGGGTCGTCGACGCGGACGATCTCGCGGTAGGCCGAACAGAAGTGGGTGTAGTTGACGTTCGTGTCGAACGTCGACTCCGCGAAGTCGACGTTGTCCTGCAGGATCGACAGCGATCCGGCGGCGTCGACGACGAACTCGGCGTCGTACGTCCGCGACTCGCCGTCGTGGATCGCCTCGACGCCGGTCACCCGCCCCGTCCCGTCTTCCTGGCACACGTTCGTGACGACGGTGTCGTAGTGGATCTCCGCACCGGCGTCTTCGGCTCCGTCGATGATCCGGCGGCCGTACTCCCAGCGGTCGATGACCGCGAGTTCGCCGGGGATCGGGATCTCGAGGACGGTGTCCTCCTGTGGGATCTCGAAGCGGCCGTGGTCCACGCCGGTGTTCGTGAACGCGGGCTCGATCCGTGACTTGGGAATCGACTCGGGGAAGGCGTCGGCCCCTTTCAGCGCGTCCCCGCAGGCGATGTGTCCGGCCTCCGACTCGGACTTTCGCTCGAGAACGACGACGTCGTACCCTTCGCGCGCGACGGTCGCTGCGGCGTAACAACCCGCAGTTCCGGCACCGACGACGACCACGTCCGGCGATCGAGTTTCGGTCGTCGCGGCGGCGGCCGACTGTTCCTGCGTACTCATACCAACACTGTCTATACCCCGGTAAGAAAACGTTTTATGGTCGATCCGTCGCCGCAGGGAGGCCACAATCCCCTAGAACGGGTAGTGGATCGCCTGCGAAGCGACGAGCAACCACGTGACCAACAGGGCGTTGACGAACGCGCCGGTCCAGATACGGCCCGTGTGGTGGAAGCAGTACGTCGACACGACGGCGATGACGGGCAACAGTGCGACGAACTGGATGGCAATGATCGTCTGCAACGCCGTGAACGGGACCGCAAGCGACCCGGTCGCGAACAGGACCCCGTACTGGACTGCGAGCAACAGGACGAAGCCGCCGGTCAGTACGACGGCGTTCGTCGTTATCGCTCGGGGGAGCGACCGCGTCGTCTCCGACGTTCGAAGGCGACCGTGGAGCAGGACCTCGAGCGCGACGAAAAAGGCGAGGAACGCGGGTAGATACGTCAGGAAGATGCGCCAGTGGAGCGCCGACATGAGTTTCAATCCGAGTACCCAGACCCGGAAGTCGGTCATGAACAGCGTATCGACGAGCCACAGCAGACCGTAGAGGCCGCCGACGACGCCGACGGCGGCCGCGAACGACCGGCCGATCGTTGCGAGGCCGGTGCCGGCGTCGAGACCGTACCGTTCGTCGGTCAGCGACCGGCCACTGTTGCGGTGCCACGATCCGAACAGGCCGGCGATAACGGCGGCGTTCGCGAGCGCCCAGAGGACGATCCCGTTGGTCTCGCTTTGGGGTGTCACCGCGGTCACCGGTATCGATTCGCTGCCGACGATCAACGCCGGATAGTAGAGCACGACCGGGATCAGGGCCGCGAGCGCGGCTGCGACGTACCAGCCTCGATCGCGGTTCGCGACCGCCGCGGGCAGCGGTCGCGTCAGCTCCTCGAGCGGGTCGGTTCGCACCACGACGGCGCTGGCCGGCAACAGGAAGAGGAAGCCGCCGACCAACGCGAGTGCCGTACCGATCTCCTTCCAGTACCAGAGTTGCCCCTCGGGTTCGTGGTTGCCGTCGAGGGTCCGGTGTGTCCAGTCGACGGTCTCCGCGACGGCCGACGGCGAGTGGTGTACGCCGGGGTGAGTCGTTCCCGGCATCGAGAGGTATCGCGCCGTCCCGTCGTCAGCATTGCCGTAGAGCCGCCCTTCTTCGACGGGTTCGTCGGAGCCGAACACCGACTGGAGCGTTTCGCTTTCCGGCGTAGCCGGGGCGGTCTCGGACCCCCACATCAGCCAGTGGAACCCGTCGTACTGGGCGAAGACGACGCCGAGGTTCCGCGGGAACGTCTCGTTGCCCTCGGGCGCACCCGCGGTGCCAGTCGACGAGCCGACGAGCGCGATCGACTCGTAGCTGTCCGGATGTTCCGCGGCAGCCGAAACCGCCGCCCAGCCCCCCATCGAGTGCCCCTCGAGCCCGATGTTGTCCTCGTCGACGAGTTCGTGGTCCGCGAGGTACTCGAGCGCCGGCGGGCCGCCCCAGCCGTGGGCGTGGGCCGGCGGATCGGAGTACCCGTGTCCCGGCTGGTCGATCGCGAGCACGACGTGTCCGGATCGGGCGTATTCGATCGCGAAACTCGACTGGGTCTCTTTCGAGTTGATGTAGCCGTGGATCGCAAGCACGCCCGGCGCGGGATCGTCCTCGCTCGCTCCGTCGGGAACGTAGAGGTAGCCGTCTATCGTTCCCCCGTCCGGCGTCTCGATTTCGACACGCTGTACGTCGACTTCGCCGCCCGCTGTCTGCCCCCAGAAGGCGAGCGCACTGCCCCCGAAGAGCAACAGCAGCGAACAGACGAGTATTCCTACTTGCGTTCTGGTTATCGTTGTCACTGCAGAGGACTGTCGTTAACAATGGTGGATAAAAATGGTGATTACAATAAATTTCTTCACTATAGTGTGTTTTAGCTAAACTATGTTAAACCAATGGTCGTGACTTTCGTCCCATCAGTCACGACAAAAGCGTAATAAAGAGTTTTAGTGAGGTCTTTCGTAGCGACCAGTATGACGGAGTACACTGTCGAATTCGTCGGCACCGGCGAGACGATCACCTGTTCGGACAAGGAAACGATCCTCAGCCGGTGTCTCGAGGAGGGTATCGCTCAGGAATACTCCTGTCGGGTGGGGATGTGTCTGGCGTGTTCGGCCGAAATCGTCGACGGGGAGGTCACGCAACCGGCCGCTCGCGGACTCACCGAGGAGGAAGCAGAGCAGTACGCGCTGACCTGTATGGCACGGCCACAGTCCGATCTGAAACTCGATCGCGGGAAATATCCGCCGAGTATCGAGAACGATGTCGATGCCTGCGGGGACACCGAACCGGCAGCCGCCGACGACTGAACCCGGCGTCGAGAGGGAGCGGCCGCGGGTTTTCGATGGGTGTCGGACTGCCGACGGTGGAGTTCGGGCCGTCGCCGACCGTCGGCCCCTGTCTGCAAAGGGGTAGGTCGATCAGTCGACGAAGTCGATGTCGTCGCCCTGCATCTCCGGCTGGACGGACTCGCCGTCGGGTCGGCCGTAGATCTGGGGCGACTGGACGCCCGTGACGACGATCATCGTCCGCATGCTTCCTTCGAGGGTTTCGTCGATGGAGGTCCCCCAGATGATGCGGGCGTCGGGGTCGATCCGGTCGTAGATCTCCTCGACGACGCCTTCTGCCTCCTCGATGGACATGTCGTTGCCGCCGGTGACGTTGACCAGCGCGGAGCTCGCCCCCGAGATGTCGACGTCGAGAAGCGGCGAGCGAAGCGCGGTCTTGACCGAGTCCTCGGCTTTCGCTTCGGAGTCGGCTTCGCCGAGTCCGATCATGGCGACGCCGCCGCGTTCCATGACGGTGCGGACGTCGGCGAAGTCGAGGTTGACGAGGCCGGGCTTGGTGATCAGTTCCGTAATCCCCTTGACCGATCGCATCAGGACCTCGTCGGAGACCTTGAAGGCCTGTCGGACGGGGAGTTTCCCCACCGAGTCGAGCAGCCGGTCGTTGGGGACGACGATCACCGTATCGGAGACGTCACGCAGGCGCTCGAGGCCGGCCTCGGCGTTCGTCCGTCGCACTTCTCCCTCGGCCGTAAACGGCGTCGTGACGATCGAAATCGTCAGCGCGCCGGCCTCGCGGGCGGCCTTGGCGACGACGGGCGCGGAGCCGGTTCCGGTGCCGCCGCCGAGGCCGGCCGTGACGAAGACCATATCGGAGCCGTCGATGGCGTCGTAGATGTCCTGCTGGCTCTCGAGGGCGGCTTCCTCGCCCACTTGCGGCAGGGAGCCGGCACCGCGGCCGCCGGTCTTCTCTTCGCCCATCAGGATCTTGGTGTCGGCATCGATCTCGACGAGGTGTTGCACGTCGGTGTTGGCTGCGACGAGTTTCGCGCCGTGGATTCCTTCCTCGTGCATCCGGTTGATGGTGTTGCCACCGGCACCGCCGCAGCCGACGACCGTGATATCCGTCTGGAGGTCCTGCAGAACGTCTTTCAGTTCGTCGTCGGTCATCGTCCCGGTTTGCCGGCCGCTCCCGCTCGTTGACTCGTCCGCCGACTCCGACTGGCCGTCTTCGGGGGCCGGCTCCCCGTCCTCGGCCTCGTCGATGGCGTCGTCGATGAGTGAGTCCATTCTTGGCCCCTTCTAAACGATGGAGCATAATTACCTTTCCCCTACACGTCAGCCATCTGTCTGACACGTTATGGGCAGGTTACCTATCGATTTACGATAACATAGAATCCGGGTGCCTGATAGAGATAGTTCGTCATTACTGTTCGATACAGGACCAGTCACAATGGGAATCGACGCGTTCGCTCCGTTCGAACTCTCTCCGGACTGACCGTTTCGCCGTCGACGGTGACGGGCTCGCCGTCGGCGAGCGTGCCGAACTTCGGCCCCTCGGGGACGCCCGCCTCGCGGGCGAGGGCCGGATCGAAGCCCGTCTCTTCCGCGACGACGGCGTCGTCCTCGATCGTAACCGTCTCGAACTTCGACTCGAGGACGGCGGCTAACTCCTCGACGATCGCTGCCCGCGACTCCGCCGGGTCGTTCGAGTCGCCCGCCGGAAGTGCCGCCCGATCCCCGACGCGGCTGCCGCCGTTTTCCGTCGCGAATGCGACGCTATAGCGTTCGACGATCTCGCGGACGGTGTCCGGATCGATCCCTTCCGCGGCGTCGATCAGGGCTGCCGGCAGGTCGACGACGGTAAAGGAGTCGCCGCGGCGGTCGCCAAAGCGGGTCCCGTCGTCGACGGATCCGAGGTCCGTCTCGACGGCGTCGACGAACTCGAGCGGGCGGTCGCCGACCTCGCGCAGCCAGGTCTCGCTGACGATCCGATAGCCCTCGGCTTCGATCGTCTCCGCGAGGACCGGCCAGTCACCGTCGAGAAGCGCGACCTCGGCGTTGCTCGCCTCGAACGTGGCCTCGATAACCCCTCGGTTGGTTCCGGGATGATCGAGCGTCTCGAGCGCCCAGTCGGCCGCGATGTGCCCGACCGTCCAGGGTGTCTCGCGGACGATCCGCTCGAACCGCGGTGCGTAGTGGTTCCCCCCGAAGCCGACGAGCTGGCGGCTCCCGTGGGGTTCGACGCCGCGTAACTCGAGGATCGCACGGGCGACGGCCGCGGCACCCGCGGGGTCGTCCCACTGCTCGGCGTCGCTGCCGAGTTCGGCGAACAGCGACGGACAGCCGACGTCGGTGGGGCCGTGATGGGTACACTCCATGCCGACGTCGTACCCGTCGGGCGCGTACTCGTCGAAGGCCTCGAGCAGTCGGGCGAGCGCGTTCGGACAGGCCTCGGCGACGGCGTGATCGTCGCCCCCGAACTCCGCCGGGCCGACGTTCCCCGTGAAATGGCCCGTCAGCAGCGGTCCGGTATCCCCGGAGTGTCGCGATGCGAAAACGAGCAGGTCGGGGTCGCAGTCGAACGCGTCGACGGGGCGCTCGAGTTCGAGGTGGAGGTCGTCGAACGAACGGAGTTCCGCGCCGTCGATCCGGTAGTAGGTTCCGCCGCCGTCGGCTGCCGGCCGGGTGTCGTCGGTCCGTTCGTCCCAGTCGGCGTGCTCGCGGAGGCGGTCGCAGATGTGCTCCGAGGCGCGGTCCGCGTGGCTCTCGACGATCGCCAGCTCGGTCATACCGGAGTTCACGAGTCGGGGCCAGTAACGTCGTCGGTTTTCCTCGGGGTTCCACGTCGGTGCGGCGGTGCGAGGGAGGGGCGCGGCTTTTTCTACCGTAGTGTGCTACTAGCCACCACTATTCGATACCGTCTTCACGCACATGACAGAGCATTCATCGAACCGAAACGATCCCGCCGCCGACTCACACACTGCACCCGAGATCGGACCGACGCTCGAGGACGCACTCGGCGGTCTCGAACTGGTGGCGATCGCCGACGATCACGCCGTCTCAGTGCTCGATCCAGACGGATGCGTCAGGGCGTGGAACGAAGGAATGCAGCGACTCACCGGATACGACGGCCCCGAAATTCTGGGCATGCACTATCGGACCCTCTTTCCGGCAGGACCGCGCGAGGCCGGGCGACCGGATCACCTGCTCGAGCGGGCCAGAGCCGAAGGACACGCCGAGGACGAGGGATGGCGGATCAGAAGCGACGGACGCCGGCTCTGGGTCCGTGACGTGATCGCGCCGGTCCGGAACGACACGGTCGCCGACGAAACCGGCCCCGCGGAGGAACTGGTGGGATACGCGTGGTGTCTCCACGACCGCACCGAGAAACGCGAGCGCGAGCGGGAACTCCGCGAGGAGCAGGCGCTCACCGAGAGTATCTTCGCGGCACAACCCGACCTCGTCTACGCGTTCGATGCCGAGGGTAACTACCTCGAGTGGAACGATCGCGTTCCGGAGGTAACCGGGTACACGGAGACGGAACTCGCGGAGATGGACCCGCTCGAGTTCGTCGCTCCCGATCACCGGGACCGGATCGCCGACGCGATCGGGCGGATTCTGGAGACGGACGAGCACGTGACCGCCGAAGCCGACCTCCTCACGAAGGACGGAAGCCGGATCCCCTACGAGTTCAACAGCGCCAGGATCGTCGGCGGCGACGGGCACGTCCGCGGCTTTACCGGGGTCGGTCGCGACGTCAGCGACCGAAAGCATAGAGAGCGGGAACTCGAGCGCCTCGAGCGTCTCAACGGGGTGATTCGGGTGATCGACGAGACCATGGTCGCGGCGGAAACGCGGGAACAGATCGAAACCGCGGTCGTCGAGGAGTTCGCCGCCGCCGACGCGTATCGCTTCGCCGGCATCTGTCGCGCCGACACCGATGACACGTCCGATCGACGGGCGTGGCAGGCCCGCGTCCGGGCGGGGGCCGACGCTCCTGGTGCCGACGATGTCCTCCCGTCGTTTCTCGAGCCGCCGGCCGAGAGTGAGACACGGCCGCCGCTCGACACCGGGGCCGTCCAGTGCTACCGGACGCTCCGGGACAGCGCCGTCGACGCGTGGCGAGCCGACGCCCGCGAGCGCGACTACGGCGCGGTCGCGGTCGTTCCGATCGTCGCGAGCAATCGACTGTACGGGGCGCTCGTGATCGCCGCCGTCGAGCCGACGGCGTTTACCGACCGCGAGCGTGAAATCCTCCGGGAGTTCGGCGGGACGATCGGCCACGCGATCAACGCGATGGAGGTCAGACAGCTCCTCTATACGGACACCGTCGTCGAACTCGAGTTCGAGTCGGCCGACCGGCGGGCCGTCTGTATCGATCTGTCGGCACGTGTCGGGTGTCAGGTGACGCTGGAGCATGTGGTGGCGCTGGCCGACGAGGAGTTCGTCTACTACGTCAGCGTGACCGACGTCTCTCCCGAACGGCTCCGGGAACTCGCTGCGAAGCAGCCGTCGATCCGGGAGGTTCGGGCGATAGATAGCACGAGCGGGGCACGCGAAAGCCACTGGGAAGTCGTCGTCACCGGGTCGACATTACCGGGACTGCTCGCGGATTACGGGGCCCGGATTCGGTCCCAGACGGCCGCCGACGGGATCTCGACGATCCGCATCCTGGCCAGTCCCGTCGCTGACGTTCGCGAACTCGTCGAGGCGGTGACCGTCGCCTATCCCGATACGCGGCTGGCCTCGAAACGGACCGTCGAGCGACCGCCCGTGACGCGTGGCGACTTCCGTCGCGCTGTCGGGGATTCGCTGACGGCAAAACAGCGGACGGCGCTCGAGACGGCCTACTACGGCGGCTACTTCGAGTGGCCGACTCGAAACAGCGACGCTAGCGAGCTCGCCGACCGACTCGGGATCGCACGCCAGACCTTCCATCAGCATCTCCGTGTCGCACAGAACAAACTACTGGCGGCGTACTTCGAGGCCGCGATCTGACGCGTTGTGTCGGTGACCCGGTCGTACTACCGGGTCGTACCAGACAACGCTGGTACACTCCTTACCCGTCCTCGTCGTCAGTATCACCCAATGAGTTCATGTCCCGCTTCCCGCGATGACACGACCGTTGCGTTCGATCTTCTCGCTCCGTCGCAACGGCGGCACGTGCTCGCGGTCCTTCTCGAGCAGTTCGACGCGGCCGGATCGCCGACGGGGGACCCTCTCACGATCGAGACGCTTGCAACCGAAGTCGCGGCCCTCGAGCACGACACACCGATCGTCACTGACGACCAGTGTACCCGAACGCAGGTCACGCTCGTCCACGTCCACCTGCCACGACTCGAGGACGTCGGCGTCGTTCGCCTCGAAACCGACGGCGGGACGGTTCGACCGAACGACCATCCGATCTTCGACGCCGAGTGGGTCCGCTCGCTGCTTGCGAACCCGACCGACGGTGCCGTCGGCAACCGCGAGCGACTCGATCGAACGCTTGAGGTCCTCCGGCCGCCGCACCGTCGCCGGCTCTGTTCGGTTCTGGCCGGCCAGCGACGCCCGGTCTCCGTCGCCGATCTCGCCGCGTTGCTCGTGACGGCGGAACACGAGATGCGACTCGTCGATGTCTCCGAATCGGAGTGTCGGGCGACGACGACGGAACTCGTGTACAGTTCGTTACCGGCACTTTCGGACGCGGGGTTACTGGAGTACGACGAGGGGGCCGACGAGGTCGCTCTCGTGGGCGATGCGCCACAGTGGCACACCGACTGGATGGCCGCGAGCCCGCTCGGCGAGATATCGGCCCTCCTCCGGCCGGAAACGGATCGCTCCGCGTCCGGCTCGAGCGAACCCGACGCGGATGACAGCGTCGAGACCGACTCACTCCCCGGGTCCGACACCGCTGACGCCGGGGAGACGGGCGCTTGCTGGACGATCGAAGGGACGGAGCAGGTCCTCGCCCGCGGCCGGGAACTCATCGAAAGCGCCGAATCGGAACTGTTCGTCATGCTCCCGGACGCGGCGATGATCCAGCGGGGCTGTCTCGAGGGCTGGTACGAGGCGACCGAACGCGGCGTCGACGTCTCCGTCGGCTCGCGCTCGCCGCGGGTTCGGGACACCGTCCGGTCTGCGGTTCCGGACGCGACCGTTTGCGAACCGCGGTTCGACTGGATCAACGTCCCGGTCGACCGACTCCATCACGGCCGCGTCGTCTTCGCCGACCGCGAACGGGTGTTGCTCGTGACGGTCGACGACTGCGAGCCGGACGCATCGCCGCGGCTGACCGCGATCACCGGCGAAGGTGCCGAAAACCCACTCGTGTCGCTCGTGTGCGAACACATCGGCCCGCGGCTGGATCAACTGGACGCCCGGCGCGAACGGGCGGACGAGTCGGACGGGACGGCCACGTCGCTTCCGATGTGACCGTCCATCAGAGAAACAGCAGCGAAAGGAAGACGCCGTAGCCGACGACGAGGGCGGCCCCGTCGAGTCGAGTGAGGCGGCGGCCGTACCCCATCATCGCGACCAGCAACACGGTAAAGACGATCAGGACGGGGAGTTCGAGACGAAGCGTGCTCGGAGCGATGTCGATCGGCGTGATCAGCGCGACGACGCCGAGTACGGCGAGGACGTTGTAGATGTTCGAGCCGACGACGTTTCCGATCGCAAACCCCGTCTCGTCGCGGACGGCACCGACGACCGAGGCTGCCAGTTCCGGCAGCGAGGTCCCGAGCGCGAGCACCGTCAGTCCGATAACCAGATCCGGAACTCCGAGGGCCGACAGGACCCCGGTACCGCCCGAAACCAGCCATCGAGACCCGATCACGAGCGCGATCAGCCCGCCGATCACGAGCGCCCCGTCCCGGAGTGTGATCCCCCCGCCAGCGTCCGGTTCGTCGATCATCGGGGCCGGATCGGCGTTGACGTAGTACAGCAGGTACACGGTAAAGCCGGCGAGGACGAGCAAGAAGATCCCTCCCTCGAGACGGCCGATCGTGCCGTTGGCACCGAGTGCGACGAGCAGGAACGCCGCAAGCACCATGAACGGGACGTGGCGTCGCATAACCGTCTCGCTGACCGACAGCGGTCTGACGAGCGCGGAGATACCGAGCACGAGCCCGATGTTCGCGATGTTCGAGCCGACGACGGCACCGAGACCGATGTCGGTCGAGACGTCGAGCGCCCCGATGGTCGCGACGAACAGTTCCGGCGCGGTCGTCGCGAACGCGATCACCGTCACGCCGACGGTCGACGCTCGAAGGCCGATCCCCAGCGCGAGTCGGCCCGCTCCGGCGACGAGCAGTTCGGCACCGGCATACAGCGCGACGATGCCACCCACCAGCAGGAGAACGTAGAGCGGGGTTCCCGAGAGCATGCCGGCGAGTACTCAGGACCGTCGTATAAGCGGCCCGGAGTCGCCCTTCCATGAGAGTTGTGACCGAGCCGCGAGCATCGAGTGATGGTGTCGAACGGTTCCGAGTCGTTATGGTCCTGCCCCGTCGAGTACAGGGAGAGCTATGGCTATGGACGTCTTCGGGCTGCTCGGAAACCCGGTCGGTCACTCGCTGTCGCCGCCGATGCACGAAACGGCCTACGACGAACTCGGACTCGAGGCCCGGTACGTGACCTTCGAGCCGGAACCCGACGACATCGGGGCCGCGATCACTGGTGCCGACGCGCTCGAGATCGCGGGTCTGAACGTGACGATCCCGTTCAAGCAGGCGGCTCTCGAGCACGTCGAACCGGACGAGCTGGCGGCACGGATCGGCGCGGTCAACACGATCGATTTCTCGGGGTCGGGACCGCCGACCGGTCACAACACCGATGCCGTCGGGGCCCTGCGGTCACTGCGAAACCACGGCGTCACGATCGAGGGTGCACGCGCGGTCGTCGTCGGGGCCGGCGGCGCGGGTCGCGCGATCGCGTTCGGGCTCGCCGATGCGGGTGCGACGGTCACGGTCGCAAACCGGACCGAATCGAAAGCCCGCGATCTCGCCGCGGCGGTCCCGGACGCCACCGGTCGCGGACTCGAGGACCTCGAGCCGTTGCTTGCGGACGCCGACGTGCTGGTCAACGCCACCAGCGTCGGCATGGAGGAAGACGCAAGCCCGGTCCCGGCAGACGCGCTTCACGGCGACCTCGCGGTGCTCGACGCCGTCTACCAACCGCTCGAGACCCGATTGCTCCGCGACGCGGCGGCGGTCGGCGCGACGACGGTCGACGGGGCATGGATGTTACTGTATCAGGGCGTCGAAGCGTTCGAACTGTGGACGGGACTTGATGCACCGGTCGAGGCGATGAACGAGACGCTGCGGGCGCAGCTGTGACGTGATGGGACGCTAACGTGATTTCAGGCCGGACGTGTCTTGTATCAGACGAATTTAAGTGATCGTGACGACTATATCTGGATAATGGCAATCCTCGAAAAGCTGAAATCGTTGTTGGGGCTCGACGATTCGGGCCCGGAGCCACGGGGTTCTCGAGAGGTGGGCGTCACGGTCGAACGGGAGGGGGGAACCGATTCCGAGGCGTCCGCGGACGCCGAACGCGACGACCGCGGAGCACCCGCGTCGGCGACGGCGTCGGCCGACGAGGACGATTCGACGACCGAGAGCGCCGAGGAGTCGGCCGCTGCCGGGAGCGCTGCGTCCGGGTCGACCGATTCGATGGTCGAGCCGACCGACGAACCCGCGGAGGCGGCCGAACCGGCGGAAGCGACGGGACCGACCGAAACGGACGCGGCACCGACCGAAGAAAAGACGCCCGACCGTCCGGCCCACACCGAATCGACCGCGACGGACGAAGCGTCCGCCAAGCAAGCGGCCGACGAAGCCGAGATGACGGACGATTCGGAACCGGAGCAACCCGAGGGGGAGACCGCCGAACCCGTCGATTCCATCAAGGGGATCGGGCCGGCCTACGCCGACCGCCTCGCCGACGCCGGCGTCGAGACCGTCGCCGACCTTGCCGCCGCGGACGCGGCCGAACTCGCCGAGGGAACCGATATCTCCGAGAAGCGAATTCAGGGCTGGATCGACAGGGCCGAAGTCCGATAGGCACCCCGTTTACCGACGCCGTTCGACTGCCCAAACCGCAAGAGGATTAGGCTCCGGGCTCCTCTCGAGGAGCATGAGCGATCCACGCGTCGTCACGACGCTCGACTCGTTCCGGGCGGCCGCACGCGAGGTGTCCGCCCGCGACGGGTCGGATCCGGACCGGCGTCGGACGGCGACGCGTGGCGGACTCCGCGTCCCCGTCGAGGTCCGCGTCACGGTTGCCGATCCGTTTTTCGCCTATCGACGTGCTCGCGGGGAGACCGGCGGCGTTTTCCTCGAGACGACCGGCGGCCAGCCCGGCTGGGGCTACTTCGGCGTCGATCCCGTCGATCGCCTCACGGTCGGTCCCGACGCGGTCGCGTGGACGCGGGGGGCGGATTCCGAGAACGCATCGCCGACCCTCGCCGCACTGGAGGGGCTTTTAGAGAGCGATCGGCTCGCCCGCGGCGACTGCGAGGTCCCCTATCCCTGCGGCGCGGTCGGCTGGCTCTCCTACGACGTCGCACGCGACCTCGAGGCGCTCCCCTCGTCGTCGGTCGACGACCGCGGCCTGCCGCGACTCGAGGTCGGCGTCTACGACCGGCTGGCGGCGTGGGAGGAGCCGACCGACGGCGACGACGCGACGCTCCGGATTACGGCCTGTCCGCGGGTCGATGCCGACGGGGACGAACCCGCGGACGCCGCGCTCGAGGCCGCCTACGAACGTGGCCGGGAGCGCGCGCTCGAACTCGCTCGAGCCGTCCGCGACGGCGATCCGTCGATCGGCGAGTCGCCGGCCGCGACCGCCGCGGCGACCTTCGAGAGCGAGTGCGGCCGCGAGGCCTTCGCGGACCGGGTGCGACGGGCCAAGGAGTACGTTCGGGACGGCGACACCTTTCAGGCGAACGTTTCACAGCGGCTGGTCGCGCCCGCCGCGGTCCATCCGGTCGCGGCCTACGCCGCCCTGCGGCGGGTCAATCCAGCACCCTATTCCTGTCTGCTCGAGTTCCGGGCGGCCGATCTGGTGAGCGCGAGTCCGGAGTTGCTTCTCGAGCGGGACGGCGACTTCGTTCGGACGGAACCGATCGCCGGGACCCGCCCGCGGGGCGAGACGCCCGCGGAAGACGCCGCGCTCGAGGAGGATCTGCTGACCGACGAGAAGGAACGGGCCGAACACGCGATGCTGGTCGATCTCGAGCGCAACGACCTCGGAAAGGTCTGCGAGTACGGATCGGTGACGGTCGACGAGTACCGTCGGATCGATCGGTACTCCGAAGTGATGCACCTCGTCTCGAACGTCACCGGTCGACTCCGGCCGGCCGCGAGTCTCGCCGACGCCGTCGCGGCCGTCTTCCCCGGCGGGACGATCACCGGCGCGCCGAAGCCACGGACGATGGAGATCATCGACGAACTCGAGGCGACGCGGCGGGGACCGTACACCGGCAGCGTCGGGATCTTCGGGTTCGACGGGCGTGCGACGCTGAACATCGTCATCCGGACGCTCGTCCGCCACGCCGACGAGTACCACCTCCGCGTCGGGGCGGGGATCGTCCACGACTCGGAGCCGCACCGCGAGTACGACGAAACCCTCGACAAGGCCCGCGCGCTGATCACCGCCGTCGACGAAGCGCTCGGCGAGCGGGCGGCAATGGCGCTCGAGGACGACGGAGGGAAGCAGTCATGACGGAGATGCTGGTGATCGACAACTACGATTCGTTCGTGTACAACCTCGTCCAGTACGTCGGGGAGATCGCGGACGAGGTCGTGGTTCGTCGAAACGACGAGATCGACCTCGCGGGCGTTCGCGCCCTCGATCCGACGGGGATCGTCGTCTCGCCGGGGCCGGGGACGCCCCGGGAGGCCGGCGTTTCGATCCCGCTGTTCGCCGACACCGACTATCCCGTCCTCGGGGTCTGTCTGGGCCATCAGGCGCTGTGTGCCGCACACGGCGCGCCGGTCGGCCACGCGCCGGCGGTCGTCCACGGGAAGCCGTCGACGATCTCCCACGACGGCGAGGGCGTCTTCGACGGGTTGCCCTCGACCGTTCGGGTCGGGCGCTATCACTCGCTTGCGGTCGAGCGGAAGGACCTCCCGGACCCGCTCGTGGAAACGGCGCGGACGACCGACGAACGTGGCGTGTTGATGGCGGTTCGCCACCGCGAGAAACCACACGTCGGCGTCCAGTTTCATCCCGAAAGCATCCTCACCCGACGATGCGGGGCCGCCGACGGGAACAGTGACGGGATTTCGCTTTCGCTCGGCAAACGGATGATCGAAAACTTCTGTCGGCTCGCCGCTCGAGCCGACGGGTGACGGAGCGGTCGGCCGGGAGGACCGATCGGTGAGCCGCTACCGATCCGCGTCGATCACCGTCACCTCGTCGGAACCGATCACGACGCGGTAGCCCTCGTACTCGAAGCGAACGCGAACGTCGGCGTTCGACTCGAGGACGGCGGTCAGCGCCTCGGGATCGATGGAATCGTATAGCGGTGGCAACGCCGTCCGATCGCGGTCCTCACGGGCCGCGATTCGTGCGAGTGCCGTGACGAGGGCGGGATGCATCGTAGTCGTCGGGGAGTTCGACAACAGTCAGCGAGAACGTTGCTTCGCAGTCCGGACACGTTGCCGGCTCATCGGTCGTCGTAGTATGAACATCGGTGCCGCAATCGCAGTGGAGTGTAATTCTCGAGACCATGTGTAACTCGGTTTCAGGCCCCGACGCAGCGGAACGCGATCCAGCGAGAGATCCAGCGGCAGCTACGACTGTGTCGGCGGGACGTCGGCAGGTCTTTATTTCGCCAACGCCAATGGTGGATTGCTCCCGCTTTGCGGGGGTGTCGTGCGAGCCGGAGTGTGTGCTTGGTGGCCAGACTCCGGCTCTGCGCACTTTCGTGCGCGTTTGTGTGGTACGCAATCTATCCTAAAGAACGTTAGGATATTGACCGGTTGGTCGGTTTCGATAAAACGCAATGCCCCTACGGGGGCAGGGGTAATTGCGCGCGCAGATCGCGCGCCGCGCTGGGAGAAAGGCAAAATTGCCGAAGTGAGAGATATAGAGTGAAAGTAGTAGACAAGCCGGGGCCGTGCCAACTAAAACTAGCGGAGACAGTTAGGAGGTGGGTAATCGGGATCACTGTCGTGCCTTAGGCGATAGCGGCAAAAATCACGAGGTCGGGACCGTCCGCTCGAACTCCTGAATCGCGTCGTCGCTCCCCGCGACGATCACCTGGTCGTCGGCCTCGATAGCGGTCTGTTCGTCGGTATGGACAGTGCCGCCGCGCGAGACGCCGATCACGGTCCATCCCCGCTCGGGGTTGCGACGAGTGTCCTTCAGCGACTCGCCGGCGAACGGTGCCGCGTCGGCCCGAATTAGGCGAATCTGGTTCGTCGGCGACATGACCTGTTCGCCGTGGACCTCCGCCGCGACCAGCCGAGCGGACACCTGTTGAATGGAGAGAACGTAGTCAGCGCCCGCTCGAAACGCTGATCGCGTCTTCTCGCTATCGGTCACGCGTGCAAGGATCTCGACGTCGCTCGAGAGCGAGCGGGCGATAGCGATGGTCATCAGTGCGGTCGAATCGGTGCCGACGGTGACGACCAGGGCCGATGCGTCGTCGATGCCGGCTTCGCGGAGCGTTTCCGGTTCGGTGACGTCGCCGACGACATCGGGATTCCGTTCCGCCGAGTCGTCGATAGTCGTCACCGAGACGTCCGCCGGGAGCGTGTCGACAGCTGCGGTTCCGCCCTCGCCGAAGCCGGCGACGATGAGCTGTGAGGGGGTCTGGATGCGCCGCGACTGAGCACCCGCGATTTCGTCCGTGATTTCGTCTATCTCGCTCCTCGGTCCGGCGACGACCAGCACGGTATTGGGCGTGAGTTCGTCGCCGGGTGACGGCGGCAGGTGCAAGTCGCCGTCGAACCACCCGGCGACCAGCGTCAGGTTCGGGTGGTTCACGACCGGCGAGTCGCGCACTCTGACGCCGTGGAGCGGGCTATCCCGTCGGACGAGGATCTCGCGGACGTCGACCTCGTCGCCGTCGGCTCGGTCGGGCACCGTGACCGGCGTCGCCGCTTTCTCCGCCAACCGCTGGCCAATCAGCGCGTGCGGGGCGATACTGCGGTCGACGCCGACCTCCGCCAGTGCTGCCTTGCGGCGCGTCGACTCGGTGAAACTGATCACCCGCAGGTCCTCGTTGGCTTCCAGCGCCGTCAGGACGATGCTCGCGGTCTCGTCACCAGCGTCGGTGATGAGCAGCGACGCTCGATCGATCGTCGCACGGTCGAGGTCAGTGCGTTCCTCGGGATCGCCATGGATAGCCTGATAGCCGTCGTCCGAGAGCCGCTTCGCATCCTCCTCGTCGGATTCGATGAGGACGTAGTCGATATCGAGTTCCTCGAGTTCGTCGAGAAGCAACTCGGTATCATGCTGGTACTCCGCGATGACGACGTGGTCGTTCTTGGTCGTGAGGCGGTCGGAGAGGTCCAGCGGCGTCCGCTCGAAGAGCGGGATGACCAAGACGCGTAGCGTGACGAACCCGATGATGACCCCCGTCACCTGGATCGACACCATTAGGATGTTCATCACCGGCGTCGCCCAAGGCGCATCCGCTCCGAATCCGGTCGTCGTCATCGTCTCGACGACCGTCTGGAACGACCGAAAGATAGACTGGGGGCGATTCTCGAGCGTTTGCATTCCCCAGTTGTAGACGACCGTGTAGAAGAGGACAACCAAACCGAGACCGACGACGAATAGCGCTAACAGTCGTTGGCGTTGCGTCAGATCGCGCGGGTGCAGTCCCTCGATGTCCCGAAACTCGCGCATTTGGTGTCCTCCAGTCACCGTCGATAGTATCTCCGATCGATTAAATTGCCGGTTCTATCCGGACGATTCGTCGTCACCGCGTATCGGTCCTCGAGCGCGAGCGGTACGATACCCGGAAATCGTTCTCTGACAGCGTCGAGAGAATCACCGACAGAGACGACCGCGAATCGGTCGACGGGACACGCCATTTATTGTCACGCCCTCGCTTTGATGACGTATGACCGTCTATGAGAGCGACCTCCCCGGCGTCGGGAAGAAGTTCGAGATCGAACTCGATGACGGGGAGCGCCTCGTCATCGTGACCCACAACACGGGGAAACGAGAGGTGTATCTGAAAGCGGACGCGGATGCGGACAGCGAGAAGGTCTTCGAGGTGTCGGATCGGCTGGCCCGAAAGATCGGCACGATTCTGGAAGGGGCGTACTTCCAGCCGGTGCAGGCCGAACAGGTGGAGACGATGCTCTCCGACGATACCTACCTCGAGTGGTACGGCGTCTCCGAAACCGCCGAGGTAGCCGGGAAGACCCTGGCTGAGGCGAACATCCGCGACGAGACGGGCGTCTCCATAGTCGCCATTCAGCGCGGCGAGGAACTGATCTCGCCGCCGACGCCGGAGACCGTCCTCGAGGTCGGTGACACGCTGGTCGTCATCGGCGACCGCGAGGACTGCACCCAGTTCGAGGAACTGCTCGGAGCCGGACTCGACGAGTGATTGCGCCGAATGTTCCTGCCCGAGGTGAGCGCTAGTGGCGACTGAAACGGCCCTCGTCGACGTCGGCATCCTCTTCGCCGCGGTCGCCCTCGTCGGGGTCGTCTCGAATCGGATCGATCAGTCGGTGATCCCGTTTTATATCATCGTCGGCGTCCTGCTGGGATCGAACGTACTGGGTGAGCTCCCCGCCCTCGCCGGCAGCGAGATCGGAATCGGTGCGGTCGCCGTCACCGTTCCCGAGGTGACGATCGGTGGCGTCGATCTCCTAGCCGCAGTCGGCGGCCTCGCACTCGGCGAAACCGACTTCATCGTCGTCGGCGCGGAGATCGGGATCGTCCTCCTCCTGTTCTTTCTCGGCCTCGAGTTCAATCTGAGTCGATTGATCGCGAGCAAAGATCGGATCGGCAAAGCAGGATCCATCGATCTGGTCATCAACTTCGGTATCGGGCTGGTGTTCGGCTATCTCGTCTTCGGTGGCTTCCTCGCGGCCTTCCTGACGGCGGGCATCGTCTACATCTCCTCGAGTGCGATCATCACGAAGTCACTGATCGATCTGGGCTGGATCGCCAACGACGAGTCCGAACCCATGCTCAGCACGCTCGTCTACGAGGACCTGTTCATCGCCGTCTACCTGGCGATCGCGTCCGCACTGCTTCTGGGCGGCGGTGATATCGGGGAAGCTGCGGGACAGATCGGGATCGCGGTCGGGTTCATCCTCGCGTTGCTCGGGCTCGTCACCTTCGGGACCGGCTTCTTTCAGCGCTTTCTCGACGCCGACACGAACGAGTTCATCGTCGTTCGGGCACTCGGCGTCACGATCCTCGTCGCCGGGATCGCGCTCGCACTAGGTGTCAGCGAGGCTGTCGCCGCCTTCTTCGTCGGCATGGCCTTCTCCTCGACCGATCACGTCCACGACCTAGAGCGGCTGCTCGAGCCGCTGCGAGACGCGTTCGCAGCGATCTTCTTCTTCTGGATTGGGCTCGTCACTGATCCTGGGCTGTTCATGCTCTCGATTCTCGGGATGATCGTCGCTGCCGTGATCGTGACGACGCCGACGAAGATCGTGAGCGGCTACCTCGGTGGACGGATATACGGCCTCGATGATCGCCGATCGCTACGGGTCGGACTCGGAATGACCACCCGCGGCGAGTTCTCGCTGATCATCGCGAGCCTTGCCCTCTCCGGGGCCGGAAGCAGCATGGCAGCGGAGACGGCCCAGACCATCTACGCCTTTACCGTCGGCTACGTCCTCGTCATGAGTATTCTCGGGACGTCGCTCATGCAGTATTCGAGCCGGATCGAACCTGTCGCTGTGTCACTGCTCGAGCGGGCCCGCAGCGGAACTTCACGGTCGACTACCAATTGAACGAGTAGTGCCGAACTACTCCCATGTGAATTCATTACACAGATACAGCGCGAAAGCCCACGAGTTTACTCGTGGGATCTCCGGCTACTGCCGCTGTGGATCGTTGGTATCGCCATCGCGGCCGCGATCGAATGGTCTCCCGAACCCGTGGCGAGTCGATCACGGACACGAGTCCGAGTCGCCGGACCGCGTTCTCGAGCGATTTTCCGGCGTTCGTGGACTCGACAGCGAGAATCGTCTCGCTGTCCCTCGATAGGGAGGACTTCGATATCACGAATCGACAACTTCGCGAAGGGCTCAGCAGATAGTGTGCGCTCACACTACGATTTATGAACGGCGGCCTCGTAGTCCCGTCTATGAGTAGTGAGCGCGTCGACTCCGAGAGCAAGGTTTCGGGGAATCAAGCGAACATTCCCGCCCGCATCCGCCGTGAACTCGACATCGACGACGGCGACAAACTCCGCTGGCGCGTCGAGGACGACGGCACGCTCCGCGTCACGGTCGTCCAGCAGCGCAGCGGGACGTTCGGCGGCTTCGACGGCTACGACGGCGATCGGACGACAGCCGTAGAGAGCGACCACGACGCGTGGGGCGTCGACGTCGAATAGATGCCGCGTGCACTCGTCGATACGACCGTTCTCTTCGCGGCGGCGTACCGCCGTGACAGCGCCCACGAGGATGCCCTCCCGATCCTCAGGGGAATCGACACCGGTGCCCTCCCGGAAGCGGTGATCCTCGATCACGTCCTCGCAGAGACGCTCAACGGGCTCACGACCCACGCGGGCCACGACGCCGCCGTCGACTTTTTCGATCGGATCGAAGAGAATACGCGATTCCACATCGACTCACTGACGGCGGACGAGTTTGCCGCGGCGAAAGCACTCTTTCGGCAGTACGAGCGCTTCTCGTTCGTCGATGCCTGTATCGTTGCCTACATGCAGGGCGAGGGGATCGGGTACTGCTACGCCTTCGACGACGATTTCGACGCTTCCGAGGACATCTCCCGTCTCGACGTCGCAACGAACCCGTATCGACCGGAGTGACCGAGACGCGATCCTCTCGGAATCTTCCGACAGCCCGAGGGACAACGGCTCGAGAAAAGGGGAGTGGTCGTCAACCGATCCGAATCGACGACCGGTCACCGATCCGCGTCGATCACCGTCACCTCGTCGGGACCGATCACGACGCGGTAGCCCTCGTACTCGAACCGGACGGTAACGTCCGCGTTCGACTCGAGGACGGCGGTCAGCGCCCCGGGATCGATGGAATCGTACAGCGGTGGCAACGTCGTTCGGTCGCAGTCCTCACGGACCGCGATTCGTGTGAGTGCCGTGGTGAGTGCTGAATGCATCGTAGTCGTCGGGGAGTTCGACAACAGTCAGCGCGAACGCTGCCTCACAATCGGGACACGTTGCCGGCTCGTCGGTCGTCGTCATATCGACGTCGGTACCACAGTCGCAGTGGAGTGTAATTCTCGAGACCATATGTTACTCGGTTTGCAGGCCCCGACGCAGCGAAAGGCAATCCAGCGAGCGACCCAGCGGCAGCTACGACTGTATCGGCGGGACGTCGGCAGGTCTTTATTTCGCCAACGCCAATGGTGGATTGCTCCCGCTTCGCGGGGGCGGATGTGTGAGCCGGAGTGTGTGGTTGGTGCTGTACACTCCGGCTCTGCGCACTTTCGTGCGCGTTTCTGCGTTACGCAAGCAACCCTAAAGAACGTTAGGATATTGACCGGTTGGTCGGTTTCGATAAAACGCGATGTCCCTACGGGGGTATCGACGACGCGCCGGCTGGCGTGATTTGCTCCGTGTATTTCTGGTCATTCCGACGGGCATCACGGATCGCTTTTCGGTTATCGTCTGTCATCGCTCGGGCTTTCACTCGTTTCATGCGTTCACTGTACTGATAAAACTCTGCCCCAAGCTCGAGGGAGAGTCGCTCCCGACTTCAACCTTCCAAGGGTTCGTCTGAAACCAGCGCGTCCACCACGTCGAACGGCGACCCGGTGCTTCAACCCCACAAGGGTTCGTCTGAAACCCGATGGAGACCTCGAGATCGATCTCGCTCCCGGAGCTTCAACCCCACAAGGGTTCGTCTGAAACTGCTTTGAGTGGCTTCGGGATGCTGGTCATCCCGTGGCTTCAACCCCACAAGGGTTCGTCTGAAACCGGTTTCGAAAGAGCGTATCGACACTGAGCGAAAGCCGCTTCAACCCCACAAGGGTTCGTCTGAAACCATGCGGAAACTCCGCCTGTGAGCACCCATGCAGGGTACTCTCATAAATTGGTTTCCGTCGACCGGGAGTAGCCCTCAGAACCCGGGGGGTCGATGGAAATCGGAGTCATCGTAATCGGTTCCGACTCCCGTTTCGTCTCTCTCAAACGTCGGATGGAGCTTCGTCGACGGAGTGGGACACGTCGGTTCCTCCGCTGTCTCCCTCGCTACCCGTCTCTATTGCCTCTTGCGCGCTCTCGCCGGCCTCGAAGACGTCTCCCCGACGTCACAACGAACCCGTTTCAACCGGAGTCATCGGGACGCGTTCCTCTCGGAATCTTCCGACAGCCCAGCAACAACGGCTCGAGAAAAAGGGGAAATCGTCCGTCGATTCGAATCGACGACCGGTCACCGATCCGCGTCGGTCACCGTCACTTCGTCGGGACCGATCACGACGCGGTAGTCCTCGTACTCGAACCGGACGGTAACGTCCGCGTTCGACTCGAGCAGTGCGGCCAACGCCTCGGGATCGATGGAATCGTACAGCGGTGGCAACGTCGTTCGGTCGCAACCCTCATGGGCCGCGATTCGTGCGAGTGCCGTGACGAGGGTGGGATGCATCGTACTCATCGAGGAGTTCGACTACTGTCAGCGCAAACGTTGCGTCGCAGTCCGGACAGGTGGCCGGCTCATCGGTCGTCGTAGTATGAACATCGGTACCACAGTCGCAGTGGAGTGTAATTCTCGAGACCATATGTTACTCGGTTTGTAGGCCCCGACGCAGCGGAACGCACTCCAGCGAGTGACCCAGCGACAGCTACGACTGTGTCGGCGAGACGTCGGCAGGTCTTTATTTCGCCAACGCCAATGATGGATTGCTCCCGCTTCGCGGGGGCGTATCGTTGAGCCGGAGTGTGGGGTTGGTGCTGTACACTCCGGCTCTGCGCACTTTCGTGCGCGTTTCTGCGTTACGCAAGCAACCCTAAAGAACGTTAGGATATTGACCGGTTGATCCGGTCGGTGTCGCTCCGGCGACGGGATCAGGACTCTATGTCCAAGGAAAAATCCCTCCGATTGAAATAAGCGCCAATACAGACAAAATAAGAGAAAGAGCGTACTGGTGATCGTCCATCCAATCCCGAACACTGGATGACGATAACCAAGATATACAGAGGAGTGAGATAGCGAATAAGCCAATAGCAGTTACAAAGTTATTTATAACAATCATCAAGGCACCGACTACGAGCGAGCCGATTCCAGTGATGATAACGCCAATCAGTTGGGATTTTGTTGGATCGTGCCCACTAGACATAATTATATGTTTACTAATTATGTATGTATTAAAAACGCCGATTGGGATGTCTATTGGTGTATACAGTGCTTATTCACACGGAACAGCAATATACCAATATTCTGTGTCTCCCCGAGTATTCGTCTCTTCAAATACATACGCATATCTGAAAGTACAACTAGTGTCCTCCTTAAATGCATTTACTAATTCAGTTACTGTACAAGAAGCGACGGTTGCAACTACACCGCCGCCAACTATAGCAAGTGTACCGGCTCCAGCACCGACGCCAGTTAGGGTGATGCCGATACCACCACCAATAGTTAACGCGCCACCATAGGCACACGCTCGTTGCAGATCTACCGTAAAGCTGTACTCTGCATCGATATTATTCATTTCATCTTTGAGATCTTCTGGTGGTTTTCTTTCAGGTGTTGGATCTAAGTCAACGTTCTCAATTATTGGTTCCGATTGTTCATATGCCTCCTCAGCCCAATCAGAGGCTTCATCCGTTAGGTAATCTGCAGTTTCTGTGAACGTGTCTGCCGTATTACTTATGATCTCTTTACCAGAATCAATAACTGACTCAGCTGCTTCTCGGATATCACTCCAACCGGGAATGTTTATCTGTGGCTGAGGGGAGTCTGAAGGATAATCACTAGATCCAGGGAACCGCGCAATATATCCTTTTTCTTCTTCCCTAAGTATTTCATCACTAGTATAAAGTGTTCCAAGTGGGCGATCTTCATTTGAGGCTCTTACCCAAAGTTCAAGTTCCGAAGCATCACCGCTGACTGAATAGCCAGAAATATCTACTGAAAGCGAGTCATCCTGTTTGTTATCGGTTGGTATGTGAGCAACAAGACCACTGTCATCGAACCTCTCGTGTTTTTCATCTACTTCATAGACGACACCTTCTTCAAACTGAGGAATGAAATCACCCTCAACAATCATTTTTTCAACAGAACCGTACTGTTTAGACTTGGTGATCTCATTAATAAAGTGTTCCTTTCTCTCATTAGAGACTTCATGGATGTGGTTTTCTTGAGAGTTTTCCTTATCATCAGCAGCAGCAATCCCTGTAACAGCAACTGAACCTAGACCGAAACTAGCGATTGACCGAAGAACATCTCTTTTGGTTGCATTTCCGTTCGCCACTTCTTTACGACCATATCCATCGGACATAGCATATGGATGTTATAACACTGCATATTAAACCCTATTATTAAGGGAATCTACTAAGTACACATAGTTCATAATTTTAATTTTTAACTAATCGTGTATATGGGTCTCCTCAAATTGTATTAGAATATATAAGGCCCGAATTATCCTACCGCTGTTCGATTCTTTCCTCAGTCACCAACATCCCTCAAGGAGTCTTATATCTCGAAAAGCGATCCTCCAGTCACAGAATCATTCGAAACGAGTCGTCAAAGCAGTCCTGAGCAGCACTACCGACGGTCCCGCGCAACGACTCCGCCCCCTCGAGAAACGCGCGGTCGCGATTCGCCTGCGAACCCGTCGTCCACCTCGCATGTCGTCCCCGAACACCTGCTGCACGCAATTTATCCTAAAGAACGGGCGGATACTGATCGGTTTGTCGGTTGTCGGACGGACGAACCGCGATGTCTTCGGGCAGGGGACTCGCGTGGCGCATGCTCTGCGCGCCACGCGAGCGCGAAGACATCCGACCGGAACGGTAGAGCAACGTTTCCCCACCGGTAGGGTGACCGGAGTCTCGATACCCCCTCGAGTCCACGTCGAATTCCACCGATCGACCAAGGTCTTGCTGTACTACCGGGGTGGGTCTGCATCGTCACCGAAGCCACTCCCGTACGTTTCGAGCACTTCTGTAACGGTGACTTCGTACGCGTCGTACCACTCGGTCCACCGCTGTTTCGCCCGTTTGTGGTCCGGATCCGCTCCAAACGAATCGAGCGCGTCCAGCGACTCCCAGTAGTAGACGACGAGAACCTCGCCACTCTCGGGGTCGTTCCACGTGCGTTTGCCGAGATACCCGTCCGTCGCTTCGGCAGCCGCTTGTATCGCGTCGTTCAACTCGTGGAACTCCGCATCGTACTCCCCCGGATCGAGGCGGAACGTAACGAGATACATCGATACCTGTTCGAGCGTCCTCGTAGATAAGAATTTTTTCTATGGACGTACGGTCTCGCTACAGGATACTACCTGACCCAGAGTCCGTCTTCCGTTTTTGCTTCTGGCTCGTCTCACCGGAACCTGCAAATCTATGTATCGCTACGTAATATTCTCGTTATGGTTTCGTTATGACCGACTGAACTGTAATAGAAGCGCTGACACCACGCGAGCGGATCCTTATTAATTAATATATGACACGAAACGATGACCCTTCCCACGAGAACCGATTCGCGACGATCGCTGTTGGGGCAACTGAGAACGCGATGCACCCCCACAAAGGCGGAACAAACGACGTCATCCCCCCGATCCACCTCTCGAGCACCTTCGAGTGGGCCAGCGGGGACGACGCCAATGAACACGACTACTCGCGCGAGAGCAACCCGACGCGGGCGGCCCTCGAGGAGCAGTTAGCCCGCCTCGAAGGCGGCGAGCACGGACTGGCGTTCGCCTCGGGAATGGCCGCCATCTCGACGACGATGCTGTCGCTGGTCCCGCCGGGA
Source organism: Halopiger djelfimassiliensis (assembly GCF_000455365.1). Taxonomy (GTDB): domain Archaea; phylum Halobacteriota; class Halobacteria; order Halobacteriales; family Natrialbaceae; genus Halopiger_B; species Halopiger_B djelfimassiliensis. The sequence continues at coordinate 632,883 of NZ_HG315685.1, forward strand.
GGGCACCTCGTCTCGTCGGACTCTCTCTACAGCGGGACCGAAAAGCTGCTCACGGAACTCGTCGCCGGGCACTTCGGCGTCGACGTCGAGTTCGTCGACGCCCGCGAGCCCGAAAACGTCGCCGCGGCAGTCGATTCGGAAACCGACTTGATCTGGGCAGAGACACCGACGAACCCGTTGCTACGCCTGTGTGATATCCGCTCGATAGCCGACATCGCCGACGACCACGACGTCCCGTTCGGGGTCGACAGCACGTTCGCGAGCCCGTACTTCCAGGCTCCGCTCGAGTTGGGTGCCGACATCGTCGTCCACAGTACCACCAAGTATCTCAACGGACACTCCGACTCGATCGGCGGTGCCGTCATCACCGATGACGATGCGGTCTTCGAGAAGCTGGCGTTTTCCCAGCGGATCGGGCTCGGGAACATGCTCTCGCCGTTCGACTGCTACCTCGTCGGACGAGGCATCAAAACGCTGCCGGCACGGATGGAACACCATCAGGAGAACGCAATGGCGGTTGCTCGCCTTCTCGAGGGCCACGAGCGGGTCGCCCGTGTCCACTATCCGGGTCTCGAAAGCCACCCGCAACACGACCTCGCGGCCGAACAGATGTCGGGGTACAGCGGGATGCTTTCCTTCGAGTTCGACGGCACGCTCACCGAAATCGAAGCATTCGTTGCGGGCCTCGAGATGTTTACCCCCGGGGCCAGCCTTGGCGGCGTCGAGAGCCTCGTCGAGGTGCCGTCGCTGATGATCCCCGACGAGGTCAGCCACGGATCGGCCACCGCGGCCGTTCCCGATAACTTGGTCCGGATGTCGGTCGGCATCGAACACGTCGACGACCTCTGCGAGGACGTTCGGACGGCGCTGCCGTAGGCGCGAACGGGACAGGGGAATTGCGCAGCGCACGCGCCGCGCGAGCGCGAAGACGGACCGATACGGGACGGTAGAACAGCGTTCTTCCACGGTAGGGTAACCGGAAAATCCGTCTCCGACGTCCCCGCTGGGAGTCATGTGCCATTCCCGAGTACGCATGCGAGCACGCTTCGGCCGTGGTCATCGCCTCGAGAGCGCGGTGCGGCGGAGTCACGACCGTCGGACGGTGGGTTCATAGTCCTCCGGGCGCGACGAAGGGACGAACGCGACGGCGATCGCACGCTATGACCGACGACCGCATCTACCACGTCGACGGCGAACTCGTGCCCGCGAGCGAGGCGACCGTCAGCGTCGACGACCGCGGGTTCCGGTACGGCGACGGGGCGTTCGAGACGATGCGGGCCTACGGCGGGACGGTCTTCGAGTGGCAGCGCCACGTCCGACGCCTCGAGCGGACCTGCGAGGCGCTGTCGCTCGAGCACGGACTCACGGCCGCCGATCTCCGGAGCCGGATCGACGAGACGCTCGCGGCCAACGATCTCGAAGACGCCTCCGTCCGGCTCTCGATCACCCGCGGGGTTCAGCCGGGGAAACTCACCCCGCAACCGGCGGTCGATCCGACGGTCGTCGTCTACGTCAGCCCGCTCCCGCGGGGTGGACTCGAGGGGAAGCCGGTCTGGGACGAGCCGGCGACCGTCGAGACGGTCGAGACGCGCCGCGTGCCCGACGAGGCGGTGCCGGCCGGCGCGAAGACGCACAACTACCTCGCCGGGATCCTCGCCCGGACGGAACTGTCGGAGGTCGCCGACGAGGCGCTCCTGTGTGATCTGGATGGACACCTCGCCGAGGGGGCCACCAGCAACCTCTTTTTCGTCCGCGACGGCGAGGTTCACACGCCGTCGACCGACGGCCCCGTGCTGCCGGGGATTACCCGCGAAATCGTCCTCGAGTTGGCGCGCGAGGTCGATCTGCCGGTCCACGAGGGCCGGTACGAACCGGACGACGTGCGTCGGGCAGAGGAGGCGTTTCTCACGAATCGGACGTGGGAACCGCGGCCCATCGAAACGCTCGACGGCGACCCGATCGGCGGCGGTTCCGTCACGGACCGCCTCTCGAGACTGTACGACGAGCGCGTCGAGCGGACGTGTTACGAGTAGGTGACCGTCGGCGTTTCGTAACGTTCACGATAGCCGATCGAAAACCGGGGGGTGATGGACAGCGACTCACGGATCGCGTCGCTTACGGACGTGCCGACCGAGTCGACGTTTCTCTTTCGTGTCGCCACCGAGTCGGGTGAGAGACGGGAGGCGATTCTCGTCCGCGACGGCCGGTCGGCGTCGAGCACGGACGAAGGCGATATCGACGTTCACTGCTGGTTGAATTACTGCCAACACTTCACACACATCAAGCTGGACAAGGGAACCGGGGCGGCGATGCGAAACGGCGAACTCGTCTGTGAGAACCACGGCGCGTACTTCGAACCCGACTCCGGCGTGTGCACGTTCGGCCCCTGTGAGGGGGCAAGGCTGCCCGGACTCGAGGTGACCGTTCGGGACGGCGGCGTCTACCTGACCGACGACGAATACGAGTTCGTCGGTCCCGGACCGATCGACGACGGCGACGACCTCACGTCGACGTCGAACGTCGAGTTCTAGCGAGTCACGACGGGGGTGACCAGATCTCGCTCCTGATCGTACTCGACGAGACCCGCCTCGACCAGCCGTGGTAAGTGGTCGTGATACAGCGAGATATAGACGTTCGCAACGCGCTCGGCCGAGAGCTCCGTTACCGTCCGGCCGGTTTCGCGGACGGCCACCTCTTCGGCCGCGTCCGGAAGCGTGAGTTCCTCGTCGTACCTGTTCATCACCTCGAGAAACAGCCGTCGGCGCGTGCTCGCGAGGAGTTCGAACGCGTCGTCGATCGCTTCGGGCGGTTCGTCGCGGCCGTCGAGCCACTCCAGCACCGCCAGTACGAACTCGGCGCAGTCGAACTCGGAATGGGACGTGGAAGTCATGGTATCCTCCGTTCCCCTCGAAACGGCCGGATCCTACGACGACCGGGCTGAGAGACGAAAATCGTCGGTCGCCGGTGAATACGAGCGGCGGATTCCTGTTCGCTCGAGGGTTCGTATCGGGTTCTCGACCCGCCACTAAATATTAGTGTCGAATCCGTTTCAGATATCCTTCCACGCGGGAGTGTCAGTATCGTGTGACAGTCCGCTATTCGACGGTGAAGGTCGGTTCGGTGAGCGATTCGCTCTTGCAGGACGGACACCGCGAGGGGAGGTTCAGCAGGTCATCGAAGTCGTCGAAGCCACACTCCCGACACGTCGGCGGGGCGACGAGCAGCTGTTCGCCGTTTCGCTCGACCGATCGAGAGACGTGTTCGACGTGGCCGACCACGGCGTGTGGCGTCAGGTCGAGCTGGGTTGCGAGTTCGCTCGGCGTCGCCGGTTCCGCACGCAGCGCGTCGGCGAGTCGTTGCCGCGTCGTTTCGTCGGCTTCTCGCATACGTCGATAGAGGGGCGTCGTTCTTTTACCGTTTTGCCATCGGGGGAAGACGTCCCTTCGGGCCCGCGGTCGACCCGGGCCGGCGGCGAAACCCGCGGAAGGGCAAGTGACTTACACCCCGCCGATGAACACGGGTGCATGAAGGCCGTCGTCCTTGCAGGCGGGTATGCAACCCGAATGTGGCCGATTACCAAACATCGGCCCAAGATGTTCCTCCCGATCGGCGATTCGACCGTCATCGATCGCATCTTCTCGGAACTCGAGGCAGACGATCGGATCGACGAGGTTTACGTCAGCACGAACGAGCGGTTCGCCGCCGACTTCGAGGCCCACCTCGCCGACAGCGAGTTCGAGAAACCCCGGCTCTCGGTCGAAGAAACGACCGAGGAAGACGACAAGTTCGGCGTCGTCGGTGCGCTCGCACAGCTGATCGACCGCGAGAACGTCGACGACGATCTCCTGATCATCGCCGGGGACAACCTGATCAGCTTCGACGTTGCGGACTTCCTCGATTACTTCCAGGACCGAGACGCCCCCACGCTCGCCGCCTACGATGTCGGCTCCCGCGAAAAGGCCAAATCCTACGGACTCGTCGACCTCGAGGACGACCGCGTCGTCGACTTTCAGGAAAAGCCCGACGATCCCAAGAGCACGCTGGTCTCGATCGCCTGCTATGCGTTCCCCCGGGAATCGCTGTCTCTGCTGCCGACGTATCTCGAGGAGGGGAACAATCCGGACGAACCCGGCTGGTTCGTCCAGTGGCTGCAAAACCGCGAGTCGACCTACGCCTACACGTTCGAGGGTGCGTGGTTCGACATCGGCACGCCGGAGAGCTATCTCGACGCCGTCGCCTGGCACCTCGGGGGAGACTCGATCGTCGCCGACTCGGCGACGCTCGAAAACGCCTCGATCGGCGACAACGTCCACGTGATGGGCGAGGTAACCCTCGAGAACACACGTCTCGATCACGCCGTGATCTTCCCGGAGGCGACGGTCCGGGACGCCGACATCCGACGCTCGATCATCGACGAGGGGACCCATCTCGAGGAACTCGACCTCGCGGGCGCGCTTATCGGTGCCCACACGACGATCACGAACGGCTCGCCGGAGTAATCCACGCCGCCGACCTCCAGACACGACACTCGCGGTGAATCGCTTCGGGGTCAAGCCCCGGGGCATTCGCCTCGACCGCCTGTAAACATTTAATCAAGGGGAGTCCTTAGCTGGTCACATGCTCGACGTCCTCCTGGGGAACATGCCGCTTTTGCTCCTTTCCGTGGGGCTCGTACTGATGGCGCTCGAGGCCATCTCGCCCGGCGCGCACTTCATCGTTATCGGTGTCGCGCTGGTCGGGGCGGGGTTGATCGGTGCGATCGTCCCGCTCTCACTCAGCCCGCTCGTTCTGGCCGCGCTCACGCTCGTTATCGGACTCGCGGCCGCCTACGTCTACCACGAATTCGACTTCTACGGCGGAAAAGGCACCGCACGGACGACGGATTCGGACTCGCTGTCCGGCGCGACGGGGTACGCTACGGAGACGATCACGACCCGCGACGGCGAGGTCAAACTCGAGGAGGGCGGTTTCTCCCCGTACTTCAGCGCGCGAACGACCGGCGGCACGATCGAAGCGGGCGAAGAGATCATCGTCCTCGATCCGGGCGGTGGCAACGTGGTCACGGTCGCCTCCCTCGATGCCATCGGCGAGGACGAGATCGATCGTGCCCTCGCGGCGGAGGAAGCCGACTCGGGAGCGGCGTCCGATCCCGACCCTGACGTCGAGACCCCCGTTTCCGAATCCGATACTGATGACTCGGTGACTGGTAAGGAGACGGAAAAGTCCGACTGAGACGGCCCGAATCGGCAGCGTCCCGTTCCCGACGCGACCGGTACACGGATCGGTGACTGATCACAAATGTCGGCTTGACAAGGGAACGTTTTTCCCTCCACTCCCACAAGACCGAAATATGGTCGGAGAACTGTTTCCCATGCAAGCTACCGGTGGTGCGTTGTTGTTCATCGGTGCGCTCGTCTTCGTCGTCGTCATCGCCGCGTTACTCAGCGCGATCGAGATCGTCGACGCCTACGAGAAACGAGCGCTGACCGTCTTCGGCGAGTACCGCAAACTGCTCGAGCCGGGGATCAACTTCGTCCCGCCGTTCGTCTCGAACACCTATCGGTTCGACATGCGAACGCAGACGCTCGACGTCCCCCGACAGGAAGCGATCACGCGGGACAACTCGCCAGTCACTGCCGACGCCGTCGTCTACATCAAAGTGATGGACGCCAAGAAGGCGTTCCTGCAGGTCGACGACTACAAGAAGGCGGTCTCGAACCTCGCACAGACGACGCTGCGTGCCGTGCTGGGTGATATGGAACTCGACGATACGCTGAACAAACGACAGGAGATCAACGCCCGCATCCGCCAGGAACTCGACGAACCCACCGACGAGTGGGGGATCCGCGTCGAGAGCGTCGAGGTCCGCGAGGTCAACCCCTCGAAGGACGTCCAGCGCGCGATGGAGCAACAGACCTCCGCGGAGCGGAAACGCCGCGCGATGATCCTCGAGGCACAGGGTGAACGCCGCAGTGCCGTCGAGAAGGCCGAAGGTGACAAACAGAGCGAGATCATCCGCGCACAGGGTGAAAAGCAGAGCCAGATCCTGGAAGCACAGGGTGACGCGATTTCGACGGTCCTGCGCGCTCGCTCGGCCGAATCGATGGGCGAACGCGCCGTCATCGACAAGGGCATGGAGACGCTCGAACAGATCGGCCAGAGCGAGTCGACGACGTTCGTCATGCCGCAGGAACTGACCTCGATGGTCGGCCGCTACGGCAAACACCTCTCCGGCAGCGATGTCAAGGAGGACGGCCACGAACTCGAGAGCCTCGAGTTCGACGAGGAGACCCGCGAGCTGATCGGTCTGGACGACATCGCCGAGATCATCGGTGAGATCGACGAGGAGGCGGAGATGGACGTCGAAGCGATGGAACAGGAGGCCCAGGCGATCAAGGAGGGCGAGGATCCCGCGGAGATCTCCGATCCCGAGGACGTTATCGAGGAGATGGATCAGGATTTCCAGGGACAGACCGACGGCGGTACCGACAGCCAGTCGACCGACGACTGATCGGCAATCGCCGGCCGACACGGTCACGGAAGCGAGCGAACCATCCGGTGTCGGTACTCCGCTCCAACCCGTCCCGATTCGGGACGGTCTCGAGCGCGAGAGCAAAGCGGAGCGAAACCTGTTTTACGGTTCGTCCCGTCGGTAGTGGTAGATAGACATGACATCGCCCGACAGGGTCGACGACGACAAACGATCGACCCTGCGCCGCTTTGCCGCTCTGGGTGCCGCCGCTCCGTTTGCCGGCTTTTCCGATTCAGCGTCGGCTGATACCGGTGAAAGCGACGCTCGCGATGCCATTGCTGGGTATCTCTCGACGACGCCCGGCGCACACTTCTCGAAAATCCGGGACGATCTCCAGCTCGGGACCGGTGAAACCCAACACCATCTCCGCCGACTCGAGGACCTCGACGTAATCGAACGTTACCGCGACGGCGATTACAAACGGTTCGTCCTCGCCGGCCGGTTCGACGAGTTCGAAAAGCAGGCGCTTGGCTACCTTCGCCGGGAGACCCCCCGCGGAATGCTCGTCGAACTCCTGTTGAATCCCGACGCGACCGCCGGCGACCTCGCGAAAGCGCTCGACGTCTCTCCGCCGACGGTCAGCAAGTACGCCGGGGAACTCGAGGAGGCGGGACTGCTCTCGCGGAACGACGGCTACGCGGTCGAACGGCCCGAGACCGTCCTGTTGCTCGTCGTCCGTCACGCCGACTCATTCGGCGAACGGGCGACGCGGCTCGCCCGGAACGCGAATCATCTCCTCGAGTACGACGGCTGATTACGGCTCGACGAGATCGTGCAGTTCGATCAGCGATCCGAGTTCGTAGGTCGTCCCTTCGGGACGGTCGAGCAAGCGGTTGTGCGATCGGCGGACGAACGCGGTCTCGAGTCCGGCCGCTCGCCCGGCGACGACGTCTTTCGGTGAATCGCCGACGTGGAGCCCGTCGTCGACGCCGAGTTTCGAGAGGGCGTCGTCGATGTAGTAGGAATCGGGCTTTCGTCGCCTGAACCCCTCGAACGTGGGGTCGCGGCCGCGAACGACGTCGAACTCGATGGGAAGGGAGTCGGCGACGAACTCGGCCGTTCGATGGCGGTTATTGCTCACGAGGCCGACTGTCGTCCGATCGGCGAGGGCGGCGATCGCATCGATATCGTCGTACACTCCACGCTCGCCTGAGCGGATCCGTTCGTGCGTGTGCTCGGAGGCGGCCGCCTCCTTCAGCGCCCAGAACCGGTCGGGATCGAGTTCGAGTTCCCGGCAGCGCTCGCGGACCGAGTCGATCCCGTGGCGTCGGAGGTCGCGTCGCTGTGCTGGGGTTGGATCGGCTTCCAGTTTCGCGAGCGCCTCGTCTGCGGCAGCGGCGTACACTTGCGGATCGGTCCGGGGGCCCTCGAGAATGATCCCGTCCATATCGAAAAGAACCGTCGTCATTCGTCGGTCCGGTCGTCCCGGCGGGTAATAGAAACTGCGACGTCGTCGGCGGGCGGAAACCGACTCGTCGCGGAACGCCTAGACGTTTACCTTCCAGGTGGTGCTCGAGGAGTAGCCCCACTTTTCGATTTCGACGTCGTAATCGCCTTCCTGGAGGGCAGTAATGTTCGAGCCGACCTCTTTCGCCGTCATACCCAGCTCCTGACCGATGAGACGGGACTTGAAGTAGGTCTTCGTTGCGGCGTTTTCACGGAGATACTGAAGGATCTGCCGTTGTTTACTCGTGAGGTCGGGGGCCATTGCAGTGCTCATACTCGTTGGGACGGCAGGAACGCCCTTAGGGGGTTTGGTACGTGCGGTTAACCCGCCGCCTTCCTGCGGTTTTCACACCGAGTAATCGGTTAATAATCGAGTGGAAAGGTGGTCTTGGTACGGCCGGTTAATACGTCTCCGTTGACGACTCTCTGGGGGCCGTGAGCGTTTCGGACCGCCAACGTGACGGTATCCGCCAGCCGTCTCCCCCACCCCGAAGTAACGAACCCTTTCGCCACGCTGGAGGCGGGACTCGGGAAGCGATGGGAAGCCACCCGCTACGACCGGTAGTGTGTCGTTCGGAAGGGGCCGAACGCACACGCGACGGCTTCGCCGAGCGCCCGCTTTCGGTCCGTTAAGCCGTCGGTAAGGACGCCGGCGGCCCCCTCGCTTTCGGCGATGCCGTTGGTCCCGAGCAGGTCGTCCATCACCGGGCCGAGTTCCGCCCCGTCCTCGAGCCGCCGCGCGACGGAGTCGGGGAGGCGAAGCGTCGGGCCGCTTCCGCGCTCCGTCCGGTTTCCGTCGGTGACGGCCGCCCACATGATCAGCGAGAGCCCGGGGACGCCCTCGAAACGAGCGACACCGCCCTCGAGTCCGACGCCGTAGTCGGCGTCGGTGGCGTCGAGCGCGCGGCGTGCGCGGGTTTCGGCTCCGTCGGCGGTTTCGGCGACCGACCACGGCTGTTCCGGAACGCCGGAGTCGACCGCCGCGGCGGTCACGGTCGGGTCGAACCGCTCGAGCGTTCGTTCGACCGCTTCGATCTTGACGGGGTTCGTGCTTCCGACTGCGACGTGCATACCCGAACAGTGGGCTGACCGCCATTTGGGTGCGCTGGTTCGTCGGTTCTCCCCGGCGCGGAGAACTCAGCTTCAATGTTTGGATTTTTCATACCAGTTCCGACGAATTACCCGCTTTCGGGGACCCTCGAACGGGGATTCCGAAACTCTTAAAGCCTGGGTCTTGAAACGGAGTAGGTAACGAATCCGTCCGGGCTTTTGCGATCCGTTGTCCGGGCAGCACTCGCCATCCCATCGTATGACCAACGCACCATCGAACACGAGAGTACGACGTAACGAACGCGAACAGAGCGCGGAGACGAGCGAGAACGAAACCGAACGCGAACAGGACGATCTGGCCTGCCCCGAGTGTGCGGGGAACCTCGTCGTCGACGACGAGCACGGTGAAACCGTCTGTGAGGACTGTGGACTGGTCGTCGAAGAGGACTCGGTCGACCGCGGTCCCGAGTGGCGGGCCTTCGACGCCACCGAGAAAAACGAGAAGTCCCGCGTGGGCGCGCCCACGACGAACACGATGCACGACAAGGGGCTCTCGACGAACATCGACTGGCGGAACAAAGACGCCTACGGGAACTCGCTCGGATCGCGCCAGCGCGAGAAGATGCAGCGACTGCGCAAGTGGAACGAGCGCTTTCGAACCCGTGACTCCAAGGAGCGCAACCTGAAACAGGCGCTTGGCGAGATCGACCGGATGGCCTCCGCGCTCGGCCTGCCGACGAACGTCCGCGAGACGGCCTCGGTCATCTACCGCCGTGCGCTCGACGAAGACCTCCTTCCCGGCCGCTCCATCGAGGGTGTCTCGACTGCCTGTGTCTACGCCGCCGCCCGTCAGGCCGGCGTCCCCCGCAGCCTCGACGAGATCGCCGACGTCTCCCGCGTCGAGAAAAACGAAATCGCCCGCACCTACCGCTACGTGGTTCGGGAACTCGGCCTCGAGGTCCAGCCGGCCGACCCCGAAAGCTACGTTCCCCGGTTCGCGTCGGGACTCGACCTCTCCGACGAGGCCGAACACCGCGCCCGCGGACTCCTCCAGAACGCCAAGGAGAAGGGCGTCCACTCGGGCAAGTCGCCGGTCGGCCTCGCGGCCGCTGCCGTCTACGCCGCAGCCCTGTTGACCAACGAAAAGACGACGCAGGCGGCCGTCTCGGACGTCGCCGACATCTCCGAAGTGACCATCCGGAACCGCTATCACGAACTGCTCGAGGCAGAGGAGAGCCTCGGGCTGGCGTAACTCGCCGGAACGATACCGTTTTTCGACCGTCGCGTACAGTATCAGTCATGGCTCTTGCGTTCGATTCGTTCGTCCTCGCAGCGTCGACCGCCGATCTCGCGGACGGCGACGATCCGACGGTACGCGAACACGCCGATGCGGTCGAGTTCCGAATGGATCTCGCCGCGGACCCGCTGGACGCGCTCGCGGACTACGACGGCACGGTACCGATCCTCGCGACCAACCGCGCCGAGTGGGAAGGCGGCGAGGCAAGCGACGAGCGACGGCTCGAGACGCTCGCCGAGGCCGCCCGATTCGACGCCGTCGGGGCGATCGACGTGGAACTCGAGGCGATCCTCGACGGGGACGCCGACGACCTCCTCGAGACGGCCCGTGCTCGCGACGTCGCAGTGGTCGCGTCGGCCCACGACTTCGACGGAACGCCGCCGCGACCGCAACTCGTGCGAACGCTGACCGAAGCGGGCAAGTACGCCGACGTGGCGAAGCTCGCGGTCACCGCCCAGTCGCGAGCGGATACGCTGGCGTTGCTCTCGGCGACCGAGCAGTTGACGGCCCACGGCGACGCCGTCGCGACGATGGCGATGGGGGAGATCGGACGCCACACGCGGGCGGTCGCGCCGGTGTACGGGTCGAGGATCGGCTACGCGCCCGTGGACCCGGCGGACGCGACTGCCCCCGGACAGTACGACCTCGAGACGCTGTCGAAGCTGGTGTCCCGGCTTCGGGATTGAGACGGCCCCCGGTATCCAGTCAGGGAAAAGAGAAATCGGAATGTTAAGGGCACGCCTCACCTAGGCTCACGTACGATGACATGGCTCCGTGCGCTTGTCGCCGCTGGTCTCTCGTTGCTCATGCCCGGTGCGGGGCATGCCTTCAACCGGGACTGGCTCCGTGCCGCCCTGTTCGCCGGCCTGTTCATCACGGCGGCTGCGATCTTTCTTCCGACCGAACAGATCGCAGCGACCGAATCGATGGCCGAGAGCATGGACGTCGTCGCCGCGGAGACCGACACGAGAGCGCAGTTCCTGTTTTCCTTTATCGCGCTGTTTGCGGCCCTCGATGCGACGTTTCGGGCACTGGAGTTCCCGCCGACGTCGGCCGGATCGAGCGAGGGCCCGACCTGTCCCGAGTGCGGGAAAGAACTCGACGAAGACCTCGAGTTCTGTCACTGGTGTACTGCTCGACTCGAGCCCGAAGACGGTCCGGCGCGCCCGTGAACGGACGATCACGGCGACGGCGGATCGGGTCGTGGCTCGTGTGACCGGTCGCCGCGGGATATACCCACGCTAGTACGATCCCGTCGGAGCCCTTTTGCCGGCTCGCCGGATACGAACGCCAGCGTCGGCTACCGCGGATGACCGACGGGAGTGAGTCGAATGCGAACGAACGGAACGACCAGTGTTGAGACGGCCGCTATCGAGTTCGATCAGTACGTCCGCTACGCGGACGGCGACGGGACGATCATCTGTGACCGCACGAACCCGACAGCGTGGATCCGGTCGACGGAGCTGTGGCCGTGCCGTCGGTAACCGGTTCGGGTTACCGACATCGGTGACAGACGAACTCGGTCGGATCGACGGCTTGTAACTGCGACTCCGGGAGGTAGCGGCCGCACTCGGCACACCACGTCCAGTAGACGTGATACGCGTCGAGTTCGCCGCCAGCACTCGTGTCGGCGCGTTCGATCGTGATCGAGCGCTCGTCGACGCCGGTGACCGTTCCGTCGATCGGGGCGTGCTGGGCGATGCTGATTCCGTCCGCCGGGCGGGCGATCATCTCGCCGGCTTCGATCCCGTCACCGGACTGGACGATCGGTTCGCTCGGCGTGACCACTCCCTCGAAGTCGGGATTCGTGATCAGCGGCACTTCGACCCGGTCCGGCTCGAGCGTCGCCGTCGGCTCGGTTTCGTGGGCCGACTGTTTCCACGCCGCCGGCGCGAGGACGTTGACCCGCCCGCCGCTCCCGAGGCGGTTCTCCTCGACGACCGACTCCTCCATTACGAGCAGACAGTTCGTCCGCTTGCGGACGCCGAACGCGGCCGGCGACTGGTCGATCTCGAAACACCAGCCCGGCCCGCCGTCGAGCAGTACCTCGTTGGAATCGATCCCGTCGGTCCGGCCGGCCGCCTCGAGCAGGGCCGTCGCCGGGGTGCCGATCGGGACCTCGAGAAACCGGTGGGTCGGGACGCGGCCGTCGACGTGGACGAACTTCCGGGTCGTCGGCTCGCCGTCGGCGAGCGCGCGGTAGACGTTCAGAAGCGTCTCGGTGTTCTGGACGATCCAGCCGTGGTCCATCGGTAACTCGTCGCCTTGCATGACGGCGTCCGCGACCAGTCGCATCAGCACGCTTTCCATCCCGTACTCGTATCTGTCGTCGGTGTAGGCGACGACGATCCCCGTCTCACGCTCGTCGACCGGTAGATCAGCCGGTTCGTAGATCGTGGCGTTGGTTTCGTTCTCGAGCGGCCCCAGCCACTCCTCGCGATCGGTCGCCTTCGCGGCGATGACGATGCGATCGAAGGCGTGATCGAGCAACCCGTCGAACAGCGCCGTCAACTCCGCGGTTCGCTCCCGGCCCAGCCACTTGTCCATGTAGTAGTTGGGTTCGCTCTCCTGGTGGTTGACCAGCAACGAGTCGACCTCCTCGAGCCGTTCCCACTTGGCGTAGCTCGGGAACCCGGCTCCACCGGCCCCTGCGACGCCTGCGTTTCGGAGTGTCACCGCGTACTCGGGCAGTTCGAACGCTCGGAGTCGGTCTCGAGTGACGCTCATCTCTCGGCTTGCCTCACGAGAGCAACCTGCATAGGTTTTGGTTACAATTGGGCTAAAATACGGGATACTCTACTCGTTAACGGGGTTTTCACTGTAAAGACGCCGTATCTTCACCGCTGTTGGGAGTCGGATGGGCGGTTCCGTCGAACATCACCCACGGTAGTGTGGTATGATAGCAATAACCAGCGTTAGTGCGGCGGGGAATCGACCGATCGGTCTACTTCTCGATAATACTCTCCTCGACGGCCTCGCCGAAGTGGCGTGCCGTGTCCTCGTAGTACAGCAGGAGTTCGTCGCCGGCCTCGAGATCCGTTACCGCGGTACGTCCCTCCGCGGTGGCGACCTTGATCGTCTCGGCGTTTTGGAGCAGCGTCTCGACGCGGTCGCCGTCGTCGGTCTCGAGCGCGACCCGGAACATCGGCCGCTTTTCGATCTTGACGCGGCCGACGATCGCTTCGCGGGTGTGCCCGTCGGTGTCGACGATCTGGACCTCGTCGCCGCTTTGCAGTTCCGAGAGGTACTTCGTGCCGCCGTCGGGCGTGCGGACGTAGGCGTGGACGGCCCCCGCGTTGACCCGGAAGGGGCGGGAAGCCACGTAGGGCGATTCGGCGGTTTCGGCGTGGACGAACACGAGGCCGCGAGCCATCGATCCGACGAGCATTCCCTCGTCGTGTTCGAGCAGGTTGCCCGTATCGACACAGACCCGGTCGGCGCTGCCGACCCGCTCGACGTCGAGCACCTCGGCGTACTCGAGTTCCAGCGACTCGCGTTCGGCCTCGTCGCGAACCTCGACGGTCTCGCGGATCTCGTCGGGGTCGTCGGAGTCGAGGAGCACGGAGTCGGCCCCGATCTCGAGCGTTTCGAAGGCCGTTTTGGCTTCCTCGGCGCTGGTCACGCCCGCAACGAGGTCCGTCTCCTCGCCGATGCGGGCGATCAGGTTCTCCAGCGGGATGATCGTCCAGTCCTCGCCGACGACGATGGTGTAATCGGCCTCCTTGGCGGCGGTTTCGGCGAACCGTTCGTACTCCGTCCCGAGGATGCGAACGTAGGCCCCTCGCTCGAGGTCGCCGTCGCGGCGAAGCGTCGAGAGATCCGCGGAGCCGGAGAAGTCCTCGGGCATTTCGATCGTCGCGTCGCCCTCGCCGTCCTTGCCGACGACGACGGCGTCGGGGCGGGCGTTCGCGGTGGTTGCCTCGTCGTCTTCGGCGTCGTCGACCAGCGTTACATCCCCGCCGGTCCGAAACGCGGCGACGTTGATGTCGCCGAGCTCGCGGACGCGCTCGACGTCGTCCTCATCGACCAGTACCCAATCTGCGCCCGCCTCGAGCGCGGCGGTAATCCGCGCCCGGCGGTCGTCCCAGTCGCCGACGGCGTCGTCGGCTTTGACCCAGACGGATCGTGTCATGACTCGACCCTCGAAGGGAACCGGCTTGAACGTGGCGGATCGCACAGCCGATGCGGCGGTCCTCTCGATGCCGTGACATCGAACCGCTCCCCGGTGGGGAGCCACTGCTGACGGGGTCAGATCGATCACGATAGACACGATAGTAGCAATAGTAACGATAGTACAATTACTTTCTTAGAAGCAGATAACATCCGAACGTGACTCCGTTCTCGTATGGGTCAGCGCCACGTCGAACCCGGCGACGCACTGACGATCGAGCAAGCAGCGACTCGGCTCGAGGCCGAGCCGGTCGTCGACGTCGCCCGGGCCGCGTTCGATCACGCGGGCGAACTGGCGACGCTCGAGTACGGTCGACCGGCGGCCGTCCTCGGTGCGTTACGGCTCGCGAGCCGGCGGAGCCGACACCGGACGCTCGATCGCAGTCGGATCGCGTCAGTGTACGACGTCGATCCCGACCGGGTCGCAGACGCCGAAGCCGAAATCGCGAGCTACCTGACCCCACCCGCTGACGCCGACGAGATCCGGACCCTCCGCCGGACGCTCATCGTGGCCAGGGAGCTGCTGGACGCGGCCGAACGCGACCACGGTAGCGTCCACGGGCTCGCGCTGCCCGGGTCGTCGTTCGCCGACGCCGCCCCGTGGCTGCTGGGTCGGGCGAGCCGTGCCCGCGACCGCCGCGACGACGTCGATCAACTCGGCCTCGACGAGGCCGCCCTCCGTACACACGTCGAGCGACTCGAGGCCGATCTCGAACTCGCGCGACTGGGGACCAAGCTGTACGCGCTGGTTCACGGGCGCGACGTCTCCGAGGAGTAACCATCCCGTTTACTCGCGTGCCGCCCGTTCGGCGTCGCCGTCGGCGAGTTTGTGTCTGAACGCCCGGTAGGCGTTCTCGCCTTGCTCGGTCAACTCGACCACGCGGCGTCGGCCGACCGATTCGATCGTCACGTAACCGTCTTCGGACAGCGGCTCGAGGACGTGCGTGTCGAGGACGCGAAACGCCCCCTTGTCTTCGCCGCCTCGCTCGTCGGGCGTACGCCGATCGGCCATAAACGAGAGGTTCCGATCCCTGGCGTACTCGATGAGGTCTTTCTTCTTCGGCGGTGCCGTCCGGTCGTCGTGGAAGCCGTCCCACGCGGTCGGGTCGGACAGAAACTCCATGATCGCGACCTGATCGCGCGTCGGCGACTCGATAGGGTAGGTCGGCACCCGTTCGATCTCGTCGACACCGAACGAGGCCGGTTCACCGGTCCCGTCGTGGGCGTATTCCGAGGGCTCGACGTAGTAGGCCCGTGCGTCGGTCGAGACGTCCATACACGCGATCGTCGCACCGATAGCCGGGATCGTCCCCGCTCCGGAGACGTTGACGTACACCTGATCGTCGTCGTGGTTCGCGGCGATCGTCGTCACGTCGCCGAGGACGGCGTACACGTCGGTCAGATCACAGTACCATGTCCGAACGTCCGGGACGATCGACTCGAGTTCCCGCCGGAGTTCGTCGTGATAGTCGGCCGTCGTCGTCGCGTTTCGCTCCGCGTCACCGGCTTCGCTCGCTGATTCGGAGGGCTCATCCTCGCCGTCGGCGCTGTCGTTTTCGAGCAGGTAGACGAGATCGGCCCGCTGGTCCCGGATCGGCTCGAGGATCCGATCGAACTCGTAGCCAAGCGGAACGACGTGAACTCGTTTGACGACGTCCATCCCCATACATCTGGAGGGAATCCCGGCGAAAATAACGCCTGCGGATCGGCCCGACGGTGGTCGGTGGCCAGCATGTGACTCCCTCGCAAACACGTCGAAACGTTGAGAAGCGTCGAGGCCCTACGGCGAGTGAATGGCCGTTTACGACGCCGTCTGTTTCGATCTCGACAATACGATCTGTGAATCTACCCAGGACCCCGCGGCGCTTCTGGAAGCGACCTTCGACCGTGCCGGTCTCGAGGGGTTCTGTACCCCCGCCGACCTGCGGGCCGCCGTCCCCTCGTTGCCGGCGTCCCGGACCGAACGGGAGTTCTACGCGACCCTGTTCGGCGAGGTCGCGTCCCGTGCGGGCGTCGATCCGGCCGTCGCGCCGACGCTCGCGGAGCAGTATCTCGACCTTCGGGACCCGACCGCCGTCGAGTTCCGACCCGGCGCGAAAGCCGCCCTCGAGCACGCCAGCGACCGCGGCCCGGTCGGTTTGATCACCAACGGCGGGCGGCCGACCCAGACCCGGAAGCTCCGGGCGCTCGGGATCGAGGACGCTTTCGACGCCTGCGTCTTTACGGACCCGAGCGCCGGTATCCATCCGAAACCCGATGCGGCACCGTTCGAGCGCGCGCTCGCCGATCTCGAGGTCGCGCCGGACGCGGCGATTCACGTCGGCGATTCGCTGCATGCCGACGTCGCGGGTGCCAACGCCATGGGGCTGGATTCGGCGTGGCTCGATACCGGCCGCGACCGACTCGACGGGCAGACTCACGAGCCGACCTACGAGCTCGCGTCGCTCGAGGCGTTCGCGTCGATCGTGTAGGTCCAAGCGACTGTAGCCGGCGACGGCGAGACGGAGCGGCCCGATCAGGTTACGATTCGGCGGGTAACAGGTCGGTGTGAACGACGGCGCGATACTGGTCGTCGGTGGCTTCCTCGACTCGCTTGAGCAGGGGTGGCACCGCCTCGAAGCTCTCGGGGAGTTCGAACGGGTCATCGGCTTGCTCGTCGCGTTGCTTGCAGAGTTTGACGAACGAGCGCAACGTCGAGTCCGTCCCCGGGCGGGCGTAGACGGTGTCGATCTCACCCGTCAGGTGGTCTCGCCAGTGGTCGATCAGCGGCTCGGCCGCGAGCCGTGCCTGTCGCTTCCGTTCGACGAGTTCGGACGCATCGACGTCGACCCCCCCGAGGGCCTCGTCGAAGACCTCCTGCAGTTCGTCGGTGTGCTCCTCGAGATACGGCGCGTCCGCCTCGGCCTCGAGCAACTCGGCGAACGCGTCGATCTCCGTGCGCCGCACCGCGACCGGGTACACGAACGCGTGGGTGTCCTTCGGGAGCGTGTACGAGTTGCCCTCGACGCCTTGCTCACCCGGGCCCGTCTCCCCCAGCATGAGATCGAGTATTCCCATACGTGAATTGGGTTCAGGCAATCGAATAAGTGTTCCGTGGACGACTCGACCGACGAGGCCGTCACCACTCCTCGCCAAGCGCCGCCTTCGCGCCGCCGTAGCCGCTCGCGGTCGTCCACGTCCGGCCGCTCGCGGCGTGTTCGACCTCGTAGCGGCCGCCGCAGTCACCACACCGGTATCGGGCCGGAGTCTTCACGGGCCGTGAGGCGCGGTGGCGGTCTGCCGTCCAGTCGCAGTCGGACTCGAGACACCGGAGCACGTACCGCGGCTCCGCGAACGCGCGGCAGTGACGCGGCGCGTCGAGTCGCGCGGCCGCCTCGCGAAACCGCGGACCGTGGCCGGAGTCGCCGAACCGCTGGAACTCCCAGGCGTGGACGAGTTCGTGTCTGACGATCCCCGCGAACTCCGACCACGCGTAGCGTTCGTAGGCCCGCCGGGCGAGGACGATCGTCGCCACCTCCCGATCGGCGTCCCACCGACACGCCCCCGCACGGCGGCGAGCGCGACCGGAGACGGTCCACTCGAGGGCGTCGCGGTCGACGGCCAGGTCGGACTCGGCGACGACCTCGCGGGCGTGAATCCGCGCTCGTGCGACGATTTCGTCGTCGAGCGTGTGCCGCTCGTCGGTCACGGACCGACCAAGACGGGGTGAGGCCGAATCGGTTTCGATCCGGGCGGGACGGCTCACAGGCGGCCGTCCTCGACGAGGCCCGCGAGCGTCGAGACGACGGCGTCGCTCTCGCTGTCCCGGACGGCGGGGCTTTGCTCGAGTTGGAGGCCGCCCCGGCCCTCGCGTGCGAGCCAGTTGACGAAGTTGTCCGGGCTGACGCCGCCGTAGGGACCGTCAGAGGCCGTTTCGACGGGGTGGCTGACCGCCGTCTCGAGGCGCTGGCCAACGCGGCGTTTGACCCCGTCGTCGACGCCGCCGCCGACGATCACGCGGTCGTCGGCCAGCCCGTGGAGGCTGATCACCGTCTCGAACCCCCGGTCGGCGATGTGCTCGAGCAGCGGGTACTCGGCCGGGGAGATCGCGCTCGAGGGGGGATGCCACAGGTCGAACGCGGAGCCGGTTTCGGCGTAGCCCAGACAGGCCCAGCAGGTGGCCTCGGGGAGCCGGGTAGCGAGTTCGAGCGCCTGTTCGGCGGTGCCGGGTTCGACCCGCCCGCCGTGGGCCGCACAGACCGCCACCGCGTCGTTTGCCCCGTCGTCGTACAGCAGTTCGGTGTACCGTCCCGTTTCGGTCCGCTCGAGGTGCCGCGTCGTGAGTGTCGGACGAGCCACAGCGACTGCCTACGCCGCTGTTCGGGATAACTGTTGGACCGGATTCGTCCCCGCGACAGAAGCCTCGAGAGCAGCGACGAACCACTCTCCAGTACGGCTAGGTCTCGAACGAGTCGGTCAGAATCTCGAAGATATCGACGGCTTTGTACTCTTGGTAGCGCTCCTTGCCTGTGGTTTCCTGTAAGACGCCCTCGTCTTCGAGGGCGGTGATCTGTTCGCATGCATGTGCTACCGACGCCTCCAGCGTCGGCTCGAGATGGACTCGAGATGGACGCGTGTGCTACTCGAGATGGAACGTCGTCGAGAGAACTATCGCGGAGACGTCCGTATCAGGCTTCGAGAGCCAGTTCCGCTTCGGTCAGCGCGTCGTCGACGGAGAGATCGTCGTGGACGACGCCGGAGACCGCCCGCGTGATGGCTTCGGGGTCCTCGTGCTGGAAGATCGACCGGCCCATCGAGACGCCCGCGCCGCCGGCGTCCATCACGCCCCGGACCATCTCGATCGTCTCGCGATCGGTTCCCTTCGCGCCGCCGGCGATGACGACCGGCAGCCGGGTCGATTCGACGACGTGCTGGAAGCTCTCGGCGTCGCCGCTGTAGCCCGTTTTGACCACGTCAGCACCGAGTTCCTCGGCGAGTCGGACCGCGTGGCCGAGCGCCTCGGGGTCGTCGGACTCGACGCCGGGACCGCGGGCGTAGGCCATCGCCAGCACCGGAATCCCGAACCGCTTTGCCGTCTCGGTCACCTCCGACAGCTGTGTGATCTGGTCGGGTTCGTGAGTCGAGCCGACGTTGATGTGGAAGGAGACGGCGTCCGCGCCGGCCCGGATGGCCTCCTCGACGGTGCCGGTCATCCGTTTGTCCCGTTCGTCCGGCCCGATGGTCGTCGACCCGTTGAGGTGGACGATGTAGCCCTTGCCGTTTTTGTGCTCGTGAACGCGCGGGGCGATCCCCTTCTGCGTGAGGACGGCGTCCGCGCCGCCGTTGGTCACGCCGTCGATCGTCGATTCGATGTCCTTCAGCCCCTGAACGGCACCCATCGTGATGCCGTGGTCCATGGGGATGATTACGTACGATCCGTCTGTGCCGATTCGCTCGAGTCGTGCCTCGATACCTGTTGTAGTCATTGCGGATGAGTAGCAAGCTTGCAGTTATGGCTGTTCTGGTTCCGGTGTATCTTCCGTATCGACCGTGATAGAGTCAGCGCCCCGTCTCGCGCCGCGTTTGAGTTCGGCGGCTTTCGCCTCGAGATCGGCCGCCGGCTCGTCGCTCGAGGCGACGATGTCCACGAGCGCGCTGCCGACGATGACGCCGTCGGCCCCGGCCGCGACGATCTCGGCGGCGTGGTCGCCCTCGCTGACGCCGAAGCCGACCGCCTTGGGGACGTCGTACGTCGACAGCCGCTCGAGGCTCTCGTGGGTCGCCGTCGAGACGTCCCCGCGAGCGCCGGTCGTCCCGAGGCGGGCCTGCACGTAGGCGAACCCGGAGACGTGGGACATGATTCGATCCAGTCGCTCGCCGTCGGTCGTCGGCGCGACGATGAAGACGAGATCGAGACCGTGGTCGTCGCAGGCCTCCCGCAGCGGGTCGGCCTCCTCGGCCGGGAGGTCGGGGACGATAATGCCCGAGAGACCGGCCTCGGCAGCGCGCTCGACGAAAGGGCGGACGTCCGGCCCGACGCGTGCCGTCCCTCCGACCCCGTACTGGAGGAGCATGTTGTAATACGTCATTACCAACAGCGGCGCGTCGGTCTCCAGATCATCGACCAGTTCGAAAAAGCCCTCGGGGGTCGTGCCGGCCTCGAGCGCGCGGTTGATCGCGGCCTGAATCGTCGCCCCCTCCGCGATCGGCTCCGAGAACGGCAGGCCGAGTTCGATCAGATCCGCGCCGCCGCGATCCAGCGCCTCGACGTACGCCGCGGTGTCCTCGAGGGTCGGATCGCCCGCGGTGATGTAGGTGATGAGTGCGGGGTGATTCTCCCGGATTGCGGCTTCGATCTCGCTCATGCGTCGAACACCTCCACGTCCGGGGCCGCCTCGAGGTCGCGGTTCTCGGTCTCCTCGAGGACGGTCTCCAGATCCTTGTCGCCGCGGCCGGAGACGGTGACGACGACGAGGTCGCCGAGTTCCTCGTGATTCGCTTCGAGATATCCCAGCGCGTGGCTCGACTCCAGTGCCGGAATGATCCCCTCGAGCCGCGAGAGCCGGTGGAAGCCGTTGAGCGCGGCCTCGTCGTCGACGGTCGCCGGCGTCACCCGCCCCGTCTCGACGAGATGGGAGAGCTCCGGACCCACGCCGGCGTAGTCCAGCCCCGCGCTGACGCTGTGGGATTCGACGATCTGTCCGTCCGTGCGCTGGAGGAGTTTCGTCATCGCGCCGTGGAGGACGCCGTCAGTGCCGGTCGAGAGCGTCGCGGAGTTGGGCGCGACGCCGCCCTCCGCGTCGATCTCGAGGCTCGAGCCGCCGGCCTCGACCGCGTACAGCGAGACGCCGTCATCGGGGACGAACGCGTGGAACGTGCCCATCGTGTTCGATCCGCCGCCGGCGCAGGCGACGACGCTGTCGGGGAGTCGCCCCGCCTGTTCGCGGATCTGCTCGCGGGCCTCGGTCCCGATCACGGACTGGAAGTCCCGGACCATCTTCGGGAACGGGTGGGGGCCGACGATCGAGCCGATGACGTAGTGTGTCGTCTCGACGGTCGTCGCCCAGTCCCGCATCGTCTCGTTGATCGCCTCCTTCAGGGTGCCGCTGCCGGCGTCGACGGGGGTGACCTCGGCCCCGTTCATCCGCATGCGGTAGACGTTCGGCCGCTGGCGGTTGACGTCCGTCCGCCCCATGTAGATCTCACAGGGCATCTCGAGGTGGGCCGCCGCCATCGCGGTCGCGGTGCCGTGCTGTCCCGCGCCGGTCTCGGCGATGATCCGCTCTTTGCCCATGTACTTCGCGAGCAGGACCTGTCCCAGCGCGTTGTTGAGTTTGTGCGCGCCGCCGTGGAGGAGATCCTCGCGTTTGAGGTAGATCTCCCGGTCGTAGCGCTCGCTCAGTCGGTCCGCGCGCTGGAGCGGCGTCGGCCGCCCGCCGAACTCGCGCATCCGCTCGCGGAACTCGTCCATGAAGCCGTCCTCGTTCTCGAGGACGTAGCGCTCGTAGGCGTCCTCGAGTTCCTGCAGGGCCGGCATCAGTGCCTCGGGGACGTACTGTCCGCCGTACTCGCCGAACGTGCTCGTGTTCGTTGATTCGCGTTCGCTCATGTTCGATCGTCTCCGTGGTGTTCGCTCGTGTCGTCTCGGTCTCCGTCCGTCTCGGCCCGCGCGAGCCGCCGGGTGTTCGTCGTCACGTCGCTGTCGGCCGCGCCGTGGTCCATGATCGCGCTGCCGATCAGGAGGGCGTCGGCACCGGCCGCCCGCATCCGCCGAACGTCCGCGGGCGTCGAGACGCCGCTTTCGGCGATCAGCGTCACGTCGTCCGGGACCGCCGGCGCGAGGGTTTCGAACGTCCCGAGGTCGACCTCGAGCCGCGCCAGATCCCGGTTGTTCACCCCGATGATCTCCGCGCCCGCCTCGAGCGCCGTCTCGAGTTCGGCTCGGTCGTGGACCTCCACGAGGGGCTGAAACCCCCGGTCGCGGGCCGCGGCGACGAGGGCCTCGAGCGCGGCGTCGGATCCTGCACTCTCCGACCCGTCGCCGTCGAGAAAGCGTGCGATCAACAGCAACAGGTCCGCCTCGACGACGTCCATGCCGGCCTCGTCCAGCACGAAGTCCTTGCGCAACACGGGGACGTCGACGGCTTCGCGGATCCGTGCGAGCGCGTCGGGCGACCCGCCGAAGTGAGCCGGTTCGGTGAGCACCGAAATCGCCGCCGCACCGCCCTCGACCATCGCTTCGGCCAGTTCGACCGGATCGTCCTCGCGCGTTCCGTCCGCCGTCGGACTCGTCGGTTTGACTTCCGCGATGATCGGTACGCGCCCGTCCCGCTCCGCTCGCGCCAGCGCGTCCGGAAGCGACCGCGCGTCGACCGAAACCGGGTGCCGGGTCCGGCCGTCGTCCGCCCGTTCCCGGGCGGCCTCGAGTATCGACCGGACTTCGGGAGCGAGCGCCGTTTCGGAGTTCATTGTTGTACATCGACGTACTCATATGTACAAAAGCCTTGCGCCACGACGGCGGTCCGGTCGGAGCGTGACCGGCGATTATTCAAGCCCGCCGGTCGTACCGGCGACGTATGGAGGACGTTACGGACGCCGGAATCTACGCGCGGGAATCGTCGTATCTCGATCGATACGTGCAACTGGGTGCCGCAAGCGGCCGCGTCCTGAGCGTCTCGTTCCCCGAGAAGCCCGAGGACGACGCCGCGGACTCCCATCCCGTTCTCGAGCGCCTCTTCGAGTATCTCGAGGGGCTCGAGGCGGCGTCTTTCGACGACGTGCAGGTCGCGTTGACCGTCCCGACGGACCACCGCGCCGTGCTGGAACAGCTTCGGGGGGTACCCTACGGCGAGCAGATCGACGTGGCGACGCTTGCGCGCATGACGCCGGCACTCGATCCGGACGACGAGGCCGACGTGACGCTGGTTCGGACGGCCCTCGACGGCAACCCGGCACCGATTTTGATCCCCGATCACCGCGTCCGGGACGGGCCGAGCGCCGCCCCGCCGGCGGTCGAACAGAAGCTCCGGTCGCTCGAGGATCTCTGAGCGCGTCTCGCGGGGGTTCTGCCGTCGCGGTCGGTCGTCCCGACGGGTCAGCCGCCGTCATGTTCGAGGGCCGTCGCCCACTCGAAGTCGAACCCCTCGTGGACGACGAACTCGAGCGCGTTGATGACGTAGTGGGCGACGACGACCACGAGAAAGCTCCCGGTGACGATGAAGACGGCCGCGAGGACGAGTCCGAGCAGCCCCGTGACGACGATCCCGACCGATCCCTGCATTCCGTGTCCGAGCGCGAACGCGACGGAGGAAACCACCGCGAGAACGGCCGGCGAGACGCCGAACCCGGTCGCGATCGCCCCGATCAGCGCGGCCCGGAAGAGCAACTCCTCGAAGACCGCGATGATCGGCAAAACGACGCCGACCAGCACGAGCCAGCCCCCGGCTGACTCCGGCGCGAGCAGTTCCCGTAACTGCTCGTCGTGATCGAACCCGAACCGGGTTGCGACGGCCGCGCCGATCTCGTTGCCGACGTAGAGGACGGTGCCGACCGCCGTCCCGACGACCAGTCCGGTCTCGAGATACGCCGTTGAGAACTCGATTCCGAGGGCGTCGGCCGGCACGCCCGTATAGAGCACCGCACCGAGCAACACCAGCCCGAACACGCCCTGCGAGAGCGCGACGTTCGCGAGCACCATCCCCGTCGACAGCGATTCGGGGTCGAGTTGGTCGCCTGCGTGGCGGTCGCGATGGGGTCGGTCGTCGCCCGTCTCGAGGGCGTCGTCCGGGTTCGAGCCGGGCTCCGGAATCTCGTTTTGCCCCCGTCCGAACGGCTCGACCGACGAAGAGCCGGCGCTTGCGGCGTCGGCTTCGCGTCCGTAGTCATCGGGGGAACCGCTATCGACGTCGGAGACGGCCGACTGCGTCAGGTGGGAAAGAACCAGCAACAACGCGAGGACGACGCCCGTAACACCGGCGAACGCCGTCCACTGGGTCATCGATCTGTTACTGCGGGCTCGGGTTCGAGCCGCCGGCGGAGCCGACGGTACTCTGATCGAACGCCGAACCGGTGATCGACTTGAGACGGTCGACCAGCGAGTCCTTCTTCGGTTCGCCCATCAGGGCGACGTCAAGCACTTCGCTGATGTTCGAACACGGGATGATCTCGACCATCTCCTCGTACTCCTCTTCGATCATCACGTCCTGCTCGTTGGCCTTCGGGATGATGACCTTGTCACAGCCGGCCTTCGCCGCAGCCTCGATCTTGTGGGTGACGCCGCCGACCGGGAGCACGTCCCCGCGGACCGACAGCGAGCCGGTCATCGCGACCGACTGATCGACCGGGATGTTCTCGAGCGCGGAGATGACCGCCGTCGCCACCGTAATGGAGGCCGAGTCCCCGTCGACGCCCTGTTGGCCGGCCTGGACGAACTGGATGTGGATGTCCTTCTCCGAGAGGTCGACGTCGGAGAACTTCTTGATGATCGCCGAGACGTTCTGGACCGACTCCTCGGCCATCTCCTGGAGTTTCCCGGTCGCGATCACCTGCCCGCCGCCCTGTGCGGGCGCGATCTCTGCCATGACGGGCAGCATGATCCCGGAGTCCTCGCCCATGACGGCGAGACCGTTGACCCGGCCCTCGACGCCGCCCTCGTTGACCTGCAGTTCGTAGTCCTTGCGCCGCTCGATGTAGTCGTCGGCGAGCTGTTGCTCGATCGACCGGGAGCGCTGCTTGGCCTGCAGGACGTCCTCGCGGGTGGTGTACTCGCGGTCCTCGGCGCGGGCGATGTCGCCAGCGACCCGGACCAGTCCGCCGAGGCTCCGGAACAGCAGCGTCAGGTGGTTCTTCCGACCCGACCGGCGTTTGGCCTCGAGGAGCACTTCCTCGACGGCCTCGTCGGTGAAGTGGGGCAGTCGGCCGTCGCGCTCGACTTCCTGTGCGACGAAGCGGGCGTACTTGCGCCGCATCTCCGGGGTGTCCTCGATGGTGTCGTCCATGTAGACCTCGTACCCGTACCCCTTGATCCGGTTGCGGAGCGCGGGGTGCATGTTCTCCATCGCGTCCAGGTTGCCGGCCGCGATCATGATGAAGTCACAGGGGACGGGTTCGGTCTGGACCATCGCACCCGAGGAGCGCTCGGACTGGCCCGTGATGGCGAACTCGCCTTCCTGGATCGCGGTCATCAGCTTCTGCTGGGTGCGGACGTCGAGCGTGTTGATCTCGTCGACGAACAGCACGCCCTTGTTGGCCTTGTGGATCGCGCCGGGTTCGACGCGGTCGTGGCTGGGCGTCTCCATGCCGCCGGACTGGAACGGGTCGTGGCGGACATCGCCCAGCAGCGCACCGGCGTGAGCGCCGGTCGCATCCTCGAAGGGCGCGGTGCGCTGATCCCCGTTGTTGATGATCATGTTGGGGACCATCGCGTCCGTCCCGCGGCTGGTGTACCGGAAGATCAGCCAGATGATACCGGCTGCGAGGATACCAAGGAGGATGCGCCCCCCTGACAGGATCGCATACCCCATGACGATCGCGATGATGATCCACATCAGGATCGACCGCATCTGGTTGCGCTTTCGCGCCTCCTCCTTGTGGGCGTCGATGATCTGTTCGCCCTTGCCGGCGGGGACGGTCCGAACCTTCGGCTCGTTGCCGTCGTCCGGGTTGTGATAGACTAAGACGTCCTGGAGATCTTCCTGGGGCAACAGTTGGCTCATCGCCTTGGCCAGCATCGACTTCCCGGTCCCCGGCGAGCCGATCATCATCACGTGTCGGCGCTGCTTTGCGGCCTTGATGATGATGTCTCGCGCCTCGTCCTGCCCGATGACCTGGTCGACGAGTCGGTCCGGAACTTCGATGTCTTCCGTCGTATCGATCTGGAGCCCGCCGAGCAGATCGTCCTCGGCGTTTTCCTCGTCGATCTCGACGCCGGGATCGACGTCGACCGTGCTCCCGAGATCGTCGACGGTCTCGACGTCGTCCTCGGTGCCTGCGTCCGATTCGGTCACCTCGGTCCGGTCGTCGACGTCGTCGATATCGTCACTTCGATCGCCGTCTTCCTCGATCGGCGACCGATCTCCCTGACGCTCCTGCTCGCGCTCCCGCACCTGCTCCTCGCCGGGAGCGGTGTCAGGGGCGTCTTTAGGAGGGTCGTCAACGTTCGTATCGTTGCTCATAGAACTCTGTTCGGTACCTGTTTCGAAGGGATTGCCACTGATATACTTTCTCCATGCGGAGGATGGCGTTCGTTCCAGAAAACAGGCGACAGAGCACCTCTACGCGGTGAACAGCTCCTGTCGTTCTTGGTTTTGGACGTGTCGGTCGTGTAACCGGCCGTCGCGGATCGGACGCGAAACTCGCCACGCTTATGCGCAATGGACCGACAGTTTTCCGCATGACACGGGGGTTCTACATCGGGCGGTTCCAGCCGTTTCACAACGGCCACCGCAACATGGTCGAGCGAATCGCGGAGGACGTCGACGAACTCGTGCTCGGGATCGGCAGCGCCGACGACTCGCATACGGTTCGGAACCCGTTCACGGCGGGCGAACGGATCATGATGATCACGAAATCGCTCGTCGACACGGATCTGGTGACCTACGCCGTCCCAATCGAGGACCTCGAGCGCAACTCTGTGTGGGTGAGCCACGTCCAGAGCATGAGTCCGGACTTCGATGTCGCGTACTCGAACAATCCGCTCGTCATCCAACTGTTTCGCGAGGCCGGCATCGAGATCCGCCAGTCGCCGATGTTCAACCGCGATGTACTCGAGGGCAGCGAAGTTCGCGAACGCATGATCAACGACGGGGACTGGGAGTCGCTCGTCCCCGGGGCCGTCGTCGAAGTCGTCGAGGAAATCGACGGCATCGAACGCATCCGGATGATCAGCGATTCGGACGCGAACGGCGATTGACGACGCTCGAGCGGACGATGGCTTGGCGACTCTCTGCAGACACACTTTCCTCGGGCGAGCCGTAGTGACAGTTATGCTCACGATCGCATCCGATTTCGGGACGCCGTATCCCGCGGCGATGAAGGGTGTCATCCACCAGCGAACCGACGCGCGGACGGTCGACGTCGGACATGACTTTCCCAGACAGGACGTTCGCTCGACCGCCTTCTGGCTCCGAGAGGTGCTGCCGTACTTCCCGCCGGCGGTCCATCTCGTGGTCGTCGACCCCGGAGTCGGAACCGACCGCAACGCCATCGTCCTTCGGGCGGGTGATCACGCGCTCGTCGGGCCGGACAACGGCGTCTTGCTCCCCGTCGCGCGTCGACTCGCCGGCGGCGAGGACGGGATCGAGGCCTTCGTCGTCGACGAGACGCGCCTCGAACCGCCCGAGCCGACGGGAGCCGGGTCGGCGACCGCGACGGCCTGCTCCGTGTCGGCCGAGGACGGGCCGGCGAGCAACACGTTCCACGGCCGGGACGTCTTCGCCCCCGCCGCGGCCGACGTTCACGCGGTCGGGATCGACCGACTCGGCTCGCTTGCCTTTCTCGAGTCGGGCGAGGCGGCGGTCGACTGCGACCTTCCCGGGGCGACGCTCGAGGGGGACCGCGCGACCGGCGAGGTACTGGTGGTGGACGATTTCGGGAACGCGATTACGAACGTGGTCGGCGACTTTCTCGAGGACCGCGAGCGGGTCGTCGTCAACGGCGAGTCCGTTCCGGTCGGGGAGACCTTCGCCGCCGTTCCGGTCGGAAAGCGCCTCGCGACCGTCGGCAGCCATGGCTACGTGGAACTCGACGTCAATCAAGGGCGAGGTGACGAGGCGTTCGGTCTCTCGGTCGGCGATCGGGTCGTCCTCGAGGCCGGCGAGTGACCGCCGAGCCGAAACGCGGCTTAACGGTACCGATCGCCTCAGCCCGGAGCCGCGGATTCGCGCGTTTCGGGGTCGATAACGATCTCGCCGTCCTCGTGGACCGTCACGCCACACTGGGCGAACGTAAACGAGATCGAGCCGTCGCCGACTCGCGGCTCGTCACCGCGCCAGTGGACGAAAATGTCGTTCAGGGCGTCCGGATCGACACAGGCCGACAGGGGCTCGAGGTCCATCGGCTCGACGCCGAGTACCGACGAGACGGCGGCGAGAAGCGCCGTACTGACCGGCTCGTACTGGCTCTCGTCGAACCAGGTGTGGTACGTACCCCGGCTGTCGTCGTAGTAGACCGTACAGCCGGTGGAGTCGCCGATCGGCGTCAATCGGTCTGTGGGGTGTTTTCCGGACATTCTATCCGGGGCTACCATATGTTATCAGTTAACACTGATGGCCGATGAACGGACGGTCCACAGGCGAACGGACGAAAGAAAACGGAACGCAGGCGGTTATTCGGCGGCGATGACGTCGTCGATGCGGACGATCATCGTCGCGGCTTCAGTGGCGCTCTCGATGGCCTCGCGCTTGACGTCGGCGGGGTCGATGACGCCGTATTCGAACGGATCGTCGATGGTAACCTCCTCGCCGGCGGTGATCAGCCCGGCGCGACCCGCGGACTCGTGGCCGGCACGGAGGTCGACGAGCGAGTCGATCGGGTCCTGTCCGGTGTTGGCCGCAAGCGTTCGCGGGACGACATCGAGCGCGTCGGCGAAGGCGTTGACGGCGAGTTGCTTGCGGCCCTCGATGCCGGCGGCCTCCTCGCGGATCTTGTCCGCGATCGCGATCTCGGTCGCGCCGGCACCGGGGACGACCTCGCCGGAGGCAAGCGCCGTCGCGACGACGTCGAGGGCGTCGGTGATGGCGCGCTCGAGTTCGTCGACGACGTGTTCGGTGCCGCCGCGGACGAAGACGGTGACGGCTTCGGCGGCCGCGCCGCCCTCGACGAACGCGAGGTCGCCGTCGCCGAAGTTCTCCGAGCGGATGCGCTCGGCGTGGCCGAAGTCCGCCTCTTCGAGGTCCTCGAGGTCGCCGACGCGGCGAGCGCCGGTCGCGGAGACGATATCTCGTGCGTCGCTGTCGCCGAGGTCCTCGAAGACGAGGACGCCCTCGTTCGCGAGGAACGAGGCGACGCGCTCGTCGACGTCGTCGGTGGTGAAGACGACATCGACGCCGCTGTCGGCGATCGTCTCTGCGTAGCCGCGGACTTCGCTTTCCTCGGCGTCGATGGCGGCGTTGAGCTGGTCGATCGAGTCGATCGCGTACTCGGCGTCGACTTCGCCGGTACGGACCCCGAGTTCGACGTCGAGGACCGCGATCGAGGCGTCCTCGACCTCGGCGGGCATCTCGTCGTGAGCGGGCTCCTCGTCGACGATGATACCGGGGACGAGTTCCGTCGCGTTCGAGGAGGCCCCGATCTGGGTGTGGACCCCGACGTTCTCGCGTTCGACGCCGTCGTCGACCTCGACGTGGCGGACGGCTTCGACGACCGTCTCGGCCAGCGACTCGGCGGTGAGGCCGCCGGTCCCCTTACCGGTCATGCTCGATTCGGCGACCTGCTTGAGGATTTCGTCGTCGACCTCGGACTCGCTTACCTGTTCGTCGATCGCTTCGAGGGCGATTTCGGCGGCCTCGTGGTAGCCCTCGACGATCGTCGTCGCATGGACGTCCTGTTCGATGAGATCCTCGGCTTCACCGAGCAGGTTGCCAGCGATCACCGCCGCGGTCGTGGTACCGTCGCCGACCTCCTCCTCCTGGGACTCGGCGACCTCGACGATCATCTGGGCCGCGGGGTGTTCGATGTCCATCTCGTCGAGGATCGTCGCACCGTCGTTGGTGATGACGACCTCCCCGCCGGAGTCGACGAGCATCTTGTCCATACCGCGGGGCCCGAGTGTCGTCCGGACCGACTCGGCGACCGCCTTGCCGGCCATGATGTTCGACGACTGGGCGTCACGACCCTGGGTTCGCTGGCTGTCCTCGCTCAGAATGAACATAGGCTGTCCGCCCATGCGTCGCTGTTGTGCCATAGTTGGATCCTCACTAACCATGTCGTCAGCACTTCTATATAAAAATTTCCCTCCCGACGAACGAAGCTATCAGGGGAAAAGAGTACCGGTCCAGCGAGTAGTGGCGGCATTGGCGGAAAACCTATCCGTAATATTATGGTAGGCTGGATAATCGGGCCGAAAACCGGCTATCCACAACCACCGTGTTGACGGAACTCCCCGTCGAGACACCTTTACGGACGCCGTAATCGAGGCGGACGAATGACGCCCCTAATGGGTTATTTTGTTGGTAAATGCCGAAGAGAAGGGAGAATCCCCGGTCGCGACCGACCGGATCGAAGCGGTTCCCGAGGTGGAACGACCGATCGACAGTGTCGTCGGTTAGCGAAGGGGTGATCCGACGCCGATATACCGGTTCGAGCGGCCGCCGTTCCCGATTCCCGTTCCGATCGGTCCGGACGGAATCGGTCGTCAGTTCGCGGCCGAACGCGTGGGTCACAGTCCCACGAAACTCGAGCCGAAGAGCCGGTAGCAAAATATGGGTCGACACGGAACGTCCCGTTGGGATGCTGGAGCTGGAACACGGGTTTCGGGTTGTCGATATTTATGCCCGGCTTACGCCGGACCACGGGAGTGGAACCCCGCGGAGACGGACGATGACGCCCGATCGACTCGAGCGCGAGATGCATCAGGCGGGAATCACCAAATCGGTCGTCTTCCCGCCGGCACGGCCGGAATCGAGTTACGTCGCGCCGAACAACGGGGTCGCTCGCCGCAGCGTCGATCGGCCGTTCGTCGCGTTCGCCCGGATCAACGGCACACAGCGGCCCGGCGGAACCCCGACCGGCCGGCTACACAACGCCGTGACCCGACGCAAGGAGCACCACACGACGCCGGAAGACGTCGAGAAGTACGCCTACGACGACCGGTTTCACGGGTTCGTCCTCGACCCGACGGTCGACGACTACCCGGACGAGGACATCCTTTCGACCCTCGAGGACGTCGGCCTCCCGTTGCTCGTCCGCGGCGGCACAGACGCGCCGCCCGACGTTCTCGCGGAGACCCTGCTCGGACGCTCGTTCCCCGTCGTCGTCGCCCACTTCGGCGGCCACCCGCTCGATCGGGCGCTCATGCACGGGATGATCGACCTCCTCGAGGAGTACGACGACTGTTATCTCGAGACGAGCTTCGTCAGATACCGCGATCCGCTGGAGCGTGCCCTCCTGGAACACCCCGATCGCGTCGTCTTCGGCAGCGGCGCGCCGGCGTGTCATCCGGACGTGGCCGTCATGGAGATTCTCACGCTCGACGTCTCCGAGGACAAGCTCTGGCGGTGTTTCTCGAAGAACGCCTGTCGGGTGATCGACGCGCTCGCGCCGGAAGCCCAGATCAGAGGCTGAAGCGATCCGCAACGCGTTCGACGGGAGCCGACCGCCGTAGGCGAACGGGATCGTTCCGACGATTTATATTCCTGCCTCGAGTGACCGTAGGTATGGACACGAGACGGGACATCGGATCGCCGCTCCCGTGGATGACGAACGCTCGTTGGACGGGGAGCCGGAGCCATGGAGTATAGGCTCGAACGGTGGGTCGGCGACCGACTCACGCTGGTTCGGGTCTACGCGTACGGCCTCTGTATGGGGACGGCCGACGCGCTGCCCGGGGTCTCCGGCGGGACCGTCGCGCTGTTGCTCGGCTTCTACGGGCGGTTGATCGCCGCCATCACGTCGCTTACGCCCGGCCGGGCCGTCGCCGTCCTTCGGGCGTACGATCCCGACCGCCGCGATCGGGCACAGCAAGCGCTGATCGAGATGGATCTGCAGTTTCTCGTCCCCCTCGGCCTCGGGATGGCGACTGCAGTCACGGTCATCGCAAGCGCCGTCTCGGCGCTGGCTGAGTCCCATCCCCTCGCGCTCTTTGGGTTCTTTACGGGCCTGATCGCGGCGACGGCGATCGTCCTCTTTCGGAGCCTCCCGATATCCTCGACCCGGCACGTCCTCGCCGCAGCCGCCGGCACCTCGCTTGCGCTGCTGGTCGCGGCCGACGTGCTTCAACTCCCGGGAACCGGGAGCGTTCTCGTCTTTTTCGCGGGCGCGCTTGCGGTCAGCGCGATGATACTCCCGGGCGTCTCGGGCGCGTTGATCCTGATCCTGCTTGGCCAGTACGTCTACCTCTCGTCGGAACTCGATGCGTTCGTCGAATCGATCTCGGACCTCGTGTGGGCCGACGGAACGATCGCCGCGGTCCTCGAGCCGGGGACGACCGTGGTCGTGTTCGTCGCCGGTGGATTCATCGGTCTCGTGACGATCGCCAGAGCCGTCCGGTTCGCCCTCGATCGCCACCGCGAGCTAACGCTTCTGTTCCTCGTGGGACTTATCGCCGGCTCGGTCCCCGCACCGCTTCACAACGTCGCCGATGCACACGCCGTGACATCCGAGACCGCCGCCATGACGGGAGCATGGGCGCTGCTCGGTGCGATCGCGCTGTTCACACTCGATACGGTTGCGGGTGGGTTCGATCCCGAGTGAACCGCGGTCGGAAGCTGCCCCCGTCGACGCAGTCAGCGCCGATCGTACACTCGAACCGCCCGGTCGTGGCGCATCGAGAGCCCGTTCGGGTTCCGGCGTGCCGATCGATCCCGAAAGCGTGCGCGGACGCCGTCGCGCAGCCCGCCGGTCGCGTTCGTGACGACCTCGAGACCGTCCGAGACCCAGCCGGTCGGCGTTGCGTCACCGGAGATGAGCCGCCGAGCGCCGCCGAAGCCGTCACGGACCGCGCTGCCGGCTGTCCGTGCCAGTACGGTCGGTCGCAAGCCGTAGTTCTTCGCGAGCCGATAGGCGAGCGATCGGTACCGGGACCCCCACTCGGGTTCGGCGCGGCCGCCGTCGGCACCGACCTCCGTTCGGGCGGCCATCTCGGCAGCCCAGGTGACCTCGAAGCCGAGGCCGGCAACGCGATGTGCACAGTCCCGGGCTCCGCTTAGCTCGAGGTACTCGTCGAACCCGTCCAGTGCCTCGAGGACGGTCCGATCGAAGGCGACGTTGTCGCCGTCGAAGTAGGTCACGCTGCGGCGGGCGACGGTCCGGGGCGTTTGCGGGTTCTCGAGGGTGTCGAACGGCTGTGTACCCGTGACCGGACCGGTGACGACGTCGGCACCGTCGTCGATTTCCCGTTCGATGGCCGCGTACCAACTGGCGTCGATCGCGTAGCCGCCATCGAGGAAGGCGACGACCTCGCCCGTGGCGACGCGGATCCCCGCGTTTCGGGAGACGTTCGGGTTTCGCTCGGAGATTTCGACGAGAACGTCGACGTCAGTGCGGTCCCGGACTACGCCGGTCGTCCCGTCCGAAGAGGGGCCGTTGACGACGATTACCTCCGTCGATGGCGGTGTCCGTTCTTCGAGGGCGTCGAGACAGGACAGCAATCGCTCCCGGTCGTTGAGCGTCGACACCACTACCGAGAGCTCCATACTGGGTGGTAGAACTCCCCGGTAGTAAAAATACGGTGCGGTTCGTGTCCGTCGGGCAGTCCCGAATCAGCGCAACTCCGTGTTCCAGTAGGACACCGACGCGAAGTGGTCCGTGATCGGATGGCCGCCGATAGCCGTCTCGATCGTTCGGATCGGCGACGCGAGCCCGTTCGGGATCGACCGGTACACCCCGTACGGAACGAGGAAATCGTCCTCGACGTCGACCAGCGTCAAGTTCGTCTTGGCGAGCAACTCGCTGACCTCGCTTTTCGAGTACAGCCGTGATCCCATCGGGAGCGCCCAGTTGTAGACGCTCCGGGCGCTAAACCGGTTGAACGTGTCGAAGACGATCTGCTCCCGCGAGACGCGGCGCATCTCCCTGAGGAACGCTTCGGGGTCGTCCGCCAGATGGAAAAACCGCATCGCGATGACGGTATCGAAGTGATCGTCCGGGAACGGGAGCCGTCCCGCATCACCCCGGAGGAACTCGAGCGTGCCCGAAAGCTCCGCGTCCTGTGTCTTCGTTCGCCCCTGCTGTAACATCGCTGCCGAAATATCCAGTCCCACGACGTCGGCCCCTCGTTCGGCGAGCATCACCGTGAACCGCCCGGTCCCGCAGGCGATCTCGAGTACGTTCCGATCCTCGACGGGCATGATCGCCTCGAGGACCGCTTGCTTCTCCCGACGGTCGATCAACTGCCCGCCCTTGGAGAAGCGCTTGTCGTCGTACTCCTCGGCGACGTCGTCGGCCTGGTACCACTCCTGTCCTTTCACACTGGGCGCAACTACAGGAGCCGTGGGATAAAACGATACTGGAGTTATCCGAGGGATCGGGTCGGTAGCATGGCAGACATATAATGTGGTAATATACCATCTAGATACCTAATACAAACTGGATTATTCGTATCCACATATAGGGAAGCTTTACCACTCCTGATTCCGCTCACCGGTGTATGAGCACGAGTACAGCTGAGGATCGCGCCGTTGCTGCCGAGGAGCCACTTTCGGAGGACGAATACCGCGAGCGCCTCCGTGAACTACCCCCGAGCGCGAAGCTCGTCGCGAAGGTTCTCGAGAGCGATTCGCCGCTTTCACAGGGGCAACTCGCTGAGGAGTCACTGTTGCCGGATCGGACGGTCCGCTACGCGCTCAACCGCCTCGAGGACGTTGGCCTCGTCGGCTCCCGGTACAGTTTCCGGGACGCGCGCAAGCAAGTTTACTACCTCAAGCGCTGAGCGAACCCGGTCGGTACGCCCTTTTCCATCGAGCGACATCGTTCGAGCGATGGATGTCACCAGCTGTTCCGTTCCGGTGTCGA
Source organism: Halopiger djelfimassiliensis (assembly GCF_000455365.1). GTDB lineage: Archaea > Halobacteriota > Halobacteria > Halobacteriales > Natrialbaceae > Halopiger_B > Halopiger_B djelfimassiliensis. The sequence continues at coordinate 668,024 of NZ_HG315685.1, forward strand.
CGCGTGCCCCGGGAGGAACGACTAACAGCTACCTGCTCGGGACCGATCCTGCGGTGCTGGTCGATCCGGCGGCCGGAGCCGACGCCCTCGATCGGCTGGTCCGCGAACGCGACGTCGCCCACGTCTTCGTCACGCACACCCACCCCGATCACGTCGGCGCAGTCGCGGACTACGCTGTGGAGACGGGCGCGAGCGTCTGGGCTCGTACCGGCCGCACCGACCGGTTCCGCGAGGCGACCGGCTGCGACCCCGATCGCACGTTCTCGCCGGGATCGACGGTCGAACTGGGAACCGACCGCGTTCGGATCCTCGATGCCCCCGGTCACGCCCCCGATCACGTCGCCTTCGAGGCCGGCCGGAACGGACCGATCGTCTGTGGTGACTGTGCCGTTCGCGAGGGCAGCGTCGTCGTCGGTGCACCCGAGGGGGACATGCGCGCGTACGTGACGACCCTTCGACGGCTTCGGGCGCTCGATCCGCCGCGGTTGTTGCCCGGTCACGGCCCCGTGATCGAGACGCCCCGGGCAACGCTCGAGCGACTGCTCGCCCACCGATCCGACCGCGAACGGCGGGTGCTCGAGGCGGTCGACGACGGCGCGACGAGCCTCGAGGAAATCCTCGAGCGTGCGTACGAGAAGGATCTGACCGGGGTCCGTGATCTCGCGCGGGCGACCGTCCGCGCCCACCTCGAGAAACTCGACGTCGAGGGGCAACTCGCGTGGACCGGCGAGCGCGCACACAGCGACTGACTTTTCCGCGTCGGCGCGTAGGTACGCGTGTGCAATCCCTCGAAGCCGAACTCGAGGCCGCCCGCGACCTCGAAGTCGACGACCTCGCCGATGCCATCGAATCGATCGGCTTCGAGTGTACCCGGTGTGGCGCGTGCTGTACGGGCCACGGCGGGGAGGAACACACGGCGACGGTGTTCCCGGACGAGGTGCGCGGTCTCGAGGACAGCGACGACCGTCCCTACGACTGGCGCGACGTCGCCCGTCCGATGCCGTACGGCCTTACGGAAACCGACGACGGCGAACTCGAGGGCGAGACCTTCGAGTGGGCGCTCCAGACCGACGGCTGTGGCGATTGCGTCTTCTACGAGGAAAACGACGGCGTCGGGACCTGCGTTGCCCACGACGACCGGCCGCTGATCTGCCGGACGTACCCGTTCAGCGTCGCGCTGGCCGGAACCAGCCAGCCGATGGGGGAGGCCGTCGACGAGGCCGGCGTCGTCCGCGCCCACGAGTGTGAGGGACTCGGTCGGGATATCTCCCGCGAGGACGCCGTCGAACTCGCTCGCGCACTGAAAGAACGGGCGGTGCGAGAACTCGAGGAGGCGATCGCCGTCCGCGACGCCTACGAACCCGCCGATCCGGACCCCGGCGAGGTCGTCGTCCACGACTCCGAAGGCGCGAAGCGAGCCGACGGAACGCCGCTCGAGGAGTGAGACGAAGCCGGGAGCGACCGACGGCGATCGTCGCCGGCCGAGCGGAACGCCTCGAATCGACAGCGGATTTATACTTGTAATTCGAAGCGACCGCTATGAACGTCAACTGGAACGAAATTACGCACGTGACCAAGGTCGATCCGGCGGAGCCGCTCCCGTCCGATCTCGAGGTCCTGTCGGGGACCGATCTGGTGATCGTCGGCGGCTCCGACGGCGTCACGGAGGCGAACACGCTCGAAACGATCCGGACGGTCGATGCCGCGATCCCGGAGACGCCGATCTTTCAGGAGCCGTACCGTTCGAGTCACGTCTCGAAAGCGACCGTCGAGGCCGCCGACCGACTCTCGATCGCGGCCGTCTACAACGGCGACCGGAGCCACTTCGTCGGCAAGCACGTCGATCTCTTCACCGAGGTCGGCCGCAAACCGGACGAACTTCTCGGCTCGGGGCTGCCGGTCGTCGGCGACCTCATCGCGTCGAAGGGAGTCGACGCGGTCGCGGAGCTCGCTGACAGCCTGCTCGGGGAGGGGTACGTCGTCCAACACCTCGACTCCGCGGCGGCGGCCCGGGCGGGCGTCGAGTCGACGTACACGCCGGAAGAGGTCGCCGGTGCCGCGCTCGCGACCGAGGCGTTCTACGGCTTCCCGGTGTTTTACATCGAGTACTCCGGAACCTACGGCGGCCCCACGGACGTCGAAGCCGCCGCCCGGTATCTCGAAGAGACGACGCTGTTCTACGGCGGCGGGATCGACAGTCGCGAGAAGGCGACCGAGATCCTCGAGGCCGGCGCGGACGCGATCGTCGTCGGTGACTGTTTCCACGACGATCCCGAAACCTTCCGTGAGACGATTCCGGACCCCTGACCCCTCCTTCGGAGAAGAACGACGCGACGGCGGGTTTGCGTGGTGGGTGTGGCCGGCCCGGACGCAACCCGGTTTTCAGAAGGTCTCTTCGATGATCTCGCCGACCGCGAAGTTCGACTTGACTTCGGTGACTTCGATCTTGACGCGTTCGTCGATATCGGCCCCCGGGACGATGATGACGTACCCCCGCTCGACGCGGGCGATCCCGTCGCCTTGCTTCCCGATGTCTTCGATCTCGACGTAGCGTGTTTCGCCGACGTCGACCGGTGGCTGTGGCTCGGACGGTGCACTCTGTGGCTGTGCCGTCGCTGACGCGTCGGCTTCCTCCCCCTCCTCGCGGGAGATGAGCGCGACGCGATAGACGTCCCCCGGATCGACGTCGCCGGTCTCGACTTCCTGCCGTGGTACTTCAATGACGTATCGATCCTCCTCTGCCGAAACCTCCGTACTGAACAGACACAGGAGTTTTTCAGATATTTCCACAGGTAGACCCTCAATATCTTCTCTGATTCCCATCCATAATAGAACTACCGACCGAGCGCCGCCGATTGCTGGATTTCGGCCCGGAGCGTCGTTCCCGTTACTCCACCTGTTCGGCCGACTGCACGGTCGTGAACGACGACAGGTCGAACTCGAGGTCCAGCGACGTGTCGGCGACGGTATCGTAGGGCCGGTTGACGACGATGTCGCCCGCAGTGGAGTCGCCGACACCCGGAATCGCGGTGAGTTCGTCCATCGATGCGTCGTTGAGATCGAGCGGGTAGGGAACGCCCGTAACCGAACGATAGCCGTGATCGACGACGGCGACGTCGATCGTCCGTCCGAGCTCCCGCTCGCCGGGAATGCCGACCAGCAGCGGATACGTCCCCAGCTGGCGACCGAACGTCTTCCCGTCCTGGTGGTACTCGAGGTGGACGTCCGGCAACACGGTGCCCGGCGGGGCGACGCGCTCGAGCATCGGGTTGTCGATCTCCTCTCGGACCTGTCGTTTGTACCGTTTGAAGAGCTTCTTGTGGTCCTTCGCGATCTCGGCCCCGGTGTCGGACATGTCCGTCCCGTCGAAGGACATCACCTGCCGAATGTTCACCCGCCGGAGCATGTACCCCTCGTCGTAGACTCGCTGGAGGAACTCGCGGTTGCGTTCGTAGGTCTCCTCGCGTTCACCCTTGAGCCCGTGCAGGAGGTTGATACCGGGCAGGAGTTTCGGGAGCCGTCGCGGCGCGTCCTCGCCGAAGGTGGGTGCGTCTTCCGGCTCCTCTCCCGGTCGCCAGCCGGCCTCCTCGTTGACGATCTCGACCGCTCGGAAACACTCCTCGGCGCTGACGTTCAGGTTGTTCTCCTCCTGAACGACGGGGTCGGCGGACTCGAGGCCGAACGCGGCGGTGTCGCCGGGCGTGTTGTGCTCGGCGATGATCCGGATCCCCTCCCGGCTCTTCTCGGGCCAGTTGACGATCGTGATGGGGTTCATGTTGTCCAGATGGAGGGTCTCGAGATCGGGTGCGACGTCGCGGATGCCGCCGTAGAGTTCCCGGAGCGCGTCGGGGTTGGGGGCCTCGCCGTCGCCGCCGTAGGCGAGGATGTCGGCCTGCCGCCCGAGCCGGAAGTGTTTGACCCCGTACTCCGAAAGGGCATCGACCTCGGCGACGACCGTCTCCGGCGGTCGGAACGAGGGGTTGCCGTACAGCGGTTCGGTACAGAACGAACAGCGGTAGGCACAGCCCCGCGAGGTCTCGAGTTCGCAGATCAGATGGTCGGGATGGTTGGGGTGTTGTTCGACGACGAACGCGCCCTCGCGCGCCCAGCGGGTAACCTCGTCGACGTCGCGCATCCGGTTGTTGAACCCCTCGAGACCGTTCTCGACGAGGTCGTGGACGGCGGCTTCGACGTCGCCTTTGGCGACGAAATCGAAATCGAGGTCCTGCCGTTCGGTTTCGGTCGCGCCGGCGTTTTCGTCGCCGACGCCGAACTTGACGGGACCGCCCATCAGGCTGGTGCCCGTCGCGGTCCAGGCGAGCTTTCGTACCTCGTCCGGTTCGGCCGGTGTACCGCCGACGTACTTCCCGGGGACGGTCATCCCGCCCAGATAGATCATGAGGTCGGCCTCGTCGACGTCGCGCCACCGGTCGGGGTCCTCGCGAAGCCCGTCGATCGTGTGGTAGGTGATCCGCTCGCGCGGGACGCCCGCGTCGACGAGCGCCCCTGCCGCGTACCGGGGGTACGTCGAGACGTACGGCGGCACCCCGAAGTGTGCGGGTTCGTCGACGTAGCCGTCGACGATCGTCACCGACAGCGTCTCGGGGTCAGTCATAGCTCCGGATAGCGGCTCGAGGGGTAAAACGGTGACTACACGCGCGAGCGTCCGGTTCCGTCCCGGGTAATCCGTTGTGTCCGTCGCCGTTTGGCTCCCAGTGCAAGCGTTGATGGTTCTGGTGGCGGTACATCCGGTTATGCCACCGACGGAAGAGATCGTGTGTACCGACGACGACTGCGTTCTCGATCTGTTCGAGAATCACTACACCTACGATGTCCCTGACGACTTCGACGTCTCGCAACTCTCGTGTCCCGTCTGTGGCGGGACCGACTGTCTCGAGCCCGTCGAACTCTGAAACACCGGCTCCGGACTGACGGTTCGCAGAGTCGACGCCGGTGTGTCGTCAGACATTTATTTTGGAACGATCAAAATCAATAAGAACAGGGCACTCGTAGCGATGCACCCGGACATGTCCAACGCGCACTGCCAGGTCCCCATCCCGTCGGCGTTTCCGGTGAGCGAGGCCTCCACCGGAGGTGACCGTGAGTGAGTTTCAACGAATTCAAAACGTCGGTCGGCAACGCGCTCTACCGTCAGGTCGGGCGGGCGAACGGACATATACAGAACCACCGATCGATTCCGGTGGACGTCCTCGAGGCTCCCGACTCCTATCTCGTCGTTTTCGACGCGCCCGGGGCCGAACCGGACGACGTGCAGGTTCGGTATCTCGCCGGCACCGTCAGGATCCGTATCGACCGATTCCGGAAGTACCGCGAGGGGTACGAGATACGGTTTCCGGGTCGCGGGATGGAACTCGACGGGGAGGCCGAGTTACCCGCCGACGCCGTCGTCGATCCCGACGCGGGGACGGCGACGCTGACCGAAACCGGCACGCTGCGCATCGAAATACCGAAAGGACGGGCTATCGACGACGACGCCGACGAACCCGAGATCGACGAAGGCGAAGCCATCGAGGAACCCGCCGGGTCCGAATCCGAACCCGAAGAACTCACCGTCGATAACTGATCAGTTCTCGAAATCCACCGCCATTCCCTCGACGACTTCGAACTCCTCGTCGCCGTCGAACCGCGTTGGATCGAAGTCCTCGATGCTGTCCCCGCCGAGGATGTCCTCGGCAACTCGCCGGCCGATCGCGGGCGCGCGCATAAACCCGTGTCCCTGGAAGCCGGTCGCGACGTAGAGTCCGTTCTGTAGCTGACCGACGAGCGGGTCCCGGTCGGGCGTCGAGGTACAGAGGCCGGCCCAGGCGCGCTCGAGTTCCAGCTCGACGTCGGGCAGCCGACGGCGAACGCGCTCGAGGAGGTCGTCCGCGAAGTCTGGATCGGCCGCCCGGTCGTAGTCGTCCGGGTCGGCTTCGATCTCTTCGGTACCGTCGCCCGCGAGGAGCCCTTCGGGGTGTGGCCGGAGATAGAACTCGCCGGTCGCGTCGTAACAGGTCGGCTCCGCGAGGTCGCCGCTCGCGACGAGCGCTTGCACCCGATAGGGTTTCATCGCGATCGGGATTCCGGCGTCCGCGAGCAGTTGCTTCGTGTGCGCGCCGGCGGCGACGAGGACGGCGTCGACCTCCCGTTCGGTGCCGTCCTCGAGGACGATCCGAGCGGGGTCGGCCCGTACGCCGACCGGCGTCTCGGACTCGAGAGTCGCGCCAGCCCCGGTCGCCGCGGCGGCGAGACAGGCGGTGTACTGGGCGGGATCGGTGTACCCGGCCGCGCCGGCGATACCGGCGACGGCGACGTCGTCCGTTCGAAGCGCCGGGAACCGGTCCGCGAGCGCGTCGGCGTCCAACTCGAGGGCGACCACGCCGTTTTCCTGCATCCGTTCGATCTGCTCGCGGATCGCATCGGCTCGTTCCGTGTCGCCCTCGCGGGCGAGCCAGACGTAGGGGCACTCGACGAACGGGAACGTATCGTCGCCCGAGAACGCCCGGAACCGTTCGATCGCCTCGCCGGCGATCTCGGCGTCCAGCGGGTCAGCGAAGGCGTCGTAACAGATTCCCGCCGCCCGGCCGCTCGAGCCGCTTGCGACCTGCCCGCGGTCGTACAGCGTTACGTCCGCACCCTCCCGTGCCAGGTCGTAGGCGGCCGTCGCGCCGACGGCTCCCGCGCCGACGACCGCGACCTCGAGCCCGGCCCCCTGTTGAACGAACGCGTCCGCGCCCACGGCGAGTTCGGGATCGTCGTCGCCCGTCATCGGTGATCACGCGACCAGCAGTCCTCGAGCGGTCGTTCGACCAGCCAGTCCAGCAGCGCGTGAAGCTGGTCGCGGGCGGCCTCGAACAGCCGTTCGCCTTTCTCCGGGTCGGCCTGAGTCGGCCGACCGACCGCGCCGCTCTCGGAGAAATCGATCGTATCGAACCCGAGGGCCGCCCCGTGAATCGACTCCCCCCAGGACTCGCTCGCGCCGGCTTCGGCGGTCTCGAGTGCCGCCGGCCGGACGAGGTCCTCGCGGAGGTACCACAGCAGGCTCGACTCCATCGCGTCGGCGTGGCCGCCTTCCTCGTCGAACAGGTCGGCTCCGAGGTCGTCGACGCTGTCCCACCAGTTCCACGGCGGCGCGAACGCTGTCCGCTCGTCGCGCAGCGTCCGGGCGGCCCGTCGTAGTGCGCCCGAGTTCCCGCCATGTCCGTTGACGACGACGGCTTTGCGAACGCCGTGTTCGGCGAGACTCGAGAGCGTCTCCTCGACGTAGCGTTCGAACGTGTCCGCGGAGACGTACAGCGTCCCGTCGAACTGTCGGTGGTGGGCGCTGACGCCGACCGGAATCGTCGGGAGGACGACCGCGTCATCGCGGTCGGTCGCCGTCCGGGCGAACGCCTCGGCGGCCATGTGGTCCATTCCGAGCGGCAGCGCCGGCCCGTGCTGTTCGGTACTCCCCGTCGGTATCACCGCGACGTCGGCCGTCCCGAGCGCGTCGGCTGCGGCCGTCGTCGTCTGTTCGGCGAGCAACGTCATGCCTTCCTCTGGCGCGTGGAGTGACTTATACTGTCGGACATCGTTCCTTGAAGAAACCGGGCGCGGATCGCGAGGGTCAACGCCGGCCCGCGGTCGGCGACGCGGACTACTCGCAAAACGGCTCGAGGCCGCGCGCGGGGTAGCCGACGACGGTCGTCGCGCCGGCCTCGCGCAGCGTGTCGGTCTGCTCGCGGATCTCGGCTTCGGTGCCCACGAGCGCGTAGTCGTCGGCCGCCTTGAGCAGCACTTCGCGTGCGCGCCCGGTAGCGGTCGCGTCAACGGCGGCATCCTCGGGGAGCGCCTTCGAGACGGGCCGCCGGCGCGAGACGTAGTCCCCGACTGCATCGAGGATGGCGTCGTCGTCGTCGGTCAGGACCGTCGGCGCGTACACCGCGACGTCGCCGGTAAAGCCGGCCGATCGGAGCGCCCGCAACTCCCGTGGCGTCGTCCGCGAGAGCAGATCGTACTGGGTCGCGCCCGTCGCCATGGCGATTCGTTCGACGCTTTCGGTCCCGACCCAGGCGTCGGAATCGGTCTCGAGAGCCGCGCCCAATCGCGGCGCGACGGCTCGGTCGCGCTCCTCGTCCGTGAGGTACGCGGGATGACCCGCCACGAGGACGCGCCCGACGGCGTCCGGTAGGTCCGTCACGATCGAATCGTCCCCGAGCGGGTCGAAGCCGTCGGCCCGGACCGGCGTCGTCACGAGGACGTCGGCGTCCCCGGCGAGGGTCTCGAGGGTCTCGTGGGTCGGAACGTGCTCGCGGCCCTCGTAATCGATCGCGATCGTTTCGACTGGTATCGACGCGGCCGTCGAGACGTCACACTCGGTCGGTTTGAGCGCGACCGCGTCGAGGCCAGCGCGAGCTACGGTACTCGTTGCTAACATCCGATCTCACCCCACACAACGGTAAAAGACGTCGTTCTACAGCCCGTGCGGAACTCGATCCATCGTCTGTGCGACCATGGGCGTGCTGGGCGAGCCGGATGCAAAAACCTGACGCTTGACACCCCTGCGGGCGTATCTGTCGGCAGTACTACAGCTGCGATCGGTCGATCCGTTCGGGGGCCTCGAAATCGGTCGCCAACTCGAGCAACTGCACCAGAATCCGGCCGGTCGCCCCCCAGACGGTGTAGCCGTCGACGTGAAAGTAGTGGATGACGATATCGCCGTAGTAGGGGTGCTCCCGGCGTTCGTGCTCGTAGTTGGCCGGATCGAGCAGCTCGGACAGCGGGAGGACGACGATCTCGGCGACCTCGTGGCCGTCGCGTACGTATTCCCGATCGGGGACCCGTGCGACGAAGGGCGTGACCGCGTACTCGGTAACCGTTCGGATGTCGTCGAGTTGGCCGACGACTTCCGTCTCCGCGGACGCGAGGCCGATCTCCTCGTTTGCCTCGCGGAGTGCGGTCTCGAGGATCGTCTCGTCGACCGGTTCGGCCCCGCCGCCGGGGAAACTCATCTGGCCGGGGTGTTCGCCGAGGTGGTCGGCCCGCCTGGTAAACAGCAGGTGGTCCTCGCCGTCGCGATCGATGACCGGCGCGAGGACGGCCGCGTCGTGTTCCTGGTCGTCGATCTCGACGGGGGCGTGTGCTGCGATCGGATCGAGGTTCAGTGTCGTCCGGCCCATGTCACTCCAGCGTCTCCTCCAGTCGGCGTCGTTGTGCGGTGAGATCCAGCGGTGCCCACGCCTCCAGATCGTAGCTCACCTCGAGCAACTGGCGGCGGCGCTGGTCGTCGCCGGCCTCGACGGCGTCGCTGACGGCGTCGGTAAACCGATCGGACACCGCCTCGCCGAGCGCGTCCCGGTCCAGTCGCCGCCGGTCGACGTCGAGAATGTGGGGGACGTCCGCCGCGTGTTCCGGAACCGTCGGAAACGCCGTCGGGCCGGCGACCAGCAGCGGTTCCGAGCCGGGATCGTCGCGCTCGTACCGGACGAGCGCGAACGACTCGAGTGCGCCCTCGATCGTCCCTTCGAGCGCGGTCGCGTCGACGGTCTCGCCGCCCGCGCGGAAGGCGGCTTCCTCGAGTGCACGCTCGAGTTCCGAGCGCGTCAACCCGCCGAAGAGATCGACGATCCCGGCTACTTCGTCGGCGGTCGGATCCATACCCGGTCCAACGGGTGGTTTGCTGATAAAGACTACGAGCGACGCCGCGGGTGGGGAACACGACCGTCAGTCCCCCGCACTCGGATCGACACGGTGCTCGCGCCATGGTCGTGCCGCCTCGAGGACGTCGGCCGGTCCGAACGGCGCGTCGATCCAGCGCGGGAGCCGTCGGTCGGGACCGGGCGGGGCGATCGATTCGGCGTAGCGTTCGAGCTGTGCGCGCTCGCTCGCCCGATCGTACTCGAGGCCGTTGAACGACGCGTCGGCGCGGTACTGCTCGAGCAGCCGCTCGCCGGCGGCGCGGTACCGATCCGGCAGCGTCTCGTAGGCCGGTTCGACGCCGCCCTCTTCGAGCACCCGCAGGAGCGCCGCGGCGACTTCCCGGCTCATCCCCTCGAGTCCCGCCTCGCCGGCTACCGCGCGGTGATCGTGGACGTGCCGGCCGAGGTCGACCTGTGCGCTGCCGGCGAACCCGGCGTACTGGAAGGCATCGCCGAGGGTGCCGACCTCGAGCCCCCACGCGCGGGGCGTTCGGAGTCGACGCGCGAGCGCGCCGGTCATCGCGAACTCGCCGGCCAGCGCGTACCGGAACGCCCCGAGGTAGTCGAGGATCGGCTCGTCGTGGTCGGCCGCGAGCGCTCGGATCAGGGGCCGATAGAACAGGCGAAACAGGCGACCGTAGAGCTGCCCCTGCTCGACGCGGGCGTAGTAGCCCTTCGAGAACTCGAAGCCGGCATCCATCGACAGCGGTGCGAGCAACCGACGGACGTGGGCGGCCTCGTAGCTTCGTGCGTCCGCGTCGTGAACGACGACGTATTCGGCTGCGTCGGCGGCGGGACCAACGGCGAGCCACACGTCCCGCCCCTTGCCGAAGCCGGTTGCCAGTCCGGCGTCCCCCAGCAGGTTCTCGACGTCGGGCGCGTTACACCAGAGGATGCGACTCGGCAGCGCGAACGACTCGATCCACTCGCGGAACGGACCGATCCGATCCGGTGGTGCACGGACCGGAACGAAAACCGCGGCTGGCGGCGGATCGAGCGTCTCGAGTTCCGAGAGGACGCGCTCGGCGGCGGGACTTCCGTGTTCACGGCCGGTCATCGGCACGACGACGGCCGTCTCGTCGACGGGGCCGTCGAGATCCCGGTCGGCGGCAGTGGTCCTCGTACTCCCCGATCCGCCGAGATCGTGGAGCGTCGCGATCCGCTCCTGGACGTACTCCATCGGTGGATTGTTCGGCCGAACCGGTAAAACGGCCACGACTCCGGACGATAGCGTTCCCGCCGGACTAACCCGGTGCGGTTTTGGATTTTTCCGGGCGGGCTGTGTTCGAAGCGACCGGCCCCCTCGAGTTCGGAGAAAGCCCCGGTCTTTTTCTCCCCTACCTTCCTAAAGGGTGAACATGAAATCAGTCCGGAAGGCACTACGTGACGGCGAACTCGACAAGGATACGTACGATCGACTCGTCTGTGGCGAGTGCGAGAAGCCGCTGAAGACCGAGAACGATCCGGACGATATCAAAACCGTCCGGATCTGTCCGGATTGCGACTCCGAGTGGAAAGAGATCCGATAGTCGACGCCGGTCACGGACCGAGTCGGCGCTTCGCCGGCGGCACCAATGTCCAACGGCAGTTACCGGTGTCGTCTCTTTTGCGGCTACCGCTCGCCGGCCAGCGCCGCGAACAGGCGGTCCTCGAACTCCGGCCTGCTGATCCCGTCGGACGGCCCGATTCCGTTCATGTGATCGACCGAAACCTGTCCCCCGCCCATTCGCGCGTGGCCGCCGGCGTTGGCCATCGGAATGTCGTCGACCGCGTGGCGAAGCGCCTCGCCCATGTGGACGCGGTCGTCCCTCGATCGCCCCGAGAGGTGGATCGTCCCGTCGTACTCTCCGTAGACGACCACCGCTGTAACGCCCTCGAGGTGCATGAGTTCGTCCGCCGCCTGCGGGATCGCGTCGATGTTCGTGATCTCGCCGACGTCACAGACCGCGAAGGGACCCTCGATCCGCTTTTCGGTGATCGCGGTGGCTTTGACCCGTAACACGTCGTCGCTGACCTGTGGGTTCGCGATCCGGTCGAGCAGGTCCTCGTCGATCGCCGGAAAGAGGTACGCACAGGCATCGAACTCGGCTTTTGAGCAGCCGTTCGTGAGGTGGTTCGTATCCGACTGGATGCCGTAGAGCAACCCGGTCGCGAGCTCCGCCGAAAGCTCGAGATCGGTCGCCCCGTCCGTCCCGTCACGCGACGCACCGATCTCGTCGAGATACTCGACGACGATCGTCGACGCCGCGCCGTAGGCCGTCCGAACGTCGGTAAACGCCGTTCCCGTCCCGTTGCCCGGATGGTGATCGACCACTGCGACCGGTTCGACCGTCTGTGCGCCGGTAAACCCGCGCGGCGTGTTGTGATCGACCAGCACGACCGGGTCGGCGGCGAGCTCCGAATTCGAGTCGACGCTCTCGAGGTCGATGTCGAGTACGGTCCGGAACGCCCGGTTTTCCTGATGGCGGATCTCGCCGGCGAACTGCAACGTCGCGTCGGTATCGACCGACGCCGCGATCGCCCCGATGCCCATCGCACACGACATCGCGTCCGGATCGGGGTTGGGATGCATGAGGACCGCAACTTCGTCGTACTCCCGGAGCACCCGCTGGAGACGCACGCCCGGCGGACGCCGGAACCAGCGGACGATCCACCAACCACCGAGGACGAGGCCGACGAGACCGAGAACGAGCAGGGAAAGGACCAGCGGATCGAGCGACCGTATCGAGTCCACGACCGGCTCGACCGCCAGCACGTCCGCCTCGGCGAACGCGCGGCTGTCCGAGGTGCTCCGGTAGCTCATACCACACACTCAAATCGAATCCCCATGAAATTTCCGCCGGGTTCGGCGGCGTCGTCGGTCGGTCACCGATGCGACTCGACGGCGTCGCGGTACCCCTCCCGGAACGTCGGATACGCGAACTCGTACCCGAGTTCACGGAGCTTCTCGTTGGAACAGCGCTTGCTCGTCCGAAGCCGGCGACGGGCCGGTTCCGAGAGATCGTCGTCCGCGAGCCGTTCGGCTTTCGTCCGCTTGGGCGGTCGCTCGAGGCCACACTCGTCGGCGAGCCAGTCGGCGAACTCCCACTTCGAGACCGGTTCGTCGTCGACGACCTGGACGACCTCGCCGCGGGCGAGATCCTCCGCGAGGAGGTAGCCGACGGCTCCGGCAGCGTCGTCGCGGTGGACCATGTTCAGATAGCCCTCGGTGACCGGCCCCTCGAGATAGCGCTCGAGGCGATACCGATCGGGACCGTACAGGCCGGCGTAGCGTGCGACCGTGCCGTCGAAGCCGTATGCCGGCGGGAGATCGAGTGCGAGCCGTTCGGCCGACGCGAGCACCTCCGTCTTCGCCGTCGTCGGTTCGATCGGCGTCGACTCGTCGACCCAGTCGCCGTCGTGGTCGCCGTGAACGCCCGTCGAAGAGGTATAGAGCAGGCGTTCGGGCGGCTGCTCTCGCTCGCCGAAGTGTTCGATGACCGCACGGAGTCCGTCGACGTACACCGTCCGGGCGGCCTCTGCCCCTCGCCCGCCGCTGCTGGCGGCGAACACGATCGCGTCGACGTCCGGAACGGCCGCGAGCGCGTCGCCGTCGGTTACGTCGGCACGGACGGCGTCGAATCCCGCGTCTTCGATCCGCTCGATGCCGGATTCGGACCGTCGAACGCCGATCGCGTCGTGTCCGCGGGCCGTCAGCTGTTCGCCCAGCTCCAGACCGACGTAGCCACAGCCCAGAATTGCGACTCGCATACCGAAACTCGTCGCGGGGGAGACATAACGCCACCGCTCGAGCCGACAGGTTCCGCGACCGTTGAACCACAGTGGTTTCGCGGCTTCGGACGGCCGGTCCCGCGTACCGCCGTCAGGGCATGTTCGACACGATCACGTGCTGGATGTGGGCGTACTCCGCGAACGACATCGGCGCACGGCGTTCGATCTTCTGTTGGATCTCTTTTGCGTCCAGCTCGATTTCGAGTTCGCTCTGGACCGCATCGACGTCGAGCACCGCCGACGACATTCCCATCAGCAGGTGTTCACACGCCATCGTCACGACAGTCTCCGGCTCCCGGACGCCGTCCTCGAGCGCCTGAATCCGGGCTGCCTCCTCGAGATCCAGATCGGCGGCATCGCCCTCGAGAAGCGCCTCGAGCGCGTCCCGGTCGACGTCGGTCGCGTCGACGACGTGCTCGAGACCGTGGCGCTCGACGAGGGCCGCGAGGTCGGACTCGTACTCCGCCAGCAGTTCGTCCGGCGACTCGGGGACCGTGGTCCGTTGCTCGTGGAACATACCCGGAGTGACAGCGGTCGGCCACAAGTGCGTTGTCATTGTCGGTCTCGTCGCCACAGGCGTCTCCCGACGACCCGTCCCCGGTACTCGATGCACTGATCGACCCGTCAGCGAACCCGGGTTGCTGACGTGTGTCCCGTGGAAGTCAGTTCATCTGGCTGTCATTACCGTTGCATCGCAACGTTCAACACGCCCCCCTCACATGGAGTGTCTATGAAGGTAGCCCTGATCGGAGTCGGTCAGGCCGGTGGGAAAGTCACGGAACGGCTCGCCCGGTTCGACGCGGAGATGGGATTCGAGGCCGTTCGTGGTGCACTGGCCGTCAACTCCGCGAAACCCGACCTCCAGTCCCTCCAGTTCGTCGACACGCAGTTGATCGGCGCGGACCGCGTGAACGGTCACGGCGTCGGCGGCGACAACGAACTCGGTACCGAGATCATGCAATCGGACATCCAGCAGGTGCTGGGATCCCTTGACGGCCGCGTCACCTCGAGCGCCGAGGCGATCTTCGTGGTGGCGGGCCTCGGCGGCGGCACCGGGTCCGGCGGCGCACCCGTCCTCGTCCATCACCTCCAGCAGGTTTACGACGTCCCCGTCTACGCGCTCGGCATTCTTCCGGGTCGGAACGAGGGATCGCTTTATCAGGCCAACGCCGGCCGTTCGCTGAAAACGATCGTTCGCGAGGCCGACTCGACCCTGCTGGTCGACAACGACGCCTGGCACGAACAGGGCGAGAGCGTCGAAGGCGCGTTCGAGACGATCAACGAACGGATCGCCCAGCGGGTCGGCCTGCTGTTTGCCGCGGGCGAGGCCGTCGAAGGCGTCGGCGAGAGCGTCGTCGACTCCTCGGAGATCATCAACACCCTGCGTGCGGGCGGTATCGCCGCACTCGGGTACGCAAGCGAGGCCGCAAGCGACGACAGCAGCGAGAACGTCCGGACCGCGATGACCGTCTCGAGGCAGGCGTTGCTTACGGGGACCAGCCTCCCGGACGCGACGACGGCCGATTCGGCGCTGCTCGTCATCGCCGGCGAGCCCGACAAGATCCCCCGCAAAGGCGTCGAGAAGGCGCGGCGATGGCTCGAGGACGAAACCGGCAGCATGCAGGTCCGCGGCGGGGACTTCCCGCTGGACAGCGATCGACTCGGTGCCCTCGTGTTGCTCGGCGGTGCCGAACGGTCGGCCCGGATCGACGAGTTCATGGAGCGTGCTCGCGAGGCAAACCGGGAGCAAGAACAGGACCGGACCGATCCGGCCGAACAGCTCGTCGACGACCGGCTCGAGAACCTTTTCTAACGGTTCGAACCGTCGGAACCGTTTTCAGCCCCGCGCCCACTCTCCGTGGTAATGACTGACGAGTTGACCGGCGGTGTCGTCGAGGACCGGCGGGCCGACGGCCGCCCGATCGTCGACGAGTGGCTCCCCGTCGACGGGGCCGGGTCGTGGCCGGCGCTTGCGGGCGATCGGGCGGACGCGGGAGCGATCGCGTACCGGACGACGTTCGAGGACCCTCGTTCCGACGGAACCGATCGGGCACTCCTCTCGCTTCGCGGGATCGGTGGTCGGGCGACGATCTGGGTCAACGGCACGAACCTCGGCGAGCGGGAGCAGTACGTTGCCCCGGCGCTCGTGACGATCGACGCCGCCCTCGATGGACGGTCGGAGAACGAACTGCTCGTCGTATGCGAACCACCGGCGAGTTCCGCGTCGGTTGACGTGCGGCCGGACAGCTCTACACCGGAGGGGATCCCGTCACGACTGGCCGTCCCCGGCGGGCGGTTGCGCATCGACGTCGAATCACGACCGCGAACGTTCCTGCGTCGGCTCGAGGGTCGGCCGCGACTCGACGCGGCGGCAAACGGGCACCCTGCCGACACGCTCGAGGGGGGCGGCGCGACGGTCGAGGTCTCGATCGACGTCGATGCCGGCGCGGCGATCGACGACGCGATCACGCTCTCGCTTCGCCCGGAGGGGGCCGGGGGCGGTGCCACGATGGAGCGCGTTTCGGTAACGACTGCAGGGGCCGAACGAACGACGGTTTCGCGAACGCTCGAGGTGCGCGATCCGTCGTTGTGGTGGCCGCGAGGGTACGGCCCCCAGCACCGATACACGCTGCGGGCGACCCTCGGTGAGGATACCGTCGACCGGACGCTTGGCTTTCGTCGGATCGAGCGCGACGCCGACGGGTTCGTGGTCAACGGGACTCGCGTTCGCGCCCGCGGGTTCGCGCGACTCCCCGGCGGGGAGCCACGCGCGGACGTCAGGCGGGCACGGGAGGCGAACGCGACGTTCGTTCGCGCTCGTGCGCACGCGCCATCGTCGGCGTTCTACACAGCCTGTGACGAAGCCGGGCTACTCGTCTGGCAGGATTTTCCCGCGACCGACGACCTCGGGGCCGAGCGCGGGCGCGAACTGGCGGGGGACCTCGCGCGGACGTACGGTCCCCATCCGAGTCTGACGATGTGTAGCCTCCGGGAGCACCCGACGGATCCGTTCGCGGAACCGCTCGGGAGCGGCGTCCTCGCGAAACTCGCGTTCCGATACCGCGCGTGGCGGACCGCGGCCGATCACGGGTCGACCCCAGCCATCGCCGAGGCACTCCCCGCGGATCTCCCCGTGGTCCCGGTCGTCGGCCCGCCGGGAACCGATCCGGACGCCGCTCGCCTCGCGCCCGGCTGGCAGTACCTCGAGTCCGACGACCTCGCGTGGCTGCTCGAGGCGTATCCGTCCCTCGGCGAGATCGTCAGTGCCGTCGGCGTCGGCTCGGTAACGGCCGACGCCGAGCCGTCCGATGTCCCCGGACTCGACGCGGCGCTTCTCGATCGTCGCTCGGACGACGAATCGTCTCGGTCCTCACAGGCGACCGCGGTGAAGACGATCGCGGAGACGCTTCGCCGGCGACGCTGTGGCGTCTTCGTCGCTGCGACGTTGCGTGACCCGTCCCCGGGCGGCGGCATGGGCGTGGTGACGGCCGACGGGGAACCGCTACCCGCGTATCCAGCGATCGCCGATTCCCTCGAGCCCCTTCAAGCGGTTCTCGACGGGCCGCCGACGACCGGTTCCGTCGGTATCACGCTCTGTAACGATACTCGCGAGGCGCTCGAAGCGACCGTTACTTGGCAGGCCGGTGACGCGGCCGGCGAAACGACCGTCGACGTCGATCCGCTTTCGACGGCCGACGCCGGCGTCGCCGACGTGCCACCGGAAGCATCTCGCGTCGTGCTCGCCGTGACCGCCGGGGATCGATCGGCCCGTAACCGCTATCCTTTATAGGGATTCGCCGACCCACGCGGGACTCTCCAGCACGCACGACGAGGCCCCTGCTAACTGTTTTCAGGGAGTTACGGACCGGTACATTTAAATTACAGGCACCGGTAGTTACGGGTACCAGAACGCCACCGGGGCGCGTATCGCTCGACGATCGATGACAGGAAATCTTATTCACCGAGGTTTCGCAGATCGTGAGCGGACGCTTTATACGGGTCGCCAACGACGTGATCGTCCGGTTTCGGACGTCCTTCGGACGGCGTCCCGTCTCCCCGGTGCGGGTATGGCACAGAGGTTTGACTAACACATGGTAGACGAATCGAAAAACATCGAACTGACAGAGGACGACCTAGAAAACAAATCGAAAGGACAGCTCATCAAGATGGCCGGGCAGCTGCGAGACCGGCGAAACGAGCTGAACCAGATGGCCTCCGAGCGGGCCTCGAAACGCGACGATCTCAACGCGAAAACGCGAGAGAAAGTCGACGAAGCCCAAGAACACCGCGAGAAGCGCGACGAGCTCAACGAGAAGGTCCAAGAGCACAAGGAAAGCCGCAACGAGCTCAACGCCGAGGCCAACGAGCTGTTCGACAAAGTCGAGAAGCTCAAGTCGGACATGGAGCTCAACGAGGGCAAGGACCTCGAGGAACTCGAGGAGGAGATCGAGGAACTCGAGTTCAAACAGCAGACCGAGGTCCTCTCGAGCGAGGAGGAAAAAGAGCTCATCGAGAAGATCGAGTCCAAACGCGAGGAGTACGAGGAGCGAAAGGAAAAGCTCGAACAGAACGAGGATCTGGAAGAGCTCGTCGAGGAAGCTGAAGAGGTCCGCTCGGAAGCGTCCAAACACCACCAGAAGGTCACGGAGCTTGCGGACAAGGCCCAGGAACACCACAACCAGATGATCGAGGCCTACCGCGAGGCCGACGACATCCGTGACGAGGCCGACGAGATGCACGAGAAGTTCGTCGAGGCCCAGGAGGCCGCCGACCGACACCACGAGGACTTCGTCCGCGTCCAGAAGCGCCTGCGCGAACTGGACAAGAAGGAAGAAGAGGAGCGCAAGTCCGAGCGGGACAAGAAGAAAGAGGAGGCCAAAGAGGAGGCCGAAGAGATCTATCAGAAGTTCAAGGAAGGCGAAACCCTCGACACCGAGGACCTGATGAAGCTCCAGAAGACGGGGCTGCTCTAACGCGGTCGTCCTCTCGATTCGTCCCACGTTCGTTTTTCGACCGCGCGTTCGCCGACGTCCGGCCCCGAGCCGCGACTCGAGAGCCGTTGCTTCGTCGATTGCGAAGGTGGGCCCGTTTTCGTGTTTTCGTCGTTCCAGCCTCCGTCGCCGCGACGACAACGATTAACAGGTCGGCACCCTCAGACTCCGGCATGAATCGAGGTGGTTGTCGTGGTCAGTAAGGACGGTATCGGTCGACTCGCAGTTGGGACGCTGGCCGTCGCCGCGGTCGTGATCGCTGGCGTCGCGGTGTTTGTCGTCTATCCGGAGACCCTGACGGATCTGTTCGGCGTCGTGTTCGCGCTGGGTGCGGCGCTCGTCGGGCTGAAGATCGCCGGCACCGTCGCAACGTCGTTGTTTCCCGGCTACGACGTCGCTGAAGTCGCCGTCGAAGGGCCGATCACTCGCGACGGCAGCGGCGGTCCGCTTCCCTCGAGTCCGCGCGCGACGCCGGCCGACGACATCGTCGACGAGATCGACCGCGCCGACGCGGACGACAGCGTCGACGCGCTGTTGTTGAAACTGAACACGCCCGGCGGCGAGGTCGTCCCGAGCGACGACATCCGGCTGGCCGCCGAGCGGTTCGACGGCCCGACGATCGCGTACACGACCGACGTCTGTGCGAGTGGAGGCTACTGGATCGCAAGCGGCTGTGACGAACTCTGGGCTCGAGAGGGGAGCATCGTCGGTTCCATCGGCGTCATCGGCTCGCGGGTGAACGCGAGCGAACTCGCCGAGAAGGTCGGCCTCTCCTACGAACGGTTCGCCGCGGGCGAGTACAAGGACGCCGGCACGCCGCTGAAGGAACTCGAGGAGGACGAACGGGAGTACCTCCAGGGGTTGATCGACGATTACTACGAGACGTTCGTCGAGCGGGTCAGTGACGGCCGCGATCTGGAAACGGAGTTCGTTCGCGACACCGAAGCCCGGATCTACCTCGGCGAGCAGGCCCACGAGATGGGCCTCGTCGATGAACTCGGCACCCGTCGTGAACTCGAGGACGAACTGGCCGACCGCCTCGAGACCGATGCGGTGACCGTCGAGGAGTTCGAGCCCCAGCGGCCGCTGATGTCCCGCGTCGGTGCGGGTGCCCAGCGGGTGGCGTACGCGTTCGGGGCCGGCATCGCCGGTCTCGGGCAAGACCGCGGTTTCCGGTTGCGGAGTTGACGCCGCTTGGGGCTCGATCCGGAACGATGCGAAAACGGTATATTGATTTAGGCCAGCCTAAAACCATGGCTAGCAACGCTGTACACCAGGCAGTGCCGACGAGACGCGACTATCTCAAAGGCGGCGGAACGGTCGTCGGCGGGGGGTTACTCGCCGGCTGTATCGCCGAGCCGAACGGCTCCGCGGACGACGGGGCGACGACCGGCACCGGTGGCTCGTACACGGTTTCGATGGCCCCGATGGGTGAGGTCGAGTTCGATTCCGTCCCCGAGAGCGTGTTCACGCGGCTCACCCACCACGCCGGGATGGCGTTCGCGCTCGGCCGCGGTGAACAGGTCAACGCAATGCACGCCCCGGGGTACTACGACGCGCTCTGGAACCAGTTTACGCCGCGTCTCGACGGGGTGACCCTCGACTGGAGCGACTGCGAACCCTCGTGGGAGGTGAGCAAGGAACAACTCTACGAACTGGACAGCGACGTCCATCTGGCTGATCCGGCCAGTGTCGCCGCCCTTGACGGCTGGTCCGAGTCCGACCTCGAGGAGGTCGGTCAGTACCTCGGGCCGTGGTTCGGGAACAAGTTCAGCGACAGACACGAGACGCCACCGTCCGGGTGGGCCGACGACTACCGGTACTACTCACTGTGGGAACTGTTCGAACGTGTTGCGCGCGTGTTCCGGGAGCAAGATCGCTACCGGACGCTGGCGGCGATCCGCGAGCGACTACTCGAGTGGTTCGACGCGGAGTTGCCGGCGGTCGAAGCGCGACCGACGGCGGTGATGCTCGGGCTGAGCGACCTCGACACTATCTACGCGTACACGCTCTCTAACCCCGGATTCCTGACGGCACACACGCGCCCGCTCGGGCCGGTCGGTGCGCTCGGTGACGACGTCAAGTCGGGTGCCGTCATCGACTTCGAGCGGCTACTGGACGCCGATCCGGACGTCATCTTCGTCCTCGGAGGGCTGCATCCGGAGACGGACATGGTCGACATCCGTACTCGGCTCGAAGACCACGCCGTGGCCCGGGAGCTATCCGCGGTCCAGAACGGACGCGTATACCCACAGGGCGCACGCTATCAGGGACCGATACTGAACCTCTTCCAGCTCGAGATGACGGCGAAACAACTGTATCCCGATCGATTCGGCGAGTGGCCGACGTATACGACCGGACCGTACCCCGAGATCCCCGGGGACGAACAGTTGTTCGACCGCCAACGGGTCGCCGACTGTATCACGGGGAACGACTGAGCCGGTCGTCCTCCGTCTGCCGCCGTTTCCGAGAGAGTAAGTGGTTTTATCGTTGTACGGGATCGAACGGATACCGTGACAACGCTGGTCGTCTGTCTCGACCGGACCGACGACGTCGGTCGAAAGACCGGACTGCAGTCGCCCGTCGTCGGCTGGGAGGCAGTTCGCGCGCTCGTGACCGACGTCGGGCTCGCGGATCCCGAGGACTCGGGCGTCAATACGCTGCTCGAGGGGCTGCGGGTCGCACAGGACCTCCGCGACGAGAACGAGGAAGCCGTCGTCGCGGTCGTCTCCGGCGACCGTGAGTCGATGGTCTCGGCCGACAGGGCGGTCGCTCGACAGCTGGACGATCTCATTGCGGAGCACGATCCGGAGTCGGCGATCGTCGTCATCGACAGCGCCGAGGACGAACGGCTGGTCCCTATCGTCGAGAGTCGCGTGCGGGTCGATTCGGTCGATCGCGTCGTCGTTCGACAGGCCCGCGACATCGAATCGACGTACTACCTCCTCAAACAGTTCCTCGCCGACGAGGAGCTTCGACAGACGGTTCTGGTACCGCTCGGCCTGACGCTGCTGGTCTTTCCGATTCTCGCGATGCGTATCGGGGCCGCGGAAGGTGCGGCCGCGATTACGACCGTCATCGGGTTGTTCTTGCTCTACAAGGGGTTCAGCATCGACGAGATCGTCACCGGACTCGCCCGCCGGACCCGCGAGTCGCTGTACTCGGGACAGGTTTCTGTCGTCACCTACGTCGTCGCCGCCGGCCTCACGCTGGTCGGTCTCTTTGCCGGTGGGCTCGGCGTCTCGAACCTCGACGACCCCGCGGGCGTGGTGATCCCGACGATGCAGTTCGTGTTCAACAGCGTCCCCTGGTTCGCGATGGCCGCGCTCACCGCCAGCGCCGGCCGACTGCTCGACGAAGCGATCGGCGAGGACCCGGTTCGAAGCTCCTATCTCAACCTGCCGTTTATCGTCGTCGCGGTCGGGCTGGTGATCCGCGGGTTCGCCGCGTATTTCCTCGAGCAACAGGGCGTGATCGACCCGCTGGTGGTTCCGACACGCGTCCTCGGGCCACTTCCGACCGAGGGGATTACCGTGGCCACTGGTGAACGGCTGGCGTTGTACGTCGTCAGCGCGATCGTGATCAGTCTCGTCGGCGCACGGATCGCGGCGACGGTCGCCACGACGGGAGACGACACGGAGCCAGTCGACGGCGGGGAGGAAAGCGGCTCCGGACCGGAATCGGAGATCACTGACGGCGGCCCGGAGACGAGCGGTAATCGCTCGAGCGATTCGACTCCGGAGCGCGACGACGCGGACGGAACCCACGAGTCGACGTCGCCGCTCGAGTCCGACACGGCACCGTCGGAGTCGACCCGATGAGCGCGAACTCGTCACGCATTTACTCCCGTACGCCCTGCTCACACTATGAGCGACGCAGACGGCGCGTGGGTGAGTCTCTTTTCAGGCGGGAAAGACTCCGCGTGGGCGCTGTACCGGGCGCTGGAGGAGGGACTCGACGTGCGACGGCTCGTTACCGTCCATCCGACGGGCGACTCCTACATGTATCACGTTCCGGCGACGGATCTGGCGGCGCTGGCCGCCGAGAGTATCGGGATCGAACTGGTCGAGGTCGACCCCGGCGATCTCGAGGCGGAGGCGGCAGCCGATTCGTCGACACAGGGTGACGACGAACTCGAGCCGCTCGAGGCCGCGCTCGAATCCCTCGACCGACGGCTCGAGGGCGGGATCGCGGGCGTCACTGCGGGCGCGGTCGAAAGCGAGTACCAGACGAACCGCATCGAGGGTATGTGCGACCGGCTCGGCTGTGACCTGTTTGCACCCCTGTGGCAGGAAGATCCCCGGGAACTCGCCGACGCGATGTTGACGGCCGGCTTCGAGATCGAGATCATTCAGGTCGCGGCACACGGCCTCGACGACTCCTGGCTGGGCCGGACGATCGACCGCGAGGCGCTGGCCGATCTCGAGGCGCTACACGAGGAATACGGCGTCCACGTGCTGGGCGAAGGCGGCGAGTTCGAGACGCTGGTGATCGACGGCCCGCACATGGAACGACGACTCGACCTCGAGTACGAGACCGAGTGGGACGGAACGCGCGGTCGGGTACGGATTACGGACGCCCGCCTAGGGTAGTCCCTGTGCGGCACGGAACCCGGATTACGGACCTCGTGAGGCGCGGACAGCCGGGTTTCACTCGACGGCCGAAGCTCTTTGCGCCTCGCCGGCGTCGCCGCTGACGGGATGATCGAAAGCGAACGCGACCTGTTCGTCCGGAAGCTTCGCGAACTCTATCACCTCGAGCGCGAACTCGAGGACCTCCAGACCGAACTGGCCGAGGCCGCGACCGACGAGGACCTCGAGGAGTTTTACATGGCTCACAGCGAGACCACGACCGAACAGATCGGCCGTCTCGAACCGATCTTCGACGCGGTCGAGGCCGACCCGGGGGAACTCGAGAGTGCCCCGCTTGCGGGGTTCCGGGAGGAGCGCGAGGCGCTCGTCGAGGACGTCCAGCAGCCGCCGCTTGGCGACCTCGTCGAAGCCGAACTCGGGCGTTCGATCGAGCGACTCGAACTCACGAAACTCGAGACGCTGCTGGAACTCGCCGATCGGATGCAGTTGCCCGACGAGATCGTCGACCCGCTCGAGACCACCGAAGCGGAGGTCGAGACCGGACTCGAACGCGCCCGGGAACTGACCGAGATCTAGTCCTCGCGGCCGCCTCCGGTGCCGTCCGCGAGCGAGCGATCGCGGTGTGTCGCAACGACGGCCTCGCGTTCGTCCGCGTCGGTGAACGTCCACCACGCGATCCGGTCGATCTCGAGCGGCCGGTACGCGGTGGTCAGCGACAGCCACTCACAGGAGGCGATCGTCCGCAGGGGCGTCGAGGTATCGAGCGGCGACGGCCCGAGGGCGGCGTCGATGGCCGTGATGAGACGCCGGACCTGTGGATCCGGTTTCACTGCATCGACGCCGGCGAGCTGTCGCAAGTACTGGAAGGTCGCAGGGCCGACGCCCGAAATGGCTCCGATCGGGTCCTCGGCGTACCGGTAGTGGTCGGCTTCGGCGGCCCACGCCCGTAACGCGGTGCGGTCCGCGGCTTCCGGGCGACTCGCAAGGATGGACGCCGCCTCGAGCAGGACGCGACGCTTCCGCCGGGCACCGAAGGCGGCGACGAGCGCGTCGTCTTCGAAGTCCAGCGCCGCGAGGCTCGCGAGCGAATCGACGCGGCCGGTGGAGACGAACGCGTCGTGAAAGCGCTCGACGGTCGACCTGATGCCGCCAAAGCGCTGTCCGGTCGTCGCGGCGGCGGCCTCGGCGAGGAGCAACACGGGGTCGTCACCGGTCCAGCGATCGGACTCAAGAAACCGCTTTGAGAGGGTCTCGTAAGGCGTGTCGTCGGCATAGCGGTCGAGGACCGCCTGGGCAGTCCCCATGGGTTCGTCGGAACGTATCACACGGGAACCCCATAGCTGTACCGCCCGATCCGACGGTCAGAACGGGAGCGAAAGCATGTGGACGATCAGGAGGATCATCGCGATCGCGCCGAGCAGGACGAACACCGCGTTCTCGAGGTCCGGATCCCCGGCTTCGATCGGCGTCGAACTCGGTTCAGGAGTGTATTCGTCGTCCTCGGGTTCGTCCGCCCCGTTTGCGCCGGAGAGATCGATCGGGATTCGCTCGTGGTAGCTCTCGTCGCTCCCCGAATCGGCTTCGCTCTGGACGGTTCTCGAGGGGGTTTCGACGTCGTAGTCGGAGTCGAACCCGTCGGCCGGCGTCGACGGCCCGGGACCGTCCGGATCCCGTGACGGCGGCGCTGGGTCGTCTTCGTCGCGTTCCGGCCCGGACGCATCGTCTGCCATACGAACCCGTAGTGGGCCCGCGGTCAAAAACCCGCGGTCATTCGCGTCGACGCCCGGCCGTCGAGAACCACGGGCAGACGCGTTTCAGTCTCAGTCCCGATCGGTTCGGTCGCCGATGTGGCCACCGTAGACGACGCCGCGTTCGGCGTCGAGCGTCACGGTCGTATCGCCCTCGGTCTCGGAGACGTCCGCGCCGCTGATCATCGGGATGTCCATCTCACGGGCGACCAGCGCCGGGTAGCCGGTCATTCCACGCTGTGCGTACACGATCCCGCCGATCTTCTCGATGTCGCCGGTGAACTCCCCGTCGAAGTCGGCGGGGAGTGCGAGGATCGCTCCCTCCGGAACGTCCGCGAGGTCGCCGTCCGGAGCCCGGACGAGCGGGCCGCTGCTACGCCCTTCGACGACGACTCGGCCCGTCGTCAGCGCTTCCGCAGCGACGTGGACTTTCAGCATGTTCGTCGTGTTCGCTCCCTCGAGCTCCGTCATCATGCCACAGAGGACGACGACGGTGTCCCCGCTTTCGGCGACCCCGGCCTCGAGGGCCGCCTGCACGGCCTTCTCGACGACGGCGTCGGCTCCCTGATTCGAGACCTGGGCATACAGCGGTGTGACGCCCCACGAAAGGGCGAGTTGGCGGCGGACCTCGTTGTTCGGCGTCGAGGCGACGACGGGAACGCCGGGACGATACTTCGCGGTCTTCAGGGCGGTGTAACCGGACTCGGTCGCGGCTACGACAGCGTCAGCGCCGATGTCGCGGGCGAGAAACCGCGCCGAGCGGGCGAGGGCGTCCGTCCGTGCCTCGCCCGAGGCGGGTACCCGTTGCTCGAGCAGTTCGGCGTACTCCTCGGAGCGTTCGACTTCGCGGACGATGCTGTCCATCGCGTCGACGACGTCGACGGGGTGGTCACCGATGGCCGTCTCGGCCGAGAGCATCACGGCGTCGGTGCCGTCGAGGACGGCGTTTGCAACGTCCGATGCCTCCGCTCGCGTGGGGCGGCGAGCGTGAACCATCGAGTCGAGCATTTCCGTCGCCGTGATGACCGGGATCCCGGCCTCGCGGCAGTTCCTGATGATCCGCTTTTGGATCATCGGGACGTCCTCCATCGGACACTCCACGCCGAGGTCTCCCCGTGCGACCATGATCCCGTAGGCGGCCTCGACGATCTCGTCGAGATTGTCGACCGCACCGGCCCGTTCGATCTTTGCGACGATCGGGATCTCCGCGCCCAGATCCTCGAGCACTTCGCTGACCTCGTAGACGTCGTCGGCGTCCCGGACGAAACTCGCCGCGACGAAGTCGACGTCCTTCTCGGCGGCGAGTTCGAGGTCCCGTCTGTCCTTTTCGGTGACGATGTCGAGATCCAGATCGACGCCGGGGACGTTGACGCCCTTGCGGCCGCCCAGCTCGCCGCCGGTGTCGACTCGAGCACGGATCGTCTCCCCCTCGTGGGCCGTGACCGTCGTCTCGATCAGTCCGTCGTCGAGCAGGATGCGATCGCCGGGTTCGATGGCGTCGATCGACAGCGAGAGACCGACCGTCTCCGGCGTTACCTCGTCGCCTTCGACGAACCGGATCTCGGAGCCGGTCTCGAGGTGTACCGTCTCCCCGTCGGGAAGCGGCGCGGTCCGGATCTCCGGCCCCTGCATGTCGAGCATCACGGCGACGGGTTCGTCCCGTTCCGCGTCGACGTCTCGGACCCGATCGATGAGGTCGGCGCGATCCTCGCGGCTTCCGTGGCTCGCGTTCAACCGCGCGACCGACATCCCGGCCGCGGCGAGTTCGCGGATCGTCCCCCGATCGTTCGACGCGGGACCCAGCGTACAGACGATCTTTGCGTTTCTCATACCCCCAGATAGCGCGGGCACTACAAAAAAGATGGTTACTTTACTCGAAATTGAGTTTACATTCGTCCCGTCCTGTGCCACGCGAATCGTTTTCCGCTTTCCCATGGTTCGGTGTGTATGCCCACGTACGCATCGCTCATCCAACTCGAGGATCGGTCCGTCCAGAACGCACAGGAACTGGCGTCGATCTGGGGCGAGATCCGAACGGAGTTCGAACAGCACAACGCCACGCTCGAGGACGCCTACGCCATCCTCGGGGAACACGATTTCCTCATCGTTTTCGAGGCGGCCGACCGCGAGGCGGGGTTCAAGTCCGCGCTGACGCTGCGTCGACACGGGCTCGAGGGGCAGACGATGGAGGTCATCGACACCGACGCCTTCTCGCAACTGGTCGACGAGATCTGAGTTATCCGTCGGCGTCGACGCGGTGGGTTTCGACGATTCGGACGGTATCGTCGACGAAGCATTCGAGCCGCTCCCCCTCGAGCTCGACGTCGAGACGCAGCCGTCGCGGGGTTTCGTCGACGACGGTGACCGCCTCGTCGTCGACGAACGGGACGGTCCAGAACCGCCGTTCGGTAACATCGATGTCGTGCTCCCAGAACAGCGAGACGACTGCTGGATGCGTGAGCGCCACGGCACCGACGTGTGAGCCGCCCAGCGATCCGCATTCCGGACAGGTCGCGGTAAACGAGTGCGTCCAGTACCCCGCGTCCTCGTCCGCGAACGATCGCTCGACCGTGGCGTGGCAGTACGGGCAGATTCCCCGGAGGATGCGGTCGATCGTGTGTCGCCACAGCGTCGAAACCACGTCGAGCAGCGCGTCCAGTTCCATCCCCCGGTCGACCGCGCCCGCGGGGCGAACGGCATGCGCGTACAGGGAAACGTCGTCCCGTCGGATCTCGACGACGCTGTCCTCGTACGTTGCGGTCAGTGGCTTCTCACCGGTTCCGGTATCGGTGTCCGCCGTCTCGGTCCCGTCCGCTCCCGCCTCGAGCGCGATGGGACCGAGCGATTCGTGTGATCGCCAGGCGTCGACATCGATCACCTTCGCGATCTCAAACCCCGCAAACGTCAGCCGATACCCGTTCCCGTCGTCTTCCCCGCCGTTCGGTGCGCGGTCGACGAACCGTCCATCGAGCTGGCGCAGGTGATAGTTGAAGTTCCCCTTGTCCTCGATGCCGACCGCGTCGCGAAGCTCCGAGTACGAGAGCGATCCACCGCCGGTCGGTGACTGCCGTCCTCGTTCGTACAGCGCCCGCAGGATCTCGAGGCGCGTCCCGTTACCGAGTGCCTTGAACGGATCGGCGGGGCGTTCGAACGCGGTCCGATCGTCGGTTTGCTCCTGTTGTGTCATCGTCCGTCCGATCACCGGCTGGGAGAAAACTATTGCTCCAAATACATATGCCGTCCCATCCGTAATCGCTACCCGATGTCGAAACAGCTCCCGCGTAGACGGGTCCTCGCAGGGTCGGCCGCGCTGGGATTGGCGACGCTCGCCGGCCGCCTTCCACGGACCGCCGCCGAACCGCACGCCCGACCGGACGCAACGAACGATACCGCAGCGTTCTCGAGCACTGCTGGGTCGCCGCCGGACGCCACACCCGATCTCGACGATCTCGAGTCGTTCGTCGACGAGCGACTGGGGACGCTTCTGGACGAACACGACGTCGCCGGCGCGTCGGTCGCCGTCGTCTCCGGTGACGCCGTCGAACTCACGAAAGGGTACGGAGTCGCCGACGTCGACGACGGGACCGCGGTCGACGCCGAACGGACGCGGTTTCGGATCGGCTCGATTTCGAAGCCGCTCGTCTGGACCGCCGTCATGCAGTTGCTCGAGGACGGCCGGATCGACCCACACGAGGACGTGCGGACGTCCCTCGAGTCCGTGTCGCCCCCGCCGGGCGACGAACCGATCACCGTCGCGCATCTGGCGACGCATACGGCCGGCTTCGAGGAACGCTTCCGGGGGACTTGGGTCACGGATCCGGACGACGTGCGGCCGCTGGATCGGGTCCTCGAGGAGGAACTGCCCGAACGGGTCCGTCCGCCGGGCCGCATCGCGTCGTACTCGAACTACGGGGCCGCGCTCGCGGCACAGATCGTCGCCGACGTGACCGGGACGACCTTTGAGAACGCCCTCGCCCGCCGCCTGTTCGAGCCGCTGGGGATGGCCGACACGACGTTCGAACAGCCGGTTCCGGACGACGCCGCGGTTTCGAACGGCTACACGGCGACCGCCGGGCCGCGACGGGACGCCCCCGACCTGTTCCTCGAGATCGCCCCGGCCGGCGCTGCGACCGCGACGGCGGCCGACATGGCCCGGTTCATGCGCGCACACCTCGGCGGGGGGATCGTCGACGGCGAACGGGTGCTCGCTCCCGAAACCGTCGAGCGAATGCACGAGCAGTGGTTCACCCACCACGACGCGATTCCGGGGATCGCGTTCGGACTGCTCGAGGACGAGCGACGCGGCGTCCGCGTGCTCGAACACGACGGGGCGATTCCCGGCTCGTTCTACAGCTACCTCCTGTTGGTCCCCGAGTACGATCTCGGACTCTTCGTCTCGTACAACACCGACAGCGGCGCTCTGGCGAACGGCGAGTTCGTCGACGCGTTCGTCGAGGAGTTCGTCCCCCGACCCGAGACGGAGCCGTCGGTCCCCGAACCCGACGGACGACCGGACCGGGTGGCGGCGCTCGAGGGCACGTATCGCGGCGTCCGGATCGCGAAATCGACGCGTGCACGGCTGCCGACGGCGCTCCAGGCCGGCGAGGTCGACGTCGGCGTCGACGGGGACGGCTACCTCGTGACCGACTTCGGCGGCGGGCCGACCCGCTGGGTCCAGCGGGAGCCGCTGGTCTTCGACGCCGTCGACGGCGAGGACAGACTCGCGTTCGGCGCGACCGACGGCGAGATCACCCACCTGTTTCTGGGGTTTCATGCGTTCGAGCGCATTGCCCCGCACGAGTCGCTCTCGGTACACCGGAACCTCGCGGCAGCGTCTGCCCTCGGGACGCTCTCCGGAGCAGTCGGCTGGCCGCTCGGCTGGGCGAAACGACGGGTCGTCGGCGGCAGGGACGAGACCGACTCGAGCGACGCCCCGACGGCGGACGAGCCAGCCGGACCCGGCCTATCGATCGAATCCAGCCCGGAGACGGGCACCGAACCGTCGTCGGCGAACTCGACCGCCGGTCGCGGGGGGCTGACGGCAGTCCTGTCCCCGGCCCGCGCACGGTGGATCGCCGGCGGCGCGATCGCGTGCGTGTTCGGGTTCGTCATCGGGACGATCGCGTTGCTGGACGACCAGCCGTACACCCTGTTTAGCGATCCGCCGCTGGCGTTCGAACTCGTGTCGACCCTGCCGCTTCTCGGCACACTCGGTGCGACAGCGGCCGTCGCCGCCGTCGCCGTCGCCTGGTATGAGGGATACTGGGGGATCCTCTCTCGGATCCATTACACGCTCGTGGTCGCCAGCATCGTCGTGTTCTGCTGGCTTCTGGCGTACTGGAACTTCCTGTGAGTCGCCGGCATCCAGCCGCGAGATCCGGTCTACCGTGACGGTTCCGGCGACCGATCGGACCGCTCGAGGTCAGGCAGGCGGTGCAGTCCAGCCGCCGATCGCCCCGAGAAGGGAACCGACCAGCAGGTAACACACTGCGACGACGCCGCCGACTACGCCCTTGGACCCGACGGCACCGACACGGCCGCCCGGAAAGCCGGCGGTCGAGCGGGTGAGATCGACGCCGAACGGGGAAAACGTGCACGAGAACACGAAGACGACCGCCGTACACGCCCGAAGGCGACGATCGATTCTGGACGGGACCACGGACAAACAGCGAAAGATGCCGCCGATACGCCCTGAGTCGCGTTACTGTACCTTCTCGCCGACCGCGGCGTCGCCGTGGGTCGTCAGCAGGTCCGCCTCCTCACCCGCCGCGAGGATCATCCCGTTGGATTCGACGCCGAACAGTTCCGCTGGCTCCATGTTCGCAAGCAGA
The DNA here is from genome assembly GCF_000455365.1 of Halopiger djelfimassiliensis. GTDB lineage: Archaea > Halobacteriota > Halobacteria > Halobacteriales > Natrialbaceae > Halopiger_B > Halopiger_B djelfimassiliensis. The sequence continues at coordinate 698,634 of NZ_HG315685.1, forward strand.
ATGCACTTCTCGCCGGGCAGTTCCTCGAGATCGTGCAGTTGCTTGATGCCGGCGACGACCTGTCGCGTCTCGAAGCCGATGTCGACCTCGAGACGCGCGAGGTCGTCCGCGCCCTCGATCCCTTCGGCCGCCTCGATCCGACCGACGCGAACGTCGAGTTCCTGAAAGTCCTCGAAGCTGATTCGTTCGTCGGCCAGTGGCTCGAGTTCGTCGGTAGCTGTCATATCGCCTGTTTCGTCGGCGTCCGTGTCGTCGCTTTCGGTTTCGGCCGCGGCTGCGACGCGCTCGTCGAGTTTTTCGTTGAGTTCAGCGACGCGATCGTCCTCGATCTTCTCGAAGAGTTCGCCCGGTTCGTCGAAGGTTCGCGGCGGCGCTTCGAGGGCGTCCTCGAGACGCGCGTCCGCGACCGATCCCTCCTCGCCGAGTTGCGCCCACAGTCGCTGGGCCTTGTCGGGTGCGATCGGCTCGAGGAGGACGCCGACGGCCTTGGCGATCTGGACGCAGTCGCGGATGACCTGTCGGGCGCGCTCGGGTTCGTCGTCGGTGAGCTTCCAGGGCTCGTGGCGCTGGATGTACTCGTTGCCGAACTGGGCGAGCTGAACGGCGGCCTGCCCGACGCCGCGCAGCGAGTAGTCGTTGACGCTCTCGCGAACGTCCGCGAGCGCGTCCTGAATCCGCTCGTGGACCTCCGCGGAGACGTCCGTCTCCGGGGTCCCCTCGTAGTTCCGGTAGGCAAAGAGCAGCGACCGGTACCAGAAGTTGCCGACCGTCCCCACGAGTTCGCCGTTGACCGTCTCCTGGAAGGCGTCCCACGAGAAGTCGACGTCCTGCTGGAGCCCGCCGGTCGTCATCAGGTAGTACCGCAGCAGGTCCGGATGGAACCCCTCCTCGAGGTACTCTTTGGCCCAGATCGCCCGGTTACGGCTGGTCGAGAGGCCCTTGCCGTTGATGGTGATGAAGCCGGTCGCGGCGATCCCGCGGGGCTTGTTGTAGCCAGCGCCTTCGAGCATCGCGGGCCAGAAGATCGTGTGATGCTGGATGATGTCGCGGCCGATGAAGTGGACGACGTCGCCCTCGTCCTTCCAGACCTGTTCCCAGTCGTACCCGTCCGTTCCGACCCGCTCGGAGTACTGTTTCGTGCTCGAGATGTACTCGACCGGCGCGTCGACCCAGACGTAGAGGACGAGGTCGCTCTCGGCTTCACCGTCGGCGGCGGGGTAATCGATCCCCCAGTCCATATCGCGCGTGATACACCAGTCCTGCAGGCCGTCCTCGATCCACTGGCGGGGCTGGTTGCGCGCGTTCGAAGTCCCTTCGAGATCGTCGAGGAAGTCGGTGAGAAAGTCGGCGAACTCCGAGACCTCGAAGAACTTGTGCGTTCGCTCGCGGTACTCCGCGGGGTTGCCCGTGATCGTACTCGTCGGATCCTCGACCTCTCCCGGCTCGAGGTGGCGCTGACAGCCCTCGTCGCACTCGTCGCCCCGGGCCTTCTCCCCGCAGTAGGGGCAGGTCCCCTCGACGTAGCGGTCGGGGAGGTACTGGTCGGCGTCGGGGTCGTAGGCGACCTGTATCTCCTTTTCGTAGATGTATCCCTGGTCGTCGAGTTCGCGGACGATCTCCTGGGTCAGTTCGGTGTTGGTCTCGTCGTGGGTGTGGCCGTAGTTGTCGAACTCGACGTTGAACTTCGGGAACGTCTCCTCGTACTGTCGATGCCACTCCAGTGCGAACGCCTCGGGGTCGACGCCCTCCTGCTCGGCGTTGACGGCGACGGGCGTGCCGTGCATATCCGAGCCGCAGACGTAGGCCGTCTCTTGGCCGAGCGTTTCGAGGGCGCGGTCGAACGCGTCCGCACCGATGTATCCCCGCAGGTGACCGATGTGGAGGTCGCCGTTCGCGTAGGGCAACCCGCAGGTCACGACCGCGGGACGGTCCGTCGGAAAGTCGTCGTTGCTCATGTGCGTGGTCTTGCCGTGGCGGGCGTAAAACCCGCCGGTTTTCGGTCAGTTCGCGCGCGGTACTCGCCGTCTCCGATCCGGGTTTCGCGCCGCGTACATACCGTATGACCGGCCGAGCGCGACGGTTCTCCCGGTTGACGACACTAGCGCTGCATTCGCATAGAACGAGAAGCGACAGCGTGTGTCGTCATTGTCGTCCGGGAATACCGGCGGTGACGGCAAAAACGTTGTTCTTCGAACGCGACGGGCAGTCAACTCCCGAGCCAGTCGGCGAAGTCCGTCGTGAGGAACCCGACGTAGTCGACGACGCCGAGATACAGCGCGATCGCGAGGACGACGACGATGACGGTCCGGACGAGCCAGATCCAGACGGCGTCCCCCGTTCGAACGTCGCCGATGCCCCGTCTGAGTTCATCTCGAGCGGTGTCGGGGATCACCCAGCCGACGAACAACGATAGCATGAGCGCGCCGAAGACGAGCAAGACCGCGTCCATGAACCCGTCGAGCAGGTCGAGAAAGATCAGATCGACCGTCACGGGGACGCCGACGAGGAATATCGCGACGCCGGCACCGACCGCCGCGATCGGTCGGTCGAGCCCGTGTTCGTCCATGAGATACGCCACGACGAACTCGAGCAAACTGATCGAACTCGACAGGGCGGCCATCCCGACCATGAAGAAAAAGACGATGCCGAGGATCCGGCCGCCGGTGATCGACCCGAACGCCTCGGTCAGACTGAAAAAGATCGCTCCGACGGCCTGTTCGCCCGGATCCGCGCCGCCGCTGATGATGATCGGAAAGACGACGAAGCCGACGAGCACGGCGATCAGCGTATCGAAGCCGACGATGATCAGGCCGTCCTCGACGAGGTTTCGATCCTCGCCGAGGTACGACGCGTACGTGATCATGATCCCCATCCCGAGCGAGAGGGTAAAGAACGCTTGGCCGGCCGCCGTCGGGAGGATCGTCATCCAGTTCTCGGCGAGGAGACCGAAGTCCGGCGCGAGATAATAGGAGTAGGCCTCGCCGGCCTCGGGCAACGTCGCTCCGTATCCGACCAGCACGAGCAACAGCAAAACGATCAGCGGAACGAGGAACTTCACGGCGAGTTCGATCCCCTGTCTGATTCCGAGGGCGACGACGCCGACCGTCAGGGCCATAAAGAGCGCATGAAACAGGAGCGCATCCGTCCCGGTCGATATCGCCCCGAACAGTTCCATCGCCTGATCGACGTCCGCGACGTAGCCGTCGGTGAAACCGATGAGGAAGTACCTGACGAACCAGCCGGCGACGACGCTGTAGTACGACAGGATCACGAACGCCGTGATGAAGAACACGTACCCCAGATACTTCCAGCCCTCGCCGCCGAGTTCCCGCAACGCGCCGACCGGGTTGAGTTCCGTTCGCCGGCCGATGACGAACTCGACGAGAATCGCCGGCAGCCCGACGATGGCGACGAACAACAGGTAGATGAGGAGAAACCCCGCCCCGCCTTCCTGGCCCGTGATGAAGGGAAACCGCCAGATGTTCCCGAGCCCGACCGCGCTTCCGACGGCCGCGAGGATAAACCCCGAACGTGTCGCCCACGTTTCTCGTTCCGTCTGTCCAGCCATAGCGGAACGTGGTACTTATTCTTGGTAAATACTCCGAATAAATGTAAACAAGTGTTGATAAGAGTTCGGGAAATACCCGATTACGGAAAAATAATCCGTCTTTAGTCCACATGCGGTGGCACTACGTTCCGTCTCGATCGACGGTCCACGCGTCGGGAAACAGTCCGAACCGACTGCCGAACAGCATCCCGATCCCCGCCACCGTGAACCCGGCGAACGCGACTGCCGTCGCCGGTCCGCCGGTGCCGACGATCAGCACGACAGTTGCGCCGACCCAGGCGATCCAGCCCAGCGCCTCCCAGGGTCGCCCGTCGTAGAGCCGCCAGACGGAAAGCGACAGCAGGAACCCGCCCAACATCGCCGCCCCGAGGGCGTTCTCGAGGACGAGCGAGATCACGAGCAGCCCACAGATAGCCACGAGCGCCACGCCGTCGACCCGATCCATCGCCATACGCACCCGTCGGCGTCGATCGGCAAACGCGTAACGGTACGGCGTTCGGGGTCGCTAGTCGTCGCCGGCGACCGGGACGCTCGCGCGCACCTCGAGTCGATCCAGATCCCCGACGAACGAGGCGAGCATATCGCGGGTGACGTGGGGCATACAGACGATCCGGAGTTCGCCGGTCCCGGTTCGGGAGATGCGCCACCCATGGGCGCGCAACGCGTCGATCGTCGACGTCGGGACGTCGGCCGCGACCAGCGGGAGTTCGGGATCGACGACCTCGTAACCGCGTTTCTCGAGGGCGTCGGCGAGCCAGTCGGCGTTGTTCTGGGAGCGGACGTACTGGCTCCGGTAGCCGGCGGGCCACAGTTCCTCCATCGCGGCGACGGCGCTTGCGACGCCCGCGCCCGACCGGGTGCCGGTCAACGTCGCCTGCGACGTCGACTCGAGGTAGGGCGTGTCGACGGCGAGTTCGTCGAGCAACCCTTCGGAGCGGGCGAGCAACCCGCCGGCGGGGACCGCGGCCTGGCCCATTTTGTGAGGATCGATCGCCATCGTATCGACCGGCGCGTGGTCGAAGTGCCACTCGTGGTCGGTAAACGGAAGAACGAATCCGCCCCACGCGGCGTCGACGTGGAGCATGGCGTCGACCGATCGGGCGATCTCGCCGAGCTCGGGGATCGGATCGACGCGGCCGTACTCGGTCGTTCCCGCGACGCCGATCACGAGCGCCGTTTCCTCGTCGACCGAGGCGCGAACGCCCTCGAGATCGACCCGATGTTCGTCGTCCGTCGGGACGACCCGGAGTTCGATCCCGAGCAGGTCGGCAGCCTTCTGAAAGCTGAAATGGCCCGACGCGGACATGACGACGTTCGGCGACGCGGTTTCGGCCCGCTCGCGGGCGATCCGAACGGCCTGAATGTTCGCTTCCGTTCCCCCGCTCGTGACGTAGCCGGCCGGGTCCTCGAGGCCGGCGATTTCGCCGAGCAGTTCGATGGCGTCGTCCTCCAGCGCCGCGATGGTCGGGTACGTCCCGGGGTCGCCCGGGTTCGTTGCGAGAAAGCGCTCGGCCGCCTCACGCGCTACCGGGTGCGGTTCCGTACACATCGACGAGAGAACCCGGTCGAACGCCTGCGGCTCGAGTTGCATATCACGTATGTAGATGTTCACCGGTTTAGGAGTTGCGTTTAGCGAACGGTTCAACGTAAACGTGGCGTGCTCGCGAACCGATTTACCGGCGCTTCATCGCGTTCCCGTGCCGACTGGACGGGCCGCCCCGGGCGTCCGCCTCGTGCGGGTCGTGTGCTGCACATTTCCCTTCGCCACCCTCAATAAATACAAATATTTATAATTTCCCGGCGAGGATTACCGATAATGTTTCCGACAGCGTCCCGCGCCGTCGAATACGGGGGCACGATCGGCGGCGTCCTCGTTTTATTACTGGTCGGACTCGTACACGGAACGGAGGTACAGACGTTCACGATCGATCTGATCGCGGTTACTATCCGATTCGTCTTCCTCGAGGCAGTGTCCGCGATCGCGGTGTTTACGGGGTTCGTAGCAGTGACCGGGTTGCTGTTGGTTCGCGAGGTGTGGTCCTCACGCGAGTCGCTCGAGCAGGTCACCGCCGGGCCACGGCTTACCGCGGTCGTTCCCGTTTACCGCGACCACGAAGTGATGGACGTAAGCATCGAGAGTCTCTGTGAGAGCGCATACGAGAACCTCGAAATCGTGATCGTCCCGGAACCGGACGACGAGCCGACGCTCCAGCGGACCCGGGAGCTCGCGGCGGCCCACGACCGGGTCGAGTACACGCTCAACGGCCAGCCCGGCTCGAAAGCGGGTGCGATCAACCACGCCGTCCGCGAAACCGACGCGGAGTACGTCGCCGTCTTCGACGCCGACGAGTGGATCGCCCCCGAGTTCCTGCCGACAGCGATGGGCGAACTACTCGACGGCACGGACGTCTTTCAGGGGCGGCGGGTGCCACGCCCGACCGGCGTCGTCGAGACCGTCGCGTACTGCGAACGGATCGTCTTCCACGCGAGTTACAAGCTCGTCGAACTGTTCGGATTCACGAACTGCCGGAGCTCGTCGACGGTCTTTACCCGCGAAACCTTCGAGCGCGTCGGCGGCTACGACGACATGCTCACCGAGGACCTCGATTTCGCACACGCCTGTTACCGCGAGGGCCTCGAGGTCAGACAGGCGCGCCACTGTACGAACACGATGGAAGCACCCCACACCTGGACCGACCTCTGGGGACAGCGAAAGCGCTGGCGCGTCGGCCAGATCGAAGTCCTGCACGCGACCGTGCTCGAACTCCTGCGCGGACAGGCCGGTCGCCGGGGCCTGATCTCGATCGGTCGGATGTGCTCGAGCCTGTTCGGCAGCCTGTTTACCCTTGCACTCGTCTCGAAACTTCTGGTACTGCTTATTCTCGGGATCGAATCGGCCTTCCTGGTCCCCTGTGTGTTCCTGCTCGGAACGATCGGCATCGTCGCCTGGCGCGACGGCAAGGACGGCCGCATCGACGGGCTCTGCTGGAGCGTCGCCCTCGCTCCGCTGTTGTATCCCGCGTTCGGCGTGTTGACGCTCAAATCGCTGCTCGAGTATCTCCTGAGCTGGGACGGAAGCTGGTACCGAGTCCAAAAAACCGGCGCGTAAGGGGACAGAACGGGCTTACCGGACCGAATCGAGCAACAATTTCTGTTCGACCCGCTTGACCTCGTGTTGGACGTCACGAACGGCGTCGATGTTCGCCGAGATCGAACTGATGCCCTCGTTGACGAGGAACTGCACCATCTCGGGTTTGGAGCCGGCCTGACCGCAGATACTCGTGTCGACGCCGTGCTCGCGACAGGTCTCGATGACGTCGCCGATGAGCCGCAGTACGGACGGGTGTAACTCGTCGAAGCGATCCGCGACGTTCTCGTTGTTTCGGTCGACCGCGAGCGTATACTGGGTGAGGTCGTTGGTTCCGAAGGACGCGAAATCGATGCCCGCCTGTGCCATCTCCTCGACCGCCAGTGCAGAGGCGGGGGTTTCGATCATCACGCCCCACTTGCGCTTGTCCGGATCGATACCCGCCTCGGTCATGAGCCGCTTGGTTCGATAGACGTCCTCGGCGTCGTTGACGAGCGGGAACATGATCTCGACGTTGTCATAGCCCATCTCGTAGAGCCGGCGGAACGCCTCGAGTTCGTGGGCGAAGACCTCGGGACGGTCGAGCGACCGCCTGATACCGCGGTAGCCCAGCATCGGGTTGTGCTCGTTGGGTTCGTCATCGCCGCCCTCGAGCTGGCGGAACTCGTCGGTCGGGGCGTCGAGGGTTCGAACCCGAACGGGACGCGGGTAGAACTCGTCGGCGACGCCGCGGATCCCCCCTACGAGTTCCTGAATGTAGGCGTCTTTGCCGTTTTCCTCGATGAACTTCGCGGGCGTTTGGTTCAGCGAGAGGATCATGTGTTCCGTCCGGAGCAGGCCGACGCCGTCGGCACCCGTCGCGGCCGCACGTTCGGCGGCCTCCGGAATGGAGACGTTGACCTTGACCTCCGTCGCGGTCATCGGCTTGACCGGCGACTGCGGACGGACCTCCTCGACGGGCTCGGTCTCCTCCTCGGGTTCGATCTCCTCGCCCTTGAGCACCTGTCCCTTGTCGCCGTCGAGGGTGACGACCTGACCGTCCTCGAGGACGGTCGTGGCGTTCGTCGTCCCGACGACTGCGGGCACGCCCAGTTCCCGCGAGACGATGGCGGCGTGGCTGGTCATACCGCCTTCGTCGGTGACGATCCCCGAGGCGCGTTTCATCGCGGGCACCATGTCGGGCATCGTCATCTCGGTGACGATGATATCGCCCTCGCCGACCTTGTCGAGGTCGTCGAGTTTCGTGACGATGCGGGCGGCCCCGCTTACGGTGCCCGGGCTCGAGCCGAGCCCGTCGACGACGACGTCGCCGGCGGCACCCGCGTCGCCCGTCTCGGCACTTCCGCCCTCGGCGGCCTGTACGCCGCCGCTGCCGTCGGTCAGCCCCTTTGCGGCGTCGACGCTTCCGGTTTCGGCTGCGGCGTCGCCGGTTTCGTCGATCGTCGTGATCGGCCGCGACTGGAGCATGTAGACCTCGCCCGCGACGATAGCCCACTCGACGTCCTGTGGCTCGCCGTAGTGGTCCTCGACGCGCTCGCCGAGGTCCATGAGCGCGTCGATCTCGTCGTCGGAGAGGACGCGCGTGTTGCGTTTGTCCTCCGGGACCTCACGTTCGACGGTCTCGCCGGTCGCCTCGTCTTTCTCGTGCATCACCTTCTTTTCGGCGACGGTAACGTCGACGTCGCGATCGGCACGGTCGACGACGTAGTTATCCGGCGAGACGGCACCGGAAACGACGGCTTCGCCCAGTCCCCACGCGGCTTCGATGATCATCGTCGGATCGCCCGTCGAGGGGTGGCTGGTGAACATCACGCCCGACTTCTCGGCGTCGACCATCTGCTGGACGACGACCGCGATGTTGACCGCTGAGTGGTCAAAGCCCTGTTCCTGCCGGTAATAGATCGCCCGCTGGGTAAACAGCGACGCCCAACACTCCCGGACGCGATCGAGCAGGTCCGTCTCGGTGACGTTGAGGAACGTCTCCTGTTGGCCCGCAAAGGAGGCATCCGGTAGGTCCTCGGCGGTCGCCGACGAACGGACGGCGACGAACGCCTCGCCGTCGCCTACCTCCCGGTAGGAGTCGAGGATCTCCTCGCGGAGGTCGTCGGGAAACGGCGTCTCGAGAATGAGTTCCTGCGCCCGGTCGGCCGCCGCCGCGAGCGCACTCGAATCGTCGACGTCGACGTCGACGGCGTCGAACAGCTCCTCGTCGATTTCGGCTTCTTCGATGAACGATCGATATGTCCCGGCAGTCACCACGAATCCCGGTGGAACGGGGAGCCCGGCTCCGGTAAGCTCGCCCAGGGAGGCACCTTTACCGCCGACCTTCTCGAGGTCGTCGGCACTGATTTCGTCCAGCCAGAGTACAGCCATCTCTATCTGCGTGGTCATCCGACCGAATAAAGAAGGTTGCGAACAAACCTCATAATTCGCAACTCACAACCGAATGAGATTCTCGTCGAGATGGCGATTTTCGCCGCTCGAGCCGCCGGAAGTGTCGTTTCAGAAAAACGGTCACCGGTGAATTTCCGCCGGCTCCGACTGTCGATCGAACGTGGATGAGGTAGTTAGAGTTCCGGATCGAACGCCACGATCGCGGCGACGAGCGGGATCGCGATCCAGATCGCGACGACCGGATAGACGAACCACTGCTGGAGGTAAAACGGCAGTTCGGCGACGGCTTCCTGAGGCGGTGCCTCGTGGGAGAGGATCGGATTCAGCGCCGTCCGGGAAATACGGGGGAACGATTCCACCACGCTCGACAGCGCGAAAAAGTGCATTCCGTCGGTGATGACGTTGTGCAGGTTGAACCGGGTAAGCACCGCAGGCAGGAAGTCCCACGGCGGAGCCAGAACGGCCTCTAACGCGCTGTCGCGGTCCGGAACGCTTGTTACGCCGGCCGGGTTCCCCGAAAAGACGTACGGGATAAGCAACACGCCGAGGCTGCCACCGATGGCCGATTTCCACCCTCTCGCGGCGGTACCGACGAGAACGCCGAACGCAACGAAGATCCCGATACACGCGATCGCGAAAAGCGTCGCGACCACGTACGGGACGCCAACGGCCGCCTGACGGTTCCAGACGGCTGCAGCGATGACCAGCGACGGCAACACGACGACGACCGACGCGGCGGTCAACCGTCCCAGGAACGTCCCGAGAACGACGTCGCGTGGTCCGTAGCCGGCGTCAAGGAGTTCGGAATAGTAGCCGTCGCGACGGCGCTTGATGATCGCCGGCACCGTGACTACGAGCCCGAGAACCGGACCCAGAGTCAGAATCAGCGTCGAGAGAACGACCACGCCGAGGAGATCACCGGACCCGAGCAGCGACTCGAGCATCGTCTGGACGTCGTAACGGGTCGGGTCCGCTCCCAACACCAGTTCCAGCGCTTCGAACTCCTCGGCGTTTGCCACCTGCTCGACGTTCGCGTCGCTTTCCCTGACCGTGCCGAGAGCACCCTCGAGCACGCGGGTGTAGAGCGTCGAGATGAAGAACGCGGCGATCCCGGACACGAGCGCCGTCGTGATGGCGAGGCCCCACAGCGGGAGGCTCTTGATGGCGCGTCCGGCCTGCTGTCGGCCGAGTGAGAGCCACGCGAACGCGCCCGATTCGGGGGGCCGAATGCCGTCCGACGGGGCGGTGTCGACCAGGTCGTCGATGCCGACGCCGAGTTCCGCGGGCAGTTCGCCGTCCGATGCGTACCGATACAGCGCCGTCTTGACGACGCCGGAGACGGCGAGTCCGACGACGCTTGCGGTGATCGCACTCCCGAACACGAACAGAATCGGAAGCGTGAACGGCCCCAGCGGACCGACGGCGATATCGACGCCGCGGTAGAACCAGGCCACCAGCAGCCCGATCGCAGCGAGAAAGCCACTCGACACGATGAGGCCGTTTAACAGGCGAATACCGACGGCCGACACCGTGGCTGCGCCGAATTCGCTTTGCATAGCGTCGACGACGTCCTCGAAGGCGTCCCGCACCGTTCCGTCGGCCGGCGAAAGCGCCACGACCGGGAACGCGAACATGTGTACGACCTCGAGCCCGAGCTGGGCGGAGCTACCGAGTCGCGACCCGATACGACCGAACAGGCCGAGGTACTGGAGTGCTGCACCACCGGTCCCGAAAACGAGCGCGGCGACGCCGACAAGCCGCAGTCGGTTCGCGGCGACGCGTGCGCCGTCGCCCGGTGACGGCTGTCTCCCTTCGAACAGTTCGTTGAGTTCGTAACAGTACGCGACCATGGAAAAGGAGATGATGAGCGGCACGATGACGAGATACAGCAAGAAGCCGGCAGTCATCACCGTCGAATTATAGCCGCCGACCATCGGGTACCCAAACAGGAGTATCGGGTAGCCAAACGAAAGGACGGTCGCCAGCACCGGATACAGGAGAACCTGCGGTGCGGACAGGACCGCTCGAGTACAGTTTCTGGCCAACCGGTACTGGCGTCCAACGACGCTCATGGATCGATCACCACCCCTCGAGCGCCGATCATCCGTAGTTGCGCTCCGGTACGCTCGTTCGTTCGCCGTCGTATCGACTCCAGTCGTAACATAGTCATCCGTTCGAACGGCGTGCCTCCACCGATCACGGCCGCGGACTCCCTCGGACGATTCGGTCACTGTCCTGCCACGGCTCCCGTTGCGTGGAGGGCAGTCGTTCACGCTAACTGTGAATTAATTATATTTAACTCTTTCTGACGTACGTTAATCGGACTATTGATTGGATCAATTCGTGGCTTACGAGTCGAGAGCGGCGGGGCGCAGTCGGCGAGTGCCTCAGGCTTCGAGTATTTCGTCGTCCTCGTCCTCGGGAACGACGATCGTCCCCTCGAGCGCGGTCACGCCGCGGCCGCCGACGCGGATCGCATCGTCGACCCGAACGCGAACCAGTCCCGGTCGATCGACGTAATGGCCCTGCTCGAGGCGGAGTTCGTCCGGCAGGTCGTCATCGAACGCGCCGAAGTGATCGAGGTACGCGCCGACGGCACCGCTTGCGGTTCCGGTAACGGGATCTTCAGGAACGCCTGCCCCGGGAGCGAACATACGTCCGTGCAGCGTCGAGTCGGCCTCGAGCGCGTCGAATGTAAAGAGGTAGATCCCCGTCGCATCGACGGCCTCGGTGAGGGTTTCGATCGCCGCCATATCCGGCGTGGCGCTACCGAGATCCGAGAGATAGGTGATCGGAACGATCAGGAAGGGAAGTCCCGTCGACGCGACGGCGAGCGGAATGTCGTCGCTCGCGCCTTCGAGGGCCGCCTGCTCGACGCCGAGCGCGTCGGCCGCGCGGTCGTACCCCACGTCGACCTCGCGGATTTCCGGCGTGTCCTGTGTCATCCAGACCGTGCCGTCGTCTCCGACCTCGATCTCGAGAATTCCGACGTTCGTCTCGAGGGTCGTCAGTCCGGGTTCGAGTCCCTCCTCGTGGAGGTGGGAAAACGAGCCGATGGTCGCGTGGCCACAGAGATCGACCTCCTGTGTGGGGGTAAAGTAGCGAACCCGCCGATCGGCCTCGGCACTCGAGCGAAGGAACGCAGTTTCGCTGACGGCCATCTCGGCGGCGATCGTCTGCATCTGCTCGTCGGTGAGTCCGTCCGCGTCGGGCACGACGCCCGCGGGGTTGCCCGTCAGCGGTTCGTCGGTGAACGCGTCGACCTGCAGGACCCGAATCGTCTCCATACGGAACCGGTGGGTCGACCGGCGTATCAATCCTCGGTCCTCGATCACCGCCCGGTCGGCGTTCTCGAGTCGCTGGCGGGCGAACCGACACCGTAGCTGGGAAGTCCCCTAGAAAAACACCCAGTCGTACTGTTCTTTGAGTACCCACGCGGCCGTTCCGTGTACGAAATCACCCAGATACCACGGTCTGACGGCGTGTTGGGAGGCCGCTATCCAGACCCAGTCGGCGGGAGAATCGTGTGGCGGGCCAGTGTAGACCGGCGCGCCGCTATCGCCGGCCGCGCCGTCTTCTTCGGTCCCCCACTTCAACTGGTTGGTCCGCCTCGGGCACGAGAATTTGTCTACCCACGCCGTTCCGTCGTGGGATTTGACTTTTCCACTCGTCACGCCCGTTTTCTGTCCCGACTTCTTGACTTCCTCGTCCCCTTCGTCTAGATCGGCGAGTCCGTCTTTGCTGAACTCGCCGGAGATACCGGTTTCCGACTCATCGACGATCGATCGCGATGGGGTATAGCCGTTCTTCGCTTCGGCGATGGCAAGGTCATCGGCACAGTCCACCTCGATCATCGTTCCGATCTCGGCTGCCGACGATGAGCCGCTCGTGTACAGCGAATCTCCCTCTTCGAATCCGCCGCCGAGGTGTTGACACGTCAGAAAGTGCCACTCCTCGGTCGGTGACTGTCGAACCGGAGCTCCCAACGTACCGTTGTATCCATCGCCGTTACCGATCTTTTGGCCTGGATTTCGCTCGAGCTGTTCGGGGTCCGGTTCTGCCCCGGCTCCGGATCTCGACTCCGGGGGAGCACCCTCGGACGCATCTACCCGCCGCACCGTTACCGGAACCCCGTTCGATTCGAGATACCCGAGCGGGACGGGTTCCGAATCGGTCACCTCGAGCTCGAGGGACGGGCGTTGGCCGTCGACCGAGCCGGCCGAAACCCAAACGCCGGTGACTGCTTCGTCCGTCGCGCGATGGCTCGCGATTTCGGCTCCGTTCAGGAACTTCTCGTACTCCGTGCGCGCTTTCGAAAGTCGATCGTACCACCGCGCTGGGACCCGCTTTTTGTGGCTATTGTCGGGTTCGTCGCTAGCCTTCGAGTAGCCGACGACGATGGGGACTTCGTCACGCTTTGCCGCTGTGACGTCGTCCGGAGTGAGGGCCAACGCCGACCCGAACGAAAACCCTGCTGCAAGCAACGACGACGCGAACGAGCGTCGGCTCATGGTATCGATCCCGGACTCATCGTGAATCGATGAGGGCTTGTCGATCGCCATACCTCGAGTATCATGAATCTCTGTAAATATTTTTTCTAGAGAAATATTATGAACCCAATATTTTGTGCCGTCGTATTATATGGGTCAAACGGGAGCACGCTCCGCCGCGGTGTGACCGCTCGAGAACGATACTGTTGGGTCGCCGGCTCACTTCCGTATCCGAACTCGCAGGGGGAGCCGGTCTCTCAGTCGTCGCCGGCCGACTCGGCGGGATACTCCCCGCACTCCTCGACGGGCGGCAGGTCACCGGAGTCGTGTGTTCCCACCGGCGGCAGGTTCACCTCCGCCGCGGGCGAGGCCTCGAGATCCGTCTCCGTATCCAGCCGTTCCATCTCGCCGTCCTCGCGGGCGTCCTGGTCGATCCGCATCGAGCAGAACTCGACGCCACACATCGAGCAGAACCGCGCTTCCTTGTAGTTGTCGCCGGGGAGCGTCTGATCGTGGTACTCGCGGGCGCGATCGGGGTCGAGCGCGAGTCGGAACTGTTCGCGCCAGTCGAAGTCGTAGCGGGCTTCCGAAAGCGCGTCGTCCCAGTCTCGAGCGCCGGGACGTTCGTTGGCCACGTCGCCGGCGTGTGCGGCGATCCGGTAGGCCGCGAGTCCATCGCGAACGTCCTCCTCCTCGGGGAGGCCGAGGTGCTCTTTGGGGGTCACGTAACAGAGCATCGCCGCGCCGGCCTGTGCGGCCATCGCGGCCCCGATCGCGCTCGTGATGTGGTCGTAGCCGGGCGCGACGTCGGTCACGAGCGGGCCGAGGACGTAAAACGGTGCGCCGTCACAGACATTCTGCTGGCGCTGTACGTTCTCGGCGATCTTGTGCATCGGGACGTGACCCGGCCCCTCGACCATCACCTGAACGTCGTACTCCCAGGCGCGCCGGGTGAGTTCGCCGAGCGTGTCGAGTTCGGCGTACTGGGCCTCGTCGCAGGCGTCGGCCAGACAGCCCGGACGCAGGCTGTCGCCGAGACTGAACGTGACGTCGTGCTCGGCGAATATCTCGCAGATACCCTCGAAGGCCTGAAACAGCGGGTTCTGCTCGCCGTGTTCCTCCATCCACTTCGCCATGATCGATCCGCCGCGGGAGACGATGCCCGTCTTCCGGCCGTCGGTCAACGGCAGATGCTCGGCGAGGATCCCCGCGTGGATCGTCATGTAGTCGACGCCCTGTTCGGCCTGCTTTTCGATGATCTCGAGCAACAACTCTTTCGTGATTTCCTCGGGGCTGCCCGCCTGTTTGACCGCCTCGTACAGCGGGACCGTCCCGAGCGGGACCGGCGAGTATTCGAGGTGCGTTTCACGGATCTCGTCGAGGTCGGTCCCGGTACCGAGGTCCATCACCGTGTCCGCGCCGTAGTGGACCGCGGTGTGGAGTTTCTCGAGTTCCGTCTCGAGGTCGCTCGTGGTCTCGCTGTTGCCGATGTTGGCGTTGACTTTCGTCGAGAACTCCCGGCCGATGATCATCGGATCGAGCGCGTCGTGGTTGGTGTTTGCCGGAATGACCGCCTGTCCGTCGGCGACCTGTTCCCGGACGAACTCCGGATCGCGGTTCTCGCGTTCGGCCACGCGCTCCATTTCCTCGGTGATCGTTCCCTCGCGGGCGGCTGCGATTTGCGTGTTCGCCATCGATAACTAGGTTGTATGACCAAGTTATAAATAGTTGTCCCGTTGCGATACCGGGGATCGGATCGCTCTCGAGTCGTTACCTCGAGTGAGCCGGCGTGTCACGCTTGGCCAATAGTCGAACTGTGCCGGCGAGACGTACTGCGTCAGAACGTAGTGAGGCGATGATCGTTCAGCCGTTCCGTCGGCTGTAGCGGCCGGCTAACGCGCCACAACGGTGAGCCGCCTCCGAAGCGGCTCCGAATCCCCGATCCCTACTCCGCCGATTCGAGGCTCTCGAGCGCTTGATACGCGCCTTTGCGGTTCGTGAGTCGCCCGGATACCGATAGCGTTCCGTCCGCTCGTTCGTACTCGATAAGGGTCGGAAGCGCATCGGAGTGTTCCGGGACGGTCATCGTTACGTTGCCGCGCATCGGAGAGACGGCCTGATCGATGGCTTCCCGGCAGACGGGGGCCGTGACGACCGTCGCCTCCTCGACGTCCGCTACCGGAAGTTCGGGCGGAGACACGAAATCGTCGGGAGCGAGCCGCATACTCACGGTCCGGTCGCCGCCGTCCATATCGAAGAAGAACACGTCGGCCGTCTCAGCGGCTTTATCGACCCTGATACCGGCGTGATCGCGTTCTTCGTCAGCAGCGACGATCGCTTGGAGTTTGGCGGCCGGGACGGTGAACTCCAGACTGGCGACCAGGTCGAACAACGGCCTGTCTTCGAGCACCGAGGGATCGGTTCGACGCCTGTCCTCGAGGGGGATCTCGTCCGCTTTCAGCCGGTAGGTCGTTCGTCCGTCGTCGAGCAGGACCGATCCGTGCTTCCCGCGCAGAGCGACTCGATCCGCTTGCGTTCGGTTGAGCGCTCGTTCTAGGGCGTCCACGTTTACGTGAAGGTCGACGTCATCGGTGTGGAACACCTCGAAGACGGTGACGGGAATCGTGACCTCGAACCAGTAGCAGTACTCGCTGCGACTCCGTGCCCTGATCCCGATCCCCTCCCGGACGAAAAACTGGGCATTCTGTTCGATCGGCCGGAAAACCGCGAGCAGTTCGCGGAGAGACGCCGCGTTCAGAACCACGAAGCAGGTATCATCGGGGTCGGCCGTCGGTTCGAAGTCGGTCTCCTGCTCATCGACGGCGTCCGCCGTGTGTGGTGTCGTGCTGTCTGGTCTCCCGTCGCTCATGAAATCCCCATTCGTGTAATCCTCCGTAGTGGTATCGGAAGGAAGTGAGCGCCGTGAGGACGGAACGCGTTCCAAAGAGTACGAAAACGCGCGTTACTCGAGCGTGGCGACCGGCCCACCGCGAATCCGAATCGTCACCGACTCGGTCGCGTCGCCGGGGACCGAAACCGGCAGCGTTGCTGCGGTTTGGCCGTCCTCGCCGATCGTCGTTGTCGTCCGCTCGTCGTCGATATCGAGCCAGTACTCGCCCGGCGAGCCGGCAATCGTCGCGGTCACGTCGACGGTCGCGCCGGGCTGGAGCTCGGCCTCGAAGTGGAGGCCCTCGAGCGTTAGATCGGGAGTCTCGAGGTCGACCGAGACGGTCCGATCCAGCGTCGTCACGGAGACGGGGACGCCGTCCTCATCGCCGGTTTCGTCCGGCTCGGCCGTGAGAATCTCGACGCCGAGATCCGCCTCGACGTTGGCGATCCGATTACAGATCGTTTGTCGGGCCGAGCCGGCGAAGAGGAGGCCGACAAGGGTTCCGTCCTCGAGGAAGACCGGCGAGCCGCTGTCGCCGGGCTCGGACATGTAGCCGGCGACGACCTGCTCGCGGAGTGTGACAGGCCCTCGATCGGGGTAACTGACACGGACGGTCGCGTTCGTCGCCTCGATATCAGCACTCGTGACGCTGGTCGTACGGCCCGTTTTCGTGACCGTTTCGCCCCGGAGGGCGGCGTACTCCTCGCGCCAAACGCCGGTCGGCCACTCGTCGTCGAGTTCGTAGTAGCTCGCCGACTCCCGATCCGGGTCAACCGATCGCGCGGCGGCGTCGACGCGGACGCCGTCCTCGATCGGGGCGTACCCGACGAGTTCGCCGACCTCGTCGTCGGCGTCGCCGCCGTCCTCCGGCGACGGCTGGATGATCGGTTCGCCGAAGTCGGCCGCGTTCGAGCGGGCGTAGACGTGATTGTTCGAGAGGCGTACGAGATCGCCGGACTCGACGTCCTCGTGCCAGGTTGCACTCCCGGCGTCGGGTTCCGCAAGCCGCGCCGGGTACGGTCCGCCGGTTCCGGCCGTCGAGTTCGCGTTGATCTCGCTGACACCGGCCGGAACTGGTCGGTGGCGATCCGTCCGTCCCGGGGCGGCTTCGGGGAGCGGTTCGAGCACAGAGAGCGCATCGAACCCCTCGCGCTCCTCGTCGTAGCCCGAGTCGACGACCGAGATGTCGACGTCGTCGCCCGAATCGGCCACACGCTTCTCGACATCGTCGGCGTCGTCGAGGCAGTCCTTGGGTCGCTTCTGGGAAACGAAGACGGTGACGCGGTCCTCCTCTTCGTCGTAGTCGACGCCGATCACGTTCTTGCACTCGAGCAGGAACTCGTAGTCTTGCGTGGAGGGCATTCCGTGACAGTTCTCTGTTCCAACGGTTATATCCTCGGGCCATTATGCAGACTCTGCAACCGTGCGGACGAAGCGTATTCAGCCCACTTATGGGGTTCCCGCTCCCTCACTCGAGTAGGTGGCCACCAGATGTCCGACTTACCGGACGATTTCGACTGTACGATCACGAACTGGGAGTACATTTACAGCCTCTGTCGGGACGTCAGCGACGAGGTTCGTCGCGACGAGTTCGAACCCGACGTCATCGTCGCTCTGGCCCGCGGCGGCTGGTTCGCCGGCCGGTGTCTCTGTGACTTCCTCGGGCTGAACGACCTCACGAGCCTGAAGATGGAACACTACGTCGGCACCGCGGAGAAATCCGGTGAGCCGACGGTCCGCTATCCGATGCCGGAAGGCAGCGTCGAGGGCAAGGACGTGCTCATCATCGACGACATCGCCGACACCGGCGGCTCGATCGAACGCGCCTACGAGTACGTCGACGACCGCGACGCCGGCGAAGTCCGGACGGCGACGCTGCAGTTGCTCGGCACCAGCGAGTTCGAACCCGACTACGTCGGCGAACGACTCGAGGACTGGACCTGGATCGTCTACCCGTGGAACTTCATCGAGGACATGGTCGATCTGATCTCGAGCGTGATGGAACAGGCCGACCAGTCGTCGTTCACCCGTGAGGAAATCCGTCACTATCTCTCGGAGTTCCACGGGATCGATCGCATCGAGATGGAGATCGCCCAGCCGAACCGCATCCCGGAAGTGCTCACGGAGATGGAACGCCGCGACGCCGTCGAGTCCGTCGGCCCCGGCGAATGGACGCTGGTCGACGAGTAGCGAGGATCCGGATTCGCCGGAGCGGTTCTCGGATCGACCGACGCCGCTGCGTCGATCGTCGCACCGCGGTTCACATCAACAAAGAAACATATTTATTGGGGTGCCCGAGACGTACTCTCGTATGAAACGCATCCTCTCGAGTCTCGGTATCGGTGCTGCCACGGTCGATACGGTCCTTCCGACGACGCTGACGGCTGGCGAAACCGTCGACGTCTCCGGCGGCAACGATTCTCAGGAGATCGACGGGATCTACAGGCGAGGCAGGCCGAGTGCCTCGGGGCTTGACCCCGAGGGTGAAGGCCGTAAGCCCCAC